>NZ_JBICNA010000001.1:0-1347315 GCF_043109535.1 Serratia sp. LACPHL-BACT-2024-00286
AGCGGTGGTGCGCTTCGGACCAGTCGGTGGCCTTCGGCTGCACCACCTCCACGTTCAGCCACAGTTCGCCGGGCTGATGCAGCATCGGCAGGCGGTCGAGCAGGGTGAAGCGAGCGCTGCCCTGCGGCGCCAGCGCCAGATTGAAGCTGCCGCTGGCGCGCTCCACGCCGTCCAGCTCCAGCCGCCAGTTCAGCTGCTCGTTGTCGGTGTGGCGGAACAGGTAATCGCTGGTGACGGTCAGCGTCAGCGAGGCGGCGTCGAAGGCGAAGCGGAACAGCTGCTGCGCCCGCTGCGCTTCGAACAGTGCCGGGTGCGGGGTGCGATCCGCGAACACCAGCCCGTTCAGGCAGAACTGGCGATCGTTGGGGGTATCGCCGAAGTCGCCGCCGTAGGCCCAGTACTCTTCGCCCTGGGCGTCGCGCGTGATCAGCGCCTGATCGACCCAGTCCCAGACAAAGCCGCCCTGCAGGCGCGGATAGTGGTGGAACGCGCGCCAGTAGCGTTCGAAACCGCCGAAGCTGTTGCCCATCGCATGGGCGTATTCGCACAGGATCAGCGGCCGCTGTTCCTCCGGCAGACCGATCCACTTGCCGATCGCCCATTTGGGCACCGCCGGGAACGGCTGATCCTGATCCACCCGCGCATACATCGGGCAGATGATGTCGGTAGCGGCGGTGTCGGCGCCGCCGCCTTCATATTGCACCGGGCGGGTCGGATCCTGGCTTTTCACCCAGCGGTACAACGCGTCGTGGTTCACGCCGTGGCCGGACTCGTTGCCCAGCGACCAGATAATGATGCAGGGGTGGTTGCGGTCGCGCTGCACCATGCGGGTGACGCGCTCGCTCATCGCCGGCAGCCACAGCGGATCGTCAGCCAGGCGGTTCATCGGCTGCATGCCGTGGGTCTCTATATTGGCTTCGTCCACCACGTACAGCCCGTAGCGGTCGCACAGCCGATACCACAGCGGGTGGTTGGGATAGTGCGAGCAGCGCACCGCGTTGAAGTTGTGCTGCTTCATCAGCAGGATGTCGTGGCGCATCGTCGCCTCGTCCATCACTTGGCCGTGGCGCGGATGATGCTCGTGGCGGTTAACGCCGCGGATCAGCAGCGGCTGCCCGTTGAGCTTCAGCAACCCGCCGCTGATTTCTACCTGGCGGAAGCCGACGTCATAGGCCTCCACCTCGATAATCTCCCCCTCGGGTGAGAGCAGGGCGACGGTAGCGCGATACAGCGTGGGCGTTTCGGCGCTCCACAGCGCCGGGCGTTCCACCGGCAGGCGCAGCGTGACCCGATCGTCATAGGCGCCGCGCTCGTCCACGATCTCGCTGCCGAGCGGCTGGGTGCGTTCGGCCACCCGCGCGCCATCGCGCCACAGCTGAACCTGCACCTGCAGCGGGCCGGGCCGACTGGCGCGCGCCGTCACCACCAGTTCGCCGCGGGTAAAGCGGTCATGCAGCGGCGTGGTGATGCGCACATCGCTCAGGTGCGCGGCGGGTTTGTGCAGCAGGCTGACGTCGCGGAAGATGCCGCTCATGCGCCACATGTCCTGATCTTCGAGATAGCTGCCGTCGCACCAGCGCAGCACCATCACCGCCAGCCGGTTTTCTCCCGGCTGCAGCCACGGGCTGAGATCGAACTCCGCCGGCAGGCGGCTGTCCTGCGAATAGCCGACCCAGTGGCCGTTGCACCACAAATAGAACGCCGAGTTGACGCCGTCGAAGATGACGCGCGTCTGGCCGGCGGCCAGCCAGGCCGGATCGACGCTGAAGGTGCGCGAGTAGCAGCCGGTTGGGTTGTCTTCCGGCACGCGCGGCGGATCGACCGGGAACGGGTAGCGCACGTTGGTATAGATCGGCGCATCGTAGCCGGCGAGCTGCCAGTTGCCCGGCACCGCCAGCGGGGCGGCGTCCGGCAGATCCTGCTGCAGCCAGCCTTCCGGCGTCGCCTCTGGGCGCGGGAAATAGCTGAAGCGCCACTCGCCGTTCAGCGATCGGCGGCTGGCGCTGGGGGCATCGTCGCGCGCGTCTTCCACCGTGCGCCAGCTGGCGAACGGCGGGTGGGCGTCCAGCCGGCGGTAGTGAGTGCAGGCCGGGTTTTGCCAGTCACGGCGGGCGAGGATCTCGGTCAGGGAAGCAAGGGGCGCAGCGGGCATCGGCGATCGTCCAGTCGGCTAGGTGATGCTCACCAAGATGCTGACCGGTACATAAAAAGTAAAGCGGTTACACGCAACCTTGCAAGGGCGATCAAATAACCGTTAATGCGGTTCGCCGGCGCGGTAGATCCGCTGCGGGCGGCCGACCTTGCCGTAAATGATCTCGGCGCGCAGCTGCTGCGCGGCGGTGCAAAACTCCAGATAACGGCGCGCGGTGGTGCGGCTGAGCCCCATTTTTTGCGCAACGCTTTCAGCGGTGTGGCGCGCGGCGGGTTCGGCAAACAGCGCGCGAACCTTGCCCAGCGTCAGCTCGTCGATGCCGGCGGGCAGCGCCGCCTGCTGTTCGCCGCGGGCGTAGGTGTTGAACATCTCGTCGATGCGGCGCTGGTTGAGGCGCGCTTTGTCTTTCAGCGCTTCGCGGCGCTGGCTGAAGCGCTGCAGGGTCTGGCTCAGCCGGTCATAGGCCAGCGGTTTGATCAGGTAGTCGAATACGCCGTAACGCAACGCCTCGGCCACGGTGGCCATGTCGCTGGCGGCGGTGATGAACACGATGCCGCCGCGATACCCGCTCAGCGTCAGTTCGCGCAGCAGGGTGATGCCCTGGCCGTCGGGCAGAAAGTTGTCCAGCAGGATCAGGTCCGGCTTGAAGCGCTCGGTCATGGCGCGCGCCTGCGCCAGCGTGCCGGCCAGCCAAATCTGGCGGCAGCCGCCGTTCTGGCGGATAAACTCCGCGTGCATCTCCGCCAGCGGCGTTTCGTCTTCAACGATCAGGATGTTCAGCCATTCCATAATGAAACCTGCTATTGCAATCAAGATGCTAAATGAATGTAAGTAAATTGCGGCGCAAAATAAAGATTATCTCAATAATAAACACCATAAGATTAATTAAGCAAATAAAGAACATTAAATAACTTATTAACCGGAATCGGTTTGTGAAATAGGTCAATAATCGGCGTTTTTTTTCTGTTTACCATTAATTTATCGAACGCAAAGTTGCGTTTATCTGCATGGTTTTTAAGGTTTTAATTACCCTTGCTGATGTTAATTAAAATGCCTTTTTGTATTTAATTTGTTGTTTGCCAGTTAACCCAGAGAGCGTGTTATGTTAGGCGATGCCGTATTTAATCGGGTAAAGCGATCGGATCATAAAGCGATTTCGGAAATAAGCGCCTTCTTGCGCAGTAACGATCTGAATATCGACACCACGGTTGAAATATTTATTACCGTTACCCAGCACGACAAATTGGTCGCCTGCGGCGGCATCGCCGACAATATTATCAAATGCGTCGCCATCAGCCCGCTGATGCGCGGCGAAGGGTTGGCGCTGGCGCTGGCGACCGAGCTGGTGAACCTGGCCTACGAGCGCCACCACACCCAGCTGTTTATCTACACCAAGGTGCAGAACGAGCCGCTGTTCCGCCAGTGCGGTTTCTACCCGATCGCCACCGTGCCGGGCATCGTGGTGCTGATGGAAAACAGCCCGTGCCGCCTGAAGCGCTACGCCGCCCAGCTGGCGAGCCAGCGCCGGCCGGGCGACACCATCGGCAGCATTGTGATGAACGCCAACCCCTTCACCCGCGGGCATCAGTATCTGGTGCGTCAGGCGGCCAAACGCTGCGACTGGCTGCACCTGTTTTTAGTGAAGGAAAACACCTCGCGCTTCAGCTATGAAGACCGCCGCCGGCTGGTGCTGGCCGGCACCGCCGATATCCCCAACCTTACGGTACACGAAGGCTCGCAGTACGTGATCTCGCGCGCCACCTTCCCCTGTTACTTCATCAAGGATCAGGGCGTGGCCGACGACTGTTACACCGAAATCGATCTGAAGATCTTCCGCCAGTATCTGGCGCCCGCGCTGGGCATTACCCACCGCTTCGTCGGCAACGAGCCGTTCTGCGCGGTGACCGCGAAATACAACCGCGACATGCGTTACTGGCTGGAAACGCCGGCGCTGCCCAGCCCGCCGATCGCGCTGGTGGAAATCGAGCGTTTGCAATATCAGGGCACGGCGATCTCCGCCTCCTGGGTGCGCAAGCTGCTGGCGGCGGGGGACTTCCACGCCGCCGCGCCGCTGGTGCCGCCGGACACCCTGTACTACCTGCAGGATCTGCAAACGCAGCGCCGGGCCAAGGCGGCCCCGCATCCTTTTGAGTCCGCACAATCAGGTGAATGATGAAAATTATCCGAGAAGCAATGGCCGGCACGCTGGAATCCAGCGATGTCATGGTGCGCATCGCGCCCGCCGAGGGGCCGCAGCACGATCTGTTGATCGCCAGCAGCGTGGAAAAACAGTTCGGCGCGGCGATCCGCCACACCCTGCTGGAGGTGCTGCAGCGCTATGAGGTGGAGCCGGTGCAGGTGATCGTCGACGACAAGGGCGCGCTGGACTGCGTGCTGCGCGCCCGGCTGGAAACGGCGCTGATGCGCGCCTGCGAGGGCGGCCAACTGCCGTGGGAGGCGAAAGATGAAAACGCTGAATAAAACCCGGCTGCGCCGCAGCATGTTGTTCGTCCCCGGCGCCAACGCGGCGATGGTCAGCAACGCCTTTATCTACCAGGCCGATGCGCTGATGTTCGATCTGGAAGACTCGGTGATTCTGCGTGAAAAAGACGCGGCGCGCCGGCTGGTGTACCACGCGCTGCAGCACCCGCTGTACCAGGAGGTGGAAACCATCGTGCGCGTCAATGCGCTCGACTCTGCCTACGGCCTGGCGGACTTGCAGGCGGTGGTGCGCGGCGGCGCGGACATTGTGCGCCTGCCGAAGACCGACAGCGCGCAGGATGTTGTCGACATGGAGCGCGAGATTGCCGCCATCGAAGCGGCCTGCGGGCGGCCGGTCGGCAGCACCGGGCTGCTGGCGGCGATCGAATCGGCGCAGGGCATCACCAACGCGGTGGCGATCGCGCACGCCTCGCCGCGCCTGATCGGCATCGCGCTGGGGGCGGAAGACTATGTGCGCAACCTGCGCACCGAACGCTCGCCGGAGGGCATCGAGCTGCTGTTTGCCCGCTGCTCGCTGCTGCAGGCGGCGCGCGCCGCCGGCATTCAGGCGTTCGACACCGTCTATTCCGACGCCAACAACGAGGCCGGCTTCCTGCAGGAAGCGGCGCTGATCAAACAGCTTGGCTTCGACGGCAAATCGCTGATTAACCCGCGCCAGATTGAGCTGCTGCACAACCTGTACGCGCCGACCGCCAAAGAGGTGGCGCACGCGCAGCGGGTGGTGGACGCCGCCGAAGCGGCGGAGCGGGAAGGGCGCGGCGTGGTGTCGCTCAACGGAAAAATGGTCGACAGCCCGGTGATTGAGCGCGCCCGGCTGGTGCTGGAGCGCGCCGCGCTGTCCGGCTTACGGGAAGAACCGGCGCAGCACGGGGAGGAAGCATGATGAACCGCCAACAACGATTGATGACCTTCGCCAACCCGGCGGATCTGCCGGGCTATCAGGACGTCTCCAAAGCCAATCTGCAGGCGCGCAAACCGCGCGATCTCAAGCTGTGCGACTCCTTGCAGGAAGCGGTGCGCCGCAGCGGACTGCAGGACGGCATGACCATTTCCTTCCACCATGCGTTTCGCGGCGGTGATTTGACGCTCAATCAGGTGATGGAGACGCTGGCGGCGATGGGGTTCCGCAACCTGACGCTGGCGTCCAGCTCGCTGACCGACTGCCATGCGCCGCTGGTTGAGCATATCCGCCACGGCGTGGTGAGCCGCATTTACACCTCCGGGCTGCGCGGCCCGCTGGCGGACGCGGTTTCGCGCGGCCTGCTGGCGGAGCCGGTGCAAATTCACTCGCACGGCGGCCGGGTCAATCTGATCGAATCCGGCGAGCTGAGGATAGACGTGGCCTTCCTCGGCGTGCCGGCCTGCGATGAGTTCGGCAACGCCAACGGTTACAGCGGTGAAGCCTGCTGCGGCTCGCTCGGCTATGCGCGGGTGGACGCCGAGGCGGCGGGCACCGTGGTGCTGTTGACCGAGCAACTGGTGCCGTATCCGCATCATCCCGCCAGCCTGGCGCAGGATCGGGTGGATCTGATCGTGCAGCTGGAGCGGGTGGGCGATGCCGACAAGATCGGCGCCGACGCCACGCGCATGACCTCGAACCCGCGCGAGCTGCTGATCGCCCGCCGCGCCGCCGAGGTGATCGCCGGTTCCGGCTACTTCACCGAAGGCTTCTCGCTGCAAACCGGCACCGGCGGCGCCTCGCTGGCGGTGACCCGGTTCCTGGAGGACAAGATGCGCGCCCGCGGCATTCGCGCCGCGTTCGCCCTCGGCGGCATCACTTCGACCATGGTGGATCTGCACGAGAAAGGGCTGATCGGCAAGCTGCTGGACGTGCAGAGCTTCGATCGGGCGGCGGCGACTTCGCTGGCGCGCAACCCGCGCCATATCGAAATCAGCGCCAACCAGTACGCCAACTTCAGCTCCAAGGGCGCGTCGGTCGATCGGCTCGACGTGGTGGTGCTGAGCGCGCTGGAAATCGACACCGGCTTCAACGTTAACGTGCTGACCGGCTCCGACGGCGTGCTGCGCGGCGCGTCCGGCGGCCACTGCGACACCGCCGCCGCCGCGCGGCTGGCGATCATCGTTGCGCCGTTGGTGCGCGGGCGCATCCCGACGCTGGTGGAGCAGGTGACTACCTGCGTCACGCCGGGCTCCAGCATCGACATTCTGGTGACCGACCACGGCATCGCCGTCAACCCGGCGCGGCCGGAGCTGGCGCAGCGCCTGCGGGAGGCCGGCCTCGAGGTGGTGAGCATCGACTGGCTGCGCGCCCGCGCGCTGCAGCTGACCGGCGAACCGCAGCCGATCGCCTTTACCGATAAGGTGGTGGCGGTGGTGCGCTACCGCGACGGCTCGGTGATCGATGTGGTGCATCAGGTGGCGGAGTAGCCGATGGCCGCCGTCGATCCCCAACTGGCCGCCGAACGCGCGGTCAGCCTGCCGGAGTTGCTCACCAGCCGCGAATGCCGCCAGGCACGCCAGCAGGCATGGCTGGCGCAGCACCAGTGCACGCTGCTGGTGCTGACGCTGGTGGTGCCCGGCCCGGTGAAGGACAGCGCGCTGACGCGCGGCATATTCAACCTCGGGTGGGCGGCGCTGCTGCGGCTGTGCGCCGAACAGGGCTGGCCCAGCCCGCAGGCCGAGGCGCTGGCGCTCGCCACTGGCTGCGAAGGGTTTGTCGCGCTGCGCGCCGACGCCCTGCGGGTGAAAGACTGCGCCATGCAGCTGGAGGTGAGCCGCCCGATCGGCCGGCTGTGGGATATCGACGTGCTGGATACGCAGGGGCGCATTTTGTCGCGCCGCGACATCGGCCTGCCGGAACGGCGCTGCCTGCTGTGCGGCCAACCGGCCAAGATCTGCGCCCGCCAGCGGCGGCACAGCAGCGAGCAGTTGCTGCATGAAATGGAAAGGATGTTCAACGATGCGATCTCTGCCGATTAACCTGCCCGCCCACCGTGCCGAACCGGCCTGCGACTTCGCACGCGCCGCTTTCCGCGCGCTGCTGGTGGAGGTCAACCTCACGCCCAAGCCGGGGCTGGTGGATCGCCATAACACCGGCGCCCACCGCGATATGGATCTCGGGCATTTCTACCGCAGCGCCCGCGCCATCGGCGTGTGGCTGCCGCGCTTTATCCAACGCGGGCGCGAAGACGCCGCTTTGCCGGCAGAGCAGCAGCTGGCGCGGTTGCGGCCGCTCGGCCTGGCCTGCGAAAACCAGATGTTTCGCGCCACCGGCGGCATTAACACCCACAAGGGCAGCGTGTTCTCGCTCGGGTTGCTGTGCACTGCCTTCGGCCGCCTGCAGCAGCAGGGGCGCGCCATCGGCGCAGAGGCGCTGTGCGCCGAGGTGGCGGCGATGTGCCGGGGGCTGGTGGATCGCGAGCTGCTGCGCAACAACGCCGGGCAGACCGCCGGCCAGCGGCTGTTCGCCGCGCACGGGCTGAGCGGCGCGCGCGGCGAGGCGGAGGCCGGTTTCCGGCTGGTCATTGACGGCGCGCTGCCGCTGTATCGGCAACGGCTGGCTGCCGGCGGCGACGAACAGCGGGCGCTGCTGGACAGCCTGCTGTGGCTGATGGCCCACAACGACGACACCAACGTCGCCTCGCGCGGCGGCCTGCACGGGCTGCGCTGGCTGCGGCGCCGGGCGGCATTGCTGCTGGCGCAGGGCGGCTCGGCGGGGGAAGCGGGCCTGGCGCGCCTGCGGCGCTTCGATGCCGACTGCATCGCCCGCAACCTCAGCCCCGGCGGCAGCGCCGACCTGTTGATAGTGACCTGGCTGCTGGCGCAGCTGGGTGCCCAAGAATAATAACCAAGCCTTCAGGAGAGTCCCCATGTCCCAAACCCAGGAAAAGATCTGGAAAGCGATAGCGCCGCTGGCGGTGCTCGCGATCCTGTTATTGATACCGGTGCCCGACGGCATGCCGCCACAGGCGTGGCACTACTTCGCCATCTTTGTGGCGATGATCGTCGGCATGATTCTGGAGCCGATCCCGGCCACCGCCATCAGCTTTATCGCGGTGACCGTCAGCGTGCTCAGCGCCAACTGGGTGCTGTTCGGCGCGCAGGAGCTGGCGGAGCCGGGCTTCAAGGCCGGTAAAGAGGCGCTGAAATGGGGGCTGGCGGGCTTCTCCAGCACCACCGTCTGGCTGGTGTTCGGCGCCTTTATCTTCGCGCTGGGCTACGAGGCCACCGGGCTGGGGCGGCGCATCGCGCTGTTCCTGGTGAAGTTCATGGGCAAGCGCACGCTGACGCTGGGCTATGCGGTGGTGATCATCGATATCCTGCTGGCGCCGTTCACGCCGTCCAACACCGCGCGCACCGGCGGCACGGTGTTCCCGGTGGTGAAAAACCTGCCGCCGCTGTTCGATTCCTTCCCCAACGATCCCTCTTCACGCCGCATCGGCGGTTACCTGATGTGGATGATGGTGGTCGGCACCAGCATCAGCTCCTCGATGTTCGTTACCGGCGCCGCGCCGAACGTGCTGGGCATCGAGTTCGTCGGCAAGATCGCCGGGGTGCACATCAGCTGGATGCAGTGGTTCCTGGCGTTCCTGCCGGTCGGCCTGCTGCTGCTGATCATCGCGCCGCTGATCTCCTACTACCTGTACAAACCGGGCGTGACCCACAGCAGCGAAGTGGCCGCCTGGGCGGATACCGCGCTGGGGGAAATGGGCAAGCTGACGCGCAAGGAATACACCCTGATCGGCCTGGTGCTGCTCAGCCTGTGCCTGTGGGTGTTCGGCGGCAAAGTGCTGGACGCCACCGCGGTGTGCCTGCTGGCGGTGTCGCTGATGCTGGCGCTGCACGTGGTGTCGTGGAAAGAGATCACCAAATACTCCAGCGCCTGGAACACGCTGGTTAACCTGGCGACGCTGGTGGTGATGGCCAACGGCCTGACGCGCTCCGGCTTTATCGACTGGTTCGCCCAGACCATGAGCACCCACCTGGACGGCTTCTCGCCGAACATGACGGTGGTGGCGCTGGTGCTGGTGTTCTACTTCGCCCACTACCTGTTCGCCAGCCTGTCGGCGCACACCGCCACCATGCTGCCGGTGATCCTGGCGGTCGGCAAAGGGCTGCCGGGCGTGCCGATGGAGCAGCTGTCGATGCTGCTGGTGCTGTCGATCGGCATCATGGGCGTGCTGACGCCGTACGCCACCGGGCCGGGGGTGATCATCTACGGCTGCGGCTACGTGAAGTCGAAAGACTACTGGCGCCTGGGCGGCATTCTCGGCGTGGTGTACATCGCCGCGCTGCTGCTGATCGGCTGGCCAATCATGAGCCTGTGGTACTGAGTTGACGCACAGCGGCCGCCGCTCGGTGGCCGCTGGTACGATCCTTTCCCGTGAACCCTGTCACACACTTGTCACACTAACCCCGCCATCATACTCGGGCAAACGCTAACACCTTAAAAATAATCATTTTCCGGGAGCCTCTGCGGATGAGAAAAAAAACGTTATTGCTGTGCCTGCCTTTGTTATTCACCGGGAACGCGCTGGCGGAAGCCAGCGGCTATCAACTGGAACAGGTGCTGGTGATGAGCCGCCATAACCTGCGCGCGCCGCTGGCCAACAACGGCAGCGTGCTGGCGCAGTCTACGCCGAAGGCCTGGCCGGCCTGGGAAACGCCGGGCGGCCAACTGACCACCAAGGGCGGAGTGCTGGAAGTGTATATGGGGCACTATTTCAACGCCTGGCTGAAACAGACCGGCCTGTTGCCGCAAGAGGGCTGCCCGACCGCCGGTAGCGTGTACGTCTACGCCAACAGCCTGCAGCGCACGGTCGCCACCGCGCAGTTCTTCAGCAACGGCGCGTTCCCCGGCTGCGACGTCGGCGTGCATCATCAGGACAAAATGGGCGAGATGGATCCGACCTTCAACCCGATCATCACCGACACCAGCGAAGCCTTCAACCAGCAGGCGCTGGCGGCGATGAACGCCGCGCTGGGATCGCTGAAGCTGGACGCCTCTTACCAACAGCTGGCGAAGATCATCGACTACAAGGACTCCGCCGCCTGTAAGACCGACAAACACTGTGACTTGACCAAGGAAGCCAGCGTGATGAGCGCGGTGCCGGGCAAAGAGCCGGGCGTCTCCGGCCCGCTGCGGGTGGGCAACTCGCTGGTGGACGCCTTTATGCTGCAGTACTACGAAGGTTTCCCGATGAAAGAGGTGGCCTGGGGCAAAATCGCCACCCCACATCAGTGGCAGCAGCTGGCGCAGCTGAAAGACGGCTATCAGGACTCGCTGTTCACCTCGCCGGTGGTGGCGCAGAACGTCGCCAAGCCGCTGCTGACCTACATCAACAATGCGCTGCTCGGCGAGCGCAAACCGGACGCGCCGAAGCTGACGGTGCTGGTCGGCCACGATTCCAATATTGCCTCGCTGCTGTCGGCCATGCAGTTCCAGCCGTATCAACTGCCGCAGCAATACGAGAAAACGCCGATCGGCGGCAAACTGGTGTTCCAGCGCTGGCGCGACGCGCAGAACGACCGTGAATTGCTGAAGATCGAGTACGTCTATCAGTCCACTGAGCAACTGCGCAAGGCGACGCCGCTGACGCTGCAAACCCCGCCGCAGCGCGTGACGCTGGCGCTGAAAGGCTGCCCGATCGACAAAGACGGCTTCTGCGCCTGGAGCGATTTCGAAAAGACCATGAAAGGCATCTTGTAATGCCCAGCTTCTCTCCCGAGCGCGGGGGAGAGGCGAAGGCGCGGCTGCCGGGGGGATTGTGCTTGAATCCCCTCAACCGATCACCTAGCATTTCGTTAGATGTAACGGGGAGAGAAAACCATGCGACCATCCATTGTTCTTGCAGAGCATCGCCAGGCGATCCGAGAAACGGTTGGGCTGTTCCCTGCGGCTAATCCGCGTATTTTCGGCTCGGTGCTGCATGGCACCGATCGGGAGGGCAGTGATTTGGATCTGTTGGTCGATGCGTTGCCGGGCGCCACGTTGTTTGATCTGGGAGGGCTGCAGTCGGAACTGGAAGCGCTGCTGGGTATTCAGGTGGATCTGCTGACGCCGCTCGATTTGCCGCCGACCTTTCGCCAGCAGGTTTTGGCGGAGGCCCAACCGGTATGAAAGATGCGCGGTTGGTCGATTATCTGAGCCACATGCAACAGGCGGCGCAGGATGCCTGCGATTTCGTTGATGGCCTGGCGGCGGCAGATTTTATCGAAGATAAACGCACTCAGCAGGCCGTCATTATGAGCCTGATTATCATCGGTGAAGCCGTGACGAAAATCATGGATGGCAGCCCCGCGTTTACGCAACGTCATCCTGAAATCCCCTGGCGCAACATGCGCGGCATGCGTAATCGCATTGCGCACGGTTATTTTGATATCAACCTTGAAGTGGTCTGGGCGACGGTGCAAACGGCGTTGCCGGAACTGCTGACACAGCTGGTGGCGGTACGCCAGGATGCCGAGAAGTTAAACGACGGTGATTAAACTCTCTTTGGACAGTGACTCTGGTTCCTGCCGGTTGCCCACTTTTATCCGCAATATCGAATTTTTCACGCCGGACGGCTATCCGGGCCAGGTGGCGCGCTGCCATTTTGCGCTGGCGGAGTATCGCGACGACAGTTTTCCCGAGGCGGGTTTTGCACTGCCGGAACATCTGGCGCGCGCGGTGCCGAAGCGCCGCGCGGAGTATCTGGCCGGGCGTGTTCTGGCGCGGCAACTGTTGGCGCCGCTCGGTTTTACCGACTTCACCCTGGCGCGCGGCGAAGATCGCGCGCCGCAGTGGCCGCCGGGCATCGCCGGGGCGCTGAGCCATAATTCGGATACCGCGCTGTGCGCCGTGCACCGCGAGCGCGGGCTGGGCGGCGTTGGGTTGGATGTGGAGACGCTGCTCTCCGACGTGCGGGCGGAGGAGCTGTGGGGGGCGATCGTTTCCCCGGCGGAGCGCGAGGCGTTGCTGCGCGAGGCGCTGCCGTTCAATGAACTGCTGACGCTGACGTTTTCCGCCAAAGAGAGCCTGTTCAAGGCGCTGTATCCGCAGGTGCGCTGTTACTTCGATTTTCTCGATGCGCGCATGGTCGCCGTGGATGCGCAGCGGCAGACGTTTGTATTAACGTTGCTTAAGACGCTGACGCCAAATTGCCCCGCCGGTCGCCGGTTTAGCGGGCGTTTTTGGCGTAAAGGTGACGATGTCACGACTTTTATCTTTTGCTAAAACCCAATAATAACAGTGTGTTATTTCTTTATTTGCCGTAACGCAGGTTTGCCGCGGCGGGCGGAAAGATTCATTCATCGGAGATTGACCCACGCTGGGGATCCGGTGTAATTTATCCTCCTTTTACAGCTAATGATAATTATTCGCATAAACATTATCATTGGTAAGGCGCGACAAAGGAGTGGTCTTGTGGCGACACTGACGACAGAAAACCAAACCTTCCCCGGGTTTGCGTACGCCGAACAATCGACCTTTTTGTACCGGTCCGAATTCCGTTCCCTCTCCGCCAGTGGCGTGTTCGAGCGGATTGAGACGCCGGCGTTCGGCGGCGAGCAGGAAGGCAGCGCGCTGGCGCAGCATATCCGCCAGGCGCTGGCGCGCGCCAAAGCCGCCGGCCAGGAGACGCCGGTGGTGGTGGGCGCCATTCCGTTCGATACGCGCCGGCCTTCCAGCCTGTACGTGCCTGAAAACTGCCAGTTTGTCGCCAACGACAGCTTTACCCGCGCCGCGCGCCCGATGCTGCAACAGCCGCATCGCCTGGCCGCCTGCACCAGCATTCCGGACGAGCCGCGCTTCAAGCACGCGGTGGCGGAAGCGGTCAGCCGCTTTAAACAAGGCAAGCTGGACAAGGCGGTGCTGTCGCGCATCCTCGACATCGAGCTGGAGCAGCCGGTGGCGGGCCACCAGATCCTCAATAACCTGATAGTGCAGAACCCGACCGGTTACCACTTTTCCCTGCCGCTGGCCGATGGCGGCGTGCTGATCGGCGCCAGCCCGGAGCTGCTGATCCGCAAGCAGGGCGGCGAGATCCACACCAATCCGCTGGCGGGCTCGGCGCGCCGTCAGGACGATCCGCAGCAGGATCGCCTCGGCAGCGAGCGCCTGATGCGCTCGACCAAAGACAAATACGAACACAAGCTGGTGATCGACGACATTCGCCGTCACCTGGCGCCGCTGTGCGCCAGCCTGAGCGTGCCCAGCGGCCCGTCGCTGCTCAGCACCGGCACCATGTGGCACCTGTCCACCCGCATTCGCGGCGAACTGCTGAACCCGAATCTCAATGTGATGCAGCTGGCCTGCCTGCTGCATCCGACGCCGGCGCTGTGCGGCTTCCCGACCGAGAGCGCCCGCCAACTGATCGCCGATCTGGAACCGCACGATCGCGGCCTGTTCAGCGGCATTGTCGGCTGGTGCGACGCCAACGGCGACGGCGAGTGGGCGATCGTCATCCGCAGCGGCCTGCTGCGCGGCAACCGGGTGCGGCTGTTCGCCGGCGCGGGCATCGTCGCCGCCTCGACGCCGCAGGCCGAGTGGATGGAAACCGCCGCCAAACTGGGCACCATGCTCAACGCTTTCGGCCTGAACAGCGGCGCGCTGTAGGCCTCTTTGCGGCGCAGTGCGCGCCGCGTCATACGCTTTCGCAGGAGACAACGATGAACAACAACATGACCCGGCTGTGCGCCCGGATGGCGGTGTGCGCATGAGCATTCAGATGGATTTCACCGGCAAACGCGTGTGGGTGACCGGCGCGGCGCGCGGCATCGGCGAGCAGATCGCCCGGCATTTTTTGACGCAGGGCGCCGAGGTGGTGGGATTTGACCGCGAGTTCGCCAACCCGGATCTGCCTTACCCTTGCGTGACGCTGGACATCAGCCGGCCGGAGCAGGTGGAGGCGGTGTGCCGCCAACAGCTGGCAGAGAACCCAAAACTGGACGTGTTGGTCAACGCCGCCGGCATTCTGCGCATGGGCAATACCGAAGATTTGAGCGTGGATGACTGGCATCAGTGCATCAACGTCAACGCCTCGGGGGCGTTTTACCTGTTCCGCGCCGTGCTGCCGCACTTCAAGGCGCAGCGCAGCGGGGCGATCGTCAGCATCGGCTCCAACGCCGCGCACGTGCCGCGCACGCAGATGGCGGCCTACTGCGCCTCCAAGGCGGCGCTGACCAGCCTGAACCACTGCGTGGGGCTGGAGATGGCGCCGTTCGGCGTGCGCTGCAATCTGGTGTCGCCGGGCTCGACCGACACGCCGATGCAGCGCGGCATGTGGCAAACCGACGATGCGCCGCAACGCACCATCGCCGGTTTCCCCGAGATGTTCAAGCTGGGGATCCCGCTCGGCAAAATCGCCCGCCCGGACGAAATCGCCAATGCGGTGTTGTTCCTGGCCTCCGATTTGGCCAGCCACATCACTATGCAGGATATCGTGATCGACGGCGGCGCCACGCTGGCCGCCTGAGTCAGACCCGCTGGCGGCGCAGCAGGTGCTGCGCACCTTCCGCCGCCAGCAGCAGCACCGCCAGCCAGATCGCCAGATAGGTTGGCCATTCGCTTTGGCCGATGCTCTCGCCGAGCAGCAGCGCGACGATCACCAGCAGCACCGGTTCCACATAGCTCAGCAGGCCGAACAGGCTGAAAGGCAGCAGGCGGCTGGCGAGGATGTAACACACCAGCGCCACGGCGCTGATGACGCCGAGCAGCGGAATGCGCCAATACAGCTCGGCATTGGTCGGCAACGCCGCCGCGCCGCCGTCGCCGAAGGCGAACCAGGCCGCCGCCGGCAGCATCAGCGCCAGTTCGCACCACAGCCCGCCGAGATTGTCGGTGCCGAAACGCCGCCGCAAAATAAAGTAGAGCGGATAGCCCAGCGCCACTACCAGCGTCGGCCACGAGACGCCGCCCGCCTGATACAGCTCATTGCCCACCCCCACCATGGCGCACGCCACCGCCAGCTTTTGCAGCAGCGACAGCCGATCGCGGTAGATCAAACGGCCCGCCAGCACCATGGTCAGCGGCAGCAGAAAATAGCCGAGCGACACGTCGAGCGCCTTGCCGTGCAGCGGCGCCCACAGGAATAACCACAGCTGCCCCCCCAGCAACGCCGAGGTGAGCAGTAGGCCCAGCAGACGCTGCGGCCGTTGGCCGATCCAGCCCAGCGTGTCGCCCACTTTGCGCCAATCGCCGGACAGCGCCATGAACAGCGTCAGGAACGGCAGCGTCAGCAGCGTGCGCCAGCCGTAGACCTGCTCGCCGTTCAGCGGGGTGAGGGTAGAGGTGAAGTAATACATCGCGCCGAACAAGATGGAGGCGACGACCGAAAGAGTGATGCCCTTAATCACACGCATTCCTGGTGAGTGATTGATTTTATGGCGGCTACTGTAGAGAAATTTGCCGCCAACGACAATGGCGTTGCCGGGCGCTGGACAATCGGCGGCGGCGGGTTACAATGATTACTGTGTATTTATACAGGCCTTGGCGATGACAATCGATCTTTTTGAAGACGCGCTGCCGCCGCCGTGGCGCGAAGAGATCGCCCCCGGCGCGGTGGTGATGCACGGCTTCGTGCGCGATCACGGGCCGGAACTGCTGGCGGCGGTGCAGGGCGTCGTCGCCCAGGTGCCGTGGCGGCATTTGACCACGCCCGGCGGGCACGTGATGTCGGTGGCGATGAGCTGGTGCGGCAACGGCTGGACCAGCGACAGCCGCGGTTACCGCTATTCGGAACGCGACGCGCGCAGCGGCAAACGCTGGCCGGCCATTCCGCCGATCCTGATGGCGCTGGCGGACGAAGCCGCGCAGCAGGCGGGCTTCGGCCGCTTCGTGCCGGATTCCTGTCTGATGAACCGCTACGATCCGGGCAGCAAGCTGTCGCTGCATCAGGATAAAGACGAGCACGACTTCGGCGCACCCATCGTTTCGGTGTCGCTCGGGCTGCCGGCGGTATTTCAGTTCGGCGGCCTGCAACGCAGCGACCGGGCGCGGCGCATCCCGCTGGCGCACGGCGACGTGGTGGTGTGGGGCGGCCCATCGCGGCTCTGTTTTCACGGCATCCTGCCGGTCAAGGAAGGCTATCACTCGTTGGTGGGGCCGCACCGCATCAACATCACGCTACGCAAGGCGCTTTAGCTGCGGCTCCTGCGCCAGGCAGGCGACGAGATAGTCGATAAACACCCGCAGTTTGGGCGGTAGATACTGGTTAGGCGCGTAAAGCAACCACAGGCCGCCGTGATAGCTGCTGAGGAAATCCCACGCCGGCAATACCTGCACGATCTCGCCGTCATCGAGCGCCTGGCGGGCGGTAAAATACGGCAGGCTGCCGATGCCGATATGCCGTTTCACCGCGTCCAGCCGCACGCCGGTGTGGTTGGCGGCGTAGCGGCCGCGCACGTTGACCGTCACCGTTTTGCCGCTGCGGCGGAACTTCCATTGCGCGTCGCTCGGCGTTTCACCCAGATAGATGCAGCTGTGCGCCGCCAGATCGTGCGGGTGCTGCGGCGTGCCGTGCTGCGCCAGGTAGTGCGGCGTGGCGCACAGCAGATGGTCTATTCTCATCAACTGGCGGCCGATCAACCCGGGCGATGGGCGATCGGTAATGCGCAGCGCCAGATCGACCCGATCGTCGATCAGATCCATGTAGCGATCTTCCAGCCGCAGCCGCACGTCCACCTTCGGGTAGCGGCGCAGGAACTCCGGCATGTGCGGATGCAGCACGAAGCGCCCCACCGCCTTGGGCACGCTGACGCTGACCAATCCTTCGGGCTCCGCGGCGCCGCGCCCGCCGATCGCCATAACCGCGTCGGCGGCCGCCAGCAGGGTGCGGCAGTGCGCATACGCCTCTTCGCCGCTTTCGCTCAGCCGAAGTTTGCGGGTGGTGCGGTGCAACAGCTGCAGCGCCAGCGCCTGCTCGAGCCTTGCCACGCTGCGGCTGACGGCGGAAGGCGAAGTATCCAGCTTGCGGGCGGCGGCGGAAAAGCTGCCGCTCTCTACCACCTGAACGAAAACGGCCATTTCGGGCAACAGCGCGTAAGAAAGATTTGTGCTCATGACGCAAAGGTCCATTGTGATGGCGGCGGATTATCCATCGATTATGACATGAATATAATGGCTCTTCGAACCGAGGAGAAAAATGATGACCGAACGACGTTATTACTACAGCGACGATGTACAGGGCCAGGCGCAGGTGTTGAGCTGTACGCCGGCCGAGGCGGGCGCCTACGCCGTAGAGCTGGACGCCACGCTGTTCCACCCACAGGGCGGCGGCCAGCCGTCCGACGTGGGGACGTTAGGCGGCGTTGCCGTGCTGCGGGTGCAGCAGCAGGGGGATAGCGTGGTGCACTTTACCGCCGCGCCGCTGCCGCTCGGGCCGGTCACGCTGCAAGTCGATGAAGCGCAGCGCCGCCTGCACGCCCGCTGGCACTCCGGCGGGCATCTGATCGGCTGGCTGGGCGAAAGCCGGGGGTGGCGGCCGGTCAAGGCGCATCATTGGCCGGGGGAGGGGCGCATCACATTCGCGCCAGGGCCGGATGCGCAGACGATAGAAGCGGACTTTTTGCAGGCGGAGCTGGCGCGCTTGATCGCCGCCGATCTGCCACGCCGCCAACAGGCGGTGGACGGGATGCGCCAGGTCGGTTTCGGCGAACTGCCCGCTTACGGCTGCGGCGGCACCCATGTCGCCACGCTGGGCGAGGTGGGCGCGATCGCTATCACCGGCGTAAAGATGAAGAAGGGGCAGCTGATCGTGCAGTATGCGCTGAGTTGAATTGAATAAGGGGGGCGGCTCAGCGCCCGGCCTGCCGCAGCTGGGTGCAGAACGCGCATTGGCATCCCGCCACCGGCACCGCCGCGCAGCTGCCGATGTTCACCGGCTGGGCGTCCATGGCGTGAAAGCCGTAAAACAGATTTTCGATGTTTTGTTCCGCCGCGCGCGCCTGTTCCGGGCGCGGTTCGGGCACTTTCGACTGAAACGCCGCGGCCTTGCCGGCCAGCAGGCAGAGAAACAGCAGCGACAGCTGGATTTTCATCGTCGTCTTCCTTTGGCTAAAGTTATGATACGTTATAACAAAACCCCATCAATGCCAAGCGGCGGCGCTGCCGCCATTCACGGTATTTTTACGCACGGCAACAGTTCCTCATTCAAATAACACTTCGACACATTTCTTGCCGATACGCTGACTAATAATTCAAATTACAAAAATTGCCTCACTAAACGAATATTTAGATACTCGCTGTGCGGCCTGGCCAGTGCTGACACGTTTTTAAATTCTGAGCATACAGAAAGATGCCTCTGTAGGTATCGTCACGCACTCTGGACAGGACATCGCCACCATGGGCTCTTTTTTTAAGCAGATCTACCGCTATTCCCACGCGCGCCCTTATCGGCATAACGAAAACCTCTGGCCCTACGTGAAGATTGCGCGCGGCGAGGGCGGTGAAATCGCCGCCTTATGGTACAAGCACCGGCCGGTGCCGATCGTCCCGCTGAGCGAACTGCGCAACAGTTGCCGGGGGCCGGCGTTGTTGACGGCTACCGGCCCGTCGGTGAAGGCGCTGCGCTTCGAAAATATTCCCGCCATGCCCGCGATCGGGGTCAACGGCGCCTATTGCCTGCATCGGCAGGTGGATTTTCACTTCTACGTCATCGTGGACATGGGGTTTATCGATAACCGCCCGGAGATCGTGCGCGATGTCATTCAACGGCCGGCGCTGACGCTGTTCACCACCGTGCACGGCGTGGCGCGCATTCTCGATCGTTTTGGACAGGCGGCGATCGGCTGCCGATTGGCGATTGTCGAAGACGCGGCCTGCAAGATTTACCGTCCCCGGATCGACAGCGGCGCGCTGTGGGATCACTACTGCCGGGAAAACGGCGTGGAGTTTTGCATCGCGAACCGCACGCTCGGCTTCAGCCAGGATATCCGCTGCGGCATTTTCGATGCCGGCACCGTGGCCTATTGGGCGCTGCAAATCATCGCCTATCTTGGCTTCAGGCAGTTGTTTATCGCCGGGTTGGACATGAACAACTTCCACCAGCCGCGCTTTTACGAAACGGAGCAGGATCGGTTACCGACGTTCCTGGCGGACAAAGTGGAGTCGCTGGTGATCCCCGCTTTTCGGCATGCCGGCGCGGTCATGCAAAAACAGCAGATCGCGATAAAAAACCTTTCCCCGCACAGCGCTATCGGCAGCGATATCTTCGAGAAGGTGGACGGCAATGTTTACTTTCAGCAAGCCTGAGCGGTGTTATCGCCTCGGCAGCGCGCTGTTTTTAGCCTTCGCATTTTTAAGCGCGATCTTTTGCGGGCAGACCCGCGTCAACAACCTGTTTCATCTGGCGGCGCTGCTGTGGCTGGCCGCCGTGTTCACCTGGCCGCCGCTGCGGCGGCAGCTGTGGATCAATCGTCAGGCGCGTTGGGGCGGCGGGCTGGCGCTGATGTTTTTGCTTTATTATTCCCTCAGCGCGCTGTGGGGCGAGACGCCGGGTGACATGCAGTCGGCCGTGACCCACAGCGCCTATATCCTGCTCTATCTCGCCTGGCTGGTGACGCTGCTAGACGGTGAGCGGCGTCATCAACTGCAGTGGGCGATGCTGGCCGGCATAACGTCGCTGTGCCTGTATCTGACGCTGGTCGACGCCCCGTCGATTTATCATCTGCGGGAAACCACCGCCCGCAATCCGGGGCCGAGCAACGTGATCGATCTGGCCGGTTACGCCGCCATCGCCATTTTGTTGAGCCTGATGATTTTCCGCGATACCGGGCAAAAAGCGGCGCTGTGCTTTATCCCGCCGCTGCTGGCGTTCATGGTGCTGACGCAAAGCCGCGGCCCGCTGATCGCGCTAGCGTTCGCGGTGGTGGTGGCGATGCCTTATCGACACCGGCCGGGACGATGGCTGTGGTTTCTGTTGCCCGGCGCGCTGGCTGTGGTTCTCGCCGTCGTTTACAGCGCGATCGGCGAAATGTTGCTTACGCGTTTTGGCGAGCTGTATCAACAGAGCTTTGTTCGCATCAGCATCTGGCGCCACAGCCTGGCGCTGATCGAACAGGCGCCGTTCTTCGGCTACGGCTTTGATAAGCAGCTTAACTTTCTCAATTACACCGGCGAGCTGAACCACACCACGCACAGCCTGTACCTTGGCGCGTTGCTGAAGGGCGGCTGCGTGGGTTTCCTGTTGTTGCTGGCGCTGTTGGGATACGGCGCGCGGCTCGCCATCGCGCACTGGCGCGCAGGGCGGCGTTGGGAGGCGGGCCTGTTTCTGTTTATGCTGGTATTTTACAGTTCGCAGGGCATGTTTGTGATCGCCAATCCGGCGGAGTTTTGGTACCTGTTTTGGCTGCCGCTGGCGTTGCTGCTGTCGCAGCCTAAACGGATCGGGACTGTGCGGACGGCAGCGCCGCCAGCGTCTTCTCCAGCACCTGTTCCGCCGCGATGATGCTGAGCGGTTGGCGTCGCTCAGCGGCACTCAGCGCGGCGCTGTCAACCGGCACGTGCATCACCTGATGCCGTTCGCTGTCCTGATAGGGGCCGGTATGCCGCGGGTTAGCGGTGACGAACAGGCTGACGGTGGCGGTTTTCAACGCCACGGCGAGGTGGAGCGGGCCGGTATCGCCGGTCACCAGCACCTGCAGATTGGCGATCGTCGCCAGCAGTTGCGGTAGCGTGGTCGCGCCGATATGGCTTACTACCCGCTGTTGCTGCGCCTCGCTCAAACCCGCCATAAACTCCCGCTCGAGGCTGTGCTCCGCCTTGCTGCCAATCAACTCGATCTGACAGTCGGGAGAGTGCGCCAGCAGCCGTTGCGCCAGCTGAACAAAGTGGTCGACCGGCCAGCGGCGCAGCGTTTCGGAAGCGCCCATCTGAAAGCCGATCAGGATCTTGCCCGCCGGTTTGGCGCGCGCAGGGAAAGCGACGGGAATGAACATCGCCGGGTTATCGGTGCGGCAGCCCAATTGCCCCATCATATCCAGCTTGCGCTGAATCAAATGGCCGCCGGTGCTGCGGCTGACGCCGGTCAGCCAGCGCTCCATGCCGCTCGGTTTGTTGCCATAAATGTCTTTGAACAGGTATTGGCAGCCGGCGGCGATGGCGACCAGCACATCGTAAGGCGCCTTCGAGTGCAGGATGACCGCCAGCTGAGGCCGGTTTTTTCGCAGGCGCCGGATAACGCCCAACATGTCTTTGGCCTTGTGGTCCCAGTAAATCACGTCATGAAAGCAGGGGCTGCCTTCGACCAGCTGCCGGTTTTTATGGCTGGAGACCAGCGTGATTTGCGCGCCGGGATAGCGTTCGCACAGTGCGCGGATGGCGGGCGTATTGAACATCAGATCGCCGAGGGCGCTGGTGGAGAAAATCACGATGCGTTCAAAGGATTGCTGCGGATCGAAGCTCGCTGCGGGCCGGAAATTGCCCGCGATGCGGGTATAGAGACATAAACCGGCGTTGGCCGCCGCTATTTTCCACTGTTTAGACATTGCAGTTCGCTTCCGCTTGAGATCGGCGGCCACCGTCTGGCGCCGCGTCGTATCATACAAGCGCGGCAACGGCGGGCCAATGGCCCGCAACAGATTGCGACAGATGCTAACGTTATGCTTGCAATTGCCTCCGGGCGCCGCGCTTACTCCTCCCACACCTGCGTGCTGCGCGGGCTGTCCATCTGATAATCCGAATAGGGGCGAGTGAAAAACTCGCGCCCCAGCTCGCGGGCGGCCTGCAGCGGATTGCGTGGATCGCGGGCGATCTCGCCGCGCTGATTGCCGGCGCCGTGCACCAGCCCAACGAATGCGGAATGGGTGTAGCGGCTGAACTCCTGGATCTGATGTACGATGCCCAACGCCGCGCCGGGGTAGGTCTCTTCCGACGCTACCGCCAGCCCGATGCGTTTGCCGCTCATGCGTTGGTGCACCTGTTCCGCCTGAGGGTAGGCGTTGGAATAGAAGCTGAACGAGCGATCGAAAAAGGCCTTGGTTTGCGCCGACATGCCGTACCAGTAAATCGGCGTGCAGAATACCGCGCCGTCGGACGGCAGGAAGTGCTCCAGAAACAGTTCGGCGTAGCGATCGGCCGGCGGCGGCGTATGGCGCTCATCGCTCAGAAAACCGCTCAGGTAATCATCGAGAAAATGCAGGCTGGCGGACGTGCCGGCTTCGGCGGCGCCCGCCATGATCGCCTGCGCCAGCGTGGCGCTGTTGCCGTCGCGGCGCGGGCTGCCGACCAGCACCACCAAACGTTTGGATTGATGAGTTGTACTCATGTCATGTTCCTCGGTATGAAGTGAATTCAGCTCTACTCTAGAAACAAGTAGTGGCAGGCGACAAATGACGGCTTTTCTGCCAGGATGAGCTCAACTCATCTCTAGAGGTTTCGCCATGTTCGCCACGCTGCCCGTCAACGCATTACGCACCTTTGAATCTGCCGCTCGCCTGCGCAGCTTCAAGCTGGCGGCGGCCGAGCTGGCGGTGACGCCGACGGCGATTTCGCACCAGATCAAAGCGCTGGAGCAACAGTTGGGGTTTGCGCTGTTCGAGCGGGTGCCGCGCGGCGTGCGGCTGACGCCGAAAGGCGAAACGCTGTTTGCCGGGGTGCACGGCGCGCTGCTGGACGTCGCCGCTACGCTCGAAGGCCTGCGGCCGCAGCCCAGCACCGGATCGCTGTGCGTCTCGGTCACGCACTCTTTCGCGGCGCTGTGGCTGGTGCCACGCCTGGGGCGTTTCTACCAGGCCTACCCGCACTATCTGGTGCGCCTGGAGGCCTGCGCCGAGGTGATCGATCTGCAGCAGGACGCCAGCGTGGACGTGGCGGTGCGCTACAGCCGCGCGCACTATCCCGCGCTGCATCAGACGGCGCGGCTGGAGGAAAGCTTTGGCGTCTACGCGGCGCCGGGGCTGGCCGCCGCCGAACCGGAAAACCCGGTGCTGATCACCGTCAAATGGGGGGATTCGGCGCTGTACGACAGCGGCTGGCGCGACTGGTGCCGGGCCGCCGGCGTGGACTGGTGGCAGCGCCATGCGGCGATGCGCAGCTATCACGAGGAGCATTACGCCCTGCAGGCGGCGGTGGCCGGGCAGGGGATAGTGCTCGCGAGCTCGGTGATGGTGTCCGATATGGTGGACAACGGTCTGCTGGTGGCGTACCGGCCGGAGGTGCGCGTACCGGGCGCCGCGTACAGCGTGCTGTGCGCGGCGGGGCGCGAGCGGCATCCGCCGGTCAGGGCGTTTCTCGCCTGGCTGCAGCAGGAGCTGCCGCAGGGCAATGGCACGAAATAAAAGTTTTATCGCCCTAAGCTGTGGGAATATCAGCGAACTTTTGTTTTTACTTCACTGCGAGAACCGACTATGAACCAGCCAAGAACTTCCGATTATCCGATTGATGCGCAATTTATCGAACGCTGGTCGCCGCGCGCGATGGCCAACGACGCCATCGACGATCAAACGCTGCTGAGCTTTTTTGAAGCGGCGCGCTGGTCGCCTTCGGCCTACAACATTCAGCCGTGGCGCTTTGCCTACAGCAAGCACGGTTCCGACAGCTGGGAGAACTACCTGGAATTCCTGATCGACTTCAACCGCGGCTGGGCGCAGCATGCCTCGGCGCTGGTGGTGATCGTCTCCAAAACCACCAGCCTGAACGGCGAACGGCTGGTGGACAACCCGACCCACGCGTTCGATACCGGCGCGGCCTGGGCCAGCCTGGCGCATCAGGCGCACCTGAAAGGCTGGCTGACCCACTGCATGAGCGGCATTCACCACGACAAGATTAAGGCGGCGCTGCAGCTGCCGGACGACTATGCGGTGCACGCCATGGTGGCGATCGGCAAACCGGGCGACAAAGCCCGCCTGCCAGATTTCCTGCAGGAAAAAGAGGCGCCTTCGGGCCGCCTGCCGCTGGGCAAGACCGTCAGCGAAGGGCTGAATTTCACGCTGTGATTGCCCGCTTACCCTCAGGCCCGCTTGGCGGGCCTTTTTTATGCGGCGAGTAAAACTTAGGGAGTATGTTCTCGCTCGCTCATTCGCTGTATATTTTGTTATATAGCGATGGCGTAGTGAGGAGGAAACCGTGGGTGACCATTTTGGCAAAGGGCTGTTGGCGGGGTTAAAGGCGGAGAGTCTGAAGCCGGAGACGGAGCTGTCGCGCTTTTGCTCCGACTATAAGCGCGGCTTTGTGCTCGGCTATGCGCACCATTTGGCGCAGCGCTGCGGCGACGAGAATCGGGCGGCGTTCGAAGCCGGGCAGCTGAGCCGCGCCTATGGCCTTGGCAGCGAGCCGATGAGCGAGTTTTTTTCCGGCGGCGACAGCCGGCTGGCGGAGAAGTTTTTCCGCGCCGGCTATAACCGGCCGACGCAGGGTTAGCGCGGGCGGGGCATCAGGCGGCGCTCAGCACCGCCACCATATACACGCACGGTTGATCGCTCTGGTTTTCAAAGCGGCAGTCCGCCGGTGGGCCGAGCTCCAGGCAGTCTCCCTCGGCCATGTCATGGCGCGCGTCACCTTCCACAAAGACCAACTCGCCGGATAAAACCCAGATCAGCTGACGCTTGAAGGCATACACCGAAGCCGGCATCGGGATCGTCGCGCCGGCCGGCAGTTCGATACGCACCAGATCGAGCGGCAGATCGGTGCGCGGCGACACGTGGCGCCGCACGTAGCCGCTCTCCGGATCGACCCAGACCGGCTGATCTTCCCGGCGCAGCAGCCGGCCTTCCTGCGTTTCCGCCCGGGCGATCAGCTTGGACATGCTGAGGCCGAACGCCCCCGCCAGCCTGGCCAGCAGCATCGCCGTCGGGCTGCTCTCGCCGCGCTCGATCTTATGAACCATCGCCCGTGAGACGCCTGCCTGCTCGGCCAGATCGGACAGCGACCAGTGGCGCGCCTCGCGTTCAAGGCGAATGCGTGCGCCGATCAGCTGATTTAGATTGTCTAATTTAATATTCATATCGTATTATTATAGTGGACAATTGGCCGGGGTAAACCATGATTATACGAAATGCGACGCTCAACGATAGCGCGGCGATTGCCGCCATCTATAACGACGCGGTGTTGAACAGCACCGCCATCTGGAATGAACAAACCGTAGATGCGGCCAACCGCGCGGCGTGGATCGGCGAACGGCAGGCGGCGGGCTACCCGGTGCTGGTGGCGGTGAACGGCGCGGACGAGGCGATCGGCTACGCGTCGTTCGGCGACTGGCGCGCCTGGGACGGCTATCGCCATACCGTAGAACACTCGGTGTATGTCCATCAGGCGCATCGCGGTGAAGGGATTGGCAAAGCGCTGTTGATCGCCCTGATCGCACGGGCGCGGGAGATCGGCAAGCACGTGATGGTGGCCGGTATCGAATCCGGCAATCAGGCCTCGATTAAGCTGCATCTGGCGCTCGGGTTCCGCGAGGTGGGGCGCATGGAGCAGGTGGGCGCCAAATTTGGCCAATGGCTGGATCTGACTTTCCTGCAGCTGACGCTCGACGAGCGAACGGCGCCGCCGGCGCGCTGATCCTGGAGACAGGGCGATGAATATGCTATTGCTGCTGATCGCGGCGGGAATGGGGCTGGTGGTGCAGAATCTGCTGATGGTGCGCATTACCGAAAGCGTCTCGACCATCCTTATCACGCTGGTGATCAACTCCAGCGTCGGTTTGCTGCTGCTGGTGGGGTTGCTACTGGCCAAAAACGGTCTCGGCGCGGTGGTGGAAGTGACCGGCGCCGCCAGGTGGTGGATGCTGCTGCCGGGGCTGCTGGGATCGCTGTTCGTGTTCGCCGGCATCCTGGGCTACCAAAAACTGGGGGCGGCGGCCACCATCTCGATCCTGGTCGCCAGCCAGCTGTGCATGGGGCTGCTGGTAGACGTCTACCGCGCCGGCCCGGCGGCGCTGCGCGACAATCTGCCGGCGCTGGTCGGCGCCCTGTTGCTGGTGGCGGGCGCCTATCTGGTGGCGAAACGCAGCTTTTGACGGCGGCAGAAAGCAAAAAGCCCGCTCGGGTTTCCCTGAGCGGGCTTCTCTAAATATGGCTCCTCTGACTGGACTCGAACCAGTGACATACGGATTAACAGTCCGCCGTTCTACCGACTGAACTACAGAGGAATCGTGTGAACGGGGCGAATAATAGCGGGGCGGTTGCGGCTTGTAAAGCGTGAAAACGCCCGACGCGTTCGTTTGCTGCAAGATTGCCCAACCTGCTGCTTTTTCTCGCTTTTATCGCTTATCCCGCGCGCAGCGCCGCCGGATTGCCCGCTGTTTGGCGCATTTGCCTGCCGATGGTGCAACGGCTGCCCTGCACGGTGGCGCGCGCCGCCCGGCGAACGGCCGTTGACCGCCGTATATCCCGCTTCCGTGGCCGTTTACCGACTCTGGCCTGGATCTTGCTGTGGTTGCCTGACCGGATTTCGGCATTCTCAATTTAGCGGCTCGCTGGAGGCACTATGAATTTCAGACGTCTGAAGTACTTCGTGAAAATCGTCGATATCGGCAGCCTGACCCAGGCGGCGGAGGTGTTGCACATCGCCCAGCCGGCGCTCAGCCAGCAGCTGGCGACGCTGGAGGGGGAGCTGAAGCAACAGCTGCTGATCCGCACCAAGCGCGGCGTGCAGCCGACCGAGGCCGGCAACATTCTGTATGCCCACGCGCAAACCATTCTGCGCCAGTGCGAGCAGGCGCAGAGCGCGGTCAACAGCGCCGGGCAGGCGATGAGCGGCCAGGTGTCTCTCGGGCTGGCGTCGGGCAGCACCGCGGCGCAGCTGGCGTTGCCGCTGCTGCAGAGCCTGCGCGATCAGCAGCCGGGTATCCTGCTCAGCCTGCATGAAAACGGCGGCGCGGCGCTGGCCGGGCAGGTGGCTAACCAGACGCTGGACATGGCGATGGTCTACGGCGCCAAAATGCCCGCCGGGCTGCACGCCATCGCACTGATGCGAGAAGATCTTTATCTGGTGGCGACGCGCGCGGTGCCGCATCCCGGCAACAGCGTCGAGCTGCTGGACGTGGCGCGGCTAAACCTGTTCCTGCCGCGCGAGGGCGATGCGGTGCGCAATCAGCTGGAAGAGGCGATGGCGCTGCGCAAGCTGGCTGTCAACGTGGTGGGGGAGATCGAATCCTCGGGCGCACTGAGCGCCGCGATCGCCAGCGGGCTGGGGGCGACCGTGCTGCCGGAATCGGTGGCGCGCGCGATGATCGGCCCGGCCAAGGCCTGGATGGCGCGCATCAATGCGCCGACGATGTCGGTGCCGCTGTCGCTGTGCATGTCGGGCCAACAGGCGCTGTCCGCCCCGGCGCTGCTGGTCAAAGACCTGCTGCTGTCGATCGCCGGCGGCCGCAGCCAGGAGAAGCGCGCGCTGGCGTTGGTGCGTTAAGGAAAAAATGGCCCGCCGCAGCGGGCCTGAGAACCGTTACCGGAACGGCGGCTCGTTGAAGGTGCGCAGCTTGCGCGAGTGCAGGCGATCGCCCTCGGCGCGCAACAGATCGATGGCGCAGATGCCGATCTGCAGGTGCTCGGAGATCGCTCCTTCGTAGAAGCGGTTGGCCTGGCCCGGCAGTTTTATTTCGCCGTGCAGCGGTTTGTCGGAGACGCACAGCAGCGTGCCGTATGGCACCCGGAAGCGGTAACCCTGGGCGGCGATGGTGGCGCTCTCCATGTCGACCGCCACCGCGCGGCTGAGGTTGAAGCGCCGCGCCGAAGCGGAATAGCGCAGCTCCCAGTTGCGATCGTCGGTGGTGACCACGGTGCCGGTGCGCAAACGCTGTTTGACCTCTTCGCCGGGCATGCCGCTGACCATCTTGGTGGCGTCGTACAGGGCGCGCTGCACCTCGGCGATGCTCGGGATCGGAATATCCGGCGGCAGCACCGCATCCAGCACGTGATCGTCGCGCAGATAGGCGTGGGCCAGCACATAATCGCCGATCTTCTGGCTTTCGCGCAGGCCGCCGCAGTGGCCGATCATCAGCCAGGCGCTCGGGCGCAGCACCGCCAGGTGATCGCAGATGGTTTTGGCGTTGGACGGGCCGACGCCGATGTTGATCAGCGTAATGCCCTGGCCGGTGCGCGAGATCAGGTGATAGGCCGGCATCTGGTGGTTTTTCCACGCCAGATCGGACACTGCCTGCTCCGGGGCGCGGGTTTCCGGCGTGATGTAGGTGCCGCCGGCGCTGGAGAGGGCGATGTAGGGGCTGGCCGGATCGGCGATCTGGGCGCAGGCCCAGCGCACGAACTCATCCACATAGCGGGTGTAGTTGGTGAACAGCACGAACGGCTGGAAGTGTTCCACCGGCGTGCCGGTGTAGTGCCGCAGCCGCGCCAGCGAGAAATCCGCGCGCAGCGCATCGAAATGCGACAGCGGGAAATGGCTGTCGGTGGCGTGGTACAGGCCGTCGGCGGTCTCGTCACCGATCTGCGCCAGCTCGGTGGTGGGGAAATGCTGCGCGATGCCGGCGCTCATCGAGCGATCGAGCGCCAGGCTGGAGCCGTCGATCACGTAAGGGAACGGGATCTCCTGCTGCGACGGCGCCACTTCGATATGGGCGGCATAATCGTGCTCCAGCATCGCCAGCTGTTCGGCCAGATAATGGCGGAACAGCTGCGGCCGGGTCACGGTGGTGCTGTAGCTGCCGGGATGGGTAAAGCGGCCGAAGGCGCGGGTTTTGTTCGGGCCGGACTGCTGCCCGTCCCAGCTGACGCGCAGCTCGGGATACACGAACAGCCCGGCGGCGCGCGCCTGCGCATCCGGCAGGGTGCCGTGGTTGATAAAGTCGCTGACCGCCTGACGCAGCGCGTCTACCGCGGCGTCATACAGGGCTTCCAGTTGATCGAGTGCCTGATCGGCGCTGAGGCCGCTGCGAGGTGGGGCATAGCTCATACTTTCTCCTTGGATGTCCCGGCTCTGTAGCGGGGTTGCGGCGTTTTACCGTCACAGGTTAGCCGAAGAAGGGCGTAAAAGCTTGGTCGAAATGACGGGCGCGGCAAAGAAAATACCGCGCCCGTGAAGGCGTGGGGATCAGGAGGAGGGGGAGGCCGCCTCGACCTTCAGCGACACCAGGCCGATGCCCAGCTTTTTCGGCGTGAAGCCGCCGCTGGCACTCTCTCTCGGCTCGGTCGGCGCCGGCGGAGTAATGCTGATCTTCTGCGCGCCGCGCGGGTTGTCGAAGCGCAGGGTGACGGTGCTGTCCTGTTCGCCGAGCGACACGAAACGCTCTTCGTCGCCGACGCGCACCGAAATCGGTTCGCCGACGTTATTGCCGTAGGCGCGGGCGCGCAGCACCAGATCGAAGGTCTTCGGCAGCGGATCGACGTAATCGATGTCGACCGCCGGCGCCAGGTTGGCGTCGGACCAGCGGCCCCACTCCTCGACGCCGGAAACGCCGGTGATGGCTTTCACCTGCTCCGGCAGGCCGGGCAGCATGAACTCGATGCTGTCCGCTTGGTACTTCATCGCCGCGTCGTCCACCTGCAGGCGAGCGACGGCGTTTTGGTAATCGGCGACGCTGTCCGCCGGCGGGGCGGTAAAGCTCACCTTGCCGCGGAAGCGTTCGCCGCTGGCCTGCACGATCTGCGGCGGCGAGGCTAGGGTGCCGGAGGCCACGCAGATGTCGGTGCTCAGCGCCAGCTGCGGCGCCCAGACCCGGCCGATCTCGTAGCATTTATCGACCCAGACGAATTTCTCCCCCGCGCCCAGCCCGGCCAGCTGCTTGCGCAGCGGGGTGGAAAGGTAGACGTTGAACATCGGTTCGATGCGGTTATCGCCCACCCGCAGAATGAACGGCACCTTGTAGGTGACGCCGGAGAAGCTGAAGCTGCGCTGGCGCGTATCCACGCTGTAGTCGCTGATGCGGTTTGGCAGGCCCCACTGGTTGATCACTGCCGGTTTCCAGCCGTTGATTTTTTCTTCGATGTTCAGGAACACCGTAGACAGCGACGGCGCCGACAGGCTGCTGCGGCCGAGGCCGATGTAGTTGTCGCCGCCCATCACGTCCAGCACCGTGGCGCCGTTGTCCAGCGTGCTGCGCTTCTCGTTGCGCTGTTCCGCCAGCGGCCGGGTGCCGTCGATGATGAAGAACAGGTTGCGGCGCTTCTGTTTGGTCAGGATATCGTAGGCGGTGTTGTTCATCGCCAGATGATCGGAGGACACCACGATCACGGTGTTGCTGAAATAGGGCGAGCGTTTGATCTTGTCGATCAGCGCGGCGATGTGTTGCTGGCTGCAGGCCACCGCGCTCAGCGAGCGGTTTTCCTTGTTCTGCCAGGCGTAACTTTTCTTGCTGCAGCCGGCGGAGATAAAGCCGTCCGGGTGATGGGTATCGACGGTCAGGGTAAACAGCGAGAAGGGTTGGCGCTGCTTGGACAGCTCGACGAACTTGCCGTACACCACGTCCAGCACGCTGTCGTCGTACCAGCCCCAGTCGTTTTTGTAGCTCGGATCGGCGACCTGTTCACGCAGCTCTTTGAAGCCGTAAACGTGGTCGAAACCGTGGGATTTCAGGAAGGTGTCTTTACCGGCGAACGCCAGCTCGGCGCCCTGATAGAAATAGTTGCTGTAGCCGGCGGCCTTCAGCACGTCGCCCAGGCAGACGTTCTCCGGGTAGAAGGTGGAGACCGCGCTGGAGGCGTTGCCGTCGAAGGGCGCGAACAGCGGAATGCCGCACTGCGAGGCGACCATGCCGGCGATGGTGTAGCCGGTGCCCGGCAGCTGCTGGGTGTTGCTGAAATCGATGCTGTCCGTGCGCAGGGCGTTCAGCTCGTCGGCCAGGCCGGGAAACAGCTCTGCGTCGAAGTAGGTGCGCTCCAGGCTTTCGGCATAGATGTACACCAGGTTCGGCCGCTTGCCCTGCACGGTCTTTTTCGGCGCCTTGTAGTAGGTGCTGAAATCGGCGGTATCGCCGACGATCTGGCTCTTGACCAGCAGCGAGATGTCCTGAAACGCCGGGGTGGTGCCGACCGAAAACAGCGCCAGCAGCACGGCGACGATGCTGTAGGCCACGCTGCTGCCTTTGGCCTTGCGGCGCAGGAGGCTGCGAGCCAGCACCGCGAAGATAAGCCCCAGCGCCGCCAGCAGGCCGATAAACGGCAGCACGTATTTGCTGATGCCCGCGCCTTTGAGGCTGCTGGTGACGGTGTAGATCACCGCGTCGGTGATGCCGTCGCCGGTGAAGTAGTTGCTGGCGATCAGGATGACGTTCAGCACCAGATAGCTGCCGAGCAGCGTCAGCAGAATGGCGAACCACCAGCGGTTGGCGGCGGCCCGGGTGCGATAAATCAAAATCGACGCCAAAAAGAGAACAAACGAAACGACTGCTAAAACCATCCGCCAAACCCTGTCTGATTGAAATAAAACCGTTGCTGCCCTGGTCTGCGCCGCCGAGCGTGCCGCGGCGCGAAAAGTGAAGGGTATAGCCTATTGCCGGCGGCGGAACAACGCGCGATCTCCCGCTACGGCCGACGAACGGCGGCTATTGTACATTTTTATGACAATAGTGTGACGTTAATCACGCCGGCGGCGGCTTCGGCGGCGAAAGCTTGCTGGTCGGAGGTTTCGCTCTACGCTTAATGAGCGCCACGACGGCGCGCCCATCAGCCATTCAGGAGGAAGTATGCAGACGATTCCCGCAGCGGTACTCGACGATCTGGCCCCGCAAGGCGTGTTGCGCGCGGCGATCAACTACGGCAATCCGGTGCTGGCGCAGGCCGGAGCCGGCGGCAAACCGCAAGGCGCTTCGGTGGAGCTGGCCGCCGCGCTGGCCCAGGAGCTGGGCGTGGCGCTCGAGCTGGTGACCTATGACGCGGCGGGCAAGGTGTTCGCCGATCTGGACAGCGGTGCCTGGAATCTGGCGTTTATGGCCATCGAGCCGGTGCGCGCGGCGCAGATTGCCTTCAGCGAGCCGTACGTGATCATCGAGGGGACTTACCTGGTGGCGAACGACGCGCCTTACTTTGAGGTGGCGCAGCTCGACAGGCCGGAGGTGCGCATCGCGGTCGGCCAGGGGGCGGCGTACGATCTGTTTTTATCGCGCACGCTGCAGCAGGCGCAACTGGTGCGGGCGGCAACCTCTGCCGAGGCGATCGCGCTGTTTTTCGACCGGGGGCTGGAGGCGGCGGCCGGCGTGCGCCAACCGCTGCTGGCCGCTGCGGTCGTCCATCCCGGCTACCGGGTGCTGGACGGGCATTTCACCGCTATCCGCCAGGCAATGGCGGTGCCGCGGCAAAAAACGCAGGGCGCCGCCTACGTGAACGATTTTATCGAGCGCTGCAAGGCCAACGGGCTGGTGAAGGCGGCCTTGCAGCGCAGCGGCCAGGGTGAGGTGACGGTGGCGCCGCCGGCCGCCTCGGCGTGATCAGTTCAACTCCACCGCGTACTGTTCCACCGGAGTGATTTTCTTGATCAGCTTGTTGTCGAACAGGAACTGTTCGTAAGCCTGGTAGCGGGCGCGATCCAGCTTGGCCGGATCGCGTGCGAACAGCGGCAGGCTGGCTTGCCACGCCTGTTGGTTCAGCTCGGTATTCAGCTCCGGGTGCGCCTTGGCGAACGCCAGCCAGGTGTCCTGCGGGTGCGCATGCAGGTAGTCGCTGCCTTGCTTCAGCGCGGCGAGGAACTTGCGGATTTTCGGCTCGTTCACCGCATCGCGGTGGGCGACGATGATCAGCTCGTCGTAGGTCGGCACGCCGTAATCTTCGACGTTGAACACCACCGGCGTCTTGCCCTGCAGCTTCAGCTCCAGCGCTTCGATGTTGCGGTAGCCGCCGATCACCGCATCGACCTGGCCCGCCAGCAGGGCGCTGGTCAGCTGGAAGTTGACGTTGATGAGCTTGATGTCCTGCGGCTTGAGATGCTCGTGTTCGACCATGGTAGCCAGCGTCGCCTGTTCGATGCCGCTGATCGAGTAACCCACCGTTTTGCCCTTGAGATCCGCCGGCGACGTGATGTTTTTATCCAGCGCGATCACCGTATTCAGCGGCGTGTTGATCAGCGTGCCGACGCGCATCAGCGGCAGGCCCTGATCGGCGAAGAAATGCAGCTGAGGTTGGTAGGTGATGGCGAGGTCGGCCTGTTTGGCGGCCACCAGCCGCGGCGGCAGCGCCGGATCGGACGGCGGCACGATCTTGACGTCCAGCCCTGCGGCCTTGAAGGCGCCGATCTGCTCGGCCACCATAATCGGCGCGTGATCGGGGTTGATGTACCAGTCGAGCACCAGCGTCAGCTTGTCGGCCGCGCCGGCCTGGCCGGTGATGGCGGCGCCGAGCAGCAGCCCGCAAACGGTTTGTTTGATCATGGTCGTTCCTTTATCCCTGGTTATGGTTGCAATCATCAGTCGTTTTCCGGCGCCCAGGCGATCAGGCGCCGCAGCAGCGCATCCACCGCGGCCCACAGCAGCACGGTCATCAGCACCAAAATAAACAGCGCGGCGAAGCAGACGTCGGTCTGCATGCGCGCGTTGGCGTTCAGCATCACGTAGCCCAGCCCTTCGGCCGAGCCGACCCATTCGCCGATGATGGCGCCGATCGGCGCGACGGCGGCGGCCATGCGCAGGCCGGAGCCGAAGGCCGGCAGCGCCGCCATCAGCCGCACGTGCCGCAGCTGCGCCCAGCGCGAAGCGCGCATCGTGCGCGCCAGATCGAGATAGTCGTTGTTGACCCGGCGCAGCCCGTCGAAAAAGGCCGACACCACCGGGAAGAAAATCACCAGCACCGCCATCGCCACCTTGGCGCTCATGCCGAAGCCGAACCACAGCACCAGCAGCGGCGCCAGGGCGAACACCGGTATCGCCTGGCTGGTGAGCACCAGCGGCATCAGCCAGCGCTGCAGGCGCGGCGAGAAGATCATGCACAGCGCCAGCGCCGCGCCGAGCAGCACGCCCAGCGCCAGCCCGCTGACGATCTCCGAAGCGGTGATCAGCGTGTGCCAGGCGAGATAGCCGCGCCCGTCCCACAGCGCCTGCGCCACCGCGCTCGGCGTGGGCAGCAGAAAGGCCGGAATGCCGCTTTGCGCCGCCAGCCACCACAGCAGCAGCAGGCCGACGAACACCGTCAGCCCGCGCCGCAGGCGGGTGAGGCCGCGCTCTTTGGCGATATTCATTGCGCGGCCCTCACCATCTGCTGCAGCAGCTCGGCCTGGCTTTTCAGCAGGCCGGCGTCATCCGGCGCGCGCGGCGGCCGCCCGCTGATGCGGTGGGTATCGTCGAGGCCCAGCGGCCAGGGCGACAGCACCAGCAGCCGGTGGCTCAGGCGGCAGGCTTCCATCGGGTCGTGGGTGATCAACAGCACGGTGTTTTGCGCCAGCAGTTCGGCGGCCAGGCTCTGGATCTCGGCGCGGGTGATGGCGTCCAGCGCCGAAAAGGGTTCATCCATCAGCACGATCGGCTGGCGTTCATAGAGCGTGCGGGCGATGGCAGCGCGCTGGCGCATGCCGCCGGACAGCGCGGCGGGCAGGCTGCGGCCGTGAGCGGCCAGGCCCACGCGCTCCAGCAGGTGCGCCGCCCACGCCCGGTCCGGCGTTTCGCCGCGCAGCCGCGCGCCGAGGGCGACGTTTTCTTCGACGGTCAGCCACGGGTAGAGCAGGTCTTTTTGCCCCATGTAGGCGATGCGCCCGGCGATCGGCAGGCCGTCGCTGCCGGTCACCGTGCCCGAGGTGGCCTGCGCCAGGCCGGCGATGATCTTCAGCAGGCTGGTTTTGCCGGCGCCGCTGGCGCCGAGCAGGGCGACGAAGCTGCCGCCGGCGATGTCGAAGCTCAGCCGGTCGAAGACGATTTGCTGACCGAAACGCAGGCTGAGATCCCGCACCTGGATGCCGGGCGGGAGACGCGGGGAGGTCATGAGGCGTTCAGCCCCATTTGCCAAAATGCCGATTCCAGCTGGGTGGCGGTGGTGAAAATCTGCGCCAGCTCGGTGAAGCGGCCTGGTGCGCCGCGCTGGTGGCCGACGGTTTCCAGCAGCTCGATGGCGGCGCGCACGCCGGCCAGATAGCCCTCGTCGCCGTAGTTGCGGATCCAGGAGGCGTAAGGATTGCCCTCCATTTGGGTGGCGGGATCGTGCAGCAGCCGCAGGCCGATTTCGGCATAGCCAGCCACGCAGGGCAGCAGGCCGGCCAGCAGATCGAGGGCGTCGCCGGCATGGCCGATATCCAGCACGTAGCGGGTATAGTTCATGGTTTCCGCCGCTTCCGGCTGGGCGGCGATCTGCGCTTCGCTCAGCCCCCATTCGGCGCAGTAGGCCACGTGCAGCGGCAGTTCGGCGACGATGCCGTTGAGCGAGGCGGTAGCGGCGCGCATCTCCGGCAGGGTGCGCAGCTTGCTGACCAGCAGCGCGTAGGCGCGGGCGAAGTGCAGCAGGAACAGATAGTCCTGCGTCAGGTAGCGGCGAAACGCGCGTTCGGGCAAGGTGCCGGCGGCCAGCTGCTGCAGAAACGGGTGATCAACGTAATCTTGCCAGTGGCTGCCGGCTTGTTGGCGCAACCGGCCGTAAAGACCGCTTTCGAACAGGGTGGTGATGGACATGGGACCTCCTTGAGTCAGTGGAGATCCGGGCACGCTGGGGTATGAACAGGCAACGGGTGAGAGCGTTGTTGCCTAACCGTCCCTTCGCTGGCATGACCCAGATCAGGTTCAAAGGGTTCGGCTTGCGCCATCTCAGCCCGTAACAGGACACCCCTCGGAGCTGCTTGTTATACGACATTTGTTTTTTGATTACAATCGCCGGGCGGCGCGGCGGCAATCGGTTCGTTTAGTGCGATCGGGGGCGATTTTGCTGGCGCAGGGCGCGCGGTTTTTGTCACTGTAGGCCGATGATTTGCCTTTGAGGACGATTCCCGATGAAAAAGATTGGTTTTCTCTCGTTTGGCCACTGGTCGCCTTCCGCCCAGTCCGGCACCCGTTCCGCGGCGGATGCGCTGCTGCAGTCCATCGATCTGGCGGTCGCCGCCGAAGATCTGGGGGCGGACGGCGCCTATTTTCGCGTACACCACTTCGCACGCCAGCTGGGGTCGCCGTTCCCGCTGCTGGCCGCCATCGGCGCCAAAACCCAACGCATCGAGATCGGCACCGGCGTGATCGACATGCGTTATGAAAATCCGCTGTACATGGTGGAAGACGCCGGCGCGGCGGATCTGATCGCCGGCGGGCGGCTGCAGCTCGGCATCAGCCGCGGCTCGCCGGAGCAGGTGATCGACGGCTGGCGCTATTTCGGCTATGCCCCGGCCGACGGCGAGAGCGACGCTGACATGGCCCGCCGCCATACCGAAGTGTTCCTGGAAGCGCTGCGCGGCGAAGGGTTCGCCGAACCCAATCCACAGCCGATGTTCCCGAATCCGCCCGGGCTGCTGCGGCCGGAGCCGTTTTCCGCCGGGCTGCGCGACCGCATCTGGTGGGGCGCCGGTTCGAACGCCACCGCCGTCTGGGCGGCGAAGCTGGGCATGAACCTGCAAAGCTCGACGCTCAAGAACGACGAAACCGGCGAACCCTTCCATATCCAGCAGGCCAAGCAGATCCGCGCCTACCGCGCCGCCTGGCAAGAGGCGGGCCATGCGCGCGAGCCGCGGGTTTCCGTCAGCCGCAGCATCTTCGCGCTGGTGGATCAGCGGGATCGCAACTACTTCGGCGGCGGCGGCAAGGAGGGCGATCAACTGGGGTATATCGACGCGCAGACCCGGGCGATCTTTGGCCGCAGCTATGCCGCCGAGCCGGACGAGCTGATCAAGCAGCTGGCGCAGGACGAGGCCATCGCCGAAGCGGATACGCTGCTGCTGACCGTGCCTAACCAGCTGGGCGTGGATTACAACGCCCACGTCATCGAATCGATTTTAACCCATGTCGCGCCGGCGCTCGGCTGGCGCTAAACGGAGGAGTAGCATGTCACGCATTTTCATTACCGGTTCGGTAGACGGGCTGGGCCGCGCCGCCGCGCAAACGCTGTTGGACGAAGGGCATCAGGTAATTCTGCATGCGCGTGAGCCCGGCCGTTTGGACGCGGTGCGCGATCTGCTGGATCGCGGTGCGCAGGCGGCGATTGGCGATCTGTCCGATGTGCAGCAGATCCGGCAGCTTGCCGAGCAGGTCAACCGCCTCGGCCGCCCGGACGCGGTGATCCACAACGCCGGTATGTTTACCGGGCCGCAGGTGATGCCGGTGAACGTCGTTGCGCCCTACCTGCTGACGGCCCTGATCGAACGCCCCAAGCGTATCGTCTATCTGAGCAGCAGCATGCACTTTGACGGCGTGGCGGAACTGAGCGGCGTGGACTGGCTCGGCGGCGCAGCCGGCTCCTATTCGGACAGCAAACTGTTCGTCACCGCGCTGGCCGCCGCCGTGGCGCGCCTGTGGCCTGACGTGATCAGCAGCGCGGTCGATCCCGGCTGGGTGCCGACCAAAATGGGCGGCGCGGACGCGCCCGACGATCTGGCGCTGGGGCATGTGACGCAGGCGTGGCTGGTGAGCAGCGATGAGCCGCAGGCCCTGGCGTCCGGCGGCTATTGGCACCATCAGCAGCGCCTCGCCCCCCACGCGGCGGTGCACGACGAGGCGTTTCAAACGGCGCTGCTGGCGCAGTTGGCGCGCGCCGGCGGGGTGAACCTGCCGCAGGCTTGAGGGCAGTGCTTTGTTGGCCCGTCGGCGCTTGCCTGCGGGCTTTTTTATGCCCGCATGGTGAACCGGCGAGGCTTTTCTTATACAGTGGCTGTCTGACCTGTTTTGCGTGTTCTTCCTATTATCGCCATGCATACATTCCTGATTATCGTCCCTGAAGGGGGCATGCTGTTCGAAGCGGCGGGCATCGCCGATATCCTGATGCAGGCTAACCGCCTGAACCCTGCCGAAGCGCCGCTGTATCAGATCGCTGTCGCCACCACGCAATCCCATCGGGTGGTACATGGCCTGTCCGGGCTGAGCCTGTTGGCCGACCACCGCCTGGCGGATCTCGATCCGGCCCTGCCGCGCGATACCGTCATTGTCGCCGGCAAGGGGGCGACCGAAGAAGAGGGCGCCCTGGTGGCGGATTGGCTGCGCCGCGCGGCCCCGCAGGCGCGCCGTATTGCCTCCGTTTGCGGCGGGGCTCTGCTGCTGGCCGAAGCCGGATTGCTGGACGGGCGGCGGGCGACTACCCACTGGCGGCTGGCGGAAACGCTGCAGGCGCGCTTCCCGCGGGTGCAGGTCGAGAACGGCCCGATCTACGTGCAGGACGGGCCGATCTGGACCTCCGGCGGCGTCAGTTCCGGCTTCGATCTGACGCTGGCGCTGGTGGAGGACGACTACGGCTTCGTGCAGGCGCGCGAAGTGGCGCAGGATCTGGTGATGTTTCTGCGCCGCCCCGGCGGGCAGGCGCAGTTCAGCCGCTACCCGCTCAACCAGGCCAAATCGCCGGGCCCGATCCGCGACCTGCAGTCCTGGATCCTGGAAAACCTCGCCGACGATCTCAGCGTCGATCGGTTGGCCGAACGCGTGGCGATGAGCCCGCGCAACTTTACCCGCGTATTCACCCGCGAGACGGGCATTTCTCCCGCCAAATTCGTCGAAGAAGGGCGGTTGCATACTGCCAGGCAGCGCCTCGAGCAAAGCGCGGAAGACATCGAACAGATCGCGCTGGCCACCGGTTTTGGCAACGGCCTTAACCTGCGGCGGGTGTTTGAGCGCAAACTGCAGCTGACCCCGAGCGAATACCGCGAACGCTTCCACGCGCGCAATTTGGCGTAAATTGATCGTTAAACGTCATTTACGCCGCCTCGGGGCAGGGCTAGATTTGAGGCAAAGCCCAAACGAGGAGAGCATCATGGTGAAAGTAGGCATTAACGGCTTCGGCAGGATCGGGCGCAACGTGCTGCGCGCGGCGCTGGGGCGCAGCGATTTTGAAGTGGTGGCGATCAACGATCTGACGGACAGCAAGACGCTGGCGCACCTGCTGAAATACGACACGCTTTCCGGCACGCTGGCGGCCAAAGTGGAAGCCGGTGACAACCAGCTGCTGCTGGACGGCCGGCCAATTCAGGTGTTTTCGCAGCGCGATCCCGCCGAGATCCCCTGGCGAAGCGTGGGCGTGGACGTGGTGATCGAAGCGACGGGCTTCTTTACCGATAAAGCCAAGGCGGAAGTGCACATCACGCACGGCGGCGCCAAGCGGGTGATTATCTCGGCGCCGGCCAAGAACGACGACATCACCATCGTCATGGGGGTTAACGACCAGCTCTACGATCCGGCGCGGCATAAAGTGGTCAGCAACGGCAGCTGTACCACCAACGGGCTGGCGCCCGCCGCGCAGGTGTTGCATCAGGCGTTCGGCATCGAATACGGGCTGATGAACACCACCCACGCCTATACCAACAGCCAGGCGCTGCACGATCAGCCGGAAAAAGATCTGCGCGGCGCGCGGGCGGCGGCGGAGTCGATCGTGCCTTACTCCAGCGGCGCGGCCAAGGCGCTCGGCAAGGTGATCCCGGATCTCGACGGCAGGTTGACCGGTTACTCGCTGCGGGTGCCGGTGCCGGTCGTCTCGATCGTCGATCTGACGGTGACGCTGAAACGCCCGGCGACGGTGGAGGAGATCAACGCCGCTTTCCGCGCGGCGGCGGCGTCCGGCCCGCTGAAAGGGATCCTGGGGTACAGCGATGAACCGCTGGTGTCGAGCGACTATCGGGGCGATGCGCGCTCGTCGATCATCGACGGCCTGTCCACGCTGGTCATCGGCGGAAATCTGGTGAAGGTGCTCGCCTGGTATGACAACGAGTGGGGCTTCTCCAACCGCTTGGTCGATCTGGCGCTGCTGATGGAAAAACGCGGGCTGTAAACGCCCCATAGCAAAAAGCCCGCTTAAGTTTCCTTAAGCGGGCTTCTCTAAATATGGCTCCTCTGACTGGACTCGAACCAGTGACATACGGATTAACAGTCCGCCGTTCTACCGACTGAACTACAGAGGAATCGTGTGAACGGGGCGCATCATATCCAGCGGCCCCGGGTGTGTCAACGCTAAATTGCCTTGAGTGGTGCGACTGCTCGGTATCTGAGCAATGTGCCCGTCAATCAGCCCATTGCGCGTCGTTTTCCGCCTGGCCGCGCAGCAGGCGCGCCAGCGGATCCTGGCGGTAGAAGCGGCAAAAGTGCTGATACAGCGCCGGAAAGCGTTCTGCCAGCAGCTCGGGGGCGCTGAAAAAATACTCCGACAGCACGGCGAAGCACTCGGCCGCATCGGTGGCGGCGTAGGCGTCCATGCTGGCGGCCTCTTCGCCGACCATGTCGATCTCGTCCTGCAGACTTTCCATCGCGGCGTGCAGATCGTGCTCCCAGGCGGCCACTTCGCGCAGCGGGATCGGCGGCACGCCGGTGGCGACGCCGCCGTTGCGCATATCCAGCTTGTGCACCGCTTCGTGGATCACCAGATTGAAACCGGAGAGATCGAAAGAGTCCTGCACGTCTTGCCAATTGAGCACGATCGGCCCCTGTTCCCAGCTCTGGCCGGACTGCACTACCGGCCCCGAGTGCACCAGGCCGATTTCGTCCTGCCATTCGTCTTCCACCACGAACGGGGTGGGGTAGAGCAGGATTTCGTTGAAGCCGTCGAGGCACTCCGCGCCGAGCTCCAGCACCGGCAGGGCGAACAGCAGGGCGATGCGCGCCTGCATTTGTGAGGTGAGCTGCAGCCCCTGCAGCGGCACGATGCGCTTTTGCTGCAAGATTTGCCCGGCGACGGCCACCAGCCGCTGCCGCTCCTGCTCATTCAGCGGCGAGAGCAGCGGGATCGCCAGCGCGTCCTGCCACTGGGCCTCGATGTCTGCCTGGGATTGAGAGGGTTGAGTCGCTTTCCACGGCCATTTAATCATCAGGTTGCTCGTAAACTCATCACTTGAACGTTCAGCGGTATGCTAATGCTGTAAAAATGCCGCAAAAGCGGGCATGATAGCAAGCGTTGTCAGGAGAGATGCCGGAGCGGCTGAACGGACCAGTCTCGAAAACTGGAGTAGGGGCAACTCTACCGGGGGTTCAAATCCCCCTCTCTCCGCCACTATTCAATCACTTACGAATAAATCTTTCAACGATCCTCATCACAGTAAAACCACCGTTCTTATCGGCTGTCGTCCTTATTTTCCTGTGCCGACCCTTTGCCGACGTTATCAAACCGTCTTTTCGTCTTACCGTTTGTCATGTTGTGAACGATAGGGCGGGTTTGACGCCGCCCGTTGCCGATGGGATTGACTCACTCTGTAAACCCGATGCGCCTTGATATTTCTCGTGCGGGATTACTTGTCCGGCAGCGCATAGGCGATAATGTAGTCGCCGCGCATCGGTGATTGGCGTGCGCCCCCCGCATTGATGACAATGTACTGCTTGCCGGTTTTCGGCGAAAGGTAAGTCATCGGGCCGGATTGGCTCCCGACCGGCAAGCGCGATTTCCAAATCTCTTTACCGTTGGCGGTGTCAAAGGCGCGTAAATAGAAGTCCTGCGTGCCGGCGAAAAACAGAAGACCCGACTGCGTCGACAGCGGCGCGCCCAGCGTTGGCATGCCGATAGGGATCGGCATATGCATGCTGATGCCGAGCGGCCCGGTATCCTCGACTGTCCCGACAGGGACCTGCCACACCAATTTGCCGGTAGTCAGGTCCACGGCGGACATCGTGCCGAACGGCGGTTTCTGGCAGGGGATCCCCAGCGGGGAGAGGAACCGTTCTCGCAGGGCCCCGAACGGGGTGCCCTCCATCGGGACTATTCCCATTTCAATACCGCTGGCGTTGGTCGGCACCTTATCCCTCGGCACCAGATAATGCGCCAATCCCAGACGCATGTCGTTAACGAACATCAGGTTATTGTGGGGATCCACGGCGACGCTGCCCCAGTTCATTCCTCCCAGAGAGCCAGGGTATTGCAGGGCGCGGTCTTCACCCGGCGGGGTGAAAATGCCTTGATAGCGCATTTCTTTAAACTGAATGCGGCATAACAGCAGGTCAATCGGCGTTGCGCCCCACATATCCGACTCTTTCAGTTGTTCATTGCCAATCATCGGCATCCCCACTGAGTACGGCTGAGTGGGGGAATAGCGTTCACCCTTGATCGTTCCCGCCGGCACAGGGCGCTCCTCAACTTGCGCGACGGGCTCGCCGGTCACGCGGTTGAGCATGAAAATCATGCCTTGCTTGCTGGTTTGCACCAGAACCGGCGTAATGCCGCCTTTGCCGTCGGGCAAATCGAACAACAGCGGCTGTGAGGGCAGATCGAAGTCCCACAAATCGTGGTGGGTCGTCTGATAGTGCCAGCGAACTTTGCCGGTAGCGGCGTCTACGGCGACGACGGCGGAGCTGTATTTATCGTCCAGCGCGCTGCGAGTGCCGCCGAAAAAGTCTGGCGTCGCGTTGCCTGTGGGTAAATAGATGAGGTTCAACCGCTTGTCATAGGACATGGCTGACCAGACATTCGGCGTGCCGCGAGTATAGGTTTGCCCCTGCGGCGGCAGGCCGCTCAGTTCAGGGTTGCCCGGATCCCAGGCCCACACGAGGTTGCCGGAGTGAACATCATAAGCTCGAACAACGCCGGGAGGCTCATCGGTGGAAAAGTTGTCCGCTACGCGTCCCCCCACGACGACGATTTCTCCGGCCACCAGCGGCGTGGAGGTTTGTTGATAATAGCCCGGTTTGATTTCGCCCATGCCGCTGCCGAGATCGACGGTACCGCGATCGCCAAAGGCGTCGCACAATTTCCCCGTGTCGGCATCAAGGGCGATGAGTCTGGCGTCAATTGTGGGCAGGAACAAACGACGCGAACAGATCGCGGGTGGGCGACTCGAGCCTGTTGCTGCAGGAGCGGCGTGATCCTCGTAGTAACCCAGGCCCCGGCAGCGCTGCCAGTTCGGCGAGGCGGCCTGCGGATCGAAACGCCATTTTTCTTTCCCGCTATCGACATCTAAAGCCAGTACTTTACTGTACGGGGTGCAGACATAAAGCGTGTCGCCGACCTGCAAAGGCGTATTCTGATCTTCCGCGCCCGAACCTTTGCTCACGGGAAGATCGCCGGTATGGGCAGTCCAGGCCACCTGCAAGCGGGAAACGTTCTGCTTGTTTATTTGATCAAGTGCGGCGAAGCGATCGCCGTGCGGGGTATTTCCCCAGTGCTCCCAATTCTTTTGTTGCTCGCCGGCGGCTACTGGAAATACGGGGATGGTTTTCGTCGCGCTGACCAGCGGTTGGGATCTGAACATCCACCCGAAGCTGACCCCCAACCCGATGGCCAGGATCGCCGCTAAGCCTAAAGCCGGGCCTTTTTTGGCCGAATGGCCAGGCATCAATGGCCAGGCGATAGCGCAAAGAAATGCTAAAACGCCGAGGGTGAAAAGGCGCGAGAACAGCGGCCAGTAATGCCAGCCGGCATCGGCGACGGCCCAAAACAGGGAGGCGACGAAGGCGATCGCGTACAGGATAATGCCGCTGCGACGGCGCCGGGCAATCAGTACGGCGGCGATAATCATCGCCAGACCCATCGCCACGAAATAAAACGTTCCGCCGACGAAGGCCAATCTGGCGCCGAGAAGGCAGATTGCCAGGCCGATAATGAACATCAATCCGGCAAGAAACCACAGGAGGTACTTCTTCCCGTCCCGCGTCCTGTGCGCTTTTTGCATATGAGCTCCTTAGTGATTTTTCTCTGAGGCGGTTAAAAAGGGGAATGAGGTGGCGGTGCGCCTTCCGTCTCAGGCGTCACGTGTTTGCAGCCGGAAGGCGTCTGTACCGAAGAAAGGAAGGGAGGGAATGTCATTCCCGCTATCCTGTCGTCGCTGTTCAAACGGGGGCTACTCCGCGCGTTCAGCGCATGTCATTTGAACGTGCGTCAAGGTAAGCCGTATACCCATGCCCTGCCGCTTGGCGAACTTGATGGCGCCCTTTGGCGACGATCATCGCCACCGTCAATAGCGCCGGCAGCGCCAGCACGGTGAAAATGGTGCTTAAGCTCCAACCGAGCGCCAGCATTTCAGCGCCGGCCAGCGCGCTCAATATGGCGCCCAAACGACCGATGCCGTGCATCCAGCTGGAGCCGGTAGCCCGGGCTTCGGTGGGATAAAAACTGGCCGACAGGGCGTTCATGCCGGTGTTGGCTCCTCCGATGCAGAATCCGATCGCCATCGCGCAGCCTCCCATCAGGACGGGGTAGCCCATCGCAGGCCCCATAAGCAGGGTGAACAGCGCCCCCATCCCATAAATGGACGCCAAAGCGCGATGCGGTTCGGACCTGTCCATCAGCCAGCCGGAAAACAGTGAGCCCAGCGTGCCGCCCGCCTGAAACAGGGCGGTGATGATCGCCGCTTGCGTGACGTTGAAGCCGCCGTCTTTAATCAGCAACGGCAGCCAGCTGCCCAACGTATAGAACAGAAACAGCGCGGAAAAATACGATCCCCACAGCATTAAACTGCCGAAGCGATACTGCGAGCTCACCACTAATTTGATGGGGTGCGCGCAGGCCTGGTTTGGCGGGGGCAATATGATGGTGCTGTGCCGAAGATCGAGGTCGGGCGCCAGTTTCGCCAAAATCCGCTGAATTCCGTCGTTTTTCGCCCGTTTCTCCACCAGGAAACACACCGATTCGGGTAACGCCGCCATCAGCACGGGCGCGAACAGCAGGGGCAAGATCCCGCCGAGCAGCAGCACGGAATGCCAGCCGAAGCGTGGCATCAGCCAGGAGGCGGCGAATCCGCCCAAGGCGGCGCCAAAGGTGAAGCCGCAGAAGACCACGGTAATCAAGAAAGCGCGGCGCCGGGCAGGCGCGAATTCCGCCACCAGGGTGCCGACATTCGGCATGGCGGCGCCCAGCCCCAAGCCGGTGAGCAGGCGAAATAACATCATCTGCTCCATATTTTGAGAAAACGCCGTCACCAGCGTCCAAACGCCAAAAAAGAATACGCTGTTGATGATGACCACTTTGCGGCCGAACCTGTCTGACAATGGCCCGGAAAGCATCGCGCCCAGCGACAGGCCAATCAGCGCCGCGCTGATCACCAGCCCCAGCTCGCGATTAGTGATTTGCCAATCGGCCTTAAGCTCTGGCGCAATAAATCCCATGATAACGATATCGAATCCATCCAGAGCAATGATGCAAAAGCCGAGCAGCACGACCATCTTTTGCCATTTCCCTAAGGGGCGGCTGTCGATCAGCGCCCGAACATTGATTGCGTTGTTTCCCGACATGGGGGGCTCCCGGTGCAGTAGTTGAGTGTCATCACTATAAGCAGCCGTTGGCGGGGCAATAAATGTCGATTATCGAAATAATGTGCGTTTATCGGACGATGAGGTGAGAGGGAAGTGAGGGTGGAATGTTAACCTTATGTTATGAAAAGGGATTGCCGTGGGAATGGCTGAGCCGGAAGCGGTTGAGAGTGTGAGCGCGATCATTAACCTTTTCAGTAAGATGAAAGAATGAGCGGGCCTTGATGGCCCGCACGGTTAACGCATGGCGGTGAGCCGAACCGGGGCGTTGGCGGCCCCGAAGCCGCGGTAGCCGCCCCGACGTTCCAATAACTCGAAGAAGAAGCGCCCTTTCTCGTAGGCGACGGTATAGACGTGCAGTAATTCTCCACCTTGCTCGTCTCGATCGTAGAGCACATTGAACGCTTGCAGCTGCGAAAGGAAAACGGGATCAAGATCGAAACGCGCTCTGAGGTCTTGATAGTAGTTATCGGGGATGCTCAGCGTTTTTAATCCACGCTGCTGAGCCGCTTTCACGACGCTGAACAAATCATTACAGCCAAAGGCGACATGCTGTAATCCCGCGCCCTGATAGGTGGTTAATGCCTGGGCGATTTGGGTTTCCCGGCTCACCGACATATTCAGCGGCAGCCGGATGGCGTCGTTGGGGCTGCGCAACACGCGGCTGCGCACCAAACCCAACGGATCGGGCAGTTCCCACTCGTTGTCCTGCACAAAACCCGGCACGCTGCGCAGGAACATGATCCAGTTGCCGCAAGATTCGTCCGTCAGCGCTATCGCGAGGTGATCGATGCTCTGCAGTGCAGGCGGCGGCGCGCTGCGATGAGTCAGATGAAAATCGGTGTGATAAATATCGTTCTTGGGATCTTCGTCCGCCTCGACCAGATAAATCAGGCTGCCGTCCGGTGCGCACAGGGCGGGAATTTGCCGCTCGTTGGGGCCGGTTTCTCCTTGCCAGAGGGCGTAACCGTAGTCTTGCGCCCGTTGCAGTAAACGCGCTACGCCGCGAACCCGCCACGCCACGGCGCAAAGAGAAATGCCGTGCAAGTGATAATAGCCGCTGGCCTGACTTTCCGGCTGGGCATTCAGAATGACATTCACTTTGCCGTTGCGATAGAGGGCGACGCTTTTGGAGCGGTGTTCGCCGGCGTGAACCAATCCCAACTGCGTCAGCCATTGGCCCATCGCCAGCCCATCGCTGTGCGAGACGGCAAATTCGATAAACTCCAGCGCCAGCAAGGGGGGATGCGCTTCTGAATGAAATAATGAATGTTCTATGAGCGAGGCCATGGCGTTGGGCAGCAGAGGCTGTTTGGCCAACCAGTCATAGGTTTGTTCCTCCAGCCACAACAACGATCGGAAACCGTCCTGAGCCGTGGGAAGCACCGGCGAGGCGCGGAAACCATCGTTAAATATCTCCAGCGACCAGGCGCCGCGATAGCCATGCGCGGAAAGTTGAGTCATGAATTGAGCCAGGTTCAGCTCCCCTTGGCCGGGGAAACAGCGGAAATGGCGGCTCCAGGCGAGCACGTCCATCTTCAGCAGCGGGGCGTCCGCCAGTTGTACAAACACAATTTTTTCGGGCGGGACTTCATCAAGGCCGTCAAGATTATCGCCGCGCGACAGGATATGAAAACTATCGAGAATGATCCCCAGCGCCGGATGGTCTACGGCCTTAACCCGCGCCCAGGCGTCGCGCCACAGGTTCACGTGACGCCCCCATGCCAGCGCTTCATAACCGACAGTAATATCATACTCGGCGGCCAACTCCGCCAACGCGCGCAAATCGCTCACTTGCGTGGCCATGTCTTCGCTGCTGTCGGGCGAGACATTACTGCAGAGCAGCATGCGCGAGCAGCCCAATTGCTGCATGACGTCGAACTTGCGCGCTGCGCGTGAAAGGTTCTGCGCCAGGCTTTCGCGCGGGCCGCCTTCGAAGTCCCGAAACGGCTGGAACAGCAAAATTTCCAGGCCCAGTTCGGCGCACAGATCACGAATTTGCGCCGGTGAACCGGGGTAATAGACCAGATCGTTATCGAAAATTTCGACGCCATCAAAGCCTGCGGCGGCGATAGCCCGCAGTTTTTCCGGCAGCGAGCCCGATACCGAGACCGTCGCGATAGAACGTTTCATCATTGCCTCCAGTTAAGCGGTCATGGATGACCTGAAAGCGACCATTCAGTAGCGAGGCGGACCACCGACGGGAATTGAAACCTGTTATGGACCAAATGAAATGTTTCGTCAATTCAGAACATTCCATGACTTTTAGTTATATAAAGCGATCGGTTTTCTCACTTTACTTTTACATATTGCGCTTCCTACACTCTGTCGACATGTACCCTCAAATAATAAGGATACCGGGATGAAAAGTGATTGGATGGCGCGAGAACTGGTGCATCGCGATTACAGCCATCACCCGCCTGCGCTGGCGCCGCTGTATAAAACCAGCGTGCTGCGATCGCCGCGCAATGCATTAATTTCATTGCAAAACTCGCTGTCTGAACTGACCGCACCCGTGTTCACGCCAACGGATATCGGCCCGATTGATCACGATCTGATTCTGAACTACGCCAAAGACGGCTTACCGATCGGCGAGCGGATCATCGTGCATGGATATGTGCGCGATGCCTTCGGGGCGCCGGTGCGCAACGCCCTGGTCGAGGTATGGCAGGCCAATGCGGGAGGGCGCTATCGTCACAAGAAGGATCAGTATCTGGCGCCTATCGATCCCAATTTTGGCGGCTGCGGCAGGATGCTGACCGACGACAACGGGTATTACTGTTTTCGCACCATCAAGCCGGGCCCGTACCCCTGGCGCAATCAGGTCAGCGACTGGCGTCCGGCGCATATTCACTTCTCGCTCTCCGGCGAGGCGTTCGCGCAGCGGTTGATCACGCAGATGTATTTCGAAGGCGATCCGTTGCTCGTTCGTTGCCCCATCTTGCAGTCGGTAGGCAGCGACGATGCGATGCGCACGCTGATTGCCGAGCTGGATATGCACGCCGCCGTGCCGCTGGACAGCCTGGCCTACCGCTTCGATCTGGTGCTGCGCGGCCATCGGGCCACGTGGTTTGAGAACCGTACACAGGGAGCCGCGTGATGAAAAAGTATTTGTCTGAAACGGCCTCGCAAACCGCCGGCCCTTATGTGCACATCGGTTTGGCGCCGCATGCCGCCGGTTTTGACATTTTTGAGCGTAATTTCACCCATGTGTTGACGCAACCGGAAACGCGCGGGGAACGCATCGTGGTGGAAGGGCATGTTTATGACGGTACCGGCACGCCGGTGCGAGACGCGCTGGTTGAAGTCTGGCAGGCCAACGCCGCCGGACGATATCAGCATCCCGCCGACGGCCAACGAGATAAACCCGACGACCCCGCTTTTCGCGGCTGGGGGCGAACCTGTTCGGATTTCACCAGCGGCCTGTGGCAATTTGAGACGATCAAACCGGGCAGAGTGATGGGGCGCGACGGCCGGCTGATGGCGCCTCATCTCAATTTATGGATCGTGGCCCGCGGCATCAACATCGGGTTGAACACGCGTCTTTACTTCGCCGACGAGCAGGCGGCGAACGCTGAAGATCCGGTGTTGAACCTCATTGAATGGGAGAAACGGCGCGGCACGTTATTGGCGCAAAGGCGGCAGCGCGGTGATCAGACGGTATACCATTTCGATATCTGGCTACAGGGCGAGAACGAGACCGTTTTTTTTGATATTTGACCTCCGTTTGCCCTGTGAATGAGCTTGCCGCGTCGGCGGCAAGTTAATACTATAAATCATGAACATGACTTCTCGCTTTAGCCAACGCATCCGCCTGCGTCATCTGCACGCCTTTGTCGCTACCGCGCAGCAGGGGACGCTGGTGCGCGCCGCACAGCAATTGGGCATCACGCAGCCCGCCCTCTCCAAAACGCTCAATGAACTGGAAAGCCTGGCCGGCGAGCGCCTGTTTTCGCGCAGCCGGCAGGGGGCAGAGCTGACCGCCGCCGGGGCGCGTTTCCTGCAGGATGCGGGGCGCGTTTTGGATGCGCTGAATGTGTTGGGGCGTACGGTCGCATCGGACAGCGAGGCGCTGCCGGCGCCGCTGCATATCGGGGCGCTGCCCACCACGCTGGTGAGTTTGGTCGCGCCGGTCGTGGTGGGGTTGCAGCAGCAATCGCCAGGTTGGCGCATGCAGGTTTCGACGCTGGCCAACGATGCGCTGATGATGGCGGTGAGATCCGGGCAATTAACCTTAGGGATAGGGCGTATGTCAGACCCCTCTCGCATGGAGGGGCTCAATTTCGAGCTGCTGTATCATGAAACGCTGCGGCTGGTGGTTTCCCCCCATCATCCGCTGCTGCATGCGGATGTCACGCTGGCGGAGGCCCTGAGTTGGCCATTGGTGCTCTCACCGCGTGGGACCGTACCGCGCCAGAATGCGGAGGCGCTCATTGTCAGCCACGGGCTGGCCGTGCCGGAAGGCTGTGTCGAGACCTTGTCGGTCACGCTGGCGCGCTGCCTGACGTTGCAGTATGGCTATGTTTGGCTGGTGCCTTACGGCGCGGTGCGCGACGATCTGTTCGGCAATCACCTGCGTGCGCTGCCGTTGCCTACTCAGGGAATGGCAGAACCGTTGGGCATCATTACCCGGCAAGAGGCGTTCACGCCCCCTGAGCAGCAGCGCCTGGTCGCAGCGCTGCGTCAGAGAGTACTGGATGTGCCGGTATAAACGGCTGTTCTATTCGACCGGCGGCTGCCCGGCATCGTGTTCGGCAAAGACGGATTGCGCCAAATGAAAGGCGGCGTTCGAGGCGGGCAGGCCGCAGTAAAGCGCCGCATGCATCAGGACTTCTTTGAGCTCTTCGCGCGTGACGCCGTTGTTGAAGGCGGCTCGTATATGCATTTTCAGTTCAGCTTCGCGATTCAGGGCGATCAACATCGCGATGGTGATCAGGCTGCGGGTATGGCGCGACAGACCCGGACGCGTCCACATTTCCCCCCAGGCGTAGCGAGTGATGAAATGTTGAAATTCCTCGTTGAACGGCGACAGCGCCGCGAGGGTATTATCGACATGCTCATCGCCCAATACGGCTCTGCGCACCGTCATGCCTTGCTGATAGCGTTGCCGCTGCGTGAGCTGTTCATCCAAAAAGGCCCGGAAAGTGCGATTGAATGCCCGCCAGGCCTCGACGCTGGAAAGGTGAGAGGCGGGCAAGATGACGCATTGAGCGCCGGGAATGCCCGCCACTAACGCTTTGGCATCATCGACGGTGGTTACCGCGTCGTCATGTCCGGCGATAATCAGCGTCGGCACGAGGATCCCTTCCAGCTCGGCGCGTAAATCGGCGTTTGCCAATGCTTCGCAGCAAGCGGCATAGCTGTTGGGATCGCAGGCCGTCAGCTGATTCAATAATGCTTGCACCCTGGCGGGGGCGGATTGGCAAAATGCCGGCGTGAACCAGCGTGATGCTGCGCCATCGCTGACGGCGGACATCCCCGACTGACGCACTTGCGCGGCGCGTTGTCGCCAATTCGCCGCCGTTCCAATTTTTGCTGCGCTATTGGCGATGGTCAACGTCAGCAAGCGCTCGGGATGAAAACGCGCCAGCCATAATCCCGTTAACCCTCCCATGGAGATACCGCAAAAATGGACGCGCTCAATCGCCAGAGCGTCCAGCAATGACAGCACCTGTCTGCCCAGCAGCGCCAGCGATCCGGGTTGTTCACCGGGCGGCGATGCGCCGTGGCCGGCAACGTCGTAGCGCAGAATGCGATAGTGGGAGATGAGCGCGTCGCGCTGCGGTTGCCACATTGCCAATGACGTCCCCAGCGAGTTGCTGAACAGAATGACCGGGGCGTTTTCGGGCCCTTCCAGGACATAATTCAACATCATTGCTCCTTTTCGGCCGATGCCAGAACTTGTTGAATGAAACGCTGTGCGCTGCCTGTGGCATTGGCCGGATCGAGCAACGTCTCCAGAGCTTCCCGGCTGAGTCGGGAAGAGACTTCCGCATCGGCGCACAGCAGGGTTAACAGGGATTGCTGCGTTGCCTGAGCCTGGCGGCAACATTGCGCGATATGCTGGTGCGCCTGCTGGCGGCCGAGAAGCGGGGCTAAGGCCAGGGAAACCGATTCAGCCATGATCTGCCCCTGCGTCAGCGCCAGATTGCGCCGCATCGCCGCTTCATGCACCTCCAGGCCGTTAACGAGGTCAAGGCTTTGCGCCATTGCCGCTCCGCTCAGCACCAGGAGCTGCGGCAGGCTTTGCCACTCGGCCTGCCAGCCTCCCAGCGCGCGTTCGTGCTCTTGCACCTGGCCGGCATACAATCCCGCCATCAGCGCAGGCAAGCGGTTAGCCGCGCTGAGGATGGCGGCGCAGAGTACCGGATTGCGCTTATGCGGCATGGTGGAGGAGCCGCCGCGACCCGGGGCCGAAGGTTCGCTGATTTCAGCGACCTCGGTTTGCATCAACAGCGACATGTCACGCGCCAGCTTGCCGAGCGTGCCCGTGAGTCCGGCATACCAGCCGGCCAGTTCCAGCAACCGGTCGCGTTGGGTATGCCACGGCGTGGCGCTGCGCGGCAGCGCCAGCGCTTCCGCCAGCGCCTGCTCGACGCGTTCTCCCTGCTCGCCGAACGAGGCGAGCGTGCCGGCGGCACCGCCGAATTGCAGCGCCAGCACGCGTGGCCGGATCTCAGCCAGACGAACCCGAAAGCGCAGCAAGGCGTCCAGCGTGCCGGCCAACTTCAGCCCCAGCGTCGTGGGTAACGCGTGTTGCAGCCAGGTGCGGCCGACCATTAACGTTGCGCTATGGCGCCGACATTGCGCCGTCAGCGCCGCAATCAACTGATTGAGCAGCGTGTCGGTTTGGCTGAGCGCGCTGCGCAGTTGCAGCACCAGCCCGCTGTCAATCGCATCCTGACTGGTTGCCCCCCAGTGAACGAAGCGCGCCGCGTCCGGCGAGCGTTGAGCCACCAGCGCCGTCAACTGTTTGACGAGCGGAATCGCTAAGTTGCCCGCCAATCCGGCGGACTGCGCCAGCGCGGCGGCGTCGAGTTTTTCCGCCCGGCAGTGGCTGCGTATGATTCGAGCCGACTCGTCATCGATAATCCCTGCAGATGCCAGGGCTTGCGCCAGGCCGGCTTCGAAATCGAGCATGCCCTGTAGCAGGGCCGTATCGCTGAAGCAGGGCGTTAATGGCGACGTCATAAACATTGCGCTATAGAGTGACATTGGTTATATCCGTTCCAGAATCAAGGCGACGCCCTGCCCAACACCTACGCACATGGTGCACAGGGCAAAGCGCCCGCCGGTGCGACGCAGCTGATAAGCGGCGGTCATGGCCAGCCTGCCGCCGGATGCGCCCAGAGGATGGCCCAGCGCGATGGCGCCGCCGTTAGGGTTGACCTGTTCCGCATCATCCGGTAACCCCAGGGCACGCGTCACGGCCAGCGCCTGGGCGGCAAAGGCTTCATTCAACTCGATGACGTCCATTTGCGCCAGGCTCAAACCGGTTTGCGCCAGTACCTTGCGGACCGCGGGAACCGGCCCGTAACCCATGATGCGCGGCTCTACGCCGCAGGCGGACATGGCGACCACCCGCGCCAGCGGGGCGAGTCCATACTGCACCGCCGCGCGTTCGCTGGCAATGAGCAGGGCGCTGGCCCCGTCGTTGATGCCCGAGGCGTTGCCGGCGGTGACGCTCCCCTCGGCGTGTACGACGCCCTTCAGTGCGGACAGCGCGGCCAAAGAGGTGCTGCGGGGATGTTCGTCGCGAACCAAGTTGAGCGGTTCGCCTTTGCGTTGCGGAATGCTGACGGCGATCAGTTCCTCATCAAACAGGCCCAGTTCCTGAGCGCGGGCGGTGCGTTGTTGGCTGCGCAATGCAAAGGCGTCTTGATCGGCGCGGCTGACGGCGAATTCGCGAGCCACATTTTCGGCGGTTTCAGGCATGGTTTCGACACCGAACTGAGCGCGCATTTGCGGATTGATAAAGCGCCATCCCATCGTCGTATCTTCCATTTTCAGCGATCGGCTGAAGGCGCTGTCCGCTTTGCCGGTGACAAAGGGCGCGCGCGACATGCTTTCCACGCCGCCCGCGATGATGACCTCCGCTTCGCCGCATTTAATGGCGCGCGCCGCCATCCCTACCGCGTCCAATCCCGAACCGCACAGGCGATTGAGGGTGGTGCCCGGCACGGAGTGCGGCAATCCGGCCAGCAGCAGCGCCATTCGCGCCACGTTGCGGTTGTCTTCACCGGCCTGGTTGGCGCACCCCAGAATAACGTCATCAATGGCCTGGGGATCCAGCTGCGGCAGCCTGGCAAGCAGCGCCTTCAGGGGCAGAGCGGCCAAATCGTCGGCGCGCAGCGCGGATAATGCGCCGCCGTAACGGCCAAAGGGCGTACGAACGGCATCGCAGATTAAAGCCTGTTGCATGGCGATTTCCTCAAGCGGGGATCAGGTCAGATTGCAGTAAACGTATCGGGGTTAACGCTTGCAGCGCGTCAAAGGTGAGCCCCGGACACAGCTCCAGCACCTGCGGGCCGTCCGGGGTGATATCAAGGATTGCCATATCCGAATAGATGCGGCTAACGCAGGCCAACCCGGTCAACGGGTAGCTGCACTGTTCCACCAGCTTGCATTCGCCGGTCTTGGTCAGGTAGTCCATCATCACATAGACTTTGCGCGCGCCGATGGCCAGATCCATGGCGCCGCCCACTGCCGGGATCGCGTCTTCGGCGCCGGTGCTCCAGTTGGCCAGATCGCCGGCAGCCGAGACCTGATACGCCCCCATCACGCAGATATCGAGATGGCCGCCGCGCATCATGGTAAAAGAGTCGGCGTGATGGAAATAACTGCCGCCGGGCAGCAAGGTCACCAGCTCTTTGCCGGCGTTGATGAGTTCCGGATCTTCTTCGCCCGGCGCGGGTGATGGCCCCATGCCGAGCAGGCCGTTTTCGCTGTGCAGAATCACTTCTTTGTCGGCGGGCAGGTAGTTAGCGATGCGGGTCGGCAGCCCGATTCCGAGGTTGACGTAGGCGCCTTCCGGAATATCGCGCGCCACCCGTTGGGCTAATTGGTCGCGGGTTAATTTTTGCATGTTGTACTCCTCAGGCAGAGAGGGAAAAGGTCGCGGGGCGCGCCACCGCCACCAGGCGCTGGACGAAGATGCCCGGCGTTATCACGTTTTCCGGATCCAGTGCGCCCAACGGCACCAATTCAGCCACCTGCGCTATCGTCGTGGCGGCGGCCATCGCCATCACCGGGCCAAAATTACGCGCCGCTTTGCGGTAAACCAGATTGCCCCAGCGGTCACCCCGATGGGCCTTTATCAAGGCGAAATCCGCCTTTAAGGGCGTTTCAAACACGTAATGACGCCCGTCGATTTCACGCGTTTCTTTGCCTTGCGCCAGCGGCGTGCCAAAGGCGGTTGGGGTGAAAATGCCGCCCAACCCGCTGCCGGCGGCCTGCATGCGGGCCGCCAGGTTGCCCTGCGGCACCAGTTCCAGTTCGATCGCGCCGCGGCGATAAAGATCGTCGAAGACCCACGAATCGGCCTGGCGCGGGAAGGAGCAAATCATCTTTCGCACACAGCCGGTCTTGAGCAGCGCCGCGAGGCCGCTGTCGCCGTTGCCGGCGTTATTGCTGATTACCGTCAGCTCGCGAGCACCGCGTTCAATCAGCGCATCGATCAGTTCCAGCGGCTGTCCCGCGGGGCCAAAGCCGCCAATCATGATGCTCGCGCCGTCCGGAATGATGGACACGGCATCTTCCAGGGTGGCCACACTTTTATCGATCATCTGTTGTTCCTTTTGTTCGATGCCCGCCGGGGGAGTGTCTATCGTCAATGGGAAAAGTAGATCGTCCCTTTCAGGCAAACAATACCGATTATCGAAAAAGTGTGCGATTATCGGCTATTGTTTAACAAAGGTTCGCAGGCTGTGATCGTCGGCACACCGAAATTTCAGGCAGACAGCGGGGTAACGAGAATGGAAAAAGGACAGGAAATTACGCGCAGCAGCACCGATCCCTGGAAGGGGGATCCCGACTTTATGGCCTCTTTGGCGCGAGGATTGGAAGTCCTGCAGGCTTTTACGCCGCAGCGGCGGCTGATGTCGGTATCGCAGATTAGCCAGCGTACCGGCATTCCGCGCGCGGCGGTGCGCCGCTGCCTTTACACCCTGAGTAAGCTGGGCTTTGTGTACGCGGAAGACGGCAAGAATTATGAGCTGCGCCCGCGCGTCTTGTCGCTGGGCCATAACTGGCTGGCGGCTTCGCCGTTGGCCAACGCCGCGCAACCGGTGTTGAGGCAACTCAGCCAGACGCTCAATGAGTCCTGTTCCATGGCCATATTGGACGGTGATGACATTCTTTATATCGCCCGCGCATCGACTTCGCGGATCATGACCATCGATTTGCACGTCGGCAGTCGCTTACCTGCCAGCACGACGTCGATGGGGCGGGTTCTGCTGAGCGGGCTCGCCAATGAGCCGTTGAATGACTATTTGGCGCGGCTGACGCAACTGCGTTACACCAGCCATACCCTGGTGAGCGTTAGCGCATTGCGGGAAGAGCTGGCGCGCGTGCGTCAGCAGGGATATGCCATCAACGATCAGGAACTGGAGATTGGCCTGCGTTCACTGGCGGTGCCGCTCACCACGCCGGACGGCCGTATCGCCGCGGCGTTGAACGTCGGTGTGCATGCCAGCCAGGTTTCCGCAGAGCGTTTGTATCAGCACCACTTGCCTTTATTGCGCTCGGCCGCGGAAGAGATATCGCTGCTGTTGCACGACTAATCTTGAACTTTGGGTACCTGCCGGAGTTAACGCCGGTTTTTTACCGCGCCAGGTGAGTCATGCGGTGTTGTACTGTTGCCCGCGGGTAAGGTAATTTGCTGTTGGCAAAGATGACTGACGCGGGGGCCAACGGACATGAACGAGAAAATCGACTATCACATCGAGAAATACCATTTCGCGCCGCTGGATGAGGCCCCGCGCCTTGCGCACCAGTGGCGTGAGGTGCTGAACGAGTGCCGCGAGACGCAGGCCGGGGCGGAAGAGCGTCTGCGCATTGCGCTGCTCAACGTGGACTATGTGACCAGTTTCGAATTGCCGTTTCGCTTATTGCTGGTGCGGGCGCCGCAGCTGATCGCCGGCCTGCGCGATGAGCTGTCGATAAGTCAAAAAAATGTGGTGTTCAACGGCAAGCGTTTCGGCTGTGTCTACAGCCTGAAAAGCGATTTGAGCGGCGTGCCGGAGGCCTTTCAGTACAGCCTGTCGACCCGTATTCATCGAACCTCGGCGTCGGGCGTGGACGCGCTGCCTTACCGGGAAATCGCCAAGGCGCTCAAAGCGCCGCGTGAGCGGCTCAAGCTGGCGCTGGAGCAGGGGCTGCCGGTAACGGCGCTGGATGGATTGTTCTGGTTCGGCATCCAGCGCATTGCCGCCGAGGTGCGCAGGCTAAGAAAAACCGGCATGGCGATCGTGACGGCGGAAACCGAGATCTTCGACACCCTGACCGGCACGACGCGCAAGGTCCCGGTGTACCGCCTGGCCGAGAGTTAATGGCCGATAGCCGGCGGTTTATATTATGAGGCTTGATTCCCGCCGGTCTCCGCCTGGCTCTTCTACGATCCTTTTTTTACCCGCATCTCCTCGCCGTTCGGCAAGAAAACCGACGCGACGTATTCCTCAAACTTGACTCAGCGTTCGTTCTGCAGCGGCACAACACAGACGGCGGGCCATCGTCGATAGCCGGTGTCACGATGGTGTTTCCGGTGGTCGGCGCCGTTTGCCGCCCACCTTTGGCTAACATCGACGAGGGTTTGAAGGAGAAGAGTATGCTGAAACGTTTTGCACTGCTGTGCTGGTGCCTGATCGGCGCCAACGCTCTGGCGGCGGGCCCCAACGCCAATATCAAGTATTACGGCTATGACTGGCTGGACTTTTATGAAACTGCCACGCCGTCTTTCAGCGCCACAGAGGCGCTTAAGGCGATTACCGGCACCGGCTTCAGTATGACCAATCTGAACGTGGTGCACACGTTGGCAAGCCTCAATCTGCCCGTTTGCGCCGGTGGCACCTGCGCCGTGAACATTCAGGCTGGTTCGGGTGCGGTCTCGGGATCGCCGTTTATCGATATCTGCCCTGGCGCAGACTCGAACGGCAGTTGTCAGGCCGCGGGTTCCTGGAACGCCATTTGGACGGCGGTGAAAAAGATCGCCGAAGCCAAACATAAGCCCGGTGCCATTTATTTTATCGATGAGCCGTTCGACGTTCCCGCGTTACAGACCGCGGGGAAATACGACGCTTACCAATATTCAAGCTATGTTTGCACCCTGCGGCAGGCCATGCAGCAGTATGGCGTCGCGATCCCCATCTACACCATCTTGTCCTACCGGCATGCCAACAACGCCGAATGGATCCGTGAAATACAGCAGGGCGCGCCTGCGACCGCGTGTCCGGCCAACGTAAAAAGCACGCCCGATTGGGTTGGGGTGGATAACTACAACTGGTCGGTGGCGGATATGTGGAGTACCTACAACCGCCTGGCGCCGATAAGCGCAGCCGGACAAAAGTGGGTGTTGGTACCGCCTTCCACGGCATCGTTAGGAATGAACGACCAGCAACTGCATGCGCAAATTCAACTGTATTGGGATTTTATTAACCAATATCCCAATGCGCCTGTGGTTTACATCATGAACTGGCGGTTTGATCGCGAGGTTACCGAGAACCGTGCAGCCTACCCTCAATCGACCGCCTTACTGTCTTTCATGGCGAACACGCTGCTTGCCAAACCTTAGGCATGCAGAGAGGAGGTTCGAATCAGGAACCTCCTTTTAATAGTGCCGCTTACCGATAGGCTTCATTGCGCGCGATCGCGTATTTCCCGCTGCCCAGCAGCAGGATGACGACCCCACCCATAAAGAACACCAGTTCGTTTTCAATGCCCCAGGCGCCGACGTCGGTGACGGTAAACACCTTGCCGGTGCCCACCATCAGAAACGCCACCACCAGCGTGAGGGCGTAAATCAGCGCGGCGGGGCGGGTGAACAGCCCCAAAACGATCAGTATCGGCGCCAGGATCTCCCCTACATACACGCCATAGGCGATGAAGGCGGGCAGCCCCTGTTGTTGTAACGCATCGGCGATCCAGCCGACGCCATGCTGAATTTTCGCCACGCCGTGAAACAGCATCAGCCCGCCGAAGGTCAGTCTGAGCGCCAACTTACCGGCGTCCGGGCGATCAAAAAGGCGCGTGAATGCCGCATTCAGTGACTTAACCATGACCCTTCCTCCTGAATAGGAATGATTTTCAATCAATATATCAGCAAGGTGAATGCGAAAGATGTTCTGGATCAGTAAAACGGCGGGCTTTACGTCGAATCAGCGGGCGAGGTTCGGCGGGCATTGCGCATGGCAGCGCAGGCTGTCCCCGCGACCCAAATCGCGGTAAAATGCAGCAGTTCACCCTATCGCATTCCATCAGGCCGTCGAACCCGCTATGAAAACGCGCAAACCGCGCCGTCCGCCCGGGCGGTGGATCTATTACATCCTGCATGAAGACATGCTGTGGCCCTGCCCGGTCAAATGGGAGTGGGAGAGCGGCTATAACGCCTGGCTGCCGTTTTACTATTCCCCCACGCTGGAGTTCGTCGCCGGCAACCCCGCCCGCGCCACCAAGGTCAGCAGCGGCCGGCGCTAAGCGTGTAACCCGCCTTGCCGCCCGGCATCCGCTCACCTAAGATCATTGCATCACCCACAGGTTTTCCGGGAGCGCCCATGTCTAGTCTGTTTCGCACTTCTCTTTGCGGCGCGGTGGCGTTGCTGCTGCTTGCGGGTTGTCAGCAGACGGCGCATAAACCGGCGCCGCCGCTGCAGGCGCAGTTGGATCACATTGCTCTGATGCTGGCCGGCGGGCATTTCCTGCGCGTGGCGTGCGGGCGCAGCGAAGTGCCGGACGATGTGAAATTGCAGCGCACCGCGATGCGTACGGCGCAGCACCGCGGCTGGGACACGCATGCGGCAGGGTATCGGCAGCTGCCGGCGCTCACCCAGGCGCGCTATCTGGCTCTGCAACAGGATAATCAGCTGCTGACGGATAAATGCGCCACGCTCAGCCGCAGCACCGCGCGCTTTATCGCGGCGGCGCAGGCCGATCAGGAAGACTACATGGAGTAGCGTTGCGGCAAGCCTGTCGGGCGCTCGTCACGGGCGCCCAAAAATTCTTTGCAGGATAACGATTTATCGATCATCATTTGAAATGATGTTTCACTTTTATCCACCGAGCCCACCTTGAACCTGTATGCCGCCCTGCGTCAGCGCGTGGAAAATACGCCCTGGTACGCCAAACGGAAAAGCTACCGCGTGCTGTTCTGGCGCGAGATCACGCCGCTGGCGGTGCCGATCTTCCTGGAGAACGCCTGCGTGCTGCTGATGGGGGTGCTGAGCACCTTTCTGGTGAGCTGGCTCGGCAAAGAGGCGATGGCCGGGGTGGGGCTGGCGGACAGCTTCAACATGGTGATCATCGCCTTTTTTGCCGCGGTGGATCTCGGCACCACCGTGGTGGTGGCCTTCAGCCTCGGCAAGCGGGATCGCAGGCGCGCGCGGGCGGCGGCGCGTCAGTCGCTGGTCTTGATGACCGGCGTGGCGCTGCTGTTGGCGGCGGGCATTCATCTGGCGGGCGAACCGATCATCGATGTGATCGCCGGCGCGGCCTCGCCGAAAGTGAAAGCGCTGGCGCTCTCTTACCTGCAGACCACGGTGTGGAGCTACCCGGCGGCGGCGATTGCGCTGATCGGCAGCGGCGCCCTGCGCGGCGCGGGCAACACCAAGATCCCGCTGCTGATCAATGGCGGCATGAATATCCTCAATATCATCATCAGCAGCATCCTGATTTACGGCATGCTGGGTTGGCACGGGCTGGGCTTCGTCGGCGCCGGGCTGGGGCTGACGATTTCCCGCTATATCGGCGCCATCGCCATTCTCTATGTGCTGGCGATCGGTTTTAACCCGGCGCTGCACATCACGCTGAAAAGCTATTTCACGCCGCTGAAGATGAGCATCCTGTGGGAAGTGCTGGGGATCGGCATTCCCGCCAGCGTTGAATCGGTGTTGTTCAACGGCGGCAAGCTGTTGACGCAGATGTTCGTCGCCGGCATGGGCACCAACGTGATTGCCGGTAACTTCATCGCCTTCTCCATCGCTTCGTTGATCAACTTGCCGGGCAACGCGTTGGGATCGGCCTCGACCATCATCGTCGGCCGGCGGCTCGGCAAAGGCGAGATCGGCCAGGCGGAGCGGCAGCTGCGTCATATTTTCTGGCTGTCTACCCTTGGGCTAACCGCCATCGCCTGGGGCACGGCGCCGCTGGCCGGGGTATTCGCCGCGTTTTATACCTCGCAGGATGACGTGAAATCGGTGGTGAAAACCCTGATTTGGCTCAACGCCGCCTTTATGCCGATCTGGGCCGCTTCCTGGGTGTTGCCTGCCGGGCTGAAAGGCGCGCGCGATGCCCGCTTTGCCATGTGGGTGACGATGCTGGGCATGTGGGGCTGCCGCGTGGTGGCGGGCTACGCACTGGGCATTGAACTGGGCATGGGCGTGGTGGGCGTCTGGTTGGGGATGTTCCTCGATTGGGCAGTGCGCGGCGCCTTGTTCTATTGGCGCATGGTCAGCGGGCGCTGGCTGTGGAAATATCCGCGGATGAGGCGAGAGAGGAAAGGTTAACCGTGTATTATCGGGGAACTGCCGGCGCCGATTGAACGGCCGCCGGCAAGAAAATGGCGTCGTCAGGAGTGGTGAGTCGAAGGATACCAGCGCAGTGAGTTATTGACAGGGCCTTGGGTGACCAGCACTTTTCCCTTGCCCGCCAGGCTCAGCAGCAAATTGCGCGCCTGATAAATCGTCAAGTCGTTGGACTCGGCCAATTGGCGCGTGGTGGGCCATTCGCCGGGGGGCGGCGGCGGCGTTTCCCTGGCTGAAGGGCACAGGTTGTGTAGCGTCGTGAGTAAATGTTGCTGCAGGTTCTGCAATTCTTGTTGTTTTGAGATGCGTTTTGCCATGTAAGCCTCCCTTAAACTTCAGGTGAGTTTTGATATAGCGGTAAAAGATGGGTCAGAGAATAGTGCCGGTTGCCGACAAGACGCTCCTGAGCTATTCCCGGACGGCCGTCTGAACCTGATATTTTCGCCGCTATAACCCGGCGGCGGGCAAGGGGCAGGATGGAGAATGCCGTTGCCGGGGGCCCGGCCGGCTGTGTGTATTGGCTGTATTTCATTGTTTTGCTCCATGGTGTACTTCCGAGCCTGGTTTTCACCTGTTCGGATCGTTAAGTCTTCCTTCTCTTTCTCGGCGCATTATAACGCAAATAGCAAAATGGCGATCGTTAATGTCGTGGAAAATATGTTTTTCGATACAATTGACTGGTGTTATTGCTTTTACGATCTGTTGTCTCGCAAAAATATATTCGTCTCGTGGTTTTTGGGCTTATATTTTGTATTTATTGGTTTTGATTAAAATGGCTTTCCAAGGTGTGAGTGTTTTTGTAAGAATAACCAGGCCAAAATGAGCGGGTAAGACGAAGCTTATTTTAAATATCTCTGAAGGGTAAGTCTTTAGACGATCTTTATTTAAGCGTGTTTTTCTTTTGCCTGTTTAGCTATTCGTTTATAACCCTAATTGGGTGGTAATGAATTGACAGTCGCGATTTCACAATTGCGACGTCTTTCTTTTTGGCGAAGAGTAATACCGTTATTCATTCTGGAATGTATAAATGGCTGTTAAAGGAACGGGAGCAATCCTGCGCTTTTTACACAATATTAAAGGAATAAGTGAATTATGAAACTGAACAAAATCATGCTGGCAACTGTTCTGGCGTTTGGCGTGTCTTCTCTGGCGAATGCCGCCGATCAGGGTCATGGCAAAGTGACTTTTACCGGTTCTATTATTGATGCTCCTTGCTCCATTGCGCCTGAATCGGTCGATCAAACTGTGGAAATGGGGCAGATTTCCAATGTCGCGCTGAAAAATGGCGGCAAATCAGCGCCGCGTCAGTTCGATATTAAACTGGAACAGTGCGACACCTCCACGCTGAAAACCGTCACCACCACTTTTGACGGCAAGGCTTCCGCCGCGAACCCTGATCTGCTGGGCATCATCGGTACCGCCAGCGGCGCCAGCATCGCTATTACCGACATGGCGAGCAATCCGATCAAACTGGGCACCGCAACGGCTCCTCAGACGTTGAACGACGGCAACAACACGCTGCGCTTCGCCGCTTACCTGCAGGGTGACGGCGCTTCCGCCACCGTGGTTCCAGGTGATTTCACCGCCGTAGCCGATTTCAAACTGGCTTACCAATAAGTCTCATCGCCATTGGCGTGACGTCTTTTATGCATGCGGGATATCCCGCATGCATTTTCCCAGGATGAAGGGTATTTGTCAGGGGTATTCAATGAACCGGTTTATTTATCATTTAGTGTCTCCTTGCATATTGATGACCATGCTAGTTATTCCGGCCACTCAGGCTGCTCCCAAGGTTCAGGGATGGGGGCGAGTGAATATGCAAGGAGCCATTATCGATACCGCTTGCGCCATTGCCGCCGGCAGTCGCGATCAGACTATCGATATGGATGTGTTGCCGCTGGGAAATATTGCGCGCGATGGACAGGGCAATACGCGCCCATTCACCATCGAATTAATCAACTGCACGTTTGAACGGCCAAAGCCCAATTTGCCGAACTGGAAGCAATTCCAGGTTGTTTTTGACGGCGATGCCGATGGCGAGTTATTCGGCGTGCGCGGAGATGCGAAGGGTGTGGCGCTGCAAATATCCGATGGCCAAGGGAATATCGCGGCGCCCGGTGTGCCTTTGCCACGTGGCGATATTTCACCAGGAAGCATGTCGCTCAACTATTCCATCAAGCTGGTTGCCAATAAGCAACCGCTGCATGCCGGAAGCTATTTTTCTGCGGTGCGCTTCAAGCTGGATTATTACTGAAGTTTTTATTACGGCTTACGGTGGGCCGCAACGACGGAAATATACGATAAAGGTTAGGGATATGATGTTATCACCTGCTGGGAAGCTATTTCGATTTCAGGTTTTGGGGTTATGTATCACGCTGGCACTGGGAAGTTCATCAACGCGTGTTTACGCTGAAGACGGTATTCAATTTAATACCGACATTCTGGATGTTAACGATCGGAAAAATATCGACCTAAGCCAATTTTCCCGCAGCGGCTACATTATGCCGGGGAGTTACAGCATGGTGGTTCATATCAATAAAAACGAACTGCCGGAGCAAAAAATATCGTTTTATCCGTCGGACAGCGATCCGGACGGCAGCCGGGCCTGCATCACCAAAGCGTTGGTCGAACAATTGGGGCTGAAGCAAGAGATGATGCGATCGCTCAGCTGGTGGCATCAGGGTGAGTGTCTGGACGAATCCAGCCTGAAAGGCATGGCGTCGCGCGGCGATCTTGCGACGGCTGCGCTCTATCTGAGCGTGCCGCAGGCTTATATGGAGTACAGCTCGGAAGACTGGGATCCGCCGTCGCGCTGGGATGAGGGCATTCCGGGGTTGTTGTTCGACTATAACCTCAATGCTCAAAGCCGGCATCAGCAAAAGGAGGGCACTCGCGAGTATAGCGTCAGCGGCAACGGTACCGCCGGCGCCAATCTCGGCGCCTGGCGTCTGCGCGCCGACTGGCAGGGGCAGCTTAACCATCAAACCGGTGTCGGGCAGCCTACCGATAAGAAGTTGGAGTGGAGCCGCTATTACGCCTACCGCGCCATCCCCGCGCTGCGTTCGCGCCTGACGCTGGGTGAAGACTATTTGGATTCGGGCATTTTCGAGAGCTTCCGTTTTTCAGGCGCGAGTCTGGTCTCCGACGACAATATGCTGCCGCCCAACCTGCGCGGCTATGCGCCAGAGGTGGTCGGCGTGGCCAAAACCAACGCCAAGGTGACCATCAGTCAGCAGGGGCGGGTCATTTATGAAACCCAGGTGGCGGCGGGGCCGTTCCGTATTCAGGACATCAATGACGCCATCTCCGGCGAGTTGGATGTGCGGGTGGAAGAACAGGACGGCAGCGTACAGGCGTTCAAGATGAACACCGCCAGCATTCCGTATCTGACCCGCCCGGGCTCGTGGCGTTTCAAACTGGCGGCGGGCAAGCCGTCCGACTGGCAACACCACGCTCGCGGGCCGCTGTTTGGCACCGGCGAATTCTCATGGGGCATCAGCAACGGCTGGTCGTTGTATGGCGGCGCGTTGGCGGGCGGCGATTATAACGCCCTTTCGCTGGGCGTGGGGCGCGATCTGATGATGTTCGGCGCGCTGTCGTTCGACGCCACCCAATCGCGGGCGCGCCTGCCGCAGCAGGAAAAAACGCTGAGCGGCGGTTCTTACCGGGTGAGCTATTCGAAAACCTTCGATGAGTTGGACAGCCAGGTCACCTTCGCCGGCTACCGTTTCTCGCAAGAAGACTACATGAGCATGAGCGAATACCTCGACGCGCGTTATTACGGTAATCGGGTCGGCAACAACAAGGAGATGTACACCATCACCTTTAACAAGCAGTTCCGCGACTGGGGGTTGAGCACCTACCTCAACTACAACCATCAGACTTATTGGGATCGCCCGGCCAATGACCGTTACAGCCTGACGGCGTCGCGCTATTTCGACATCGGCGACTTCAAAAACCTGAGCCTGTCGTTGTCGGCTTATCGCAACCGTTACAACGAGACCAACGACGACGGCATGTATCTGTCGCTGTCAATGCCGTGGGGCAATGGTGCCACTCTCAGCTACAACACCACGGTGAATCGCAACGACAACACTCATCGCGTGGGGTACTACAACCGCGTCGACGAACACAACAACTATCAGGTGAGCGCCGGCAGCGCGCGGAGCGGCGCCAATTTGAACGGCTACTACAACCACGAGGGCGACGTGGCGCGTCTGAGCGCCAACGCCAGCTATCAGGCCGGGCGCTACAGCGCCGTTGGCCTGTCCGCGCAGGGAGGGATGACCGTCACGCAGGAAGGCGGCGCGCTGCATCGCTCTACCGTTATGGGCGGTACGCGCCTGTTGCTGGACACCAACGGCGTAGCCGGGGTACCGGTGCGCGGCTACGGCAGCACCGTGAGCACCAACCGCTTCGGCAAGGCGGTGGTGGCGGACGTCAACAGCTATTACCGCAACAAGGCCAGTATCGATCTGAACAAGCTGGGAGACAACGCCGAGGCCACCCGATCGGTGGTGCAGGCCACCCTGACGGAAGGGGCGATTGGCTACCGCAAGTTCGATGTGATCGCCGGTGAGAAGGCAATGGCGATCGTCAAACTGGCGGACGGCAGTACGCCGCCGTTCGGCGCTACGGTGTTGAACGCCCGCAAACAGGAAACCGGCATCGTCAACGACGGCGGCAGCGTCTACCTAAGCGGCATCAACGCCGGTGAAACCATGACGGTCCACTGGAATGGCGCCGCACAGTGCCAAATACAGCTGCCGTCTTCGCTGCCGGCCGACATGCTGATGCGCACATTGTTGCTGCCTTGCCGGCCGCTCGCCCCGGCTGAATAAATTCATCATTCTGAATCTGGAGTAATCGACAACATGCAGAACATTTCCCTGAAGACCGCGGCGGCGATCGCCCTGTTGAGCACAGCGATGTCGCAGCAGGCATCGGCGGCGATCGCGCTCGATCGCACCCGGGTGATCTTTGACGGCGGCCAGAGCTCGGTCAGCCTGAACCTCAGCAACCAGAACAAACAGCTGCCGTATCTGGCGCAGGGTTGGCTGGAGGACGAGCAGGGCAACAAGATTCAGAGCCCGCTGGTGGTGCTGCCGCCGGTGCAGCGCATCGAGCCGGGCAAACCGAGCCAGATAAAGATTCAGGCGCTGCCGGCGGCCAAACAGCTGCCGCAGGATCGCGAGAGCCTGTACTACTTCAATTTGCGCGAGATCCCGCCGAAGAGCGACAAACCGAACACGCTGCAGATCGCGCTGCAAACGCGCATCAAGCTGTTTTACCGGCCGACGGCGATCGTGCCGAGCCGCGCCGACATGGCGACGCCGTGGCAAGAGCAACTGACACTGACGCGGCAGGGAGACGGCTATCAGGTCAATAACCCGACCCCTTATTACATCACCATTGTCGATGCCGGGAGCAAAAAGCACGGCGAAGGCGCGCAGGGTTTCGAGCCCTTCATGATCGCGCCCAAGAGCAATGCGCGGCTGACCGTGAGCGCGGCGGCCCTGGGCGGCAGCCCGGTGCTGACCTATATCAACGACTACGGCGGCCGGCCGCAGCTCAGTTTCAGCTGCAGCGGCGGCAGTTGCAAAGTGGTGCCGGAAAAGAAACCGGCTTCATAACCCTCTGTTCAGGCCGTTATCGACGGGAGAGTGACTCAGGTGCAAAGGATGAAACGAAAACTGAAAAAGGACAGCCTGCCGCAGCGCTGCGAATGGCGCTATTACGCCGCGATGGGCGGCCTGGCGCTGATGTTGCCGCTGCTATTGCCGAAAGCCGTCGCGGCCGACAACTGGCAGGTGGAAGGCGCCAACGGCGTGTTGCAGGTACGCGGCGCGCTGACGGAGAGTGCCTGTCGGTTGGAGATGACCAGCGCGCGGCAGGATATTTGGCTGGGGGAAACCGGCACCGCACGCTTGCGGCAGGCCGGCGATCGCGGGCTGCCGGTGGCGTTCGAGCTGCGTCTGCAAGATTGTCTGCGCGCCTCGACCAGCCAGCGCGATGCGCGCACCGGCGCACTGACCTGGGCGCCGAACCAACCGGCGGTGACGGTCAGCTTCGGCGCGCCGGCGGATATGGACAACCCACAGTTGGTGAAAGCGCAGGGCGTGTCTGGTCTGGGGCTGCGCCTGCTGGACGGCCGCGGCCGCGACGTTCGCTTGGGCAGCCGCGGTGAGCCGCTGATGCTGACGCCGGGGCAGAATACCTTGAGCTACACCGTCGCGCCGGAGCGAACCGCGGCGCCGTTGATGGCCGGCGCTTATCGGGCGGCGGTGGATTTTAGGCTGAGTTATGACTGAGGCGGTGAGATGGCGCAGATGATGAAACGAAGCCGAACGGCGCTCTGGCTGGCGGGGCTGTTGGCGCTGGTTCAACTGTCGGCTGAGGCTAACACCCTGGTGAACGTGCGGGTCACCGTGCTTTCCCCTCCCTGCGTTATCAACGGTGGGCAGCCTATCGAGGTGAATTTCGGCGATGAAGTGATGACCACCCGGATCGACGGCAGCAACTATCGGCGGCCGGTGAACTATACGCTGACGTGCAACGGGCAGAGCAGCAACGCTCTCAAACTGCAGGTTCAGGGGGCGGCGGCCGGTTTCGACGGTCAATTGTTGCGCACCAGCCAGGACGGACTGGGCATCGCGCTGCTTCACGGGGGAGGCCGCTGGCCAATCAATCAGTGGTTGAGTTTTACCTATCCCGTCACGCCGACGCTTGAGGCGGTGCCGGTGAAATCGGCCACTGCCAAACTGACGGCGGGTGAATTCACCGCCGGCGCGACGATGAAAGTGGACTATCAGTAACGCAGGAGCTAGAGCATGAAACAGCGTTTAACGGCGAGCGTGCTGCTGTGCGCCGGCGTGGTGTGCCACTTCGCCTGGGCGGAAAAAACGGTCGATATGCAGTTCCGCGGCACGCTGATCGAGCCGCCGCCCTGCACCATCAACGATGATGGCGTGATCGATGTGGATTTCGGCGATCGCGTCGGTATCAATAAGGTCGACGGCGTGAATTACCGGCAAACCATCGGCTATCGCATTACCTGCGAGCCGGGGATCGGCAAGTGGGACATGATGTTGCGCCTGAACGGCACGGCGACCTCTTTCGATGAGGCGGCGGTGCAAACCAACCACCGTTATCTGGGCATTCGCATTTACCAAAATGCCGCGCCATTCAAAGTGGGCAGTTCGCTGCCCATCGATCCGCTCAAGCCGCCGGTGCTGGAAGCGGTGCCGGTCGGCAAGGCGGGGGAAACCTTGACGGAAGGGGCGTTCGACGCCACGGCGACCCTGCAGGCTGACTACCAGTGAAGGAGGGAACACGTATGAAAATGACGCCAAGACGCCGTTGGGCGACGGCGGGGCTGTTGCTGTTTTCACTGGGCGCGAGCGGCATGGTGCGAGCGGCGGACAATCTGTATATGCACGGCGCGCTGGTGGCGGAGCCCTGTGTCATTCAGCCGGGCGACGAAGATATCCAACTGGATTTCGGCACCGTGGTCGACAAATACCTGTACCTGAATCAGCGCACGTTGAGCCAACCGTTCGAGCTGCGGCTGTCCGAATGCGATCTGAGCCTGGGAAAAACGGTGTCGATCACCTTCAAGGGCGAGGAAAACCCGCAGTTGCCGGGGTTGTTGGCGCTGGCGGCGAGCAGCGAGGCCAGCGGGATCGCCATCGGCATGGAAACCGCGCAAGGGCGGCCATTGCCGCTCAACAGCGCCGGCGGCAAATACCCGTTGCAGAACGGCAGTACGGTGATCGCCGTGCAGGCTTATGTGCGGGGCGAACCGGAGGCGCTGGCGAAGAAGACCATCGGTCGCGGCGCGTTCAACGCCATTGCGACTTTCAACCTGGACTATCAATAAACGCCGGGCCGGCCCGGTATTCGGCAAAACAGAATAAGGACCTGACGCGATGCAGCGTGCTCATTTCAGATGGATGTCTCTACTGCTTGGCCTGGCGCCGGGGCTGTGCTCGGCACAAATCTATTCGTACGTCACCCAAAGCACCGGCTCTCCCTCCAACGCTAGCTATAAGTTCGTGCTTGAAAGCTGGGATATGGACGACCTGTCGCCCAATCCCTGCTATCAGCAGGCAAATTGCGCTATCGGCATTAACCACCGGCATACCAGCACCAACACCGGGGGCACATCTTCGGTGTCACCGTCTGCCTACGTTGTCGGCTCGACGCGTTATCCGCAAATTACTCAATTGGCGACGATGGGCGAGCTCAGCCGTTTTTATCAAAGCATCTATCCGTTGCCGATACAGGGGAGCACTTCGCACGTGGGGGAGTCGATCACTCAGGAGTGCGTCGGGTTGTTTTACAACACGCGCTCCGGTTCCGCGGTAACGGGGAGCAATGCGCGCCTGATGCCCAGCAGCGTCTGCGGCATCGCGCCTCCGCCGGTCGGGGTGTGCGGCATTGATGAGCAGCAGCTCGATTTGAACCATGGCGTGCTGCAGGACACTGAACTGGCGGGTAATACCGCGCGCGGCAGTCTGCGGGTGGTGTGTTCGCAGAAGATGAATATCGTCATGTATATCCGCACCGGCAGCAGCGGCCGTTTGGATCTGGGCAACAACTCGGGCGTCTACAGCACGCTACGCATCAATGGCGTGTTGGGCAATCAGGGCTATCCGTTCACTGCCGACACGAGCGGCATCACGTTGCCGGTCACTTCAACGCTCGGCGTGACCGGAACGGTCAAAGCCGGTGATTACTCTGGGCAGTCGGTCGCCATTCTGGCGCTGCCGTAGCCGCTTGGTCGCGCTTAAGGCCGCGTATCACCGCAAGGCCGTCATCGGTCTTGTTAGCGCTGATAAGCGGAAAGGATGACGTGCATCTGGGTGCGAAAAGGGAGATTTCATGGAGAAGGTACCGATGGGAAATAGTCTGTCCCTGGCGTTCATCGATAACGACCGCTTTTTTATTGAAGGGCTGCAGCGGGTGCTGCTGCCTTATTTTGCCCGCAGGGCGATTCCGGTTCGATTGCTGGATCCCGCCGCGGCGGCGCAGGCGGATATGGTGTTCCAGTCCGTGGAAAGGGATTGGCAGGCGCGATTCTGCCTGCGTGCCGCGGAGGGCGGTAAACAGATTAATTTTTCTCTGCGTGCGCCGGATGACACCCGTTGGCGCGACAAGCCGCGCTGCATCAGCGAATCGGGTGTGATCTTTCGCAACGATACGATCGGCCTCGTGCTGAGCCGGGTGGAACAGGCGCTGGCGTTGCAGACGTCTGATAGCGAAGCGCGCCGCTGTTATTGGTGCGAGCGGCAGCGCATTACCCGCCGCGAACAGGATGTAATGCGCTATCTGGCCTGGGAAATGCCGCCGACGGCGATAGCGCGTTATTTGGCGTTGAGCGTGAAGACCGTCAGTAACCACAAACAGGCAGCGATGAGAAAACTGGGGTTCAAACGCAACGTCGATTTATACCACTGGCTGCGGCAAGGGGGCCTGAAAACCGTAGAGCGTTCGCGAGGAGAGGGGGGCGGTTCAGGTGCGCGGCTTGGCGCCGGAACCGCTGCGGCGTCAATACAGCAGCGTCATCGCGCTGAAGAACAGTAGCGTCAACACGATGATGATGACGTTTTGTGTGGCTTTGCGCACCAGTTTGCTGGCGCTCAGCCGGCTGTCGATGATGTAGAGCAGCGGCACCATCAACAGCACGTAGGCGAACATCAGCATGGCGGTAAAGGGCTGCAGGTTCATTCATGCTCCTCTTGTGCGTCATCATCGCCGACCAGGTGCACCAGCACGGCCTCCGTCTGATGGGGCAAACTAATAAAATGCGCAGTGGCGGGGGAGTTCGCCGCGAGCGTCAGAGCGGCGCGCCGCGTCTTCACCGCCGCTTGCAGAATTTTCTTTCGATGCTTCCGAGTATGGTCGACCATGCGCCTCCGAATAAAGCCGCCCGCAGGCGGCCGATCGTTGTATTGCCCATTAAGCTGGATAAGGATTTCGGGCCGCTGCCGGGGCCACGCACTCATAATATTGCGAATGATAACCATTATCAACAATGAGAGTGAAAAAATTAAGGGTATTACGAGGGGCAGTCGGCGGGGCGGGAAAAGAAAAAGCACGCCTTGCGGCGTGCTTTGCGCGGTATTAACTGCAGCGGTTACTTCTGGTCGGGCAGGGCGTAAGCGACCAGATAGTCACCCAGCTTGGTGCCGAAGGAACCGTGGCCGCCGGCGAAGATCAGCACGTACTGCTTGCCGTTGACCTCATAGGTCATCGGCGTCGCCTGGCCGCCGGCCGGCAAGCGCGCTTCCCACAGTTTTTCACCGTTGGTCACGCTGAAGGCGCGCAGGTAGTTGTCTGCGGTGGCGCCGATGAAGAACACGTTACCGGCGGTGGTCACCGGGCCGCCCAGCATCGGCATGCCCATTTTGAACGGCAGCGGCAGCGGGGAGCTGTCGCGCACGGTGCCGATGCGTTTTTTCCACACGATGTCGTTGGTTTTCAGATCCACGGCTGAAATGTAACCCCAGGCCGGCTGTTTGCACGGCAGACCGAACGGTGACAGGAACGGGTTCAGGGTCACGCCGAACGGCACGCCATACTGCGGCTGTACGCCGGATTCGGTGCCGCTGCCGCCCTTGTCGCCTTCCGGCGGCTCAATCGGGTTGCCTGGGCCGCGTGGGATCAGCTTGGACACGAACGGCAGCGCGATCGGGTTGGCGATGGCGATTTCGCGATCGGTATCGACGGCCAGGCCGCCCCACTCGAACATGCCGAGGTTACCCGGGAACACCAGGGTGCCCTGCTCGGACGGCGGGGTGAAGGTGCCTTCGTAACGCAGGCTGTGGAACATAACGCGGCAGACCAGCTGGTCATAGATGGTCGCGCCCCACATGTCCGCACCGGTCAGCTTCTTCTCAGGACGGAAGGTCAGCTCGGAGAACGGCTGGGTCGGCGACAGGCGGTCGCCTTTGGCCGGGCCCTGCGGTACCGGTTTCTCCGGCGCCGGCACCACCAACTCGCCGTTGGTGCGGTTCAGCACGAAGATGTTGCCGGTTTTGGTCGGCACGTAGATGACCGGCACTTTTTTACCGCTCTTGTCGGTAATGTCCGCCAGGGTCGGCTGCGCCGGCACGTCCATATCCCACAGGTCGTGGTGTACCGTCTGATAGAACCAGGCCAGCTTGCCGGTGGAGGCGTTCAGCGCCAACAGGCCGCTGGCGTAGCGCTCCATTTCCGGGGTGCGATCGCCGCCCCAGATGTCCGGCGTGGAAACGCCCATCGGCAGATAGACGATATCCAGCTTGGCGTCATAGGCGGCCGGCGCCCAGGAGTTCGGCGAGTTCGGCACGAAGTGATGCTCGTCCGCCGGGATGGCGTTCGGATCTTTCGCGCCCGGATCGAAGGCCCACAGCAGCTTGCCGCTGTTGACGTCGAAGCCGCGAATGACGCCGGAAGGCTCGCGGTTGGAGTAGTTGTCGGTCACGGCGCCGGCGATGACGATCACTTTATCGGTGATCACCGGCGGCGAAGTCGGCTCGTAGTGGCCCGGCGTCGCATACGGCATGTTGCTCTGCAGGTTCAGCTCGCCGTTGTTGGCGAAGTCCGGACAGGGTTTGCCGGTGTCGGCGTCCAGCGCGAACAGGCGGCCGTCGTTGACCGGCAGAATGATGCGGCGCGAGCACATCGCCGGTGCGGCATCGCCGGCGGCGCCCGCGGCTGCAGCGGTTTCGTGGTAAGACACGCCGCGGCAGGTGATGTGCTGGAAGGTCGGGTTGTACTTCAGCTGCGGATCAAATTTCCACTTTTCTTTACCGGTGGCGGCATCCAGCGCGAACAGCTTCTGGTGCGGCGTACACATGTAAAGGGTATCGCGGATCTTGATCGGCGTGACTTCGTTGGTGATCTCACCCGGATCGTTGGCGGTCTTAAGATCGCCGGTCTGGAAACGCCAAACCTCTTGCAGCTGGCCAACGTTTTTGTCGTTGATCTGGCTCAGCGGCGAGTAACGGGTGCCTTCCTGGGTGCGGCCATAGGCCGGCCAGTCGGCGCCGGTGGCGTCTTTCGGCTGCACCTGCGCGGCGTCGAGAGTGCCGTTGATCTCTTGCGGATCGTTGAATACGGCATAGGCCAGCGCGATGACGGTGATGACCAGCGCCGCGCTCAGCGCACCATAGGCGAACTTGCCGTTGGCGACCAGCTTACGGTAGATAAACGGCAGCACCAGCCACAGGCCGAAGAAGAAGGTGACGTCCAGGCGCGGCGTCAGCGCCCAGAAGTCCGGGCCGACTTCCCACAGGGCCCAAACGGTGGTGCCCAGCAGGAACACCGCGTACAGCAGCAGCGCGGTGGCGCGGCGACGGAACAGCAGCCAGGAGGTCGCCAGCAGCACCAGCCCGGCGATGATGTAATACAGCGAACCGCCCAACTTGGCCAGCCAAATGCCGCCGCCGAGCAGATAAAGCCCGCTCAAGGCGGCAAATAGCGCCGTTATGACGATAAGCGGCGATAGTGACGCTTTATTTTGCATAGCAATACCCTTACCAAAAATGAAAGTCCCCGATTTAGAGATTAAGCCAAATCGGAAAAAACACGCGGTTTCTCCCTAATATTTCAGCGGGAAGCCGCTAGGGTGACGTAAAACCCATCCCGTCTTTTAACCTTAAGGTGCTTTGCCTTATTCAAAGCGGTAAGACAAGGTGGCGCCGCCACCCCAGTTGCGACCCGGCGCCGGCTCGAAATAGCGGCCGTTGCCTTCGTTGACGATCACCGAACCGACGTAACGGCGATCGAACACATTGTCTACCCGGCTGAACACGTCCAGCGCCCAGCGGTTCCAGGTAAAGCGATAACCGGCGTTTACGCCGGCCACGGTGTAAGAGGGCGCCTGCGCGCTGTTGGCGTCGTTGGCCTGAATGTCGCTCATGTAGCGCAGCTCCGCGCCGGCGTGCCAGCCTTCCGGCGGCGCCCAGGCCAGCGAGGCGTAGCCCATATTGCGCGCGATGCCCGGCAGGCGATTGCCGGCGGGGGTACAGCCGGATTTACCGCACATATCGCTGCGGTAGGTGGCGTCCAGCAGCGTCCAGGCCATATTCAGGCGCCAGTCCAGCGCAAACTCCTGATCCAGCGCCAGTTCGAGGCCGCGCCGCCGGGTTTTGCCGGCGTTGGCATAGCTGGTGCGCCCGCCGCTGCTTTCCGCCACCACCAGTTCGTTGTCGGTCTCGGTCTGGAACAGGGCGGCGCTCACCAGGCCGTTGCCGAGGCGCAGCTTGCTGCCCAGCTCGACGGTGTCGCTGGTAGACGGCTGCAGGCCGATGTTGAGGCCCGCCTGGCCGTCGGGGCGGTATGAGAGCTCGTTGATGGTGGGGGTTTCAAAGCCGCGGCCGGCGGAGAGATAAAGGTTCCACGCCGGATTGATCTTGTAGTTGAGCGAGCCCATCGGCAGCCACTGGTGGTAGCGCTTGCTGCCGCTGTCGTCGCCGTTGCGCGGCGTGATGTAATAGTCGGTCGAGTCGAAGCTGACCGTGCTGTAGCGCAGGCCGGCATCCAGCGTCCAGTGCGGCGTCAGTTGCCAGGAGGTTTGCAGGTAAGGATCCAGGTTCCAGATGCGGTTCTTCTCGTTGCGCCGCTGGTCGCCTTTCTCGCCGTAGTCCACTGTGCCGTCTCGCAGAATAAAGTTTTCGAACCCCTGCCGGCGTTCGGTCATGGTTTCATAATCCAGACCGCCGATCAGTGTTACCGGTAACGATGCGAGAGTATCCTCATGCTTCCAGCGAGTGTCAATGCCCTGATATTTTCTTTCCAGCACGATCACCCCGCCGGCGTGGGTGGGGTTGAGCTGCGGCCCCATCGGGATTGATTGGTACTGCGTGGTGTGGCGCTCGCCGTGGTAGGCGGTCAGGGTCAGTTCGTCGCGCTCGCTCATCTGGCGTTGATAGCGCAGGCCGGCCTGGGTCTGGTCGAGCGATTTGCGGGTGTTGTATTGATCCGCGCGCGGCGCCTGGCGCGGGTTTTCCTTCCATTCCGCTTCGGTCAGGCCGCCCGGATCGCCGGCATCGATTGAGACGCTGTTGAACATCAGCGTCAGGGTGCTGACGTCGTCCAGCCGCACGCCGAGCTTGCCGTTGCCGAGGTTTTTCCGCGCGGCGCTGTGATCGCGGTAGCCCTGGGTGGTAAAGCGGGTGCCGGAGATGGCGTAGTTGACGTCGCCGGCCTGGGTGCCGTCGCCGGTGGCGCCGGTCGCTTTCACCCCGTAGCGCCAGGTGTTGTCGCTGCCGAAATAGCCGCCGGCTTCCAGCGTCGGCGGCTGGGTGCCGGTAATGGTGTCAACATTGATGACCCCGCCCGAGGCGTTGCCGTACAGCGCGGAATAGGGGCCGCGCAGCACCTCGATGCGTTCGACGGAATTGATGTCGATATTGGAGGTTTGCCCCTGGCCGTCGGGCATGGTGGCGGGAATGCCGTCGACGTACATGCGCACCCCGCGCACGCCGAACATCGAGCGGCTACCGAACCCGCGTATCGACAGCTGCAGATCCTGCGCATAGTTTTGCCGGTTTTGGATCTGCAGGCCCGGCACGCTGCCGAGGTTTTCCGACAGGTTAATCTGCGGCGCGGCGTTGCGCAGGTCTTCGCCGTCGATCACGCTGACGGAGACCGGCGACCCCAGCTCCGTCAATCCGGTGGGTTGCGCCATCACCACCAGGGTGTCGCTGTCTTTTTGCTCCGCCGCCAGGGCCGAACCGATACAGATCGGCTGCAGCAATAACAGGGTTGCCGGGGTCAAGACGGGACGTTTTTTATTCATCAGATAATTCTGCCAATAATGCTGAAAGAGTTGCCCGCAAGGGGGCGAAAATAGTCATTTTGACTCCCTGTACCGGCATTCAAGGGGAAGGAAACTGCATCCTGCAAAGAGTATAGGATATTCTGATATCGTATGCTTTGGAATAGCGCAGCCGAAAGAGGCGTGTTTTCAATTAAGAAAGTTCTCTATTCAATAGCGATGTGCTGGGCGTTTTTAAATTACCCTGACTTATCTTAAACATAATCCTATTCGTTTTTTTAATTTGTTTCTTTCATTTATTTTATTAATGAATGCAATGTGGTTAATCCATTGGTGGAAAATCAAAATAGATTCTATCTAATTGTTTTTTATGGTGTTTATTTATTTGTATTTTTGTGGCTTTATTTTTTATAAAAATAAAATAATATTCTCTCTTATCTTTTTTAGGTTTTCAGTTAACAGCTCAATCGTATAACGCTTACGGTATTTATGTCATGCATAAGTATCTATTTATATATTTACGGAATATATTAAAAGGGAATTGATTTATGGACGCGCTCATCGCTTCACCCTATACCCACACATTTTGGAATGAGTACATGCTCAATCCACACTCCTGCGAGTACAACCTGGTGCTGGATCAGACGATTGAGGGAGAATTGGACGTCGGCCGACTGCGCGCGGCGATCGACGGGGTTTGCCGTGACTATATTCTGTTTCACCACGTTCTGGATGACAGCGCCTCGCAATTACGCTGGGTAAGGTCGGCGAAAAAAATTGCGCTGGAAACGCTCGATGCCGATTGCGATGTCGGTAAGTTAATCAACACGCCGTTCGATCTCCGGGAAGGGCCGCTGTGCCGCTTCTATCTGATTGAGCTGGCTCCGCAGCGCTATAACCTGATCATTGTCGTTCATCACATCCTGATCGACGGCCTGTCCGGACAGGAGTTCTACAGCGCCGTTTCCGCCTATTACAATCGCGGCACGGCGGTGACGCCGCCGCAGGCGGATGAAACGGACATCAGCACATTGTACCGGCGCTATGAGGCGGATATCGCGGCGTTGAAACACGAGTTCGGTTCCGCGTCATTCTGGGGCGACATGCTGGCCGAATGCGCCCCGCGCGTGGCGTTGCCTTATCTCCCCGGCGCAGCGGCCGAAGCGCCCGGTGCCGGCGAAGTGCGTTTTGCGTTGCCGTTCGCCGAATGGCAAGCGCTGAAATCCGGCGTCAGGTATGCCAATCCTTTCCTGATCTTCAAAACGCTGTGGGCGCTGCTGATCGCCCGACAATCTGCGCAGGAAACGGTGCATATCGGTTATCCCATCGCGCCGGAGGGTGGCGAGGCGCTGTTCTTCGGCGCACAGGTCAACACTGCGGTGTTTCCCTTGACCCTCGCCCCGGGAGCCACGTTCAATCAGCTGTACCGCGCGACGCTGGCCTACAGCAAAGCGCTCAAGGTGGCTGGCAAGCTGCGGCACAGCCAATTACCGGTTTATGACATGCTGAGCCTCAGTCCGGTGCGTCAGCTGAACGTCAACTTTACCCAGGCTTACCTGAAAGATGCGCCGCTGGCGCTCGAGGGGTGTCGCATTGGCGTCAATCACCGGTTCAATGTCGATCTGGCCGGTTCGGAACTGCTGCTGGAGTATCAGCCCACCGAGCAGGCCTTTGAGTTTCGCCTGCGCTACCGCCCCGATCTGTTCGACGCGACCCAGATGGCGGAGATGGCGGAGCAGTATCTTTGGCTATTGCAGCGCGGGTTAACCGAACCGGATGCGCCGATTGCCGCTTGGCCGCAGCTGACGGCGCAACAGGTTTTGCGCTGCCGCGACGCCTGGGAGAGCGGGCCTGCAACGGCCGATGCGGAAGCGACGCTGCTCGACGGCTTGGCCCGCCAGGCGCGCCGTCACCCGGAACGCATCGCCGTGACCGACGCCAAAGGATCGCTCAGCTACCGCCAGTTGGCGCAGCGCAGCGATCGTTTGGCGCTGCGGCTGCAGGCGGAGTATCAACGGCTGCGCGGCGTGGCCATGCCGCCGGAGACGCTGATCCCGCTGTATCTGCAGCGCAGCGTGGAGGCGGTGGTGGCGATGCTGGCCATCATGAAGGCGGGCGGTGCCTATGTGCCGCTGGATCCCGCCGCGCCGGCGCAGCGGCTGGATTATATCCTGCAAGAGGTAAACAGCCCGATCGTCCTGACCGAAAGCGCGTTGCAGGCCGCGGCGCAGCGATTGGCGCCGGGCGATCTTTGCCTGTCGGCGGATGAACCGCTCGCCGATGCGGATGCCGCGAGCTTGCCGCGTGTGGACGCCCGGCAGTTGGCCTACGTGATTTACACCTCCGGCACCAGCGGGCGGCCGAAGGGCACGCTGTGCGAACACCGGGGTGCAGCCAACATGGTGCTTGGCCATACGCAGCGTTTGTTGCGCAATGAGCCGGATGCGCTCAACTGCCTGCAGTTCGCCTCGCTGGCCTTTGACGCGCACGTCTTTGAGGTGTTCATGGCCCTGGGCAACGGCCACCGGCTGTTCATCGCGAGCGAAGCGCAGCGACGAGATCCGGCGTTGTTGTGCGAACAGATGACGGCCTGGTGCATCGAGGCCTGCTTCCTGCCGCCGGCGCTGCTTGGCACCTTCCCTGAATTGCCGGCTTCGGTGCGCTATCTCGCGACCGGCGGCGAGGCGAGCGCGCAGGAAGCGCTCGACCATTACCTGGCCCGCGGCATGCAGGTCGCCAACATGTATGGCCCGACCGAAGCTTCGGTCAGCGCCAGCCTGAATATTTATCGCCGCAACGGCGCGCGCAATATCGGCCACGCCATCGCCAACATGCGTTGCTATGTGGTTGACGAGCACGATAACTTGCTGCCGCTGGGGGCGGAAGGCGAGCTGTGCCTGGCCGGTGTCGGCCTGGCGCGCGGATACCTGAACCTGCCGACGTTGACGGAGGCCGCGTTCACCGCCAATCCTTTTGAACTGCGTGAACCGTACCGGCGCCTGTACCGCACCGGCGACAGAGTGCGGCGCTTGGCCGACGGCAGTCTGGAGTACCTCGGACGGCACGATCAGCAAATCAAGATCAACGGCTATCGCATCGAATTGGGCGAGATAGAAATGCAGCTGCGCGCGCTGCCTGGGGTGGCCGAGGCGGTGGTGAGTCTGCGTCCCGGCACTACGGACCAGCTGGCGGCCTGGTATGTGCCGCAACCTGGCGCGGAGCCGGAGGCCGGCGACATCTTGCAACGGCTGGCGGCGCAGCTGCCGCACTACATGTTGCCCTCGGCGATGCGGGCGCTGGCGGCGCTGCCGCTGACGGTGAGCCGCAAGGTCGATTACCGGGCATTGCCGGAACCGTTGCCGATCGAGCCGCAAACGGCGTTTCGCCGGCCGTGTTCGCCGCTGGAGATTCGCCTGTCGGCACTGTTCAATCGGCTGCTGGGGGGCGATGTCGGCGTGGATGACAACTTCTTCCGCCTCGGCGGCAACTCCATGATGGCGATCAGGCTGTGCCACGAAGTGAATAAACTGCCGGGGGCGAAGATCTCGGTGCTGACGTTGAATCAGCACCCGACGGTGGCCGCGCTGAGCGAGCACATCGCTGCCCAGCGTCAGGCGCCGCCGGACGAGCTGCCGATCCTCCCCGGCGGGCTGCGGGAGGCGCCGCTGTCGCTTCAGCAGTCGCGGCTGTGGTTTGTTCAGCAACTGTCGGTGAACGCCACGCATTATCTGTCGCCGGTGCTGCTGCGGCTGTCGCCGGATATCGATGACGAACGTTTTGCGGAGTGCCTGCAGGCGATCGTCGAGCGCCACCAGATCTTGCGCAGCCTGATTCGCCAGAATGATCGGGGCGAAGCCAGCCAGTGGGTCAGCGACACCGCGTTGCCGGTGCCTGTGCTAACGCTGAGCGCCGATGAATTTGACGCCGCGCTGACGCAAGCCTGCAGCCAGCCGATGGATTTGACGAGCGAGCTGCCGCTGCGCGCCACGCGCTACCGTTACCGCGATGCGGCGGAGCGGGAAACGACCGTTTGCCTGTTGGTGTTCCATCACATCGTCTTTGACGGCTGGTCGCTTGAGGTGCTGCTGCAGGAGCTGGACGCGCGCTATCGCGGCACGTGGCGTGAGGCGACAGAGCCGGCGTTGCAATACCTCGACTATGCGCGCTGGCAACAAGCGCCGGAAAATGTGCAGCGCCGGGCGGAAGAATTGGCCTTTTGGCGGCAAGCGCTGGCGGGTTGCCAGCAACTCTCGCTGCCGTTGGACTTTTTGCGGCCGGCGGTCTTCGACGAGCGCGGCGACAACAGCGAAGTGCCGTTGCCGGCGGCGCTGGTGAAGGCGCTGGATGCGCTGGCGCGCAGAGAGGGGGTGACGCTGCATGCGGTGATGCTGGCGGGGTTCATGTTGCTGCTGTCCCGCTACAGCGGCCAGAACGATGTCATGGTCGGCACGCCGTTGGCCAACCGCAGCCGCCCTGAACTGGAGAATCTGATCGGGTTCTTCGTCAATACGCTGCCTTTGCGCCGGCAGATCGACCCGCGTCATCGCGTCGTGGAGTTTGTGCGGCAGGTCGCGGCCACGACGCTGCAGGCGCAGCAGCATCAGACGCTGTCGCTGGAAGCGCTGGTGGACGACCTGGCGCTGCCGCGCGATTTTTCGCGCCATCCGCTGTTCCAGGTCATGTTCGCGCTGGAGAGCGAAGGCGGCGCACTGGCGCGCCCGGACTGGCTGTCGGTGGTCGATCTGAGCGCTTATGAACGCACCGCCAAGTTTGATCTTACGCTCACGCTGACGCCGCAGGGGGAGCAGATGCGCGCGCGCTTCAACTTCGCTTCGGCGCTGTTCAGCAAAGCGTCGATGGATCGGTTGGCCGGCTACTATCTCGCCGTGTTGCAGCAGATGGCGCACCACGACGACTGGCCGCTGGAAAATATCCGTCTGCAACCGCAGAGTCAGGCGCTGCCGGCGTCGCCCGCCTTCGGCTATGCGTTTGAACGCAGCCTGCAACAGGACTTCGTGCAGCATGCGCGGCGCAATCCGCAGGCCGTGGCGGTTGTCGACGAGCAGGGCGAGATGACTTACGGCGAGCTGCACGCGGCGGCGCTGACGCTTGCCACTCAGCTGCGCGTGCAAGGGCGGATGACCGGTGACGCCATTGCCGTCATCGCCGACAAGGGGCGCCGGCAACCGGTAGCCCTGCTGGCGGCGCTGATGTGCGGCAAGGCGTTTTTGCCGATGGAGGCGGCATGGCCGCCGCAGCGCCGGCTGAACGTGATGGCGCAGGCCGGCATCAATACGCTGCTCAGCGATGCGCCCTGGGCCTGCGACGAGATCAATCTGATCGAACTGAATGCCGCAGGGCTGGCGGCGCAGCTGCCGCTGCCGGAACAGCTCCTGCCGGCGCTGGATGCCGGGCCCGACAGCCTGGCCTATATCATTTTCACCTCGGGATCGACCGGCACACCGAAAGGCGTGGCGATCGAACATCGCAGCGCGGTGAATATGCTGGAGGGCGTGCGGCGGTATTTCGGCCTCAACGAGCGGGATCGCAGCCTGGCCCTCAGCGCGTTGAGCTTCGATCTGGCGATCTTCGACATTTTCAGCCCGTTGAGCGCCGGCGGCGCGGTCGTAATGCCGGCCGAGCGGGATCGGACCAATCCGCAGGCCTGGTATCAGCTGATGATGACCCATCGGGTGACTCAATGGCTGAGCGCACCGGCGCTGATGGAGCTGTTGCTGGATTATGTGAACGGGGCGGGGTTGACGGCCGGGCCGGCACCGGCGCTGCGGGCGGTGATGGTGGGGGGCGACTGGATCGCCACCTCACTGCCGGAACGCTGCCTGGCCTGGGCGCCGCACGGCCGTTTTTGCAGCGCCGGCGGCGCTACGGAGGCGGCGATCTTCACCATGCTGTACGAGGTGCCGCGCGGTCAGAAAATTCGGTCGGTCAGCATTCCTTACGGCAAACCGTTGCCGCACCAGCGTTGCTATATCCTGGATGCCGGGCGGCGGCCCGCCGCGCCGGGTGTCCGAGGCGAAATCTATCTGGCGGGGGAAGGCCTGGCGCGCGGGTATTACGGCGATCCGCAACGCACCGCCGAGAGTTTCTTCTGGCATGACGAGCTGCAGGAGCGGGTGTATCGCACCGGCGATGCGGGCCGATGGCTGGAGGATGGCAACGTGGAGTTTATGGGGCGCCTCGATCAGCAGATCAAACTGAACGGCTATCGCATCGAACTGGGGGAGATAGAACATGCCGCGCTCGCCTATCCGGGCGTGACCGCCTGTTGCTGCGTGCTCGTCACGCAACCGCAGCCCTGCCTGGCCGCGTATTACGTTGCCGATGAGGCGATCGCCCCTCAGGCGCTGGCTCAGCATTTGAGCCGCCAACTGCCTCCTTACATGGTGCCGCAGGCGCTGATGCAGCTGGCGCAGCTGCCGCTGACCGAAAACGGCAAGATAGCGCGACAGGCGTTGCCGCAGCCGGAAAGGGCGGCGCGTGAGTTCGTCGCGGCGCAGAGCGAATGGGAGAACGCTTGTCTGGCGGTGTGGCGCGATCTGCTGCAGCGGCAGGATATCGGCGTGGAGGACAATTTCTTCTCGCTGGGGGGCAACTCTCTTCTGGCTATCCAGGCCTGCTATCAGATCGGCCGGCGGCTGGCGCGCGAGGTCACGCTGAGCGAGCTGGGGCGCTTCCCGACGATCCGCTCGCTGTGTCGCGCGTTGCCGCAACAGGAGCAGGGCGCCGCGCCGGTGTCGATCCCGCCGCTGCGGCAGCGCGAGTATCCGCTCTCTTCTTCACAGCTGCAGCTGTGGTTTATCGAGAATTTGAACGGCGGCGGCAATCTCTACCACGTGCCGATGCTGTTCCGTCTCGGCGACGGGGTGTGCCTGGCGGCTTACGAGCGCAGTTTGCAGGCGGTGGTCGCCCGGCATCAGGTCTTGCACAGCCTGATTGTCCAGATGCCATCCCAAAGCGCCGTCGCCCGTGCCTGTGAACTGACGCTTTCGCTGGAGCGCGTGACGCTGGCGGCGGCGCACTGGCCGGACAGGCTGCGGCAGGATATCGACCGGCCGTTCGCGCTGGGGGCGGAATTGCCGATCAGGGCAGCCGTTTACCGGGTGGCGCAGCCGGATGGCGGGTGGGTGACTTACAGCCTGATTCTGGTGCATCACCTGGCGTTTGACGGCTGGTCGCAGCCGGTGCTGTTGCAGGAGCTGGACGTGCTGTATCAGGCGCAGCGGCAAGGGCAAGAGGCCGGGCTGGCGGCGTTGCCGTTGCACTATGGCGACTATGCCGTCTGGCAGCGGCGCTGGCTGGAATCCGCTCAGGCGGATGAGGCGAAGGCGTATTGGCGACAAGCGCTGGATGGGTGGCAGGCGCTGGAAATGCCGCTCGATTTCGTGCGGCCGGCCCGCTTCGATCATCGCGGCGCCAACCACGTCATCGCGCTGCCGGAGGCCCTGACGATGCAGGCGACGCAGTTCGCCCGGCGCCAGGGCGTCACGCCGTTTGCGCTGTATCTCGCGGCCTTTAACCTGCTGCTCGGTTACTTCAGCGGCCAGCAAGATATTCTGGTCGGCACGCCGGTCGCCAACCGGCCGGTGGCGGAGACCCGCTCGGCGATCGGGTTCTTCGTCAACACGCTGCCGCTGCGTTCGCAGATCGACGATGCGGCGTCGCTGAACGACTATGTAAACCGGGTCTTTGACGGCGTGCTGCAGGCGCAACGGCATCAGAATTTGCCGTTGGATCAGCTGATCGAGCTGCTGCAGGTGCCGCGCGATCTGTCGCGCCATCCGCTGTTCCAGGCGCTGTTCGCGCTGGAGGAAGAGGGGGATGCGCCGGCCTGGCTGGCGCCGCAGGATCTGCTGGCGCACTACCAGGCGGCCAAATTCGATTTGACGCTGAGCATACAGCCGGCGCCGCAGGGCGGCAGGGCGATCTTCAACTATGCCACCGCATTGTTCGCACCGGCCACGCTGGCGCTGTTGGGCGAGTATTATCTGACCATCCTCACGCAGATCGTCAATCACGGGGAGCAGCGCGTCAGCCAGTTGGCGCTAGTCTCGGAGAGCGAAATGGCACGGCAACGCGCCTTCCATCAATCCTGTCCGCCGGCCTACGATTTTGAGCGCGCCATCCATCATGATTTCATCCGTCAGGCCGAGCGCCATCCGCAACGGCGGGCGATCGTCGATGAATGGGGCGAACTGAGCTACGGTGAGCTGTATCGGCGCGCGCTGACGCTGTCGCTGCAGCTGCGTCAGCACGCGGACATGCGCGCCGATACCATCGCGGTGATGGTGGACAAAGGGCGGGCGCAAATCATTGCGGTGCTGGCGATTCTGATGGCCGGCAAGGCCTATTTGCCGCTGGACGGCGCCTGGCCGGAACGCCGCCGCCTGGATATCGTCGCGCAGTCGCAGACCCGAATTATCCTCAGCAGCCGGGAATGGGCGACCAGCGGCGAGGCCAGGCTGTTGACCATCGATCCGCAGGGGGCCGTCACGGCGTTACCGCCGGCGGCGCCGGGAGAGCCTGTCTTGCCGGCGCCTTCCGCGCTGGCCTATGTGATTTTCACCTCCGGCTCTACCGGCGCGCCGAAAGGGGTGGCGATAGAACATCGCGGCGCGGTGAACAGCATCATCGATACCTTGCGCCAGCTGGAACTCGGCGCGGACGATCGCGGGTTGGCGCTCAGCGCGCTGAGTTTCGACATTTCGGTGTTCGATATTTTCGGCCTGCTGTCGGTGGGCGGCGCTATCGTGATGCCGTCCGAAACCGAACGCTATCAGCCTGAGGCCTGGCATCGGCTGTTGATGACTCAGGGCGTGACCTTCTGGAACTCCGCGCCTTCGGTGATGACGCTGTTGGTAGAGCAGTTGGAATCCGCCGCGTCGCAGGCGCAGTGGCCGCAGCTGCGCAACGTGGTGCTGGTGGGTGAGGTGATCTCCCGCCAACTGCCAGCGCGCATTCGTCAATGGCGGCCGGGGTGCCGAGTCGTCAGCGCCGGGGGCGCGACCGAGAGCTCTATTTGGTCGATCCTGTACGATATCCCGGAGACGCCGATCCTGGCGCCCAGCGTGCCTTACGGTCAGGCGATGGCCCATCAGCGTTTTTACGTGCTGGATCGTCATCTGCGCGTGCTGCCGCCTTGCTTGCCGGGGGAGCAATACATCGGTGGGATCGGCGTGGCGCGCGGTTATTACCGCAATCCGTCGCTGACCGAAGAGAAATTCATCTACCATCCGGAGCTGGGTGAGCGGCTTTATCGCACCGGCGACGCCGGCCGCTATTTGCCGGACGGCAACCTGGAGTTCCTCGGCCGTATGGATTTTCAGGTGAAAATCAACGGCTACCGCGTTGAGCTGGGCGAGGTCGAGCAATGTGCGCTGGCGTTCGGCGCGATCAAATCCTGTTGCGCCGTCGTGCTGTCGGAGGCGCATCGGCAGCGCCTGGCGCTGTATTACGTCAGCGAGGCGCCGCTGGATGAATCGGCGCTGTTGGCCTTTATGAGCGGGCAATTGCCGTTGTACATGCTGCCTGCGGCGCTGATGCGGCTGGAAGCGTTGCCGCACAACTCCAGCGGCAAGCTGGATCGCAAGGCGTTGCCTACGCCTGCGGCGAGCGAACCGCAGGTTTATGTCGCTCCCGCGAACGAGCTGGAACAGCAGCTGTGTGCGCTGTGGCAGGCGGCGCTGCAGTGCGGGCAGGTCGGCATGACGGACGATTTCTTCCTGCTGGGCGGCACCTCGATCAAGGCCATTTCCCTGTGTGTCGGCATGGGCGAATTGATGGCCGCGCCGGTGCCGGTGGTGCAGCTGTTGCAAAGTCGCACGCTGAAAAACCTGTTGGCCGCCAACGAACGCCGCCTGGTCTTGCCGCTTAACCGCTGGGCAGAGGGCGCGCCCGTCGTATGGATGATCCATCCGGCGCTGGTAGGGGCGGAGGCATTCCACGCTTTCGCCCAGCCGCTGCAGGGGCGATTCAACTGCTATGGCGTCGATAACCATAACCTTTACCATCAACCCGCTATCGACTCGCTCGGCGATCTGGCCGAACGGTATTTGAACGAGATGATCGCCGCCGGTCTGCTGCAAAGCGCCGGGCCGGTGCGCATTCTCGGTTGGTCGCTGGGGGGCATTATCGCGTTGGAGATTGCCGCCCGCCTGGAGGCGCGTGGCTGCCGTAACGTGCAACTGTATCTGCTGGACAGCTTCTACAGGCAGGCTACGGCGGAGTTGCCCTTGGATCTGCTGCTGCCGGTGCTGGGCATCGAAGGCGAGGCGGCTACACGCGCCATGGCCGCAGGGCAGGCGGAGCGGCGGCTGTCTGAGGGGAGTCTGAGCCGCAGGCTGCAGACCACCAAGGTGACGCTGTTTAAGGCGACGGAGAGGAACCCGCAGTTGCCGGAGGCGGTCACGGCGCCGCTGCTGGCGGTGGCGGATAATGGGCTAGGCGCGGTCTGTGAGCGGCTGAGGGTCATCCCGCTGGCTTGTCATCACCATAACATCCTGCTGTGTGAGGAGGCGATCGGCCAAGCGCTCAACGATGACGTTTGATTCATGAGCCTGGCTCATAAGCCCAAGCGTATTTCGCCCCATAGTCATGGTGCCAACCGTGTTTTACAGTCATCACACCGGAGCGGCGCCGCGTCAGGCGGCGCCGGTATCAATCAGCGGGAGAGTGAAGATGCAAACACGCAAATTGGGGCGCGAAGGGCTGGAAGTCTCGGCGTTGGGGTTGGGCTGCATGGGGCTGAGTTTTGGCTATGGCCCGGCCACCGACAAACGACAGGCGATCGAGCTGATCCGTGCCGCGGTCGACGAAGGCGTGACGTTCTTCGATACCGCCGAGATTTATGGTCCTTTCACGAACGAGGAATTGTTGGGCGAAGCGCTGGCGCCGGTGCGCGATCGGGTCGTTATCGCCACCAAGTTTGGTTTCGATCTGTCGCAGCCGGCGGGGCAACAGGTGTTGAACAGCCGTCCGGAGCATATTCGCCGGGCGGTGGACGGTTCGCTGAAGCGCCTGCGGGTAGAGGCCATCGATCTGCTGTATCAACATCGCGTCGATCCCGAGGTGCCTATCGAGGAGGTGGCCGGGGCGGTGCAGCAACTGATTCGCGAAGGGAAAGTGAAGTACTTCGGCCTGTCGGAAGCCGGAGCGCAAACCATTCGGCGTGCTCACGCAGTGCAGCCGGTCACGGCGCTGCAAAGCGAATATTCGCTGTGGTGGCGTGAGCCGGAGCGTGAAATCTTGCCGACGTTGGCGGAACTGGGCATCGGTCTGGTGCCGTTCAGCCCGCTCGGCAAGGGCTTTCTCACCGGCGCCATCACCGAGGACACCACCTTCGACAGCGGCGATTTTCGCAACCAGGTGCCACGCTTCAGCGCCGAGGCGCGACGAGCCAACCAGGCGCTGGTGGATGTGCTGGGGCAGATAGCGCAGCGCAAGGGCGCGACGCCGGCGCAGATCGCTCTGGCCTGGCTGCTGGCGCAGCAGCCGTGGATCGTGCCGATTCCGGGAACCACCAAGCGCCATCGTCTGCAAGAAAACCTCACGGCGGCGAAGGTCACATTGGCAGCGGACGAACTGGGCGAGATTGAGCGCGCGCTTTCCGCTATCGACGTGATCGGCGATCGCTACCCGGCGCATCTGCAGAAAAACGTCGGGCGTTAAGCCCCGCGCCGCAGCGCCTCAATCAGCAGCGCAAAGGCGGTGGTGTGCTGCCTGCGGCTCGGATAATAGAGGTAATAGCCGGGAAACGGCGGGCACCAGTCGTCCAGCGCCATCTGCAACCGCCCGTCGGCCAGCGGCTCGGCGACGGTGTCTTCCGGCACAAAGGCGATGCCCAGGCCGAGCTGCGCGGCGTCGATCCGCTGGCGCAGGCTGTTGAAGGTCAGTTGCCCCTCCACCCGCACTTTGATCTCCCGGCCATCGCGGGCAAATTCCCAGGCGTACAGCCCGCCGAGGGTGGGCAGGCGCATGTTGATGCAGCGATGGTTTTGCAGCGCTTGCGGCGTGGCGGGGCGGCCGTAACGGGCGAAATAGGCGGGGGAGGCAACGGGCACCATGCGCATGTCCGGCCCGACGCGCACCGCCACCATATCCTTCGCCACCTGTTCCCCCAGCCGAATGCCGGCGTCGAATCGCCCGGCGACGATGTCGGTCAGGCTGTTGTCGACGGTGATTTCCACGTTGATATCCGGGTAATCGACGAGAAAAGTGCGCAACACCGGCCACAGCACCGCATCCACCGCGTGTTCGCCGGCGGTGATGCGGATGTTGCCGGCGGGCCGATCGCGCATTTCACCCAGCGCGTTCAGCTCGCTTTCAATCTCCGCAAAGCGCGGGCCGATGCTGTTGAGCAGCCGTTCACCGGCCTCGGTGGGGGCGACGCTGCGGGTGGTGCGGGTGAGCAAGCGCAGCGCCAGGCGTTCTTCCAGCCCGCGAATAGCGTGGCTGAGCGCCGATTGGGAAACCCCAAGCTGCGCCGCCGCTTTGGTGAAGCTGCGCTCCCTGGCCACCATCAGGAAAGCGATCAGATCGTTAAAGTTTTCTTTCAACATATCGGCACCGAAGAGGAAGGTGAGCGCACTGTCGCGCAGATTTATGAATTTAGCTCATAGCTCCTTGCGCATTTTACCCGCTAGTCGCCGGAAAAGCATGGCGCTATCTTGGCATCACGCACTCATGACGATCAGCGCCGGCGGTGAGAGCCGGCGCGGAGGACACGACAGATGAAAATACAACGCAGCGGTTCGATCCCATCACAGCGCGGTTCAGCGGATTATTTTACCGGGCAGGTACGCATCGACGCGCCGTTCGCCGGTGACGCGCCGGCCAGGGTGGGCGGCGCGACCGTCACCTTCGAACCCGGCGCCCGCACGGCCTGGCATACGCATCCGCTCGGCCAGACGCTGATTGTCACTCAGGGGCGCGGTTGGATCCAGATGTGGGGCGAGGCCACGCAGGAAATGCACTCCGGCGATATCGTCTGGATCCCGGCAGGCGTCAAACACTGGCACGGCGCGACGCCGGACACCGCCATGACCCATATCGCCATCGCCGAAGCGGTGGACGGCAGCCCGGTGACCTGGCTGGAGCCGGTCAGCGAGGCGGAGTACCGCCAATAAGGCCGCTCAGGCTTCGTGGCTCTGCTCGCAAAACCTCAGGCGGTTGCCGAACGGATCGGTGAGATTCAGCTCCTTGCCCCAGTCGACAACCTCCACCCCCGGCCGGGCATAGCGGTAGTTTTTGGCCGTGAGCTCCCGGTGCAGCGCGTCGATATCGTGCACCGGGATGAAAAGGGCGGCGCCGGGCGTGCTGTCCCCGTAGTGTTCGCTCAGGTGCAGCGTCAATCCGGCGCGGCTCACCTGCATGTACAGCGGCAGATCCTCGCTGAAACGATGCTCCCACGCCAGCGTGAAACCGAGAAAATCCAGATAAAACTCTTTGGCCTTGTCGACCGAAAAGATGCGCAGGATCGGAATGGCGGGGGAGAAGGTGGTCATCGTCGATCTCACTGTTACGTTAGCGGCAGCCGATATGGATATCGACCGCGTCGGGGCCGGTATAGGCTTCGAAGTCAGTCAGGAAGCGGCGTTCGATTTCCGGGTGTTGCTCGAAGTAGGCCCAGATGGCTTGCCAGCCTTCGATGACCGCCGCCGGCATCGCGCCCCGGGCCTGGAACACCAGATAGCGGCCGGGTTCGATGTACAAACCGCTCTCTGCCGCACTGCCGGCGGTGACGTCAAACGGCCCGCCGGCGTCGGAGGCGTAGTTGGAGTAGACCCCGTAGACCGGCATGGCGGGCGAGGTGACGAAAAAGTCTGACCACAGCGCAGAAATTTTAGCCGTTTCGGGCCGGGTTTCGTCCTGATTGGTGGTTCTGATTGTCTGGCCGGCGACGTAAAAGCCGGGCAACTGCATCGAGAGGGGGTGCATAGCGGAAATTCCTTTTAACCGTTTGAACGAGAGGCCTAAAGGTAGCAAAGACTCTCCAAAACCGCCAGGCAGGGCCCCCGCAGGCGCGGGAGCCCATTGCATCAGGCGCCCAAACCGCCAAGGCACAGGTATTTGATTTCGAGATAGTCTTCGATGCCGTATTTTGAGCCTTCGCGCCCCAAACCTGAGTGCTTCATGCCGCCGAACGGCGCCACCTCGGTGGAGATCAGCCCTTCGTTGATGCCGACGATGCCGTACTCCAGCGCTTCGGCCACGCGCATCACCCGGCCGATGTCGCGGCTGTAGAAGTAAGCGGCCAGGCCGAACGGCGTGTCGTTGGCCAGTTCGACGGCGTCGGCCTCGTGGTTGAAGCGGATCAGGGGCGCCACCGGGCCGAACGTCTCCTCGCGGAAGATTTTCGCCGTGCGCGGCACGTCGGTCAGGATGGTCGGGGTGAAGAAATTGCCGCCCAGCGCGTCAGGCTTGCCGCCCAGCAGCACCGATGCGCCGTGTTCGACGGCGTCGGCGATATGCTCGCGCACTTTCTCCACTGCGTCCGGGTTAATCAGCGGGCCGATGGTGACGCCCTCATCCAGCCCGTTGCCGACTTTCAGCTTGGCGACGGCGGCTTTCAGTTTGGCGGCGAAGGCGTCGTATACGCCGTCCTGCACCAGAAAACGGTTGGTGCAGACGCAGGTCTGGCCGGCGTTGCGGTATTTCGAGGCGACCGCGCCGGCCACGGCGGCGTCCAGATCGGCGTCGTCGAACACGATAAACGGCGCGTTGCCGCCCAGCTCCATGCTGGTTTTCTTGATGGTGGGCGCGCACTGGGCCAGCAGCTGCGCGCCGACTTCGGTGCTGCCGGTGAAGGAGAGTTTACGCACATCCGGGTTGGCGGTGAGTTCGCCGCCGATGCCCTTGCTGGGGCCGGTGATCACGTTGCACACCCCGGCGGGCAGCCCGGCGCGCTCCGCCAGCACTGCGATCGCCAGCGCCGAGAACGGCGTCTGGCTGGCGGGGCGGATCACTCCGGTACAGCCCGCCGCCCAGCCGGGGCCGGCTTTGCGGGTGATCATCGCCGCCGGGAAGTTCCACGGGGTGATGGCGGCGAACACGCCGATCGGCTCTTTCTGCACGATAATGCGGCGACCGGCCTGCGGCTGCGGAATGGTGTCGCCGTAGACCCGCTTGCCTTCCTCGGCGAACCATTCGATAAAGGAGGCGGCATAGGCGATCTCACCGCGGCTTTCAGCCAGCGGTTTGCCCTGTTCCGCCGTCATGATGCGAGCCAGATCGTCCTGATTTTCCATCATCAGCTCAAACAGCCGCCGCAGCTTGCCGGCGCGTTCTTTGGCGGTCAGCGCACGCCAGGCGGGCAGAGCCTTCTTGGCGGCGGCGATGGCGCGCGCGGTTTCTTCGGCGCCGAAGGCCGGCACGTGGCCGACCAGCTCGCCGTTGGCGGGATTATGAATGGCGATCGAACGGCCTGCTTGGGCCGGCAACCATTGCCCGTCGATGTAATTGGCCTCGCGGAACAGCGTGGGATCCTTGAGGGTAGCGCTAATGCTGGTGCTCATTGGTCTCTTCCTTTGCTGAGTTCAACAGAATGGTCTATCCCATACGGCTACCCTTTACCCTAGCAAACTTTGCCGCCGCCGTTTGCCGTAGCGGCGACAAGATGAGCGTTTTCTTCATGCGCACCTTCTGTACAAAAAATATCCGCCGCCGGGCCGATACTGAAAGAGCAGGCATATGACCCTTTTCGATGTGATTAAAAGGAGTGTGCGAATGATGAAATCAGTGGACAGACATCTCGCGGCCTACGGCAGCGAAATGGATTTTTTGGCGTCGAGCATCGCCCTGATGGAATGGCAAGGGCGGCAGATTGACGCCGGGCAGGTGGCCGGCAATATGTCGGAACAGCAAAGCCGCCTGTTCTTTGCGCGGTTGCGTTATTTTCGTCAGCTTTATCAGGCCGCATCGGCGGCCGAACACAGCCTGTAATCTTCCGATTTAGCCCCGCCGCAGCGGGGCTTTTCATTTCAGCGGTGCCACACCCCGGTCGCCAGCGTTGCCGGCGAATATTCCAGATCGCGTCCCCGCCACGGCAGCGCCGCCGCAAAACGCCAGGCGCGGTGAACGTCAAACCGCCAATAGCGTTCCGCCCCTTCAACGCCGGGATGTCCTTCCGCCTGCCAGAGGATCTGCGTTTTTCCCTGCAGATGCAGCACGTCGCCGCGCTCAAAATCGATGAACAGCAGCGCCGCCCGTGGTTCGGCCAGCAGGTTGCCCAGCGTATTCATATAGCGGTTGCCGCGAAAGTCCGGCATCCACAGCGTGTCGCCTGCCAGATGGATAAAGCCGGGGCGGCCGCCGCGATGGGAAATATCGACGCCGCCCTGCGCCAGTTCCAGGTGCGCGCCGCTGGCGACGAAGCTGGTGTCCGCGGTGCGGATCAGCGCCTGCGCCGCCGCATCGAGCGAAGCTAAATGCTCAACCGGCTGTGGTCGGCTCTCCACCGGGTAGAGTTCGCGGCGCTGAATGTACTGCGGGCAGTTGCCGAAGCTTTGGTGAACGACGATCTCCACCCGGTTTTTGTCGGTGCGGCCGACGGTGCCGTTGGCGCGGTTGCGCCGCCGGTTGCTGAAGTCGAGCCCGAGCGCGCCGACCGGTTTGCCGGGCAGCAACAGCGCCTGGGCGGGATCGTCGCTGCGGCGCGGCGCGCTGATGCGCAGGTGCGTGTCGTCCGGCGTGCGTAAAAACCCGGGCGGGCCGCTGAACAGGGTGGCGATGGGCCAGCCCTGGTCGTCCAGCGTGGCGACGAACAGGTAGGGCAGTGCGGCGAAAAACGCGCGGTGCTGATCCGGCATCGCGGGGTAGATGCCGCCGCCCACGCGATCGAAACCGGCCAGCGTTTGCGCGCGCAGCTCATCGGGGTGGAACCGCTGCGAGATCATGGCGTCAGCTCGCCGCCGGTTCCGGCAGAGCCGGCATGGCGAAGAAGCCGGGAAGCGCCGCGATGCTCGCCACCCAGCGGCGTATGGCGGGGTAAGGCGCCAGCGAAATGCCGCCTTCGGCCGCGACCGCCACATAGCTATAGCAGGCCAGATCGGCGATGGTCGCCTGTTCGCCGGCCAGATAGTCGCGCTCGCTCAGGTGCTGCTCCATCTGCGGCAGAAAACGATCGCTGATTGCCCGCGCCGCCTGATAATCCTCCGGCACCGCGAACTGGGCGATCAGCCGGCAGGAGGCCGGGCCGTAGCGCACTTCACCGGCGGCTTTGGAAAGCCAGGCCTGCACTCGCGCCGCCGCCGCCGGCTGTTCCGGCAGCCAGTGGCTGTTCGGCGCATAGCGCTTCACCAGATAGACCAGAATGGCGTTGCTGTCGGCCAGCGTCAGATCGCCGTCCTGCAAGACCGGGATCTGGCCGAACGGGTTGAGCCGGCGAAAGGCCGCGCTCTGGCGTACTTCCGCCGAGGCTTCTACCCATTCATAGGGCAGCGCCAGCATGCGCAGCAGCAACGCCACGCGGTGAACGTGGCCGGAAAGCGGGGTGCCGTAGAGGGTGATGGTGGACATGGCGTTTCTCCTCACTGTTTTTTTTCAGCATACTCTTGCGGCGAATGAGCGGAATCCGGCAATGTGGAAATTGATAATTTCATTTTTCGGAAGAGTCTATGGATCGATTAGACGAGTTGGCCATCTTCGTGGCGGTGGTGCAGCAGGGCAGCCTGGCGGCCGCTGGGCGCAAACTGCGGCGCTCGGCGCCGGCGATCACCCGGGCGATCGCCGCGCTGGAACAGCGTTTCGGCACCCGGCTGGTGGAGCGCACCACCCGGCGGCTGGCGCCTACCGAGGCGGGCGTGCGCCTGCTGGAGCGCGCGCAACAGCTGCTGCAGGATTATCAGGCGGTGGTGCAGGATACCACTGAAGCGCAGCTGAGCGGCTTGCTGCGCGTCACCTCGCCGGTGCAGTTCGGCCGCCGCTACGTGGCGCCGGTGGTGATGGCGTTTCTCGATGACTACCCGCAGATGCAGATCGAAATGGTGTTGAACGATCGCAATCTCGATCTGATTGACGAAGGATTGGATATCGCGGTGCGCATCGGTCATCTGCAGGACTCTTCGCGCGTGGCGCGGCGGCTGGGGCAGGTCAGCCGGGTGACGGTCGCCAGCCCGGCTTACCTGGCGCGCTGCGGCGAGCCGCGCTCGCCGGCGCAGCTGGCGGAGCACGCCACCATCGTCGGCACCCAGCGGCCGTCGCTGCGCGAATGGCGCTTCGGCCCGCAGGAAAACGGCGAGCGCGTGCGCTTGGCTCCCCGGCTGTTGCTCAACGACGTGGAGGCGCAGCTGCTGGCGGTGCGCGCCGGCAAGGGCATCGCCCGGCTGCTCTCGTATCAGGTGGCGGACGATCTGGCCGCCGGCACGCTGGTGCGGCTGCTGGCGGACCATGAACCGTTGCCGATGCCGGTACAGCTGGTGGCGCAGCAGGCGCAGCGCATGCCGCTCAAGGTGCGCGCCTTTTGGGATTATGCGTTTGAACGGCTCAGCGCATTGCCGCAAATTCAGCCGGACGGGCGGGGAAAATAAGCGCGAAAAGTTTCATGGGTTAAACTTTTTCGCCGCCTGTCTCATTTTATTTTACCGGGCGCGCATTGCTGATGCGCCCATCTTGACAATAATGTTGCCGGTGCTAATAGTTAATTTATATCTTAAATAATAAACGAAGTTTAATATATGAAACTACTTGCGGGGAGCTATGACAACGGCGCTGCGGTGGATAGTGAAGACGCTATTTTGGCTTCATTTCAGACCCGCAGTGCGGCTATTTATCATCAGGCTAAGCATGAAAAGAATATTGCGTATGGCGAAAGCGAACGCGAGACGTTTGATTGGCTTTATTCTGCAAAGCAGCACCAGGGCACGTTAATTTTTATTCACGGCGGCTATTGGCAATGCTGCGATAAGGCGGATTTCGCCTTTATCGCCGCCGGGCCGTTGGCGTTGGGTTTTGACGTGGTGCTGGTGGAATATGCGCTGGCGCCGGCGGTTAATCTTGACGCCATTTGCCGCCAGGTGGGGGCGGCGCTTGATGCCATTCAGCGTCGTCTGCCGCCGCACTATGCCCATCCGGTGCATCTTTGCGGCCATTCCGCCGGCGGGCATCTTGCGGCGTTTTGGCAGCGGCATGCGTTGGTGGATGCGGTCTTTCCCGTCAGCGGCCTGTTCGAACTGGCGCCGCTGCAAGAGAGCTATGTCAACCGGGCGCTGCAGCTGACCGCGCGGCAGATTGAAACGCTCAGCCCGGCGCGCCGGCTGCCGGCGCGCAGTAAGCCGCTCACGTTGTATTACGGCGCTGATGAGCTGCCGGAACTGATCGGCCAGTCGCAGCACTATCACGCGGCGCTGCGCCAAGGCGGGCTGCCGGCCGATCTGGTCGCGGTGCCCGGCGCCAATCATTTCACCATTCTGGATGCGTTGTTCGCCGCCGACGGCGCGCTGCTTCGCCAACTTGACCACCACGGGAACCACTGACATGCGCGAGATCGTAGAAACCGGGCTGCCGGAGATCGGCCAGCCTTTTTCCTGGGCTACCCGGGGCGGCGGCATGCTGTTTACCGCCCACGGCCCGGTGCGGGCGGACGGCAGCATCGAGACCGGCGCGCCTGAGCAACAGATTGCGCTAACCTTCGACAACCTGGCCCAGACGCTGAAGGCGGCGGGCAGCCACAGCGATAAGGTGCTGCAGGTAATGGTTTATCTCACCGACGTTAACGACGTTAAATTGCTCGATGATATTTACCGGAAATACTTTAATTATCCTTATCCCAATCGCTCCACGGTTATTGTCGATAAATTGGTGGTGCCGGGGATGAAAATAGAAATTACCGTCAGCGCCATCGCCTGATTTAATTTCTCATTAAGTCTGCCTTCATATTAATTCAATAACGAGTTAAGGATGCGTCATGTTTAAACAGATTGCACCTTCCGCGGCCGATTCTGTTCCATCGCTGATGGGAGTCTATTTGCAGGATCCCAATCCGCAAAAAGTGAATTTAGGCATTGGCCTCTATTACGACCGGCAGAATGATTTTCGCCTGGCCGCATGTGCCTGCCGGGGCTCAACCCCGGCAATATCGACTACGTGACCGCCGCCATTCTCGACGTCACCCGTACCGTCTAACTTCGCCCGGGAACCCAGCCATGCCACAGATGAATGATTTTGAGCATATCGCCCGCCGTCAGGGCGGGTTGAACAAGCATCTTACCGCCGGGCAGATGTCGATGCTGGCGATCGGCGGCGCTATCGGCACCGGGCTGTTTCTCGGTAGTGCCTACGCCATTCAGATGGCGGGGCCGGCGGTATTGCTGAGCTACCTGATCGGCGGCGTTATTGCGCTGCTGTTGATGGGGTGCCTGGCGGAAATGACCTCCGAACATCCGACGCCCGGCTCGTTCGGCGACTACGCCGAATTCTATCTCGGCCCGCTGTTCGGTTTTCTGGTGCGTTATTCCTACTGGTCTTGCGTGGTGCTGGCGGTGGGCACCGAAGTTACCGCCATCGGCATGTACATGCAGTTCTGGTTCCCGGCGACGCCGACCTGGCCGTGGGTGCTGCTGTTCTCGGCGGCGGTGATCGTCGTCAATGTGATCGGCGTGAAGTCGTTCGGCCAGGTGGAATACGCGCTGTCCACCGTCAAAGTGACGGCGATCGTGGCGTTCATTCTGATCGGTCTCGGCATGCTGGCGTTCTCGGGCAACCCGGCCTACGGCCTGCGCAACCTGACCGCCGGCGGCTTCATGCCGTTTGGCGTCAAGGGCATGTGGTTCGCAACGATCGTGTCCATCTTCAGCTACCTGAGCATTGAAATGATCGCGGTGGCCGCCGGCGAGGCGAAAAATCCGGTGATTGCGGTGAAGGCGGCGTTCAAGGGCACCCTCGTGCGGCTGTTCATCTTCTACATGCTGTCGATCGCCCTGATGCTGGCCATCGTGCCCTGGCGCCAGTCCGGCACCGGCGAAAGCCCGTTCCTGATGGCGATGAACGTCATCCATCTGCCCGCCGCCGCCGGTATTTTCAACTTTATCGTGCTGGTGGCGGCGCTGTCGGCGATGAACAGCCAGCTGTATATCACCACCCGCATGATGTTCTCGCTGTCGCGTGCCGGGCAGGCGCCGGCGGCGTTGGGGCGCGTCAGCCGGCGCGGCATTCCGGTCAATGCGCTGGCGATGTCGTGCATCGGCATCGTGGTGTCTATCGTGCTGAGCCTGGTGGCGCCGGAAACCTCGTTCGCCGCCATGATGTCCATTTCGGTGTATGGCGCCTGCTTTACCTGGCTGATGATTTTCGTCACCCATCTGTTCTTCCGCCGCCGGCATCGGCAGACCCACCTGAAATTCCGCATGTGGGGGTTCCCCTATACCACCTTGCTGGGCGCCGGGCTGATGGCGGCGCTGATGATCTCGACCGCGTTTACCGAATTCTTCCGCATGACGCTGTGGTTCGGTATTCCGATCACCTTGCTGCTGGTGGCGGCCTACCGCTTCCAAAGCCGCCGCGCAGCGGCGTCGTCGCCGTTCAAGGCGCCGGAGGTGGAGTAATGCGGGAGAGGGGCTGAGGCGCGCCTCAGCCCCGGGATTACAGCTGGCTTTTCGGGATCAGGTGGTCGCCGAAGCTCAGGCGCTGGCGGCCCGGTTCGATTTCGGTCAGCGGCGCCACTTCGCGCAGCGAGGATTTGCAGCGCTGAACCAGATCCTGATATTCGCGGGTGCCGGCGATCTTCCAGGCCAGTTCTTGCTCGGTCAGATCGCGCAACACGCGCGCCGGGCTGCCGACCACCAGCTTGTTGGCTTCGAGAGTCGCCGCGGCTTTGACGAACGCCATCGCGCCAACGATGGTGTTCTCGCCGATCTCCGCGCCGTCCATCACCACCGCGTTCATGCCCACCATCGCATTGCGGCGAATGCGGCAGCCGTGCAGGATGGCGCCGTGGCCGATATGGCCGTCTTCTTCCACCACCGTGTCCTGCTGCGGGAAGCCGTGCATCACGCAGTTGTCCTGAATGTTGGCGCCGTCGCAGATCACCAGGCGGCCAAAATCGCCGCGCAGGCTGGCGTTCGGGCCGATGTACACGTGTTTGCCGACGATCACGTCGCCGATCAGCACCGCCGTCGGGTGCACGTAACTGCTGGGGTCAACGACCGGCGTCAGGCCGTCAATCTGATATACAGGCATAGCGTGAGTTCCTTAATATGTAGGGTCGCGCGGCAGGCCGCCGAAGCGCCGATAGTAGCCGGCGGCCGGCGCGGGCAGGGCACCGATGGTGGTTTCCGCCAGCGCGCTGACGTACTCCGTCGCGGCGCGGTCGACCTGCTGATAAAGATTGATGCACAGGTTGCGGGCGATCTGGCCCTCCCACTGCGCGGGCAGCAGCGCGTCCGGCAGCAGCGGATCTTTCAACACCACGCGACGGAAGAAGTGAATCAATAATAGCTTAATCTGGAAACAGCGCAGCGGCGTCAGCGCCGCCGGATCGACTTCGCGCAGCAGCGCCATCAGCGGCCGGAAGGAGACGATAAACTCGTGATAGCCGGCCGCCACCTCGCTTAGCGACCAGCAGTCGGCCACCAATTTCTGCAGGGTTTGCTCAGAGCGGTTGTAGGGATAATCGGCGCGGAAGTAAATCACCTGCTCGCTGGCGTTCAGCTCGCCGAGCAGCGCCGTCACGTCGGTTTGCGCATGGGTGGGAGCGGCCATCAGGTTGCTGGCGATTTGCCCGAACCCGAGCCAGCCCAGCTCTTTTTTCAGCCGCGCACGCGCGTTTTTTTCGGCGCTTTCCAGCAGCAAAAGCTCCCACTTGCCGTCCCAGGCAGGCTGCTCGCGCAAATAGATTTTCGATTCGGCGTGGCGGAACTGGCGCATCCCTTGCTCGGTCACGCGGTAGAAGCTGCGGCGGCCTATTTTCTCCACCGCCAGCCACCCTTCTTTTTGCAGGCGGAACACCGAGGTGCGCACGAAGCGATCGCCGAAGCCGAAGGCCTCCAGCAGCGCGCTCAGGCTGCCGAGCCACACTTCGCCGCCGCGGTGGCTGAGCGCGTCGCCGTACAGCGAAATGATCAGCGAGGTGCCGCTGATCGGCTGCGCGTCGACGGCATGGCGAATGAACTCATCCAGTTTATGTTCCATATTTTTCCATGGGTTAGCCTTCGATGAGCCATAACATTACCATAATTTAAGGCGGCGTCATCCGTGACGCCGTGCGCCTCAGCGTGGCCGCAAATCGACCACGCGCTGCGCTTTGCCTTCCGAGCGCGGAATATCGCCGCAGTTGGCGATGCTGACGTCGGTGCTGACGCCCACGATCGATTTGATGTGGTGGCGCAACTGGTGGCAGATGTCGCAACGCTGCTGGTGGCTGAGGCTGAGCGCCGATTCTTTCAGTTCGACGCGCACCGCCAGCGTGTCCAGGTGCCCGCTGCGGCTGACCTGCAGCTGGTAGTGCGGCGACAGCTGCTCGAACTGCATGATCTGCTCTTCCACCTGCGACGGGAAGACGTTGACGCCGCGGATGATCAGCATGTCGTCGGAGCGGCCGGTGATCTTGCCCATGCGGCGCATCTGGCGCGCGTCGCCCGGCAGCAGCCGGGTGAGATCGCGGGTGCGGTAGCGGATCACCGGCAGCGCCTCTTTGGTCAGGGTGGTGAACACCAGTTCGCCGTGCTCGCCGTCCGGCAGGGCGACGCCGGTTTCCGGGCAGATGATCTCCGGCAGGAAGTGGTCTTCCCAAATGGTGGGGCCGCCGCCGCTTTCCAGGCACTCCATCGCCACGCCCGGCCCCATCACTTCCGACAGGCCGTAAATGTCCAGAGCCTTGATGCCCATGCGGGTTTCGATTTCGTGGCGCAGGGCTTCGGTCCAGGGTTCGGCGCCGAACACGCCGAGCCGCAGCGAGCAGCCGCGCGCGTCGCCGCCCATCTTGCGTTCCAGCTCGTCGATCAGCGTCAGGCAATAGGACGGCGTCACCATGATGATGTCGGGTTTGAAATCGAGGATCAGCTGCGCCTGGCGTTCCGTTTGGCCGCCGGACATCGGGATCACCGTCGCGCCGAGCCGCTCCGCGCCGTAGTGCGCGCCCAGGCCGCCGGTGAACAGGCCGTAACCGTAGGCGACGTGCACCTTGTCTTTGGCGGTGGCGCCGCCGGCGCGCAGGCAGCGGGCGACGATATCGGCCCAGTTATCGATGTCGCGCTGGGTGTAACCCACCACCGTCGGGCGGCCGGTGGTGCCCGAGGAGGCGTGGATGCGCACCACCTGTTCCATCGGCACCGCGAAGGTGTCGAACGGGTAGTTGTCGCGCAGATCCTGCTTGGTGGTGTAGGGGAAGCGCGCCAGATCGCTCAGCTGCTTAAGATCGTCGGGGTGTACGCCGGCCTGGTCGAATTTGCGTTTGTACATCGGCACATTGTCGTACGCGTGGTGCAGCGTCCACTTCAGACGCGCCAACTGCAACGCTTCAATCTCATCGCGCGAGGCGAATTCGATCGTTTCGAGGGGCTGTGGATTTATTGTCATGGTTAGCCTCAGGGGTCAGACACGCTCAATGATCATGGCGATGCCTTGGCCGACGCCGATGCACATGGTGCAAAGCGCGTAGCGGCCGGCTCGCCGTTCCAGTTCAAACAGGGCGGCCAGCGCCAGGCGCGCGCCGCTCATACCCAGCGGATGCCCCAGAGCGATCGCGCCGCCGTTGGGGTTGACCTGCGGGGCATCGTCCGGCAGGCCAAGCTGGCGCATCACCGCCAGCGCCTGGGCGGCGAACGCTTCGTTCAGTTCGATAACGTCCATTTGCGCCAGGCTCAGCCCGGCGATCTCCAGCACCTTGCGGGTGGCCGGCAGCGGGCCGATGCCCATCAGCCGCGGCTCCACGCCGCAGGTGGCGGTGGCAACGATGCGCGCGCGCGGTGTCAGCCCCTGGCGCGCCGCCATCGCTTCGGAGGCGACGATCAGCGCCGCCGCACCGTCGTTCAGGCCCGAGGCGTTGCCGGCGGTGACGCTGCCGGGCTGACGGAACGGGGTTTTCAGCGCCTGCAGCTGATCGAGGGTGGTGTCGGGGCGCGGGTGTTCATCCTGGCTAAACAGCGTCACCGCGCCTTTTTTGCCGCTGAGGCTGACCGGGGCTATCTCCTGCGCCAGGTGGCCCAGCGCCTGCGCCCGGGCGGCGCGCTGCTGGCTGCGCAGCGCAAAGGCGTCCTGATCGGCGCGGCTGATGTTGAACTGCGCCGCGACGTTTTCGGCGGTCTCCGGCATCGAATCGGTGCCGAACTCGGCCTGCATCCGCGGATTGACGAAGCGCCAGCCGAGGGTGGTGTCGTACAGCTGCGCCTGGCGGCTGAAGGCGCTGTCGGCCTTGCCCATCACCAGCGGCGCACGGGTCATCGATTCCGCGCCGCCCGCCAGCAGCAGCCCGGCGTCGCCGGCCTTGATGCTGCGCGCCGCCATCGCCAGCGCATCCAGGCCTGAACCGCACAGGCGGTTTACCGTGGTGCCGGAAACGCCGACCGGCAATCCGGCCAGCAGCAGCGCCATACGCGCCAGGTTGCGGTTGTCTTCCCCGGCCTGGTTGGCGCAGCCGAGGATCACGTCGTCCAGCTGCGCCCAATCTACCTGCGGATGGCGTTCCAACAGCACGCGTAGCGGCAGGGCGGCGAGGTCGTCGGCGCGCACCTGGGCCAGCGCGCCGCCATAGCGGCCGATCGGGGTGCGCACGCCGTCGCAGATAAATGCCTGATTCATGCCTGATCTCCTAAAATGCTGTGGCCGAGGCGGTGCGCGCGGCCGCGGAACCAGGCGACGGTTTTGCCCAGTTGGTTAACGATCTCGACGTCATACAGCCCGGTGGCTTTGCCCTGATGGCGCATCTCCGCGCTGGCGGTGAGGCGGTCGCCGGCCAGCGCCGGGCGGACGAAGTCGATGCTGCAGCCGGAGGCCACCGCCGCCAACCCCTGGCTGTTGCAGGCGTAGGCGAAGGCGGTGTCCGCCAGGCTGAACAGCTGGCCGCCGTGGCAGGTCTGGTGGCCGTTGAGCATCTGCGGGCCGACGGTCATGCTGACCTGAGCGTATCCGGCGTCGACGGCGTCGATGTGCATTCCCATCGCCTGAGCGCAGGTATCTTGCTGGAACATCTGTTCGGCGCAGCGCTGAGCCAGCGCGCGCGGCGTATTGGCGTTCATCGTTCGGCTCCTGAGAAAGAGGCGGGGGAAGCGTAGCGGCGCAGCAGCGGCATTGGGCGATAGCGCGCTTCGCCGTAATAGCGTTGCAGGTTTTCCAGCGTCGCCAGAATGTGGCGCCAGCCGAGCGCGGCGCCCCAGGCCAGCGGGCCGCGCGGATAGTTGACGCCGCGCAGCATCGCCAGATCGGTATCTTCGGCGCTGGCGACGCCTTTGTTCACCACGTCGAGCGCTTCGTTGGCCAGCATGGCCAGGGTGCGCATCGTCAGCAGGCCGGGGTAATCCGGCAGTTGAATGACCTGCTTGCCGAGGGACTGCAACAGGCGAATCGCTTTGGCATTGTGTTGCGCATCGTTTTGCGCCGCGCAGCTGATGGCGATGGCGGAGGCGTGCGCATAGTCGGCACAGAGATCGAACAGCACCACGGGCGTTCCACGTTCGTCGGCCAGCTGGCCGGCTGTTTTACCATTGGTTAACATCAGTGTAACGTCGTCGATCGTGACGTGCGGGCTGGTCTGGCCGGGTTGTTTGATCGCCCCCGCATTTTCGATCAACAGTTCCGCCAAATCGGCCAGCGAAGACCAGTCGCCGTGCAGCGTAACGCGTTGCGGCAATGCGGCCTGCGCCGGAGGCGCAAAGGCGATCGCGGCGGCGGATCGCGGTGCGTCGTAGCGGTAGAAACCGCGGCCGGACTTGCGGCCGAGGCGCCCGGCCGCCACCAGCTCCTGCTGCACCAGTGAGGGCGTGAAGCGCGGATCCTGATAGAAGGCCTGATACACCGATTCGGTCACGGCGTAATTGACGTCCTGGCCGATCAGATCGGTCAACTGCAGCGGGCCCATGGCGAAACCGCCGGCGTCGCGCAATACCGCGTCCAGCGTGGCGGCGTCGGCCACCTGTTCCTCCAGCGCGCGCAGGGTTTCGGCATAGAACGGCCGCGCCACGCGGTTGACGATAAATCCGGGCGTCGAGCGGCATACGACGCTTTGCTTACCCCAGCGCTGCGCCAAGGCCTGCAGCGCGGCGAGGGTCTCGGTACCGGTCTCCAGACCGCTGACAATCTCCACCAGTTTCATCAGCGGCGCTGGGTTGAAGAAGTGTAGCCCGGCCATGCGCTGCGGGTGTTGCAGTGCGCCGGCGATGGCGGTGATCGACAGCGAAGAGGTATTGCTTACGAACAGCGTCGTGGGCGAGCAGATCGCCTCCAGATCGCGGAACAGGCTCTGCTTAATCGCCAAATTTTCCGCCACCGCTTCAATCACCAGCGTGCAGTCGGCCAGCTGCTCGAGCGAGTCGGCGCGTTCGAGGCGCGCCAGCAGCGCTTCGGTGGGCGCGGCGTCGGCCTTGCCGCCGTCTACCCGCCGGCGCAGGCGGCGAGCGAGATCGTCGATCGCGCGCTGGGCGGCGGCGGGCGCGATATCGAACAGCCGCACCGGGTGGCCGGCGGCGGCGGCCACCTGGGCGATGCCGATGCCCATGGTGCCGGCGCCGATCACCGCCACCTGGCCGTTAAGAAGGGGCGCGTTCATGGCTATTTCCCGCTGAAGTTGGGCGTGCGTTTGGCAAAGAACGCGCTGACGCCTTCGCGATAGTCGTCGCTGCGGCCGCCCAGGCGTTGCAGATCGCGCTCCAGATCGAGCTGCTGATCGAGGCTGTTGGTGGCCGAGCTGTAGAGGGCTTTCTTGATCAGCCCCAGGCCGTAGGTCGGCTGGGTAGCCAGATGGCGCGCCAGCGTTTGCGTGCGGTCGGCCAATTCATCCGCCGGCACCACCTGCCAGATCATGCCCCACGCCAGCGCCTGTTGGGCGCTGATTTTGTCACCCAGCATGGCCATGCCCATCGCGCGGGCGTGGCCGGCCAGCCGCGGCAGGAACCAGCTGCCGCCGGAGTCAGGCACCAGCCCCAGACGGCAGAACGACTGAATGAAGCTGGCATTGTCAGCGGCGATGACGATATCGCACGCCAGGGCCAGCGCGGCGCCGGCGCCGGCCGCCACGCCGTTGACCGCGCACACCACCGGCTTCGGCAGGGCGGTCAGGCGACGGATCAGGGGGTTGTAGAAACGTTCGACCGACAGACCGAGATCCGGCGCCTGTTGATCGGCGCTGACGTTGCGATCGTTGAGATCCTGCCCGGCGCAGAAACCGCGCCCGGCGCCGGCGATCAGCAGGCAGCGCACGCTGTCATCGCGCTCGGCTTGCGTCAGCGCTTCGCTCAGCTGGCGATGCATCTCGTCGTTAAAGCTGTTGAGCCGATCCGGCCGGTTGAGGGTCAGCGTCAACACCCCGGCGTCGAGATGGCTGAGAATCAATGCGTTATCCATAAATCAGCGCCCCTGATAGTTTGGCGTACGTTTTTCGAAAAAGGCGGCGATGCCTTCGCGGCGATCGTCGGTGGCGGCCAGGGTGACGAACTGCTGACGCTCCATCGCCAGCCCCTGGCTGAGGCCGGTTTCCTCGGCCTGTTTCAGCGCCTGTTTGGCGGCGCGCAGCGCCAGCGGCGCCTGACGGCTGATGCGTTCGGCAATCTGCTGCGTGCGTTCCAGCGTCAGGGCATCGACGCACACTTCGCTGATAAGACCGGCCTGCAGCGCGGTGCGGGCGTCGATGGGCTCGCCGGTCAGCACCATCTGGCTGGCGCGCGACTTGCCGACGCAGCGGATCAGGCGCTGGGTGCCCCCGGCGCCCGGCATCAGGCCGAGGGTGATCTCCGGCAGGCCGAAGCGGGCGCTTTCGCCGCCGATGACGATGTCGCAGGCCAGCGCCAGCTCGCAGCCGGCGCCCAGGGCATAACCATTCACCGCCGCCAGCAGCGGCTTGCTGAACTGCGCCAGACGCTGCCACAGCTGTGGACGGCGATCCACCAGCGCGGCCGGCAGATCCTGCTGTTGCAGTTCGCGCAGATCGGCGCCGGCGGCGAAGAAGCGCGCCGCACCGGCGATCACCACGGCGCCCACGCCGCTGTCGGCGTCGGCCTGCTCCAGCCGAGCAACCAGCTGTTCCAGGCACGGCGTGCTCAGGGCGTTGCGCGCCTCCGGGCGATGCAGCGTCAGCGTGACCACGCGGTGCTGCTGCTGATGTAAAATAAAGGGGGTGTCCATCGCGGCTCCTAGACGTCGAAGTCCAATACCACGCCGTCGCCTTTCGGCCACGACTGGCAGCTCAATACGTAGCCCGCAGCCAGCTGATCCGGCTCCAGGCTGTAGTTGACGCCCATCTCCACCTGGCCGGCCTTCAGACGGCATTTGCAGGTGGCGCAGACGCCGCCTTTGCAGGCGTAGGGCAGGTCGGCGCCCTGGCGCAGCGCGGCGTCGAGAATGCTGTCGTCCTGTTCGCCGATCTCGATATCTAACCGGCGGCCGTCGAGCAGGATCGCCACCCGGGTGGCGTTGCGATCGCCGCTGTGGCGCGGGCGGGCGGCCAAACCGCTGGTGTTGAAGCGCTCGCTGTGGATGTGGTTGGCCGGGACGCCGGCCTGTTCCAGCACGGTTTGCGCGTCGTTCATCATCGATTCCGGCCCGCAGATAAAGGCGTGGTCATAGTCGCGGAAATCCAGCAGCGCGCCGCCGATCGCCGTCAGGCGTTCGCGGTCGATACGGCCGCTGAGCAGCGGGCTGTCGAGACTTTCCTGGCTGAACAGGTACAGCTGCTGAAAACGCTGCGGGTAGCGGTTTTTCAGGTCCGACAGCGCCTCTTTGAACATCATCGAACGGCTGTTGCGGTTGCCGTAGATCAGGGTGAAGCTGCTGCCCGGTTCGAGCAGCAGCGTCGCCTTGATGATCGACAGCATCGGCGTGATGCCGGAGCCGGCGGCGATCGCCAGGTAGTTGCCGTGGCGCTCTGCCTGCGGCTGGTAGCCGAAGCGCCCCTGCGGCACCATCACCTCCAGCGCGTCGCCGACTTTCAGCATGCGGTTGACGAAGCCGGAGAAGCGCCCCTGATCAATCGCCTTCACGCCGATCTGCAGCAGGCCTTCCTGCGGTGAACTGCAGATGGAATAGCAACGCCGCAACTCTTCGCCGTTGACCAACGCCTTGAGCGTCAGGTGCTGGCCGGGGGTATAGCGGTATTGGTTTTGCAGCTCTTCGGGCACCCGCAGGGTGATGGCTACGGCGTCCGGCGTTTCGCGCTCGATGGCGGCGACGTTCAGGCGATGAAAGACCGTCATGGTGTCAGCGCTCCTATATGCATTTGAAATAATCGAACGGTTCCCGGCAGTCGCAGCAGCGGTACAGCGCTTTACAGGCGGTGGAGCCGAACTCGCTGATCTTCTCGCTGTGGGTGCTGCCGCAGCGCGGGCAGGCTACCGGGCCGTGGGCGTGCGGCCGATCGCAGGTGTGCCCCTGCGGTGGCGCTACGCCGTATTGCCGCAGCCGTTCGCGGGCGTCGGCGTTCATCCAGTCGGTGGTCCAGGCCGGGCTGAGGCGAATGTCCACCTGCACCGGGCTGAAGCCGGCGGCCGCCAGCCGCTGCTCGATGGCGTTGAGCAGAAATTCGGTGGCCGGGCAGCCGGAATAGGTTGGAGTGAAGGTCACGCGCCAGCCAGCGCCGTCGCGCGCCACGTCGCGCACCATGCCCAGATCGGTGATCGACAGCACCGGCAGTTCGGGATCGCTGATCTGCTGCAGGCAGTGCCAAATCTGCGGAATTTCGGCGGGTTGCAAACGGGTGACGTTCATCGCGGCCTCCTACCATTGCCCGTTTGGATAGGCGCGCTGCAGGAACTGCATCTCCGCCAGCAGCGGGCCGAGGTGTTCGCTGTGCCGGCCTTGCTTGCCGCCGTGCCGGAACGCCTGCTCGGCAGGCGGCAACAGCGTCGCCTGGCGCAGCGTCTCTTCCACCTGCGCTTGCCAGGGGGCCTGCAGTTCGCGGGGATCGACGGCGATGCCTTGTTCCGCCAGTTCCAGCTCCAGCGCGTCGGCGTGGAACAGCTCGGCGGTGAACCGCCACAGGTTATCCAGCGATTGCTGGATCTTGCGGTGGCTGACGTCGTTGCCGTCGCCCAGGCGGATCATCCAGCCGTGGCTGAAGCGCAGGTGGTAATCGGCCTCCTTCAACGATTTGGCGGCGATGGCGGCAATCTGCGCATCGCGGCTGCGGCTCAGCGCCTGGTGCAGCTGTACGTGGTAGACATCAAGCAGAAACTGACGCACCAGCGTGTCGTTGAAACCGCCGTTCGGCTGCTCCGCCAACAGCAGGTTATGAAACTGGCGCTCGTCGCGCCCGAAGGCCAGGCTGTCTTCGCTGCAGGGCGGGCCGGCCAGTTCCGCGGCGTAGCCCAGGAAGTTGCGCGCCTGGCCGAGCAGATCGAGCCCGATGTTGGCCAGCGCCAGATCGATTTCCAACTCGGGCGCGTGGCCGCACCAGGCGCACAGGCGCTGGGCGAGGATCAGTGGCGTGTCGCCCTGGCGGAGTAAATAGCTGATGCGCGGATCGTTAACCGTCATGGTCGCCTCTACATGTTCTTGATGCCGTCGGGAATGGTGTAAAACGTCGGATGACGGTAGATCTTGTCTTCGGACGGATCGAAGAACGCGCCGCGATCTTCCGGCTGCGAGGCGATCAGATGGCGCGATTGCACCACCCAGATCGAGCAACCTTCGTTGCGGCGCGTGTAGGCGTCGCGGGCGTTTTCCAGCGCCATTTGGTCGTCGGCGGCGTGCAGGCTGCCGACGTGGCGATGCGCCAGCCCTTGTTTGCTGCGGATAAACACTTCATACAGCGGCCATTCAACGTGGCTCATGATCTCGGTTCCTTATGTTGGCTATGCGGCGGAGGCGGCGTTTTTCGCTACGTGGGCCATGGCGCCGTCGCGCACCCAGGCGCCGTCTTCCCAGGCGCGGCGTTTGGCCTGCAGGCGTTCGTGGTTGCATTGGCCGCGCCCTTTGATCACCTCATGCAGCTCGCTCCAGTCGATTTCGCCGAAGCGATAGTGGCCCGCGGCGGCGTCCCAGCGCAGCTCCGGATCCGGCGCCGTCATGCCGAGCGCTTCAAGTTGCGGCACGGTGTTGTCGACGAACTTCTGCCGCAGCTCATCGTTGCTGTGGCGTTTGATCTTCCACGCCATGCTCTGGGCGCTGTGGGGGGAGTCGGCGTCGCTCGGGCCGAACATCATCAGCACCGGCCACCAGAAGCGATCGATGGCGTCCTGCAGCATGGCGCGCTGCGTGTCGCTGCCGTTGGCCATCGCCATTACCGCCTCGTAGCCCTGGCGCTGATGGAAGCTTTCCTCTTTGCAGATCTTCACCATCGCCCGCGCATAGGGGCCGTAGGACGCGCGGCACAGCGCCACCTGGTTGACGATGGCGGCGCCGTCGACCAGCCAGCCGATCACGCCGATATCCGCCCAGTTGAGCGTGGGGTAATTGAAGATAGAGGAGTACTTCATCTTGCCGTCGAGCATCTTTTGGTAGATGTCCTGGCGCGAACAGCCGAGGGTTTCGGCGGCGCTGTAGAGGTACAGACCGTGGCCGGCCTCATCTTGCACTTTGGCCAGCAGCACCGCTTTGCGGCGCAGCGTGGGGGCGCGCGTCAGCCAGTTGGCTTCCGGCAGCATGCCGATGACTTCCGAGTGGGCGTGTTGGCCAATCTGCCTAATCAGGTTCTGACGGTAGGCGTCCGGCATCCAGTCTTTGGCCTCAATGGCGATATCCGCCGCGATCTTGTCGTCGAAATGCTGCTGATACTGTGCGTCAGTTGTCATGCTTGCCTCTTGGTGATTCGTGTTTTTCACATTAAACATAAAAATGTGAATCACTTTAACTAACCATAAGGCTACAAACTGATAACAAAAAGATCAAACGTAATTAATGTGGTTTTGCGAGGCCACTCACAATTGGTTTTGTTATTTATTTGATTTTATTTGATAAATAAAGTGATTAATTCCTTGTTTATGGCAGGTTAAGCGGTCTGAAAACGCCTTTTGTTCTCTTTTTGTTAAAATTTGATTTGGCCTCGACTGGCATTTATATGATACGTAATTAAGCTGTATGGTGAAAATTTATGAATTTCGGAGGGCACATGCAGCAGTTACACAGTTATCTTTCTGGCGCCTGGGTGTACGGGCAGGGAGAGGCGCGCGAAATCCGCCACGCGGTGACCGGCGAAGCGCTGTACCAGGTCTGCACCGACGGCCTGCCGTTGGCGGCGAGCCTGGACTATGCCCGCAGCCGCGGCGGCCCGGCGCTGGCGCACATGACGTTCCAGCAGCGCGCCCAGATGCTGAAAGCGGTAGCCAAACACCTGCTGGCGCATAAAGAGGCGCTGTATCAGATTTCCTATCAAACCGGGGCGACGCGCAGCGACGGCTGGGTCGATATCGAGGGCGGCATCGCCACGCTGTTCGCCTATGCCGGCATGGCCGGCCGCGATCTGCCGGACGATACCCTGTGGCCGGAAGACGAGCTGATCCCATTGTCGAAACAGGCGCAGTTCGCCGCCCGCCACGTGCTCACTTCACGCCCCGGCGTGGCGCTGCACATCAACGCCTTCAACTTCCCGTGCTGGGGCATGCTGGAGAAACTGGCGCCGACCTGGCTGGCGGGCATGCCGGCCATCATCAAGCCGGCCACCGCCACCGCGCAGCTGACGCAGGCGATGGTCAGGCTGATCGTCGACAGCGGCCTGGTACCGGAAGGGGCGCTGCAGCTGGTTTGCGGCGGCGTCGGCGACATGTTCGCGCACCTGGATTACCAGGATGCGGTGACTTTCACCGGTTCGGCGCAGACCGGGCAGCGGCTGCGGGCACACCCGCGCCTGCTGGAGAAATCGATCGCGTTCACCATGGAGGCGGATTCGCTCAACTGCTGCGTGCTGGCAGAAGACGTGACGCCGGAAATGCCGGAGTTTGCGCTGTTCATCAAAGAAGTGTGCCGTGAAATGACCGCCAAGGCGGGGCAGAAATGCACCGCGATCCGCCGCATCATCGTGCCGGCGGCGCAGGTGGCGGCGGTGCGTCAGGCCTTGCTGCAGCGCCTGGCGGGGGTGACGGTGGGCGACCCGCAGCTGGAGCAGGTGCGCATGGGGGCGTTGGTCAGCCACGAGCAGCGTGATGATGTGCAAAGCAAGGTGGAGTTCCTGCTGCGCAACGGCTGCGAACCGCTCTGTGGCGCGGCGCTGGATAAGCTGGAGGTGCTGGGCGACGGCGCGCGCGGCGGGGCGTTTTATCCGCCGACCCTGCTGTATTGCGCCGATCCGTTCACCCATCAGGCGGTGCACGGCACCGAGGCCTTCGGCCCGGTGGCGACGCTGATGCCGTATGCGGATACCGAACAGGCGATCGCGTTGGCGTTGCTGGGGCAGGGCAGCCTGGCGGGCTCGCTGGTGACCGCCGATCCGGCATTGGCCACGCGCTTCATTCGCGCGGCGGCCTGCGCCCACGGCCGCATGTTGATTTTGGATGAGCGGGCGGCGGCGGAGTCCACCGGCCACGGTTCGCCGCTGCCGATGCTGGTACACGGCGGCCCGGGGCGCGCCGGCGGCGGTGAAGAGCTGGGCGGGCTGCGCGCGGTGAAACACTATATGCAGCGCACGGCGATCCAGGGCAGCCCGGCGATGCTGGCGGCCATCGGCGGCGAATGGGTGCGCGGCGCGCCGGTCGCCGAGCATCCGGTGCATCCGTTCCGGAAATACTTCGAGCAGCTGCAGCTGGGCGACAGCCTGTTGACCGCGCGCCGCACCGTGACCGAAGCGGATATCGTCAACTTCGCCTGCCTGAGCGGCGACCATTTCTACGCGCACATGGACAAGATCGGCGCCGCCGACTCGCTGTTCGGCGAGCGGGTGGCGCACGGTTACTTTGTGGTGTCCGCCGCGGCCGGGCTGTTTGTCGACGCCGCCGTCGGGCCGGTGATCGCCAACTACGGCATGGAAAATTTGCGCTTTATCGAGCCGGTGAAGATCGGCGATACCATTCAGGTGCGGTTGACCTGCAAAAAGAAAATCCGCAAGCCGCAGAAAACCGCCGAAGATCGCCCGCACGGCGTGGTGGTGTGGGATGTGCAGGTGTTGAATCAGCAACAGCAGCCGGTGGCGCTGTACAGCATTCTGACGCTGGTGGCGCGCCAACAGGGGGACTTCGAAGCGTGATGCGCGTTTGCCGCCGCCGGCCCCCGGCGGCGGCAAATCATTCAGATCAGCGGCTGACCGCGCAGCTGTTCAAGCACTTTCAGCGGTGAACGCTGCGGATCCTGCATCTTATTCACCGGCAGCAGGAAGGTCTGTTCCAGCATAAACTGGCCGCCCATCGCGGCATGCGGCGTTTGATCAGAGAAGCAAATCCAGCTGCTGCCCGGCGGGAACGTCAGCGCCAGCTGCGGCCCCCGTTGCTGATAATCGCCGTCGGCCTTCATGGCGTCATGCAACTGCAGCATCAGGTGGTCATAATGGCTGCGGCGGGTTTTGGTGATGCGCACTTGGTGCTGCAGCCAACTGCCGAAAGCGGAGTAGCGAGCGAGACGTGGCATAAAGCGTGCCGCCAGCTCAGGGAACGGCTCGCCGACCCGCCATTGGCGATGCTCACCGTGCGGGTTGATGTTGGTGAAAATGCGCAGAATGCGTTCGCCGTAGTTCGGGCGCGACGGGAAGGCGTCAACGTGCAGCCGGCTGTCGTCTTTGCGCCAGGAACTGGCCGCCCGCCAGGCGGAAACCGGATGTAAACGCAGGCTGCCGGTCGGGTGGTGCAGCGCCTCCTGATATTCGGGCAACAGCCCGGCGATCAGCTGGCGGCAGGATTGGTAATAGCGTTCCAGCAATTGCTGAACCTGCTGCCGGCGTTCCGCGACGGCGACGCCGCTCAGCTTGCCGGACAGCGGTTGGTAGCTGATGTTTTTGCGCTTCGGGTCGACCAATGTCGGATCCAGCAGCGGCATTTCCTGTTCAGACAGGGTGAAGGCCAGTTCGGGCAGAAACAGCACCTTGCCCTGTTCCAGTTCGCTGACCGCGCTGGATGCTTCCGCTGCCGCCCATTGTCGTAACGGCAGCGTCAGGACGGCCTGTTCGTGCATAATATCGCCAGTAGGCATGAGATCTCCTTGCAAATCTATATCGCTTTATTCCTGCCTCTCAGGTTGCCGCGTGATTGGCTGCACTGGCTTGCGCAGTGGCTGGCTGGAGCGGCGTCAGCAGGCCGCCCAATGACAACGTGAAATTTGTGGGTTCTATTATGGCTGTATCAGCAGGGCGCAATGCGCCGAAGCGTGCGATGGCTTCCTGATAGATAGAATAATCCTGATAAGGGTATCACCGGCAATGCCAATGAAAAGTAAACGGGGTATAAACGAGGCGAGGCATAGGCACGAATAATCAAAAAAGGCACAAATTGCCTGCTGAATGGCGTGTTTTATCTTGTTGAATTACAATGAAAATAAATATACTGCTTATTATTTTCGTTATTTTATTCAGAGTGCAGGGTAAACCAGTGAAATAATGTTTCGTGAGGGAACTACTTCATTTTTCTGGCGAATAAATCGGGCCGCCAAATCTTGGTGACCCGATTATTGGTTAAGCGCCGTAAATGCAGTTTTTGCCTTTTTTCTTGGCCTGATACAACGCACTGTCCGCCTCATTGATAAAGCTGATCGGCGTATCGTTATACATATGCGGCACTTTGGCGCAGATGCCGATGCTGATGGTAACGATGCCGTGCGGGTTGCCCTGATGCGGAATTTTCAGATCGCGCACCGCGTTGATAACGCGCTCGGCGAAAATCAGTGCGCCTTGCACGTCGGTATCCGGCAGGATAATCCCCATCTCTTCGCCGCCGTAGCGCGCCAGGACGTCGTTGCTGCGGCAGGCCAACCCTTTGAGCGTTTGGCCGATCTGCTGCAGGCACTGGTCACCGGCGACGTGGCCGTAGCTGTCGTTGTACTGTTTGAAATAGTCGATATCCAGCATCAGCAGCGCCACGCTGCGGTAGTTGCGCGAAGCCCGCGCCAGCTCGTTCTTCAGCGCGATATCAAACTGGCGGCGGTTGGCCAGCCCGGTCAGGCCGTCCAGCAGCGCCAGCTCTTCGAGCATCTGGTTGATGCTGGTCAACTGATCGCGGGTGCGCATCAGCTCGGCTTCGGTTTGCATGCTGTGCTTGATTTGCCGCAGTAGCACCATGCCCATCGCCAACAGGATCATCAGCAGCGAGAGGCCGCCCGCGGCGAACAGACCGGCGTCGGTGCGCCAGTCCGCCAGCGCGTCGCGTTTCGACAACCCGGCGGCGATCACCAGCGGAAAGCGGTTGACCCGCGAATAGCCGTAGATGCGCTCCACTTTGTCGTACAGCGAGGTGATGGTGGCGTTGCCGAACTCCGAATGCGGTAAAATTTCGCTGAACAACACGCCCTTGGCGATGCTTTTACCGATCGACGCCGCCGAGTAAGGGCGGCGGTAAAGGATGGTGCCGTCCGCCAGTAGCAGGTTCAGTGAGGCGTCGGTGTTGAGGGCGAAGCTGTCGTAAAACTGGCGGAAATAATCGACGTACAGCGTCGCCAGCACCATGCCGCCAAAGCTGCCGTCTGGGTTGTTGAAACGCCGCGAAACGGGAATGATCAGATCGCCGGTGGTGCGGCTGCGGATCACCTTGCCGATGTACAGGCCGCCGCCGTCGCGGTTTTGATGGTATTTGAAGTAATCGCGATCGGCGTTGTTGGCGTTCTTGATGAATTTGCCCGAGGAGGTCGCCAGCCAGCGGCCGCGCGCATCGTAGAGAAACAGCCCGTGCAGCTGCGGCAGGTTGCCGACCTGCGTCTGCATGACGCGCTGCAGCCGCGTCAGCTGCGCTGGGCCCAACCCGTCGGTTTGGAGACGTTCGGTCAGATCGAGCAGGTTGCCGTCCACCTGCATGAAAGTATCGTCGGCATGCTGCGCCAGCGAGCGGGCGAGGTTGGCGGATTCATGCTCGGCGCTGCGCAGATCGCGCTGATGCGCGTTCCAGATTTGCCAGCTGTTAAAGAGGATCAGCGTGGCGGCAACGATGATGACAAACACGCCGGCCTGAAATAATAATGGGGAGCTTTTAACGCTGCGCGCCGGCACGGCATCCTGTATGGGTTGCTGCTGAGTCATGTCACCCTTGTTGTTTGATTACTATTCAATTTGAGTTAAGAGCAATCTTATATTTTATGCATAAATGCGCCAGACCTCTAGCCCTTAACGTGGCGATAGCGAGAAAGGGCATTTGCACCCCGTATCAGCGGCGGGGTGAACACTGTGGAGTGAAAGAGCCATGTCGGATTACATCATTATCGCTTTACTGACGCTGGCGGTGTATTACCCCCTTACGCTGGGGACGCTGGCGGTGATGATGTACTTCGCCTGGCGGCGGCGCCGGTCGCCCTATTGGCGGTTGGGATTGGCGCTGTTGGCGCTGCTGTTCGTGCTGTTCGCCAAGGCGGCGTATGACTGGCACCGCTATGGCTAGCGGCGCCATGACGGGTTATTCGACGTTAATCATCCAGTTGACGCCGAATTTGTCGGTCAGCATGCCAAAGCCTTTGGCCCAAAAGGTGGCTTGGTAAGGCATCGTCACCTGGCCGCCCTGCGCCAGATTGTCGAACAGTTTGCGTCCTTGTTCCGCATCGCTGGGGTTCAGCGACAGCGAGAAGCCTTTATGAGAAGCGCCGCCGCCGTCATCTTGCGGGCAGCCGTCGGAGGCCATCAGTACGCCGTCGCCGATCAGCAGGCGCGCATGCATGATCGCCTCCGGATTGACGTCCTGCGGCCCGTCTTGCCGGGCTTCTTCGGGCATGTCTTTATAGCGCATGACCATTTCAATTTTGGCATTCAACTGCTGTTCGTAGAAGTTAATCGCTTGCTCACAGTTACCGCTGAAAAACAGATAGGGTTGTACCAGCATGACATTGACCTCGGTTGTGGCTCGACAGGCAACGACCGGCCCTCGGGCAGGAAGAAATGGTTGCTGGCGGCAATAATTGCCGTCGGTGACTTATTAGTGTAGTTCCCCTGGCGCAGAATGCTTGTGCGAGGTGAGTGCGCCTTCGCCGCCGGCATGACGGGCGAAGGCGCAAGGGCGGTCAATACAGCGACGGCTCGCCGGCTGGGCGGGTTTTAAAGCGGCGGTGCAGCCACATGTACTGATCGGGGGCCAGCAGCACCTGTTCTTCCACCACGCGGTTCATCTTGGCCGCCGCGCGCGTTTCATCATCCAGCGGGAAGTCCGTCAACGGCGGCTGCACGATCAGCTCATAGCCCTGAGCATCTGGCAGGCGGCGCGGCACGAAAGGCACGATCGACGGCCGCCCCATGCGCGCCAGGATAAAGGTTCCGGTGGTCGTGGCGGCGTTTTCCACGGCGAAGAGCGGCGCGAACACGCTGCTTTGCGGGCCGTAATCGTGATCCGGCGCGTACCACAGGATTTCGCCCTGTTTCAGGTTGCGGATCATGCCTTTGATATCTTTACGATCGAGCATGAATTTATTCGAGCGCAGCCGGCCGCGTGTTTGTACCCACTCCATCAGCCTGTTGTTGTGCGGGCGATGCACGCCGATGCCGGGGTTTTGCATGCCGAAAATGCGCGCGCCCAGTTCCAGCGTCAGAAAATGCAGACCGATCAGCAGAACGCCTTTGCCGCCCTGACGCGCCAGCCGCATGTTTTCCATGCCGCTCACCTTGAACCAGCGGGCGATGCGCCAGTCGGGCCAGAACCAGGCCATGCCGACTTCGAACAGGCCCATACCGACGGACTCAAAATTTTTGACGATCAGCGCCTCGCGCTCGGCGGTGGGCATTGCGGGGAAGCAGAGCTCTAAATTGCGGCGCGCTATTTTTACCCGGCGTTTCATCAGGCGCATGGCTATTCTGCCAAGGCCGTGTCCGAGTCGATAAATCAGCGGGTAGGGCAGTAATACCAAGAGATAGAGTATTCCCAGCCCTATCCACAGCAACCAATAACGAGGGCGCAAGAATTCGCGCTCAAAGCGTTGGTTAGAAAGCATTTTCCTGTGATTCCTTGTTTTTCCAATGGGACCTTAACCCAAATTTTCATAGAGCGAATGGTAGAACATTCTGAGCTAAATAGGATTTTCCATTAATGCTTTTTTTACGCTTTAGTTAAGCGCAGGCGAAAAACGGGGGGAGATAGGATTTTTACCGAGGGAATGGCAGATATTTTAAGCTATTTCAAACGACTGGCGAAATTGAAAAATAAAGACACAATTAAGCGCATCGCAAAAGTGACAACTGCTATGTAACCTTAATGAAACAATAACGCAGCGGAACCGTCCCAAACGGCGGCCAGTGCGTACAGTAGCGCGAGAATCAGGACAAAAGGGGCATTGAACATCGGCGTTTCCTCCAGGAGGATTTGTTTAAAGTTTAGCCTCGCGAGATGACAGCAGGATGAAATCAGATCGTTTTTTGTACGGTGAAATTCAGACGGACGGAAATGGGTAAACCGCTGATTTTTTACTATAGTCATAGTGTGAAGTTATGCGTTTGTCGCCGTACGCCTCTGCATTGAGCGGCAGCGGGCAGGTTGCCCAGAGCAAGATCGCGGAGCGGACGGCGCCTGGCGCGAAACATGTGACGAGATTCTCAGAGGGTTGGTCTGTAAGGATTTGACATGTCATATGAAAATGACGATCTAAACGGTGTTGAGCAACCGAGCGACTACGTGAAAACCACCGCCTGCGAAGTGCGCAGCGGCGTAAAGGCAGCGCTCGAGCAATCATGTGCCTGCATCAAGGATAACCCTTGGGCGGGGATAGGCGCCGGCGCCGTCGTGGGCCTGGTAATAGGATTTCTGTTAGGCAAAAGGTAATAGGGAGAGTAAAGATGGGCATCATTTCCTGGATCATTTTTGGTTTAATCGCCGGTATCCTGGCCAAGTGGATTATGCCGGGCAAAGACGGCGGCGGCTTTATTGTGACCGTTATATTGGGGGTCGTGGGCGCCGTAGTCGGCGGCTATATCAGCACCTTCTTCGGTATGGGCCGCGTTGACGGTTTTAACCTGGGCAGCTTTGTGGTGGCAGTAATCGGCGCCCTGGTGGTGCTTTTTGTCTACAGGAAGATCAAAGGCTAAGCAGCCATTGCTCAACAGGGTCGCCGCGGCGGCCCTTTTTCGTGAAATCAATCCGGCGGCGCGGCGCAGTCCGCACTCGCTGAAAGGGGAATATCATGGGTCTGTTCGATAGCGTATTGGGTAACATTCTGGGCGGCGGCGCCAACGGCAAAGGCATCGACTACATCGCCATTATGCAGTGGGTCGAGCAACAAGGCGGCCTGCAGGCTATTTTGGACAAATTCCGTCAGGGGCAGTTCGGCGATATCGTCGGTTCCTGGCTCGGCAATGGCGAAAATCAGCCGATTACCGGCGATCACGTACAGCAGGCGTTGGGTAGCGACGCCATCAACCAACTGGCTGAAAAGCTGGGTATCGATCCGGCTCAGGCGTCCAGCACCATTGCACAGTTCTTGCCAACGGTCACCGATGCCGCCTCGCCAAACGGTGAAGTGCAGCAAGACAGCAACGAGCTGGGCGACATGGTCGGTAAACTGTTCAAATAATGATTAGGCTCCCGGCGTCTGGCCGGGGGCATTCACTCCGCTGATCCCCTCGATCGTCGTCAACGCCTGCTGCAGATGTGCCACCCAGGCGCGCACTTTCTCCGGAATAAAACGCAAGGCGGGATAGACCGCGTGCAGCGCCATAGGCGGGTAGCGGTATTCCGGCAAAACGGGCACCAATGCCCCCGTCGCCAGCTGTTCGGCGATTAAAGGCCGTTGAGCGCCGCCGATGCCGGCCCCAGCCTCAATGGCGGCCAGCAGCGATAGCGTATTGTTGGCGCGGAACGTGGGCCGCAGAGCAACCGTCTCGGGGCCGTGCGGGCCGAACAGGGTGAGCGTATCGCCGTCGTTCAGGCCGCTGTAACGAATGTGCGCATGTTTCGCCAACTCCGCCGGGAAACGCGGCGTGCCATGCCTGGCCAGATAGGCCGGTGACGCCACCAGCAGGCGTTGCAGCTCGCCCAAACGTTTCGCCACCATGCCGGGCGCATGCAGTTCACCGAAACGCAGCGCCACGTCGATGCCTTCGCCGATCACGTCGGCGAGGCGATCGTCCAGCAGCAGCTCGATGGCGAGGTTCGGATGACGCTGCTGGAAAGCGATGGCCAGCGGTGTGACGTGCAACTGCCCGAACCCGGTCGGGGCGTGAATGCGCAGATTGCCCTGCAACTGGTGGCGCTGGCCGTGCAGCGCTTCTTCCGCTTCGTCGACCGCCGCCAGAATCGGTTTGAGGCGCTGATAATAACCGCTGCCGGCATCGGTCAGGGTGACCGCCCGGGTGCTGCGAAACAGCAGCTGGGCTCCCAGTCGCTGCTCCAGGGCAGCGATTTGCTGACTGACCGCCGGCTGCGTCAAACGCAGATCGCGAGCGGCGGCCGACAGGCTGCCCAGTTCCGCTACCCGCATAAAGGTTTTCATTGCGCTCAGTTTATCCATGTCGATCTTGCCTATAGATTTTTCTTATAAGTGTTAGTGCTAATTCGGCGCTACCGCAAGCATCGCTAATCAATAACACTCAGGGCATCGACAACCTGAGGAGTGGCAAGATGAATGCAAAGCGACAGGCATTGGTGATCGGCGCCAATGGCGTGATTGGGCGCCGATTGATTGAGGAGTTGACCGGCCAGGGCTGGCAAGTGGTGGGCGTTTCACGTCGGGGTGGACAACCGGCGCCGGGGGTGCGCCACCTGCAGGTTGATCTGCTGGATGCGGCGGCGACGCGCGACGCGCTGCGGCCGCTGAGCGCGATTAGCCACGTTTTCTATGCCGCCTATCAGGATGCGCCGGACTGGGCGGGGCTGGTGGCGCCGAACCTGCAGATGTTGCAACACGTTGTCGAGGGGCTGGAGCCGGCCGCACCGGCGTTGGAGCACATCAGTCTGATGCAGGGCTATAAGGTGTATGGCGCGCATTTGGGGCCGTTTAAAACGCCGGCGCGCGAAAGCGACGCCGGGCATATGCCGCCGGAGTTTAACGTGGCGCAGCAACAGTATCTGGCGCAGCGGCAGGCCGGCAAGCGCTGGCGCTGGAGCGCCATTCGCCCGAGCGTGGTGGGGGGCTTCTCCCTCGGCAATCCGATGAATCTGGCGTTAAGCATCGCGGTTTACGCGTCGATCAGCAAAGCGCTCGGGTTGCCGCTGCGCTTCCCCGGTAAACCGGGCGCTTACCACAGCCTGCTGGAAATGACCGATGCCGGGCTGTTGGCGCGCGCCACGCTGTGGGCGGCGACCGAGCCGGCGGCGGCCAATCAGGCGTTTAATATCAACAACGGCGATCTGTTTCGCTGGAGCGAGATGTGGCCGAAAATCGCCGCTTACTTTGGGCTGGAATGTGCGCCGCCGCTGCCGATGCCGCTGGAGAGCATGATGGCGGACAAAGCGCCGCTGTGGCGCGAGCTGGTGCAGCGGCACCAATTGGCCGAACCGGACTATCGCGCGGTGGCCGGCTGGCGCTTCGCCGATTTCGTCTTTTCCTGGGACTATGACATGTTCGCGGACGGCAGCAAGGCGCGGCGCTTCGGTTTCCATCAGTTCGTCGAAACCGAAGCCATGTTTTTCTCGCTGTTCGATGAGTTCCGCCGTCGCGGCATCATCCCCTGAGCGTGGCATCGGTTTCCCCGCAGCACCGGCCGCGGGGAATGAGGTCAGAACGTCAACATGATCTTGCCGATGTGCTCGCTGGACTCCATCAGCGCATGCGCGGCGGCGGCCTGCTCAAGCGGGAAGGTTTTAAAAATTTGCGGCTTCAGCACGCCGCGCTCCAGCAGCGGCCAAACCTTCTCGCGCAGCTCGGCGGCGATCTGCGCTTTGTCCGCCACGCTGCGCGAACGCAGCGTCGAACCGGTATGGGTCAGGCGTTTCAACAGCAGCGGCATCAGATTGAGCTCTTTCACCACGCCGTTTTGCGTGCCGATTTGCACGATGCGGCCTTCCATCGCCGCGGCCTGATAGTTTTTGGCTACATAATCGCCGGCGATCAGGTCGACGATCACGTCGGCGCCTTTACCGTTGGTGGCGTCTTTGGTGCGTGCGACAAAGTCTTCGCTGCGGTAATTAATCGCCACGTCGGCGCCCAGCGCCAGGCTGGCCTGTCGTTTCTCTTCGGAGCCGACGGTGGTGATCACCTGAGCGCAGAAGGCCTTCGCCAGCATGGTGGCGACCGTGCCGATGCCGGAGGTGCCGCCATGGATCAACACGGTCTCGCCGGCCTTGAGGTGGCCGCGCTGGAACACGTTGACCCAGACGGTAAAGAAGGTTTCCGGCAGCGCGGCGGCCTCGGTCAGGCTCAGGCCCGCCGGAACGGGCAGCGCATTGCTTTCATGCACGGTGCAGTATTCGGCATAGCCGCCGCCGGCGATGAGGGCGCAAACCCGATCGCCGGGCGCGAAGCGGGTCACGCCTTCCCCAGTGGCCACCACTTCGCCGGCAATTTCCAGGCCGGGGATATCCGAGGCGCCGGGCGGCGGCGCATAGTTCCCCTGGCGCTGCAGCACGTCGGGGCGGTTAACGCCGGCGGCGGCGATTTTCACCAGAAGTTGGCCCGCTTGCGGAACCGGCACCGGGCGTTCAGCGACGACCAGAACCTCGGGGGCGCCCGGCTGGCTGATTTCAATCGCTTTCATCGTGCCGGGCAGCGCTGCATTTGTTGACATGGTCACTCTCCTCATCGTGGCGGACGTGGCTATCGGGCGAAACGTCCGCAATAAAGTCTGCTGTTAGCTTAGCGAAATCGAATAAGGCGCGCGTGGTCGAATAGAGCGGTTTTGCGAGGAAGGGGCGAAGCCGCCGCGATGGGCGGCAGGGCATCAATCGTTAGGGGGGATGCGGAACCCTTTCAACGAGACGATGAAGTGGTCTTTTCCTTTGGAGATCTTGGCGCCTTTATCGCACCACAGGCTGGCAAGCTGGAAGAAGTCGTCGCTGCCGATATCGTAGGCCAGTTCGATTTTCTTGGCGGTGCCGGCGCGGATGAGTTTTTCTGCTTCCTGATGGTTTGCAGCTTTAATTATGGTCATGGGCGAAATCCTTGGTGTTAAGCCAGAGCGGATAAACGCGAATTATCATATGGCCATAGTGTGACAATTTTGTGATGAAAGCATGACAGCCCGCGAAGGCGCGGCGTGCGTTGTGCCGGGCCTTCGCGGTGAAAGCGCGTTGTTGGTTACCGATCGTACGGGCGGATGAGTGTGCTTTTTTTCTGAGATTTTAAATGTTTATAGAGGGCGAAGCCCGCAATGCCGGCCAAGACGGCCAGGAGGGCAAGGGATCCTGTGGCCATGAACGTTACCTCCGAATAAGAATGGCAAGGAGGCGTATTTGTGACATTGATCACTCTGCGGGGCAATGAGAGCAATCTGTAATCGGGAAGACGCTGTGAGGGCGAGGCAAAAAAAAAGCGCCTATAGGGAGGCGCATAAAGATTTGCAACACAGCTTGTTGTGTTCAACACCAGGAGGAGTGGTGAACTGACGCTATTCTATGCAGCGGCAAAGGCGGCTGATATAGGTATTACTCCGAAAGCGCCGCTACCACTCATAGCCCAACTGAATGTTGTAATCGGGATCCTGATTGGTGGAATAAGGATCGGACTGGCGGCGGCGATCGGTTTTCTTCACCGGGCCTTCATACGCGGGATAAGGTTTGGCGCGTGGTTTGCTGCAGCCTGGATGATCGCACTCGATATCGACGCGAAAACCGCTTTTATCTCTCGCCTCTGCCCAGGCAATCGGCGGTTTTTCCGCTTTGGGGGCCGGCCCCGGCTCCGGCGCAGTTTTGGGGGCGGGGGTGATGCTGGGTTCAGGCGGATGATAATTCAGCTCCAGCGCGCCCAACGGGGCGCTGCAAGCGGCAAAGGCCAGCAGAATGGCACTGGCGGCCGGCAATGTAAGCCATCTCGGCATGGTGACTCTCCCTGAATGATTTCGTCAGGCAACTATAAAACAGCAGAACGAGAATTACTATCATTTGCCTTGGGCGTTACGGGCGAGCCAGGCGGCGATTCCATCGGCAGACGGGGTCAAATCCTGTGCGTTTAGCCGAGATTAGCGCCCCATCGCGGCGAAAAAGGTTGCTATTGCCGCGCGCTCGTGAGTTAATGATGTCGGCCTGTGGTACAGACCTATTTATGCACGACATTTTGAGTAAAGTAGTTCAAATTTAAAGCGTTATCCCGGATAGCCCTTCTCTGACGAATTTCCTTTCCAGTGCCTCCATAAGTAACTGATGACCGGCTACCTCGCCCATGGCGGCTTACATTTATTATTGAAGGAATTAGACATGTCTAACATGATCAAAGGTCAAGTGAAGTGGTTCAACGAAGCTAAAGGTTTTGGTTTCATCACTCCAGCAGACGGCAGCAAAGACGTATTCGTACACTTCTCTGCTATCCAGGATCAAGGCTTCAAGACCCTGGCTGAAGGCCAGAACGTACAGTTCTCTATCGAGAACGGTGCGAAAGGTCCATCTGCGGCTAACGTTACCGCTATCTAATTGGCGCCTGGCGCTGATTGAAAAAAACCCGCTGCGGCGGGTTTTTTTGTGTCTGAAATTCGGCGGTGCGAAAAAAAGCCCGCAAGTCAGCGGGCAAAAGTTCCTTGTTACTTCTTCATTTGCGAGCGCTTCTCTGGGGGGGAAACGCCTGAAGACAGGCTACGCGAGACTGGTTTAAGATTCTGCGGCCAAACCGTTAAGAAAGTGAAAATCCAGGCGGCTGCTACGCTGATAGCAGAGGCCGGCAGGGCTAGGGCGGTGTCCATCGCCCTCGGTTTTGTAATACACTGACGGCAATCGCAAATAATGGGGAATGGTATGCAGGTTAACGATCGAGTGACGGTAAAAACAGACGGCGGCCCGCGGCGTGAAGGCATCATTTTGGCCGTAGAGGTGTTCAACGAAGGCACCATGTATCTGGTTTCTCTTGACGACTACCCGGCGGGCGTATGGTTTTTTAATGAAATCGACAGCCGTGACGGCACGTTTGTGGAGCCCTGTCGCGAGCATGGGCAGTAACTTCGGCTAATCTCATTAATTTGCTAATGAAATTGTCCGTTTTGAGATTATTTCATAGCGGTAAGATTCTTTTTATCGATGACAAAAAAATACCCGTTGCGCTAGCGGGGGATAACGCAGCAGGTATTCTTTTAAGGGCGCCAGCATCTGATATCCAGATGACATTATCACCAGGTATTTAACGGCTGGCAAAACAGAGTGGGGGCCTTCTCTGTGGTTTAACGGCTATTGACAAATATTCCACTGGTCAAGGTATCGGTCAGACGAACAACGTGGTAAATGATCTGCTTGTTGTGCGTCTTTATTTTCCGCTTGATGTTTCCTTTGTGGGAAGAGACCGTTTTGGCCTTTATTTGCATCTGGTCTGATATCTGGATGGTGCCTTGACCGGACATCCACATGCGTAACATGTTCGATTCGGTCTGGCTCAGCGTTACCGGCGTTTGATCCAGAGAGGATTTCTCCGCCCGTAGGGACGTTCTCTCGAGATAGTGACTAAGTAGCTGATTCATAGTCTCTGGTTTGATGGATTTTGACGATATGATGACGTTCTTGCGAACATATAAATAATCGTCGAAATGTACGTTGGTAATGGCCATGAAGATGAAGAATAACGTATCCGGGTGCAGTGAAATCACCCGTTTTATTCGCTCGGTGGCGTTCGCTTCGTGGATGAAGCAGTCCTCGTTAATAAACACCAAGCTGGGATTCAACTTGCTGCATTTTTCGTGCAGGCTGTCAATGTCCTCGATGGCATTAATATGGCGTTTCTTCACGCCATGCGAAGTCAGATAGTCGGTTAATCCCAATCTGGTATAGCTACATGAATCCATGATGATCGTTGGCATATCGCACCCCCACTTAAATCCGTTTTACTGCGGTAATATGAGAAAAAGCCTAAAAAGCCGAAAGGCAAAATGGAGCAATAATTCAGTGTAGCGAGTGTTCTATCAATAAACACGACGTCACTCAATGATATTTTCATACTAAACTTATTAATTGCATGAATCTATAAGTTTGGCTTAAGTCAGAGCGATCTGCTGTTCGTCCAGCTTCGGCATGTTGAGCCTGATTTGCGCTTGGCGCCCGAGCCTGTCTGCATTGCTTGCCGTGAATCTGTTCATCATGTCACGAAACAAAATTTTAGTTTGCTAGGAAAAGTCTTAAAAAAAATTCATGTGTCGTTTTTTTGAGGTATTTCAGCGCGTTTCTTGAGCGGTGAAAAAACACTCGCCCTGAATGCTTTGCATTTTTACATATAAAAATCATTGTCTTGCGGTGTTTTTTTCTTTTCGCGCAAATGATAAGCACGCCTTTTTTTATCATAACAACAAACAGAAGTTAACATTCTGGCTGGAATGTGTAGCTTAATTGTTGCTATAAATCACCGTTTTACAATGAGTTATCTGGATATTTATTTCACATGAAATAGTTTTCGTGAATGTTTAACGGTGATTGAGTGATTTTTCTAAACTATCATCCTGCTGCCCGATCCCCGGGGAGGAATGGCAGGTCGGAGTTGTCTCTGGCCCGCGTTGGTTTTAACTTGCCTCTCCACCTTTCAAAAAACAGGATGCCGCGGTGAGACGGAATCAGTATGGGCAGCCGATAGGTGAAGCCCTCCCTCATTGGCAGCCGGCAGGCATGCCCGGCCACACGCCACTGCAAGGGCGGTTTTGCCGCCTGGAACCGCTTAACCTCGAGCGCTGGGGGGATGCGCTTTATCAGGCTTATCAAACCGCCGAGGACGATCGCGACTGGACCTATCTGTTTTGGGAACGCCCGCAGTCGCGCGCAGATTTCCAACGTTATCTCCAGGCGCAGGCGTCCAGCGCAGACAGAAATACGATGGTGGTGATCGATCGGGCGAACGGGCGCGCGGTAGGAACCTGCGCTTTTTTGCGCATCGATCCCGCCAACGGCGTGGCCGAACTGGGCACCATCAACTGGTCGCCGCTGATGAAGCGCAGTGCGCTGGGCAGCGAGGCGATCTTCCTGATGCTGCGGCACCTGTTCGACGATCTTGGTTACCGGCGTTGCGAATGGAAATGCGATAGCCTCAATCTGCCTTCACGCCAGGCAGCCGAGCGCCTGGGTTTCCGCTATGAAGGCACGTTCCGCCAGGCCGTCGTCGTCAAAGGACGCACGCGCGACACCGACTGGCTGTCGATCGTCGACGGAGAATGGCCGGCGCGGCGCGCGGCGTTTGCCGCCTGGCTATCGCCGGATAACATCGGCGATGACGGGCGGCAAGCACGGCAATTGCAGGCCTTCCGACGCGAGTAATGCGCCGCGTGCATTAGGCCGTTTCCGCCAGGCAATGGCGCAGCGAGTCCAGCGCCAGCCTGATGTCCTGTTCCTCCGTCATCCAGTTGACCAGCGCGGCGCGGATCCCCGGCTGATGGTGATAGCTCGTCGGGGTGCAACGCACCACGCCGTGCCGGTTAAGGCGATCGAGAAAGCGATCGCGCGCCGCTTCGCTGTCGCCCTGCGGGTGACTGAGCGCGAAGCACACCACGTTCAAATTCACCGGCGCCAGCAGATGGAAGCCGTCGTCGGCCGCTAACGCCGCGCCCAGCGCCTGCGCCAATCGGACATTGCGCTCGACGATATCCCGTATGCCGCTGCGGCCATAGGCTTTAAGCGTTAGCCAAAGCGGCAGGGCGCGAAAGCGGCGCGAATTTTCCGGCGTCAGGTGCAGATAGTTGTCCGGCCGCGGCGTCGGCGCTTCCAGGTAAGCCGAATGGTTCTGAAATACCTGCATCTGCAGATCCAGGTGGCGGGTAAATTGGATCGCGCTGTCATAAGGCACGTTCAGCCATTTGTGCGCATCGACGGTGATGGAATCGGCATGCTGCCAGCCCTCGAGCCTTGGGGCGTATAGCGGCGAGCAGGCCGCCACGCCGCCGAATGCCGCATCGACATGCAGCCAGAACGGATAGCGCTCCCGCAGCGCCAGCAGACGCGGCAGATCGTCGAAAGCGACGGTGTTGACCGTGCCGGCGCTGGCCAGCACCAGCGTTGGCTGGCCTGCGCCGGCGGCGAGCTGTCGCTCCAGCGCCGCCATATCCATGGCTTCTGAGTCCGGCAGGCTGGCGACGGTCGTCAGCGCGTCGCGGCCGATGCCGAGCATGCTGAGCGCCTTCACGCTGCTGGAATGCGGGTTGGCTGCCAGCACCCGGACGGGGCCGAGCGCCGCCAGGCCCTGTTGGGCGATATCCACGCCGTGCTGTTGCCCCAGCCACTGCCGGCCAATGGCCAGCCCGGCGAAATTGGCCATGGTGGCGCCGCTGACCAGGCTGCCGCTGAACGCTTCCGGCAGGCCCAGCAGGGATTTCAACTGCGTCACCGCGGCCAGCTCGATCGCCGCGGCGATCGTATCATGGCTGAGTTGGCTATTTTGGTCTGTCACGCTAACCAGCCAGTCTGCCGCGACCGCCGCCGGCGTGCCCCCGCCGGTGACGAAGCCAAAATAACGCGGGCCGGCGCTGGCGGAAATGCCCGCCTGATAACGTTGCCAAAAGTCATCCAGCGCCGCCAGGGCGCCTTCGCCGTTTTCCGCCAGCCGATCGTCACCGGGTTGCAGCTGCTGTTGCGCGAGCGGTGGGCAGACTGAGCGTTGCTGCAGCCCGGCCAGAAAATCTTCCGCCAACTGGCGGGTGTGATCGAGGATCTGCGGAAACTGTGCAAGATCCTGTTGTAAACGCGGGTGCATGGCGGCTCCGAAAGCGTCAGGGATGATGGGGTAAACATAGAACATTTGCCTGCGGGCAAAAATCGATGAAAAATAGCCTTTTTGGCTAGCCTGGTTAACCAATGATGAATGAACGTCTCCCGCTGCATGTCTTGCCGACCTTTGCTATCGCCGCCAGGTTGGAGAATTTGCGCGCCACGGCGCAGCAGGTGCATTTGACGCATGGCGCGGTCAGTCAGCAAATTCAGCTGCTGGAGCAGGCGGTGGGCTACCCGCTGTTTGAACGGCGCGGGCGCGGTGTGCGCCTGAATGCCGCCGGGAAAGAGTTGCTGGCGGCGGTAGAGCCGGCGCTGCAGGCGCTGCAGCAGGGCGTCGCCCGCGCCCGGCGCTTGGCGGCGAGCCAGACGCTGCGCATCAGCGTGCTGCCGTCTTTTGCCCATTACTGGCTGTTGCCGCGTTTGCCGGCATTTCATGCAGCCTGCGCCGATATTGCGCTGGATATCGATGCCTCGCTGGCGTTGCAGGATCTGTCGCAGCGCGGGTTCGATGCGGCGATCCGCATTGGCAGCGGCCAGTGGGCGGGGCTGCAGGCGCAGCGCATCGCGTCGGGCGACGTGCTGCCGGTCGCCTCGCCGGATATGGCGCGTCAGTGGGGAACGGCATTCGAGAACGGCGGCGACGTTCCCTTGCTGGAGCACGACGTCAGCCCGTGGCGCGACTGGTTCAATGCGCAAGGGCGCTCGCTGTGCGGGCGGCAACAGGCGGTGTTCAACGATGCCGGGTTGTTGATTCGCGCCGCGGAGCAGGGGTTCGGCATCGCGCTGGCGAAAAAGCTGCTGGTGCAGGATGCGATCGACGCGGGGCGACTGGTGGCGCTGGCTGCGCCCTGTCGCCTGAGCGAGGACGACGTTTATCTGGTGTGGCCGCAGACCGCCGGGCTGACGCCAGCGGTCACACGCTTGCTGCAATGGCTGCAGCAACAGTTGGCGGCGGTTTAACGGCGCAGCCACTCCGGCTGTGAGGTGCCGAGCGTGGTCGCCGGCAACGCCCATTGCAGCGCCGTACCCTGCAGGCTTAACGGGGCGCGCAGGCGTTGCGCGGCGCCCCAGTAAGTCAGTTCCGTTTCCGGGTTCTCGTCGGCGGTTCCGGCCGGCGCCAGCGGCTCCGGCCGATAATCTGCCGAACAGGGATGCGCCAGCAGCAGTTGCGCCGTGCGCGCCAGCGACAGCCGCGCGTGGTAGCCGGTGCCGCGGCTTAGGCGCTGCGCCATTCCGGTCAGCACCGCCGCCGCCATCAAATAGCCGGTGGCGTGGTCCAGCGCCTGTACCGGCAGCGGCACCGGCAAACTGGCGCTGCGCCAAACCATGCCCGCCTCCGCCAGCCCGCAGCTCATCTGCACCAGGCTGTCGAAACCGCGCCGGGTGCGCCACGGTCCGCTCCAGCCGTAGGCATTCAGGCAGACGTCTATCAGACCCGGCGCCAGCGCGCGCCTTTCCTCCGCGCCATAGCCCAACTTCTCCAGCGCACCGGCACGGTAGCCGTGCACGATCACGTCGGCGTTCCTCAGCAGATGTTCAAACGTGTGGCGATCGTGCGCATTGGTCAGGTTGAGGCGCGCGCTGCGTTTGCCCAGCATTACCTCGTGCTCGACGCCGGGCTCATCCCAACCGTAGGGATCGATGCGCAGCACGTCGGCGCCCAAACCGGCGAGAAAACGGGTGGCGATCGGCCCGGCGAGAATGCGCGTCAGATCCAGCACCCGCACGCCGTGCAGCGGCCGGGCGACGGGCAACGTCCAGCCCGGCGGCGGTGCTTCCGGCTGCAGCGAGGCGTGGATCAGCGGTTCGAGCGCCACGCTCTTGCCCTGAATATGTTGTCGCCACGCGGCCGCCGAGCGCATTTGGGCCGCGCAGCCGCCGGCCTCGATCACCGCTTCCTCCAGCTCGTTTTTTTTCCAGCCCAGCACGCGTTCCGCCAGCGCGCCTTTGTCCGGTGCCGGGCCCAGCACCTGTTCCACCGCCCGCCGATGGTGCGGCGCATTGGTGTGCAGGCGTATCCAGCCGTCCGCCGTCGCGTAGTCGCCGGCCAGGGCGTCCCAGGCCGCAGGCAGCGTCCAACCCAGCGGGCGCAGCGTCCAGCCGAACCAGAGCGAGGCCAGGCGTTGATCGATCCAGACCTGCGGCGCATCGGCTGCCTCGCGGCGAAGCAACTCGGCGCAGGCCAAACCGGCGGCGCTCCAGGCGGCGGTCGCCAATTCGGTCACGGGAAAAGCCGAAGGCAATGCGCCGGTACCGCTTACGGTTAACCGGTCGCAGGGCGCGGGGCGTTGCCCCAGGCTTTGCCAAATCTCGTCGAGCAGAGTGTGGATCAGAGGCGTCATCAGCCACTCCTTGCGGGTCGTCGGAAATATAGCCTAGCGTAGCCCATCGCCGGCGACCTTGCTAAGGCGCAACGTCGAACGAGCGGCCGTCGGCCAGTTTGGCGCGCAGGCTGTGGGCCGCTACGCCGGCGAACGGCTGCGCGCTGAAGTTGGCGGTCAGCGTCGAATCGTCGCTGAAGGTCGTCTGCTGCACCCAGCCGTCCCGATCGAGCCAGCGGAAGTCGGTCAGCGCTTTGTCCCAGAGAGCCTGATGCAACGGCCGGAAGGCGGCGTCGGCGCGTTTGATCGCCGGCAGGCGGGCCGCCAGGGTGGCGCGGCTCAGATGGAACATCGGCGCGGTGTTGTACAGCTGGCTGAGCAGACTGCGGGTGGTCTGAACGTCGCTGAACTTCAGATTGTCGTAATTCCAGTGGTGGCTGCTGACGATCGCATCGTGGAAAACGGCCTGGTACAGCGGCAGGCGATAGCGCGGATCGAATTCGACGGTGCGGTAGGGCTGCTTCACCTTGGCGGGGCGGAAGAAAAACGCCGGTTGGGCGTTGGGCCACCAGGCGCCGAGATAATAGGGCGAGGATTTATCCTGATTCATCTGCTTGTCGCCCCAGCCGAATCCCCAGGTTTCCATGCCGTGGGCGAACATCAGGCTGCGGGCGGTCACCGCATTGCCGTCCTCCGAGCCGAGCGGCAGCTTAAGGGTGGCGCTGAACCAGGCCAGCCGGGCGTTGCGCGCCTCGGCCATCTGCGCCGCGCCGGTCGGGTGGCCGGGCTGATAGTCGTCGGAGACCATGCCGGTGCCGTCCACGTCGAGGAACAGGCTGTTCAACCCGGCCAGTTGCACCAGCTCGCGCATGCGCCGTTGAGAATAGGGCAGGACGCAGCCCGGGTTGAGGTAGTAACCCTGTTTGCCGAAGCCGGGTTTCTTGCTGCCGTCGGCGCGCACGATGGCGCAACTTTCCCGCAGCGCCGTCGGCAGTTGCGCGGTGAGCCAGCTGTCGTTCACGCCGCGCGCAATGGCGGTATCGTAGGAGTCGTAGCTGGCGATCAGATAGCCGGCCGCTTTGGCTGCGCCCACCGCCTGCGGGTGCAGGAAGGCGGCGGTCCAGTTATCGGTGCCTAACCACAGGCGCGGCAAGCCGGCCTGGCGCAGCGCGTCGATCACCGGTTCGGCCAGCCCTTGCCCCCAACGGTCCGCCGGGGTTAGCCAGCGCCCCAGCTCTCGCTGCGCCCGTTCCCGCACCGCAGCGGCCTGGCGCTGCTGCGCCTGCAGAAAGTCGGCGTCATCCGGCGTGGCGCCCAGCGGGATTTGCGCCGTCAACGCCTGGTTGATGCCGTCGATCAGGGGCTGTTGCTGCCAGCCCTCCGGTGTTTTGCCCGCCAGCTGCAGCAGGAGCTTTCTGCTCTCGGCATCCATCTTCTGCCGCAGCGCTTCGGCGGCGGGAGAGGCGAGGTAGTGCAGCAACCCTGGCCAATCTTTGACATCTTCCGCCGCCAGCAGTTTGTCCCCCCACAGGTAGACATGGGTGGCGCCGATCAGCTTTTCGCCTTCGGGCGCCTGCTTTATCTTCTCGCGTAGGCTGCTGAACTGGCCGTTCTGTTGCAAATAGTCGCGATAGCGGCGGGCGCCGGACAGCGGCGTGTCACCGACGTGCAGCAGCACCTCGAATGCCTGTTGCTGATTGAAGCGGTTGAACTGATGCCCGGCGCGCATCTCCAGCTTTTCCTGCGCCGAGGCGAAGGTGACCCGGTTGCTGAACGGCGTCAACATCAGCCAGCTGTAGACCTTGCCCTGGTATTGCTGGCTCCACAGCGGCAGCTTCAGATCCCAGTTGGTATCCAGCGGCGTCATTTCCGCCGTCAGGTAATGGCGCCAGACGGCGTTGTCGAGCGGAATGCGGCTGCCTTCGCCGATCGGCAACAGCAGCGTTTCTGTTTGTGGCGGCAGGCGATACCAGTTCAGAAGCTGTGGCCGGTCGCTGCTGAAGCTCAGGCGCAGATCGCCGCCTTCCAGACGGGCGCTAACCTTGACCGCGCTCTGCGGCCAGCGCCAGCTGGCGCGTTGTGGCGACGCGGTGAGATCTTCCACCTGTTGCGCGGGCTGCGCCAGATTGACCGGCACAGCGCCGGCGGCAATGCGCAGCGTGGCGGGATCGAGTTCAAACTGCGCGTCGCCTTGCTGCAGCAGCAGGGCATCGGCGGGATAGCTGACGAGCAGCGCGAGCGCGAGCGGGGAAAGCCGGTGTTTCATCGGGGGCGTCCTTGAAAGATGAAGGGGAGCAGTTTACCGATAAGCGCACTGCCGCCCAACGCTGTCGCTGCCGATTTGTGACATCGAAATATCATCGCGGTATTTCAGTTTATTTTTCGTTTAATAAATTAGCCTTTACTTCATTACCCGACGTCACTATACTCAGCCAAAATTTCGGTGGAGAAACCCAATTGGACAGTTGTAGTTGTAATAAAACAAATAAGGCAAGCTGACCAATTCTCTTCTGATTTGTTGCTTGCCGTTATCGGCGGGCAGCACCCCTCTCCAGTTATTCCTGAGCTGTGCATACCCGAATATAAAACGTTTCCTGAGGCCTGATGGTTTCAGGTGAATTGAGTTGGACGTTATTATGGTATTCTGCAGCCACAGCCTTTTCCCTCCAGGCACAGTACGCTGATTCGCTGATTTATTTTCGGCGCGATTTTGCGTGTGCTAAACAGCACATGATTTTATCTCCTGAGGTTAATTAAGGGGACAGTCATGGCTATGACTCCTTTCGTTTTAAATTTATTGCTGGCGATGTGCCTGGGCGCGGTAATTGGCGCCGAGCGCCAGTGGCGCCAACGCATGGCCGGCCTGCGCACCAATGCGCTGGTGGCGACCGGCGCGGCGGTCTTTATTCTCAGCTCCATGTCCACCGATCCGGCCAGCGCCGGCCGCGTGGCTGCGCAGATCGTATCCGGTATCGGCTTCCTCGGCGCCGGGGTTATCATGCGTGAAGGGCTGAACATTCGCGGCCTCAACACCGCCGCCACGCTGTGGTGTTCGGCGGGGATCGGCGTACTGTGCGGCCTGGGCCAGCATTGGGATGCGGTGGTCGCCACGCTGGTGATCCTGTGCGCCAATATCCTGCTGCGCGAGGCCGCCCAGCGCATCAATCTGCAGCCGCACCAGCAGGCGACCGATCTGGAACTGTGCTATCGCATTCAGGTGACCTGTGGCGAGCAGGATGAAATTCTGGTGCGCACCCTGATTCTGCAGGCGCTGAACGGCGTCGCCTTGCGGCTGCAATCTTTGCGCAGCGCCGATATTTCCAGCCCGGGGCAATTGGAAGTGTGCGCGGAAATTACCGCCACGCCGGCCGCACAAAAAGAAATTGAGGGTATTGTCTGCCGCGTCAGCCTGGAAAAAAGCGTGAGCGCCGTTCGCTGGCGCGTTGCGTCCGAATTACCGGTCTGAGTAATGATATAAATATTTATTAACTTGATTATATGTTCGTGTTTATTCAGGTAGGCCTGAATAACGCGGGCATTAAGGAGGCGTTATGGACGATGACCCCGGAAGGGAAATGATTCTTGCGTGGCTGACAGGGTAATCACGCTATTCAGTCACGCTAATTAAAAAATTCCACTCTGCGCAGAGTCACCTGTTTATCGGGCGGGATATCCCTGTGCGCAGAACGAAAATAAGAGAATAGCGTTATGACTCAGATTAATGAAAGAACGCGTCGCCGTGATAAAGACGCGGTGACCTACGCCATTGCGGAAGAAGCGACCAACAGCATCGCCCAAACGCTGGCGAACCTGAAGTGCAACCGCAACGGTTTGACCCAGGACGACGCCGATGAGCGGCTGGAGCAGTTCGGCGCCAATCAGGTCGCCCACGACAAGGCGCCGCATGCCTTGATCCAGCTGATCAAGGCTTTCAACAACCCGTTTATCTTCGTGCTGATGGTGCTGGCTGCGATCAGTTTCTTTACCGATTATTGGCTGCCGCGCCAGAGCGGTGAAGAAACTGAACTCACCGGCGTCATTATCATTCTCATCATGGTCACGCTGAGCGGGCTGCTGCGTTTCTGGCAGGAATACCGCACCAACAAAGCGGCGGAAGCGCTGAAGTCGATGGTGCGCACCACCGCCACGGTGCTGCGCCGCAGCAGCTACAGCGCGCATCCGCTGACGCTGGAAGTGCCGATCCGCGAACTGGTGCCGGGGGATATCATTCAGCTCTCCGCCGGCGACATGGTGCCGGCCGACGTGCGCCTTATCGCCTCGCGCGATCTGTTCATCAGCCAGGCGATTTTGACCGGCGAAGCGATCCCTATCGAAAAATACGATGCCATGGGCAGCGTGGCGCAGAAGTCGAGCGAAGGGGAAGTGTCCAGCGAGAACGCGCTGCTTGAGCTCTCCAACGTCTGCCTGATGGGCACCAACGTCGCCAGCGGCACCGCCACGGCGGTGGTGGTAGCGACCGGCGGGCGCACCTACTTCGGCTCGTTGGCCAAGTCGATCGTCGGTTCGCGGGCGCAAACCGCGTTCGATCGCGGGGTGAACAGCGTCAGCTGGCTGCTGATTCGCTTCATGCTGGTGATGGTGCCGGTGGTGTTGCTGATCAACGGTTTCACCAAAGGCGACTGGAGCGAGGCGGCGCTGTTCGCACTGGCGGTGGCGGTCGGCCTGACGCCGGAAATGCTGCCGATGATCGTCAGCTCCAACCTGGCGAAAGGGGCGATCGCCATGTCGCGCCGCAAGGTGGTGGTGAAGCGCCTGAACGCCATTCAGAACTTCGGCGCCATGGACGTGCTCTGCACCGACAAGACCGGCACGCTGACCCAGGACCGCATCATTCTCGAGCACCATATCGACGTCAACGGCGCCAGGGATAACGAGGTGCTGCACCTGGCCTGGCTGAACAGCTTCCATCAGAGCGGCATGAAGAACCTGATGGATCAGGCGGTGATCCGCTTCGGGCGCGGCAAACCGGGGATCGAAGCCCTGGGGCGTTTCAGCAAGGTGGATGAGCTGCCGTTCGATTTCGTGCGCCGCCGCTTGTCGATCGTGGTGGCGGACGAAAATGGCAAGCAGCAGCTGATCTGTAAGGGCGCGGTAGAGGAGATGCTGGAGATCGCCACTCACGTGCGTGAAGGCGACAAGACGCTGGAACTGGACGACGCGCGCCGTGCGGCGCTGCAGGCGCTGGCCCGCGAGTATAACGAAGACGGTTTCCGCGTGCTGGTGCTGGCGACGCGCGAGCTGGATGCGCAACGCCCGGCCGACCCGCTGAGCGTGGCCGACGAGCGCGACATGGTGGTGCAAGGGTTGCTGACCTTCCTCGATCCGCCGAAGGAGAGCGCGCAGCAGGCGATCGCCGCACTGCAGGAAAACGGCGTGACGGTGAAGGTGCTGACCGGCGACAACCCGGTGATCACCTGCAAGATTTGCCGCGACGTCGGGCTGGAGCCGGGTGAACCGCTCTCCGGGCTGCAGATTGAACAGATGGATGACGAAACGCTGGCGCGCGAAGTGGAGCAGCGCACGGTCTTCACCAAGCTGACGCCGCTGCAAAAATCGCGGGTGCTGAAAATGCTGCAGGCCAACGGCCATACCGTCGGCTTCCTCGGCGACGGCATCAACGATGCACCGGCGCTGCGCGATGCCGACGTCGGCATTTCGGTCGACACCGGCACCGACATCGCCAAGGAGTCGGCGGACATCATCCTGTTGGAAAAGAACCTGATGGTGCTGGAAGAGGGGGTGATCAAAGGGCGCGAGACCTTCGGCAATATCATCAAGTACCTGAACATGACCGCCAGCTCCAACTTCGGCAACGTGTTCTCGGTGCTGGTGGCCAGCGCCTTCATTCCGTTCCTGCCGATGCTGGCGATCCACCTGTTGATTCAAAACCTGATGTACGATATTTCCCAGCTGTCGCTGCCGTGGGACAAGATGGACAAAGAGTTCCTGCGCAAGCCGCGCAAGTGGGACTCCAAAAACATCGGGCGCTTTATGCTGTGGATTGGGCCGACCTCGTCAATCTTCGATATCACGACGTATGCGCTGATGTGGTACGTGTTCGCCGCCAACAGCGTGGAACACCAGGCGCTGTTCCAGTCCGGCTGGTTCATTGAGGGGTTGCTGTCGCAAACGCTGGTGGTGCATATGCTGCGCACCCAGAAGATCCCGTTCATTCAGAGCACCGCGGCGCTGCCGGTATTGCTGACCACCGGGTTGGTGATGGCGCTCGGCATCTACATTCCGTTCTCGCCGCTCGGCGCCCTGGTTGGCCTGCAGCCGCTGCCGTGGGAATACTTCCCGTGGTTGGCCGCTACGTTGGTCAGCTACTGCGTGGTCGCGCAGTTGATGAAGCGTTTCTACATCCGGCGCTTCGGCGAGTGGCTGTAAGCCGCTTCGGCACTCACTTCGGGGGCGAAATTCTTCGCCCCCGCTCCGCTACAGCAGTTTGTTGACCAGCAGGCCGAGCATGATGGTCAGCGTGAAGGAAAACAGCGTGCCGAGCAGCACATACTCGGTGCGCATCTTATCGTCGCTCTGGCGCAGATCGCCGAAACGGAAGATAGATTTAGCCGCCAGCAAAAAGCCGATCGCCGGGATTTGCCCCAGCAGCACAAAGGTCAGGATCAGCGTTCTCTCCAGATAGCCAATCTGTTTGCCCGCGCGCAGCAGCGAGTCGTTGTCGGCCTTGGCCGAAGGCGGCATTTGCGGCGTCCAGTGCGCCAGCAGTTGCCCGATCAGCAGGCTCATCGGCAGATAAATCAGGCTGTAGGCCACCAGCACCAGGCCGGTTTGCCAACGCCCCAGTTGCCGCCCCAGCGCGGCGAGCAGTTCACCGGCATTCGGCGTCAGCCCCAGCCACAGCAAGGCGATTACCGCCAGATGCAATCCCTGATCGAGCAGGAAACTGCGGGCCGGGCTCAGGCGGTTCATCGCGGTGACCTTCAGTAAATCGATCAGGTAGTGGCTGACGGCGATGATCAGCAGGCTGGCCAGCACCTGAAGTGAAGAAAGCCCGCCGTGCAGCAGGCCGAAACCGGCCACCACCCAGGCGGCCAGCACCCCGTGCAGCAACGCGTGCAACACCAGAAAACGTGAACGCGCGCGATGCTGGATTTTATCTTCCACCCAACTCAGCGGCTGCAGCGGAAAATCCGCCAGCAGATGGACGAGCAACAGCCAGGCCAGCAAAGGCGCATAGGTCAGATCCATAGTCAGACGATCCTGTTAATGGCGTGAATAAACCGCATGATTTCCTCGTAGGCCGCGCGTTTCAACGCGGCGGAGACCGTGGAGGCGGCTTTTTGCAGCTGATCCGCCACGGCGGCGCCGCTGTCGGCGAACATTCTCGCCTGGACGATGCGCGCTTCGGTCTGCGACAGGCGGCCAATCACATGATCTAACATCGGCAGCAGATCGCTGACAATGGCGTTTGTCCGATCGTTGTCGGTTTTCAGAGCCAGCCGGCAATTTTTCGCCATGGCGTCCAACGCGCTGCCGGAATTGATAAAGGCGCTGCCATAGCCGGCGGCGTCGGGCCGTTGGCTGCCCAGCCCGACGGCGACGCGCGCATCCCAGTGCGCGGCGCCCGTTGCCCGCAGCGCGAGGCGAATATACACCGCCAGCAGCAGCCCGTCCTCCGGGGCGGCCTGCGCCTGGAAGGCGTCGCCGCGAAAGATTTCCACCTGATGCAGCCGCCCGTCGCGCCGCAGCCGATCGAGCAGGCTGTGCAGCTCATTGAGGTAGTTGACGGTGTCTGAGCGGCGGGAATCGACCAGATCGCCGCTGATTACGCTGATTGGCGTCGGCATGACATGTTCCGATGTTTATAGAAGGGTGACTATAAATTCGCACCTGGATACGAATATGTCAATAATTCGCCTGTGAATACGAATTTATCGGCTTTTCGCCTGTGAGGACGAATTGAGGCAGAGTGAGGAGGGGAATGAATGGCCGGGAATGCGCGGGCCTGCAGGCTCGCCACCGGCGGCGTAAACGGAAAGTGGCCGGCAACCGGCCGTTCAGAAGCTTTTAACCAGCACGTCACGCGGCATTTCGCTGCCGTGTTTCAGCAGGTGCTCAAACGATCGCTCGCTGCTTTTCAGCTGCTGCAAAAATTCCTGCGGCGACAGATCGTGTTTTTTGCCGCTCATGTAAGCCAGCGCCAGTTCTTTTGCCTGATAGCGGGAGAAGTTGTACATGGTGTCCTCGATACGATGAATGTCAGTGCTCACGATTGTAGCGAAAGAGCACATAATGAACAGCGGCTTTGGCGTATGGAATCGATAGCCGAAACTTAACTTGCCGGTTGCAACAGCTCATCGCACAGGCGCTTGATCACCTGAGCCTGCGGCAGGCCGTTGTGCAACATCTGGCGGATATGCTCCGAATCGCTGATGCCCTGGCGGACATGGCGCTCGATCGCCTGTAGCACGGCCCGATCCTCCCGTCGCTCGGCGAACCCGCTCAGCGCATCGAGAGTGTGCAGGATATGGGCGGTCAGGCTGCTGCGACGCAGCGTCGCGGGATCGACGTATTCGGCGGCGAAACCGCTGCGATAGGCGTTGATCTTGTTGTAATTGGTGAAGGCATCGTATTCCGGCGCGATCGGCGTGCGGTGTTGCAACAGGAAATCAGCCAGCAGACGGCAGTAACCGACCAGCAGCACGGCATGCGCGAGGCGCAGCGGCGTATCGCAGATGCGGATCTCCACCGTGCCCAGCTCCGGTTTGGGCCGCGCATCCCAGTAAATATCCTTGATGCTTTCAATCACGCCGGCGGCGTTCAGCCGTTCGTAGTAGGCATTGAATTCGCGCCAGCTGTAGATGTGTTCCAGGCATCCGTAGTTGGGGAAGGAATTCTGCGCGCTGAAACGGGAGCTGGCAAAGCGCGTATCGACGCCCTGGTACAGCGGTGACGATGCGCTGAGCGCGATCAGCTGCGGAAAGTAGGGCGTCAGCGCATGGCACAGGTACATCGCTTCGTCCCCGTCGTTGACGCCGAGGTGGATGTGTTGGCCGAACACGCAGGCCAGCTTGGAAAGATAGCCAAAGCGGCTGGCCAGCTGCCTGTAGCGCGCGTTGTCGCTGATGACCTGCTTGCGCCAGTCGTTGCTCAGATGGCGGCCGCCGCCGCAGACGTCACAGCCCAGGCGCTGCGCGCTGCGCCGGACGGTATGGGTCAGGGCGCGCAGTTCGGCGTGCAGCTCATCGAGATCGCGGTGCACCGAGCTGTTCAGCTCCACCATCGATTTGGTGAGCTCATGTTTGACGCGCCGGCGGTCGCCGACCGCGCTGACCACCCGGTCGGCCCGATCCGTAAGATCGTAGTGCTTGTCATCGACCAGTTGCAGCTCTATTTCGGTGCCGATGGAGAGCCTTTCCGAACGTTTGAATGTGAGCGGCATGGTGCCTCCTTCCTGCAAGAACAGCATAAAGATAAGTATATGCCTCGGCGAGGGGGACAACGTTTTGTGTTTTATATTTGTTTTTCCGAATATGAAAATGGTATCTTCATGAGCGATTTGTGGAGACGATAAGGTTAACGGGAGTGCGACATGACGTCATTGACGCCGCTGAAGCTGTTTAAAAACCTGTCGGACGAGACGCGTCTGACGCTGGTGCTGTTGCTGCGCCACGCCGGCGAGCTGTGCGTGTGCGAGTTGTCGGGCGCATTGGCGCTGCCGCAACCCAAAATCTCAAGGCATTTGGCGATGCTGCGTGAAAGCGGGCTGTTGCTCGATCGGCGCGATGGCAAGTGGATATATTATCGCCTGTCGCCGCATATGCCGGCTTGGGCGGCGGGGATTATTGAGCAGGCTTATCAGTGTCGGGCAGAACAGATGATGGAGTTGGGGCAACGCGTAGCGAAAGGCTGCCCGTAACGGTAAAAAATTTGCGCAAACACATACGGAAAATCGAATATGTAGATGTGAAGAGGCGGTGAGACGGCGATGATAGTGGCAGGAGCGATCTTTATTCTGACGTTGACCTTGGTTATCTGGCAACCGAGAGGGCTGGGCATTGGCTGGAGCGCGGCGTTCGGCGCGGGATTGGCATTACTGAGCGGCGTGGTGCACGTCGGCGATATTCCCGTGGTGTGGCAGATAGTCTGGAATGCGACCGCGACCTTTATCGCCGTCATCATCATCAGCCTGCTGCTGGATGAGAGCGGCTTCTTTGCCTGGACTGCTCTGCACGTCGCGCGCTGGGGCAACGGCAAAGGCCGATGGCTGTTTACCTACATGCTGCTGCTGGGGGCCGTGGTGGCGGCGCTGTTTGCGAACGACGGCGCCGCGTTAATCCTTACGCCGATCGTGATCGCCATGCTGTCGGCGCTCGGCTTTCGCCCTGCGGCGGTACTGGCTTTCGTGATGGCGGCGGGCTTTATCGCCGATGCCGCCAGCCTGCCGCTGGTGGTGTCCAATCTGGTGAATATCGTTTCGGCGGATTTCTTCCGGCTGGGCTTTACGGAGTATGCGGCGGTGATGGTGCCGGTCAACCTTGCCGCAGTGGCGGCGACCCTGGTGATGTTGCATCTGTTCTTTCGCAAGGATATTCCGCGGCGCTACGCGTTGACGCGTTTACCGATACCCCAAGAAGCGATTCGCGATCGTGCGACTTTCCGAGCCGGCTGGGCGGTATTGGCGCTGTTGCTGATTGGCTTCTTCGCTCTGGAGCCGCTCGGCGTGCCGGTGAGTTTGGTCGCTGCCTGCGGCGCGCTGGTTCTGCTGGCGGTGGCGAAACGTGGGCGCGCGATCGACACCGGCAAAGTGCTGCGCGGTGCGCCCTGGCAGATCGTGATTTTCTCGCTGGGCATGTATCTGGTGGTCTACGGGCTGCGCAATGCCGGCTTGACCGAGCTGCTTTCCGGCGTGTTGGACGCGCTGGCGCGGCAGGGGCTGTGGGCGGCGACGCTCGGCACCGGCTTCCTGAGCGCGTTTCTCTCTTCCGTCATGAATAATATGCCGACGGTACTGGTGGGGGCGTTGTCAATCGACGGAAGCGGCGCGGAAGGCGTCATCAAGCAGGCGATGATTTACGCCAACGTCATCGGCAGCGATCTCGGCCCCAAAATCACCCCGATCGGCAGCCTGGCCACGTTGCTGTGGCTGCATGTGTTGGCAAGGAAGAACATCGTCATTACCTGGGGCTATTATTTTCGCGTGGGGCTGGTGATGACGCTGCCGATCCTGTTCGTCACCTTGGCTGCGCTGGCGCTGCGGCTGTCCGTTTGATCCTGATAGGAGAAACCGTCATGAGCAGTATCAAGATTTATCACAACCCGGCTTGCGGCACGTCGCGCAATACGTTGGCGCTGATCCGCAACAGCGGCGTTGAGCCGGAGGTGATTTTGTATCTGGAAACACCGCCCAGCCGTGAACGGTTGATTGCGCTGCTGGCAGAAATGGGGATGACGCCGCGCGCGCTGCTGCGTAAAAACGTCGAGCCTTACGCCGAGCTGAAACTGGATGAGACCGGCTGGAACGATGAGCAACTGATTGACTTCATGCTGCAACAGCCGATTTTGATCAATCGACCCATTGTGGTGACACCGCTCGGCACGCGCCTGTGCCGGCCGTCGGAGGCGGTGTTGGATATTCTGCCGGATCCGCAGCGCGGGGCTTTCAGCAAAGAGGATGGGGAGCCGGTGATCGATGCGCAGGGCTGCAGGATAACCAAAGGTTGATCGCTGCGGCCCTGCGCCCAGGCAAAATCAGTGCAGTTCGGCGCCGCTGCGATCGGCCAGCGCTTCCAGCAGCGGGGCGGACGGCACGAAGAACAGGGTGCCGGTCACCGCGTGGCTGAAATCGAGCAGCCGATCGTAGTTGCCGGCCGGGCGGCCGATAAACATGTTTTCCAGCATCTGCTCGATTGGCTGCGGAGAGCGCGCATAGCCGATAAAGTAGGTGCCGAATTCGCGCAGGCCGGGGCGGCCGAACGGCATGTTGTCGCGCAGAATTTTCACCTCGTTGCCTTGCTCGTCGGTGATGGTGGTCAGCGAACTGTGCGATGACGACGGTTTGACCGCTTCATCCAGTTCGATGTTGGACTGCTTATGGCGGCCGATGATCTTCTCCTGCGTTTCCACGCTGAGCGAATTCCAGCCCTGCATATCGTGCAGGTATTTTTGCACCAGCACATAGCTGCCGCCGCTGAACGCCGCGTCTTCGTCGCCGATCACCGTGTAGTCGAAGGCTTCGTGCCCCTCCGGGTTCTCCGTGCCGTCGACGAAGCCGATCATGGCGCGCTGATCGAAGTAACGGAAGCCGTGCACCTCTTCGACCACCGTCACGGCGTCGCCGAGCTTGCCGACCAGCTGCGAGGCCAGTTCGAAACACAGATCCATTTCATCGGCGCGGATATGCAGCAGGATATCGCCGGGCGTGGCGACGGCGACGCGTTCCCCGCTGCCGATCGGGCTGAACGGATGCAGCTGGCGAGGGCGCGGGGCGCCAAACAGCGTATCCCAGGCTTCGGAGCCGAAGCCGCAAACGCAGGTGAGGTTGCCCGCCGGCGCGCGTTTGCCGACCGAACGCACCACGGCGGCGATGTCGCCGCACCAGGCGCGCACCGCCGCCAGATGGGCGGGAACGGGCGACAGGGTGGCGACGATGAAGATGGCATGGCGCGTTACCGGCGTGAATACGGCTTGCGGCGGGTTGTTATTTGCATTCATTGCATTCGGCTCCAGTGTGTTCGGGTGAAATCGATCAGATCAAATTAAAGTGCTCGTCGGGTTTCATCGGCGGCGGCAGCGGGCTTTGGTCGTTCATTTCCAGCAGGTTGCGCTCGATGGTGTTGCAGATGGCGTTTAACGGCAGATGGTTGGCCGACACGCCGAACGGATCTTCCAGCTCTTCGGCCAGTGAGTCCCAGGATAAGAAGGTATAGGAAATGAACACCGAAACAAACGGTGTCATGTAATGCAGATCGGTCACCAGGGCAAAAGGCAACAGGCTGCAGAACAGGTAAACGGTGCGCTGCAGGATCAGGGTATAGGCGAACGGCACCGGCGTGCTGGCGAGCCGTTCACAGCCGCCGAGGGCGTGGGACAGCTCGCTCAGCTTGTTGTCGAGCAGCTCGAAGGTGATGTCGCTCAGCAGCCCCCGTCGGCGCAGCTTGCCGATCTCCTGGCCCAGCATCAGCAGGATGCGGTTGGTCGGCATCGGGCTGGCGATCACCTCCGCCAGCTCTTTGCTGCTGAGGTTGTGGTACAGATCGGCGGTCGGATCGGTGGCGCGCAGCTGATGCTTCAGGCTCCAGCTGAAGGCGATCAGCAGCTTGGCGACCTTCTGGTGCACCGCCGGTTCGTCCGGCAGCAGGCTTTTTATCTGGCGCAGCAGGGATCGCTCGGTAATCAGCAGCGAGCCCCACAGGTTGCGCGCTTCGACAAAACGGCTGTAGCCGGCGTTATTGCGAAAGCCGAGAAAAATCGCGATGGCGATACCCAGCAGGCTGAACGGCGCGATGGTCAAATGCACGCCGAGCTGTTCGTACCATTGATAGCTGATCACCGCCACTATCGACATCAGCACGTTCAGCGACAGGCGAAAGGTGATCTTTGACAGCACGGAACCGTGCCAGGCGAACAGGCGAAAAAACCAGTTCTGGTTCGGGCGAATTATCATGACGTGGGTGCTTCCTGGTGTCCTGCTATTGAGAATAGTCGATTCTTATCCGGCGGCGCTATGCCGCCGTCGTCGATTGCCAGAGCCGCTGCGGGTGCGTATAGACGGTGGCGCGCCCTGGCTTGCTGAAGCCCACCAGCGTCAGGTTGCTGCGCTCGGCCACCTCGACCGCCAGGCGGGTGGCGGCGGAAACGGCGAACAGGATCTCGACGCCGCACATGGCGGATTTTTGCACCATTTCATAGCTGGCGCGGCTCGACACCAGCGCCGCCCCTTGCAGCCACGCCTGTTGGCTGCGGTAGCCCAGCAGCTTGTCGAGCGCCACGTGGCGGCCGACGTCTTCACACCCGCCGCTGAGCGCGCCATCCGGCTGGATCCAGGCCGCCGCGTGGGTGCAGCCGGTCAGTTTCCCCACCGTTTGCACCTCCTGCAGCTGCGCCAACGCCCGGTCGAGCAGGGCCAAATCGAAGCGTTGCGTGAAGGGCAGCGGCGCGATGGGCTGGGCGACCTCCTGCAGTTGTTCCACCCCGCAGACACCGCAGCCGGTGCGGCCGGCCAGGCTGCGGCGCTTCTCTTTCAGCTGCATAAAACGGCGGCTCGAGAGTTCCACATGCACTTCAATGCCGTTGCAGGCCGGTTGCTGGCGGATGTCGTAGATATCGTCGGGGGAGGCGATGATGCCTTCGGACAGCGAAAAACCGATGGCGAAGGCCGCCAGATCTTTCGGCGTCGCCATCATCACCACGTGGGAAATGCCGTTGTACACCAGGGCGACCGGCACTTCTTCCGCCAGCCAATCCTGTTGCGCCTGGGCCAGACCGTTGCGCTGCCAGACCGCGTGGCGCGACAGGCATTCCTGTTCGATATCGTCGGTTTCTGCGAGGAGCAGGTGCTTGTTCATAACGTTCTCGTGACCGTCGGTGACGAGGCGCCGACGGGGATGAATTCTTATTGAGCAGGTGTGGGGATTATACAGGATTCTGATCCCGCTCGCGCAGGGAATGACGTCTGCCGGCGACCCCACCAGGTTATCCACAGTTTTGGTGGATAACGTGTGTGCAAGGGGCGGTGAAACCCTTAGCAGGCGTAAAAAAAAATCGCTCAGAAAATTATTATATTACGCGGCAAAGCGCGATCTGCAGGGGGATTGGGGGTTGCACGCGTTCGCGTTTTGTTTATGTTATACTGTATAAATATACAGATTGGTTGTGATTATGCTGAGCAATTCAAGGTTGTATGCTTTTTCACCAGATGAACCCCTGACGTTACCGCTGTTTGCCGATCGCGTGGCCTGCGGCTTTCCTTCCCCGGCGCAGGACTATGTCGAGAGCAGGCTGGATATCGGCAAGCTGCTGGTGCGGCACCCCAACGCCACCTACTTCGTGCGCGCCAGCGGCGAGATGGAGCGTGCAGGATGGATCAGGCACTACCGACAGATTAAGAAACTGAGCATCCGAGAAACAGCAGACGCGACAGGCTACAGTACTTCCCAAGTTTGTCGCATTCAGGCCTTCTATAAAGAAGTTGAGACTGATTAAAAAGCAGCCTTAATGTACAATAATTTTCGATATCCAAACTGACCCCATGAACAATCAATGAGTAGAGGTGAAAGATGATTTCATACAAAAAAACCATACCTGCTCTTGTCATATTCGCTTTATCTAATGCTGTGGCATATGCGAATGATTTCGACAAATCAAATGAAGCGATGGCAATTTCAGCAATAGGTTTTTCTGGCTCAAATGCTCGTGTTGCACATGATGTTTGTGGGGCAACCAATGAGAAAATTGATAAATATAAAAAACAAATAAAGGACTCATTAACTAGAACATTAAAGTTTGAACAGTCAGGATTCGATACGCATTGGGATAATGGTTGGAAAAATGCTGATTTTTTGGTTAAGTCATTAAGTAATGATGAAGCCTATAAAAAAGAATATTGCCGAGAGGTTTTAGATGGAATTAATAATCCTGAAATGAATTAAGGATTATTCCTTATTCGGGGTTCTACGCCGGAACCCCAGATTTTTCCGTCCGCTAAAATTATCCCCGGTTGAGCAGCTTTATACCGTCAGCTCGCAGTGGACCATCAGGGGAAATGTGGCGGTACAGCGTTTGTCGGGTTATCCCAAGCTCCTGGCATAACGTACTGACTTTCGTCTCTGTCCGTCCCATTGATGCCATTGCCAGTCGCAATTTTATTGGCGTCATTTTGTAAGGCCGTCCGCCGTTCCTCCCGTGAGGCAAGGCCTGCCGCTGTTATTTGCGGCGCTGTACGCAGCAGAGACCGACGGCCGCGCGCGACTGGCTCGACACCCGCTTAGTCCCGCCCTCTGGTCAAATGCAGGCTGACGTGTACAGCCTGCAGGCAGAGGATTTCGTCTGGCAACCGGTATCGCCCGCCGTCGGCGCCGTTCGCAATGACAATCCCTCACTCATCCTGCCCATCGATACGCCAACGGTCTGAGTGCCGCATTATCCACAGTTTTGGTGGGTATCATGTGTGTAAACACACGCGAAGAACGCCGAAAGCTGCAAGAAAAATCACTAAGAAAATTATTATATTACGCGGCAAAGCGCGATCCGCAGGGGGATTGGGGGTTGCACGCGTTCGCGTTTTGTTTATGCTTTACTGTATAAATATACAGTTTGGTTATGATTATGCTGAGCAATTCAAGGTTGTATGCTTTTTCACCAGGTGACCCCCTGACGTTACCGCTGTTTGCCGATCGCGTGGCCTGCGGCTTTCCTTCCCCGGCGCAGGACTATGTCGAGAGCAGGCTGGACATCGGCAAGCTGCTGGTGCGGCACCCCAACGCCACTTACTTCGTGCGCGCCAGCGGCGAGTCGATGATCGACGGCAATATCCAGGATGGCGATCTGCTGATCGTCGACAGCGCCCTGACGCCGGAGCACGGCAATATCGTGATCGCCGCGGTGGACGGCGAATTCACCGTCAAAAAACTGCAGCGCCACCCCGACGTGCGGCTATTACCGATGAACCCCGCCTACGCGCCGATCGTGTTCGACGATGAGGCGCAGCTGGAGATCTTCGGCGTGGTGACCTTTATCGTCTACGCGGCGCGGTAACTTCGGCCCTTTTTTTCATTTTTTTCTGCCCGATCTTTTCGTTGGCGTGACCTCTCTACTGAGTTTCCAGTTCAATACACTCAGGGGAATCCTTCATGGCCATAAAAAACAAGAACGGCGCAGGGCGTACGTTCACATCAGCCAAACGCATTACCGGGAAGCGCGTCGCTATCGGGATAGGATGCGCACTATCGGGCATGCTCACCTCCGCGATGGCGGCACCCGGTGCGTCGGCATCACCCTCGGCGGTCGAACAGCCCGCTATCCTTTCCTTCGCCATTCCCGCCGGTGATCTGGCGCCCGCCTTGCAGACGGCGGCCGCTAAGGCCGGCGTGATAGTGATTTTCACGCCCGAACAGACGCGTGGAAAAAGCACCGCGGGCCTGCAGGGACATTATCGCCTCACCGACGCGTTCAATACGCTGTTGGCGGGCAGCGGATTGCGCGCTCAACAAACCGCACAGGGATATCGGTTGGTCGACGCCGGGCCGGTTCAGCCGTTGACGATACCGGAGCTGTCGGTGGTCGGCGGTTTGTCCGACAGCGTCGCCGCCGGCCGTTCGGTGCTGGATAAAGAAGATATCGAACGTGTGCAGGCAGACAATATCGCCAGTTTGCTTGATCGCTTGCCCGGCGTAGGGATGGCGGGATCGCCGCGCCCGGGTGGCCAAAGCCTGAATATCTGGGGCATGGGCGACATGGAAGATGTGAAGGTGGTGCTGGACGGGGCGCCGAAGGGATTTGAGAAATATCGGCAGGGTTCGGTATTCATTGAACCCGAATTGCTGAAAAAGGTTGAGGTCGATAAGGGGCCGCACAATCTGTTGAACGGCAATGGCGGTTTTGGCGGAACCATTACGCTGGAGACCAAAGATGCCGGGGATATGCTGCTGCCGGGCGAAGATTTTGGCGGCTTGCTGAAATACAGCTACCACACCAACGATCGCCAGGGCATTTACAGCGGTGCGTTGTACGGCCGTACGCCGGAAGGATTCGCCGACGGTTTGATCTACATGAGCAAGCGTGACGGCGGCAACCTGAAGCGGCCGGACGGCACGCGCTTTGCCTATTCCGCCAACGATCAGGCTTCCTACCTGTTAAAAACCAATATTTATCTGAGCGAGGCGCAAACGCTGACGCTGTCGGCGATGCGCTCCGATTCCGATGGCTGGCAGCCTTTTGCCGCCAAGCGGGACGATATCGCCGCGCCCAGCCAGGCGGATATCGATAAATATGGCCGGGAAGACGCGTGGCGCCGCATTCTGGTGTATCGCGACCAGACGGACACCAATTACTCGGTGAAATGGAATCTGGCGCCGGAAGCGCAGCCGTTGCTGAATCTGACGCTGTCTTATGCCTATTCGAAGACAGAACAGCATGACAAGCGGCCGGATTCCGCTTCAAAGTTCAGCTATCTCGGTACGTTGGGCAATGAAAGCTGGGTGAACTATACCGATCGGCAGTTTGACGTCAGCAATGAAAGCCGTTTCGCCAGCGGGCCGCTGGAGCACAAGCTGTTGCTCGGCGCGCGGTGGCATAAACATCAGCGCGATACCCTGATGTATTACCCCTCGCAGGTGAAAAACGCCAGTTACAACTACGGCTATTTCCAGCCGTATTACATGCCGGCGGGCGAACAGGAAACCCGCAGCGTTTATCTGCAGGATGCGGTCAGCTTCGGCAGCCTGACCGTGACGCCGGGCGTGCGTTACGATCATGTGACCAATACCGGGCAACCGAACCGGGCGCCGCGCTATAACGACAGCGATCCGCTCGTGGGCCATGATTACAGCAGCGTGACCTATACCGGCTGGTCGCCGCATTTGGGCGTGATGTGGAAAGCGACGTCGAATCTGTCCCTGTTTGCCGACGTTAGCCGCACCTGGCGCGCCCCGGTGATCGACGAACAGTACGAAGTGCAATACGCCGCTTCCAGCGTGCCCGGCACCAGCCGCGGCCTGCAGGTGGAACGCATGACGGGCGTGCGCCTTGGCGCGGTGCTGGACTTCAACGATGTGTTGATGGCGCGAGACAGCCTGCAGATCCGCACTACGCTGTTCCGCAATCGCGGCAAGGACGAGATTTTCTATCGTCGCGGCGTAGTGTGCGACGCCGCACGGCATGGGGGCCAATGTGGGCAACCGTTGTCGAACTATCGCAACTTGCCGGGCTATACCATTGAGGGCGTGGAGCTCGAATCGTTTTATGACAGCGAAAGCCTGTTCGGCAGCCTGTCGTTCTCCTCGATTCGCGGCAAACGCGACGCTTCACCGCGCGATCCGTGGGGCAACGAAACCTGGATTGCCGAAATTCCACCCGTTACGGCACACGCGATGCTGGGTATGAAAGTACCGCAGTGGGACATGGCCTTCGGCTGGACCGGCGATTTTGTGCGTAAACAGGATCGTTCACCGGCCGACGGCGATCCGATGGCCGTTGTCTGGGCGCTGCCGAAAACGTCGGGTTATGCATTGCACGGCCTGTTCGCCTCGTGGCAGCCCAGCGGTTTGCAGGGCTTCGAAGCTCGCGTCGCGGTGGACAACCTGTTCAACCGCGATTATTACCCTTACCTGGGCGAATCGGTGTCCGGCGTAGGGCGCAACATCAAGTTTAGCGTTAGCCAACGTTTCTGAATATCCTGCTAACAGGGGCCATTTTGGCCCCTTTTCACGTTTTCTCTCCCGTATTTCCCTACTTTTTCGCCGTTTATAAATCATCAGCAATCGCTTGACACAGAAGTTACAATTTTAAAATAATAATAATTATCATTTTCAATCTCATTATCAATTGGTGTCACCGAATGGCAAGGAAAGAGGCCGCGGCAGCCAACGGGTTTGCTCAACAGCTTTACCTTGAGCACCACAGTTGGCTATGCCATTGGCTGAGACAGAAGGTCGGGTGCGCGCATCACGCCGAAGACCTGGCGCAGGATACGTTCATCAGTATTTTACTGAGCCCGCAGTTGCTTGCCATTCGGCAACCACGCCCCTTCCTGGCGACCGTGGCGCGCCGGCTGGTGGCGAATTATTACCGACGTAAAACAATCGAAGAGAGCTATCTGCAGGCCTTGAGCGAGCTGCCGGCGATCGAGGCGCCCTCGCCGGAGGTTCGTCAACAAACCCTCGAAATGCTCGAACAGTTGGATCAGGCGTTGGACGGATTGCCGGCGCACGTTCGCGAGGCTTTCCTGTTGGCGCACCTGCAGGGCATGCGTTATTGCGACATCGCTGAACGTTTGCGGGTGTCGACCAGTTCGGTGAAACAATATCTGCAGCGCGCCAATTTGCACTGTTTCTTTGCATTGGCGGCGTAACGGCAGGTGCGGAACCCATGATGGAATCGGATATCGATCGGCAGAGCGCGCGTGAGGCCGCCGCCTGGTTAACCCAGCTGATGTCGGAAGAGGCAAGCGACGCGGATAGGGAAAACTGGCGGCGTTGGTATCAGGCGAAACCGGAAAATGAACGCGCCTGGCGGCATATCGCCGCGTTTTCATCCCGTTTTTCTCTGCTTAACGGGGCGGCGGCGCAGCGTAGTCTGTCGCAGTTGCCGAACCCGCAACGCCGCCGGTTGCTGAGAAGCCTGGCGGCCATCGGCGTGGTAGGGTCGGTTGGCATCGGTTCTGGCGCGCTGCCATGGCGCCCCTGGCTGGCGGATTACCGCACGGCGGTGGGGGAGCAGCAAACCGTCGCGTTGGCGGATGGCGCGCAGTTGATGCTGAACACGCAAACGGCGGTCAACGTCAGCCTTCAGCAGGCCGCATTGCTGGAAGGTGAAATGATGGTGAATCTGCCGCCGGAAAGCGGCGCGTTGACGGTGAGGCTGCCGCAGGGCGAGATCGTGGCGCAGGCTGCTCGCTTCAGCGTTCGCCTGTGGGAAACCTACAGTGATATCGCCGTTTATCTTGGCCGAGTCACGATCCTTTCGCCGGCGCATCGGAACGCGGTGCTCAACGCCGGTCAGGGCGGCAGATTAAGCCGGCAAGGCATTGGCGATCCGTACCGCGTGACGCAAGAGCCCGGTTGGCGGCAAGGCATGCTGTTGGCCGACAACATGCGGCTGGACGACTTCCTGATGGAGCTGGGGCGTTATCGTCAGGGCGTTATTCTCTGCCGGCCGGAGGTAGCCGGCCTGCGGCTCTCCGGTGCGTTCCCGCTGGCTGACCCCGAGCGAGTCATTGCGGCTCTGCCCGGTGCGCTGCCGGTTAGGTTAAATATGCTGTCAAAATACTTCATCACCGTATCCTAAAGTTTTTAACTCTGCTATTTGTATTTTTCCTTCTTGATTGGCCTGTTTTTTTCTCGTTTCCTGCCCGGTGCCGCGTGCCTAAACGACTTTTCTGACATGCCCCGACCGTCGTGACCGTTGCGTACGTTGGTCTGTTTCACGCTTAACCTGAGTATCGTTTTCCATGTTGAATCACAACGTATTACCTGCCGATTTATCTTTACCGCCTACAGGCGGGCGATTGCGCTGGGCTACCGCCAATGTGTTGGCGTTGGGTCTGCATGGTGCGTTGTTGTTTGGCCTTGGTTATCACCTGGTGCCACCGTTGCTGCCCGCGGCGCAACCGATGGTGTTGATGATGGTTGCCGAGCAGGCGGAATCGATCCCCAACGCAGAGCCGATGCCAACCGGCGTGCGCCAGGTGCAGGCGGTGGCGCAACGGCAGGCCAACCGGGAACCGGAGGCGGCGATGCCTCCGCTGATTCATGCGCCGCGTGCGACGGAGCAGCAGAGCAAGGCCAAAGGGCAACGGAACGACCCCATCAGACCGAAGACGGAACTGCCGCGTCCAAGGCAAAAGGAACAGGAAAAAATAGCGTCTGCAAGCTCAATAGCATCAAGCACCAGCGCGCCGCCGTCTCTGGATGGAAAGCGTGTTGCCGCGCCGCAAACCAGCGTGGCGTCGCAGCCGAGCCAGGATGCCTCGGTCTGGAGCGGCCTGCTGTTGGCGCATTTGAGCCGTTTCAAACGCTACCCGGCCCTGGCGGTACGCCAACAGCGCCAGGGGGTTGTTCAGGTTGCCGTGACGTTGGATCGGCAGGGGAACGTGCTGGGTGTGAAGCTATTGCGATCGAGTGGGGTTGCTTCGCTCGACCGGGAGGCGCTTCAGTTACCGCAGCGCGCTTCTCCACTGCCCGCGCCCGGCAACGAGATCGCAGCGGGGCAGGCGGAATTCAGCGTGAACATTCCGATTCGTTTCGATCTGCGTGAAGTTCGCCGTTAATGAAAAACTTGGCTCCAGGTAAACGGAGGCTGAGTTAAAAGCCAATGCGCATCAAACGGATAGCAGCGATGGGGTGGTTTCTACTTGATCGTCGCCAGAAAAATACAAATACTGTATGCATGAACAGTAATCTGGTGCCGTTATGAATAACAACCCACTGACGATGAAAGGTCGGTAACCATGTTCGCCCTGGTAGACGTCAACAGCTTCTACGCTTCCTGCGAGACCATCTTTCGGCCCGATCTGCGGGGGCGGCCGGTGATCGTGCTGTCCAACAACGACGGCTGCGTGATCGCCCGCAGCGCCGAGGCGAAGGCGCTGGGCGTGCCGATGGGCGCGCCTTATTTCAAAATTAAAGAGGAGATGCACCGCCGCAACGTCGCGGTGTTTTCCTCCAACTACGCGCTGTACGCCGACATGTCCCGCCGGGTGATGGACACGCTGGAAGAGATGGCGCCGGCGGTGGAGATCTACTCGCTGGACGAAGCCTTTCTGCGGCTGGACGGCGTGGCGCATTGCGAAGCGCTGGAGCAGTTCGGCCGGCGGGTGCGCGATCGCATCCGGCGCGAGCTGCATTTAACGGTCGGGGTCGGCATTGCGCCGAGCAAAACGCTGGCCAAACTGGCCAACTTCGCCGCCAAGAAATGGCGCGGCACCGGCGGCGTGGTGGATTTATCCGATCCGGCGCGCCAGCGCAAGCTGCTGGCGCTGATCCCGGTGGAAGAGGTATGGGGCGTGGGGCGCCGCCTGACTCGCCAGCTGCAGGCGATGGGTATTCACACCGCGCTGCAGCTGGCGGACTGCGATACCCGGCTGGCGCGTAAAACCTTCAGCGTGGTGCTGGAGCGCACGATACGCGAGCTGCGCGGCGAGTCGTGCCTGCAATGGGAAGATGAGGCGGCGGCGAAAGAACAGATCATCTGTTCCCGCTCGTTCGGCCAGCGGCTGACGCACTACCCGCATATGCGCGAGGCGATCTGCAGCTACGCCGAACGCGCCGCCGAAAAGCTGCGGCAGGAAAAGCGCTATTGCCGCAACGTGTCGGTGTTTATCAAAACCAGCCCGCATTCGGCGGGCGAGGGGTATTACAGCAATATGGGCACCGCCCGGCTGCAAACGCCGAGCAACGACAGCCGCGACATCATCGCCATGGCGGTGCGCGCGCTGGAAAGCATCTGGCAGGAAGGGCGGCGTTATCTGAAGGGCGGCGTGGTGCTGGGGGATTTCAGCGCCGCCGCCATGGCGCAAATCGATCTGTTCGACGACTGCCCGCCGCGCCGCAACAGCGAGCGGTTGATGGCGACCCTCGATCGCCTGAATCAGGAAGGGCGCGGGCGCGTGTGGTTCGCCGGGCAGGGGATCGTCAAGCCGTGGCAAATGAAGCGCGAAATGCTGTCGCCGGCCTACACCACCCGGCTGGCGGATATTCCGGTGGTGCGGCTGTCGCCGCGAAACTCGCGCCGGTAGCGCGAGGGCGAGGTGTTCAGTTGCTTAAGAAAGTGGCGCCGCAATGAGGTGGTAGAGGGAAAGCCGACCTTTTCCGCGATGGTTTCCACCGAGCAGTCGCTTTTTTCCAGCAAACGCTGTGCGGCGATGAGGCGCTGATTCAGCAGCCAAAGCGAAAAGCGGGTGCCGGTGGTTTGCTGAAACCGGCGGGTAAAGCTGCGGCGGCTCATGCAGGCTTTCTGCGCGAGACTATCCAACGACAGCGTCTGATGCAGGTTTTCCATCGCCCAGGCCAGCGCCAAGGAAAAGTTATCCCCCTGGCGGGTATTTTGCACCGGCAGCGCGACATACTGCGATTGTCCGCCTTGCCGGTGAGGGGGCACCACCAACTGGCGCGCCGCCTGCGCCGCCATGTCCGCGCCCCAGCGTTTTCTCACCAGGTGCAGGCAGCAATCGATGCCGGCGGCGGTGCCGGCCGACGTCACGACATCCCCTTCATCGAGATACAGCACGTCATTTTCGACGAGCACCGCCGGATAACGTTGCTGAAAGTCCGGCAGCCAGCGCCAGTGGGTAGTGGCCCGGCGATGATTCAGCAGGCCCGCCGCCGCCAGCACGAATGCGCCCATGCAAAGGCCGACGACGGTGGCGCCGGCGGCATGGGCATGGCGCAGCGCATCCAGCAGCGCGGGTTCCGGCTGGCGGGCCGGAGCGTCCCAACTGGGTACGATCACCATGTCCATGCCGCTCAGCGCGCCGAGCCCAAGGTTGACCACAATGGAAAAACCGGCATTGGTTTTCAGCTCGCCAGGCTCGGCGGCGCACAGGGTCAGTTCGCACAGCGGCGCGCCTGAAGGCGCCAGCACTTTTTCAAACACCGCAAAGGGCACCGAAAGGTGAAAGGGAATGATGCCGTCGAAAACCACAATGCCTATTTTCATCCGCGATAACGCCTCTTGCAGTGTGCGCCGCCGGGGAGCGGCGCGCTGAACCTTATTTGGTCACCGGCAGAGCCAGGATGCCCTCGGTAGTTTTGATTTCCGCAAACACGTCCGCCACCGCGGCCAGCGCCGCCCGCTGCAACACGCGATGATCGACCACGCCGCCCGCGCCGTCGTCCAGATCGCGCGTCGCCGTCGCGTCTTGCGGGATCAGCACATCATAGCCGAGCGGCACCGCGTCGCGTGCGGTAGAAGAGATGCACATGTGCGTCATCAAACCGGCCACAATCAGCGTTTTGATGCCCTGCTTCTTCAGTTGCGCATCCAGAACGGTGCCGACGAACGCGCTCGGCGTCGCTTTGGTGATCACTACATCCCCTTTAGCGGGTTGCAGCGCCTGATGGAATTCGGCGTAGACCGAGCCTTCGGCAAACAGCGGGCCGTTGGCCGGCCCCAGATGCCGCACGAAATAGACCGGCATGCCGTTTTTGCGGGCGAACTCAACCAGCTTGTTACTGTTATCCAACACCTTCTGGCCATCCGGGATAACCATTTTGCCGCGGAAGTTATTGCCTGCATAATATTCATTCTGGATATCCACCACGATCAGCGCCGTTTTGGCGGCGGCCAGGGCAGTGGTGGCGGGGGCGCCCGACATGGCCCTGATGGTTTTGGTATTCACGTTTTCGGTCTCCTGAGCCAATGCATTGAAGGAAGCGGCGCCCATCATGGCGGCCAGCAAGGTGGCATGAACCAAAGCTTTCATTTGTATTCTCCTGTTAACGATAAGTTCGGGAGCCATTATTTGCCATCCGCTCATCGTGCAAGAGTAGGGCAGGTGACCACATTCGGTACTTTTGGGCCAACTTCGTGTGCGGCTGTTATCTGAATCGGGATCGGAAGCCGCAGCATATCCCCCCCTCCTGTAAGCGCCTTCTATTTATGACTATCAAGTTTTTCGGTCGTCATATTTCTGCCGTTAACGCCGTTTCTCTTTGTTTAATCTGCCACACAGCCACCATGCATTGTTCTTGTTGCTGTGAATTTCTATAACGGACGGGCAGTTAAAAATTGGTTTGCCGAGAATTACGTCGTGCGTATTTCTCGGCATGTTGATAATAAAGAAATAAGGATTAAGCATATGCCTGGATTTAATTATGGCGGTAAAGGGGATGGAACTAACTGGAGTTCTGAACGTGGTACGGGCCCAGAACCTGGGGGCGGTGATAAGGGCCATTCCGGCGATCGCGGCGGCGCCAGTGTTGGCAACAGCCCGGAACAGCAACAGATAGCGGCGATCCAAAACGATCCGGCGTTGCGCATGAAGCTGGCGGCGGTGATCAAGGCGGCGCGCAGAATCAACCCGGATGCACAATTGCGTATTGAAAGCGTCAGCCCGTCCGGCACGCTGAGCCTTTCTGCCACCGGTCTGACGGCCGATCAGGCTAAGCACATTGGCCTGGGTGGACTGGTGATGGGAGTCAACGCCAAGGGAGGAATGGTGGCGATCGGGGATATCGAAACCGGCCATGCGCGCAAGACCTCAACCCCCGGTAAAGGTGGTAATAATGGCCTGAACGCCGGGCAGATCGGCGCCTCCTCGTTAGGCAGTTTCGTGACAGACTCACACCGCGATCGGCCCGTCAACGGCTGGCATGGTAACGGCAAAAGCGGTGAGTTCTCGACGACCCGCACGACCGGGAGTTATTTCGGCTTTCATCATTTGAAGGTGGAAAAGCAAGCCGGAATGGCGACCTACAGTCTCTACTATAAGGCCAATAAGAACCGGCCCGCGTTTATCGCCGTGGTGAGAGGGGATAATCTGAATGGCATGGAGGTGAAATATGCCAACGGTAAGCCGGTGAAATCTCCAGGCTCGGTAAAAAATATCGTTAAGGAGTTCGTCGAATATCAAAATGCGGAATTAAAAGCGATCAAGGATGGCGTCAGCCTGGCCGCCGGCATCAATAAAGATATCGCGGAAAAGCTCGGCGCGAAATACGCCAAGCTCGCCAAGGATTTGGAGGCAGGAATTCAAGGCAGATATATCCGCAATGTGCAGGATGCGGAAAAAACCTACGAGCAATTAACGAAGGGCTTGAACAAAAAGCTCAAGGCGCAGGATAAAGCGGCGATTGTCGCCTGGTTGAAAAAGATCGATGCGGAACAGTATGCCCGCAATGCGCGGGTATTGGGCAAGGCGTTTACCGGCGTGGATTGGGCGATTAAAGGGGCGGACCTGACAAACGCCGCGATCGAGGGTTTCTCTACCGGCAGTTGGAAAGCGTTCCGTAATCAGCTTGAGGCGCTCGGGTTGTCCATCGGGGCAGGCTACACGCTCTCCGCTATCGCCGCGTTTTTCGCGCCGACGCTGGTGTCGTCGACGGTGGGCATTTTTGCATTCGCTTATCTGTTTGGCTGGGCTACCAGCTATATCGATGCGGCTCTTGCAGGAGAACTGGAAAAACTGATTGTGGATCTGTAACCGCAAGAGGGGGGGAGCCCCCTCTTTTTATCCTATCGACATGTCCCTTTCTCACCCCCCCGGCGCCACCGTCAGCAGCAGGTTGGCGAAGCGGCGCTGTTCGCCGGAGGCGATCACCAGCAGCGTCCGATCCGATTTGACCGCGGCGTAAAACGCCTCGCGCGGCAGATGTTCGACCGGGCACTGCGCCGGCAGCAGCTGTCGGTATTCGGCTTCGATGGTGTTGGTGAAGTCCGGCGGGCAGGCCATCAGCGCCGCGCTTTCCACGTTGATGCAGGCCAGCAGTTTTTCCAGGATCGGCGGGGCGGCGAGCGTGCCGGGCGCCAGGTTCAGATAGACCACGGTGGCGTCTTTCGGCGCGTGCGTCACGCAGGCGTAGTTGCCGTCGGCGATCAGTACCTGGGTTTTATGCCCGCATTGCGCCAGCGCGGCGAGCAGCGGCGGGTGGGTGATGGCGGATTTGATCATAAAGCGATTCCTGAATGAGAGGGCGGCAGCCATGCCGCCCGCGGTTGAATTACATGCGGTAGATGCCGCCGTTGATGTCGAGGGTGGCGCCGGAGATGAAGCCGTCGTACTCCGCCGCCAGGAAGGTGATGGCGCGCGCCACGTCGTCCGGCGTGCCTGCGCGGCCCAGCGGGATGGCGCGAACGGTTTCCTCCGCCGATGCCTGGGTGGTGTGGCGATTATGGAAGCGGGTGCCGAGGATCAGGCCGGGCGCCACCGCGTTCACTCGGATGCCGTATTCGCCCAGCTCTGCCGCCAGCGAGCGCGTCCAGGTGAGCACCGCGCCCTTGGTGGCGGAATAGACCAGCGAGCCGGAGTGCCCGCCGGCGCGGCCGGCTTGCGACGCCAGGTTGACGATGCTGGCGCCGTTTGCCGCCTTCAGGAACGGCAGCGCGCTTTGCGTGACGTTCAGCATGGTGGTCATGTTCACGTCGATCACGGTTTGCCAGAAGGCGCGGTCGATCTCGCCCAGCCATTTTCGCCCGACGATGCCGCCGACGTTATTGACCAGAATGTCGATGCCGCCGAGAAACTCGGCGCCGGCCGAAACGCAGCGCAGCGTTTCGTCGCTATCGATGAGATCGGCGTAGCCGTAAGCGGCCTTTTGCCCCAATGAATGGGCCAGCGCCACCAGCGCTTTGGGGCCGCTTTCGTCGCTGTGATAGTGAAAATAGATGTCGCAACCGGCCTTGATCAGCCGCTCTGCGGTGGCGCGGCCGATGCCCTGTTCCGCCCCGGTGATAAACACCTTTTTGCCCGCAAGATCGCCCATGATTGACTCCTTATTGGTTCGTTAAGTATTGATGACGCCTTCACGCTGTTTCGCGCAGTAGAAAATGCAGATCAACCCGGTGGCCAACAGGCACGAGGCCAGGAAAAACAGCCCCGGCGCGCTGCTGCCGGTCAGATCGTTCAGTACGCCCACCGCATAAGGCGCGACGAAGCCGCCGATATTGCCGATGCAGCTGACCACCGCCAGCCCGGCGGCCGCGGCCGCGCCGGTGGAAATATTGGCGGGCATAGATAAAAACGGCGGCACGGCGGTGTAGATGCCGATGGCGGCGATGCACAGGAACGACAGCGCGACGAGCGGATCGTATTTAAAAAATGTCACCGCCCCCATCAGGCCGATAGCGGCGACCACCATGCTGAGGCCGGCGAACACGCCGAGCTTTTTGGTTTTGCTGGCCCACAGGCTCCACGGGTACACCAGCAGCGCGGCCAGGCCGTAGGGAATGAGCGCCAGCAGGCTGACGCGGAAGATATCGCCGCCGGAGAGGGCGGTAATGATCGACGGCAGCCAGGTGCCGAAGCCGTAAATGCCGCACACCATGCCGAAGTTGAGCAATGCGTAGAGCAGGTATTTCTTGTTTTTCATCCCTTTCAGGAAGTCGCCCAGCGTGATTTTAGAGCCGGATTTGGAGCGGCCGGCGTTGCTCATCAGCCAGGCCTTTTCCTCCACGTTCAGATAGCCGACGTCCTTGGGCGAGTTCTTGATCAGGAACGGGATCAGCAGGCCGATGACGATCGGCGGCAGCCCTTCGAGGATAAACAGCAGCTGCCAGGGAGCGAACCCGAACCAGTCATGCTGAATATTGAGAATAAAGCCGGAAATCGGCGAGCCGACGGCGTTGGACAGCGGCTGGACGATGATGAACATGCCGAGGATTTTGGTGCGGTATTTTTCCGGGAAGAACACCGTAAAGTAATACACCACCGAGGGAAAGAATCCGGCTTCGCATACGCCCAGCATAAAACGGCAGATATACAGCTCCAGCGGCGTGCGCACAAAGCCGAGCAGGGTCGCGAAGATGCCCCAGGAAATTAATATTCTGGCGAACCAGATGCGCGGGCCGAATTTAATGGTGCCGGCGTTGCTGGGTATTTCAAACAGGAAATAGCCGATAAAGAAAATCCCGGAGGCGAAGCCGAAGGCCGAGGCGGTCAGGCCCAGGTTATCTTCCAGCGCTTTGGCGGCGTAGGCCATGTTATTGCGATCGAGAAACGCCAGGAAATACAATAAAATCATGAGGGGGACAATATGCAGCGTCAATTTCCTGATAGCGCTGCGTTCAATATCCTGCGGCTTGCTTATTTTCATTTTGATATTTCCAATGTGGTTAATCGGAATAATAGAGGCCCGGCCCATAACCCTGAGCTGAACGTTAAATAACGGCACGACGCTGATTCATTGAGGCGCGGGCATCCCTTAAGCCCGACGGCCTTTTCCTTTGTTTTTGGCTGACACCGATCCGGACGATGCCGCGGCGCATCGCCTGGGGAAGACGCTGTTATTTCAGTTAGCCGGCGGCTTTGACCGAGCGCCGGCTGATGACCGTCGGCGGGAAGAGAAACTCGCCGGGCGGTTGCGCATCATCGTTGATGCGGCCGATCAGGCGCTCGACCATCAGCTGCGCCATCTCCGCCAGCGGCGGCCTGACGGACGTCAGCCCCGGTTCGGCCAGGCCAGCCAGCGCGATATTGTCGATGCCGATCACCGAGATGTCTGCGGGCACCTGGACGCCGGCGGCGCGCAGCCCCACCATCAGCCCGATGCCCAGCGCATCGTTAATCGCCACGATACCGTCCGGGCGCGGCGTCAGCGCGAGCACGCGCGGCGCCAGCGTCAGCCCCAACTCGAACATTTCCGTGTCGCCGTAGGCGCTGTTGGCTTTGCCTTCGATCACCCGTTGGCGTTCGCTCAGGCTGTGCCCCAGCGCACTTAGAAAACCGTCGATCTTGTGGCTGCGCCCGACGGTCAGCGTCGCTTCGGTGGCGAACACAATGTGTCGGCAGCCGCGTTCGAGCAGGTGCTGCGCGGCCAGGCGCCCGGCGGCGATATTGTCCATCGACACGCTGTCGAACAGCCGGGCATCGGTGGCTATCGGCTCGGCGAACGGGCTGTCGTAGCTGACGATCTTCATGCCTCGCTCGGCGGCCCGAACAAAATGAGTCTGGCGAATGTCGCTCGCCGCCACGATGATGCCGCGCACGCCGTGCAGGAACATATCGTCGATAAACGCGGCCTCTTCCTGTTCCTGGCGGTAGGCGTTGCCGAGCAAGACGCGGTAACGGTGAGCCCGCGCCGCACCGTCGACCGCATGCGCCAGCGCCGAAAAGCTCGGGTTGACGATCGACGGCAGCAGCAGGCCGATGATCTTCGCCTGCGGTGCGGGTAACGCCGCCGTTCGGGCCGGCCGATACCCCAGGGTTGCCATCGCTTGTTCGATGCGCTCACGGGTCTGCGCGCTCATCTGGTGGCTGCGGTTATTCAGCAGGTTCGACACGCTGCTGATGGACACGCCGGCCAACCGCGCGACATCTCGAATATTTGCCATTTGCCGATACCTTGCTGCCTGCCGTTAGCCTGCAATCTATAAGGGAAGACAGGCGCAGGCAAGCCGCAACCGGGGCGAAACCCGCATGGGATCGCGCATTTGTGAGAGTTGTCAGGCGGCGGCCGAGTTGTTTACTAAACAGTAAGGCGGGGTGGGAGGTTACGCCGGGATCGGGCAAGCGTCCGGCGGCGCATCGGCGGCCTGCTGGCGGAATTTTCCCGGCGTCAGGCCGAAGTGGCGGGTGAAGGCTTTGTGCAGCGCCACCTCCGACGAATAGCCGGTTTGTTCGGCGATACGGCTCAGCGGCAACGCCTGGCGCGCCAGCAGCCGGGCCGCCAGCTGCATGCGGATGGCGGTAAGGGCCTGCAGCGGCGTTTGCTGCGTGACCTGACGAAAGACGCGGGCGAAGTTGGCGCGCGACATATGGGCCTGTTTGCTCAGTTCAACCAGCGTCCAGGGACGTTGCGGGCGGCGCAGCATCTGTTCAACCACGTTGCCCAACTGCGGATGCAGCAACGCGGCGACCAGATTGCCGCTCTGATTTGGCTGGGCCAGCCAGGCGCGGATCGCCAGCGCGAACAGCAGCGCCATGGTCTGGCTGACAATGGCGTTGTGCCCCTGGCCCTGTTGGCTGAACTCATCGCTCAGCAGCTGGCCGGTCGCCTGCAGCAGCGCCAGCCGCCCCTGTTGGCGGCTGTTGAACAACAAACATTCCGGCAGGCTCGCCAGCAGCGGCGACGCGCTGTGCGGCAAGATTTGCACGCCGCACAGCAGGTGCGTGGCGCTGTCGGCCCTCTCCGGCAGCAGGCGGTGGGCGGAGTTGTGCGGCAAGAACAGCAGGCTGCCTTGCTCCAGCGGTACCGGCCGGCCGCCGGGGATCTCCAGCCGACAGCTGCCCGCCAGCACCATGTGCCAGCGGATCTGACTCCACTCCCCGGCGGCATGCGGCGAGCGCCACTCGCCGCTGAAATGGCAATCGCGCGCCACATAACCGCGCATGTCGTTAAGCATCAACAGTTGGCTGAGCGGATCCATTTTGAGACTCCTGGCTAAGAAGCTGATTGTTTCGGCAATGGGCCGGCGTAATGCGAAGCACTAAGATCGGTTCGATAGTGCAGCGATGCGGAGGGCGCCGCTGCGATGCATGAGTTATCAATGACATGGAGCCGGTAATGAAAATACTATTCTTTCTGAGCAAGGGCGACAAGCTGGGATTAACGCTGATTCGCCTCAGCATCGCCATCGTTTTCTTATGGATTGGCCTGCTCAAATTCATCCCTTACGAAGCGGACAGCATCACGCCGTTCGTCGCCAACAGCCCGCTGATGTCGTTTTTCTATGACATGCCGCAGGACTATCAGGCTCACCTGACGCACGAAGGCGAACTGAACCTCGCCGCCCGCGCCTGGCAGCAGGCCAACAATACCTATGGCTTCTCCAACGGCCTGGGCGTGGTGGAGGTGGCGATCGCGCTGCTGGTGCTGGCCAACCCGTTCTCCAAATGGCTGGGGCTATTGGGCGGCATACTCTCCTTTTGCACGCCGCTGGTGACGCTGACCTTTTTGATCACCACCCCGGAGGCCTGGGTGCCCGCGCTGGGCGATGCGCATCACGGTTTCCCTTATCTCTCCGGCGCCGGGCGTCTGGTGCTGAAGGACACCCTGATGTTGGCGGGCGCGGTGATGATCATGGCGGATTCGGCGCGCAGTTTGCTCGAGAAACAGTGGCGGGGGAAGGTCGCATGAGCGTCATGAACCGGGCCGTGGCCGGCAGCCTGATGATGCTGGCCTGTTCTGCCGTGGCGGAGGGGACGATGGGGCAAGAAACCCGAACGGTAGAGAGCGCCTACGCTTATCAGCAAACGCGTCAGCGCATTATCAGCACGGCCGAGCAGAAGGGCGTGACGCTGTTCGCCGAGTTCGATCACGCGAAAGCGGCGCGTGAGCATCATCTGACGATGCCGCCCACCACGGTGCTGGTGCTGGGCAACCCGCTGGCGGGCACGCCGCTGATGCTGGCGCGGCCGGCGTTGGCGCTGGATCTGCCGTTCAGGGTGCTGATTGCGCAAGACGAACGGGGCAAAACGCAGGTCAGCTACCACCCGGCGGAAAGTCTGAAGCGGAGCGCCGGGGCCGACGAACGACAGATCGCGGCGCTGAGGCCGCTGGAGCGGCTAGTTGAGGCCGCAATACGCTGATTGACCGGCGATGAACATCACGAGACGAGGCGACACAATGTACGATTATCAGGCGATTATCATCGGTTTTGGCAAGGCCGGCAAAACGCTGGCGGCCTTTCTGGCCGGGCAGGGATGGCGCGTGGCGATGGTGGAGGCGTCGGCGCAGATGTATGGCGGCACCTGCATCAACATCGGCTGCATCCCGACCAAAACGCTGGTGCACGATGCCGAGCTTCACGGGCCGGGCGAACAGGCGTTCAGCCAGGCGATGGCGCGCAAGCGGCAGGTGACCGGCCTGCTGCGGGAGAAAAATTACCAAAACCTGGCGGGGCTTGAACAGGTTACGGTGATCGACGGACGGGCGGAGTTTATCGATCCGCATCGCATCAGCGTGCAGGGCGCGGCGGGAACGCAGGTGCTGAGCGGCGAGCGCATCTTCATCAACACCGGGGCCGTCAGCCGCCGGCCGGCGATCGACGGGTTGGAGCGCTCGCAGCGGAGTTACGACAGCACCGGCCTGCTGCAGTTGACGCAGCGGCCCGCGCGGTTGGGCATTATTGGCGGCGGTTATATCGGGCTGGAGTTCGCTTCGATGTTCGCGCAGTTCGGCAGCGCCGTGACGGTATTCGAAGAGGCGGATGCGTTGCTCGGCCGGGAAGACCGCGATATGGCGCAGGCGATACAGCAAATCCTGAGCGACGCCGGGGTCAGCTTCACGTTTAACGCCGGCGTGAAGCAGGTGCGCGATGTGGAAGGGGGAGTTGAGGTGGTGCATCAGGGCGGCGTGCAGTCGTTCGATGCGCTGCTGGTGGCGGCCGGGCGCGCGCCAAACACCGCAGGTTTGCAGCTGGCGCGCGCCGGCGTTGAGACGGATGAGCGCGGCGCCGTGCGGGTGGACACGCAGCTGCGCAGTAGCGTGCCGCATATTTGGGCGCTGGGGGACGTCAACGGCGGGCCGCAGTTTACCTATATCTCGCTGGACGATTTCCGCATTGTGCGCGACAGCCTGTTCGGCGCGGGTAAACGCAGCACGGCCGATCGCGGCGCAGTGCCTTACTCGGTGTTCATCACCCCCAGCTTCTCGCGCATCGGCCTCAGCGAAGATCAGGCCCGGCAGCAGGGGCGCGACATTAAGGTCGCCACGCTGCCGGCGGCGGCTATCCCGCGCGCCCGCGTGCTGGGCGACACGCGCGGCCTGCTGAAGGCGGTGGTCGATGCGCAGACCGGCCAGATCCTCGGCGTGGCGCTGCTGTGCCGCGATGCCCACGAGATGATCAACATCGTCAAAACGGCGATGGACGCCGGGCTGCCCTATACCCGGCTGCGCGATCAGCTGTTCACCCATCCGACCATGAGCGAGTCGCTCAACGACCTGTTTGGGCTGATAGGGTAAAGCGGGGCGAGAGGGGCGGCGCAGATGAGTGAGATCTGCGAAGCACCTCTCGTTTATCGCCCTTCGGGGCGGCGGGTTCTGTACTATTGTTTTCTCTTTGCGGCACGTTCCAGGCCGATGGGGCGCTGGGCGCAACGGAGATCACAGATGAACAAACGGGAATTAGAAAGCGCGATTGTCACCGATTTTTCCAAACGCATGAGCTACGGCGACTACCTGTGCCTGGACCAACTGCTGGACTGCCAGCACCCGCTCTCCAACCCGCCGCATCATGATGAAATGCTGTTCGTGATACAGCACCAAACCTCCGAGCTGTGGATGAAGCTGATGCTGCATGAGCTGCAGGCGGCGCTGCGGCTGGTGCAGCAGGACAAACTCAGCCACTGCTTCAAAATCCTCGCGCGCGTCAAACAGATCCAGCGGCTGTTGTTCGAACAGTGGGCGGTGCTGGAAACGCTGACGCCGTCGGAGTACGTCGAGTTTCGCGACGTGCTGGGCAGCTCGTCGGGCTTCCAGTCGCACCAATACCGCTCGATCGAGTTCCTGCTCGGCAACAAGAATGCGGCGATGCTGGCGGTGTTCAGCAGCGACGCGGAAAAACACGCCGCGCTGAAGGCGATCCTCGAAGCACCGAGCCTGTACGACGAATACTTGCTGTACCTGGCGCGCCACGGCCTGCCGATCCCGCAGGAGTGCCTCGAGCGCGACTGGACGCAGCCCTACCAGCGCAACCCGGATCTGCTGCCGGCGTTCAAAGTGATCTACGACAACCCGCAAACCTACTGGGAAGCTTATGAAATGGCGGAGAAGCTGGTGGATATCGAAGAGAGCTTCCATCTGTGGCGCTTCCGTCATATGAAAACGGTGGAGCGGATTATCGGCTTTAAGTCGGGCACCGGCGGTTCCAGCGGCGTCAGCTTCCTGAAAAAGGCGTTGGATCTGACCTTTTTCCCCGAGCTGCTGGACGTACGTACCGAAATCGGCGCCTGAGACAATGTGAGGGGGAAGGGCGATGAGCGTGAGGATTATCGATAAGGCGGCGGAGAAGGTGGTGGGGGTGAGAGTCGTGGGGCCGTATCCGCAGACGATCCCACAGGGCTCGCAGCAACTGCTGGCATGGCGGCAGCGCCACGGCGTGCCGTTCGGCAAATGGCTGGTGCTGTATTGGGACGATCCGGCGGAAGTGGCGTCGGAAAAGCTGCGCGCCGACGTGGTGATGAGCGTGGCGGACGATTTCGCGCTGCCGGCGGAGAGCGAGGGCGTTACCGTGCAGACGCTGCCCGCCGGGCAGTACGCGGTCTACCACGTGCGCATCAGCGATGGCGACTTCGAGCGGGTGTGGGGCGAGTTCTACCAGAAGCTGTTGCCAGCCAGCGGCTATCAGCCGGTTGAGGGGGTAAGCTATGAGCACTATCTCAACGACTGCGAAGCCGACGGCTATTTCGACCTCGATATTTACCAGACGGTGAAGAAGTGGTGAGGGGGCGTTGATGATAAGGAAGGCTGAAGCGATGAACGGGACAGCTTCAGCCCGTTGTTTTGGCTCAACGTCGGTGACCTTGCCGCCAGCGCATTCATCTCCTTGCCAAAAGGGGTTACAGCGGCAGCCGGTTTTGCCGGCGCCGCCGCCCGAAAGCCGACGTTAACCGGCTTTCCCTGCGTGCCACTTGGCTACTCTTTAGGGAACAGCTGATCGACGGCGCTCTGGATCGCCGCCTGATGGCCGCCGCCCGGCGCGGCGGTGCGCGCGGCGCCGCCGGGCTGGTTGAGATCCAGCTGGCCGCCGGTATTGATCTCCCCGTTCTCTTTCACCGTGATATTGAAGCTGGTGCCGGTGATGTTGATTTGGCCGTTCGCCAGCAGCTCGATCACGCTTTCACCGCACTCCAGCCGCAGCGATTCGCCGGAGCCGAGGGTAAAGGCGTTGACCACGGCGTCGCTGCGCGTTTTGCCGGTCAGCGCCGAGGCCTCGCCTTTGACGCCGCTGGCCTGATTGAGCACCACCCGTTTGATCTGGTTGCCGCCCACCAGGTGGGTGTGGTCGTTAGCGATGCTGTGGCTCTCATCGTTTTTGACCTGGGTGTCCATGTTGCGTTCCGCCTGGATCCACACCTGTTCGGCGCCGGCCTTGTCTTCGAAACGCAGGGCGTTGGCGTTGTCGGCGGTGCCGTCCTTGGAACGGCTCATAAAGCCCATTTGGGTGGCGGCGGCCGGCAGCGCCCACGGCGGCATGCTGGCTTCGTTATAAACGCGCCCGGTGACGATCGGCCGATCCGGATCGCCGTTGATAAAGTCCACCACCACTTCGTCGTTGACGCGCGGGATCTGCACGCCGCCGTAGCCCTGGCCGGCCCAGGCGCTGGAGACGCGCACCCAGCAGGAGCTGCCGTCGTCCTTCGGACCGAAGCGGTCCCAGTGGAATTTCACCTTGATGCGGCCGTATTTGTCGGTCCAGATTGATTCGCCGGCCGGGCCGACCACCCGGGCGGTCTGCGGCCCGTGGGTTTTCGGCCAGGTGGCCTGCTGCGGCGGGTGCCAGGGCACGTCCGCCGGCAGCACGGTGAAGTCGATACGGTGTTCGCTGCTCTGATCGTCGCCGCTGGCGTAGCGGTTCTCTTTCAGATGGTAGTTGGCCTGCAGCGTCAGGTACTCGCGGTTGTCGTCGGCGTGCGGGGCGTTATACAGCGTAAAGGTGCTGCCGGGAGCGATGCCCATCGCGGTGGCGGTGCCCCGGATCTGCTGATGCTCGGCCTGCCAGGCTTCCTGGCGCACGCGGGCGTAGAACTCCCCCTGCTGATGCTCGGTGTAGCGGCCCGGCCAGTCGTAGACGTCGATCTGCCCCGGCGTCGGCGAGACCGGGTTTTGCCGCGCCTGGAACAGCCAGGCGTTCGGCTTGCGGAAATCGTAGTCGTCCAGGCTGTAGATGCCCGGCGTGACGCGATCGGACAACGTCCACTGGCTGATCCCTTCCTCGCTGGTGCTGCCGCCGGACGGCGTCAGGTGGTAGGGGATCATCTCGTAGCCGGGATAGGGCTGGTGGTGGTGGGGCGCATCCCCGAGCACCAGCGTGTGTTTGCCCATCTCGTGTTTGAAATAGTAATAGATGCCCTCCAACTCCATCAGGCGGCTGATGAAGTTGAAGCTGCTTTCGTTGTACTGCACGCAGTAGCCCCACAGGCGATAGTCGCCGGTCAGCTGATCTTCCAACTGCACGTTGTGCTCCGCCAGCAGAGTCTTGACGATCTGCGGCACCGTTTGTTCCTGGAAGATGCGGAAGTTGCGATCCTTGGTCATCGGCCACAGATCCGGCTGTACGTGTAGGTTATACACCGCGTAGCGCGTACCGCCGATCTCTTCGCTGCTGACGGCGATGGCGGTGATCTTGCCATTCAGGTAGCGCGGGGCGCTGAGAAAGCCCTGAGTCGGGATCTCCAGCGTCAGCGGTTGGCCGAGCAGCGCTTTGCGATCGAGCCGCGCGTCGGTGCTCAGCAATTCAATAGAGAAGTCGAAAGGGGTGGAAAGCGCCTCGATACCGTCCAGCGAGCGGAACAGCAGCTGCTCCTGGCCCAGCGGCGTGTGCGCAATAATGCGATCCAACATGAGAACATCCTCTGTGATTGACGTCGTGCCCTGCATACCCCGACGTTGCAGCGGCCTTGCCGCGCGGCCAATGATGGTGGGCAGTGGTGCGTCAGTCTCATGAAAAAGGGAACCCCCGCGGCGGCGGGGGGCAGAACGGGATTAACCGGCGGTGGCCGGATTGACCAGCCAGGTGCCGGCGTTGTCGATGCTGAGTTGCTGCTGGCGGAGCCGATCGTTGTGGCGGATCTCCAGCTGATAACGACCCGGCGCCAGATTCAGGCTGGCGAAGCCGTTTTCGCCCGGCGTCACCTGCTGCGGCTTGCCGTCGAGGCTGACCTGTTCGCCCGGCTGCAGTTTGAAGTACACCAGCGCCACCGGCTGCGGTGGCGGCGCCGCCTTTTGCGGTTCCACCGGCGCAGATGGCGCGCTCGGCTGCTCCGTCAGGGTTTTCTGCGCCGGTGACGTCTCGGTGTTTTGCGCTACGACCGGGGTATCATCCTCGCCGCCGCTCAGCCAGGCGACGGCGCCGATCGCCAGCAGCGCCGCGACGCCGGCGCCGGCCATCATCGGCCGCGAGAATTGGGTGCTGCGCGCGGTAACGGCGCCGGCGGCCGCGGCGGCAGCAGCCGGGTTGGCGGCCACCAGCAGGTTCTCCGGCGCGGCGGCCGGGGTGCTGATGATTTCATTTTCATCGGCGATCGGCAGATGCAACAGCTCGGCCATTTCATCGATGGTCTGCGGGCGGTCTTCCGGTTTCAGCGCCAGCGCGCGGTCGACGGTGCGCAGCAGCTCCGGCGAGTAGCCGGCGGGACGGCGCTCGGCCAGCGGCTGATAGCTGTCTTCGATGCTGCGCACCACGCTGACCGGCGGCGGCGAACCGACGATCAGCGTGTGCAGCACGGCGCCCAGCGCATAAATATCGGTCCAGGGCCCCTGTTCGCCGTCGCTGTTCTCGGTGTACTGCTCGATCGGCGCGAAACCCGGTTTCAGCATGATCTCCGTTTCGTCCGACAGGTTGCCGATCTCTTTGCGCGCCGACCCGAAGTCCAGCAGCACCGGCAGCTGGCTCTCCTGGATTTGGATGTTATCCAGCGAGATGTCGCGGTGCAGGTAGCCTTCCTGATGGATGGTGTTGATGGCGCTGAACAGCGGCGGCAGAAGCCGCCGGATCCACGCCTCGTTGATTTTCTCCGGCTGCTGCGCCTGCAGGTTCTTCAGCGTGGTGCCGCTGTAAAACTGGGTGCCCATGTAGGCGGTGCCGTTCTCTTCCCAGAAGCGCAGCACGTGCAGCAGGCCGGGGTGCGAGAAGCGCGCCAGCAGGCGCGCCTCCTGAATAAAGCTGTTCAGCCCGGCCTGGAAGGTTTTGCCGAAGCGCTCGCCGCGCAGCCCGATGCTGAGATCGTCGTTGCGTTTCGCCAGCGAGGTCGGCATGTACTCCTTGATGGCGATGGTGCGTTCCAGTTGGTGATCGTAGGCGCGGTAGACGATGCCGAAGCCGCCTTCGCCGATCGCTTCCTGGATCTCGAATTCGTTGAATCGATAGCCGCTCGGCAGGCTGTTCGAATTCGGTTTGGTTATCCCGGTTCCCGACATAGTGATGACTCTCTGTGTTCAAAGGGCCGCCGCCTCGGCGGCCGCGGCGTTATGCCTGAAATTGACAAATGAATTCGTTGTTCTGCAGCGCGATATGCAGCTGGCGATAGCGCTGGTCGTTGGCGCTGCCGGTCAGCAGGGTGTGGCTGATCTGCGGCAGCAGGGTGTTGGTCAGGATGGCGTCGACCATGCGGCCGCCGGACTCCACCTCGGTGCAGCGGCTGACGATCTGCTCGATGACCGCGTCGTCGAAGGTGCAGACGATGTCGTGATTCTCCGCCAGGCGACGCTGGATGCGGCCCAGCTGCAGGCGCACGATGTTGCCCAGCGTGGCGTCGGTCAGCGGGTAATACGGCACCACCAGCAGGCGGCCGAGCAAGGCGGCCGGGAACACCGACAGCAGCGGCTGGCGCAGCGCGCCGCTCAGCGCCTCTGGCTCCGGCAGCAGCTCCGGATCGCTGCACAGTCCGGCGATCAGATCGGTGCCGACGTTGGAGGTCAGGATGATGATGGTGTTGCGGAAATCGATATGGCGGCCTTCGCCGTCCTCCATCCAGCCCTTGTCGAACACCTGGAAGAAGATTTCATGCACGTCCGGGTGCGCCTTCTCGATTTCGTCCAGCAGCACCACGCTGTAAGGGCGGCGGCGCACCGCCTCGGTCAGCACGCCGCCTTCGCCGTAGCCGACATAGCCGGGGGGCGCGCCTTTCAGCGTCGAAACGGTGTGCGACTCCTGGAATTCGCTCATGTTGATGGTGATGACGTTCTGCTCGCCGCCGTACAGGGTTTCCGCCAGCGCCAGCGCGGTTTCGGTCTTGCCGACGCCGGACGGCCCGGCGAGCAGGAACACCCCGACCGGCTTGTTCGGATCGTCCAGCCGCGCCCGCGAAGTGCGCACCCGGCGGGCGATCAGATCCAGCGCATGGCGTTGGCCGATCACGCGCTGGTTCAGGGTGTCGGAGAGTTGCAGCACCGCCTCAATCTCGTTTTTCACCATGCGGCCCAGCGGGATGCCGGTCCAGTCGGCCACTACCGCCGCCACGATGTTGGCGTCGACGGCGGCGAAGATCAGCGGCGCTTCGCCCTGCAGCGCGCTCAACTGCTGCTGCAGTTCGCCCAACTGGGCTCGCAGCGCGTCGGCGTCAGGGCCAGCCTGCGTCTCTTCGTCGGCAGGCTCCGCTTCCTGTTGGTGTAGCTGAGCGCGCAGTGTGATGATCTCTTGGATCAGCGCCAGCTCCTGCTGCCAGCGGTCGGTCAGCTGTTCCAATTCCTGGCGCAGCGCGGTCAGCTGGGCTTCAATCTCCTGCGGGCGCAGGGGATCGCCGATGCCGACCTTGGCCTCGCGGCGGGCGATATCCAACTCTATCTGCAGCGCATCGATGCGGTGGCGGCAGTCTTCGACCTGAGCAGGCTCGGCATGTTGGCTGACCGCCACGCGCGCGCAGGCGGTATCCAGCAGCGCCACCGCCTTGTCCGGCAACTGGCGGGCAGGAATATAGCGATGCGAAAGCCGCACCGCGGCGTCCACCGCTTCATCCAGCAGCAGCACGCGGTGGTGTTGCTCCAGCGGGCTGACGGTGCTGCGCAGCATCAGCAGCGCTTTGTTTTCGCTCGGCTCGTGTACCTGGACCACCTGGAAACGGCGGGTGAGCGCCGGATCCTTCTCGATGTATTTCTTGTATTCCGACCAGGTGGTGGCGCCGAGGGTGCGCAGCTGGCCGCGCGCCAGCGCCGGTTTCAGCAGGTTGGCGGCGTCGCCGGTACCCTGGGCGCCGCCGGCGCCGATCAGGGTGTGAATTTCGTCGATAAACAGGATGATCGGCGTCGGGCTGGACTGCACTTCGTCGATCACCGCCTGCAGCCGTTTTTCAAACTCGCCTTTGACGCCAGCGCCGGCCTGCAGCATGCCGATGTCCAGCAGGCACAGTTTCACGTCGCGCAGCTGCGGCGGCACGTCGCCGGCCACGATGCGCAGCGCCAGGCCTTCCACCACCGCGGTTTTCCCGACGCCGGCCTCGCCGGTCAGCAGCGGGTTGTTCTGGCGGCGGCGCATCAGGATATCGATGATTTGCCGGATCTCCTCATCGCGGCCGGCCACCGGGTCGATCTCGCCGTTGCGCGCTCTGGCGGTCAGATCCTGGGCATACTGCGCCAGCACGCTTTCACCGCTGCGCGCCGCGCCGGATACGTTCTCGGCGCCGCTTTCAGCCGCCGCATCCTGGGCGTTTTCCGCCGAGTGAGCGGTGATGGCGGCGAACTGCTCCATCAACAGATCGGCGTTGATGCGCTCGAACTGCGGGGAAATGGCCTTCAGCAGATGGCGCAGGCTGTAGGTTTTCAGGATGCCGAGCAGCAGGTGGCCGCCGCGGATGCGCGCCGCGCCGAATTTCAATGAGCCATAGACCCAGGCGCGTTCTACCGCGCTGTCGATGTGCTCGGACAGATCGGAGATGGCGCTGGCGCCGCGGGGCAGGCGATCGAGCGCCTCGACGATATCGCGCGCCAGCTGCGCCTCGTCCAGCGCGAAGTGGCGGACGATCTGCTGCAGATCGCCGTCCGGCGATTGCATCAGCTGATGCAGCCAGTGCGCCAGTTCGACGTAGGGGTTACCGCGCAGCTTGCAAAACGCCGTCGCACTTTCCAGAGAGGTGAATAACAGGCTATCCAGTTTGCCAAATAATACCGAGCGGCTGATTTCAGACATGGTTTTCCTCAGGTCTCAGAGTGGCCTGGCGCCGCAGGGCGCCGGCCGAAATAGGGTCAGAACGGATTTTCCAGCGGTTCAGGGCTGAAGATCAGATCGTCGAGATCGCGTTGCCGCCGATCGTCGGCCAGCCAGCTGCTCAGGCCCAGTCGCTGCGCGCCGCCGAGCTGGATGCCGTGCGCCTGTTCCTTCGCCAGGATCAGGCGCACTTCCCAGACGAACTCGATGCCCAGATATTGGCGCACCCAGTCGCGCAGTTGCCGGCACAGGTCGGCGCCGGGCAGGAAGCGGTCATAGTCTTGCTGCGGCATCGGTCCCAGCTCGATGCGGAATTTGTGCTGAATATCGCGCACCGCGATGCCGAGAAAGGCCGACTCGCCGAGCCGCGGCGCGCCGCGCCCGGCCTTGAGCCGAGCTTGCTCGCGCGGTTCCACCCGCAGCCAGTGCGGCACGTTTTCGACGATGCGCACCGGCACCTTGAAATACTGCTGCAAAATCTTGCTCAGGCCTTCCGGATCGCGGCTGTGGCGAATCAGATGACCGGCCATAAAATGTTTGGCGTGGGCGTTGATGCTGTCGCGTTCCTGCTGCGCCGGCTGGCCGATGCCGATCAGGCTCGACAGGTATTCGTCGAAGCGCCGGTTGTCCGGGCGATCCAGCGACACCGTCGGCTGCGCGTCGGCCCAGGCGCGGTAAAACAGCAGCGTCAGCCGGTGATGGAACAGGTTGGTGAACGCCAGCAGGCTGGTGTCCTGGTGGTGGTACACCCGTTCGCGCACGTATTCGGTCAGGTGCAGCGGCAGCGGCCCGTTGGGGCCGAACAGGCCGAAGCTGAAGATCGAGACGTCGTGCAGCGGGCTGTTGGCGCGCGGCGCCACCTGCGCCAGCGTGGAGGGCGCGAACGACAGCGACGGCTCCTGGCCCAGGCGCAGCATCTCATGGCGCGGCAGCGGCGCGCGCCCCAGCAGGTAAGGCTGGCCGCCCTGGGCGTCGATGCGGCGCAGCAGCTGAAACAGATCGTGCTTGTAAGGCGCGCTGCGCAGCCGCGGCCAGAAGTCGTCCGGCAGGCGATACAGCGCGTTGATCTGCGGCGGCGCCAGTTCGGTGGCAATCATCTCCGCACTCATATCAGCGTCCTTTTGCCCATGCGCGCCTGCCAGTGGGCGATTTCGCCGCGCTGCTGGCTGGAGAGCGTCATCTCGGTGAAGGTGTTCATCGCCACCAGGCGCGAGAACAGGCGCTCCAGCACGCTGCCGAGCAGATAAGGGCTGTTGCCGGAGAACGCCTGCTCATCGACCGTCAGATCGATGGCGATGCCGCGCGCGAACACGATGGGGCCCGGCTCCGGCACTCGCCGATAGACCGGCCGCAGGTTGCAGTGGCGCACGCCCTGGATTTGTTTGGCGATCGCCGGCTCGCTCAGGTTGCCGTACAGCCCCAGCAGCTGGCGCAGGCTGGCGGCGCCCTGTTCCGGATCGCCGTCCATCATGCTGAGGTAGTTCAGCTGCAGCTGGCTGATCAGCCGCCAGGTGATCATGCCTTCGGCCAGCGCCGGGCGCGGCGGGGTGGGGCCTTTGCGCAGCGAGACCTGCTTGATCGGGATCGAATCGGGCATCACGAAGTTGCCCTGATCCTGTTGCAGCAACATCAACGGCAGGTCGCGGCTGGTGCACAGCACGTCGGCGGTGAGGTATTTCAGATCGCTGTGCCACGGCGATTGCCGCTCGTCCACCAGCGACACGAACACTTCCGAACCGGCATAGCCGGTGCGGGTGCCGTAGCGGCGGGCGTGCTCCGACAGCGTGCGCTGTTCGCGCCGCAGCGAGAAGTAGGCGCCATAGTTGCCGTCGTCCGCGCTCAGGGTGCTGTAAAACGGCCGAAACTCTTGCTCGTAGCGTTTTTCGCTGGCGCTGCCGCCGAGCCGCTGCACCGAGAACACTTCGTAATCCAGCGGCCGGATATTGTCGACCACCAGATGGTATTCGTGGTTTTTTTCGTTGATCGCGATGCGTTCGGCGACCTTCGGAAACAGGTTGATCACCGGCGTGCAGTGCAGCGCCAAATGGGCGGCGTCGACCACCCGTTCCAGCGCGGCGTCGTGCCGATCCAGCAGCACCACGATCTCGAACTGGCGCAGCGCCTTTTTCCCTTCGCGCACGCTTTGCAGCAGCGGGCGCAGGCCGTTGACGCTGAAGAACTGGAAGCGCGCCGGGAAGGCGAAGTACTCCTGCAGCAGCCGGTAGCCTTCGAAGTTGCGCAGGTCGTTGGGCAGCAGCGCCTGTTCGGCGGCGAAGCCCTCCTGCCGCAGCCCGTCCAGCGCCAGCGCCCGCCGCTGCGGCTGCGCCTCCACCGTTTGGCAGACAAGCCCGACGCTGTGCTGCATCAGCAGTTCCAGCAGCTGCTGCGCCTGCATGTCCGGCCCGGCCAGGTAAAACATCAGCTGATCCAGCTGCAGGTTGTTGAGCGTCACGCTTTCGTAGCACTCGAGACGAATGCGCAGCGCGCTGACGCAGCCGCTGTGCTGCAGCCCCAGCGAGGCCAACGGGATATCGGCCGGAATGCCGCCCAGCTCGACGGCGGCGATGCGCACCGGCTGCAGCGTGACGTCATGGGCGGTGGCGTAGCTGCAGGTGATGCCGCTTTTCTTCAGCGTCTGGCTGTCCATCATGGTGCCGCGCGGCACCACGAAGCCGTTGCTGATATCGCCTTTGCTGCTGTCCGGCTGCAGCTCGGCGATCGCCATCGACGGTGTCGGCGACAGGTAGTTGGGGTAGATGATCTCCAGCAAGCGCTGAGAAAAGCGCGGGAACTCGGCGTCCATTTTCAGCTGCACGCGCGAGGTGAGGAAGGCGAAGCCCTCCATCAGGCGCTCGATATAAGGATCCGCCACGTCGATGCCGCGCATGCCGAGACGGCCCGCGACCTTCGGGTACTGTTCGGCGAACTCGGCGCCCATCTCGCGCAGATAGGCCAGCTCGCGGTTGTAATAGTCTAAAAGTTTACTGTCCATCGCCTTACCCTATGTCTTTCAGATCGAAGTGGCCGTTTTCCAGATCCACATCGGTACGGAACAGAAACTCCAGCGGATAGGGCACGCACCACAGGCGGCCCTTGATTTCGATCGACAACACGTTGTGCAGCTCCAGCGAGCCGGTGTCCGAGATGCAGCGCACTTGCAACCCTTCGGGCAAAATGCGCGGCTCGAAATGGAGAATGGACTCGGTCAGCGCGCGCTGAATGTCGAGCCATTCGATGTCCGACATGCGCTTGCCCGCCAGCGAGGCGATGCCGTAATTCAGGGTGGAGCGCCGCACCTGAGGAAAATCGCCGAGATCCAGATTGGATTCGCTGTTGACGCAGTTGAACAGCCACTGCAGATCGCGCAGCACCCGGCGGCGCAGTTCGCTGTGCGACACCAGGTTGCGCACCTGCGTCTCCTGTTTTTTCTGCGGCTCGTCGTCGGTCAGCATGTCGAGCAGCACCGGCTGCATTTTGTCGCGCGACGTCAGGCGCTCGCTGTCCTGACGATAGCGATAGCCCTGGCGGTGCAGATCGCCGCCGTCGTAGTGGGGTGGGCGCTTGTCGTTCATGGTCAGGCGCTCGCGTCGAAGCTCAGCTGCCGCAGGCTGTGCAGCGGGAATTCGTCGCTTTCGCTGAGCCAGGTCTTCAAGCCCAGCCCCGCATAGTGGGTGCCGTCGCCCAGCGGTTGCCATTCGGTGCGTTTGCCGAGCAGCAGCGCGTCGTCGCTGTCTTCGGCCAGCGGGTAGCGGGCGGGCAGTTGGCACACCTGTTCGCGGCCGTCGGTCAGGCGCACCAGCGCATGGCTCCACACCAGATCGATGGCGCTCTGCGGCGCCTGGAACTGGATCGCGGCGATGTCGGCGAACGGCAGCCAGTAGTAAACGCCGTTCAGCGCCAGCTCGCACACCGGGCCGAGGCGGCCGTCACCGTCGGTCAGCCAGTCGAAACGCAGCTGCCGTTCTTGGTCGCCTTCGGCCAGCGTTAACCGCCCGGCGCCGGCCGGGGCGGCCTCCAGCGCTTCATCGCGCAACGCCTGGGCCTGTTCGGCCGCCCCTTGCGCATCCTGATGCAGCGCCTGCACCATCAGTTTCAGCCAGGGCTGATCCTGCCGCAGCAGCGCCGGCGCGGCCGTGCCGGCAAACACCGCCTGGCGTTGCAGCTCGGCGTTGACCGACTGCATCAGCAGCAGCGTGGTCGGTTGAGCTATCGGTTTCAGCGCCTGCCAGGATTTCAGCTGCGCGTTGGCGCGCGTCCAGTTGCCGCTCAGGCACAGCAGTTGCACCAGCGCGGCGCGCAGGTCGGCATCCGCCGGTTTCGCCTTGATATCGTTTTCGACGGCGGTGATGGCCGCGCCGATCGACTGGCCTTGCAGCATGCTTGCTAATGATTTCACAGGCTTTCCTTATAATCAGTGAGTGGCGCCGTTAACCGACAGGTAGCTGCCGCTGGCGGGATCGACCCGGTCTGCGGCCAGCTTTTCCACCAGCTTGAAGGTCAGCGGAGCGGGGGCGCTCAGCAGCGGTTGCCAGGCGGTTTGCGCCTGCTGCAGGCGCTGTTTGATCTTGTTCTCGTCTGCGGCGTCGACGCGCGGCATTTCAACGATCGCTTCGCCGTTGAACGCCCACGCGTGCAGCTTCGGTTCGAAGCTCAGCAGCAGGAAGCTGCCCGGCGCCTGCGGGTTGCCGCCCAGAACCAGCCGCTGGGCGTTGGCGCTGACGACGGTCAGCGCGCGATCGCCGCCGTTGATCTGCGCCAGCGGATAGCCTTGCAGGAACCACAGCGTCGGCGAGAGGGTTTTGCCGCCCTGTTGCAGCGTGACCGCGCCGCTGCCCTGCAGCCAGCCGTCTTCGCCGCAGCGCAGCGCGTCGCCGGCGGGAATGAACAGCGCGCCGCCGTTGGCTTCGTCACGCCAGAAGGTGCGGAAGTGGCAGCCCTGCGGCAGGCTGAAACGCTGAGCCGGCGCGGTGTCCGCTTGCGGAGAGGTCACGGCTACCGCCGCAGGGATCGCCGGCTGCGGCGGGGTCTGCGGCTGCTCGACGGCCTCCTGTTTGACCACCGGTTTCCAGCCGCGCGCTTTGGCGGCCTCGCCGCTGGCCAGCTTCTCACCGCGCTTGTCGGTCAGCGTCCAGGGCAGGTGGCCGGTTTTCGGGCACTGCTTTTCCAGCAGATTGCCGACGCGCGGCAGGAAGTCGTTCAGCACCGCCGGATCCTGGCTTTGCGCCGAGACGATGCGCAGCGGGATGCTTTTGCCGCACCAGCTTGCCGGATTGCTGTTTTTGACGTCATCGATAAACACTTCCAGCTTCTGGCTGGGGGAGTAAACCAGGCGATAGTTCATCGCCTGCGCGGTCGGCACCGCCATCAGGGCGACGAGCCCCGGCATCCAATATTTCATAGTGAACCTTGCTGTGAATGTGCGCTGCTCAGTCGCGGCTCAGAAACCGCTCCGCATCCGCCAGCGAATGCAGCAGGGTGGTTTCCTGCGGTGAGCCAATCCAGACGGCGATAGCGCTGTAGTTATCGCTGTTATTGTTTTTCTTCCATGCCTGCTGCATCAGGGCGATCCACTCGCTGGGGGAGTTGACCATGTGCAGCGACTGTTCCAGTTCGGCCTGGCTGAAGCTGTGCCAGAAGCCGTCGGTGCACAGCAGGAAAACGTCGCCGTCTTCCAGCTGCAGCACGTCGCTGTAGGTGGCGTCGCGCTCTTCATTGAGCCCCAGCGCGAAATACAGCAGGTTGCTGTTGATGCCGTTGGTCTGATAACCGGCGTCCTGCATCTGTTGGATCAGGCTGTGGTCGGTGGTAACGGCATGCAGGTAGCCGCGGCGGAAGAGATACAGGCGACTGTCGCCGGCGTGCGCCCAGTAGGCCAGCTGATAATCGCGATCGATAAACAGGCTGACCAGCGTGGTGCCCATCTTGCTGTATTCGTCCGACTGCCGCTGCTGCTGGTGGATGGCGGCGTTGGCGCGCGTAATGTGCTGGCGAATGCTCTGGGCGTTCAGGTGCTTTTCGCCGTCGAAGTTTTGCAAAATGGTATCGCGCGCCAGTTTGGCGGCGATATCGCCGCCCGGAAAGCCGGCGATGCCGTCGCACACCACGAAGCAGGCGGCGCGGTTGCCGAGCACCTCGCCGGTCTGATCCTGGTTGGAGGCGCGGCCGCCCTGGTTGGAGGTAGAGGCTATGGTGATATTCATTACGCGTCCGGTTTGGTCTGTGAGTCTTTGTATTGATTCACTTCAACGTCATAGGCGTGCAGGAAGGCTTCGCCGAACAGGGTGTGGAAATCGTCCTCGATCTCGCCGGAGGTTTGCTGATAGTTCTTCACGAAGTAGTCCCACAGCGCAGCCTTGCGGTTGGCGGGCAGCGACAGGCGCGGCGCCACGCCTTCCTTGCGCGCTTCCTCTTCGAGACGCTCCGGGTTGAACGACTGCAGCATGGCGGCGATGATGGCGCGAATACCGGCGATCATCCCCAGCTGGTGCGCCTGCAGGTCGATCAGCGCGTCGCGCACCGCCTGCTCCGGCGGCATAAAGCCTGGCATCTGGCTGCCGAACATCTGCATCAGCACCGTTTTGCCCGAAGGCAGCAGCTTGAACGGGTTGTTGGCCTCGTCGAGGATCATGGTCATCTCGGCCTTCACGCCGCGCTTGAGGATCGAGCGGGATGAGAGCAGGGCGACGGTGCCTTGCGAGAACAGGCTCAGCAGGCGGCCGGCCTGGCGGATCTGTTGTTCGTCGAAGTGCGGCTGCGGCTGCAGATCGTCGAGACCGATGCCTTGCAGCAGCGCCGCCAGCAACGGCCCTTCCAATGTGTCGCCATTCGGCGCGGCGGCGTGTTGCCGCTGGGCGGACTGGTAGGCGACCGGATCGATGCCCAGGCGGTTGCCCTGACGCGGGCGCGGCGGCTGCACGGGTGGTTCCTCCTGGCTGAACTGCGGCGCGGGTTGGGGCTGCGGCTCGGGGATTTGCACAGGTGGCGGCGTCGGCTGTGGGCGCGGCGCTTGCGGTTGTGCGGCGATCGGCGGCGGAGACGGCGGCGCGGGCGGCTGTACCGGTTCCTCCGGCTGGGCCAGCGGCACGGCGCCGCCCATCAGCAGCCCCAGCGGATCGTTGCTGTTCAACGCTTCTGGTGAAGCGGGCGCGGATGAACCGCCGAACAGCGCCAGCGGATCCAGCTCTTGCTCCGGTTGCTGCGTTTTTTGGGTGGGAGCCACCGGGCGCGGCGGCGCAGCCTGCTCCGCCAGCAGCGCGCTGGGAGTGGTATCGGCCAGGATGTGTTCGCGCTCAAAGGTGGTGTCGGTGTTGAACAGCGCTGCCGGATCGGTTTGCTGCTGCTGCAGCTGGCGCAGATCGACATCGCCCGCCAGCTGCGCCAGCGGATCGGCCGGGTTCAGCTCGCGAGCGGGAGTGTCCAGCAGCGGGTGGTTGCCTGGATTGGCGACCGGCGGCGGTGTGACTGTGGCGGCGGCCGGCGCATTCGGCGTGAATTCTTCCACCAGGCTGTCCCAGATTTCGTTGGGGATTGGCGCGGCGGATTTTTCTTTGGCGGCGGCTGCAGGGGCCGCAGCAGCGGCAGTGGCGGCGGCCTTGGCCACCGGTTGAGCCTGTGGCGCGGCGTGCTGTTGCAGCGCGCTGACTTCAATCTGGTAATCGTCGATGCCGAGCACGTCGCCGTCCTGCAGTTCAACCTGGCGGCCACGTTCCAGCGGAATGTCGTTCAGCAGCACGCGGGTAACGTTGCCGCGGTTGGTGATGCGGCATTCGCCGTCAGCGGAAATATGCACGATCGCCTGCAGACGGGAAATGGCGCGCTCTTCGTCCGGCAGCACCAGGTTGTTGTCCACGCTGCGGCCGATGGTGCCGCCCGGCGGCAGAAAATCGCAACTGCTCTGCGGCGGAACCTGGCCGCTTTTATTTTTTACAATGGAAAATCGCATAAGGCATTCCTGCTGATTAGGAGGTAGTGCAATAATTAATGATTCGATCTGTGGCTTGCCAAAATTGGCGGGTATTTTGGCAAGCCGTTAAGTTGTTTCTTAACTTGTTCACTAAGGCTTGTTGTGGTCTTAATTTTACGAAATGCTTTTGTTATTAATTGAAGGCTTGTTGATTAGAGAGTTGAAATTAGATTTCTTGATTATCCCAAGGTAACTACCCTCTTATAACTAATTTACTGATTAGAGTAGCGAAAAAAGATGACGTTAGCTTCACTGGCGCTCTGCAGCGAAAGACACGCTAAAATATGATAACTCCCTTTAACTGAGCCTTGGTTATTTTTATTGGCATACTGTTCAGCCAGTTTTTCACCTTGTTCGAATGCATCCAGAGGCAGTTCACTCAATTCTAAATAGGCGGCGGCGGAACGGAAGGCGTCTTGTTTGGTTCTTTCTGAGTCAGTGGATTTCCCAATGCAGCGGCTGGTTAACCAATTTTTATATAGTGCCTCTTGCGATAAAGCGTTGAGCGAGTTTTCAGCAAGGACTACATGGCTTCCGAGCAGCAGAGACATTAAAAAGTACGTGTATCTTCTCATCCGAGATAACCTTTGATATGAGCCGTCGTTTGAGCAACTCTGATATCAGTTGTCGTCTTTCCCTTGGTATTTCTTGATGATGGCTTGCAACGCTTGGCTATGTACAAGATCGATGCACTTTGCCATCGTCATCGGCTCCCCAGACATGCTGTCATAGGGCTTTGCCAGAAATTCTTTTGCCAGCGCCCTGACAGCGGTATGCGCTTCCAGAGAATAATCGCCGAACTCCATGTAACCCCGAGCAGCGGCGGCGGCATCGTTTTTGACTTCTTTCGCTGAGTATCCCTCGGCGATACAAACGCTAAGCGCGTAGTTTTTGAGGTACTCGGCAGGGGAGTAGTCAATTTTTGTCGCTGCATTAGCGTTCAACGTTGCGGCGATGGCCACAGTCAGTAAGATTCTTTTCACTGATTATTTCCGAGGAGGATTTTCATTTATTCTATCCGGATTGTCTTTCACCCAATTATCATTAGGGCGCTGTACATAGTCTTTCGCAAGTTTGTCAAGATCTTTACTATGGTACATATCCATGCACTTCATTAAGTCTAAGCGGCTTTTCCCATCCTTAGCATTGTAATTCTTTTGCAAGTACTGCTTTGTCAGCGCAATTATAGGGGATTCTTCATCACGAATTGCATAGTATGACCACGCATCGATTCCATTCGATGAGGCAATTGCATCTTTGCTGGCTTCTGGTGATGTCTTATAAGCGACTGAAATGCAGTAGGTTAGAGCGATATCTTTATAGTTTTGCAAATAGTTTCTGTATGCTGCCTGCGGTGGCCACTTTTCAATAGGTTCTTCTTGATTTTTCTGTGCTATAGCACAAGTGGCATATAGACAAAAAAAGGAGATAAGGATTTTTTTCATCTCAATACCCAAAAGTTAGCGTAATTTGTTGTATAGCGAGCTTCTGGTTCATTGAAATAACAATGATCATAACAATCGCCGTTCCCATTCCAGAGCGTAGCATGTCCTCCGGCATCGCTCCAACCTGCAATTTCAAACAATATGATCCCCTTCTTTCCTGCTAATTCACCACCACCTGGAGGAGGGAACTTGACTCGAAGGTCGGGTTTGCCCCAGATCTTTGTCAAATAAGCGATAAGATCTTTAACTCTAAAAAAATACCATTGACGATCGGCGCCTGATACGGTCTGATCTTTTACATAAGGAATAGGAAAGCCAGATTTATTCAAGATGTAGCTCATGCGTACAGCGCAGGTGTTTTCCCACTTTCCATTAGGCGCAATATTCATGGCTACACGCCCACCGATAATCTCGGCAACATTCTGAGCTGAATATTGCGCGTTATATATTTTAGTGCTTGCAGCCCATGCGGCTGAAAAAATGGGGCGGCTATTATTCATTGTTATTTCCCTATATTAGACCCCCGGCCGTAACCGGGGGGCATACAAATTAAGCTTCGCGGTTTTCCTTGATGTTCCAACCTGCGCTGCTTTCGGCGCCTTTGCCGCCTTTGTCGCTCTGCTCCCAGTATTGCTGTTTCACTTTCGCCGCCTGGAACGAGTAGGTGACGCCCACGGTGTCTTCGCCGCCTGCGCCGGTGTACTGCACGGCGGTGACCAGCACGTCGTCCAGGGTGATTTTAACGTACTCAACCTGAGTACCGCCCGCCTTGCAGACAGACAACTCAACCTTGGTCAGGTGCTTACCGCTGGAGCAGTGCTTCAGCAGCGCCGGGGTTGACTTGTCGACCAGCGCGTTAACGTGCAGATCGTTGAAGCACACTTTACCGGCGCCACCGCCGCCGCCAACGCCCATATTGCCCGGTTGAGAAGCGCCCCAGGAGAAAGAAGTAATGTCGGTCCAGCCTTTGTGATTCGAATCTTTAGATTCGCCGCTGGCACCTTCAACTTTCAGGAACATATCAATAGCCATAGTTTCTTCACTCTTTATTAAGGGTTAACAGTAGTATTAACGTTACGTTGAAAAACTCAGGTAATAGCAGCAGGAATTGCAAGTGTGGTAATGCATTACCAATTTATATCCTTGTGCCATGCACCTTATTAAATACCGAAAACTATCGGTACGGGTTACCGAGCCACTATTAAGTGCTAATGGCTCAATGCTTAATTATTTCGCGTTATCTTGATTCCACGTGCGATCTGGATTGCCTGCTATGAGCTGTCGGGAAAGCTTGTCCAATTCAGGGCTATGGTACAACCGCAGACAGTTCAAGGTGACGCCTTGACTCTTGTCTTTAGTTTCACTGTGAAACTCATTGATTCTGGATTTATATTTGTCGATGAGAACATTGATTTTCTCATCACCTGATTCGATATCGAATGGCATCCATTCTCTCATCGCATTCGCTGTTCTGGCTGCATCAAGAGAGAATGCTTTATCCGAATCGGAGACCTGTGCCAGGCAGCGTGACAATGCCAGTTCTTTTACGACCTGGTGATAAGGCATCTGTTTGATAAATGCCACCGGATCTTGAATGTCCTTGGCGAGCGATGACTGCGAGAGTGCCAACAAGGTAGTTGCCAATCCGATTGTGATTAACTTGTTCATGGCAACTCCCAAAAATTGGCTCGCGGAGTAGAGTAATTGGTTCCGGGTTCATTGAAATAGCAATGATCTGAACAACTGGTTCCGTTCCAGAAAGTGGCGTGCCCGCCCGCATTTCCCCAACCTGATACTTCAAAAAGTATTAATCCTTTTTTGTTGGCCAGTTGCGTGACCGGTAATTGAGGGTAATTAACAATCATGTCAGGTTTTCCCCACGTTTTAGTCAGGTAGGGAATCAAATCCCGCACGCGGAAAAAGTACCATTTTTTATCTGCGCCTGAGACGGTGAACTGACCTATTCTGGGAACCGGATGGCCTGTGTAATTGAGCACGTAACTCATTCTTACGGCACAGCTGTTTTCCCAGCCACCTGATTCGGCGGGTATCTCAAAATTTCGTTTTACGGCACCGCCAATCGTATTTTTAACTTTTCCCAGAGGATCGTTTGGGTCGTAAATATTTTTAGCCGCAGTCCAGGCAGCCAGAAAACGGGGTCTTGTTCCCATGATTTACCTCCATGTTTTATTTATCAGGCCGCACTATCGCGGCCTGACTTCAGCCCATCAGGACGCGTCGTTTTGCTTCAGCGAAGGCAGCTTCGACACCAGGCGCAGGGAGACGGTCAGGCCTTCCAGCTGGTAGTGCGGGCGCAGGAAGAACTTGGCGCTGTAATAGCCCGGGTTGTCTTCGATCTCTTCCACCTGCACTTCCGCCGCGGCCAGCGGTTTGCGCGACTTGGTTTCCTGCGAGGAGTTGGCCGGATCGCCGTCCACGTAGTTCATGATCCAGTCGTTCAGCCAGCGTTCCATGTCGTCACGCTCGCGGAAGGAGCCAATTTTGTCGCGCACGATGCACTTCAGGTAGTGCGCGAAGCGGCAGCAGGCGAACAGGTACGGCAAGCGCGCGGAAAGCTGGGCGTTGGCGGAGGCGTCGGCATCGTAGTATTCCGCCGGCTTCTGCAGCGACTGCGCGCCGATAAAGGCGGCGAAGTCGGAGTTTTTGCGGTGCACCAGCGGCATAAAGCCGTTTTTGGCCAGCTCGGCTTCGCGGCGATCGCTGATGGCGATCTCGGTCGGGCACTTCATGTCCACGCCGCCGTCGTCGCTCGGGAAGGTGTGGCACGGCAGGTTTTCCACCGCGCCACCGGATTCCACCCCGCGAATGGCGGTGCACCAGCCGAACTCTTTGAACGAACGGTTGATGTTGGCGGCCATGGCGTAGGCGGCGTTGGTCCAGGTGTAGTTGCCGTGGGTCGCGCCGTCGGTGTCTTCTTCGAAGTCAAACTCGTCCACCGGGTTGGTGCGGATGCCGTACGGCAGGCGCGCCAGGAAGCGCGGCATCACCAGGCCCAGGTAACGCGCGTCTTCCGACTCGCGCAGGCTGCGCCAGGCGGCGTACTCGGTGTTCTGGAAAATCTTGGTCAGATCGCGCGGGTTGGACAGCTCCTGCCAGGACTCCATCTGCATTACGCTTGGCGCGGTGCCGGCGATGAACGGGCAGTGCGAGGCGGCGCCGATCTTGGCCATTTCGCCCAGCAGCTCCACGTCCTGCGGGCTGTGATCGAAGTAGTAGTCGCCCACCAGGCAGCCGAACGGTTCACCGCCGAACTGGCCATACTCTTCTTCGTAGACTTTCTTGAAGATCGGGCTCTGGTCCCAACCCACGCCTTTATAACGCTTCAGCGTGCGGCCCAGCTCCTGCTTGGAAATGCTCATAAAGCGGATCTTCAGCATCTCGTCGGTTTCGGAGTTGTTGACCAGATAATGCAGGCCGTGCCAGGCGCCTTCCAGCTTCTGGAAGTCGTCGTGGTGAATGATCTGGTTGATCTGCTGCGACAGCTTTTCGTCGATTTCCGCAATCAGCGCCTGGATGGTGCGGTAGGCGTCGGAAGAAACGGTGACGGTGTTTTCCAGCGCCTGCTGCGCCAGGGTTTTCACCGCGTTCTCGACCGCTTCTTTGGCCTGATCGGTCTTCGGCCGGAACTCTTTGTTCAGCAGCGCGCTGAATTCATCGCTGGAAAAAGTCTCGGTGGTCTGCAACGCATTTTGTTGCTGAGGCGAGTTGCTCATCGATTAATCCTCACGCTCGTTGTTTTCGTCGTTAACCGCCGGCTTCGGCGCGTCGGTCAGGGATTGCAGCAGCGCCGGGTTTTGCAGGATCTTGGAGATCAGCTCTTCGGCGCCGTTCTTGCCGTCCATGTAGGACAGCAGGTTGGAAAGCTGGGTGCGGGCGTCCAGCAGATTGTCCAGCGCGTCGACCTTGCGGGCGATGGCGGCGGGGGAGAAGTCTTCCATGCTTTCGAAGGTCAGATCGATGTTCAGCTTGCCTTCGCCGGTCAGGGTGTTGTCGACCTGATAAGCGACGCGCGGCTTCAGCGATTTCATGCGCTCGTCGAAGTTGTCGACGTCGATCTCCATGAACTTGCGCTCTTCCACGCTGGCTTGCGGATCGACCGCTTTCCCCACCAGATCCGCCATCACGCCCATCACGAACGGCAGCTGGATTTTGCGCTCTGCGCCATAAATTTCGACATCGTATTCAATCTGTACGCGCGGCGCGCGGTTGCGGGCGATGAATTTCTGCCCGCTGCGGGATTTCGAGTTTGACATGATTTACTCCATCTAATGGCGATTGGGAACGCGCCTCGTCCGGCTGGGAGAGTCAGGTTCTGATTCGGGTCTGCTCAGGGGCAGACGGTATCGGATGCGTCAAGAGAACAAAGGTCGGCGGCTAGCTGTTCTCCTCGTTGTCGGGGCGACCGAGAATGGTCTCCAGTTGGTTAAGCCCATCGGGCGCCAAATCGCGGACGATTTGCATAAAGTCCAGCGTAATCAACCGCTGGACCCGATCGATCATCAGCGGCGCCGGGTGGCTCGGCTCATGAAGACGAAAATAGTTTTTCACCTTGTCCAGCATCAGCTGGGCGTCGTCACGCGACTGGATCTGCGCGCTACGCCAGTTGAGCGGGGCGGTGGCGCTCTGCACGGCGGCGGGTGGCTGCACGGCGGCGGCTTCCGGCGGGGCGTCGGGTTCGGCGGCGGCCGGGGCCTCGCTCTGGCCGGCGAGCGCCACCAGCGAAAAGACCTTGGTGAGCGCGCTCATTTCCGGCAGCGCGCTTTCCCCCAGATGACGGGTCACTTCGCCGCGAATGGCGCTCAGGGTGTTGGCGATGCGCGCCACCAGGGCGCCTTCGGGGCGATCCTGTTGCGCCAGCTCATCCTGCAGCCGTGCGCGGCCGCCGGGAAAGTTGGGGCACTCCTGCTTGCTGCCGTCGAGCAGGGCGCCGGCATCGCGCAGCGAGATTTCACCGGCGGCGCTTTTCAGCAGCGGCGCGGCGCGCACGCTGGCGGCCAGCGCGGCTTTGTCGCCAAGGTCGGCCAGCGCGTTGATGCGAAACAGCGGGTCGGCCTCGCCGTCGAACTCCAGCGGCGGCTGCAGGGCGTCCCAGTAACGGGCCATCGACTGGTGGATCAGCGTCAGCCCGTCGGCGTAGCCCGGCAACCCGCGCAGCTGGGTCCAGGCGCGGGTGAGATACAACATGACGCGCAGGTCTTTGGTGCGCGTCAGCAGCGAGGTCGCGAGGCGTTCGACCTGCACCCAATCCGGCGCTTCTTCCGGGATGATGGTGCTGCCGAACTGTTGTTCGGCCTTGCCGGTGGCGGCTTGTTCCATCGCCAGAAAGTCGGCGTCGTATTCCAGGTTGTCGCCGCAGGGATTGTCCGCGTCGACCGGGGCCAGCAGGGTATCGGTGTCGATAGCCATAAAATTTCCTTCAACGAGCGATGTTAATCAAACATTTGCGGGTACTGGCCGCCGCGGCCGGGGCGCGCCCAGCCGTTGGGCTCGAACAGCAGTGAAAACAGCTGCACGGTGAGGTTGCCGCTGTGCACGTGGGTGTAGAGCGGGTGTCCGTCGGCCTGATTGGTCCACCAGAAACTGGTGTACTGCGCCGGGTCGAAACAGTCGGCGGCCTGTTGCCAGCCGAGGCCCGGCACGTCCGGATGCTGGAAACCGATAATCGACAATATCTCGGAATCCGCTTCCGCCGGCGGGCTGGGCAGTGCCGGGATCGCCTGCAACGTGCGGTCGATCTGCTCGGCGGAGAAACCGTTGCGCACGCCGTTCAGCAGGGTATAACCGAGCTGTTGGTACCAGCTCGCCGCCATGTTCAGCTGTTGCGGCCGCCAATCCTGTTGGCTGAACAGGCGCAGCGCGCAGATCGGGTAGCGTCGCCCGACGCGATCGCGCGCCGGCAACAGGCAACCCATCTGCACGTACGGGCTGCCGAGCGTGGCGGGGATCACGAAGTTCCACACCGGTGCGTTGCTGAACGGGTGGCCGTTCGGCCCCTGCGCATCGCGCTGCAAATTCACCAGCCCGTTATGGAACCAGTGGGCCCAGTTGTTGACCACCGGATCGGGCAGGCGGCGTTGCAGGAAGTCGCCGGCGGAAGGGAGTTTGCCGTACCAGCCGATGCTCGTCGGGGCGCTTGAATCAGTGCTCATGGTCATGTCCTTTCGGGGCTACGGGCACGAGAAGGCCGGCAGTTGGAACGGATTGCGAATGCTGTTGGGCGTGAACTCCAGCGTGACGCGGTGGCCGTCAAGATTGAAGGTCGCCTGACGGCCGAGGCCGCCGGTGCCCGAAGACTGCGCCATATCCACCAGGCGGTTCAGCGCCCACGGCCCGCTGGTCACCAGGCTGGCGGTGGTGCCGTTGGCCAGTGCCAGCTGCAGATGCACCTGGTTGGTATTGCGGGTGCCCGGCCAGCTGACCACCAGCGGCACCTGCGGGCCGTGGCTGTATTTGAACAGTTGCCCGTCGATATCCAGCGTCAGGTTGAGAATGTCGTTATCCATCCGCACCGGCCGCACGGTCACGCGGTACGAGGGCGTCGCGGTGCCGTTGGCGAAAAAGGCGTCGCGGATGCGCTGCGCCTGCTGGAACGACCGCAGGATGCCTTCGCCGCCGGGCAGCGTCTTGCCGTCCACGCCGGGGGTAAAGCGCCAGTTGGCGCGGGTGGTGTCGACCTTGCCCTGCAGGTTGTCGCGGAAGAAGCTGTCCATCAGCCCGCTGTTCGGCGCGAACATGCGCGCCAGATCGTCCGGCGTCACTTCCTGGCGCGCCCGTGCCACCAGCGGATAACGGCCGGCGATCGCCTGGCGGCAGAAACTGCCGACCTCGAAGCTGATGCGCTTTTTCACGTTCTCCATCTCTTTGCGCTGGGTGTCGCTGCTGGCGCCGATCGCCAGCGACAGCAGCATCTGTTTGAACGGCACCGGCAAGCGGCCGGATTCGGCCTGCAGACGCGGGATGATGTCGCTCGGTGGCGCCGACATGCCGCTGTTGGCCGCGCCCTGAACCGCCGTCAGATAGCTGTACAGCTCATCGACCTGCTTGAGCACGCTGTCGAAAGGGATCGCCTTATTGCCTTCGCCCTGGCTTTGCGCCAGCTCCAGCAGCGGCGCGAAGTGCGCCATCACCAGCTGTTCCGGCTGGGCGGATACGTCGCCGTCGGCGTTGGCCGGCCGGTTGGTGAACAGCGCTTCCAGCGTGCGATTGGCGTTTTGATTCAGTCTGTCTTCGGTTTTGGCCAGCAGCGAACGGGAATCGGCGTCGCTTTTCTCGTCGCGCAGGGTGACGTTTTTGCTGACGTTGACCAGCAGGTTACGCATCGGCGACGGGTTGCCGGACAACAGGCGCGCGCTGCTGATGCGCTGGGTCAGGTTGCCGATGTTGGCCAGCTGGATATCCCCCAGCAGCTCATCCCAGGCGCTGATGAAGTCCTGCATGTACAGCTGGCGGATGGTTTTGGTCAAATCAGCGCTCTTCTGCTCCGGCGTCTGGCTGTTCAACACCCAGACGTCTTCCTTGCGCAGGGTGTCGGTCACCGGATCGATGTTGTCGTTGAACGCTTTCCAATACCCCTGCGAGGTAAACAGTCCCGGCACGCCGTCGGTCACCGGTTTGCCGCTTTTGCGGCTGAACGCCAGCTCGGTCTGCGGGCCGGCCAAATCGACCAGGCTGACCGGCTTGATGTCGGTCTGCTTCAGCAGCAGGCTCTTGAGGCGGCCGTAGACGCGCTGCGACAGCGGCGCCCGGTTGATGGCGGCCTGCGCCTGCGCCACCAGCGGGTCGTCTTTGGCGTAAGGCGAGGCCTGGATCTGCGCATCCAGCAACTGGCCCAAATGCCATTCGATCTGCTGCAGCTGTTTCTGGGTGCTGCCCTGCGGCAGGTTGCGCTGCAGGTTGAGCATCACCCAGGCGCGCAGGAATTTGCCGTCGTACTGCTTCGGCAGATACAGCATCTGGTAGGCCTTCAGCGCTTCGTAGCTGAAGTCCGCATCGCCGTGGTTGTCGTTGCGCAGCGTGGCGGCGATCTGTTGCGCCACCTGCGGCAGCAGCAGCTCTTTCAGCGCTTTTTGGTACAGCGCATTGCCGGCGTCGCTCACCTGATCGCCGCGGAACAGCCCCATGCGGTAGGTGAACGGCGGATCGTCCAGCGAAAAGTTTTGGCTGTCCGGCAGGTGCAGCAGGCTGTTGAGGAACGGCAGCAGCGAGAACATGTCGCCGTTGCCCAACTGCGTCAGGTTTTGCCCCTGGCGCTCGACGCCGGGCACTTTGGCGGCCACTTCCGCCAGATAGGCCTTGTTGTTGCCGTAGCTGGTGAACCAGAGCATCGCCAGCACCGCCAGGATCACCGCCAGCGCGATGTAACCCGCCCAGTGCAGGGCGCGGTTGCGGTATTCCCACCAGCGGTTGCTGCCCGCCAGCCCGGATTCCTGGAAGACCACCGATTCCAGCGTCTCTTTCAGGAAGAAGCTTTGGCCCTTGGCCGCCGGGATTGGCGCTTCCTGGCCCACGCTGTCCCAGGCCGCGTTGGCCTGCGCCCCTGAGTTTGCCGTCGGCAGCTGCAGATAGCGGTTCAGCTCGCCCATCACCCGGTCGAACGGCAGGCCTTCCTGCGTGCCGCTGGTGAAATAGATGCCGCGCGGGGTAAAGCGGGTTTCAAAACTGGAGGTGGCGAACACCTGCTCCAGGTATTGGCCGAGCAGCGGGCGCAGCGCGGCGAACTCCTGCGGGAACAGGTAGCTTTCGGCGCGCTGGCGCGCGTCGTGCTCCATCAGCAGCGTATCAGGCAGCGCCGCGTCCAGCCGCTGTTGCAGCAGGGCGTATTGCTGTTCGAAAGCGGCGTTCAGGTTGAAGTCCGGCTGCCGCGAGCGCTCGTAAGGGAAGGTGAACCCCCAGATCTGGTCGCGCTGTGCTTTGTCGAAACTGCCGAAGTAGGCCATAAAGCCGTTGAGCAGGTCGGTTTTGGTGACCAGCACATAGACCGGGAAGTGAATGCCCAGCTGTTCGTGCAGTTCGATCAGGCGTTTGCGCAGCGCGCTGGCCTGGGCGGCGCGCGCTTCGGCGCTGTCGCTCAGCAGATCGGCGACGCTGATGGTCACCATCACGCCGTTGATCGGCTGACGGGTGCGGTATTTTTTCAACAGCGCGACGAAGCTTTGCCACTCGCCGGCGTCTTCTTCGCGCTGGCTTTCCTGCGTGGTGTAGCGGCCGGCGGTGTCGAGCAACACGGCGTCGTTGGTAAACCACCAGTCGCAGTTGCGGGTGCCGCCCACGCCGCGCAGCGCGGATTTGCCGAAGCGATCCGCCAGCGGGAAGTGCAGGCCGGAGTTGACCAGCGCGGTGGTCTTGCCGGCGCCGGGCGCGCCGATGATCACATACCACGGCAGTTGGTACAGGTATTGGCGGCTGAAACGGGTCATCCAGCGGTGTTTGCCGTCGCCCTGGCCCGGTGTGAAGCGCGCCTTTTTCAGCAGCTGCGCCGCTTCGTCGAAGCGCTGCGCCAACTGATCGTCTTGTTTGACCTCGGGCTTGCCGTCTTCCGCCGGCACCGCTTCGGCGGCGCGCAGGTTGCTCAGCAGGCGGCTGTTGAACCAGGCGCTGTAGAGGCGCGGGATCAGTCGGCACAGGAACCAGATCAGGTAGATAACGCCGATGGCGATCTGGCGGTTGAGTTCCGGCTCCAGCGGGCGATAGTCGCCGATGGCCACCAGCGGGCCGATCATCCAGATGATGAACGCCAGCGCGGTAATGCCGACAAAGCCCCACAGCAGGCGGCTGGTGATGATGGAGAATAACGTACTGAGCATTACTTTCCGGTTCCTTGCGGCAAGCCGTTGATTTCCGCCTGGGTATTTTCCGGGGCGACCAACAGCGTAATTTCTACCCGGCGGTTCAACGCGCGGTTCACTTTGTTATCGTTCGGCGCGACGGGATTGCTCTCGCCGCGGCCCTCGGCCTTGACACGCTGCGGGTTGGCGAGGTGCTTTTGCAACCGGGCGCTGACCGCTTCGGCGCGCGCCAGCGACAGCTCCCAGTTGGAGGCGAAACGGGCGCTGCGGATCGGCACGTTGTCGCTGTAGCCGGTGACCAGGATTTTGCCGCTGACGCCGTTCATGGCGGCGGCGATGCGGTCGATAACCGGAATATAGTTGGCGCGCACCGTGGTGGCGGCGGAGTCGAACAGCCCGTCGCCTTTGAGGATCACCACGCTTTGCTGCGCTTCGTCGCGCACCACCACCAGCCCTTCGGCGATCTCTTTGCGCAGGAAGCTCTTCAGGCTCAGCGTCGGCGGTGCGGCCGGCGCCGGGTTACCGATCGCCACCTGCGGCAGATTGGTTTGGTAAATCGCCGCCAGCACCGGGCTGGTGTTGTCGCCCAGCCGCCAGTTGAGGGCGATGAACAGCAGCGAAGCCAGGAAGCCGGTCAGCGCCACGCAGGCCCACAGCGGCACCAGCGGGCGCCACAGTTTCTGCTGTACCGGCAGATCCAGCGCATGGGGCGACAGCGGCGGGGCATAGCCGCCGCGCACCGACCGGATCAGCTGCAGCAGGCGCTGTTTCATGGTTTCCAGCTGCGAGCGGCCGTTTTCCATCACCCGATAGCGGCCTTCAAAGCCCAGCAGCAGGCAATAATTGATCAGCTCCAGCAGGTTGATGTGCTCGCGCGGGCTTTGCGACAGCTTGGCCAGCAGCTGGAAGAATTTCTCGCCGCCCCAGGTTTCGTTATGGAAGGTCACCAGCAGCCCGCTGCCGGACCACACGCTGTTGCTGCCCCACGGGGTCAGCGCCGCCGCTTCATCCAGCGCGGTGCACAGGCAATAACGCGCGCCGATGATCACCTCGTACGGCAGGTTGGCGCGTTGGCCGCGGATCTCGAAGCGGCGCATTTCGTCGATCAGCTGTTGGCGCAGCTGCGCCGGGTTGGCGTGCGTGGCCGACTGGCGGATCTGCGAAATGGCGTTCAGCAGCGGGTTGGCGGCGTCCACCAGCGGGTTGGCCGCCGGCGCCATGCTATTTTCCTGAGTCATAGGTTACCGGTCCGTATGGCTGCGAATCGCCCAAAATTCCATGTCCAGCCCCGGGAATTCGCCCGCCAGGTGCAGAGCGAAGGCGCTGGATTTTTCCATCTGTTTCCACAGGTCGCCGCCTTTTTCCAGCTCGAAGTAGGTGTAGCCGGCGTGATAGGGGATCTGGCGCGGCGCGGCGGGCATGGTGCGCAAACCGATGCCCGGCAGCTGCAGCTGCACCAAATCGCGGATGCGCGTGACCGGGGCGATCTTCATCTGCGCCGGGAAATGGGTCAGCAACACCTCGGCGGCCACGTCGGCGCGCACCGCCAGCACGAAGCCGAAGTCGCGCATCATTTTGGCGTCCTGCACGGTGGCGACGTTCAGCCCGTGGGAGCGTTCGACCAGCGTCAGCTGAATGGCGTTGTCTTCCAGCACCACCGACAGCCCCTGGCGCAGCAACAGCATCAGCTTGCCGAAGCACAGCGCCAGGTTGTCGTGGTCATACACCGGCAGACGGCCTTCCGGGGTGCGCTGCGCCGAGAAGCTGGCGAGCTCGGTGGCGAACTGCAGCCAATCGGCGAACAGGCGCTCCGGGTGCAGATGGTCGAGGTGGTAGGCGTGGCTCACCTGGCCGAGGTGGCGGTTGATCAGCTGCAGCAGCATGAAATCGACCATTTCGGAACTGCCGCCGCGGCCCGGCTGCAGCAGGCGCTGGCTCATCTGCTGGCTGCGCTGTTGCAGCAGGCCCTGCAGATCGTTGATGAAGGTTTTCAGTACCGGGTTGCCCTGGCAGTTCAGCATCGGCGGGATCTGCGCGGTATCGAGGCGCAGGCTGTTGTCGCCGCGTTTTTCCAGCACGCGGGTCACGCCGAGCGCCGTCCATTCGGCGTTGAGCTCGCTCTCCAGCATCAGCCGCAGGCGCAGGCGGCCAAACTGCAGCGCCGCGCTGCCCACCGAGACGGCGTTGAGATCGTCGACTTCGTTCTCGTAAGCCAGATAGCGCGCCAGCGCCTCCGGGCTTTCCTGAAAGATCACGTCTTCACGCCCCGCGCGGTAGGTCGGCAGGGCCAGCACCACGTTTTCGCCGGTCTTGTTTTCGGCGATGGTCAGCGGCGCGGGCGCCTGCTGGGCGCCGGCGAAGCGAAACGGCGTGCCGTCCGGCATGATGCCGCTGGCGGCGTTGAGGGCAATCTTGCCCTGGCGCAGCAGCGTTTGGTCCAGATCCAGGGTGAGGAATCCCCAGAAACAGCCGCTGTGGGCCTGGCCCCAGTTGCGCATATAGCCTTCGAGATAGTTTTCCGCCTGCTGGAAATGGTGGGGGCGCAAAAACATCCCCTCAGTCCAGACAACCTTATGAGCATCTTTCATCATCACACCTATAGTTACTTCGCTTCAGCGCAGCGGTAGGTCAGTCGACCTTTTTTACGGGGCGCAGGCCACTCACGCCCGCGACGATATGCGCTTCCAGCTCATCCGGCGAGAATTGCCATACCTTGTAGAAATTGGTTTCGGTGGGTTCCGGCAGCGGCAGTGAAAGGCGCCAGGTTTTGCCGTCCAGATTTTGATATTCGGCGATCACGCCGATGTAGCGCGCATCCAACGCGCTTTGCCCACCGAGTTTTTTGCCGGTCTGGCCCGGCGTCAGGAAGAACTGATCGCTGTCCAGCAGGCTATTGCCGAGCACGCTTTTGGCGTCGTTTTGCAGACTGAAGAAGTCGGCATCCATGAATTCCGCATCCGAACGCAGCAGCAGCACGCGAATTTTTATCGGCGCCGGTTGCGCGCCGGCGGCGGCGTTGACCTGGCGATCGGCATCGAACACCAGGCTGTAACGCGACGGCACGCTTTTGGCGGAAGACATGCAGCCGCCGAGCGCCAGTGCGCCCAGCAGTAGAAAAAGCATCCCGCACCAGCGGGAAGCGATAGGGGTCGTCATCATGGGAATCTCGTCGCCCGCAGGCGTGCTGACTACTGGAGGATCCAGGTGGCTGAGCCGGCGTTTTTACACGCCTTGCTGTCGCCGCCGACTTTGACGCAGTCCTGTTTGGCGGCGCGCGCGCGGCGCGGCAGATCTTTGCGCAGCGTCGATTTGTAGCGCGCTTCCGGTACGCCGGCGTTGGCCTGGATGTAACCCACCAGGTCGCCGCCCCGGATGGCGGAGATCGCCAGCCAGTTGTTTTCCACTTCGCCCAGCGCGTAGAACGCGGCGGCGTTGTCCAGGCTGCCGACGGCGGTGCCGGTATAATTCGGGCTGCTCATGATGCTGGCGGCGTACAGGCTGCGGTACTCCTCACCGATCGGCTTGAACTGTTGCGGCGCGCTCACTGCGGCGCGGTGCTTTAGCGTGACGCCGTTGACCTCACTGCTGACGATGGCGTCGTTATTGAGCGCCGGCGGCGGTGGCGGCGGCGTGGAACAACCGGCAAGCGTCAGGGCGGTCAGCAGCGTCAGGGTAATCCGTGTTTTCACAATGTCCTCTTCTTGTTTAATGGCTGTGTAATAGGGCGCCGTCATCAGGGCGCAAGCAGCAACACTTTTAATTGGCTCGGCACGATGCGCATGCCGAGCGCGTTGGTGGAATTTTGCAGGCTGAGGCTGGTCAGCCGGGTGGCCGGGGTGCCTTTGAGCAGCACGGTAAAGGCGCCGGTCAGGTGGCGGGACGGCCCCATCACTGTCCCGGAGGCGACGCCGGTGGCCACGCCGGGGTTGTCGCCGTTGGTCAGCGGCGTCACCGTCGCCATGTTGTGCGCCGGGGTGCCGACGAACAGAATGTTGAACGCGTTCGGAATGGCGGTCGGCGCCAGGGCGATATCCGGGTAGGGCACGGGTACTGGCGCCGGGCTTGGCGTCAGACAGACGTCGGGAAACGCCAGGTCCACGCCGATCATTTGGCTGTTGGCAAACATAAAAGGCCTCCGCAGGTTATCCGACGTGGATTTGTTCCGAATCCAGCTTGGTGATGTCTTTTGAAGTAATGAGCGTGTTGCGGGCATGAATGCGGGCGTAATCTTCCGCCTGGTAATCCAGCTGCCCGGCGCGCACGTGCTCGGTCTGGCGCACTTTGCGGAACAGCGAATGGCTGATCTGGCTGACCGAATGCCACAGCGACTCGCAGCGTTTGCCGACCAGGCGGCTGATGCTGACGAAGGCCGACAGCTCTTCGCCGCTGTATTTCATCTTGTCGACCTGGCAGTCGCCGCTGTTGGCCTGCAGCGTCATGGCGTCGCCGCTCAGTTTCAGCGCCTGCGCGCCGTGCAGCGACAGTGAGCCGCTCGGCGTTTCAATGTGCAGATCGCCTGCAACGCTCAGCCGCGCCGCGCTTTGCGGTTCCGCGCGCTCAAGGACGGCGATCGCCCACAGCTGGTGGCCGCAGCCGGCGACCAGCACGTTATCGCCGAGTGCCGGCGTCAGCAGGCAGCTCGCCGCCCGGCGGCAATGCCAGCCGCGGCCTTCGCACTCCACCACCAGACTGCCGTCCGGCAACAGGTTGACGACCTGGCCGGCGGCCTGCTGGGGCGGTGCGATGTTGACGGCGCGGGTTGTGTTGGCAACGCTCATGGTGATCCCCTCGTGAAGTGGTCAATGCATTCAGATTCGGCTCTGGCGCTGTGCGCTCCAGGTTTCGGCGGCGTACAGCTCTTCGTCGCGCTCGAGAATTCCGCTGCGATCGCCCCAGCGCGTTTGCTGCTGATGGGCGCGGTGCATGCGGGTGCGCATAAAGCGCGCGCGGCGGAAATCGGCGGCGCCGATGTCGGCATAACAGAAGTCGGCGTAGGTCAGGTCGCTGTCGCTGAAATCACAGCGCGCCGCGCGGCTGTGCTGGAATACGCATTGATACAGGCGCGCCTGGTTGAAGCTGGCGGCGTCCAACGTCGCTTCGCTGAAGATCGCCTGATCGAACTGCCCGCCGCGGCACTGCGCGTGGGTCAGATTGGCCTCCAGCCACAGTGACTGCTGCGCCTGCACGCCCGCCAGGTTGGCGCGCCGCAGCGAAGCGCCCTTAAAGTTGCTTTGACGCAGCGTCGCCTGGCTGAAATCGACGTCGTCCAGTTGGTTATCGGTAAACTGGCAGGCGATCAGGCGCTGCCCGGCGTAACTTTTGCCGCGGTGGTCACATTCGAAAAACGTGACGCGGTCGAAATCTGCCCCTTCAAACCGCGTGTCACGGAGGTTTAATCGGAAGAACGTGACAAGAGATAACCGCGCCTGATTCAACGCAGCGCCGTCGAGCGGGCTTTCGTAAAAGGTGGTGCGATCGTGCTGAGTGGCGGAAAAATTCGCGCCGGCCAATTGGCATGACATCCAGTGGCTTTGGTTGAGCGCCAGCCGGCTGAAGTCGCCCTGTTCAAGCCGGCAGTCGTTGAACATCGTCAGTTCGATATGGCTCTCGCTGAAGCGGCCGCCCGACATGGCGCACTGGTTGAAGGCCGTTTGCTTCAGGTTCGCCCGTGCAAATTGCGCCTGTTCGAGCCGGCAATTGCTGAAGACGCTGTCGCGCAGATCGCAATCGGAGAAGTTCACGCCGTTCAGGTTCAGTTCATTGAACATGCCGCCGGCCAAATCCATACCGGCGAATGACAGGCCGTGCAAATCCTCACCGGCAATCAGCTCGCCGCGTTTCACGCGCTGGCGTATTTGCTCTGGCTTTGAGGTCATACTTCCTTCCCGTTGTGGCGAGGCAATGTTTTCACCCTGGCGGTATAGGCGCCCTCGAGCCGGGTCGCCTGATCCACTTGCGACTGCGACAGGTCGGCCCGGAACAGATTGGCGCCCTGCAGGTCGGCGCCCGACAGCACGCATTTTTGCAGGATCGCCGCAATGAAATTGGCGTCGCGCAGGTTGGCGCGAGACAGATCGCTGCGAATGAACAGGCTGCCGCTGCCGTTGGCCTGACGGAAATCAGCCTCGTTCAACCGGCTTTCCGACAGGTCGCAATTATTGAGACGCGCACGGCTGAAATTGGCCCGCTGCAACGGCATCTGGCGTAAATTGCACTGGTTTAGCGTCGCGTCGCTGAAATCCGCCTGCGGCAGCAGCGTCTTTGCCGCGAAGGCGCAGGCCGTGAGGCGTGCGGCGCGGAAACTGAGGCTTTGCGTCTCGGTATCAACCCAGGCGCAGCTTTCAAGCCGCGCCCGATCGAAGTTCACCGCCTGCAAGCGGCATTTGACGAAGCTGACTTTGTCGAGCCGGGCGTGGCTGAATGTCAGCTGCTCCAGTTGCAGCTCCATCAGCGTAATGTTGGCCAGCGTGGCGCGGCTGAAATCACACTGCCCGAGCAAGGTTTCGTATCCCAGCAAATCGCGTAATGAGGCCATCGTGAAATCGCAGCGTTGAAACAACGTTTGCTGAATGTTGGTTTCGTGCAGCTGCGCGCCGCCGAAATCCGTCGCTTCGCATTTCGCCAGGGCCAAAGAGGCGTGGCTCAGATCGGCCTGCTGCAAGACGGCGCCGCTGAGATCGGCGCGCGCCAGCATCGCCTCGCGAAGGTCGCAGCCCGCCAGTCGGGTTTGGCGCAGATTGGCGTTTTCCAGCAAAGCGCCGCGCAAGTTAGCCTGGCAGAGATCCATGCCGGACAGATCGGCGCCGGTGAGATCAAGACCGCTGAGATCCTTATCACGCAGCATGGCGGCGGTGACGCGTTGGCGAATGATTTGCGCCAGATCGCCGCTTAAACGCAGCGCAGGGCTTTGCGCCTGTGCCGACATTAAATACATTTGGTGCAGCGCGCGCTCGCTTTCCCCCAGCTGTTTTTCGCTGAACGCGTCGGGATGCCGGCGCGCCTCCTGGAACAGCAGATCGCGCTGCTGCTGGTAGCTTTCCGCACCGGATGGCGGCACGTGATCCCCACCGGGATTGCGCGGATCGATACCCTCGGCTTGCGCCAGCTTGAGCATGTCCTGATACTGCGCCTCGGCCTGGCTTTCGAGACGCTCGACGAATTCGGCAAGCTCGTCCAGCTTCGGCGGCGCGTCTTGCGACGGCAGCGGGAACAGTTCATCGATGTCCTGGCCTTCACGCAGCAGGCGCTGGCGGTGCTCTTCGCGCTGCCGGTGCTCGTAGGCGGCGATATTTTCCGCCATCGGGCTTTGCTGCGTCGGCGTTTCCGTATCCAGCCAGGCGCCGATGCACGCTTCCGGCAACAACTCTTGCTCACGAAACGCGTGCAGAGCCCCCCGTTCCTTATCCAGCCGCTGGGTCAACACCTGCCGATAATGCGCGGTGGAGCGGGGCTCGCCTTCGATTTCCAAAGCCGGCATCAGCTGCATTACGTCGGCGGCATCGTCTTCATTGATGCGTGTGCTGCCCTGATAAATCAGCAGCATCTGTTCCCGATGCGGGAAGAACCAGACGGTGGTGTGGCGCATCGCGATTTCTTCGAAATGCGTTTCGTCGCCGCGCAGCCGGTTGATGAAACAGCGTGTGCGCCACGGCGGCAAATGACCTTGCTGCACCGGTTCTGAAGGGTGCATGTTCCAAATTCGATAGGCGGCGCGGGGCGGCAAACTGTCGCGTTGAGGAAACTGCTGATCGCTTTCCGCCATGTTGAACAGGCGCCAGTCGATATCGTTGGCGAAGCCGGGAAAGCCGTTTTTCAACCAGTCGGCGTCGTAGTTTTTACCGATGCGGGAGAAGCGGCGCGGCCAGGTGATATCCAACGCGTCAAAGCTCGCCGGTTGCGCGCTTTGCCGAGGAGACGCGAGGCGCCCCTGCAGCGGTTCAATATTGGGTAGGCGATGGATGCGGCCCTGCGGAAATGTTTCTGGAGTGGCGCCGATGCCGTGCGGATTATCGGCGAACTGGGTGCCGCCGTAAGCCCGGCGCCAGTCCAGACGCATTTCTGCAAAAGGGAGGGGAGTGGAGGGACGATCGTTGATCCAATGGCGATCGCCGAAAACCACCAGCGTTTTTTCCAGCGAATCCAGCTGGATCTTTACGGCGCAAGCGGTTTTGTCTTGTTGATGGTGGGTGTAGGCGTTACCGGTGGCGAGAAACTCCGCGCAGGCTTTGGGGATAGCCAAATCGAGCACGCCGCCGCTCAGCGTGAGTTCTTCGGCGGCCAACTGCCACAGCTCCGGTTCGGGGCGCAGGCGCGGGGAAGCCCCCATATCGGCCAAGGCCAAAACGGAAACGCCCAGATGGTTTTGCCCTTGCCAAGAGAAGGGGCGATGAAGCGCGCTGAGGCGCAGAGGTTTTACGACTTTCATTGTGTGTGTAAAGCTTCCTGTGGATATCAGCTGGCAGCCAGGCTGCTGCTCAAAAACAATCCGTTTTTCGGTTTAATAGATATCAGGCTATGTCACAACAGATGAAGAAAACGATGCGGCGTTCAGCGCCGATCGTTAATGCGGGGAGGGCCCCGCTTCGAAAGGGATGATCAAGAGGACAGTGCGCCGTCCTTCCCGTTTATTCCGCGAGCCAACAGCACGGCGGCGACGGACAATGCCGCGGCGATCGCTTTGGCGATAAATTGGCCGGCGCTCTCCAGGTGATAGGGGGCAAAAAACTCGACGTCGGCGGTGCCCAGAATCAGCAGCGCGGCGAGCGCCGCAAAACAGGGCAGCTCTATCGCCAGTGCCAGTCTGCCGGTGGGCGCCGCACCCAGATAACCCATCAAAAAGCCGGGCAAAATCAGGAACCCGATCAACTCTGCGGGGGCATTCACCGCAGACATCACCTGCTGGTTGTATTTCAGCAGCGCCAGCATCAGCGCGACAAAGATCAGCAACCGCGCAGGCAACGCGGCCGCTCGGCTGGCCGACAAAAAGGTTTTGCCGATCGCGGCGAGCAAGACGCAGCCAACCAGGATGCCAAAGAAGGTAAACAGGATTTGTCCCCAGAGGCTGTCCTGCGTCGAAAAGGCAATGAACGCGCCCATCGTGACACTTCCTTATGCAAGGTGAGTTAGCGAACCGATGAACGATAAGCCGTTGGCAGAGCGTTGCAATCGGATCGCGTGATTGAAAGAAGCCTTTTCGCTCAAAGCCGGGAAAGCTCTTCGATCACCGCTTTTTTGGGGTTCTTCGGGTCGTACTTGATCGCGGTGAAATGGCCCGGCTGATAACGCGGCAGATCCACGACGCTAATTGGGCCTTTCGCCACGGCCGTATGGTTTTTTCCGTCTTGGGCGATGTATTTGACTTCGACTTCGCAGACCGGCCGATTCCCGTCCCACAGGTTGGTCTGGCGAATGCTGACGATTTGCCCGGAGGCGGAAATACCGTTCTCCATCACGCTGAGGGAAGAACCGATATGTTTGAAATAACCCCAGATATCGACCGTGATGAATTTGAAAAAACCCACCAGGCTGAGGATAGGAGCCAATAAAATCAACCCGATAACGGTGAGAACATTTTTGGCCTTCGACATGGGAGTCCCTTTATAAAAAGATCGCCAGCGCCTTGGTGCTCAACCGTAAGGCGCCGTTGGTCACCAGCGCGCCAAGCTGAGTGAACGTCATGGGATCGTTACTGAGCTTGAAATTGGTTTTGCTGATCGCCAGCGGATTGTGCGAAATATCCAGCATCGTGTGTTTCAGGCTGGCTCCTGTCAACGCAAGATTGGAGCCGTAGAAGGCGAAGTTGGCCCCGGTCGCCACCCATTTCCAACCGTGGCAGTTATCTTTCCAGCTCGGTGTCTGCACCGACACGCCGTCCGCGCTGGTGATGTTGATCGTTTTCGCTTTGATGGTCAGCGTACCGGTGATCGTCGTGCTCTGATCGTTTTTGTAGGTCTCGGTGACATTCCCGGTGACGGTAGCGGTTTGGCCGCCGCCTTTAACCGTCAATTCCTGCCCGCCGGCGGTGATGGTGGTGTGCTGCCCGCCGGAGGTGATGTTGACCGTTTGCCCTTGCTTGATGGTGCTGGTTTGTTGCCCTTCGGTAATGTCGAGGGTCTGATTGCCCTTCACCGTGACGTGTTGGGTCTGCGTAATGTTTTGCGTCTGCGCGCCGTCAAGCTTGAAGGACTGATTGCCGGTGATGTCGATTTTATCGCCGCCGTCGATAATCGTCAGGTCGCGGCCGCCTTTGATGTTCACCGTCTGGTGGGCGTTCAGGTTGGCGGTTTCCAGCCCATCGACGGTGGTGGTGCGTTTCGCTTTGTACAGGAACGTGGCGTCGCCGGTGACGGTGTCGTCCTGCTTGCGGCCGATGGTGGTGGTGCGGCTGCCGTCAATATTGACGTTCTTGTCGTTTTCCACCGTCATGTTCATGTTGCGTTCGGCGTGCATGTCGAAAGATTCGTTGCCGGGCGAGTCTTCCAGGAACAGGAAGCTGGCGTTGTCGGCGCCGCCGCCTTTGCTGCGGCTCATAAAGCCCATTTTGGTGGCGTCGCCGGGCAGATCCCACGGCGGCATGCTGTCTTCGTTGTAAACGCGGCCGGTGATGATAGGGCGATCCGGATCGCCATTGATAAAGTCGACCACCACTTCTTCGCCCACGCGCGGGATCTGGATCCCGCCGTATTTCCAGCCGGCCCAGGCGCTGGAGACGCGCACCCAGCAGGAACTGGTTTCATTGCCGCTGCCGTGGCGATCCCAACGGAATTTGAGTTTCACCCGGCCATACTTATCGGTCCAGATGCTTTCGCCTTCCGGCCCCACCACTTCGGCAGTTTGCGGGCCGTGGGTTTTCGGCCAGGGCGTGATGCGCGCCGGGCGCCAATTGATGTCCGCCGGAACGACCTGAAATTCGGTACGCTGCTCGCCGACGTCGTTATCATTGCTGGCGTAGCTGTTTTCCTGCATGAAGTAATGCGCGCTGACCACCAGGTAGGCGCGGTTGTCCTCCATACGCGGCGCCTGGATCAGTTGAAAACGGTAGCCGGGCGCAATGCCCTGCGAACTGCCTTCGCCGCTCATCTGCTCGTGCTGCGCTTCGAACTCCTGCTGGCGAACCTTGACGTAAAACTGGCCGTGGGCGTGATCGGTATAACGCCCGGGCCAGTCGAACACCTCGGCTTTGTCCTGCGCGAACGAGGCGGGATTCTGCCGCGCCTCCAGCAACCGCGCGCGCGGCTTGCGAAAATCGTAGTCATCCAGGCTATACAGGCTGGGCGTGATGGCGTCCGAAACGCTCCAGCTGTTGATGCTGTCTTTGTTTTCCACCAGGCCGCCTTCCGCGAGCTGATAGGGAATGCTGGCGTAGCCGGCGAGTTCCTGATGCGCCGACGGCGCGTCAGCCAGCACCAGCGTATGGCCGTCTTGCTGGTGCGTGAAATAGTAATAGATGCCTTCGTGCTCCATCAGGCGACTGATGAAATCGAAATCGCTCTCCTGGTACTGCACGCAGTACCCCCAGATGCGGTAGTCGTAACTCAGGCGGTTATCGATTTTCACCTGATACTGCCCCAGCACCTGCGTCAGGATGTCGGGAACGGTCTTTTCCTGGTAGATGCGAAAATCGCGGTTTTGCGTCAGATACCACAGCGTGGGGCGCAGCACGGCGCGGTAGATATAGTAACGGTTGCCGCCGGCTTCCCTTCCGGAGAGGGTCATACGCGTGATATTGCCGTTGAGATAGCGCGGCGCCAGCGGATTGCCCCGCAGCTCCAACGTGATTTTTTGTCCCAGCAGCGCTTTCAGATCGAGCCGATTGTCGGGGCTGAGCAGCTCGACGTCGAACTCGAACAATCCGGCCAGTTTTTCCTCACCGGAAAGGCTTCTGAACAACAGCTGATGGGAGGGCAAAGGCGTGTGCGCAATGATAAGGCGATCCATACTATTCCCCGCTTTAGGCATAGCTACCGCACGAGAATTGACGCGCGATCCCGATGGCGTATCTGTCACGAATGGAGACAGGAACTGACGAAAGATTTAACAAAGTTTACACAAAGGCACGATTTGTGCAGTCTACAATAGAGCTCTGCATTTGCAAAATAGCCTTGTGGATCAATGCTCAATTCGTTAACTTGCTCACGATCTTGGTTTTAATCATCTAAAACATATACATGCGAGCAGATCATTTTTTATCTCAAATTATTGGATAATTGGTAATACCAAAAAATAAATCTGTAACACTTAAGTCAACGTGCTTATAAAACAACTCTTTTTTTACGTAAAAAAAGTCACTGACTGTTTTTTATCCTTACCATTTGCCACTTAAAGATGATCAAATATATAAATTTTCCGAATGTTAATTCGGATGATTCCTATTTGGTAGGCGTGGGAAGCCCCCTCTGCAGGCCGTTGGTCGAGGGGTTGAACGGTTGATAATGCAGCAATTATTAATGTGGACAGGGAGCGAAGGCGATTTGGCTTATCAGGCCGCAGAGCCAGATTAAGGCCGGGTCGCGCTTTGCCTGCCGGCCGGCGATCGGCTCAATGGGGAAAGACGTGATGGCCAATTCGTCAGGCAGCGGGAGAATGCGTACGCGTTGCGCGTTTGCCGGCGGCGGCGCATCCGGGCAAGCCGAGCAGGGCGCTGGCGGCGAGGGTGGAAGCGGTGCGCACTATCGTGCAGGTGACGCTGACGGTCGAGGAGGATGTGAGATTCGGCGACGGTGCCGTGCATTAAAAGCAGGGCGTGGTGTACCACGCCCTGTTACCGGTTACTCGTCGGCGACGCGGATCACCAACTTGCCGAAGTTCTTGCCCTGCAGCAGGCCGATAAACGCCTGCGGCGCCTGCTCCAGCCCGTCGACGATGTCCTCGCGGAACTTGATTTTTCCCTGTTCGACCCAACTGCTCATTTGTTGCAAGAACTCGTCAAAGCGTGAGCCGTAGTCGTCGAAGATGATAAAGCCCTGCATACGGATGCGTTTGCGCAGGATCAGTCCCTCCAGCAGCGGCAAGCGGTCCGGCCCCGCAGGCAACCCGGTGGCATTGTAATGGGCGATGATGCCGCACACCGGAATGCGCGCTTTGGTGTTCAACAGCGGCAGTACGGCGTCGAACACCGCCCCGCCGACGTTTTCGTAATAGATGTCGATGCCTTTAGGGCAGGCGGCCGCCAGCTGTTCGGCAAAGTCAGGGGCGCGGTGATCGATGCAGGCGTCGAAACCCAACTCTTCCACCACATAGCGGCATTTTTCCGCCCCGCCGGCGATGCCGACGACGCGGCAGCCTTTCAGCTTACCGATTTGGCCGACCACCGAACCGACCGCACCGCTGGCGGCGGCCACCACCAGCGTTTCCCCCGCCTGCGGTTGGCCGATGTCGAGCAGCCCCATGTAAGCGGTAAATCCCGGCATGCCCAGCACGCCCAGCAGGCGGGAAGGATGCGGCAGGTGCGGGCCGAGGTTGCGCAGGCCGCTGCCGTCAGACAGGGCGTAATCCTGCCAGCCGTCATAACCCAACACCCAATCGCCGACGTTGAAATCGGGATGCTGTGAAGCCGCTACGCGCGATACCGTGCCGCCCACCATCACCTGACCGATCTCCACCGGCGGCGCGTAGGAGGGGGCATCGCTCATGCGCCCGCGCATATAAGGATCCAGCGACAGATAAACGGTGCGCAGCACCAGCTGCCCGGCGCCGGGCTGTGGCACGGGGACGGTATCGAGACGGAAGTTGGCCGCCGTCGGTTCACCGTGCGGACGCGAGGCCAGCAGGAAGCGGCGGTTCTGTTGAGAAGAAGGGGACATCGAAAGCTCCTTTGCGTTGCGACAAACAAGATGCGTTAAGCCTAGTCCAGGGGCGGCAAGACAACGTTACCGAATGTGCTTAGCCTTAGAGCGGAACGATCAGCACGTCGATGTGGCTGATATTGATAAAGCGGGCGGCGGAACAGGAGACCTTATTCATCATGCCGTCGCGATGATTGCCGCAGATCAGCAGGTCGAACGGCTGACGGCGGCTGGCGTATTCCAGGCTGTCACCCAGCTCGCCGTGCACGATCAGCGCATCGGCGATCGGGTAGCCGGCGCGTTGACGCAGTTCCTCCATAAACAGCCGGGTTTCCTCCTCCATCAACGAGCGCAAATCCCCCAGCATCGGCCCGGCGAAATTATTGTACATTTCCGGGTTGGCGAGGGTGCTTAACAAGGTGATACTGCCGCCGTAAGGGCGGACGATGGAGACGGCTTTTTCCACCAGGCGGTGGCTGTCGGGGGCAACGGCGACGGTGACCAGAACGTTTTGATACCCCATATCCCACTCCTTGTTGTATCCATCGCATTTCAGGCTGCCGTGTCGGCGGCCTTGGCGGAGGTACTGCGTCGGATAAAGGGTAGAGCCTGGCGGGGGGAATAAATGTGTTTCGCATCACGCGCGGCAATAAAAGCCGAATTTACCCCGGTTATATAGCAATAAAAGATAAAACCGTTGCCGCACGTAATTTCACTGAATTAAAGCACCTGCGCCCACAGCGTTTTCGGCACCTTGCCCAGATCGAACAATTTGCCGGCAACCAGCTCGGCGCGACGGTGGTCGGCGGCGCGGTACATGTTGCTCATTTCTTTATCATTTTCAATGGAGTAGTTCAGTTTGTCGTACACCTTCTCCAGGCTGTCCAAAGAGGAGCATTTACGGAATGTCAGCAGATATTCGAGCGTATCGGTCATGATTAAAATATAGCCTGTTAATAGTTAAAGCCGGGTGAATAACACATCGGCGGCTCACGGCGACGCCGTCGAGGCAGCGATGTACGACCTGACAAAAATCATTTCAAGTAGATAAATTGCACCGGGTAATGATGTCACGCCGCACGTAACGGCGCTTTGATAAATCATAATATGCCAGTGCGCCGTCAGCAATCTCATCCTGCTGATAAACGGATAAATAGGGAAAGTCTCAGGGCGGCTGACGGCCGACGCGTCGTCGTTCTTGCCGTGCACAAGCTCGCGGCGCCGCGCCAGGCCATCTTTTGCGGTGATTTTTTCACCGTCCGTGGCGCCGCTGCGGCATTGGGCGGTGTTTGTCGTCGTCGCTTGCGCTGAAAAGCCGTTTTTCTCGATGGGGAAATATGAAGAGTAAAACAAAACTGCGTTTTATTTTATGACAATGAAGTGATGAAAACGTAAGCCATGTAAATAATCTCTGGGGGAGAGCGAATTATCACGGCGACAGAAAAAGAAATAAAAGGCATTAAAGTTTTATGGATTGCTGCCGATATGTCGTTTTGGGGAACTCTAATGTAGAAAAAGCATTCTTGCATCGCGCTAATACGGAAACATATCGTTACGTCTGTTTGCTTGTTCACTACGCCTGCGAATCATTGATAAGCCATAATCACCTGATGCGGAAAATTAGAACAGCTTCAGGCTGAGGGCTTAAGTCAAATCCGATAGCTAATAACCTTATAGTTTACACAAGTTATTTTTCGGCTTGGATATTTTTTAGTAACTCAAATGGTTATTTATACTGAGTTTGTTGCCTATATACAGATTTTTGTTCTGTTATTTTGGTTTGGTGATGCTTTTGTTCGAATTGATCTAAAAAAGATAATTTTTTGGCGGATAAACATTGTTTTTAAGACGTTTTTTTACCTATGGCTGTTTTGTGAACAAAATGGCGGTCAATAAGTGAGCGTATTTGGGTGTATTTGGCTTAATTATTTTTTATTTTTGTGATCCATGTCACATTGTATTTAAAATTGCCTCTCACTTACATTGTGTGTGCTAATGGTTCGGGGGTAGAGTTGCGCTGCTTTAGGAATAATCTTATTAAATTTGTAAAAATAGTTTCATGGTGACTAAACACTATCGAAGCAGAATGCTGTACATCCATACACGTTGGTTTACGCTCGTAGCAAATACTGAACAGTGGTCAAATTTAGCGATTGTTGAAAATTATAGCAGTCGTTTTTGAGAGATTAATTTGCCAGCTTTGGGAAACAACCCAGGTCACGGGCGATAAAATTTATCACCCAGCGTATGTTTTTAAACATAGTCTGTCGGGATGGGGAATATGGGTACGTCTGAATTACTTAAGCATATTTATGACATCAATCTGTCATATTTACTTTTAGCACAGCGTTTGATCAACGATGAAAAAGCGTCCGCGATGTTCCGTCTTGGTATTGATGAAGCCATGGCCGATGCGCTGGCGCAGCTGACTTTGCCGCAAATGGTTAAACTGGCCGAGACCAACCAGCTGGTTTGCCACTTCCGCTTTAACGAAAGCCAGACCATCGAACGCCTGACCAAAGAGTCGCGCGTCGACGATCTGCAACAAATCCATACCGGCATTTTGCTATCAAGCCATTTACTGCAAGAGCTATCGAATAAAGACGCTAGCCCGACGAAGAAAAGAGCCTGATGATGGTTGAGAAAAGTATCGTTCAAGAAGCCAAGGACATTCAGCTCGCCATGGAGCTGATTTCGCTGGGAGCCCGATTGCAGATGCTGGAGAGCGAAACCCAGCTCAGCCGCGGGCGCTTGATTAAACTTTACAAGGAGTTACGCGGCAGCCCGCCGCCAAAAGGAATGTTACCGTTCTCAACCGACTGGTTTATGACCTGGGAACAAAATATTCACTCGTCGATGTTTTACAATGCCTACCTGTTTCTGATGAAAAGCGGGCAGTGCAGCGGAGTGGAGGCGGTGATCAAAGCCTATCGCCTCTATCTCGAGCAGTGCCCCCAGCAGGCCGGCGAGGCGCCGTTGCTGGCGCTGACCCGTGCCTGGACGCTGGTGCGTTTCGTCGACAGCGGCATGCTGCAGCTCTCTGCCTGCAGCTGCTGCGGCGGCGCATTTATCACCCACGCGCACCAGCCGCTGAACGGTTTCATTTGCAGTTTATGCCAACCCCCATCCCGCGCCGTAAAAAGACGTAAACTTTCGCCGCAACTGGCCGATATTATTCCTCAACTGCTGGACGAGCAGGTCAAACGCGCCATTTGAGCCGCCACATTGCCGGCTCTCGGCAATGAATACCGACGTGTGATACGCAGGGGCGGCATGCCGCCCCCAGACACGCAGCCTGGTCTGTGCGCCAGGGCGCGTTTGCCCCACCTTCCATCCACATTGTTAATTTAAGGAATGCGTGTGCTAGTTATTTTGGGTTATCTGGTGGTATTGGGTGCGGTGTTTGGCGGCTACCTGATCGTGGGCGGCCATCTCGGTGCGTTGTATCAGCCGGCGGAGTTTCTGATTATCGGCGGGGCGGGGGTCGGCGCTTTCATCGTCGGCAACAACGGCAAGGCAATCAAAGCCACGCTGCGCGCGCTGCCGCGGCTGATGCGCCGTTCCAAATACAACAAAGATCTGTACATGGATCTGATGGCGCTGCTGTTCCGCCTGCTGGCCAAATCGCGCCAGCAGGGCATGCTGTCGCTCGAGTTCGATATCGATAATCCGCAAGAAAGTGAAATTTTTTCTAATTATCCGCGCATCCTTGCCGATAACACCCTGGTGGAGTTCATTACCGACTATTTACGGCTGATGGTGAGCGGCAATATGAATGCGTTCGAGATCGAAGCGCTGATGGACGAAGAGATCGAAACCTACGAGCAGGAAAGCGAAGTGCCCGCCGGCAGCCTGGCGATGGTGGGCGACTCCTTGCCGGCGTTCGGTATCGTCGCGGCGGTGATGGGGGTGGTGCACGCCCTGGCTTCGGCCGATCGGCCGGCCGCGGAACTGGGCGCGCTGATCGCCAACGCCATGGTCGGTACTTTCCTCGGCATTCTGCTGGCCTACGGCTTCATCTCGCCGCTGGCCACATTGCTGCGCCAGAAGAGCGCCGAAAACGTCAAGATGATGCAGTGCATCAAGGTCACGCTGCTGTCGAGCCTGAACGGCTACGCGCCGCAGATCGCCGTCGAGTTTGGCCGCAAAACGCTGTATACCACCGAACGTCCTTCTTTCGTTGAGCTGGAAGAACACGTGCGCCGCGTGAAAGCGCCGGCGCAGCAGGCGACGGAAGAAGAAGAAGCATGAAACAGAATCATCCGGTCGTTCTGGTCAGAAAGCGCAAGTCGCATCATGCCGCCCATCACGGCGGCTCCTGGAAGATCGCTTATGCCGACTTTATGACGGCGATGATGGCGTTCTTCCTGGTGATGTGGCTGCTGGCGATCGCCAGCCCGCAGGAGCTGACGCAAATCGCCGAATATTTCCGCACGCCGCTCAAGGTGGCACTGACCAGCGGCGACAAGAGCAGCTCCGAAAGCAGCCCGATCCCGGGCGGCGGCGACGATCCTACCCAGCAGCACGGCCTGGTGAGAAAGCAGGTCGATTCGCCGGACAAGCGCGCCGAAGAGCTGCGCCTGAACAAGCTGCGCGAAAAGCTGGATGAGTTGATTGAGTCCGATCCGCGCCTGAAGGCGCTGCGCCCGCATCTGCTGATCAACATGATGGACGAGGGGCTGCGCATCCAGATTATCGATAGCCAAAACCGGACGATGTTCAAAACCGGCAGCGCGCAGGTCGAGAGCTACATGCGCGATATTCTGCGGGCGATAGCGCCGATCCTCAACGATTTGCCGAACAAGATCAGCCTGTCCGGCCACACCGATGATATCCCTTACGCCAGCGGCGAGCGCGGCTACAGCAACTGGGAACTGTCGGCCGATCGCGCCAACGCCTCCCGACGCGAGCTGATCGCCGGCGGCCTGGCGGAAGGCAAGGTGCTGCGGGTGGTGGGCATGGCGGCCACCATGAGCCTGAAACAGCACGGCGCCGATGACGCGATTAACCGTCGCATCACCGTGCTGGTGCTGAATAAGCAAACGCAAGAAGGCATCGAACATGAAAATGCCGAAAGCAACGCGATGGATATCGACCAGCCGGACGGCCTGAAACAGCTGGCGCCGTCGGCGACTGCACCGGCCAGCCAAACGCCGGAGCCCTCGGCGGCAGCCCCGGAGCCGGCGGCGTCAACGCCAGCGCCTAGCGTCCCAGCGCAGGTATCCCCGGCGATAGCCCCGGCCGATCAGGCGCCGGAACAACCGGCGGCCGCACCCGCACCGACTAACCGCGACTCACAGCCAGAGGTGACCCCGTGAGCATGGACATTAGCGATTTTTATCAGACTTTCTTTGATGAGGCGGACGAGTTGCTGGCCGACATGGAGCAACATCTGCTGGAGCTGGATCCGCTGGCCCCCGATATCGAGCCGTTGAACGCCATCTTCCGCGCGGCGCACTCGATCAAGGGCGGCGCGGCGACCTTTGGCTTTTCGGTGCTGCAGGAAACCACCCACCTGCTGGAGAACCTGCTGGACGGTGCAAGACGCCAGGAAATGAGCCTGAGCACCGAGATTATCAACCTGTTTCTGGAAACCAAAGACATTATGCAGGAGCAACTGGACGCCTATAAAACCTCGCAACAGCCTGACGCCGAAAGCTTTGAATACATTTGCCAGGCGCTGCGCCAGCTGGCGTTGGAAGTGCAACAGCAGCAGGCGGCGCCCGCGGCTCAACCGGCCGTTCAGCAGCCTGTCGTGAAGCCGGCGGCGATCGAAGGCGGCATGCGCATCAGCCTGAACGGGCTGAAAGCCAGTGAAATTCCCTTGATGTTGGAAGAGCTGGGCAACCTCGGTGAGGTTAAAGACCCTCATCAGACGGAACACAGTCTGGACGTGACGTTGCTCACCTCCGCCAGCGAAGACGACATCAGCGCCGTGCTGTGCTTCGTGCTGGAACCGGAACAAATCAGCTTCTCGACGCCGACGCCGAGCGAACCGGCCGTCGCAGAAGCTAGCTTACCGGCAGCGGTCGCCGTGCCGGAACCTGCGCCGGCGCCGCCTGCCGCCAAACCGGCCGCCGCAGCGGCGGAAGCGCCGAAAGCGCGCGCCAAGGCGAGCGAGTCCACCAGCATTCGCGTGGCGGTGGAAAAGGTGGATCAGCTGATCAACCTGGTGGGCGAGCTGGTGATCACCCAGTCGATGCTGGCGCAGCGCTCCGGCACGCTCGATCCGGTCAACCACGGCGATCTGCTGAACAGCATGAGCCAGCTGGAGCGTAACGCGCGCGATCTGCAGGAGTCGGTGATGTCGATCCGCATGATGCCGATGGAATACGTCTTCAGCCGCTACCCGCGCCTGGTGCGCGATCTGGCCGGCAAGCTGAACAAGCAGGTGGAGCTGACGCTGCAGGGCAGCTCGACCGAACTGGACAAGAGCCTGATCGAACGCATCATCGATCCGTTGACGCACCTGGTGCGCAACAGCCTCGATCACGGTATCGAAGAGCCGGCCACCCGCATCGCCGCCGGCAAATCGGCGGTGGGCAATCTGGTGCTGTCGGCCGAACATCAGGGCGGCAACATCTGTATTGAAGTCATCGACGACGGCGCCGGCCTGAACCGCGAAAAAATTCTCGCCAAGGCCGCGTCGCAAGGGCTGGCGGTGAGCGACAGCATGAGCGACGAAGAGGTCGGCATGCTGATCTTCGCGCCGGGCTTCTCCACCGCCGAGCAGGTGACCGACGTTTCCGGCCGCGGCGTCGGCATGGACGTGGTGAAACGGAATATTCAGGAGATGGGCGGCCACGTCGAGATCCGTTCGCAGGCCGGCAAAGGCACCACCATCCGCATCCTGCTGCCGCTGACGCTGGCGATCCTCGACGGCATGTCGGTCAAGGTGAACGACGAAGTCTTCATCCTGCCGCTGAACGCGGTGATGGAATCGCTGCAGCCGCAGGCGGAAGATCTGCATCCGCTGGCCGGGGGCGAACGCGTGCTGCAGGTGCGCGGCGAATACCTGCCGCTGGTGGAGCTGTATCGGGTATTTGAAGTGGACGGCGCCAAAACCGACGCCACGCAGGGCATCGTCGTTATCCTGCAGAGCGCCGGCCGCCGCTATGCGTTGCTGGTGGATCAACTGATCGGCCAGCATCAGGTGGTGGTGAAGAATCTGGAAAGCAACTACCGCAAAGTGCCGGGCATCTCCGCCGCGACCATTTTGGGCGACGGCAGCGTGGCCTTGATCGTCGATGTCTCGGCGTTGCAAACCTTGAACCGTGAAAAGCGTCTGACGGACGCCGCCGCATAATAATGAGTTTATTGATTTAAAAGGTGAATGATATGGCAGGATTGGCAGCCGTCAGCAAATTGGCTGGCGAAACGGTAGGGCAAGAGTTTCTGATTTTCACCCTGGGCAATGAGGAGTACGGCATCGATATCCTCAAGGTGCAGGAAATTCGCGGCTACGATCAGGTGACCCGCATCGCCAACACGCCGGCGTTCATCAAGGGCGTCACCAACCTGCGCGGCGTGATTGTCCCGATCATCGATCTGCGGGTGAAATTCTCGCAGCAAAGCGTGTCTTACGATGAAAACACCGTGGTAATCGTGCTGAACTTTGGTCAGCGCGTGGTGGGCATCGTGGTCGACGGCGTTTCCGACGTGCTGTCGCTGACCGCCGAGCAGATCCGCCCGGCGCCGGAGTTCGCGGTGACGCTGGCGACCGAATACCTCACCGGTCTCGGTTCGCTGGGCGAGCGCATGCTGATCCTGGTGGATATCGAAAAGCTGCTGAGCAGCGAAGAGATGTCGCTGGTCGACAGCGTGGCGAAAAGCGTCTGATTCATGACCCCAGGGGGCAGGGCGCTGCCCCCTTCATCCATCACTCTTCCTGACCTGTCGCGGCGCCGCAGACCGCGCCCGGAACCCCCACTAAAAATAGTTACTTTCCCGCATAAAGTTTTGCCGCACGGCGCCGATAACTCTCACATTCAACGTCATCAGAGCCTGTCTGCGCGGGCTTCAACAAGGGAAATCATGTTAAATCGTATGAAGGTGGTCACCAGCCTGTTGCTGGTGTTGGTGCTGTTTGGCGCCTTGCAGTTGATTTCGGGCGGACTCTTTTTCTCCTCGCTGAAAAGCGATAAGGAAAACTTTACCGTCCTGCAAACGATCCGCCAGCAGCAGCTGCAGCTGAGTGAAAGCCGCGTTGACCTGCTGCAGGCGCGCAACTCCCTAAACCGTGCCGGTATTCGCTACATGATGGATACCAATAAGATCGGCAGCGGCGCCACCATTGATGAACTGCTGGCCAAGGCGAAAGAAGAGCTGGCCAGGGCGGAAAGACACTATGCCGCTTACGAAAAGATCCCTCAGGATCCGCGTCAGGATCCCCAGTCGGCAGAACGCGTTAAGCAACAGTACGACATTCTGTACGGCGCGCTCTCCGAACTGATTCAGCTGCTGGGCGAAGGCAAGATCAACGCCTTCTTCGATCAGCCTACGCAGAGCTACCAGGACAACTTTGAGCAGAGCTACAACCTGTATCTGGAGCAAAACGGCAAGCTGTACCAAATCGCGGTCGACGGCAGCAACAGCTCGTACAACTCGGCCATTTGGACGCTGATCGTGGTGCTGGTGGTAGTGCTGGCGGTGATCGTACTCGCCTGGACCGGCATCCATCATATCCTGGTGCGCCCGCTGAACCGCATGATTGACCACATCAAACAGATCGCCGCCGGCGACCTGACTCAGCAGATCGTGGTCACCAGCCGCAACGAAATGGGCGTGCTGGCGGCCAGCCTGAAACACATGCAAAGCGAACTGATCGAAACCGTCAGCGGCGTGCGTCAGGGCGCGGACGCCATCTACAGCGGCGCGTCTGAAATCGCCGCGGGCAACAACGATCTCTCCTCCCGCACCGAGCAGCAGGCCGCTTCGCTGGAAGAGACCGCTGCCAGCATGGAACAGCTGACCGCGACGGTGAAACAGAACGCCGAAAACGCCCGTCAGGCTTCACAGCTGGCGCTGAGCGCCTCCGAAACCGCGCAGAAGGGCGGCAAGGTGGTGGCCAACGTGGTGCAGACCATGCACGACATCGCCGGCAGCTCGCAGAAAATCGCCGATATCACCGGCGTGATCGACGGCATCGCCTTCCAGACCAACATCCTGGCGTTGAACGCCGCGGTGGAAGCGGCGCGCGCCGGCGAGCAGGGCCGCGGCTTCGCGGTGGTGGCCGGTGAAGTGCGCAACCTGGCGCAGCGCAGCGCACAGGCGGCCAAAGAGATCAAAGGCCTGATCGAAGACTCGGTCAGCCGCGTCGATATGGGTTCCGTATTGGTCGAGAGCGCCGGCGAAACCATGGGCGACATCGTCAACGCCGTCACCCGCGTGACCGACATCATGGGCGAAATCGCCTCGGCGTCGGACGAACAGAGCCGCGGTATCGATCAGGTTGGCCAGGCGGTAGCGGAAATGGACCGCGTGACCCAGCAGAACGCCTCGTTGGTGGAAGAATCCGCCTCGGCGGCGGCGGCGCTGGAAGAACAGGCCAGCATGCTGACCCAGTCGGTGGCGGTATTCCGCCTGAGGCCGGAAGGCCAGGAAGAGTTTAAAGCGCCTGTCACCAGCAAGGCGACGGTAACACCGGTAATCAATCATAAGAAAATGAACGCCAGCGATCTGCAGGATAACTGGGAAACGTTCTGACCGGTATCGGGCCTCTCTCGCAGCGGCCCTTTTCCCTACGTAGGCCGGTCGCCGGCCGGCTGCAAGGAGGTTCACAGTGTTTAACCGAATCCGTATCTCTACCAGCTTGTTCCTGTTGTTGATGACCTTCTGCGTTCTGCAGCTGGCCAGCAGCGGCCTGTCGTATTCCGCGTTTCGTTCCGATAACCACAACCTCGACATCATCACCCTCGGCAGCCAGCAGCGCGATTCGCTCAGCCTGAGCTGGGTGTCGCTGTTGCAGGCGCGTAATACGCTGAACCGCGCCGGCACCCGTGCGGCGCTGAAACTGCCGCAGGAGCAGGTGAACGAATTGATGAGCAGCGCCCGCAGTTCACTGCAGAAGGCCGATCTCTATTTCAATCAGTTTATGGCGGTTGAGCGCAGCAGTGAGCAACAGAGTCAGCAGACGGCAACCACCAAGGCCAGCTACGAGCGGCTGCGCGGCGCGCTGCGCGAGCTGATCGGCTTCCTGGAGAAAGGGGAGCTGCAGGCGTTTATGGATCAGCCGACGCAGAAAACCCAGGACCTGTTCGAAGCCGACTTCGTGCAGTACCTGCAGTTGGTCAACGGCGACATCAGCGAGGCCAGAGACGCCAACCAGTTCTCCTTCACGCTGGCGGGCCTGATGCTGGCGGGGGCGGTCTTGATGCTGATCGTGGTGACCGGCAGCGCCATGTGGTGGTTACGCACCATGCTGATACAGCCGCTGAACCAGATCCGCAGCCATTTTGAACGCATCGCCGCCGGCGATTTGGCGACGCCGATTCAGGTGTATGGCCGCAATGAAATCAGCATGCTGTTCGCCAGCCTGCAACGCACGCAGCAGTCGCTGATCGGCACCGTCGGCGCGGTGCGCGACGGCGCGGAGTCGATTCTGATCGGCCTGCAGGAGATCGCCGAAGGCAACAACGATCTCTCTTCCCGCACCGAGCAGCAGGCCGCGTCGCTGGAAGAAACCGCCGCCAGCATGGAACAGCTGACCGCCACGGTGAAACAGAACGCCGACAATGCGCGGCAGGCTTCTCAGCTGGCGCGCGACGCCTCGGCCACCGCGGCCAAGGGCGGCGAACTGGCCGGCGACGTGGTGACCACCATGCACGATATCGCCAACAGTTCGCAGAAAATCGGCGCCATCACCAGCGTGATTGACGGCATCGCCTTCCAGACCAACATTCTGGCGCTCAATGCGGCGGTGGAAGCGGCGCGCGCCGGTGAACAGGGGCGCGGTTTCGCCGTGGTCGCCGGCGAAGTGCGCAACCTGGCGAGCCGCAGCGCACAGGCGGCGAAAGAGATCAAGGTGCTGATCGATGAATCGGTCAGCCGCGTCAAACACGGCTCGGTGCTGGTGGAAAACTCCGGCGCCACCATGCAGGACATCGTGCGTTCGGTGACCCGCGTGACCGACATCATGGGCGAGATCGCGTCGGCTTCGGATGAACAGAGCCGCGGCATCGAGCAGGTGACGCAGGCGGTGACCCAGATGGATCAGGTCACCCAGCAGAACGCCGCGCTGGTGGAAGAGTCCGCTTCTGCCGCCACCGCGCTGGAAGAGCAGGCCATTACCCTGGCTGACGCGGTCGCGGTATTCCGTCTGGCGGACGATAACTTCGTCGCGCCAGGTAACAGCAACAACGCAGTTTCACCCGTGGTAAAGGAAGCCCAAGATTGTTAAACCGCATAAGCAGCACGTGTTTCCCCGGTGAGGTGGCATGAAACAGGCGCCGTCAACTTCTAACCGGGATACTGCGTCGATGTTGACGCAAATGGTGCAGCGCCTGCCGCTGTCGGACGTGCATTTTCGCCGTATCAGCCAGTTGATTTATCAACGCGCCGGCATCGTGCTGGCGGAGCATAAGCGCGAGATGGTTTACAACCGTCTGGTGCGCCGGCTGCGGCTGTTGGGATTGCACGATTTCGGCGACTACCTGGCGCTGCTGGAAAGCGATCCGAACAGCGCGGAGTGGCAGGCGTTTATCAACGCGCTGACCACCAACCTGACGGCCTTTTTCCGCGAGGCGCACCACTTCCCGATCCTGGCGGAACACGCGCGCTCGCGGCCGAACGGCTACAGCGTCTGGAGCACCGCGGCCTCGACCGGCGAAGAGCCGTATTCGATCGCCATCACGTTGAGCGATGCATTGGGCCAGCGGGCCGGCAGTTGCCAAGTCTGGGCCAGCGACATCGATACGCAGGTGCTGGAAAAAGCGGAAGCGGGCGTTTACCGCCAGGAAGATCTGCGCACCCTGACGCCGACCCAAATGCAGCGCTATTTCCTGCGCGGCACCGGGCCGCATCAGGGGCTGGTGCGCGTGCGGCCGGAGCTGGCGGCGCGGGTGAACTTTCAGCCGCTGAACCTGCTGGCGCCGGAGTGGGCGCTGCCGGGGCAATTCGACGCCATTTTTTGCCGCAACGTCATGATCTATTTCGATAAGGCGACGCAGGAGCGCATCCTGCGCCGCTTCGTTCCCTTGCTTAAGCCGGGGGGGCTGATGTTCGCCGGCCACTCCGAGAATTTCAGCCAAATCAGCCGGGATTTCTACTTGCGTGGGCAGACCGTGTATGGGCTGACCAAGGAGAGGTAATGAGTAAAATCAGAGTGTTATGCGTAGACGATTCGGCACTGATGCGTCAGCTGATGACGGAAATCGTGAACGGCCACGCCGACATGGAAATGGTGGCGACCGCGCCGGATCCGCTGGTGGCGCGCGATCTGATCAAAAAATTTAATCCCCAGGTGCTGACGCTGGACGTCGAGATGCCGCGCATGGACGGGCTGGATTTCCTCGAGAAGCTGATGCGCCTGCGGCCGATGCCGGTGGTGATGGTCTCTTCGCTGACCGGCAAAGGCTCGGAAATCACGCTGCGCGCGCTGGAGCTGGGCGCGGTGGACTTCGTGACCAAACCGCAGCTCGGCATTCGCGAAGGCATGTTGGCTTACAGCGAGCTGATTGCCGAGAAGATCCGCACCGCCGCCAGGGCGCGCCTGCCGCAGCGTTCCAACAGCCCGGCGCCGGCGATCCTCAGCCACGCGCCGCTGCTGAGCAGTGAAAAACTGATCGCCATCGGCGCTTCCACCGGTGGCACCGAAGCGATCCGCCAGGTGCTGCAGCCGCTGCCTGCCACCAGTCCGGCGCTGCTGATCACCCAGCACATGCCGCCCGGTTTCACCCGTTCGTTCGCCGAGCGGCTGAACAAGCTGTGTCAGATCACGGTGAAAGAAGCGGAGGACGGCGAGCGCGTGCTGCCGGGCCATGCCTACATCGCGCCGGGGGATCGCCACCTGGAACTGGCGCGCAGCGGCGCCAACTATCAGGTGAAGCTGCATGACGGCCCGGCGGTTAACCGCCATCGTCCGTCTGTCGACGTGCTGTTCCGCTCGGTGGCGCAATATGCCGGCCGCAATGCGGTGGGCGTGATCCTCACCGGCATGGGCAACGACGGGGCGGCGGGGATGCTGGAGATGCACCGCGCCGGGGCCTATACCCTGGCGCAAAACGAGGCGAGCTGTGTGGTGTTCGGCATGCCGCGCGAGGCGATCGCCGGCGGCGGCGTCAGCGAAGTGGTCGAGCTGGACAGGATGAGCCAGCGCATGTTGGCGCAGATCGCCGGCGGCCAGGCATTGCGCATTTGATTTTAGTCCGCAGGGTCTACTCGGCGGCGATATGACCCAGGTTCGCCGCGCGGCGGCCTGCGGTTTTGCATCATTAAACGGTTAACTATTTCAGGAGTAACAATGGCAGACAAGAACCTCAGATTTCTGGTTGTGGACGATTTTTCCACCATGCGTCGCATCGTCAGAAATCTGCTCAAAGAGCTGGGCTTCAACAACGTCGAAGAAGCTGAAGACGGCGCGGATGCGCTGAACAAGCTGCGCGCCGGCGGTTTCGACTTCGTGGTGTCCGACTGGAACATGCCGAACATGGACGGGCTGGAGCTGCTGCAAACCATCCGCGCCGATAGCGCGCTGGCCGCGATGCCGGTATTGATGGTGACGGCGGAAGCCAAGAAAGAAAATATCATCGCGGCGGCGCAGGCCGGCGCCAGCGGTTATGTAGTGAAACCATTTACGGCGGCGACGCTGGAAGAAAAGCTCAACAAGATTTTTGAAAAATTGGGCATGTAAGGAGAGGGCGATGAGAGACATTCCAATGCCTGCCAGCGATGCAGCGACCGCGGGAGAGATCATCTCCCGCATCGGCCAACTGACCCGAATGCTGCGCGACAGCATGCGCGAACTGGGGCTCGATCAGGCGATCGCCCAGGCGGCAGAGGCGATCCCGGATGCGCGCGACCGTCTTGACTATGTCGTAACCATGACGGCGCAGGCGGCGGAACGGGCGTTGAACTGCGTGGAGGCGGCGCAACCGCGCCAGGCGGAGCTGGAATCCGGCGCGAACGCGTTGAAGGGGCGCTGGGACGAGTGGTTCGCCAATCCTATCGAACTGGACGACGCGCGTTCTCTGGTCAACGACACGCGCCAGTATCTGGATCAGGTGCCGGGCCATACGGCCTTCACCAACGCCCAACTGCTGGAGATCATGATGGCGCAGGACTTCCAGGATCTGACCGGTCAGGTGATCAAGCGCATGATGGACGTGGTGCAGGAGATCGAAAAGCAGCTGCTGATGGTACTGATGGAAAACATGCCGGAGCAGCCGGTGAAGGAAAAACGGCCGAACGACAGCCTGCTGAACGGCCCACAGCTCGATCAGAACGGCGTCGGCGTGATCGCCAACCAGGCGCAGGTCGACGATCTGCTCGACAGCCTCGGTTTCTGAGGCTTATCGGGGCGCGCAGCGGCGCGCCCCGAAAGTTGCGCTGTGCCCCGCAAAGATTAATGTATATAGCGTTGCTATATACATCATGGCGGTTATAATTTGTACTCTAGTTAAAGGAGGTTGCCATGACGTTAGGTTCTGTCTTTACCAATAATCGGACACAGGCTGTACGCTTGCCTGCAGAGGTGCGTTTCCCTGATACCGTTTCTAAAGTGACCGTCCGCGTAGTGGGCAAAGAGCGCATTCTTGCCCCCCTGGAGAATACCTGGGACAGTTTCTTCTGTGCGGAAAATGAGGTGAGCGATGATTTCCTCAATGAACGTGCCGGGCAGCACCAGCGCGAGCGGGAAGATTTTTGATGTTCAGTCATATGCTGGACACCAACATTGTTATCTATGTCATTAAGCGCCGGCCGCTGGAAGTGCTGGAGGCATTCAATCGTTATGCAGGTAAAATGGTCATTTCGTCAATCACCTATGGCGAATTGGTTCACGGGGTGGAGAAAAGCGCTCGCCCAGCGGTGAACGCCAGAGTGGTTGAGGATTTTGTCTCCCGATTGGACATTCTCGATTACAGCGCCAAAGCGGCATCGCACTACGGCAACATCCGGGCTGCGCTGGAACGCCAGGGAACGCCTATTGGCGTAAACGATCTACATATCGCCGGGCATGCGCGCAGCGAAGGATTGATACTGGTGACCAATAATCGACGCGAATTTGAGCGCGTTGAGGGTTTGCGGCTGGAAAATTGGTTGTAATGTTTCCCCCTTGATTGTCTCATCCCCTAAATAACCCGCCTTTTCCCCCGTTGTTCCGTCAATGACATCGCCAATTTTTTGGCATGCTGACCGCCATTCTTTACCCTCCCGACACAGGAACGGCGTTTCGTGGCTGAAGACAGCGATCTGGAAAAAAGCGAGGCCCCCACGCCCCACAGGCTGGAGAAGGCGCGTGAAGACGGCCAGATCCCGCGTTCCCGCGAACTGACCTCGGTACTGATGCTGCTCTCGGGCCTGGCGATCATCCTGATGTCCGGCAGCAACATGACGCAACAGCTGGCGGCGATGCTCACGCAGGGCTTGAACTTCGACCACGGCATGGTCAGCAACGATAAACAGATGCTGCGCCAGCTGGGCATGTTGCTGCGCCAGGCGGTGCTGGCGCTGTTGCCAATCATGGCGGGGTTGGTGCTGGTGGCGCTCGCCGCGCCGATGCTGTTGGGGGGCATCCTGTTCAGCGGCAAGTCGATCAAATTCGACTTGAAACGGCTGAACCCGTTGTCCGGGTTGAAGCGTATTTTTTCCAGCCAGGTGCTGGCCGAGCTGCTGAAAGGGATCCTGAAAGCGACGCTGGTCGGCTGGGTGACCGGCCTCTATCTGTGGCACAACTGGGCGGCGATGCTGCATCTGATGACCCAGCAGCCGCTCGACGCGTTGGGCAATGCGCTGCAGATGATTCTGTTCTGCGGTTTTCTGGTGGTGCTGGGATTGACGCCGATGGTGGCGTTCGACGTGTTCTACCAGCTGTGGAGCCACTTCAAAAAGCTGAAGATGACCAAGCAGGATATTCGCGACGAATTCAAGGATCAGGAGGGGGACCCGCACGTCAAGGGGCGCATTCGTCAGCAGCAGCGGGCGATCGCCCGGCGCCGCATGATGGCCGATGTACCCAAGGCGGACGTGATCGTCACCAACCCGACGCACTACGCCGTCGCGTTGCAGTACAACGATAAAAAAATGAGTGCGCCGAAAGTGCTGGCCAAGGGCGCCGGTGAAATCGCCTTGCGCATCCGCGAGCTCGGCGCGGAACACCGCATCCCGATGCTGGAAGCGCCGCCGCTGGCGCGTGCGCTGTATCGACACAGCGAGATTGGGCAGCATATTCCGGCCACCCTGTATGCCGCGGTCGCCGAAGTGCTGGCCTGGGTGTACCAGCTGCGCCGCTGGCGGCGCGAGGGCGGCCTGATCCCGAAAAAACCTGAACGTTTACCGGTGCCGGAAGCACTGGATTTTGCAAAAGAGAGTGACTCTGATGGCTAATTTGGCCTCCCTGCTTCGTTTGCCGGGCAATTTTAAAGATACGCAGTGGCAGGTGTTGGCCGGCCCGGTGTTGATCCTGCTGATCCTGTCGATGATGGTGCTGCCGTTGCCGGCGTTTATCCTCGACCTGCTGTTTACCTTCAACATCGCGCTGTCGATCATGGTGCTGCTGGTGGCGATGTTCACCCAGCGCACGCTCGAATTCGCCGCCTTCCCGACCATTCTGCTGTTCTCAACGTTGCTGCGTTTGTCGCTCAACGTCGCGTCGACGCGCATCATCCTGCTGGAAGGGCACACCGGTTCCGCCGCCGCCGGCCGCGTGGTGGAGGCCTTCGGCCATTTCCTGGTGGGCGGCAACTTCGCCATCGGTATCGTGGTGTTCATCATCCTGGTGTTGATCAACTTTATGGTGATCACCAAGGGGGCGGGGCGTATCGCCGAAGTGGGCGCGCGCTTTGTGCTGGACGGTATGCCGGGTAAGCAGATGGCGATCGACGCAGACCTGAACGCCGGGTTGATCGGCGAGGACGAAGCGAAGAAACGCCGCGCCGAAGTCACCCAGGAGGCCGATTTCTACGGCTCGATGGACGGCGCCAGTAAATTCGTGCGCGGCGACGCCATCGCCGGCCTGATGATCATGGTGCTGAACGTGGTCGGCGGCCTGTTGGTCGGCGTGGTGCAACACGGCATGGAGCTGGGGGCGGCGGCGGAAAGCTATACGCTGCTGACCATCGGCGACGGCCTGGTGGCGCAGATCCCGGCACTGGTGATCTCCACCGCCGCCGGCGTTATCGTCACCCGCGTCGCGACCGATCAGGACGTCGGCGAGCAGATGGTGGGCCAGCTGTTCAACAATCCGCGCGTGATGCTGTTGAGCGCCGGGGTGCTCGGGCTGTTGGGCCTGGTGCCGGGCATGCCGAACCTGGTGTTCCTGCTGTTTACCGCGGCTCTGTTGGGTCTTGCCTGGTGGCTGCGCGGCCGTGAACAACAGGCGCCGAGAGCGGTTGAAGAGCCAGTGATGCCGGACAACCCGCAGGCCGCCGAAGCCAGCTGGGCCGACGTGCAGTTGGAAGATCCGCTGGGGATGGAGGTGGGCTACCGGCTGATTCCGATGGTCGATTTTCAACAAAACGGCGAGCTGCTGGGGCGTATCCGCGGGATCCGCAAGAAATTCGCGCAGGACATGGGCTATCTGCCGCCGGTGGTACACATTCGCGACAACCTGGAACTGCCGCCTGCCAGCTACCGCATCCTGATGAAAGGCGTCGAAATCGGCAGCGGTGAAGCGCAGCCGGGCCGCTGGCTGGCGATCAACCCCGGCAATGCCGTGGGCGAGCTGGCGGGAGACAAAACCGTCGATCCGGCCTTTGGGCTCGAGGCGGTGTGGATCGATAGTGCCTTGCGCGAGCAGGCGCAGATCCAGGGCTTTACCGTGGTGGAAGCCAGCACCGTAGTGGCGACGCACCTTAATCACCTGATCGGCCAGTTCGCCAGCGAGCTGTTTGGCCGCCAGGAAACCCAACAGTTGCTGGATCGCGTGTCGCAGGAGATGCCGAAGCTGACCGAAGACTTCGTGCCGGGCGTGGTATCACTGACCACGCTGCACAAGGTGCTGCAAAACCTGCTGGCCGAGCGCGTCTCCATCCGCGATATGCGCACCATTGTCGAAACGTTGGCGGAGCACGCTCCGGCGCAGAGCGATCCTTATGAACTGACCACCGTGGTGCGGGTGGCGCTGGGCCGGGCGATCACGCAGCAGTGGTTCCCGGGCAACGGCGAGATTCAGGTCATCGGTCTGGATACCCAACTGGAGCGTCTGTTGCTGCAGGCGTTGCAGGGCGGCGGCGGGCTGGAGCCGGGGCTGGCCGATCGCCTGCTGGAACAGGCGCGCCAGGCGCTGCAGCGGCAAGAGATGCTCAGCGCGCCGCCGGTGCTGTTGGTTAACCATGCGCTGCGGCCTTTACTGGCGCGCTTCCTGCGTCGCAGCCTGCCGCAGCTCGTGGTGCTGTCCAACCTCGAGATCAACGACGATCGCCAGATTCGCATGACCTCGACCATCGGAGCCGCCTGATGAAACGCTGTCTGTTCGTGCTGTGTTTGCTGGCCCCGTTGACTGCCGGCGCGGTGTCCGGCTCTTGGGTGGCCGAAGGGGCGGGCGTGACGTTGGAACAGGGCGGCATGCGCGATGAGTCCGCCGGTTTGCGGCCGCCGAACGCGCTGCCGGACGCCAATGCGCGCATCACCCGCGTCAGCTGGCGCTACCGTTTGCTGGGGCCGGAGCCGGCCGGGCTGCAGGCCCAGCTCTGCACGGTAAACCGCTGCATTCCGCTCGGCGGCGGCAGCGGCAGCAGCAACGGTCTGCAGGGCGAACCGGCCAATGCGGAATTGCGCTTTGTCTATTACGTGCAGTCGCAAGGCGGGCTGAACCCGCCGCTGCGGGTGATTGGCAATCAGGTGATCGTCAATTACGAATAGATCGCCGCCCGGTTCGGTGGGGTGGTTTGGCGCCGGCCGGCGTTATACTTAAGCGATAAAATGAGCCTGGAAATTCAAGACTCACGGCCGCCTTTGTCGCGCGGCACAATCTGGAGCCTGTTTGTGTGACAACAGTCATAATCCTATTTTTATACGTTGTTTCTCTCTTTGTTTTATTGTAATTTCCGCTTAACCTTCAAATTTATGAAGATTAAATGTGCGTGAAGGGCGTTAATTTACCCGTCCCTCAGTAAATTATGCGCAATGTATTAACTATATAAATAATCCTCGCCGTACTCTCATAAAATTAAACTTATATGGAGTATCTATGAAAATTTTAAAATCATACATGCCATTATTACTTTTATGCGTGGCTTTCACCGCTTCGTCAAATAATCACTGCGATCCTTCTCGGACTGAACTGCCCGCCAGTTGCCTCACGGAACAATTCGCCATGTCGGTATTGTGGTATCAGAATGCGGCAGAGGCACGGGCGGCTTTTTATCAAGGGTATCAGTTGGGCAAGCTCCGACTTGAGCAGGAATTAAAGAATAAATCGGAGAAGCCGCGTGCCGTCGTGCTGGATCTTGATGAGACCGTGCTGGATGACAGCCCGCACCAGGCCTGGTTGATAAAGAACCAGTCGTTTTTGCTTGACGGTTGGGACGAATGGGTCGACATGGCAGCGGCGGAAGCCGTGCCCGGCGCTATCGATTTCCTGAGGTTTGCCGATGAAAACGGCGTTACCATTTTCTACCTGAGTGACAGAAAGCAGTCGCAGATTGACGTGACGCTAAAAAATTTACGCCGCATTAATTTGCCTCAGGCGAAAAAAGAAAATCTGTTGTTAAAAACACCGGAGATGCAGGGTAAACAGAGTCGTCGCGACGCGTTGGAAAGCCAGTATGACGTCGTGCTGTATTTTGGCGACAATCTGGCTGACTTTATTGATTCAAAAGGTAAAAGCCAGGCTGAAAGGAATAAAATGATGGAGGATGTGCAGCAAGAATTTGGCAAGCGTTTTATTATCTTCCCGAATCCGATGTATGGCGATTGGTATGGCGGTATTATCGATGGCCAGTTTAAAGCGAAAAACAATGAGCTTTATAAGCTGCGAGCATCTAAATTGACGCCGTTTAAGTAACAAAAACAGGTAAGGTAAATGTAAGCTACGGGCATTTATGGCATGAATATAAATACCCTGAAGCGTTTTATTCAATAGGCCGATTCGCTGGCTCTCGATATGAAGCAATTAATAGAATCGATAATATACATCGGATAGTTCCTTGTTGTATCGAGGGCTGTTGAATGTGTTCTGATTTCAACATCGATTGTCTGTCCGACGGCTGCCGACCTCATCCGATGAGCGAAGTGGCGGGAGGGGCGCCTCAGGCCAGAATTTGCAGGCCGTTGCGTTCCACCAGCGTCAACAACTTCATCGCGGCGGAGTTCGGTTGCGCTTCGCCGCGCTCCCATTTCTGCACCGCCTTTTTGCTGACGTTGAGATACAGCGCAAACACCGGCTGGCTGACGTTTTCGCGTTCGCGCAATGCGCGGATCTCGGCCGGCCCGAACTGTTTTACCGGCCGCAGGCACAGCATGTCGAAGGTGCGCATGGTCACGTCGTCGACGAAACCGGCGCGGTGCAGGCCCTGAACTTCCTGGTGGATCTCGGCAAGAATTTTACTCATCGCTTAGCCTCCGTAATTCCTTGTTGTTGACCAGCTGGTAAAGTCTGAATGGCGAATAATCCAGATACAGCGCAGCCAGATGTTTCAATCCTTGTAACTCGTCCGTACTGATGTTTTCTCTCTCGCTTTTGGCAAAGCCGCGCATAAAAAACAGGCGTTCTTCATCGCGAAAAACGATCAGTACCCGATAGCCGCCGCGTTTGCCCGCACCCGTCCGAGCGATGCGCTTTTTGTATACGCAACCGCCAAGATTGGCGTCGTACAGCTGACGTTGCATCTCTCGCGCCGCTTTCACTATCGTGGCGTCGCTGATGCGCTCGCGCGCGGCAAAACCCAGAAAGGTTTTGGTGAGATAAATATCGGCCATTCGCTCTCCCTGCGAATTTATACCCGTTAAGGGTATATTTCAAGTGATTTAAAAATAACCACAGGGTGACAAGCGGCCAAAGGGAAAGAAACAGCCAAATTCACGGCATGCGCAGCCTGGCGCATAGCGTTAAGGGAATTCAGAAAGCGGTAAGAAGAAAATGCGAGAGGCTGCGCATAACCGGGGAAACCCGCGCCCGGCGGTGCGTTCACCGGGCGAAATGAGTTAGGTCAGACGCCGATTTTTCTGCCGAGCAGGCTGCCGGCGTGCGACTGGCCGTCCGGGCCATACAGCGATTTATTGTTCTTGCTCAGGATCGCCAGCGCCTGAGCGTTATGGTCGATCTGCTGATTGAGCAGCAGTCCATTGTGCTGATTCTTTTCGCGCAGCGTTTGGCTCAGCAGTTGAACGCGTTGCCAGCGATCGGCCAGGGGCGCATGGCTGGCGTAGGGCGCGCGTTGCCCGCAGGCTTTTTCCTGCCCCAGTCGCTGTTGCTCGAGGTAGGCGACCGTCGCCAGCAGCTGGCTTTTGGCATCGGTTACGCGCTGCAGCGCCACGCCGGGCAACTGGCCGGAACACAGCAAGTCGTGCTCTTCCTCCAGCACGCCATTGAGCGCCTGCAGCGTTTCCAACAGTTTATCCAGCAGTTGTGCCAGGTTTTCCATAGTGATGACTTATCCTTTACCGCTACTCGCCGCCGCGCCGTCAGTCGCGCCCGGCGATCCATTGAATGTCGCTCTGCGCGTCTTGCAGCAGCGCGTCGGCGATTTTGCCGGCGTCCATCTTCAGTTCGCCGCTGCGGATCGCCTGCTTGATGGCCTCGACCCGGCCCATATCGATATCCTGGGTGCCCGGCTGCATCAGGCGCGCCTGCGCCTCGCTCAGCTTGACCTGCGTGCCGCTGACGGCCGTTTCGGCCACGGCGGCCTTACGCGGTTGGAGCGGGTTGTCGGCCGGGGTTTCACGCGGTTGCACAGTGGAAACCGGCTGTAACCGCTGGGTGCGATCGATACTCATGGTCCATCTCCGTTTACGCCGTGACCGCTCTCGGGCGACGACGCTGCAATGAAAGTGTTGCGGCCCTGGTGGCCGATAAAATGCTGCTTGATTTGTCTTATCGGCAAGGTTTGCGGAACCTTTACTTTTTTATAACGTAATGCGGATCGCGCCGTCGTCCCCGACCACGCCGCTGACGATCTGCCCGGACGCCATGCGCACCCGCACGCTGTCTTCGGCGGCGGCGTTGTTCATCGCCTTACCCGCACCGCTGATGTTGAATCCTTCGCCCTGCGCGTTGACCTGTACCGATTGCCCGGCCTTGATAATCCAGGCTCGGCGCAGCATGGCGAGGGTCAGCGGTTGGCCGGGGCTGATGTTGCGCAGGCTGACGGCGCCCAACGCCTTGCCCGCTTCGGTCAGCGCGCGCGGCGGCAGGGTATCGAGCCGGCCTTCTTTCAACGTCAGATCCGCCGCGGTCAACCGGCTGCCGGCGCTGATGCCGCGCGCCGAAACCAGATAGCGGCCGAACACTTGCACCTGCGTCTGGATAAAACGCCGCTCCTGGCCACAGCGCGCCGAAATACTGACGTTGCCGCCGATCCGCGCGTTGGGCGGCAGCGACAGCTGCGGCAGTTCGCAGGCGGGCCATTGGGCCGGCGGCGTGCGCACCCGCACTTTCACCTGCACCGGTTCGCCGCTGAACTTGCCTTGGATGAAGCTTTCGATTTGCGTCGCCAGATCGTCGGCGCGCGCGTTCAGACTGCACAGCAGGCCGATAAGCAGCAGCATTTTACCTTTCATCGTCATCTTCTCAAGCCTCATCGGGATACGCGTAAGTGTACCCGCAGCGCGCGCAGGCTAAGCAGATAAATAGCGCCCCATTTTGCGTTTATTCCCGCGATAGGGTGGCGCAGGGGGCGTTTATGCTGTCGACTCCAAATTCTAACCTCGCGGAGGGAGCATGCTCGACAAACTGGACGCGGCTCTGCGCTTTGGCCAAGAGGCGCTGAACTTGCGCGCCCAGCGGCAGGAAATTCTGGCCGCCAATATCGCCAACGCAGACACGCCGGGTTATCAGGCGCGGGATATCGATTTCGCCAGCCAATTGAACAAAGTGCTGGAACAAGGGCGAGTCAACGGCAACGGCATGTCGCTGAACCTGACGGCGGCGCGCCACATCCCGGCGCAGACCCTGCAGCCGCCGCAGCTCGATCTGTTGTACCGGGTGCCGGACCAGCCATCGATGGACGGCAACACGGTGGACATGGATCGCGAACGCACCAACTTTGCCGATAACAGCCTGAAATATCAGACCGACCTGACGCTGCTCAACGGGCAGATCAAAGGGATGATGTCCGTGCTGCAACAAGGATAAGGCGCATGTCTTTACTGAACATTTTTGATATCTCCGGCTCGGCGCTATCGGCGCAATCCCAGCGCATGAACGTCAGCGCCAGCAACATGGCCAACGCCGACAGCGTGACTGGCCCGGACGGCGAGCCTTACCGCGCCAAGCAGGTGGTGTTCCAGGTCGCGGCGGCGCCCGGGCAGCCGACCGGCGGCGTGCGCGTCGCCCAGGTGGTGGACGATCCGGCGCCCGAACGTCTGGTGTATCAGCCGGGCAACCCGCTGGCGGACGCCAAGGGCTACGTGCGCATGCCGAACGTCGACGTGGTGGGGGAAATGGTCAACACCATCTCCGCTTCCCGCAGCTACCAGGCCAACGTCGAGGTGCTCAACACCACCAAGTCGATGATGATGAAAACCCTGACGCTGGGTCAGTAACCGGAGGTTCCCATGGCTATCGCCGCAACCACCAACGAGTCGTTGGACAACACCGTCATCGGTAACAACAGCAAAAATACCAACAGCCAGGATCTGCACAACAGCTTCCTGACGCTGCTGGTGGCGCAGTTGAAAAACCAGGATCCGACCAATCCGATGCAGAACAACGAACTGACTTCGCAGCTGGCGCAGATCAACACCGTTCAGGGCATCGAAAAGCTCAACACCACGCTGGGGTCGATCTCCGGCCAGATCAACAGCAATCAGTCGCTGCAGGCGACTGCGCTGATCGGTCACGGCGTAATGGTGCCGGGCAACAACATTCTGGTCGGCAGCAAGGACGGCAAGGTCAGCACCACGCCGTTCGGCGTGGAACTGGAGCGCGCCGCCGATCAGGTGACCGCCACCATCACCAACGCCAGCGGGCAGGTGGTGCGCACCATCGAAATCGGCGGCCTGACCGCCGGCGTACACGCCTTCACCTGGGACGGTTCGCTGGATGACGGCACCACCGCGCCTGACGGCGCCTACAAAGTGGCGGTTAACGCCAAAGGCAACGGCGAGCAGCTGGTGGCGCGCAGCCTGCACTTCGGGCTGGTCAACGGCGTGATCCGCGACGGCAACGGCGCCAAATTGGATCTCGGCCTGGCCGGCAACGCCACCCTGGAAGACGTGCGACAGATCTTATAACCCTAAGCATCAGGCTCAATCGGACGATAGCCTGACCACTATTCGGAGAATAACATGGCCTTTTCTCAGGCAGTCAGCGGCTTGAACGCGGCAGCAACCAATCTGGACGTGATCGGTAACAACATCGCCAACTCCGCGACCGCGGGCTTCAAATCCGGCAGCGTCTCCTTCGCCGACATGTTCGCCGGTTCGCAGGTTGGGCTGGGCGTCAAGGTGTCCGGCATCACCCAGAACTTCAAGGGCGGCACCACCACCGGCACCAGCCGTGCGCTGGATATCGCCATCAACGGCAACGGCTTCTTCCGCATGCAGGATAAAGACGGCGGCATCTTCTATACCCGCAACGGCCAGTTCAAGCTGGACGAGAACCGTAACCTGACCAACATGCAGGGCCTGCAGCTGACCGGTTATCCGGCGGCCGGTTCCCCGCCGACCATCCAGCAGGGCGCCAACCCGGTGCCGCTGAGCATTCCTGAAGGCATGATGAATGCCAAGGCGTCCACTTCCGGCGAGATGGTGACCAACCTGAAGTCCACCCATAAGGTGCCGGAGAACAAGACCTTCGATCCGACCAAACAGGACAGCTACAACTACGTTAACACCATCACCGCTTACGACTCGCTGGGCAACGCGCACAACATCAACGCCTACTTCGTCAAGACCGACGACAACAAGTGGCAGGTCTATACCCAGGACGGCAGCGCCGCGCCAGTGAACGCCGGCACCATGGAGTTCAGCACCAGCGGCAACCTGGTGAAAACCACCAGCACCAACGGCGCGCCGGGCGAGTTCAGCATGGTGATCCCGATGACTGCCAAAGACGGCGCGCCGGCGCAAAACTTTACCCTGAGCTTCGCCGGCAGCATGCAGCAGAACGTGGGCAGCGACTCGGTGAGCAAAGTGGCGCAGGACGGCTATGCCGCCGGTGAATACACCAACTTCCAAATCAACAACGACGGCACCGTCGTGGGCATCTACTCCAACCAGCAGACCCAGGTGCTGGGCCAGATCGTCATGGCCAACTTCTCCAACCCGGAAGGGCTGGCGTCGCAGGGCGATAACGTTTGGCAGGAAACCGGCGCGTCCGGTCAGCCGCGCGTCGGTCTGTCGGGCGGTGGCGGCTTCGGTAAGCTGACCAGCGGCGCGCTGGAATCTTCCAACGTCGATCTGAGCCAGGAACTGGTGAACATGATCGTCGCGCAGCGTAACTACCAGTCCAACGCCCAGACCATCAAGACGCAGGACTCCATCCTGCAGACGCTGGTTAGCCTGCGCTAATAGGGCCGAGTTATGGATCACGCGATTTATACCGCGATGGGCGCGGCGCGCCAAACGCTGGAGCAGCAGTCCATCACCGCCAACAACCTGGCCAACGCGTCGACGCCGGGCTTTCGCGCCCAGCTCGCCGCATTGCGCGCGGTGCCGGTCGACGGGCCGAGCCTGGCGACGCGCACGTTGGTGACCGCGTCGACGCCGGGCGCCGACATGAGCCAGGGGGCGCTGAACTACACCGCGCGTCCGCTGGACGTGGCGCTGCAGCAGGACGGTTTCCTGGCGGTGAGCCTGCCGGGCGGCGGTGAGGCCTATACCCGCAACGGCAACATTCAGATCTCCTCCACCGGGCAGTTGACGGTGCAGGGGCTGCCGGTGATGGGCGACGGCGGCCCGATCGAGGTGCCGCCGTCGGCGGAGATCACCATCGCGGCCGACGGCACCATTTCGGCGCTGAACGCCGGCGATCCGCCGAACACCATCGCGCAGATCGGCCGCCTGAAGCTGGTGAAGGCCGATGCGCGCGAAGTGATGCGCGGTGACGACGGGCTGTTCCGCCTGACGCCGGAAACCCAACAGCAGCGCGGCAATCAGTTGCAAAACGATCCGCAGGTGCGGGTGATGCCGGGCGTGCTGGAGGGCAGCAACGTCAAGCCGATGGAGACCATGGTCGACATGATCGCCAACGCCCGCCGTTTTGAAATGCAAATGAAGGTCATCCACAGCGTGGATGAAAACGAACAGCGTGCCAACTCACTGCTCTCATTGAGTTAAGCAGCAAGGAAATAACCGATGATTCCATCCTTATGGATTGCCAAAACCGGTCTGGACGCGCAGCAGACCAACATGGACGTGATCGCCAACAACCTGGCGAACGTCAGCACCAACGGCTTCAAACGCCAGCGTGCGGTATTTGAAGATCTGCTGTACCAGACCATGCGTCAGCCGGGGGCGCAGTCCTCCGAGCAGACCACGCTGCCTTCCGGCCTGCAGATCGGCACCGGCGTGCGTCCGGTGGCGACCGAGCGTCTGCACAGCCAGGGCAACCTGTCGCAGACCAACAACAGTAAAGACGTCGCCATCAAGGGGCAGGGTTTCTTCCAGGTGATGCTGCCGGACGGCACCCAGGCCTATACCCGCGACGGGTCGTTCCAGATCGATCAGAACGGCCAACTGGTGACCTCCAGCGGTTTCCAGGTGCAGCCGGCGATCACCATTCCGGCTAACGCGCTGTCCATCACCGTCGGCCGCGACGGCATCGTCAGCGTCACCCAGCAGGGGCAAACCGCCGCCCAGCAGGTGGGCCAACTGACGCTGACCACGTTCGTCAACGACAGCGGTCTGGAGAGCGTGGGCGAGAATCTGTACCAGGAAACCGAAAGCTCGGGTGCGCCGAACGAGAGCACGCCGGGGCTGAACGGCGCCGGTTTGCTGTATCAGGGTTACGTGGAAACCTCCAACGTCAACGTGGCGGAAGAGCTGGTCAACATGATCCAGACTCAGCGCGCTTACGAGATTAACAGCAAAGCGGTATCGACCTCCGATCAGATGCTGCAAAAGCTGACGCAACTGTAATCTGTCATTGACGGGCCCGGCTTGCCGCGCCCGTCATTCTCTTTCGTGAAACAAAGGCGATACCCGTGGTAACCACATATTCGATGGCAATCCTGCCGCGGCAGGGACAACGCTGGCTGGCGGGCATGGTGATGCTGACGCTGAGCGGCTGCGCCTATATCCCGCACAAACCGCTGGTGGACGGCGCGACCACGGCGCAACCGGCGCCGGCCAGCGCGCCGATGCCGAACGGCTCGATCTTCCAGACGGTGCAGCCGATGAACTACGGCTACCAGCCGCTGTTCGAAGACCGCCGTCCGCGCAACGTCGGCGACACCCTGACCATCGTGCTGCAGGAAAACGTCAGCGCCAGCAAAAGCTCCTCCGCCAACGCCAGCCGCAACGGCGCCAGCAAGTTCGGCGTCGCCACCTCGCCGCGTTACCTTGACGGCCTGCTGGGCAATGCGCGCGCCGATATGGACATTTCCGGCGACAGCACCTTCGGCGGCAAGGGCGGTGCCAACGCCAACAACACCTTCAACGGCACCATTACGGTGACGGTCAACCAGGTGCTGGCCAACGGCAACCTGCACGTGGTGGGGGAAAAGCAGATCGCCATCAACCAGGGCACCGAATTCATCCGCTTCTCCGGCGTCGTCAATCCGCGCACCATCAGCGGCAACAACTCGGTGACCTCGACGCAGGTGGCGGACGCGCGTATCGAATACGTCGGCAATGGCTATATCAACGAAGCGCAGACCATGGGCTGGCTGCAGCGTTTCTTCTTAAATGTTTCACCGTTCTAAGGATTGACTGATGCTGAAAAAATGGTTTATCGCGCTGTGCGTCGGGCTGGTGTGCTTGCCGGCGGCGGCGGAGCGCATCCGCGATCTGGTGACGGTGCAGGGCGTGCGAGACAACGCCCTGATCGGCTACGGCCTGGTGGTGGGGCTGGACGGCTCCGGCGACCAGACCATGCAGACGCCGTTCACCACCCAAAGCCTGAGCAACATGCTGTCGCAGCTGGGCATCACCGTGCCGCCGGGCACCAACATGCAGCTGAAAAACGTGGCGGCGGTGATGGTGACCGCCAAACTGCCGCCGTTCTCGCGCGCCGGGCAGAACATCGACGTGGTGGTTTCTTCGATGGGCAACGCCAAGAGCCTGCGTGGCGGCACCCTGCTGATGACGCCGCTCAAAGGCGTGGATAACCAGGTTTATGCGCTGGCGCAGGGCAACGTGCTGGTCGGCGGTGCGGGCGCGGCGGCCGGCGGCAGCAGCGTGCAGGTCAATCAGCTGGCGGGCGGGCGCATCAGCAACGGCGCCACCATCGAGCGTGAGCTGCCGACCACCTTCGGCAGCGGCGGCGTTCTCAACCTGCAGCTGAACGACGAAGATTTCACGCTGGCGCAGCAGATCAGCGATGCCATCAACCGCCAACGCGGCGGCGGCACCGCGACGCCGCTCGACGCCCGCACGATCCAGGTGCTGGTGCCGCAGGGCAACAGCTCTCAGGTGCGCTTCCTGGCGGAGATTCAAAACATTACCGTCAACGTCGGCGCGATGGACGCCAAAGTGATCATCAACTCGCGCACCGGTTCGGTGGTGATGAACCGCGATGTGATCCTCGACTCTTGCGCCGTCGCCCAGGGCAACCTGTCGGTGGTGGTCGATCGGCAGAACACCGTCAGCCAGCCGACGACGCCGTTCGGCGGCGGCCAGACGGTGGTGACGCCAAACACCCAGATCTCGGTGCAACAGCAGGGCGGATCGCTGCAGAAGGTGAACGCCAGCGCCAACCTGAACAACGTGATCCGCGCGCTGAACGCGCTGGGCGCCACGCCGATCGACCTGATGTCGATCCTGCAGGCGATGCAGAGCGCCGGCTGCCTGCGCGCCAAGCTGGAAATCATCTGATGGCCGGCGATCTGATGGCGATGTCGGGCGCGGCCTATGACGCCCAGGCGCTGAACGGCCTCAAGCGCGACGCGGCGGCCGACCCGCAGGGCAACCTCAAGCAGGTGGCCCAGCAGGTGGAGGGCATGTTCGTGCAGATGATGCTGAAAAGCATGCGTTCCGCCTTGCCGCAGGACGGGGTATTGAGCAGCGATCAAACGCGGCTCTACACCTCGATGTACGACCAGCAAATCGCCCAGCAGATGTCGCAAAAAGGGCTGGGGCTGGCGGACATGATGGTCAAGCAGATGAGCAATGCCAACACGGTGCCGAGTGAAACGGCGGGCCTGTCGCCGATGGCGTTGGACAACGAGGTGCTGCAAACGCTGCCGAACCAGGCGCTGGAGCAGATGGTGCGCCGCGCGATGCCGAAAGCTCCGCCGGCCGCCGCGCCGCTGTCGCTCAACAACGGCAACTTCGTCGCTCGCCTGTCGATACCGGCGAAGGTGGCCAGCCAGCAGAGCGGCATTCCGCATCAGCTGATCGTCGCGCAGGCGGCGCTGGAGTCCGGCTGGGGGCAGCGCGAGATCCCGACCTCAGACGGCACGCCGAGCTACAACCTGTTCGGCATCAAGGCCGGCGGCAGCTGGAACGGGCCGGTGACGGAGATCACCACCACCGAGTTCGAACAGGGCGCGGCGAAGAAGGTGAAGGCGAAGTTCCGCGTTTACGGTTCGTATGTCGAAGCGATCGCCGATTACGTCAAACTGCTGACCAACAACCCGCGCTACGCCGACGTGGCCGCCGCGCGCAGCCCGGAGCAGGCGGCGCATGCGTTGCAGCGCGCCGGATACGCCACCGACCCGCAGTACGCCAGCAAACTGGTCAGCGTGATCCAGCAGATGAAGAGCGCGGGGGAACAGGCGGTCAAAGCCTATACCCACGATTTGAAAGAGTTGTTCTAAATCCCCGTCATGCTTGTTGCCTTGCTGCGGCGCCAATTATTGAGGGGATAGGCGGTAATGAAGGCTGGCCGGAGGCTGACCGCATTGCCGCTTTTTTTCCTCAAGTTCTTCTCATTTTTGCCGATAACCGAGACAGGCTGAGCGAACAGGCTCAGCAGCTCAATTTGAACCCTGTGGGCCACCGGCGCCGCAGCATAAGGAATTCCGATGTCCAATAGCTTAATCAATACCGCGATGAGCGGGCTGAATGCGGCTCAGGTGGCGCTCAGTACCGTCAGCAACAACATCTCCAACTACAACGTGGCGGGCTATAACCGCCAGACCGCGATCCTGGCGCAGAACGGCGGCATGGCCACCATGAGCGGCTTTATCGGCAACGGCGTCACCGTCACCAGCGTCAACCGCGAGTACAACCAGTTCATCACCAACCAGCTGCGCGGCGCACAGAGTTCGTTCGGGGCGCAAAACGCCTATTACGAGAAGATTTCGCAGATCGACAACCTGTTGGCGAGCAAAACCAACCCGCTGTCGACCAACATGCAGGATTTCTTCACCAACCTGCAGAACCTGGTGAGCAACGCCGGTGACGACGCCGCGCGCCAGACGGTGCTGGGCAAGGCCAACGGCCTGGTGAACCAGTTCAACAACACCGACAAATTCCTGCGCGACATGGACAGCGGCGTCAATCAGCAGATCAGCGATACGGCGCAGCAGATCAACAGCTACAGCCAACAGATCGCCAAACTGAACGACGAGATCACCCGCTTGCGCGGCAGCGCCGGCGGCGAGCCGAATGCGTTGCTGGATCAGCGCGATCAGCTGGTTACCGAGCTGAACCAGCTGGTGGGCGTACAGGTCACGCAGCAGGACGGCGACGCCTATACCGTCTCCTTCGCCAACGGTTTGACCCTGGTGCAGGGCAGCAACACCTATCAGGTGGAAGCCGTGCCTTCCAGCAGCGATCCTTCCCGTCTGACCATCGGCTATAACCGCGGCAACGGCGCCAGCGAAGTGCCGGAAGGCCAGATCACCAGCGGCACGCTGAGCGGCGTGCTGAAATTCCGCAGCGAGACGCTGGACGGCGTGCGCAATCAGCTGGGCCAGTTGGCGCTGGCGATGGCGGACAGCTTCAACCAGCAGCATCGCGCCGGTTTCGACCTGAACGGCGACGCGGGCGGCGACTTCTTCAGCTTCAGCGGCGGCCGGGTGGTGGATAACACCCGCAACACCGGCGATGCGTCGCTGTCGGTCGCTTACACCGACACCGGCAAGGTGAAGGCCAACGATTATCGCGTCGAGTTCGACGGCAGCAACTGGCAGGTCAGTCGCCTGCCCGACAACGTGAAAGTCAACGCCACGCCGGGCACCAGCGCCGACGGCAAACCGACGCTGAACTTCGACGGGCTGGAAGTGAGCATCGACGGCAATGCGCAGGCCAAAGACAGCTTCACCGTGAAGCCGGTCAGCGACGTGGCGGGCAATCTGAAAGTGGCCATCACCGATTCATCCAAGATCGCCGCCGCCGGTAAAGACGACAGCGGCCGCGGCGATAACGAAAACGCCAAGAAGCTGCTGGATCTGCAAACCAAAAACCTGGTGGACGGCAAGGCGACCCTGAGTGGCGCTTACGCCGGCATCGTCAGCGGCGTCGGCAACCAGACCGCTGCCGCCAAGGCCATCGCCACGTCGCAGGCCAAGATCGTGACGCAGCTGGGCGCGCAACAGCAGTCGATGTCTGGCGTTAACCTCGACGAAGAGTACGGTGAGCTGCTGCGTTTCCAGCAGTACTACATGGCCAACGCGCAGGTGATCCAGACCGCCAGCTCGCTGTTCGATGCGCTGCTGAATATTCGTTGATTTTATTGTTAATCGGCGCCGATTACGGCGCCGACGCTCAGAGTAAGGAACCCACAGCATGCGCATGAGCACCAGCATGATGTACCAACAGAACATGAACGGCATCACGGGCAACCAGTCGCTGTTCATGAAGGCCGCCGAGCAGCTTTCCTCGGGCAAGCGGGTGATCAACCCGTCCGACGATCCGCTGGCGGCGTCGCGCGCGGTGATGTTGTCGCAGTCGCAGGCGGAAAACAGCCAATACACGCTGGCGCGCACTTTCGCTCGCCAAAGCGTGTCGATGGAAGAAACGGTCTTGGCCGGCGCAACGTCCACCATCGCGGACATGAAGGCGCTGATCGTCAGCGCCGGCGGCACCGAAAGCGATAACGACCGTCAGTCGCTGGCCACCCAGCTGCAGGGGCTGAAAGATCAGCTGCTGAACCAGGCCAACAGCACCGACGGCAACGGCCGCTATATGTTCGGCGGATACGTGAACGACAAGGCGCCGTTCGTCGATAACGGCGGCACCGTCAGCTATCAGGGCGGCGACAAGACGGTTCAGCAGAAAGTGGACGCCAACCGCACCATGACCATCGGCCATACCGGCAACGCGGTGTTCATGTCATTGACCAGCAATCCCAAGCCTGAGCCGGACGGCAGCGCGCCGGTCAGCAACGTGTTCGAGAGCATTGATATCGCGCTGAACGCGCTGAAAACCCCGCTGCAGGGCGCCGATGAGGCCACCAGGCAGCAGGTGAACGATGCGCTGGCGAAAGCCAACCGCGGCCTGGACAACTCTTACAACAACGTGCTGAGCGTACGCGCCGAGCTGGGTAGCCAGCTGCAGGAAATGGATCAGCTGGACAGCATCGGCAAAGAGCGCGACATGACCAACCAGGTCCAGATGAGCGCGTTGACGGATGCCGATCTGGCCGAGTCTATTTCGTCTTACTTTATGCAGCAGGCGGCGCTGCAGGCGTCGTATAAAACCTTCAGCGATATGCAGGGCATGTCGCTGTTCCAGATGAATCGTTAAGAGCAATACCCCGTTGCCTGACCGCGACGGGTTTCCCTTTAGTGCGCTTAGAAAATACCCTCTCCGCCCCGCGGGGAGGGAGGCTTCTTGAAACCGGGCGCACTCGTTTGGCGCGTCGCTTGTTCTCCCACTACTGACTGAGCGACGCGCCTTTTTTTCATCAAGAAAGAAATAATACGATTGTCACCCCTGTTTAATGCGCAACGGCATTATTGAAATCAGTGGCGGAAAAATCGTGATGGATATTATTTCCCTGACGATAAATAGTGGTGCTATTTCTTTTTCTTCACCACTTTCCATTTCCCGCCGTCGGCCGTCTCGGTAAAAGAAACTCTAAACTTGTTGCTTTTCCAGTGGGTCAAACCGAATAACCGGCGTGCCTTGCGGTTGCTTTTCGCTTTAATCATGATCTCGCTCCTGTGGTTAGCAAAGGTCGATGCTGCGCCCTGCAGCCGGCAGGCGCCGGACGCATTTATTCAGGGTGTCAGTTATCTGCCGCGCATTTAACAATGCGTGACTGAGTTGTTTTTATTTTTTACTCGAGATAAACGTATTTTATCGCCGCGGAAAATCAAGGTGATGCAAGGCGATATTTTTTGTTGCCGGGTCTATTCTAGGCCGGGGTTTTATTTATTCAAGCCGCCGGAGACATTTGAACCTTAATCCGGATAAAAGACGTTTCTCAGGCTTTTGTTCCAGGAAAGCGTTTTTATTGCCATTTTGTCTCAGAGGGAAGCGGGAGGGGAAAGAAGGGGCGGAGCAGGGATTCAGAAGGTCATGCCGCCGATCACCGCCGCCAGCCGATCGAAGATTTCACCGAACAGATGTTCGCAGAACGGCGCCAGCATCGGCATCATCATGCCCAGCGTCATGATGCCGAAGGTCATGGTGACCGGGAAACCGATCACGAAGACCGACAGCTGCGGCGTCATGCGGTTGAGCAAGCCGAGCGCCATGTTCAGCGTCAACAGCAGGCAGATCAGCGGCAGCGCCAGCATCATGCCGTTGATGAAGATCAGCGAGCCGACCTGGGTCAGCACCAGGAAGCCGTTGCCGTTCAGCGGCTGCGTTTGGACAGGCAGGGTGTGGAAGCTGTCCGCCAGCAGCGAAATCAGCCACAGATGGCCGTCGAAGCTGAGGAACAGCAGCATCGCCAGCAGGTTGAGCAGGCGCGCCAGCACCGGCATGTTCGGGCCACCGCTGGGATCGAAGAAGGTGGCGAACGACAGGCCCATCTGCATGCCGATCACTTCGCCCGCCAGGCGCACCGCCGCGAAGGCGAACTGCATGGTCAATCCCAGCGCCACGCCGATCAGAATTTGTTGAATCGCCAGCCACAGGCCGGCGGCGGAGAAGATCGGGATATTGCTGGCGGGCAGCGTCGGCGCGATCAGGATGACGATCAGCCCGCCAAGGCCGATTTTGACCTTTTTGCTGATTTGCTTTTCGCTGAATACCGGCGCGGTGCTTATCAGCGCCAGAATGCGCAGCAGCGGCCAAAAATAGTGGCTGAGCCAGACGGTGAGCTGCGCGCTGTCGAAGGTGAGCACGGTTAGCCGATCAGGGTGGGCAGGTTGCTGAACAGGGTGCGCATGTAGTCCAGCAGCAGGTTCAACATCCAAGGGCCGGCGATGATGATGGTGGCCACCACCGCCAGAATTTTGGGGATGAACGACAGCGTCATTTCGTTGATTTGGGTGGCGGCCTGCAGCAGGCTGACCACCAGGCCGCTGATCAGCGCCGCCAGCAGCAGCGGGGCGGCCAGCGCCAGCGCCACTTTCATCGCTTCGGTGCCGAGCGCCATAACCGATTCAGGTGTCATCTCGCGTTCTCCGGTCGGGGGTTACGAATAGAAACTCTGCGCCAGCGAGCCGAGCAGCAGCTGCCAGCCATCGACCAGCACGAACAGCATCAGCTTGAACGGCAGCGAGATGGTGGCCGGCGGCACCATCATCATCCCCAGCGCCATCAGCACGCTGGCGACCACCAGGTCGATAATCAGGAACGGAATGAACACCGTAAAGCCGATCTGGAAGGCGGTTTTCAGTTCGCTGGTGACGTAGGCGGGCAGCAGGATGCGCATCGGCACCGCCTCCGGGCCGGCCAGCGGTGGCTGATTGGCCAGCCTGGCGTACAGCGCCAGATCGGTTTCGCGCGTTTGGCGCAGCATGAATTCGCGCAGCGGCTGCGCGCCTTTATCCAGCGCGACCTCCAACCCGATCTTGTCCTGGCTGAACGGCAGGTAGGCATCCTGATAGACCTTGTCGAACACCGGCGACATGATGAAGAAAGTCAGGAACAGCGCCAGCCCCAGCATCACCTGGTTCGGCGGCGCCGACGGGGTGCCCAGCGCGTTGCGCAGCAGCCCGAGCACGATGATGATGCGGGTGAAGCTGGTCATCATCAGCAGCATGGCGGGCAGGAAGGTCAGCGAGGTCAACAGCACCAGCGTCTGCACCGGCAGCGACCAGCTTTGGCCGCCGTTGGCCAGCGGCTGGCTGATCAGCCCCGGCAGTTGCGCCAAAGCCGCCGGGCTGATGAACAGCAGGGCGGCAGGGAGCCAAACCGCCGGACGGCGGACGAGGGTATGAAGAGTCGAGGTCATGCCGATTTTTCCGGGCGTTTCAGAACTTTTTGCATCAGTTGGCGGAAGTCCGCCGGCGTCGCCGCGTCGGCCGCGCCCTCGTCTTTCGGCGGGGCGGGCAGGGTGTGCAGCGGGGTGATCTGCTGGGCGGTGACGCCCAATACCAGCAAGGTATCGTCGACTTCCACCACCACCACGCGCTCGCGCTGCCCGACCTGGCAACTGGCGCGCAGGTTGAGCAGCTTGTTGTTGCGCGCCTGCGGGGCGAAGCCCAGCCGGCGGAACAGCCAACCGGCCAGCAGGATCAGCAGCAGAATGCCGCCGAGCGCGCTGCTGACCTGCATCAACACCGAACCGGCCGGCAAGGCCGGCGCGGCGGGTGGTTGGCTGCTTTGGACGGTAACGGGCGCCGCGACGGTCATCAGCGGCTCAGTCGGCGCATGCGTTCGGACGGGGTGATGATGTCGGTGATGCGCACGCCGAACTTGTCGGCCACCACCACCACTTCACCTTGTGCGATCAGGTAACCGTTGATCAGGATGTCCAGCGGCTCGCCGGCCAGGCCGTCCAGCGCTACCACCGAGCCTTGCGACAGGCGCAGCAGCTCTTTGATGGTCATCTTGGTGCGCCCCAGTTCCACGGTCAGCTTGACCGGAATATCCAGAATCAGGTCGATATCCTGCAGGCTGCCGAGCGCATCCTGAGCTTCCAGCGACTTGAACACCCCTTCGGTGCTCGCGCCGGATTTCTCTGAGGACTGCTGCTCGTTAAACGCATCAGCCCACAGATCGTCTACGGATTCCTTTCCTTCGCCAGACGGTTGCTTAGGATCACTCATTGGGCTGTTCCTCACTCAGAGCATTCAAAATAGGGTTAATCAAATGTTCAACACGCAGGGCATATTGCCCGTTCAACGTGCCGTATTGGCTGGTCAGCACCGGTACGCCGTCCACATGGGCAATCAGGCGTTCCGGCTTGTCTATCGGTAATACATCGCCCGGCTGCAGCTTCAGGACTTTCGACAGCCGCATCGGGATATCGACGAAGTTGGCGATAAGCTCCAGTTCGGAGTGTTGCACCTGCTTCACCAGGGTTTCGCGCCAATGGCTGTCTTCCTGCCGCGAGTTTTCCAGCGGCGGGTTGGTCAACAGCTCGCGCAGCGGCTCAATCATGGCGAACGGAATGCAGATGTTGAACTCGCCGGTCAGCGCGCCGATCTCCACCTGGAACGGCGTGGTGACCACGATATCGTTCGGCGAAGTGGTGATGTTGGTGAACTTCACCTGCATTTCGGCGCGTACGTACTCCACGTCGATCTTGTAGATGGCGCTCCAGGCGTCGCCGTAGGCGTCCAGCGCCAGGCGCAGCATGCGCTTGATCACCCGCTGTTCGGTCGGGGTGAACTCGCGGCCTTCGACCTTGGTCGGGAAGCGGCCGTCGCCGCCGAACAGGTTATCGACGGCGATGAACACCAGGCTCGGCGCGAACACGAACAGGGCGGTGCCGCGCAGCGGGTTCAGATGCACCAGGTTCAGGTTGGTCGGCACCGGCAGGTTGCGGGCGAACTCGTGATACGGCTGGATTTTGATCGGGCCGACGGTAATGTCCGGGCTGCGGCGCAGCAGGTTGAACAACCCCATGCGGAACTGCCGGGCAAAACGTTCATTGATGATTTCCAGCGCGTGCAGACGCTCGCGCACCACGCGGCGCTGGGTGGTCGGATCGTAAGGCTTGACCTCGCTCTCTTTGCCGACTATCGCTTCGGGTTCATCACCCGCGCTGTCGCCGTTGAGCAAGGCATCGATCTCTGCCTGTGAAAGAATGCTGTCGCCCATAGTGATTACCGCAGTATGAAGGCGGTGAACAGCACATCGCTGACCACCTGCTTCGGTTGTCCCTTAACCAGCGGCGGGCTGAGCACGTCCTTAATCTGCGCCACCAACCGTTGCTTCCCTTGTTCATTGGCCAGCTGGCTCGCTTCCTGGCGGGAGAGCAGCATCAGCAGACGGCTGCGCACTTCCGGCAGAAAATCGTTCAGCTGACGGCGGGTACTTTCGTCCGGCAGACGCAGCGTGAGGCCGATGTACAGCACGCGATCCGGGTTGTTGTCCGGCGTCACCAGGTTGACGGTAAAGGTGTCGAGCGGCATGAACACCGGCGCGGCCGGCGGTTGCTGTTTGGCGGCGGCCGGTTCGGCGCCGTTTTTATGCTGTTGCAGCAGCCACCAGCTGTAGCCCGCGGCGCCACAGGCGACGACGCTGATCAACACCAGCAGGATGACCAGAAGGGGGCGTTTCGGTGCTGCGGGAAGGGTGTTCTGAGACATAGCCAAATCTAATTCCTGTTGTTCCACCCGCGGCCGGCGAGGCGGCGGGCATAGCGCGCGGCAAAGCCGCACGCATGACATGTAAAGGTATTATCGCGTCTATTGTGGCGTGCAATAGCCTGAATAGACGCGCAAATGGGTGCCAGCTTGGGCGTTTGCGGCGGCTCAGGCGAAAATATCGACGCCGTTGACCGCACTGGCCATGCGCTGCAGCGCCACCGGTGCGCTGACGCCCTCGGCGGCTGCGCCATCACCGCCATGATGTTCAGCATAGTTGGAACGACCCTGGCCGTTGGAAGCCTGCTGCTGCCATTGCGGGGTGGACTCGCCGCCCACGCTGCTTTGCCCCAGGTTGATACCGCTCTCCGCCAGCGCGTGACGCAACTGCGGCATCGCCGCTTCCACCGCCGCACGCACCTGGCCGTGAGCGGAGGCGATGTGCAGTTGTGCCTGCTGATCGTCCAGCTTTAGCGTGATCTGCAAGGCGCCCAACTCCTGTGGGTGCAGGCGCAGCTCGGCGCTCTGCTGGCCGTTGCGGTGGAACATCAGCACCTGTTGGTTCAACGCCTGCTGCCACTCCGGGCTGCCCAGCTGCGCGTTGAGCTGCGGCGCAGGCGGTGCGGTCACCAGTGCGCTGGCCGGGGCGGCCGTTTGCGTCGGGCTGGCGGCGGCCAGGGCGACAGCGTGGTTGAGCGTCGCTGGCTGCTGCGTATCGCTTGCCGGCAGCGGTTGTGCGGTGCTTGCGCGTTCGCCGTTGGTCGGTTGCGGGAGCGCCGCCTTGGCATTATCGCCGTCGGTAGCCGGCGATTTCGCGCCCGTCAGCGACGGATCAGGAGAGGCCGACGCGCGCGCAGCGGTTTTATCACCGGCCGCCGCGATGTTCAGCAGGCCGTTGCCGGGCTGCAGCGCAGTCGCCTCGTCAGCGCTTTCCACCGGCAGCGAGCGTTGGCCTTCGGCCGGTTGCGCCTGGGCGACGATCGCGGCCGGCAGCATGGCGTACAGCGCCTGCAGCGTTGCGGCATCCAGCTCTTTGGCGGCGGCGATCGGCGGCTGCGCCGGTTTATCGCCGGCGGCGGGCGCTTCGCCCTCGGTGCCTTCAGGTGAAAGCGCGTCGGCTGAGACGGTCTGGCCCGGCAGCAGGCCGCCGCGCTCGCCGAAGGTGGCCAGCAGTTGATTGAGCTGGTTGCGGCTCAGGGCCGGGGCGCGTTCTTCGTCCGCGCTCAGCGCGACCGGCGGCTGTTTGCCGTCGGCGGCGGGTGCGAAACGGGCGCCGAGCAGCTGGGCGAAAGCGGACGACAGCTGGCTCTCATCCAGCGCCGACGTCAGTTCGGCCAGGCCGCCGGCGTCGCCGGGTAAGGCCAGACCGGGCAGGGCGTTCAGATTCATGGGTTGATATTCCTTTGTGCACTGCGTTGAGCGAACTCATCCATCAGTTTTTGATCCCGTTTGTTCTCCTGCTGCTGCTCCGCCGTCAGAGCGCGGGTATGCAGGGTCTCGAAAGCGTTCAGCCGCTGTTGTTTGTCTTGCCATTGCTTCACCGCATGATCCACTTTCTGCCCCCACTGCAGCAGCTGCTGGCGGTGTTGGTCGATGGCCTGTTCCAGCGTGCCGATAAACTGCTGGTAGTTTTGCCAGCGTGAGCTGTCCATGCCGTCGCAGAGCGTATGATTCAGCTTCTGGCGGTATTCGTCCTGATAGTTGAGCAGCATCGACAGCTGCTGCTCCGCCGCCTGCTGCGCCTGCCGTACCTGGCCCAGCTGTTGCGCGGCCTGTTCCACCGCATCCTGCGCCAGATCTCGCAGGGTAATCAGGGGGGATTGTGATTTCATCGCTGTGCGCCTCTGGTGACGTTAAACAATCAACTGCTGCAGCTGTTGACAGGCTTCATCATAGCCGCTGCGTTCAAAGATGCCCTGTTGCAGGTAGGCTTCCATCTGCGGATACAGCGTCATCGCTTTGTCCAGCAACGGATCGCTGCCCGCCGCGTAGGCGCCGACGCTGATCAGATCGCGGTTGCGCTGATAGCTGGCCAGCATCTGTTTGAAGGTGCGCACCCGGCGGTAATGCTCTTCGTCGATCAGCGACGTCATGGCGCGGCTGATTGACGCTTCGATGTCGATCGCCGGGTAGTGGCCGGCTTCCGCCAGGCGCCGGGACAGCACCACGTGGCCATCGAGGATGGCGCGCGCCGAGTCGGCGATCGGGTCTTGCTGATCGTCCCCTTCGGTCAACACGGTGTAGAAGGCGGTGATGGAACCGCCGCCGCTGATGCCGTTGCCCGCGCGTTCCACCAGCGCAGGCAGCTTGGCGAAGACCGAAGGCGGGTAGCCTTTGGTCGCCGGCGGCTCGCCGATGGCCAGGGCGATCTCACGCTGCGCCATGGCGTAGCGGGTGAGGGAGTCCATGATCAGCAACACATGCTGCCCGCGATCGCGGAAATCTTCGGCGATGCGGGTGGCGTAGGCCGCCCCCTGCATGCGCAGCAGCGGCGAGACGTCCGCCGGCGCGGCGATCACCACCGATCGCGCCCGGCCTTCGGCGCCGAGAATGTTCTCGATAAAGTCTTTGACCTCGCGGCCACGTTCGCCGATCAGGCCAACGACGATCACATCCGCCTGGGTATAACGGGCCATCATGCCGAGCAGCACGCTCTTGCCGACGCCGGAGCCGGCGAACAGGCCCATGCGCTGGCCGCGGCCGACGGTCAGCAGGCCGTTGATGGTGCGCACCCCCACGTCCAGCACCTGCTCGATCGGCGTGCGCTGCAAGGGGTTGAACGGCGCGGTGATCAGCGGCGCGCGGTAACCGGTTTCCGGTGAAGGCAGGCCGTCGAGCGGTTTGGCGCTGCCGTCCAGCACCCGCCCCAACAGGGCCGGGCCGAGCGGCAGCTGTTTGCCGGCGCTTTGGCCTTCCGGCGCGATGCGGGCGTAAACCCGCGCGCCCGGCACGATGCCTTCCACCTCTTCCAGCGGCATCAGGAACAGCCGCTGGCCGTTGAAGCCGACCACTTCGCTTTCCACTTCCTGCACCTCACCGGCGTCGTGCCGTTCGATAAGGCAGGTCGCGCCGAGCGGCAGCTGCAGGCCGGTGGCTTCCAACACCAATCCGGTGGCGCGGGTCAGGCGACCGTAGCGGCGTACCATCGGCGCGCGCGCGATGCGTTTTTCCAGCGTATCCAGAGAGCTCAGCCAGCGGCCGAGACGCGCGGTCATCAGACTTCTCCCGGTGCCGCCAGGCGGCACAATTCATGCCAGCGCGTCGCCAGGCTGGCGTCGAGATCGCCTTCCTCGGCGCTGACCTTGCAGCCGCCCGGGTGCAGCTCGCCGTCCGCCAGCAGGCGCCAGCCGTGCAGGCTGAGGGTGACCCCCAGCTGCTGCTCGACGCGCGAGTAGTCGTCCGGGTGTACCCGCAGCTGCGGCTTGCCGTTGAACATCGGTTCCTGCTGGATCAGCTGTTGGATCTGCGCCAGCAGGGCGGTGCCGTCGCACACCGGCGGCTGGCCCAGCACCTGCTTGGCGGCGGTCAGCGCCAGCTGCATCAGCCGCGAAGCGATCACGCTGTCGAGCGCGTCCAGCGTGTGCTGGAATTCGGTGACCAGCTGCTGCCAGTGGGCGGTCAGCGGCTGTTGCTGCTGTTGCGCTTCCAGCAGCCCTTGCTGGCGGCCTTCCTCCAGTCCGGACTGAAAACCGGCCTCATAGCCTTTTTGCTGGCCGTCGGTATAGCCCAACTGTTGGCCCTGTTGCTCCGCCTGCAGGCGCAGCGTCGCCAACTGCTGTTGCAATTCGGCCTGTGCGTCCGGCGACGGATCGTCAAGTTCGAGATCCGGCAACTGCGGCAGTTCGATCGCCGGTTTCTGTTCGCCCAGATCGTTGAGCGACCAGGGCTGCCAGGGCAGGGTGTTAATGCGATCAGACATAGGTGTCCTCGCCGCCGCCGATGATCATTTCGCCGCTTTCCGCCAGGCGTCTCACCACCAGCAGGATGGCTTTCTGCTCGTTCTCCACCTGCGACATGCGCACCGGCCCACGGTTGGCCAGATCGTCGCGCAGGATGTCGGCGGCGCGTTGCGACATGTTCTTGAGGAACTTCTCGCGCAGCGGCTGTTCGGCGCCTTTCAAGGCGATCAGCAGCGACTCGCCTTCCACTTCCTGCAGCAGGCGTTGGATACTGCGATCGTCGACTTCCACCAGGTTTTCGAACAGGAACATCTCGTCGATGATCTTCTGCGCCAGCTCGCCGTCGTATTCGCGCATCGCGTCGATGACCGCTTCTTCCTGCTGGGTTTTCATCAGGTTGATGATCTCGGCGGCGGTGCGCACCCCGCCCATTTTGCTGCGTTTGAGGTTCTGGCCGTCGAGCAGGTTGTTCAGCACTTCGGTCAGCTCCGCCAGCGCCGCCGGCTGCACGCCGCCGAAGGTGGCGATACGCAGCATCACGTCGTTGCGCAGGCGTTCGTCGAACAGGGCCAGGATATCCGCCGCCTGGCCGCGTTTGAGGTGCACCAGGATAGTGGCGATGATCTGCGGGTGTTCGTCGCGGATCAGATCGGCGGCGCTCTGCGGCTCCATAAAGTTGAGCGTTTCCATGCCGGTGGTGGTCTCGCGCGATTCGAGAATGTCTTCCAGCAGGCTGGCGGCACGCTCTTCGCCCAGCGCCTTGACCAGCACCGAACGCAGGTAGTCGCTGGCGTTGACGCTCAGCGCCGCGTATTGCTCGGCGTCGTCTTCGAACTCGGTCAGTATTTCGCCGAGCTGTTTGTGTGAAACCTGGCTCATGCCGGCCATGGTGCCGCTCAGCAGCTGTACTTCGCGCGAGGAGAGGTGTTTGAACACCTCCGCCGCGCGATCTTCACCCAGCGTCATCAGCAGGATGGCGCTTTTGTCGGTTCCGGTCAGGCTCATATCTCGTTACTCATCCATTGGCGGATTACCAGAGCGACCACGCGTGGGTCTTTGTCAGCCAGATCGCGGATCCGCTGGCTCTGGACTTCTGCGCTGACGCGTTGCTGCGATTTACGACGCTGCGCCAGCTCCTCGTTGCTCGGTTTGCTGCTGTCGACCGCTTTGGCGGCAGGGGCGTTGGCGGCGGCGACCTGTTGCGCCGCCTGGCGCTGTTGCAGCTGCGGCCGCACCAGTTTGCGCCACAGCAGCCAGGCCACCAGCAGCACCAGCAGATAGCGGCCCGCGTCGATCAGGCGATCGATAAACGACTGGCTTTGCCAGAACGGCAGTTCGCCACCGGTCACCTGAGTGTCGGTAAACGGCGTGTTGACCACGTTCAGGGTGTCGCCACGGCTGCTGGAGTAGCCCATCGCTTCACGCACCAGCGCTTCGATCTGCGCCAGCTGCTCTTTGCTCATCGGCTGCGGTTTGCCGTCTTTATCGGTGCCCAGATAGTTGACCACCACGGCGACCGACAGACGCTGCACGGTGCCGGCTTTTTGCTGGGTGTGACGAATGGTGCGGTCGAGCTCGTAGTTGGTGGTCGCGTCGCGACGGGTATTTTGCGGCACGCCGTTGGCCGCCGCGCTGCGGGTGGTCGCGGCGTTTTGCGCGGTCGCGTTGGCATTGGCATTGTTGCCTGCGGCGGTGGCCGGCTTGGCGGTCTCAATCGGCGCGGTGGCCGGCGCGCTCGGCTGATTGGACAGCGCGCCCGGCACGCCGCCCACCTGTGGCCCGCCGATCTGCTCGCTCAGGCTGGTTTGCTGCGAGCGGATAGCGGCTTTGTCCGGCTGCTGGTTCGGCTGGTACTGCTCATCGGTTTGTTCGCGAGTGGCGAAGTCGATCTGTGCCGTGACCTGCGCACGCACGTTGGCGCTGCCGACCACCGGGGCGAGGATCGCTTCGATGCGGCGCTGGAAGCCGTTTTCCACTTCGTTGGCGTATTTCAGCTGCGAGGCGTTGAGATCGCGCCCGGTGCCGTCGGACTGCGTCAGCAGGCGCCCGGCCTGATCGACCACGGTCACGTTGCCCGGCGGCAGGCCGGCGACGCTGCTCGACACCATATAAACGATGGCGTTGATCTGGCCGTCGTCCAGCGCACGGCCGGGTTGCAGGGTCAGCGTCACCGACGCGGAAGGGGATTTCTGTTCGCGCACGAACAGCGAAGGTTTAGGCAGCGCCAGGTGAACGCGGGCGTTTTGCACCGGCCCCAGCGATTCGATAGTGCGCGACAGCTCGCCCTCAAGGGCGCGCTGATAGTTGATCTGTTCGCTGAATTGGCTGATGCCGAATTTTTCCTGATCCAGCAGTTCGAAGCCGACGGCGCCGCCCTTCGGCAGCCCTTGCTGCGCGAGGCGCAGGCGGGTTTCATGCACCTTTTCCGCCGGGATCAGCAGCGCTGCGCCATTCTCGGCGAAGCGGTAAGGGATATTCATCTGCGTCAGCTGGGTGACGATGGCGCCACCGTCGCGGTCGTTCAGATTGCTGTACAGCACGCGGTAGTCAGGGCTTTTCACCCACAACAGCAGCGCGACAACGATGGCGATCGCGGCGGAGGCGGCGACCAGCAACGGAATTTTCGGGTTGGCGCGCAGACGATTCCAGATGGCCTGCAGGCCGTTGTCGCGGCTTTCGCCGGCGGTTATCGAAGCACTCATTTTAGGTCTCGTCCTTCAATGGCGCTCACGATCCCGTATGGGCCGCTGAGCAGCTCCCTGCCAGGCTGATGAACGGTATGGTTAGCGTTGTGTGACAAAACAGACTCCCTGATACACATATCTTCTAAATAGCGGCGCTCCCATTTCTGGGCAGGCCATTATTCGCCTTATCAGACGATTCCGATTGCCCGATAAGCCGGGTTTTTTGCAGTTAATTAGCCGCTTTAGGTCTGAAAACGCTGTGCTAGGGTGTGCATCATTGGAGAAGTGCAGGGTGAAACGTCACCCGGCGTGACGAGATGATTGAGGACCAGATGGCGATTCAGGGCATTGAAGGGGTGCTGCAGCAGATGCAGACCATGGCGGTTCAGGCCGGCAAGATGGGGCAGAATACGGCGCCGCAGGGCGTCAGCTTCGCCAGCGAACTGACTGCGGCACTCGGCAAGATCAGCGAGACCCAGCAAACGGCGCGCAAGCAGGCGCAGGATTTCGAACTGGGCGTGCCGGGCATCAGCCTGAACGATGTGATGGTCGATCTGCAGAAATCATCGGTCTCGCTGCAGCTGGGCGTGCAGGTGCGCAACAAGCTGGTCGCGGCCTACCAGGACATCATGAATATGCCGGTGTGATGCTACGCGACATCAGCGCGGTTTCCACCTGCTGAAAGCGGTCTGACTGGGCGGAGGTCGGCCGCTTTATGGCCTTAACCCTTTTCTTCTCTGTGCTTACACACCTCGCTGTATATAGCGCTCCCATTATTTTTCGTGAATCACCCATTATTCGGTCAATAGCGGGTTTCCCCGCTTGGCAGTGGTCCTGTAGTGTCTGAAACAGCGGTTCTAACTCTTTGATTCTGGGAATTCTTGATACGTTCATAACACGGTACGCTGCCGTAGTCTGTGCTCGTTATTTTCGTTCTTCTGAATATACATTGAGGTGTTTATGAATAATTTAAGTACCGCTGTCACCGTAATTAATGATACTGATGTGACCTCGCAATTAGGCAGCATTAATAATGGCTATACTAATGTGCACGCGCAAATTGGCGTGACGCTATCGCGATTCGGAGCCGATCCTACGGGAAATACCGATTGTCGTGAAATATTTCAACAGGCATTGGATTACGCGGCGACAACGCAGCATAAAACCGTCTGGATCGATGGAACCTTTCTTATCACCGGCGATGTTTCGTTAAAAGTACCTGTTGGGGTCACCGTCAGAGGCTATCGTACTGGGCGAAATCAAAGCATAATAACAGCTGGTTTTAATCCTAAAGCTGAACCTTCGGTGTTGTTGGTGCGTACAAAACCAGCAACACAGGGGGTGCCAGGAACTAATCTATTCGAATGTACAATCAGTCCTTCATTTGATGGGTTCGTCATTTATTATGATGAACAGCCCAAAAATATCACTGATCCGGCAATGTTTATCCAGTATGGTTATACTTTTCACACCGTAGGGCGTTCATGTTCAGTTACTAACATCCTATATGCTGGTGCTTGGAATTTTTTCTCGCAGCAAGGTGAGGCTCCGTTCTGCCAAAATATTTATGGTTTTGCTTATGGCACCGATTTTCATGTGGAGAAGTGCGCCGATGTAGGGGTTTTTGATAATATTCATTGCAATCCTAATGTGGTTCGGCCTAATTTTAGTACTATCACCGCAGCGGCGAAGCTGGAAACAAGCATTATGTTTGATTTTTCAGAGCATGACGGCATGATGTTGAGCAATATTCATGGTTTTGGTAAAGGAGTTGTGTTCAATAATGATCAAAAAGGAACCACGCGATTAATGACGTTGTCAGGTAGCAATTTTCTTTTTGATAAATGTGGCACGCTGGTTAATTCGAATGCTTCCGGTGCAAGAATTGTGGATTTCTTTGGCGGAACATTCATTCATGACTATGCGCGCTTAAAGGGGATGATGACGCTAAGTAACTCAACCCAAACACAGGTAGCGCAGTATTATCTCAATGGGTGGAAGTTCCAACTGGGTTCTCCCTTACTGGGGGAAAGTACAGACACTTTCTTTTACTTTGCTGACCCTGCGGGTTGCAGCTTGATTCTGAGCTCAGCGATTTTGCCATCAAAGGGAAAATTAGATTTAAACAACCCATTGCAAAGCAATATGATGAATGGTGACATTACCATCGGAAGTCGGCTGATTCATCTTGAAAGAACCTATGGCAATTATATTTCTAACTCCCGTTTGTTGACTGTTGACCAGAATAACGGGATGCCTGTGGGTTTTAATATTTCCGGTAACGGTGTTAAGGTTGTTGCGCAAGAGGTGACAAGCAGTAATACTGCGACGTCCTATTATGCCGGATTATTAAATAGGACCTTTGATGTCAACCAGAGCGGTACGATGACTGTTATGGCTTATGCAACTGCTGTCGGCGACTCTCCAGGTATCCGGGTGACGGTAACCGATGGTAACTATACTGAGGCGACAAAAATAGAGAAAAAAATCCCGTGGACGATTGAAGGTGGCTATCATGTGGCGCGTATTACTATTGAAAGCACCCCTCTTTATTCTATTTGGGATATCTGCTGTGCAGCGCCATCGATATCGGGCGGCGTATTGCGAATGCATAGTGTGTCGTTGACACCTTCACCGGTATTTAATTACTCGTCTGAATTGAGAGAGCCGCCTTTATTAAAGTCACAGGTGGGCAGTGTGGCAACAACGATGTCGCTTCAAGCGAACACTCCTACGATGCTTCAACGCTCAGTGTGGGGGAAAACAAGTGGAGTGGCCAGGGTTTATTTAAAAACTGCTACGACGGTTGCTATATTTACACTATATAAATTGCAAGATAGTGATCCTGTCACTGTCGTTAAAGATGTTTACTATCAAGGTGGTAATGATGTTTTAAATCTTACGTGGCCCACTGGCGGCCGCTTAACACTTTCAAGCAGCGCCGGTGGGAATATACAAATACGTATTGATGGTGCTTAGGAGAATAAATTAAGCAATGGACTGTCTTTAATCCTATTGATGTTTTTGCTTCAGCCCACCAACGCCACGATCCGCTGGTGGGCATTCGCCAGCCCCTGAGTGAGGCCGTACGGTTTCATATCCAGCCCTTCGGCATAGATAAATTGCACCTCGCCGATCCCCATCAGCCCCAGCACCGAGCGCAGGTAGGGCGTCACGGCGTCGGTCGGCTGGCCGGCGTGTACGCCGCCGCGTGAACTGAACACCACTGCATTGACGCCTTCCACCAGCCCGACCGGGTAGGTGGCGGTATAGTTGAACGTCAGCCGGGCGCGGGCCACCAGATCGAACCAGTTTTTCAGCTGGGTCGGGACGTTGAGGTTGTACATCGGCGCGCCGATCAGCAGCAGATCGCTCCCTTTCAGTTCGGCGATCAACCGATCGGAAAGCGCCACCGCCGCTTTGGCGCGTGGGCTGATGTTATCTGCGCCGCGCAGCGCACTGAACAGCTCGCCGTCCAATACCGGCAGATCCAACGCCGTCAGATCGTGTTCGACGATCTGATCTTCATATTCTTTGGCCCGACGTTCTGCCAGATAGCGGTCAATCAGGCTGTTGGTCTGCGAGTCGTTTCCCATAATGCTGGATTTGAGCACCAGTATTTTTTTCATGCTGTTGTCCTCAGACGGTAATTGGCGGTTTCACCGGGCATTCCGGAATGACTGCAGGTTATCATTGCTCGATCTTCACCAGTGGTGATAGGTTTTCACTTCATTGATTCCAATTTGGAAGCATTAAGATGAAAAGCGATCTCAGCGCGCTGCCGGCCTTTGTCGCCGTGGCGGAAGGCGGCAGTTTTGCCGCCGCCGCAGAAAAACTGCATCTGACGCGCTCCGCGGTCAGCAAAATCGTGTCGCGGCTTGAGGCGCGGCTTGGCGTGATGTTGTTTATGCGCACCACCCGCAGCCTGAGCCTGACGGATGAAGGGGCGCTGTACTATGAGCACTGTCGGCAGGCGTTGGCGAACGTTCAGGCGGCGGAAAACCAGCTGGACAGCGGCAAGATGCAGGTCAGCGGCCGGCTCAGGATCTCGATGCCGGTGTTGTTCGGCCATCTGTGCATTGCGCCCTTGATGACGGCGCTGGCGAATGAGCATCCGTTACTGTCGTTGGAAATTTCGTTCAGCGACCGCAGGATCGATCTGATCGACGAGGGGTTCGATCTGGCGGTTCGCATCGGCGAACTGGCGGACAGCGGCAGTCTGGTTGCCCGACGCCTGGGCGAACACGGCATGCTGCTGTGCGCTTCGCCCGACTACGTGCAGCGCTGCGGCGCACCGAATTCGGTGGAGGCGTTAAGCCGGCATCAGGCGGTGGGGTATCTGCACGCCGGCGCCGTGTTGCCCTGGCAACTTCGCGGTGAAAACGGCGAGCTGCGGCCGTTCAGGCCACCGGCCAAGATGATGATGGATGACATGCAGGGGATCGTCGATGCCGTTTCCGCCGGCGCCGGTATTGCCTGGCTGCCGGAGTGGCTGGTACGCGAACGGCTGATGGCCGGGACGCTGGTGGAGATCATGCGCGGTGAGTCCAGCCTCAGTTTTCCGGTGAATGCAGTGTGGCCCTATATGCCTTACCAACCGCTCAAAGTGCGGCTGGCGGTGGACAAACTGGTGGCGGAGCTGCCGGGCAGGCTGACGCGGTTCGCGTCGGCCTGAGGGTGCATGTGGTGGCAGCGGTCCAAGGGACGCTTGCCGATGTCAGAGCGTGCGCTGTTGCGCTGATCGTGGCAGTGACGGCTGTGTTTTCCCTGTTAACAGGCAACTGAAAATAAGAACCCAAATGAACCCGTAAGAGTAATCAGGGTTGGCGGCGCAGGAGCCCAAAAATGCGGAGAAAAGCATAAATTTAAGCATGGAATTGGCTTCGTTGCCGGCGACGTTATATTGCGAACGAATAAGCTTGGATACGATAAAACCGACTAACAGTATCGTCCCCAATATTCCGAAGTTAGCAAGTAGGGACAGAGGCAGAGAAGATATTCTTGCGCTACCGATACCGACGCCCAAGCCAAAGGTATTATACATAATTTCAAGGGCATTGTAGTTGGAGGCGGAACGCACGAGGTGAGAGATCGTTTGCGCTTTTTTGTCCGCGTAATCGGTTATTTTCTCTAGGAAAAAGATAAATGTGAGCTTTGACGCGATGACCAAAGACAGAGAAAATAGAACTTTCTGTATCAGGCTAAAACGCGGACTGAAAATGAATGTGCCGCACAGCGACGTAAGCAGGGTAAAATAGCCTGATGTAGAGCCGTTTTTAACCAAGAGCAGCATCATCAATAGGGCCACTAACTTCAGTCGCAACCCTTTGGCAACCAAAAGAGGCACGATCGTTGCGCCGATAAAGATACCGGCGAATGACGGTTCACCGAAGGTACCGCTCAGTCTGGATTCAAAAATGGCATTGGCGTTATGCATGCTGTTATACATCAAAATCTGAATCGCATTCGCCAGCGGCCTGGCAAGGAGCCAAATCAGGCAGTAAGCGGAGAAAACCAACGTCGTAAAAATGATGGTTTTCAGAGCGTATTCAGGCGTGATTTCACGCCGCTTGACGTAAATGACATATAGCGTTATCAGGTTCAGCGTGATTAGAATCAGTTGCTTGATGTTGTTATTGCCCCACACAAGCGAGATACCTTTTTTGGCGTAGTTATTTTCAAAGCTATAAGCCGGTGAATAAACTCTTATCCCTTCAAATAGATGGGTAAACGCATAGGTGAAGAACCAAAAAAGAATAATTATCACCAGAGATTGCAGGAATACCCGGTGTTTTAAGTTAAAGACAGGCGTGCTGTTTTTTGAAGTAAAAACAAACCGGGTTATTAAAACTAGCTCGATAAAGTAGAATATGGGTAGGCTATTACTCCCTGTATTGATAATAGCGCTTGATTGAAAGATGGACGCGATAATCAACAGGGCGAAAATGGTTCTGTGGTGTAGGAAAAAAGTGGCGAAAGCAAGAGCTAGCCAAACAAAACTTAATATATTCACATTATATTCCCTAAGTTACTTATCCTATATGGCATCGCCTGGCTTCAGATTAAAGTAGTTATAAAAGCCAGCGCATTTCCGCGCGCTATCATACAATAAGAAAATGGGACGGTCTAGCTGCAAGTGTCGTAGATTCATGGGGTTATAGAATGAGGCTGCAAGTATATTTCATTCTTATAATTAATGAGCTAACTAAGTCGCGCGGATTTTGCGTTTGATATAGTGACGGTTGGCCCTCGGGATTTGCTATAACAGCAGGAAGCAGGCCACCGGTGCAATTAATTTAGCAATAAAATAAGTAAATAAAATTAATCATAAATCACCGAGGAGCAACGACCATTGCAATGCGTAATAAAGCAGCAACAAGAGACAGCAGGCAAGCACCAGCTTTTCACCAGCTTGCTTAAGCTTGGCTTTAACGTTGTTCCTTTGCCGCATTTTTACGTTCTCGCTTTAGACAGTCAGATAGAAAAGCAGTATAGCAAGCAAGTTTTAGGTGTCGGTCAAAATAGGAAAATACTTAATGCTTTGGTGAGGAACTGAGCAGTGGGTTGTGCGGGATAATTAGCCAGCGGCAGGAAGAGAGCAACCAGGAAAAGGCGCCAGCGGTCGCTGGCGGATACGTCAAGATAAGTTGCTCGGTACGCTCACATCCTTGAGATGCCATCGTCTATCTGAGCTAAATTGCAGTGTTTTCCGCCATTGATTAGCTGGAACCGTAATGCTGTTCAAAGGCCGGCTCCATAATCCTTTGGTGACCGCGAATGGCGGTCGGGGCGAAACCGAAGCGTTTGCGAAAACGTTCGGCGAAACGTGATGCGCTTTCATAGCCGACATGTTGCGCGATGGCGGAAATCGGCCAGTCGGTCGACTGCAGCAGGGCCAGTGCGCTACTCATGCGCACGTCGATCATCAGGTTGCGCAACGCGGTATTTTCCATCGACAGTTTGCGGCGCAACATCACTTCGCTCATCGACAGGCTTTCCGCCACTTTCGCCGCCGTCCAAATGCTGTGCGGATCGGTCGCCAGGCAGCGGCGCACGCGCTGCGTCAGGTCTTTGGCTTCGTTGTGGATGAAGCGAATGCCGAATTGGGCCAGCCACAGCAGAATTTCCAGCATCTTGTGCCGCACGATGATGGTGGGAAAGCGCTGCCGGAGCGCCAGCGCCAGGCTGGTGGTCTCGAAACTGTGCTTCAGGGCGCAGGGCAGGCTGCGCAGCGCCAGGACGGCATCAAACGGCATCGGCGCCAGCGCGTCCTCGGCCGGAGGCTGAACGGTGAGCAGCAGTGGGTCGCAGGTCAGCAACTGGCAACTGAAAACGCCTTCTTCGGATGGGCCGTTAATAATATCCACCGTTTGCCCCCCGTCGATTATCAACAGCTCGCCGGCATGAGCCACCACCTCGCGTTGTTGCCAGCGTACGCGCTTATGGCCCTGTTGTATCAGATACAGATGTGGTTGCTCAAAATAGACTGAAGGGAATAATAATTCAGTATGCTGAATGATGTGCGCTGAGGCGCCAATTCCTGGACAGAGATTAATTGTACGTTCCATCGATATTCATTTCGCAGCCATTATCTGAGAATATCTTTACGCTTTGATCCGCGTTGGAGCAACATTTTTCCATGGGCCGTGAAACACAGCGGCGTGTTTTATCTATCAAAAATCAATTTCCTGCTGAACAGAAAACGTCCGTGTCGGGATAATGTTTATCCATTAAAGTGAGAGCCAGGCTCGAAGCGCGCATTTTACCAATTACCCATAAACTGAATAATTCAAATGCCATAGATTAATATCCTAACGTAACCCGAGAGTAATAGCGCATAGTGCTATTTAATCCATTTTCGTCAGTATTGTCGATCTTATCGGACCTGTGGCTCCCCCAGCAACAGCGCACGGTCATGAAACTGGCCGTAGGTATTGTTGACCACGTTCTGGCGCGTGGACTGTTCGATCAGCATTTTCAGCTCATCCATGCGCTGCTGTAACAGACGTTTGAGCTCGGTTTCGTTGTCGAGGATCTGTTGCAGCTTATTGCGCAGCATCTCCTGCAACGCCATGGAAGGGCCGGCTTGCCCGGTAAAGGCGGCGGTTTTTTCCACCGCCGTCACGTAAGCGAATTCGAGCTCGACGAGCTCCTCCCAGCGCCCGGTTTGCGCCAGCGCGATCATCTGGCTGCTCAGGCTGTAAATTTGTTGATAAGCGGCTAACAGCTGCTGTTGACGTTCCATTACACGGCGTCCTGCGAAGGTTGGTAGTTGGGGCCGATCTGGCGCCAGGCATCGGCGATGTTTTCCAGCAGTTTGACCACTTCGGCGATCGCCGCTTCGTCGTTGTTCAGGTTGGCCTGCATCAGGCGCCGCTTCATATAGTCGTACAACGCCGCCAGGTTTTCGGCGATTTCGCCGCCCTGTTGCGGATCCAGGCCGCCTTTCAGGCCGTTGTCGATGATGTTGATGGCTTTGGACAGCGCCATACCTTTGCCGGCGATATCCCCCTGGTTCATCAGGATGCGTGCGCGAAGCAGGGCGCTGAGCGCCCCGTCGAACAACATCACGATTAACTGGTGCGGGCTGGCGCTCATGGCGCCGCTTTCCAGACTGACCTGTGCATAGGCCTGAGTGCCGCTTCTGTTATACATGTTGTTTCTTTTACCTGTTACCTGGTTAAGGGATCACTTTGTCGAGAATTGCTGTTGTAAATAGTTACCCGTGCTGCTCAATTTGGACATCATGGTATCCAACTGAACGAACTGCTGCTTATAGCGGTCGATGGTGTTCTGAATGCTGGCCGTGACCGTGGTGATCTGAATGTTCAGGCGGTCGAGGTTGGTGTTGATGCTCTTGGTCGAGTTCTCGATGATGCCGCCGGATTTGACGTAGTTCTGGATCTCGTTGTGGATTTCGGTGGCCATGCCGGTGTCTTTACCGTTGCCGGCGAAGAAGTTGGCAACCTGATCCGGTTTTTCGTCGATGGCTTTGTTCAGCTTGGTGCTGTCGATTTCCAGCTTACCGGTTTTGACGTTGGTGGTGATGCCGAGGTTGCCCAGGCCTTTCAACTCCGGGTTGTCCTGTGCCGAACTGAGGGCGCTCTTGATCGAAGACTGGATGCCGCGCAGGGTGTTGTCGCCCAGTAGCGCGCCGTTTTTGGCATTCTGCGCTTCACCGCTTTTAACCGGCGTGTATTTGGTCAGCGAATTGAAGGTGTCCAGCAGCGAGTTGTAGTTATCTACCCACTCTTTAATCTTGTCGGCGCTGCCGCTCTTGTCGATGCCGATCACCAGGTTTTGCGGTTCGCCGGGCTTGGTGGTGGTTTTGAGATCGAGCGTTACGCCCTGCAGAGCATCGGCGATCGAGTTGGTGCTGCGCTTGATTTTCGTGCCGTTGACGACGATTTCCGCATCCTGGCCGGGCACGGTTTGCTTCATCGCGGTGCTGCCATCTTTAGGCGGATTTTTAGGATCGTAGTTGAGGATGGCGCCGAGCTTGTCGTCGTTATTGACCTGCACCGAAATGGTGTTTTTTTCGCCTGGCGTGGTGGAGCTTAATGCCAGTTGATAGTCATTGTCGCCGACGCGCATGATGCTGGCGGTGACGCCGGATTTCGATTTATTGATGGCGTCGCGCATCTCGACCAGTGAGGTCTGATCGTCGCCGAGTGGGATCTTGGTCTCTTTCGGCGGATTGCCTGCCGTAATAGAGATGGAACGATCGCTGCTGCCCGGCGTGCCCAGTTTGGCCTGCTGGTCGGCAATCGGCGTCTGAGTGGTCAGCGTTTGCGGCTGCGCGAGCTTCAACACCTCGATCGAGTAGTTGCCCGGCACCGATTTGTCGGTGGTGGTCACGGTAAACTGATCGTGCTTGGTGGCGGTAGTGTTGTTGAAGAACTCTGGCTTGGCCAGGTCTTTGCTCAGATTGTCAAACTTCTCCAGCGAGCTTTTCAGCGTACCGTAAGCGGTCAACTGGGCGTTATAGCTGGTCTGCTGGGTGGTGTACGGCGTCAGACGCTGTTGTTCCGCTTTGGTCAGCTTGTCCAGCAAACCGTTAAGGTCGAGTCCTGAGCCGATGCCTAATGAACTGATCGATGCCATTCGTGCTTCTCCTTGATAATGACTTTATTCGCTTTACGCGTTATCGGCCCAGCGGTGAAAAAGTTTACTGAAAAAAACAAAAAAACGATGGCGCAATAGAAGAGGGAAAAACCGCGTTATTTCTGCCATTGCCGGCGGCGCAAAAAATTTTAAAAAATTGCTAAAGGTTGTTAGGGGAGGGCCGATACCTGAGGGGACGGTGGTTGACGCCGTGGGCAAACAAGCCCGAACCTTTTAACTGTGTTGCGAAGAACGCAACTGACTCGTAAGGAAAGCAAACAATGGCACAAGTAATCAACACTAACAGCCTGTCGCTGATGGCGCAGAACAACCTGAACAAATCTCAGTCTTCTCTGGGCACTGCGATTGAGCGTCTGTCTTCCGGTCTGCGTATCAACAGCGCGAAAGACGATGCTGCGGGTCAGGCTATCTCCAACCGTTTCACTGCAAACATCAAAGGCCTGACTCAGGCTTCTCGCAACGCCAACGACGGTATCTCCCTGGCGCAGACCACTGAAGGCGCACTGAACGAAGTTAACGACAACCTGCAGAACATCCGTCGTCTGACCGTACAGTCTCAGAACGGTTCCAACTCTGCCAGCGACCTGCAGTCCATCCAGGACGAGATCTCTCAGCGTCTGTCTGAAATCAACCGCATCTCCGAGCAGACCGATTTCAACGGCGTGAAAGTGCTGAGCTCTGATCAGAAACTGACCATCCAGGTTGGCGCGAACGATGGCGAAACCATCGATATCGAACTGAAAGACATCAACGCTAAAACGCTGGGTCTGGAAAAGTTCAGCGTGGCTGATGGCATTGATAAATCCAAAGTAGCTGCAACCGCACCTGCTACCGTGAAAACCGGCACCAGCGTGGCTATCAACACCGGCACCGTTAAGGCTGATACTAAAGACATCACCGGCTACGAAAAAGTGGGTGACGATGTATTCGCTATCAACACGGATGGTGACTACTACAAAGCAACTTTCGATAAAGCGACCGGCGATCTGAAATCTGTTGGCACCAAAGAAGCCACTAAACCAACTGGCGGCACTGCGGTAACCAGCATTGAGAAAGAAGTGGCTCCTACTGGCCCTGATGCGGCTAACCTGCGCTCTTACGACAGCGGTAAATCTTACGTGATCCAGGAAGGCACCGGTGCCGATGCCAAATATTTCAAGGCGACCGTAGACGCTTCCGGTAAAGTGACCAAGGGCGCTGAGCAGTCCACCGAGCCAAAAACTGCCGACCCGCTGGCGACCCTGGACAAAGCGCTGTCTCAGGTTGACTCCCTGCGTTCTTCCCTGGGTGCGGTACAGAACCGTTTCGATTCTGTTATCAACAACCTGAACAGCACCGTTAACAACCTGTCCGCTTCTCAGTCCCGTATCCAGGATGCCGACTACGCGACCGAAGTGTCCAACATGAGCCGCGCCAACATCCTGCAACAGGCTGGCACCTCTGTTCTGGCACAGGCTAACCAGTCTACTCAGAACGTTCTGTCCCTGCTGCGTTAATCGTCTCTCCCGATTAACTGTCGCAAAGAAACCCCGCCTCGGCGGGGTTTTTTTATGCTCGCGCACCGCACGGTTATTACATGGCGCAAATAAAGCCCGTTTTGTGCGACTGTTCAGCCGATTGGCATTCTGCCCCCTACGCATAATAGCGCTGACTCTCTTATCCGCAGGTTTAAGACATAGTGAGCGATCTGTATACCGCCGAAGGCGTGATGGACAAAAATTCTCTCTGGCTGCGCTACGTGCCGTTAGTGCGCCACGAGGCGTTGCGCCTGCAGGTCAGGCTGCCCGCCAGCGTGGAGCTTGACGACCTGCTGCAGGCCGGGGGAATCGGGCTACTGAACGCCGTTGAGCGTTATGACGCCCTACAGGGAACCGCCTTTACCACCTATGCGGTGCAACGCATTCGCGGCGCGATGCTCGACGAGCTGCGCAGCCGCGACTGGGTGCCGCGCAGCGTGCGGCGCCATGCGCGCGAGGTCGCGCAGGTGATGCGGCAGCTGGAACAGCGTTACGGCCGCCCGGCGAGCGAGACGGAAGTGGCGCAGACGCTGAATATCTCGCTGGATGAGTACCGTCAAATTCTGTTGGACACCAATAACAGCCAGCTTTTCTCCTACGACGAATGGCGCGAGGAGCATGGCGAGAACGCGGAACCGATGCTGGAAGGGCATGAAGAGGCCAACCCGCTGCATCACCTGTTGGAAGGCAGCCTGCGCCAGCGAGTGATCGACGCCATCGAGGCGTTGCCGGAGCGCGAAAAAATGGTGCTGACGCTGTATTACCAGGAAGAGTTGAATCTCAAGGAGATCGGCGCCGTGCTGGACGTCGGGGAATCCCGCGTCAGCCAACTGCACAGTCAGGCGATCAAGCGCCTGCGCGCGCGGCTGGCGAACGATACCTGACGGCGGCCCGCCGCCCCTCAACTCGATGACTCATGCGACAATCGGACTGCCCCTTATGCCAGGAATACTGTTGAAGAAACGGCCGCTTAGCCGTTACCTGAAAGATTACAAGCACAGCCAGACGCATTGCTCCCAGTGCGGTAAGCTGTTGGACCGCATGGCGCTGGTGTTTCGCGGCAAAATCATCAATAAAGAAGCCATCGCGCGCATGGATCAGCCGATCGACGATGCGGTCTGGCAAAACGTGCAGCATGAGCTGACCGCACTGTGCCGCTTTTGCAGCGAGATTTCCTGCAACAGCCACCCGAGCTATTTCGACATCATGGCGTTCAAGCAATATCTGTTCGAACAGACCGAGATGAGCCACAGCACCATTCGCGAGTACGTGGTGCGGCTGCGCCGGCTGGATGAAATGCTGGTGGCGCGCAATTACCCGGCGGACAAATTCGCCAACTGCGCCAGCCATCAGCGCATCATTGACGATCTGCCTAGCGCGGCGCACAACAACTACCGCATTGCGCTGCGCAAATACGATCAGTATCTCGCCTGGCAGCGCAGCTACTGAGACTTTCCCCGGCCGCTGGCCGGGATCTGCGGCTCCCCCCGTGATAAAGGATGATTATTCAGTTCACATCTGCTAAATCTATCGGTTATCAGATGTCGATATTCGATTCCCTGGGGGGAAGTAGTGAACCTGCAACAACAACTGGCGCAATTTCCGCGTCTGGATCTGGTTGGCACCGCCACACCGCTGGAAAAACTGTCCCGTCTCTCCGATTACCTCGGCCGTGAAATTTACCTCAAACGTGACGATGTCACCCCTATGGCGATGGGCGGCAACAAGCTGAGAAAGCTGGAGTTTTTGGCCGCAGATGCGCTGCGTCAAGGCGCCGATACGCTGGTCACCGCCGGCGCCATTCAATCCAACCACGTGCGCCAGACGGCGGCGGTGGCGGCGAAACTGGGCCTGCACTGCGTCGCGCTGCTGGAAAATCCCATCGATACCCGTGCGGAAAACTACCTGACCAACGGCAACCGCCTGTTGCTCGGCCTGTTCAACGCCGAGGTGGTGATGTGCGAAGCGCTGCACGATCCGCAGCAGCAGTTGGCGGAACTGGCGACGCGCCTCGAGGCACAGGGCTTCCGGCCTTACGTGGTGCCGGTGGGCGGCTCCAATGCCCTGGGCGCGTTGGGATACGTGCAGTGCGCATTGGAAATCGCCGAACAGAGCCAACGCAGCAACGTGGCGTTCAGTTCGGTGGTGGTGGCGTCCGGCAGCGCCGGCACCCATGCCGGGCTGGCGGTGGGGCTGCAACAGCTGCTGCCCGAAACCGAGTTGATCGGCGTGACGGTCTCGCGCACCGTGATCGATCAGCTGCCGAAGGTGGAGCAGATCCAGAAAGCCCTGGCCTGTTCGCTGAATATCGACGAACTGGCGCCGATCGCGCTGTGGGACGATTACTTCGCGCCGCAGTACGGCATGCCGAACGAAGAGGGCATGGCGGCGGTGCAGCTGCTGGCGCAGCAAGAAGGCGTGTTGCTGGATCCGGTATACACCGGCAAAGCGATGGCCGGTTTGATCGACGGCATCGCCCAGCGGCGTTTCCGCGACGAAGGGCCTATCCTGTTCGTTCACACCGGCGGTGCGCCGGCGCTGTTCGCCTACCATCCGCAGGTGTAAATACCGCTTGTTATTCCATTTTGAACTATATTTATAAGGTTATATTCCTTTATGCGGGCGGTCGCACTGTTAAAGTGCTGATATCAAAAAAGATAAATAACACACAGGGGTGTTTATGATGTTTGCGAAAGTTCGTCGTCAATGGCTGTTGGGCGTGGTGGGCGTCGCGTTGGCCGCCGGTTTGGCAACTCAAGCCTACGCCGCCGACAATCTGCTGCAGCAGGTGAAACAGCGCGGCACGCTGATCGTCGGTCTGGAAGGCACCTATCCGCCGTTCAGCTTCCAGGGTGAAGACGGCAAATTGACCGGTTTCGAAGTGGATTTCGCCAACGCGCTGGCGGAACATTTGGGCGTGAAGGCCAAGCTGAACCCGACCAAGTGGGACGGCATGCTGGCTTCGCTGGAATCAAAACGCATCGATGTGGTGATCAACCAGGTGACCATCTCTGATGAGCGCAAGAAGAAATATGATTTCTCCACCCCTTACACCGTTTCCGGTATTCAGGCGCTGGTGAAAAAAGGCAACGAAGGCACCATCACCAAGCAGGAAGACCTGAAGGGCAAGAAGGTCGGCGTTGGCCTGGGCACCAACTATGAGCAATGGCTGCGCGCGAACGTGCAGGGTGTGGACGTGCGTACCTACGACGACGACCCGACCAAGTATCAGGATTTGCGCGTCGGGCGCATCAACGCCATTCTGGTGGATCGCCTGGCGGCGCTGGATCTGGTGAAGAAAACCGGCGATACGCTGGCGGTAGCCGGCCCGGCGTTCTCCCGCCAGGAGTCCGGCGTGGCGCTGCGCAAGAACAACCCGGAGCTGTTGGCCGCGATTGACCAGGCGATCGCCGAGATGCAAAAAGATGGCACGCTGGCGAAGATCTCCGAGAAATGGTTTGGCGCGGACGTAACTAAATAATGCACGAAAGTATTCAACTGGCGCTGGATTCAGCGCCATTTTTATTGAAGGGCGCAATACTGACGCTTCAGCTTAGCCTGGGCGGTATGGCGTTCGGCCTGTTGCTTGGTTTTCTGCTGGCGCTGATGCGCCTTTCGCCGCTTTGGCCGCTGGCGTGGCTGTCGCGCATTTACGTGTCGCTGTTCCGCGGCACGCCGTTGATCGCCCAGCTGTTTATGATCTATTACGGTCTGCCGCAGTTCGGCATCGAGTTCGATCCTTTCCCGGCGGCGCTGATTGGCCTGTCGCTCAATACCGCCGCCTACACCTCGGAAACGCTGCGCGCGGCGATTTCGTCGATCGACAAAGGGCAGTGGGAAGCCGCCGCCAGCATCGGCATGACCCGTTGGCAAACCCTGCGCCGGGTGATCCTGCCGCAGGCGGCGCGCACCGCCTTGCCGCCGCTGGGCAACAGCTTCATCGGCCTGGTGAAAGACACCTCGCTGGCCGCCACCATTCAGGTGCCGGAGCTGTTCCGCCAGGCGCAGCTGATCACCTCGCGCACGCTGGAAGTGTTCACCATGTACCTGGCGGCATCGCTGATTTACTGGGTGATGGCGACCCTGCTTTCCGCACTGCAAAACCGTCTGGAAGCCCACGTTAATCGCCAGGATCAGGAGTAGCGCATGAGTGCCATTGAAGTTAAGCAATTGACCAAGCAGTTCAAGGGTCAGACGGTGCTGCATGGGATCGATCTGGTGGTGGACGCCGGCGAAGTGGTGGCGATCATCGGCCCTAGCGGCTCAGGGAAAACCACCCTGTTGCGCTGCATCAACCTGCTGGAGGAGCCGGATTCCGGCACCATTCGCGTCGGCGACATCCTGATCGACGGCAGCAAGCCGTTGAGCAAACAGAAAAATCAGGTGCGCGCGCTGCGTCAGCAGGTCGGTTTCGTGTTCCAGAGCTTCAACCTGTTCCCGCATCGTTCGGTGCTGGAAAACATCATCGAAGGGCCGGTGGTCGTCAAGGGCGAGGCGAAAGCCAGCGCGGAACAGCGCGCCCGCGCGTTGCTGGCCAAGGTGGGGCTGAGCGGCAAGGAGCAGGCTTATCCGCGGCGGCTGTCCGGCGGCCAACAGCAGCGAGTGGCTATTGCGCGCGCGCTGGCGATGCAGCCGGAGGTGATTTTGTTCGATGAGCCGACGTCGGCGCTCGATCCCGAGCTGGTAGGGGAAGTGCTCAATACCATGCGCTCACTGGCGGAAGAGAAACGCACCATGGTGATCGTTACCCATGAGATGAGTTTCGCCCGCGACGTGGCCGACCGGGTTATCTTTATGGATCACGGCCGCATCGTCGAACAAGGCCCGGCCAAAGCGCTGTTCGCCAACCCGCAGCACCAGCGCACTCAGCAATTCCTCGACAAGTTCCGGAATCAATAAGGCGGCGGGGGAGCTTCCCCCGCCCGCATTTACTCCGCTTTCAACAATTCGTTTCGCGCTGCGGCTGCCGTATCCCGGATGTTGCCGAACCCGAGAGTCAATGCGAATCGTAGCGGTCTGCTGCGGCTTTCAAGCAAACTAATCCGTTCTAAGCTCCCCCTATTGTTATCGCCCATGAGGCGACACATCCTCATGCAAGGATAACAAGACGCTAACGTCTGGCCGGGCTGCGGGCAATAAAAAAACCCTGCACGAGTGCAGGGTTTGCGTAGCGGTGAGCCAATCAGGCGGCAATGTATGGCCGCCTTGACGATGCGTTAACCGATGGTCATCAGGCTGGCGTTACCGCCGGCGGCGGCGGTGTTGACGCTCAGCGAACGTTCGATCAGCAGGCGCTCCAACAGGATGTTGGTTTCACCGTGGGCGAAGCCTTGCACCGAGACGATGGCGCCGCCGCGCTGCGCGATCTGCTCGCACAGGGTGCGCAGCTGGTCGGCATCGCCGTGGTAGATGGCGGCGTCGAACTCGACCTTGTCCTGCTGCCAGTCTTTGCTGAAGGCGATGCGCGCCTGCACATCGTTCGGCAGGCGGCGGAACAGATTGCGCTGCAGTTCCGCTTCCGGCCACAGCGCGCTGCTGCCGACCGCCAGCACGGCGGCCAACTGGATCAGTGCGTCGGCTTCGTTATCCGCCAGGCACAGCACGCGTTCACGCGGCAGCAGGGCATAGGTATTGCGCTCGCCGGTCGGGCCCGGCAGCGGGCGTACGGTGCCGCCCTGGCCCAGTTCCGCATAGCGCTGCGCCAGTGCCGCCAGTTCGCCTTGTTGGCTGGTGACCGCCCATTTCTCCAGCGATTGCAGCGCGCCCAGCAGCTGCGGCCGCGCGGTGGCTTCCATCGGGCGCTCTTCGTCCTGACGGTGCAGCGTACGTTGCAGCGCGTCGTCCGGGCGGTTGGCCAGCAGACGGTACAGGTACAGCGGGCCGCCGGCTTTCGGGCCGGTGCCCGACAGACCTTCGCCGCCGAACGGCTGCACCCCGACCACCGCGCCAACCATGTTACGGTTGACGTACAGGTTGCCGACCTTGGCGCGTTCGGTCACCCGGGCGATGGTTTCATCGATACGGGTGTGAATGCCCAGCGTCAGGCCATAACCGGCGGCGTTGATCTGATCGACCAGCGCGTCCAGATTGTTGCGCTGGAAGCGCACCACGTGCAGCACCGGGCCGAAGATCTCTTTTTGCAGCTCGTCGAAGCTGTCGAGTTCGATCAGCGTCGGCTTGATGAAGGTGCCGCGCGCCCACTCTTTCTCATCCTGCGCGCTGCCTTTGGCGGCCTGGTACACCTTGCGGCCTTTGGCGCGCATCGCCTGGATGTGGCGTTCGATGCCGGTTTTGGCGTCGGCGTCGATCACTGGGCCCACGTCGGTGGACAGGCGCTCCGGGTTGCCCATGCGGCATTCGGCCATCGCGCCGCGCAGCATTTGCAGCGTGTGCTCGGCCACGTCTTCCTGAATGCACAGGATACGCAGCGCGGAGCAACGCTGGCCGGCGCTGTCGAAGGCGGAGGCCACCACGTCGGTCACCACCTGCTCGGTCAGGGCGGAAGAGTCGACGATCATGGCGTTCAGGCCACCGGTTTCGGCGATCAGCGGCGTCGGGCGGCCCTGCGGATCCAGACGACCGGCGATGCTGCGCTGCAGAATACCGGCGACGTCGGTGGAGCCGGTAAACATCACGCCGCGTACGCGGGCGTCGTTGACCAGCGTTGAGCCGACGGTTTCACCCTGGCCCGGCAGCAGCTGCAGCACGCCTTGCGGAATGCCGGCTTCCAGCAGAATACGCACCGCCTGCGCGGCCACCAGCGGCGTTTGCTCGGCCGGTTTGGCCAGCACGCTGTTGCCGGCCGCCAGCGCGGCGGCGATTTGGCCGGTGAAGATCGCCAGCGGGAAGTTCCACGGGCTGATGCAGACCACCGGGCCCAGCGGGCGGTGGCTGTCGTTGGCGAAATCGTCGCGCACCTGGCCGGCGTAGTAGTGCAGGAAGTCGACCGCTTCGCGCACTTCAGCGATGGCGTTGTTGAAGGTTTTACCGGCTTCGCGCACCAGAATGCCCAGCAGGCTTTGCAGCTGGCTTTCCATCAGCTCGGCGGCGCGTTCGAGGATCGCGGCGCGCTCCGTCGGCGGCGTAGCGAACCAGATTGGGCCGGCGGCCGCGGCGGCGTCGAGCGCGCGGCTGACTTCGCTTTCGGTGGCTTCACGCACGTAGCCGACCACATCGCCCGGTTCGGCCGGGTTGATCACCGGCTGTTCCACGCCCTGATCCAATTCGGCGTCGATGATAGGCTCCGCGCGCCACGGATGGCTGGCGCTGGTGAGCAGGGCGCTGGAGAGCGAAGCCAGACGCTGTTCGTTGGACAGATCCAGGCCGCTGGAGTTGGTGCGCTTCTCGCCGTACAGCTCGCGCGGCAGCGGAATGCGCGGGTGCGGCAGGCCAATCTGGCCTTCGCTGGCCGCCAGCGCTTCCACGGCGCTGACCGGATCGGCCACCAGCTCGTCGAGCGGCAGGGTGGCGTCGGCGATGCGGTTGACGAACGAGGTGTTGGCGCCGTTTTCCAACAGGCGGCGCACCAGGTAAGCCAGCAGCGTTTCATGGGTGCCGACCGGCGCATAGATGCGGCAAGGGCGGTTCAGTTTGCCGTCGGCCACTTTACCCACCACCTGTTCGTACAGCGGTTCACCCATGCCGTGCAGGCACTGGAACTCATACTGGCCAGGGTAGTAGTTGTTGCCGGCCAGGTGATAGATGGCGCTCAGGGTATGGGCGTTGTGGGTGGCGAACTGCGGATAGATCAGGTTCGGCACCGACAGCAGCTTGCGGGCGCAGGCCAGGTAGGAAACGTCGGTATAGACCTTGCGGGTGTAGACCGGGTAGCCTTCCAGGCCGTCCATCTGGGCGCGTTTGATTTCGCTGTCCCAGTAGGCGCCCTTCACCAGACGGATCATCAGGCGACGGCGGCTGCGTTGCGCCATGTCGATCACCGCATCGATGGCGAACGGACAGCGTTTTTGGTAGGCCTGAATCACGAAGCCGATGCCGTTCCAGCCGGCCAGCTGCGGTTCGAAGCACAGCTTCTCCAGCAGATCGAGCGAGATCTCCAGGCGGTCGGCCTCTTCGGCGTCGATGTTGATGCCGATATCGTACTGGCGTGCCTGCAGGGCCAGCGACAGCAGGCGCGGGTAGAGTTCTTCCATGACGCGTTCGTACTGCGCGCGGCTGTAGCGCGGGTGCAGGGCGGACAGCTTGATGGAGATGCCGGGGCCTTCATAGATGCCGCGGCCGTTGGAGGCTTTGCCGATGGCGTGGATCGCCTGCTGGTAGGAAACCAGGTAGGCCTGGGCGTCGGCCTCGGTCAGGGCGGCTTCGCCCAGCATGTCGTAGGAGTAGCGGAAGCCTTTATCTTCGAGCTTGCGCGCGTTGGCCAGCGCTTCGGCGATGGTTTCGCCGGTCACGAACTGTTCGCCCATCAGGCGCATCGCCATGTCCACGCCTTTGCGGATCAGCGGTTCGCCGCTCTTGCCGATAATGCGGTTCAGCGAACGGGACAGATTGGCTTCGTTATGCGTGGACACCAGTTTGCCGGTGAACAGCAGGCCCCAGGTAGCGGCGTTGACGAACAGCGACGGGCTGCGCCCGAGGTGCGAGTGCCAGTTGCCGTTGCTGATCTTGTCGCGGATCAGGGCATCGCGGGTCGGTTTGTCCGGAATGCGCAGCAGCGCTTCCGCCAGGCACATCAGCGCCACGCCTTCCTGCGAGGAGAGGGAGAACTCTTGCAGCAGGCCTTGCACCATGCCGGCGCGGCCGTTTGCACTTTTTTGGTTACGCAACTTCTCGGCGATGCCATAGGCCATTTTGTGAGTGGCCTGTGCAAGATCGGCGGGTAATCGCGCCTGTTCGAGCAACATCGGCACCGCTTCGGTCTCCGGGCGACGATAGGCGGCGGTGATGGCGGCGCGGGTGACCGACTGCGGCAGAATTTGTTCGGCGAAATCGAGGAATGGCTGGTGTGACTCTTCCTGCGCTTGCGGCATAATGTCGTCCGCTTCAGGCTGGCCCGCAGCGGCCAGCGCTGGAATTTCAGGAATATCGGTACCGCTCTCGAGACGCTCGAGGTAATTAAAGATGGCCTGCTTGATGAGCCAGTGCGGCGTGCGATCGATGCGCTGCGCGGCGCTCTTGATCCGGTCGCGTGTTGCCTCGTCGAGTTTCACGCCCATTGTGGTAGTGCCCATGCCAATCCAACTCCTGTGTTTAGAACCTATCCCATCAGGCTAGACAAACGGCAGGCCGGAAAGCCTGTTGGGATAGGTTCGTGAGATGTGTGGGGTTAAGAATGCAGACAATATCCTGCATGTTGCAACTTTGTGCAACCTTGTTAAATCAGGCTGATGAGCGAAGTGTGAGTTTCATCGATTTTTTAACATCGGCAGTTGGCATGAATGTTGCGTTATTGAGCGAACGCGGCGGGGTTTATGCGGCCGCAGGCGTTTTACCTTGCGGTATATAAGGGTAATGACCGGGTGCAACTCATTTTGCTTGTCGTGAGTGCAACCTTTGAGCCCGGTAAATGTGACGCAGGGTAAACTTTGTGTAACTTTGTTGTTAAATATCTTGTTGGTTGATGAAAGGCTCATCTAGGATAACCGACGGTCAACAATTACGGGCAGAAACTATTTTACCTGCACTCGCTCGCAGGCTGCGCCACGTTCCGGCGCGGCGGCCAGTGAAATGCATTGCGCGTGGGTTTACCGGCGCCGGCGTGGCCGGAGCGAAACGCGAATAATAATGAAAGTGGAGAATTAAATGACAATGAGCACACCTATGCTGGTGACCTTCCTGGTGTACATTTTCGGGATGGTGCTGATCGGCCTGCTTGCCTACCGGGCAACCAACAACTTTGATGACTATATTCTCGGCGGCCGCAGTTTGGGCAGCGTGGTGACCGCGCTGTCCGCCGGCGCTTCCGACATGAGCGGCTGGCTGCTGATGGGCCTGCCGGGCGCCATCTTCCTCTCCGGCATCTCCGAAAGCTGGATCGCCATCGGCCTGACCATCGGCGCTTACCTGAACTGGAAGCTGGTGGCAGGAAGGCTGCGCGTGCATACCGAAGCCAACAACAACGCCCTGACGCTGCCGGACTATTTCACCAGCCGCTTTGAAGACAACAGCAAGCTGCTGCGGGTGATCTCGGCCATCGTCATCCTGGTGTTCTTCACCATTTACTGCGCCTCCGGCATCGTGGCCGGCGCGCGCCTGTTCGAAAGCACCTTCGGCATGAGCTACGAAACCGCCCTGTGGGCCGGCGCCGCAGCGACCATCCTGTATACCTTTATCGGCGGTTTCCTGGCGGTGAGCTGGACCGACACCGTGCAGGCCAGCCTGATGATTTTCGCGCTGATCCTGACGCCGGTGATCGTGATCTTCGCCGTCGGCGGCATCGATACCTCGATGCTGGTGATCCAGGCGCAGAACCCGGCCAACCTCGACATGCTGAAGGGGCTGAACTTCGTCGCCATCCTGTCGCTGCTGGGTTGGGGCCTGGGCTACTTCGGCCAGCCGCACATCCTGGCGCGTTTCATGGCGGCGGATTCTCACCGCACCATCCGCAGCGCGCGCCGCATCAGCATGACCTGGATGATCCTGTGCCTCGCCGGCACCATCGCCGTCGGTTTCTTCGGCATCGCTTACTTCGCCAATAACCCGGATCAAGCCGGCAACGTGTCGCAGAACGGCGAACGCGTGTTCATCGAGCTGGCGATGCTGCTGTTCAACCCATGGGTGGCGGGCGTGCTGCTGTCGGCGATCCTGGCTGCGGTCATGAGTACGCTGAGCTGCCAGCTGCTGGTGTGCTCCAGCGCGATCACCGAAGACCTGTATAAGGCGTTCCTGCGCAAAGGCGCCAGCCAGCGTGAGCTGGTGTGGGTCGGCCGCGTGATGGTGCTGGTGGTGGCGTTGATCGCCATCGCGCTGGCGGCCAACCCGGAGAACCGCGTGCTGGGCCTGGTGAGCTACGCCTGGGCAGGTTTCGGCGCCGCCTTCGGCCCGGTCGTGCTGATCTCGGTGCTGTGGTCGCGCATGACCCGCAACGGCGCGCTGGCCGGCATGCTGGTCGGCGCGGTGACGGTTATCGTCTGGAAACAGTACGAATGGCTGGGCCTGTATGAAATCATCCCGGGCTTTATTCTGGGCTGCCTCGCTATCGTGGTAGTGAGCCTGATGGGCCGCCGGCCATCCGCCACCATGACCGAGCGTTTCGATCAGGCGGAAGCCGAGTATAAAACGGTGTAACGCCGTTCGATGTCAGTCAGCAAGGGGCGCGTAACGCGCCCTTTTTTTCGCCTGCCGATCGCCGTCATCCAACACCTGGTGACATTTGATTAGAAAAAATCACGCTGGCGCCTCTTGTATTTCTTCTTGGCAGAATGATAATCACTCTCGTTGCATTTTACGTTTCTTTACAGAGTTGCGCAGCGCATGTCGAGCCAGCTTTCTCTGCCGCCGCGGTCTTTTCAGGGGTGATTATTTATGTTCGTTCCCTTTCTTATCATGTTCCGTGAAGGGCTGGAGGCCGCGCTGATCGTCAGCCTGATCGCCAGCTACCTGAAACGCACGCAGCGCAGCCAATGGCTGGGCGCGGTGTGGGTCGGCGTGATTGTCGCCGCGGCGCTGTGTCTGGCGCTCGGCATCTTCATCAATGAAACCACCGGCGAGTTCCCGCAGAAGCAGCAGGAGCTGTTCGAAGGCATCGTCGCGGTGGTGGCGGTACTGATCCTCACCTATATGGTGTTCTGGATGCGCAAAGTGTCCAAGTCGGTCAAGGTGCATCTGGAAGGGGCGATCGATCAGGCGCTCAGCGCCGGCAAAGGGCAGGGTTGGGCGCTGGTGGCGATGGTGTTCTTCGCCGTGGCGCGCGAAGGGCTGGAGTCGGTGTTCTTCCTGCTGGCGGCTTTCCAGCAAGACGTGGGCGCCGCGGCGCCGATCGGCGCGGTGCTCGGCCTGGCGGCCGCCATCGTGCTGGGCATGATGATTTACTGGGGCGGGGTGAAGCTGCACCTGGCCAAATTCTTCAAATGGACCAGCCTGTTCATTCTGTTCGTCGCCGCCGGGCTGGCCGCGGGGGCGATCCGCGCCTTCCACGAAGCCGGCCTGTGGAACCACTTCCAGGACATCGCCTTCGATTTCAGCAGCACCCTGTCGACCCATTCGCTGTTCGGCACCCTGCTGGAAGGCATTCTCGGTTATCAGGAAGCGCCGACGGTCAGCGAAGTGGCGGTCTACTTCCTGTATCTGATCCCGGCGCTGATTTTCTTTTTCCTGCCGCAGCGCGCGGAGCCGGCAGCGGCTCCGGCGCAACGTAAAATCAATCATTAATGTTTAATAGGGAATCTCGTATGTCTACTCCGTTATTTCGCCGCAAGGCGTTGCACGCAGCATTACTGGCTATCCCGGCGTTTGCGCTGAGCATCGATGCGCTGGCGGCGGACGTGCCGCAGGTCAAAGTCACGGTCAACGACAAGCAGTGCGAACCGATGCAGCTGACGGTGCCGGCCGGCAAGACGCAGTTTGTGGTGCATAACACCAGCCAGAAAAACGTCGAATGGGAAATCCTGAAAGGGGTGATGGTGGTGGAAGAGCGCGAGAACATCGCGCCGGGCTTCACCCAGAAAATGACCGCCACGCTGGAAGCGGGCGAATATGATATGACCTGCGGGCTGCTGAGCAATCCAAAAGGCAAACTGACCGTCACTGCGGCGGCCAACGGCGCCACCGACGGCAAGCCGAGCGCGCTGGATCTGGTTGGCCCGATCGCCGAATACAAAGTCTACGTCACCAAAGAAGTCGATGGGCTGGTGAAACAGACCAAGCTGTTCACCGACGCGGTGAAGGCCGGCAACGTGGAGCAAGCGCGCAAGCTGTATGCGCCGACCCGTCAGCACTATGAGCGCATCGAGCCGATCGCCGAGCTGTTCTCCGATCTGGACGGCAGCATCGACGCCCGTGAAGACGACTACGAGAAGAAATCGGCGGACCCTAACTTCACCGGTTTCCACCGTCTGGAGAAGGCGCTGTTTGCCGACAACTCGACCAAAGACATGGATAAATACGCCGATCGGCTGTATCAGGACACCGTTGAGCTGCAAAAACGCGTGGGTGAACTGACCTTCCCGCCGAGCAAGGTGGTGGGCGGCGCAGCCGGGCTGATCGAAGAAGTGGCGGCCAGCAAGATCAGCGGTGAAGAAGACCGCTATAGCCGCACCGACCTGTGGGATTTCCAGGCCAACGTCGACGGCGCGCAGAAGATCGTCAACCTGCTGCGTCCGCTGCTGGTCAAGGCCAACAAGCCGCTGCTGGACAAGATTGACGCCAACTTCAAAACCGTGGACACCATTTTGGCGAAGTACAAAACCAAAGAGGGCTATGAGTCCTACGAGAAGCTGAGCGAAGCCGATCGCAACGCGTTGAAAGGGCCGATCACCACGCTGGCGGAAGACCTTTCTCAACTGCGCGGCGTGTTGGGCCTGGACTGAGGCATAGGATTATGAGCAACAAGGCAGGCCTGAACAACGGGCCGCATCCGCAATCGCAGGGGGCGGCCTCGCCTTCGCGGCGCCGTTTGCTGCAAGGGCTGGGGCTGGGCGCACTGGCGCTGGGCGGCAGCCGCCTGGCGCAGGCGGCGGGCAACGCGGCGGAGCCGTTGGCGACGCCGCAGGATGAGCGTTGGCAGAAACAGCCGTTTTATGGTCGCCATCAGGCCGGGGTGCTGACGCCGCAACAGGCGGCGATGATGCTGGTAGCGTTCGACGTGCTGGCGACCAGCAAAGCGGATCTGGAGCGTCTGTTCCGGCTGCTGACCGATCGCATCGCGTTCCTGACCCACGGCGGCAAGGCGCCGGAAGTGGATGCCAAGCTGCCGCCGCTCGATTCGGGCATCATGGGGCCGGAGATTTACCCGGACAACCTGACCATCACCGTTTCGGTCGGCGCATCGCTGTTCGACGAACGCTTTGGCCTGCAGGCGCAAAAACCGCTGCGGTTGCAGAAGATGACGCGCTTCCCCAACGATGCGCTGGACGCCGCGCTGTGCCACGGCGACCTGCTGCTGCAGATCTGCGCCAACACCAATGAAACCGCTCTCCACGCGCTGCGCGATATCATCAAGCATTCGCCGGATCTGCTCAGCGTGCGCTGGAAGCGGGAAGGGTTCATCTCGGCGCATGCGGCGCGCAGCAAAGGCAAAGAAACGCCGATTAACCTGCTGGGCTTCAAAGACGGCACCGCCAACCCGAAAACCGACGACAAACCGCTGATGGATAAGGTGGTGTGGGTTGGCGACGGCGCCGGCGAGCCGGCGTGGACGGCGGGCGGCAGCTACCAGGCGGCGCGCATTATTCGCTTCCGCGTCGAGTTTTGGGATCGCACGCCGCTGCAGGAGCAGGAAACCATCTTTGGCCGCGAAAAGCACAGCGGCGCGCCGCTCGGCATGAAGCATGAACATGACGAGCCGAACTACGCGAACGATCCCGACGGCAAGGTGATACCGATGGACGCGCACATTCGGTTGGCGAACCCCCGCACGCCGGAAAGCCAAAGCAACCTGATGCTGCGGCGCGGCTACAGCTATTCTCTTGGCGTCTCGAATGCCGGGCAGCTGGAAATGGGGCTGCTGTTCGTCTGCTATCAGGCCGATCTGGAAAAAGGATTCCTGACGGTGCAAAAAAGGCTCAACGGCGAAGCGCTGGAGGAATACATCAAGCCGATCGGCGGCGGGTATTTCTTCGTATTGCCGGGCGTGAAAGAGGGCGGCGACTATCTGGCCAGCGGCTTGCTCAAGGCCTGAGTGCGCAATGACGAGGCGTGATCTTCCGCCTCGTTTTACTTTGTATTGCCTATTGCGCGGGACATTGCGCGACGAAGTTCAATTCGATGCTTTGCCTGCGGATTAAAAAAATCTGCACGGCTCACCGGCTTTGGATTGCGCAAAATTTAATCGAGAAACCAAAGTGTCATTTGTGGTTTTTAATTGCAATTCATTGATATTGTTGATGTAAAAATTTTTCTGGAATGACGTGTAGAGCGTGATATAGTGTTTTAGCGCTGACTGAAAACAAAAGATATTAAATTTTTTTACATTTTAGTAACGCGACGAGATTGAATGTCATTATACTGTAATCATCTGGCGGTAGTTTTCACACGGTGCACAGCTTGAAGCTGTAAATATCACTGCGGGGATCGCTAATGGTAAAGTCCTTGGTTGGGCTGGAAAGAAAAAATAACACATCTCACCTGATTTCTCGTTGTAACGAGGGTTATCTCTCCGACTCTCTTTTACCGGCAACTCCGCACTCTTATCGCTACCGAATCTCATCACTTTTTACTCCACGTTTACAGATGCAGTCCGCGTTGTCCCGTGAAGACACGGCGCTTAAGCGTTGCCGTCAATTCACCTTGTCCCTTGGCTCTTATTGGCTCGGAGGAGGCCAAAACCTAATACGTGTGTGAAACATAATCGCGCGGCCAGGCCGTTGCGGTAGGTGAAACAAACTGTAAGGTGCCACTATGGGTAGACAGAAAGCAGTGATCAAAGCACGTCGTGAAGCGAAACGCGTTATTCGTCGTGACGCTCGTAGTCATCGCCAGCTGGAAGAAGAGTCTGTGACCTCGCTGGTGCAAATGGGGGGAGTCGAGTCTATCGGCATGGCGCGAGACAAGCGCGATAGCTCACCCATCGAGGCTAGAACCGAAGCTCAGGGTCATTACTTATCAGCCATAGAGAATAAGCAGCTGATCTTCGCCACCGGCGAAGCCGGCTGTGGCAAAACATTCATCAGCGCCGCCAAGGCGGCGGAGGCGCTGATTCATAAAGAGGTGGATCGGATTATCGTTACCCGTCCTGTTTTGCAGGCGGATGAAGACCTCGGTTTCTTGCCGGGGGATATCTCCGAGAAGTTCGCGCCTTATTTCCGCCCGGTGTATGACATTCTGGTACGTCGTTTAGGATCTTCCTTTATGCAGTACTGCCTGCGCCCGGAAATCGGCAAGGTAGAGATTGCGCCGTTCGCTTATATGCGCGGGCGCACCTTCGAAAATGCGGTCGTTATCCTGGATGAAGCCCAGAACGTGACCGCCAGCCAAATGAAAATGTTCCTGACCCGCCTGGGAGAAAACGTGACGGTTATCGTTAACGGCGACGTGACCCAGTGCGACTTGCCGCGCGGCGTGAAATCCGGCCTCAGCGATGCCCTGGAGCGCTTCGAAGAGGACGAGATGATCGGCGTTATCCGCTTTGAAAAACAGGACTGCGTGCGTTCCGCTTTGTGCCAGCGCACGCTCAACGCTTACAGTTAACCTATCCGCTAATGGAAAGGCCGCTTCGGCGGCCTTTTTTATCGCCCCTCATTTATCATTTCGTTTAACCTTTGTGTAAATTATTGTGGTTTTTTGTATAGATTTTCGTTGAGTTAGCGTCAATGATTAGTGAGTGCCAGATTGGCGCGCAATTTGCCTGTGCCGCCAAAAGGACATTATCTGGGGTGTGCGCCGTGCGGCGCATAGCGTGTAGGTTCCTTGATGCGATTCAAACATGAAATACATCGTTCTGATTTTGCTTATTTTATGCGTCGTCTATGTGCATTACCGCGGACGGGTGCGCTACAACGTGTGGCGGCAGCTGTCTGACCATTCCACCTTTACCGCACCATTGAACGTCTTCATGTATCTGTTTTCCCGCGTGCCGACCACGCCGTACCTGAAGCCGGAGCAGTTTCCTGAGCTGGCGGTGTTGAGAGATAACTGGGAAACCATCCGCGACGAAGGACAGAAGCTGATGGAGATCCAGCAGATCAAGGCGTCCGATCAATTCAACGACGCCGGTTTCAACTCTTTTTTCAAGACCGGTTGGAAGCGCTTTTATCTGAAATGGTATGAAGACAGCCATCCCTCCGCCATGACCCTGTGCCCGCAGACCACGGAACTGCTGCGCAGCCTGCCTTCGGTCAAGGCGGCGATGTTCGCCGAACTGCCGGACGGCAGCCGTTTGCCGCGCCACCGCGACCCTTACGCCGGTTCGCTGCGTTATCACCTGGGGCTGATTACCCCCAACGATGACCGCTGCTTCATTGAGGTGGACGGCGAGCGCTACAGCTGGCGCGACGGGGAAGGCGTGATGTTCGATGAAACCTATCTGCACTACGCGGAAAACCAGAGCGGGCAGAACCGTCTTATCCTGTTCTGCGACATCGAACGGCCGATGCGCTACCGCTGGGCGCAGGCGGTGAACCACTGGCTGGGGCGCAATCTGATGAGCGCCGCCACCGCGCCGAATGAAGAGGGCGATCGCACCGGCGGCGTCAACAAGATGTTCAAATACATCTATGCGATACGCCGGGTGGGGAAACGCCTAAAGGCCTGGAATCGCACCGGTTACTACATCATCAAGTGGATTTTGTTCGGGGGGATCGCCGCGGCGATATTCTTCTCGGTATAAACGAAGGTGGGGGCGCACGGTGTGCGCCCCTTTTTGATCAGGCGAAGATAGTCATCATGTAGGCGGCGAACAGCGCCAGGTGGGCGGTGCCGTTCAGCACGTTGGTGCGGCCGGTCGAGAACGACAGCTGGCACAGCAGCAACACCGTCAGCATCACCACGATATGCGGCGTTTGCAGGCCGAAGATCAGCGTCTGCCCGGTCAGGGTGGCGATGATGGTGACCGCCGGCACGGTCAGGGAGATGGTCGCCAGCACCGAGCCGAAGAACAGGTTCATGGCGCGTTGCACCTGATTGTTCAACACGGCGCGCAGCGCGCCCAGCCCTTCAGGCGACAGGATCAGCAGCGCCACCAGGAAACCGGTGAACTGCGCCGGCGCGTTCATTTTGGTCAACAGACCTTCCAGCGGATTGGCGTTGAACTTGGTGACGGCGATAACCGCGATCAGGTGCACGATGAGCCAGGCGGCATGCCAGGCGCTGCTGTGGGAAGAAGGCTTGCCGTGATGCGGGTCGCCGTCGTCGTCTTCATGCTCGTACACGAACAGGCTCTGGTGGGTTTTGGTCTGGATCACCAGGAACACGCCATACATGGCGGCGGAGATCAGCGCTACCAACAGCGCTTGCCCGGTGCTGAAGTTGCCGCCCGGCAGCGCGCTCGGGAATACCAGCACAATCACCGCCAGCGGGAAAATCGCCATCAGGTACTGTTTGATGCCGCCCAGATTGACGTACTGGGTGGCGAATTTGCGCCCGCCGAGCAGCAGCGCGAAGCCGACCAGGCCGGCGGAAACGATCATGATGATGGAGTACAGCGTGTCGCGCATCAGCGCCGGCGCGGCGTCGCCGGTGGCCATCAGCGCCGAGATCAGGCTGACCTCGAGGATCACCACCGACAGGCTGAGGATCAGCGAGCCGTAGGGTTCACCCAACCGGTGAGCCAGCACGTCGGCGTGGCGCACCACGCTGAAGGCGCTGCTGAGGATCCCCACCAGCGCGAGAATATTGATGCCGACGATCAGCGGAAAGTTAGCGGTGCTGCTCCACAGATTCAACACCACCAGCGCGGCGATGGGGAAGATCAGCGAGTATTCGGTGTGGCGAGATTTGGTGGATCGGCCAGGATCGTGTTGCGACTTCATGAGGGTGGCACTCCTTCTCAAACAGCGTAGCCCGTCGGCGCCGGTCGCCGTGGCACGGCAACTCTGCGTTTCCAGTAGGTATTTTATATTAGGATACACCCGCGGCGCCGGTGTGATGTTGTTTTTATCTGAGAAAGCAATTGCTTGCTTTATGTGATCAGGGTAGCAAAAAAACCGCACGGGGTGCGGTTTTATTTACTTACTTTTACGCAGTAACGCCAATTTTTAACGTTAGATTTGAGAAAAGTCGTGTTTACTCATTTACCGCTTGGTTAATCAAGGAAAACGAGACAGTTAGTCATCAATATTATCCATGATTTCATGCCGTTTATTGTGGTAACCCTCTTCATTTAGCCCCTCACGCCAGTAAGGTACGGCATAAAGACGATTGCGATCGCATTGGCGTTCACGGCGCAGGTAGCGGCGCAACCCCACCACCAGGCGATCTTCACCGGCGAGCCAGAAGTGCGCTTCGCCCTGCGGCAGGGACTGCGCGCGGAACTGAGCGATCAGTTCGTCGGTTTTCTCCGTGCCGCCGACGATCCAATTGACTTCAACATCAGCGGGTTTTTTCAGGTCAATCATGTCAGCGGTGCTGTCGACGCGGACGAAAGCGCGCCCGGCGCTGTGCGGCGGCAGGTTTTCCAGCAGCGCGGCCAGCGCAGGCAGCGAGGAAGGATCGCCCGCCAGGCAGTAGAAATCGGCCGCCGGCAGCATCGGTTTGGGGCCGCCCGGGTTGCTGATGCCGATTTTATCGCCGGCTTTCGCCTGGCGCGCAAAGTCGACCGCTGGGCCTCGGTGATCGTGAATCGCAAATTCGATGTCCACTTCCGCCTGTTCCGGGCGCACGGCGCGAATAGAATAGGTGCGCACGATCGGGCGCACGGCGTCCGCGGCCCAGCGCGGGCCGTTTTCGGTCAGCGTCGGCAGATCCGGCTGAGTTTGGTCGGCGAGCGGCAAAAAGACTTTGATGTGCGCAGCGGCGGCGTTGGCCGGGTAGTAGCGCAGATCGGGCGCGGTAAAGGTGATGCGGCGCAGGTGCGGCGTAATGTCCTGTACGGCGCTGACGGCGATCAGGTAGGGGGCGCGTGAGCGAGGGGCTTCGGTAGTCACGGGGATCTCCTTATAGTTCGTTTGGCGGTGAGTATACCATGCCGTTTGATAATGAGAATTGTTTGCTCATTGAGGCGCAACTGCGTGTGAGCTAGGCTTAAGGTTCACGGAATACGCACGGGAGGACGTGATGCCCTATCAAGACACGAACGACTTGCCGGACAATGTGAAGCATGTGCTGCCGGCCCATGCACAGGCGATCTATAAAGAAGCGTTCAACAGCGCCTGGCAACAATACCGGGATCCTGAAGACCGACGCGGTGACGACAGCCGGGAGGAGACGGCGCACAAGGTGGCCTGGGCGGCGGTCAAGCAAAGCTATCGCAAGGGCGACGATGAGCGTTGGCACAAAAAGTAACGCCTTTATGGCCTGCTAAAATCGCGCAGACGTTATGCTGACCTCGGCAATTAATATTATTGCTGCTCAGTACAAATACTTTTCCACGTTAACGCCGCTTTGCAACTTGATTGCGCGGTGGGAAAAGAATATGGTCATTATTAATCGGCGCGGTTATTGAATTAATAAAATTCCGCACCAAAAAATAAAATTGCAAAGGTTCAGTAGTGGCGAGGGAGGACGAGAAATCGTATTCCCGGGAGGTTGTAACAGTGTTAACGCGAGATTTTCTGCAAAAAGCGGATTGCAAAACCGCCTTTGGCGCTATTGAGGAATCGCTGTTGCTGACACCTGAGCAGCGCGCAGCCTCGTTGGCGTGCACATTATCGCGCCGGCCGGATCACAGCCCGGTATGGGTATTCGGTTACGGTTCGCTGATGTGGAATCCGGTTTTCGAATCGGAAGAAGTGCGGCCAGCCATACTGCAGGGCTGGCATCGGGCGTTCTGCATGCGTTTGACCGCCGGGCGCGGCACGCTGCATCAGCCGGGGCGCATGCTGGCACTGAAAGAGGGCGGCCAGACCACCGGATTGGCGTTTCGTCTGCCGGAGAGTAAGCTGCGCGAAGAGCTGGAGCTGCTGTGGAAGCGCGAGATGATCACCGATTGCTACGTGCCGACCTGGTGTGAGCTGCAGCTGGAGGGCGGTGAGGCCGTCACGGCGCTGGTGTTCGTGATGAACCCGCAGCATCCACTGTTTGAAGCAGACACCAGCCACCAGGTGATCGCGCCATTGATCGCCAGCGCCAGCGGCCCGCTGGGCACCAACGCGCAATACCTGTTTGCGCTGGATAACGAGCTGAAGCACCACGGCATGCAGGATGATTGCATCGGCGATCTGGTGCGTTACGTGCAGCAATGGTTGCAGCAGAACCGCCCCGGCACTTTCGGGGCCGAGGCCACGGCCTGAGGCGTTGGCGGGGCGGCAGACAGTAAAGGGCTCAGCGTGCGGAGCCCTTTTTCATATATCTAATACCTCTATTTAATAACTTTATTCTGCATGATTATTTAAGCCCGTCTCTTTGTATGGTTATTTATCTCGTTATTTTTAAAGCCATTCATCATTTCCCTCCGTCTTCACACCCCGAGAGTCACGATAAATAATTCACTTAGTATTAAATTGCATAACTAAAGGCTATTTCTTATTTGTTCAGCCCCGCAGGACTCCGTATCAATATGGCAGACGCTACCGCAAGAAACAGGGAGACGGGGATGAACTTTCAACAATTAAAAATTATTCGCGAATCGGCGCGCTGCAACTACAACCTGACCGAGGTCGCCAATACCTTATTTACTTCGCAGTCCGGCGTCAGCCGGCATATTCGCGAGCTGGAAGAAGAGCTGGGCATCGAAATATTCATTCGCCGCGGCAAACGGCTGTTGGGCATGACCGAGCCCGGCAAAGAGCTGCTGGTGGTGGCGGAACGCATTCTCAACGACGCCAACAACATCCGTCGCCTGGCGGACGTCTTCAGCAGCAACGATTCGGGGCAGCTGCATATCGCGACGACGCACACCCAGGCGCGCTACAGCCTGCCGGGGGTGATCAAAGAGTTTCGCGCGCTTTATCCACGGGTGCGGGTGGTGCTCAATCAGGGCAGCCCCGAAGAGATCGTCTCGATGCTGGCCGCCGGCGAAGCCGATATCGGCATCGCCAGCGAGCGGCTGATGAGCGACGAGTCGCTGGCGGCATTCCCGTACTACCGCTGGCATCACACCATTTTGGTGCCGGAAGGGCACGAGTTGACGCGCCAGCCGCAGGTGACGCTGGAGATGCTCAGCACCTTGCCGCTGATCACTTACCGCCAGGGCATTACCGGGCGCGCGAAGCTGGATGCGGCGTTCAAAGCGGCGGGCCTGACGCCGGACATCGCGCTCAGCGCGCAGGATTCCGACGTAATTAAAACCTACGTCGAATTGGGATTGGGCGTGGGCGTGCTGGCGGACATGTCGTATGAAAAAGAGCGCGATCGCGGGTTGGTGAGCCTCAACGCCGAGCACCTGTTTGAACCCAATACGGTATGGCTGGGCCTCAAGCGCAGCCAGCTGCAGCGCAACTATGCCTGGCGCTTTATCCAACTGTGCAACCCGACGCTGTCGCTGACCGAAATCAAGGACAAGGTTTTCTCGTCGCAGCTGGATGCGGTGATTGACTACCAGATTTAATCGATAAGCGGCAGGCAACCCCTGCCGCGCATTCCGCATCGCTCCCCTAATAATCAAAATCCCATCTATATACATAAAAAGAATATCTATAGTGATTTAAGTACCTTCAGCTGCCGATCGTGCTCGCATACACTCGCGAAATTATTATAAATTCCATCCGCTTGGAGAGTTTCAGATGAAAGCGCTCGTTCCTTCTTTGCTGTTTTTAGCCGTGGCGGCCAGCGTTAACGCGCAGGCGGCGACGCCGGCCAACACGCTGGTGATCGCGCAGTCTATCGATGACGTGGTCAGCTTTGACCCGGCCCAGGGATTTGAGTTAACCACGGTGCAGTCGTTCAACAGCCTGTATCAGCGTCTGATCCAGTCCGATCCGCACAACCCTATCGATCTCAAGCCAACCCTGGCCAGCAGCTGGCAGGTCGGCGCCGACAATCGCAGCCTGACTTTCAGCCTGCGCCCGGACGCCAGGTTCGCCAGCGGCAATCCGCTGCGGCCGGAAGACGTGATCTTCTCGCTTTCACGGGTGGTAAAACTGAATCTGGAGCCGTCGTTTATCCTGACGCAGCTGGGCTGGAACGCGAAGAACGTGGAGCAACACTTGAGCAAGGTGGATGACCACCAGGTAAAAATCAGCTGGAGTGAAAACGTCAGCCCGGCCTTCGTGCTCAGCCTGCTGTCGGCGCCGGTATCGTCGATCGTCGACGCCAAAGAGGCGCTGGCGCACCAGCAGGGCGACGATCTGGGGCACCAATGGTTGAACAGCCACTCCGCCGGCAGCGGCCCTTACAAAATCCGCACCTATGTGCCGCACGAGGTGGTGGTGCTGGACGCCAACCCCGGTTCGCCGGAAGGGGCGCCGACGCTGAAAACCATCCTGATCAAAAACGTGCCCGATCCGGCCGCGCGCCGTTTGCTGATCGAGCAGGGCGATGCCGATATCGCGCGCAACCTGGGGGCAGACCAGATGGCGGCCCTGAAGGGCAAGCCGGGCGTCAAACCGTTGGCCATTCCTTACGCCTCGCTTTATTTCCTGCAGTTCAACGCCAAGGCGTCGCCGGCGCTCGGCAATCCGGCGTTCTGGGAGGCGGCGCGCTGGCTGTTCGATTACCAAGGCATCGCCGACGATCTGCTGAAAGGGCAGTTCCAGAGCCATCAGGCATTCCTGCCGGACGGTTATCTGGGTGCGCTCAAGGATCAGCCGTACAGCTTCAATCCGCAAAAAGCCAAAGAAATACTGGCCAAAGCGGGGCTCAGCAACGTCAGTTTCCGTCTGGACGTCAACAACCAGCCGCCGTACCTGGATATCGCCCAGGCGTTGCAGGCCAGTTTTGCCCAGGGCGGCGTGAAGGTGGAACTGGTGCCGGGCATTAGCTCGCAGGTCTCCACCAAGGTGAAAACGCTTAACTACGATGCGACGCTGACTTCCTGGGGGCCGGATTATTTCGACCCTAACACCAACGCCGCAGCCTTCGCCTACAACCCGGAAGACGGCAGCAAGACGCTGGCCTGGCGCGCCAACTGGCAGATCCCGGCGCTGAGCAAGCTGACGCTGGCCGCCACCGCGGAAAACGACACCGCCAAACGGGTGGCCGACTACCAGCAACTGCAAAAACAGGTGCAGCAAAGCTCGCCGTTCGTCATCGGCCTGCAGGCGCGCAGCCTGATTGCGGTGCGCGACAACCTCAAGGGCTATGTGCAGGGCATCAACCCTGACATGGTGTTCTACAGCAAGGTCAGCAAGTAATGGCCGCTGAACTGTCCGCCTCCGCCGGGGCGGCCCGGCGGTATTGGCGCTGGGGCGGGCGGCTGCTCGGCGGCGCGCTGTCGCTGGCGTTGACGTTGCTTGGCCTGCTGCTGTTCACCTTCATGCTGTCGCATCTGGCGCCGATCGATCCGGCGCTGCAGGTGGCGGGCGATCATGCCAGCGAAGCCACCTACGCACAGGTGCGGCATGAGTTGGGGTTGGATCAGCCGTTGCCGGTGCAGTTTTGGCGTTATCTGGTGCACCTGGCGCACGGCGATTTGGGTATTTCGCGCATCACCGCCCAGCCGGTGTTGAGCGATTTGTTGCGTACCTTCCCGGCGACGGTGGAGCTGGCCACCTGCGCCATTATCCTCGGCGCCCTCGGCGGCATTACGCTGGCGTTTCTGGCGGTGCTCAAACCGGGCAGCTGGCTGGATAACGCGGCGCGTCTGCTGTCGCTGATCGGTTATTCGGTGCCGATTTTCTGGCTGAGCCTGCTCGGGCTGCTGCTGTTCTACGCCACGCTGCACTGGTCGGCGGGGCCGGGGCGGCTGGACGACATCTACCTGTACAGCATGGAGCCGCGCAGCGGTTTCGTGTTGATCGACAGCTGGCTGTCCGGCGATCGCGACATGTTCTACAACGCCATCGGCCACCTGTGGTTGCCGGTAGTGGCGTTGGCGCTGTTGTCGATGGCGGGCATTACTCGGTTGCTGCGGGCGGCGATGCTGGAAGAGTGCAACAAGGAATACGTGACGCTGGCGCGTTCCAAGGGGGCCGGGCGCCTGCGCATTCTGCTGCGCCATGTGTTTCCCAACGTGCTGGGCACGCTGATCACCGTACTGTCTCTCTCCTACGCCAGCCTGCTGGAGGGCGCGGTATTGACCGAAACGGTGTTCGCCTGGCCCGGCGTCGGGCGTTACCTGACCTCGGCGCTGTTTGCCGCCGATACGCCGGCGATCCTCGGCGCCACGCTGCTGATCGGCACCTGTTTCGTGCTGTTGAATGCGCTGGCCGACGCCTTGACCTATTTAGTGGATCCGCGAACCCGATGAGCCAATATCTCTCTGAACACGAACCGCAAAGCGAGCCGGCCGTCGGTTACCGCCGTGGCCGGCGCCTGACCACGCTGACGCTGGGCACGGCGCTGGTGGCGATTCTGATCGTCACCGCGCTGCTGGCCCCGTGGCTGGCGCCTTTCGATCCCAATCTGCAGCATATCGAGCTGCGGTTACTGCCGCCTTCCGCCGCACATTGGCTGGGCACCGACGGTTTTGGCCGCGACTTGCTCTCCCGCGTGATTTACGGCGCGCGGCCGACGCTGATTCTGGTGTCGCTGATTCTGGTGTTGACCATTCCCATCGGCCTGCTGGTCGGCATTGGCGCCGGTTACCTCGGCGGCTGGGTAGAGCGCATTTTGATGCGCCTGACCGACATTTTTCTGTCGCTGCCGAGCCTGGTGATCGCGCTGGCGTTCGTGGCGGTCATGGGGCCGGGGCTGATGAACGGCGCGCTGGCGCTGGCATTGACCAGCTGGCCGGCCTTTGCCCGCCAGGCGCGGGCCGAAACCCTGGCGCTGCGCCGCAGCGATTACCTGGCGGCGGCGCGCATGCAGGGCATCAACGGGCTGCGGCTGATGGTCGGCCATATTTTGCCTTTATGCCTGCCGAGCGCGGTGGTGCGCGCAGCGCTCAGCCTGGGCGGCATCATCCTGTCCGCCGCCGGTCTGGGGTTCCTCGGCATGGGCGTCGCGCCGCCGACCGCCGAATGGGGCTCGATGGTGGCCGAAGGCAGTAAAGTGATTTTCGACCAATGGTGGGTCGCCGCCGCGCCGGGCGGGGCGATCCTGTTCGCCAGCCTGGCGTTTAACCTGCTGGGCGATGGCCTGCGCGACAAAATGGATCCTCGTCATGGGCACTGATAACACCTTATTGACCGTCGAACGGTTGGCGATCGGCGTGCCGGGACCACAGCCGGTGGCGCTGGTGAAGCATATTTCCTTCAGCATGGGGCGGGAGCGGCTGGCGCTGGTCGGTGAGTCCGGCTCCGGCAAATCGTTGACCGCGCGTGCGCTGATGGGGCTATTGCCGCCGCCGTTGCAGCTGCAGGCGCAGCGCCTGACGCTGGGCGATGAAGACTTGACGCGCCTGAGCGAGCGCCAGTGGAGCCGGCTGCGCGGCGACCGGGTGGCGATGGTGATGCAAGATCCCAAGCATGCGCTGAATCCCAATCAGCCGATCGGCCGTCAGGTGGAGGAGCCGCTGGTGCTGCATGCGAAGCTGAGCCGCGCCGAGCGGCGTGAAAAAGTGCTGGAGATGCTGGCGGCGGTGGGCTTGCCCGATCCGGCTGCGCTGTGCCGCCGCTATCCGCATCAGCTCTCCGGCGGCATGGGGCAGCGGGTGATGCTGGCCATTGCGTTGATCAACGATCCGCAGCTGTTGATTGCCGACGAACCGACTTCGGCGCTGGATCACCAGATGCGCGATCAGGTGCTGCAGCTGATAGAAAACCTGGTGGCGCAACGCAATATGGGGCTGATCCTGATCAGCCACGATTTGCAGCAGGTGGCGCACCACTGCGAGCGGGTGCTGGTGATGTACAAAGGCGAGCTGTTGGATCAGCTGCCGGCAGCAGAGCTGGCGCAGGCCACGCATCCTTATACCCGCACGCTGTGGGCGTGCCGGCCGAGCCGCGAGACGCGCGGCAAACCGCTGCCGGTGCTGGATCGCGCGCTGTTGGAGACGTTGAAATGAGCGTGATCGCACTGGAGAACCTGAGCGTCAGTCACCGCCAGGGCTACGAACTGCGCACCGTGGTGCATGAGGTTAACCTGCGCATCGAACCGGGCGAGTGTTTCGGGCTGGTGGGGCCTTCCGGCTGCGGCAAGTCCTCGTTGCTGTGGGTGCTGGCCGGGCTGAATGGCAGCTGGCAGGGCGGCTTTGAGTTGCTGGGGCGGCGCCTGCAGCCGGGCCAGGCGTTTACCGGCGAACTGCGGCGCGAGGTGCAGATGGTGTTTCAGGATCCCTATGCTTCGCTACACCCCAAGCACCGGCTTTTGCGTACGCTGTCGGAGCCGCTCAAACTGCTGCAGGAAAGCGACATCGAACGTAAAATCAGCGCGGGTTTTCGCCAGGTGGGGTTGGATCCGCGCCTGCTGGAGCGCTACCCGCATCAGCTGTCGGGCGGCCAGCGTCAGCGTGTGGCGATCGTGCGCGCATTGTTGCTGCGGCCGAAGCTGCTGTTGCTGGATGAACCGACCTCGGCGTTGGACATGTCGGTGCAGGCGGAGATCCTCAACCTGCTCAACGAGCTGAAACAGGCGGGCGATCTGACGATGGTGCTGGTCAGCCACGATGCGGACGTGATTGACCACATGTGCGATCGTTCGGTGGCGATGGCGCACGGCCGCATCATCGTTTGACCCTATGCCCGCCAACGCGGCGGGCATATCCATCCTGGTAATAAATAAAGCAATTTATCGTCGTTCTTCCGTTAATTCTTACCCCCTACACTCGAAAAACAGCGCAACCGCGTGATAGTGGAGAGTGTATCGATGAAACGGTTAATCCCAACCTTATTGTATGGCGCGCTGGTGGCCGCGTTCGGTGCGCAGGCCGCCACCCCGCAGGACACCTTGGTGGTGGTCAGTTCGCTGGAGGGCATTATCAGCCTCGATCCGGCGGAGAGTTTTGAAACCGTCAGCTCGGCCAATCTGGTCAACCTCTATCAGCGCCTGGTGGCGCCGGATCGCGGTGCGCCGCAAACGCTGGCGCCGGACGCCGCCGCCAGTTGGCAAGCGGGCGCCGATGGCCACAGCCTGATCTTTACCCTGAAACCGCAGCAGCGCTTCGCTTCCGGCAATCCCCTGCGGCCCGAAGACGTGATTTTCTCGCTGGTTCGCGCGGTGAAGCTGAACAAGGCGCCGTCGTTTATTCTCGGTGAGTTTGGCTGGACGCCGGATAACGTTGAGCAGCAGCTGAAGAAGGTGGGGGATAACCAGGTGCAACTCAGTTGGCCCGCCAACATCGGCAGCGAGTTGGCGTTGCGGCTGCTGACGGCGAATGTGGCCTCGATCGTGGATGAAAAGCTGCTGAACGAGCACGCGCAGCAGGGGGATTACGGCAATGCCTGGCTGCGCGGCCATTCCGCCGGCGGCGGCCCGTATCGGGTGAGCAACTATGTGCCGCACGAAGCGCTGCTGTTTGGCCGCAACGACTATGCGCCGTCGCCGGCCCGGCTGAAAACGGTGTTGTTCAAGAACGTCAGCGACGCCGGCACCCGCCGTTTGCTGTTGCTGAAAGGGGATGCCGACGTGGCCTACGATCTGGGCGCTGACCAGTTCGACTCGCTGCGCAACGCGTCTGGCGTGCGCATTGAGCAGGCCGATGCGCCCCGGGTCTATTACCTCGGTTTCAACACCGGCAGCAAAGACAACCCGGCGCTGGGCAATCCGGCGCTGTGGCGGGCGGCGCGCTGGCTGGTGGATTATCAAAGCATCGCCGAGCAGCTGCTGAAAGGGCAATATCGCGTGCATCAGGCCTTCTTGCCGCAGGGATTGGACGGGGCGCTCGACGATCGGCCGTTTACGCTCGACGTGGGCAAAGCCAAACAGATCCTGCGTGATGCCGGTATTGCCGAAGGTACGCGCCTCGATCTTATCGTCATCAATCAGCCGCCGTACACTGACATCGCGCAGGCGCTCCAGGCCAGCTTTGCGCAGGCCGGGCTGCGGCTGGATATCCATCCGGTGGTGGAGAGCGACCTGTGGGGCAAAATGCGCGGCCGCGATTTTCAGGCGATCTTCACCTACTGGGGCGCCGACTACCTGGATCCGAACACCAACGCCAGCGCCTTTGCCTACAACGTGCCCGGTGGGCCGAAAACCCTGGCCTGGCGCACCCAGTGGGGCATTCCCGCCATTAGCGCGGAAACGCGTGCCGCGGCCGCAGAGGGCAACAGCGCCGCGCGCCGCGCACGTTATGCCGCGCTGCAACGGGAACTGCAGGCCAGCTCGCCCTATGTAGTGGCGCTGCAGGGGCAAACGCTGGTGGCATTGCGCGACAACGTCAAAGGTGCCCGGTTGGATATCGCCAACAGCATGCTGTATCTGGATCGGGTCAGCAAGTAGCGCCAACGCCGCGCGCCTGGCCGAGCTTTCTATCGCGCCAAAGGCCGCCCGTGCGTGAAATCGCTTGCTGCTGCAACCTGGAATCGTGAGAGGTTTTGTCAGGATGAAATAAAATGAAATTTCATAACGTGCTCACATGGCGCTGATAAATTGGCGCTGAAAGGCGGTGTTGTTTACGTCTTTCAGCGCGGTTGTCCGCAATGAGGCGGACACATCACCTCAGGAGATATTATGGACAATAACGGAAACGCTTCAGTGGAGCGCGCGGCAACCTGGCTCGCCGCCGGTGAGGTTGTGACGCCGGAACAGTTTTTATGGTTTCCAGCCACTGGCCAATCCGGCAACGGCCAGCACGGCAGAAGTGGCCGGATTGCTCAATCGGCTGATCGAGACGCTGAGGAACTCACCGAACAACGCCGGCGCGTTCTGGCCTGTGTCCAGCAAGAGCAACAGCCAGCCGGCGGCCGCCAAGGCGATGCCGAAAGGTTGCGGCGTTCGCCAGGCGCGACGGTTGCGCAGGCCGCGCGCCAATGCCATGCCTAATCCGAACATTGCCGCCAGGCAGACCAGCAGCGGCAGCATCGTCCAACCGAGCCAGGCGCCCAGCGCCGCCAGCAGTTTGAAGTCGCCCTGGCCGATGCCGTTACGCCGCCGCAGCTGTCGATAAAGCGCGTTGAGCAGCCACAACGCCCCGTAGCCGGCGGCGGCGCCGATAACCGCATCGTCCAGCGGCGCCCAGCGAGCGTCGAGATTGCACAACAGCCCGCCCCACAGCAGCGGCTGGGTCAGCCGGTCCGGCAGCCAGCGGTGGCGCCAGTCCAGCCAGGCCAGGGCGATCAGCAGCGCCGCGGCCGGCGGTAACCACAGCCGGTGTGCTGCCGGCGGGACGAAAGGCAGCGTCGCCAACGCCACACCCAAGGCCGTCAGCAGCAGGCTGCGGCGGCGCAATCTCGGCGGGCTGGCGCGCACGGCCGCCGTTCGCTCCAGCCGGGTGATGAGCGCGAAGGCGACCATTCCTGCCGACAGCAGCGCGGTAAAAAACAGCGCGTGCCACAGTGAGAAAAGAAACATCAAGGCTCCGTCAGTCGTGAAACAGATGTTTAAAATAACGGCAAAATGCGTATTTCATCGGAGTGAAATGCGGTGGATTGTGAGAAATGCGCAGTCGTGCGCATTGCCACTTTAGGTATTGCAGAGTGATACAATGCCATGCGCGGTGGCGCGCAGCAGTGGGTTGCTGCGCTTTTTATCGGCAAAATCGGCGCTAAAAGGGTGTGAATTCACCTGGCGGCCGGAATGGAGCGGCTAATGGCGTAAGTGACGGCGTCACTGAGAGGTGATTGGGGTTTATCCTATTGTTTCTGCTCGTCAAGCCGTTAGGCTTTAAGGGAGAGGCGCCCCGACAGGCCGGGACGTAAGGTTTTTCAGATCTGCCGCGGGAAAGGCGGCAGCAAAGCAGTGGGTTGGCATGCTCCAGGAGGGAGGGAGGCCAACGGTGTCATGAAAGACGAAATTCAGGCTGGACTCATCAAAATCAAAAAACGACTCTGGCGCCGCCGCCGGGCGGCCTGGCTGGCCGGGCCGCTGGTGTGGCTGGCCGGCGCGGCGCCCGTGTGCGCCGAATCCCCGCCGGCGCCGGACGCCGTTATTTCTTCCGAACGGCAAGCCGCGGATCCGGCCGAGAGTTTGCCGGAGCTGGGCGGTGCGCCCGACGATGCCGCGCGCGAGAAGCAGTGGGCCGAGATGGCCAAGCAGTTTGGCGAAAAAGATCTGAATAACGTTTCCCGTCAGCAGATGCGCAGCCGCGCCGAGGATTACCTGCTCGGCCAGGCGGCCGACACGCTGCAGCAACAGGCGCAGGAGCTGTTGTCGCCGCTGGGCACCGCCCGGCTATCGCTGAAGATGACCGGTGAGGGGGACTTTACCGGCAGCAACGGGCAGTTATTCAGCCCGCTGTACGACGTCGACGGATTGCTGACCTACAGCCAGATCGGCTGGCTGCAGCAAAGCGCCGGGGCGCTCGGCAATTTTGCGCTGGGGCAGCGCTGGATCGTCGGCGACTGGCTGCTGGGTTACAACACGGCGCTCGACAGCGATTTCGCCCGGCAGCGCAATCGCGGCAGCGTCGGCGCGGAAGCCTGGGGAGACTACCTGCGTTTCTCCACCAACTATTACTACCCGCTGTCGGCGCTGGCGCAACAGCCCGGCGATGGCGTGTTTTTCAGCCGTCCGGCGCGCGGTTACGACATCACGACGCAAGGCTATCTGCCGTTTTATCGCCAGATCGGCGGTTCGCTCAGCTATGAGCAGTATCTGGGCGATAATGTCGATCTGTTTGGCAGCGGCAAAAAACAAAACGATCCGCGCGCGATGCAGCTGGGGCTCAATTACACGCCGGTGCCGCTGGTGACGATGAAGGCGCTGCATAAGATTGGCGCGGGCGGGCAGAGCCAGGATCAGGTCGAACTGGCGCTGAGCTATCGGCTCGGGGTGCCGCTGGCGAAGCAGATTTCGCCGGAGTATGTGGCGCAGGCCAAGTCGCTGCGCGGCAGCCGCTACGATCCCATCGAACGCAAGAACGTGCCGGTGCTGGAGTTCCGCCAGCGCAAAACGCTGCAGGTGTTCCTGGCCACGCCGCCGTGGAGTCTGCAGGCCGGGGAAACCGTGCCGCTGGTGCTGGAAATCAAGGCATTGAACGGCATCGCTCACGTCAGTTGGCAGGGGGATACGCAGGCGCTGAGCCTGACGCCGCCGCACAACGCCAACGATCCGCAGGGCTGGACGGCGATCGTGCCGCCGTGGGACGACGCGCCGGGCGCCGCCAACAGCTACCGGCTGTCGGTCACGCTGGAGGACGAAAAGCAGCAGCGCGTGACCTCCAACTGGATAGAGCTGAAAGTGGCGCCGCCGCTGACGGCGACCGCCGGTGATGATGCGAGCCTGCTGCCGATCAAAACCCTGACGCCGCCGCCGATCCCGGCGCAAACCGGGCCGCTGTACGGCGGCGATTAACCGTTTTTACCCTGCAGCACCCACACCGCGGCCTCGACGCGGGATTTTAGCTTCATCTTTTTCAGCAGGTGTTTGACGTGCACCTTGACGGTGCTCTCGGTGATGGTCAGGCGGCGGGCGATCAGCTTGTTCGGCAGCCCCTGGGCGATCAGCTTCAGGATATCCCGCTCGCGCGGCGTCAATTGCTGAATATCGCGATCGGCGCTGGGGCGGTTTTCCCGCAGGCTGGCGGCGAGGATCGGCGTCAGCGTTTCGCTGAGCACCATCTGCCCGGCCGCCGCCTGATGCAGCGCCTTCAGCAGATCCTCCGGCTCCATGTCTTTCAACAGATAGCCGTCGGCGCCGCGTTTGAGCGCGCTGACGACATCGTCTTCATGGTTGGACACGCTGAACACCACGACGCGCCCCGACAGGTCGGTCTGGCGCAGGCGATCCAGCGTTTCCAGCCCGTTGATGCCGGGCATGTTCAGGTCGAGCAGGATCAGATCCGGATCGTGCTGCTCCGCCAGCGTGACCCCTTGTTCACCGTTGCTGGCTTCGGCGATGACCTGCAGGCGGGCGTCCATGCCAATCAGCTGTTTTACGCCGTTGCGCAGCATCGGGTGGTCGTCTATCAGTAAGATTGTGGCGGCGGTTTCTGTCGTCATGGTGTCTCCGTTAGTCGATGGCGTGGTTATCCGGCGTGAAGCTGACCCGCACCTCGGTGCCGCCGCCGCTGCGCGGTAAAATATCGCAGCGGCCATGCAGGCTCTTGGCGCGATCGCGCATGATGATCAAGCCGTAATGGTCGGGGCGAGACGTCTCGGCCGGCAGGCCGCGTCCGTTGTCGCATACGCTCAGGGTCACTTCGCCCCGCTTGTTGATGACCTGAATGCTCACCTCGCTGGCGGCGGCATGCTTAAGGATGTTGCTGAGCGCCTCGCGGGCGATCTGCAGCAGGTGAATGGCCTGGTAAGCCGGCACCGTGCGTGGCCCCAGTTGGTAATCGAGGCTGATGGTCAGGCCCAGTTTGGGATTGAACTCCGCCACCGTCGATTGCAGCGCCGCCAGCAGGCCCGGTTCGGTCAGTTGCAGGCGGAAGGTGGTCAACAGCTCGCGCAGCTGGCGATAAGCGCCGTTCAGCTCTTCGCGCATCTGCTGCACCAGCGCCTGGCTGGCGGAAGAGAGCGTTTCGCCCTGCATCTGCAGGCAGGCGATTTGCATTTTCAGACAGGAAAGCGATTGGGCGATGGAGTCGTGCAGCTCGCGGGCGATCGCTGCCCGTTCTTCCATCAGCATCAGCTGCTGCTGATGGTCGACCTGACGCTCGATGGCCAGCACGCTGGTCAGCTGCTCCACCAGGGTGTTGATCAGCTGGCGGTGCTCATCGTTCAGCGGCTGTTGCGGCGCATGCTGTGCCACGATCACGCCGTAGTCGCCGAGCTTGTCGCTCAGGCTCCAGCTCAGCGACGGATTGTCGGGATGCTGGCGGTCGCTGTCGTTCAGGCAGGCGCTGCACACAGGGTTATGGCAATGCTCCGGCCGCAGCGGCTGGTTGCCGCTCAGTTGCAGCAGCGGTTCCCGGCTGTCGTTTTCATACAGTCGCACCTGAATGGCGCGCAGCGGCGTCAGGGTTTGCAGCTGGTTGAGCAGCGGCGTCAGGCGGCTGCACAGCGGCTCGCTGGCGTGCAGCAGGCGGCTGGCGCGATAAAGGAAGCTCAGCACCTGATTCTTTTGCTGCAGGTCGGCGGTCTTCTCGGCCACGCGCTGCTCCAGCCCGCTGTAGGTGGCCGACAGTTCGTCAGACATGGTGTTCAACGCGCCGCCGAGCGACGCCATTTCATCCTGGTGCCCGCGCTGCGCGAAGCGGCGGCTAAAATCGCCGCGGCCCACCGCCAGCGCCATTTCCACCAGCTGTCGCCACGGATGCAGCAACCGGCGGCGCAGGTAGCAGGTGGTGCCGATCAGCAGCAGCAGGGTCAGCGCGATGAAGCCGGCCTGCACCAGCGTCACCATCAGCAGGCGGCGCTCGGTTTGCCTGTCGATATCCGACACCAGCTTATCCAGCAGCTGCACGAAGTGCGCCACCTGCGGCGCGGCGTCGGCCGGGCGCTGCGCGCTGCGCAGGCGTGGTTGCAGGGTCTGTTGCCAGTAGTCGCGCAAGGCGTCGAAAGGTTGCGTCAACCCTTCCTGCTCCACCGAGCGCTGCAGGTCGGGGCTGTTTTCGTCGCGCTCCAGTTCGTGAATCAACGCTTCATGCCGTTCATCCAGCGGCACCTGCGCCAGCAGACGGTAGCTTTGCATACGCAGTGAGCCGGCCTTGTTGATGGCGTGCGCATTGCCCTGAATGCTTTGCGACATCCAGGCGGAAATCCCCATGCCGGCCACGCCCAGAATGCCCGACAGCAACATCAGCAGGGCGACCTGATTCACGATCGAAAGCGGGGCCAACAGGCGTTTCATAAGCGCGGGTTCCTGGCATTTGGCGCCGCTGAAACTCAGGGGGAGAAGGCGGCGACGGGGTAAACAAGTAACGATTCAGCCGTATTTTTGATTATCCCTGAGCATAACCCCATACCTCGAATGAAGTACCCATTAGTTTCCGGCGGGACGGTGAAGCGGTGAGAGTAGCGGCGTGATTTTTTCTAATTCGTTGATTTAAATTGATTTAATTTTTATTCGGGGCGTACCCCTAAGGGGATGAAGGCGCTATTTATGCCGCCAACTACTTGCATTCGGGTTGATATACATCAACTTTGCCGCCGGGGCCGCCCCCTAGGGTGTGCAGAATGATCCCCCGTGTCTGAGGTTTTTATGTCGCAACTTGCAACGCCTTCATCAAAGAAAACCGGTGCGCTGATTCAGGACTGGCGTCCTGAAGACAGCGCCTTTTGGCAGCAGCGTGGCCATCGCATCGCCACCCGCAACCTGTGGATTTCCATTCCCTGCCTGCTGCTGGCCTTCTGCGTCTGGATGCTGTTCAGCGCCGTCGCGGTCAACCTGAACAAGGTGGGCTTCAACTTCACCACCGACCAACTGTTCCTCCTGACGGCGCTGCCGTCGGTGTCGGGCGCTATTTTACGCGTGCCGTATTCATTCGTGATCCCGCTGTTTGGCGGCCGTCGCTGGACCGCCATCAGCACCTGCTTCCTGCTGGTGCCGTGCTTGTGGCTGGGGTTCGCGGTGCAAGACAGCAGCACGCCGTACAGCGTGTTCGTCATCATTTCCCTGCTGTGCGGCTTCGCCGGCGCCAACTTTGCCTCCAGCATGGCCAACATCAGCTTCTTCTTCCCGAAAGCGCGCCAGGGCGGCGCGTTGGGGCTCAACGGCGGGTTGGGAAATCTGGGCGTCAGCGTCATGCAGCTGGTCGCGCCGCTGGCGATTTCTTTCAGCCTGTTCGGCCTGTTTGGCGGCACGGCGCAAAATCAGGCGGAGGGGGGGCAGCTGTGGCTGGAAAACGCCGCCTGGGTCTGGGTGCCTTTCCTGCTGGTTGCCACCCTGGCGGCTTGGTTCGGCATGAACGATCTGGCGGCGGCCAAGGCCTCGCTGCGCCAGCAACTGCCGGTGCTCAAGCGTGGGCATTTGTGGATGCTGAGTTTGCTGTATCTTGCGACCTTCGGTTCTTTCATCGGTTTCTCCGCCGGTTTCGCGATGCTGTCGAAGACGCAATTCCCGGACATCGTGATCCTGCATTACGCATTCTTCGGGCCGTTCCTCGGTGCGCTGGCGCGGCCGGTCGGCGGCGCGCTGTCTGACCGTTTCGGCGGCGTGCGGGTGACGCTGATCAACTTTGTGGTGATGGCCGTATTCGCCGCGCTGCTGTTCCTGACCTTGCCGACGGCGGGTGAGGGCGGTTCGTTCATCGCCTTCTACGGCATCTTTATGGTGCTGTTCCTCACTGCGGGGCTGGGCAGCGGGTCGACTTTCCAAATGATCGCCGTCATTTTCCGTAAAATCACTGTCGATCGCGTGAAAGCGGCCGGCGGCAGCGACGAGAGCGCGCAGCGTGAAGCGGTGACGGACTCCGCCGCCGCATTGGGCTTTATCTCGGCGATCGGCGCCGCCGGCGGCTTCTTCATTCCCCAGGCATTCGGCACCTCGCTGGCGTTGACCGGTTCGCCGGCGGGGGCAATGAAAGTATTCCTGGTGTTCTATATCTTGTGCGTGGTGATCACCTGGGCGGTGTATGGCCGCAAGAAAAAAGCCTGAGTATCAAACGTCTTTCTCAATCCCTCCCGGCAGGGGAGGGATATTTCGCTCATTCCGAGTCATCTCTCCTCGCCTCCTCAGTGAAATTTTCTGTCTTTAGGTAAAATTCTCATCTCCGCTTGCCGTTTTTTTCTTTTTTTATAGCACTATCTCTCAATGTGGGAATATTTTCGCCAAAACGGATTATATTATTTGTACGTTTTTTCCGTTTTATTGAGAGTATTCTTACATTAAGGCGTTAATATCTTTCCGCAGATTAAATGAAATTTCCGGGAGGGTAAGGCATAATTAGTGCGATTGTTATAAAATCAGTAATAGGGTTTTGTCATAGATGCTGCACGCACTGAGTGGAATGTGTAACGGGGTTAAATCAGATAACTCTCATTCTGTTTTTTCCGGCTTTTTGTAGTCTATCTGACAATCAGATTAGGTGGAAAAACACAATGAATTCACGGATAAGAATGAAATTTCACAATTTTATTCGATTAACAATCTAACAACACCGCTAGTTTTTCCTTTTTAAATCAATGAGGTGACCATTTGAATTTTACGGTAGCCATGAAAGAAATCCATGTTGCCAGCAGGGAAAAAGAGTCATTTGGGTAAACGGAACATCCTTAATAAGGCCTAATGTAAAAAATGAAATCAGAAAATTTTTATAAAGGCCAATATCCGATGAATGCAACCTGTTGAGTTTACATTTAATTTCTTGAACATTTTTTGATATTTCTATACAAAGTGTGCAGGACAGGCACGCTAAGGAAATTAAAAGTGAATCTTGATAAAAGAATAAAGATTAGGAATCTCGATGTTCTGACTCCTGCCGGGGAGAAATTTCGTCTGCGTTGGAAGGAGTATCAAATTCTTTCGCTGCTTGTCGCCAGATCGCCAGAGCTGGTTACCCGAACGGAAATTATAGAAAATATCTGGAAAGGAACTTACTGCTCAGATTCAACGATAAATCAAACAATTAAATCTATTCGCCAAAAAATTAGCGACACGGAACATACGCTTATCAGAACCATTCCCCGTTTGGGTTACAAGGTGGAAAATCAATCGGCTTTTCACTTTATATCCGAGGATGAGGGCTACGCTGATGATGATATATTAAATGGCGATGAAAATATTGGCGTTGATATTCAAGCGGAACTTTCTGAAAATGAAAGTGAGTCGTCTGAAACAAACGATGAAAAAATAGATAAGCCGCGTAAATCGACGCTGGTGGCTGCGCCTGTTGCAACGGTAGAGTCAGCCCACGAACCCACGCGTGAAAAAAAGTCGACGACGGTGCGGCGTTTTTTCAGCATGCCCGCCAGCCGCGTAGTGAAATACCTGACGGTATTCGCTTCGTTGCTGGTTATTTCACATTTTTCATATGTGCTCGGCAACCAAACTCGTCCACCGGTGATCAATGATATTCAGAACAACACGCGCGTGGTGTTGACGCTGACGCTGAATAATCCCCATACCAACAGCCCGCAAACCTTGCTCTGCCTGTACCAGGGCGAGAGCATGGAGCAGGCGACCATCGAATGTGTCGACCCCAAGCAAGGGCAGCTTAAGTTGCCGGTAAAATATGAGACTTCTTCTACGCCGGGTAAAGGTCGGATTAATCTCATATTGCCGAACAAAACCTTGCAATATCAAGTTGCTTACGATGTTAAAAATTAGCGCTGAATGAGGTTTTATCTTTAGCGATAATTTTACATTTGATGAAATCTTTTATTTCATTATTTGTTATTTGAAAGCCAGGTTCGATTTGTCCAGTCTGGAACTCATTACCTAACGCATATTAGCGTCCTGTTTCCATCGAGGTGACAGGAATAATGAGAACCTGCTGAGTGACAAATTATGGATAAGCGTAAAGTAGCTATTATCGGGGGTTCCGGTTTTATCGGAACACGCCTGGCAAAACGTCTCAGTGCGCGCGATGATCTGACGTTGGTCATCGTTGACAAGCAACCCAGCGCACATTTTCCGGCGCTCTATCAGTATGGCGACGTGACACAGCCCCAGACCCTGCAAGAACCGCTGGCGGGCTGTGACGCCATCATTAATCTGGCGGCGGAGCATCAGGACAACGTCGATCCTATTTCGCTCTATTATCAGGTCAATGTCGAAGGCGCACGCCATGTCTGCATGACCGCCTCCGCCTTGAATATCCGCCAAATCATTTTCACTTCCTCGGTGGCCGTTTACGGGTTCGTCGAGCAGGAAACCGATGAAGGGGGACGTTTCGATCCCTTCAACCATTACGGCAAGTCCAAGCTCGAAGCGGAATACGTTTATGAAGCGTGGCGCAAGGCGGATAGCGCAAACAAATTGACCATCATCCGCCCGACGGTGGTATTCGGTGAAGGCAACCGGGGCAATGTGTATAACCTGTTTCGCCAGATCGCCAGCGGCCGATTCGTGATGATTGGCAGCGGCAATAATATGAAGTCGATGGCTTACGTTGAAAATATTGCCGCGCGGCTGGAACATGCGTTGGACCAGCAGTCAAGTTATCAGGTCAGCAACTACGTCGATAAACCGGATTTTACGATGAATCAATTGGTCGACGTTATTTCCTCCTCGCTGGGCAGAGAAAATAAGACGATTCGCATTCCTTATGTGGTGGGCATATGCGGGGCGACCGCATTGGATGTCGTGAGTAAAATAAGTCGTAAAAAAATCCCAATCAGCCGCGTCAGAGTGCAGAAATTCTGCGCCAGAACGCAATTTAAAAGTAATGTGAAAAATAATTTCGTGGCGCCGGTTGAACTTGATTCGGCAATCGAAAGAACCATTAAACATGAGTTTTCTGATAGATAACTTAACCGCACGCTGACGTTATTTACTTATTTCCGCCGACAAGCGGATAAATCTGTATTTTTCAGGATTAACTCATGCTGACTTATATCCTGGCCGGATCAATTTTGTTTTTGTTAATAGCGCATTGGGAGCTGTAACTCAAGGGCGGTAGCGTGCTTATTCGCTGGAGGAACGATGTTATATCAACTGAGCGTGATATTTGTGCTGGCGGTCGCCTGGGTGCTTATTGCCCGCCGGGCCGCCTTGACGGTGGGATTGGTGGATAAGCCCAATGCGCGCAAGCAACATCTGGGACATATTCCGCTGGTCGGCGGCATCGCCATATACCTGACGCTGATGCTGATGACGCTGTGGCAACCCGCCTGGCTGCCCGACAGCACCGTCTATCTGCTGTGCATTACGGCGCTGGTGGTGTTGGGCGTGCTGGATGACCGCTTTGATCTGCCCGTGGCGCCGCGCGTCATGGTGCAGGGAGGGATCGCGCTGGCGATGATGCTGGCGGCAGGGATGCAGCTTTCCTCGCTGGGCTATGTCTGGGGCCATCAGGAAGTGATGCTCGGCTATGGCGCGTTGCTGCTTACGCCGCTGGCGGTATGGGGAGCGATCAACGCCTACAACATGGTGGATGGCATCGATGGGCAACTGGGCGCCTTGTCCTGCGTTACCTTCGTTGCATTGGCCATTGTGTTCGGATTGGGCGGCCGGGAAGATCTGGCGCTGTGGTGCCTGGGCCTGATCGCCGCGCTGGCGGCTTATCTGCTGTTCAACCTGAGCCTGTTCGGCGCGCGCAACAAGATCTTTATGGGGGACGCCGGCAGCATGGTGATCGGTTTCAGCGTGCTGTGGCTGGTGTTGCTGGCGACTCAGGGGCCGCAGGCGGTAATGCGTCCGGTCACCGCGCTGTGGCTGATCGCCATTCCGCTGATGGACATGGTGACCGTGATGGTGCGCCGCCTGTTGCGCCGCCAAAGCCCCTTCAAAGCGGGCCGCGATCATTTGCACCACATTCTGATGCGTCGCGGGCTCAATGCGCGCCAGGCGCTGGCGATGAGCACCATGCTGGCGGTGACGCTGGCCTGCGTCGGCATTTGCAGCGAAGTGCTGCAGCTGCAGGAAAGCCTGATGCTGGTGGCGTTTCTGTTTTGTTTCTGCGGTTATTTCGCCATGTTGCGCGAACCGCGTCAGGCGACGGTGTTCAGCGATAATCCGACCGTCGGCCGTTAATCCCCTCACGGGCTGCGGCAGCAGCCCGCTTATCACGGTACTTCCATGAATTTTCATTTGCCTCTTTTGATGCCGTTGGCCTTCACCTCCGCGTTGTTGAGCGGGTGTACGGTGGTCCCCGGCTCACATTTACCGACCAGCGGAAAAGCCATCGTCGTGCAGCAGGATGACGATTTCGATTTGAATGACCAGGTGCAGGTTTACCGCATGTCGCCGATGCTGCTGCAGAAAATGCGGCGCGTAGAACCGGTCGCCCGGCCGAATCCGGCGCTGGATCAGCGGTTGCAGAACTATCAATACCGCATCGGCGTCGGCGACGTGTTGAACGTCACCGTCTGGGATCACCCCGAGTTGACCACGCCGGCCGGGCAGTACCGCAGCGCCAGCGATACCGGCAACTGGGTGCATGCAGATGGCACGATCTTTTATCCCTATATCGGGCGAGTGGCGGTGGTGGGCAAGACCGTCACCGAAGTGCGCAGCCTGATCGCCGGCCGTCTGGCGCAGTACGTGGAAAGCCCGCAGGTGGACGTCAGCATCGCCGCTTTTCGTTCGCAGAAGGCCTACGTGACCGGCGAAGTGAAAACCTCCGGCCAACAGGCGATCACCAACGTGCCGTTGACCATTCTGGACGCGATCAACGCCGCCGGCGGCCTGACGGACAACGCCGACTGGCGCAACGTGGTGCTGACCCATCAGGGCAAAGAGCGGGCTATTTCGCTGCAGGCGCTGATGCAGCGTGGCGACATCAGCCAGAACGCGCTGCTGCAGCCGGGCGACATCCTCTACATCCCGCGCAATGACGAATTGAAAGTGTTCGTGATGGGCGAGGTGGGCAAGCAAGCGACGCTGAAGATGGATCGCAGCGGCATGACCCTGACCGAAGCCCTCGGATCTTCCGAAGGGATCAGCCAGACGGTGGCGGATGCGACCGGGGTGTTCGTGATCCGGCCGAGCGGCGGTAAAACGCCGCAGCGGCTGGCGACGCTGTATCAGTTCGATCTCTCCGACGCCAGCGCGCTGGCGATGGGCGCTGAATTTCAGCTGCAACCTTACGACGTCGTGTACGTCACTGCGGCGCCGATCGCGCGCTGGAACCGTTTGATCAGCCAGCTGGTGCCGACCATCAGCAGCTTTAACGATCTCAGCGAGGCTACCTTGCGCGTGCGCAACTGGTAACTCCGCAGGGTGAATAAGGAACAGAAGATGAAAAACAATGCGCTGTCCGTGATGGTGGCCGAACAAGATGAAAAGCTGGAGTGGGAGCGGCTGATCGGGCCGCTGTGGGATAACCGTTGGCGGATCGCCGTCGTGACCGGTTTGGCCGGCGTGCTGGGCGTCGCCTACGCCCTGTTGGCCACCCCGGTGTATCAGGCCACGGCGGTGGTGCAGGTGGAGAAGCAGCTGTCCGGCGATTCGCTGCTGCGTGAAACGCTGGACAGCACGATGGGGCAAAGCTCGGCGACGCAGGATGAGGTGACGCTGGCCAAGTCACGCTACGTGCTCGGCAAAACGGTGGACGCCCTCGGCCTGACGGTGCGCGTCAGCCCGGACTATTTCCCGGTGTTCGGCAAAGGCCTTGCCCGGTTGAGCGGTGAAAAGCCGCCGGTGCTGAACATCACCACGCTGACGACGCCGGCGGACATGCAGGGCGAAGCGCTGACGCTGACGGTGCGCGACGGGCAGCATTACGAATTGAGCCATGACGGCGACAAACTGTTCAGCGGCGTGGTCGGGCAGCCGGTGGCGCAGGGCGGTTGGAACATGACCGTCTCGGCGCTGGACGCGGCGCCGGGCGCCAGCTTTACCGTGGTCAAAGTCGCGCGTCAAGAAGCGGTGGACGATCTGCGCAAATACCTGGACGTGGTACCGGGCGGCAAGGACAGCGGCATCATGGCCTTTACGCTGCCGAGCGAAGATCCGCAGAGCGCCGAGGCGATGCTGAAGAACATCACCGACAACTACCTGCAACAGAACGTGGACCGCAAAACGGAAGAGGCGCAGCGCATGCTGGCGTTCCTGCAAGAGCAATTGCCGCAAACGCAAACCTCGCTGAACAATGCCGAAACCCAGCTCAATCAGTTCCGCCAGCAAAACGACTCGGTGGATCTGTCGCTGGAAGCCAAATCGGTGCTGGATACTCAGGTGCAGCTCGAAGCCCAGCTCAATGAGCTGACCTTCAAGGAAGCGGAGATCTCCAAGCTCTATACCCGCGCGCACCCGGCTTACCGGGCGCTGCTGGAAAAGCGCGCCACGCTGGAGGCGGAAAAGGCGCGGCTGGGTAAACAGGTGCAGACGCTGCCGAAAATGCAGCAGGAGATCCTGCGCCTCACCCGCGACGTGCAGGTGGATCAGCAGGTTTACATGCAGCTGATGAACAAGCAGCAGGAGCTGAGCATCAGCAAGGCCGGCACGGTGGGCAACGTTCGCATCATCGACGAAGCGGAAACCGCTATCCGGCCGATTAAGCCGCAAAAGATGCTGATCGTCTTGTTGGCGCTGCTGCTGGGGGCGGGAGGCGCCGCCTCGGTGGTGCTGCTGCGCGCGGCTTTCCATCGCGGCATCAATGATATCGATACCCTGGAGAAGCGGGGCATCAACGTCTACGCCACCGTGCCGCTGTCGCCGTGGCAGGTCAAGCGCAACCGCGAGCAGCGCCATTTGCTGCCCAAATCCGGCGGCCGGCGCTTGCCGATCCTGGCGGTGGCCGAACCGACGGATCTGTCGGTGGAAGCGATCCGCAGCCTGCGCACCAGCCTGCATTTCGCCATGATGGAGGCCAAAAACAACATTCTGATGGTCTCCGGCGCCAGCCCGGAAAGCGGCAAGAGCTTTACCAGCACCAACCTGGCGGTGGTGGTGGCGCAGGCCGGGCAGCGGGTGCTGTTGATCGACGCCGATATGCGCAAAGGCTTCCTGCACCGCTGGTTGGCGGATGATGGGCATCAGGGCCTGTCCGACATGCTGGTGGGCAACGTGACGGCGGAACAGGCGGTGCGGAAAACCGCCATCGCCAACCTGGACTTCGTGCCGCGCGGCCAGGTGCCGCCGAACCCGTCCGAACTGCTGATGCACCGCCGTTTCGCCGATTTTCTGCGCTGGGCCGGGCAAAACTACGATCTGGTGCTGATCGACACGCCGCCGATTCTGGCGGTGACGGACGCGGCGATCGTCGGCAATCACGCGGGCACCTCGCTGCTGGTGGTGCGCTTTGAGGTGAATACCGTCAAGCAGATCGAAACCAGCATGCGCCGCTTCGAACAGAATGGGGTGACGATCAAGGGCGTGATCCTCAACGGCATGGTGAAGAAGGCGGCAACCGACATGAGCTATTACAACTTCGCCTACCCAAGCCATCGGGAAGAACGCCCGCAGGCAGGGGAGTAAGCGGGTGAAGGCCATTATCACCAATGCCCTGTGGCTGATGCTCGAACGCGTTTCGCTCAGCCTGTCCGGCATCTTCGTCTCCATTTACGTTGCGCGCTATCTGGGGCCCGCGCAGTTTGGCGCGCTCAACTATCTGTTGGCGACGATCGCCATCGTGGTGCCACTGGTGCAGTTGGGCGCCGACAGCATCATTTTCAACCGCGTCGCCCGCCGACAGCCGAGCGGCATTCGCCTGATGCTGGCGTCAATACGCCTGCGCCGCCGGCTGTTCCTGGTGGTGGCGCTGCCGATACTGATATGGAGCTATTTCAGCCAAACGCCCGCCAGCCAACTGATGACGCTGTTGCTGCTTGTCAGCGCCTATTTCTCGATTCAGGACGTGTACAAGATTTATTACGATGCCCGCCTGCAGTCGAAACGCAATACGCTGATCAACAACCTGGCGCTGCTGCTGTCGATCGGGCTGCGGCTGGCGCTGGTGAGCGCCGCGCTGCCGCTGGTGTGGTTCGCGGTACCCTACATCCTCAGCAGCGCCGTGCCTTACCTGGTGCGCCTCTGGTTATTCCGTGGGGAAGCTGCGGCCTCGCCGCGGGTTACGCCGCGCCAGGCCAGGCGCTACGGCCGTTACTTGCTAAAGGTGGGGCTGCCGTTGGCCATCTCCAGCCTGTCGATAGTGATCTATACCCGCATCGATCAAATCATGCTGGGCAATCTGGTCGGCGAACAGGCGGTAGGCTGGTTCAGCGCCGCCACCACCCTCAGCCAAGGCTGGGTTTTCGTGCCGATGGCGCTGATCACCTCGTTGATGCCGGGCATTGCCAGCTGCCGCGATCCGTTGGAGCAGGAGTACCGTATCCGGGTGCTTTATCTGGTGGTCCTGGGCCTGTCGTTGCCGGTGTTGCTGGGCCTGTGGTGGTTCGCCCACCCGGCCATTGCGCTGCTGTACGGCGCCGCTTTCCAACCGGCCGCCAACATCCTGGCTATTTGTACGCTGACCTCGCTGTTTTCGGTCATGGGGACGGTTTCGTACCGCAGCATCGTGCTGTTCGCCGGCTATCGCTTTATCGCCATCAAGATGCCGTTGGTGGCTGTGGCGAACGTGGTGATGAATCTGCTGCTGATCCCGCGCTATGGCCTGATCGGCGCGGCGGTGTCTACGCTGCTGGCGGAATTCATTTCGTTCTTTGTGCTGAACAGTTTATTCCGTGGCGGAAAAATTACCCGACTGCAGCTGACCTGTTTTTACTGCCTGCCGCGTCTTGTCAGCAAATTAAGGAGAGAGCATGTTAAACATCCTGGTTAAAAACATTTCCAAGCGCCTGCCCGATGCCTGGCACCATCAGGTTAAATACGCGCTCTATTTCAAGAAGCTGCCGCACCTGTCAAAACCGACCGGCTTCAGCGAAAAGATCATGCGCCGCAAAATTTACCCGCGCAGCATCTACACCACCTTGTCGGACAAGTTCAAGGTACGTGAATTTATCGCCGGTCTGTGGGGCGAGGAGTACCTGGTGGAGCTGTATGCGCATGGCACTGAACTCAGCTACGAGATGTTCAGGCAATTGCCCAACGCCTTTGTGCTGAAGGCCAACCACGGCAGCGGTTATAACCGGTTGGTGTTCGACAAGCGGCAGGTTAGCTACGCGGAGTTGTACGATCTCAGCAACGCGTGGATGCGCAGCAACTTTTATGAGCAGAGTCGCGAAAAGCATTATCTGGATATCGAACCCTGCATCATGGTGGAGCGCATGTTGCTGGATGGCGAACAGGTGCCGAACGATATCAAGTTTCATTGTTTCAACGACAATCATGAAATTCGCATGTTCATCCAGGTGGATTATCAGCGCTTCGGCACCCATCGGCGCGATATTTTTGATGTCGACTGGAACCGCACCGAAATCCGCATCAGCTTGCCCAATGCCGACGAACCGATGCCGCGCCCTACGCGGCTGGATGAAATGATACGTTTGGCTCGCCAGACGGCGCAGCAGTTCTCTTATGTGCGCGTGGATTTCTACCAGGTCGGCGAGAAGGTGTATTTCGGTGAGTTGACGTTTACGCCTGGCGCGGGGCTAAGCAAGCTGATGCCGAAAAACATTGAGCAGGAATGGGGCAGTTATTTTACTGAGTAAACGCTTATGCAAAGAGTCGCCTCCAATTTTCAAATGCATGCCAATGCCGGTTATAATCAGTCGCGGGATTTGATCAATCAATCCATCGTATTGACCTTCCTGCTGATGTTTTTCGTGAAAACCTTCCTGACCTCGGGATCGTTCAACAGCGAGCTGATTAATAAAGCCGTGCTGGGGCTGAATGGCCTGATGTTGCTCTATGTCGGCTATGCATTTTTTATCGCTACGCTGGCGGAAAAGGCGGTTGCGGGTTTTTTGGTTCTGCTGTTTCTTATGAATATTGCCACCGGGCATGGTGATTATCTGTTTGGTGCGGTATTCAGCACGGCGGTGATAATTTTATTTCGTCGTATCGAAATGGGGCGTGGCGCTGAAATGTTTGCCATCACCTTTGTGGTGGCAGGGTTGCTGGTGGTTATTCCCTATACCTTTTACACTGATGGGTTTGTTTACCTTGATGAACGTTATGGCAACAGATTAACGCTGGGGTTCGATAACCCGAATACCCTGGCGTATTATTCTTTTGCCTTGTTCGCCACACTGCTGTGCCTGATCGACCATGCGAAATTAACGCGTGGAATGAAAAATATCGCTTCGTTGGCGGTATCGGCGTTAATTCTCCCGGTGCTGATGTATTCCTATTCTCGCACCTGTTTTATGCTGGCGTTGTTGATGCTGCTGCTGTTTTGGCTGGCGCCGCTGCTGCGTGTCGCCCCCAACAGAAAAGTCTGCATCGCACTGACGTTGGTCATTGTCGGCTTTCAATTCGCCAGCGTTATACGCTGGGGGAACAATCCGGCATTGGACGTGCTCTTGAACCAGGCGCTGACCGGCCGGATCTGGTTCTCCTGGCAGATGTTTCAGGCGGTGGGGCTACCCAATCCGCTGTTCGGCATGAATATAGAGCCGTATAAGCCAGTCGATTTCTTCTTCATCGCCATGTTTTATTCGGCCGGTGGCATCGCCTCTGTCGTCATGCTTTTTTGTTATTTTCACTTGTTGGGCAATATGCGCAGGCTGAGTCGATTCATGCGCTGGGTGGTGGTGGTTTTCCTGTTAACAACCTTGACGGAAACCTATTTTTTGGTCCCGGTATTTAACGTGTCGTTATTGTTGCTGTGCCGTGGAAAAGAAATAATAAATTCTAAGCTGGAGGGTTAAGAAATGGATTTCTCTATCGTGATCCCTATTTATAATAGTTCGCGCTACCTGCCTAAAACGCTGAAGCGAATTTTCAACGCTTGCCAAGGGTTCGACTATCAGGTGATTTTGGTTGATGATTGCTCTGACGAGGATGACATCAAATCTATCCGCCAGATAGCGGCGACCAATAGCAATGTGATGCTGCATGAGAAAAAACAGAAGAGCAATGCGGCGGTATCGCGCAACTTAGGCACCAAGTTAGCGCAATCGGAGATCGTGTTTTTCCTCGACTCCGATGATTACTTCACAACCAACTATATTATTCGCCGCATGAAGAAGCATGAAGATCGCCAGATTGATATTATCTTCGGCAACTATGCGGAGGTGAGCGGCGATTCGGTACGCGACTTCAACTTCCACTACAAATCCGGTTCTTCCGGCGAAGATTTTCTTTTTCTGGAAATGGGCGATATTCGGTCATCCACCATCAGCATGCGTAAAAAAAGCGATCGCCGCTTTTTATTTCCCGAGTTTCTCAACAAGCATCAGGATTGGGGTTTTCTGGTCAACGCCACCAATTTGGGCGCGCAAGTGGCGCATGACGCCGGCGGCGGGGTGTTTCTCGACGTGGGGCGCTACGGGCGCATGACGGCGAAGCTTAATCTGGAGGCCAGCGACCGCTTTATCAATACCTTCCTCAGCCCCAGCGATCGCCATATCAGCGGATTCGCCTGTAAGCATCTGCTGGCCTCGCTGTATTCGGAAAACGCCCAGGCGTTCAATTATTACTCGTCGCGCATCGTGCGGCACAGCCTGAGCGGCAAGTTCAAGATGATCAAATGGTATGGCGATTGTCTGGCGCGGTTGGGGTTGTTCTCGGTTGGCGGCCGGCTGCTGCGCAACGTGCGCCAGGGATTCAGGAGATGACATGCAACCACGCAAGATAATCATCGTTATCGAAAATATGGCGGGCAAGGGCGGTACTGAACGGGTCGCCAGCGGTTTGGCCAATGCGCTGGCGCGTTTGCCGGGTTACGAGGTCGCGGTGTTTTCGCTGTTTGGCGAGCGGAGCTTCTTTCCGCTGGCGAGCGACGTCCGGTTGCGCTGCGGCGGTGGCGATTCACTGTTCTGGCCGTGGCGGCTGGCGTTCGCGCTGCGGCGTGAACGCGCGGACGTGATCATTACCGTTTCCATGGGGAAACTGTCGGTGGTGATGACGCCTTTCCTGCGTTTGTTCTGTGCCCGCAGCCGGCTGCTGTTGAGTGAGCACGTCAGCTTTCACCAGTATCCGCGCGTATTTAAGTGGCTGAAGTTGCTGGTTTACCGGCTGAGCGATCGCGTGATTTTCCTGACGCGGCAAGATAGCGACGCTATCGCTCGCTGGGTGGGGGCCGGGAAATGTCGGGTGATCGAGAACGTTTCGCCGTTCCGCGCACAGGCGCCGGCGCCGGCGCTGCAGCAAAAGGTGGCGCTGGCGGTGGGGCGCTTGAGCAATCAGAAGGGCTTCGATCGTCTGATCGCGCTGTGGCGAGGGGTGGCGGCGCAGGTGCCGGATTGGCGGCTGCTGATTATTGGCGACGGCCCGGAGCGCGATGCGCTGCGGCGGCAGATTGAAGACGCCGGGCTGGCGCGGCAGGTGAGTCTGCTGCCGGCCACCGCCGACGTGGCGGACTATTATCGCCAGGCCAGCCTGTATTTGATGACCTCTCGCTATGAGGGATTGCCGATGGTGCTGATCGAAGCCATGAGTTTCGGCCTGCCGCTGGTGGCCTACGACTGCAAGACCGGCCCGGCCGAGTTGATAGACGACGGCGTCAACGGCTATCTGGTGCCCGATGACGACGCCGCCGCCTTCAGCGAAGGGGTGATCAAACTGATGCTCGATCCGGGTTTGCGCGAGCACTTTTCTGTCGCCGCGTTAGAGAAGTCTCGCCGTTTTTCTCCCGAACGTATTTATCCCCAGTGGCAACAGCTCACCGAGTGAGGACAAAATGGAAAAGATATCCGTAATCATGCCGGCCTACAATGCCGCGAACTCTATCAAAGAGTCGATTCTAGGCGTGCTGAACCAGCGATTTACCGATTATCACCTGTATGTGATCGATGATGCGTCCACCGACGATACTGCCGAGGTGGTGCGGCCGTTTATCCACGATCGCCTCACCTATATACGCAATGAGCATAATCAGGGCGTGGCGGAAACGCGCAACATCGGCATTGAGGCGGCGAACGGCGACTATATCGCCTTCTGCGACAGCGATGACGTATGGCTCCCCAACAAGCTGTCGCGCCAGGCGAGCATTTTGCAAACCCGCCGCTACGACGTGGTGTGTTCCCATTACTACACCTTCGAAGACGACCTGAAATTGATCAAAAACACCCGTGGCGCGGAAGAGCTTATCGGCTATCAGGACATGTTGAAAAGCAACTGGATCGGCAATCTCACCGGCATCTACAACCAAAAGCGCATCGGCAAGGTGTATCAGCAAAAAGTGGGTCATGAGGACTATTTGATGTGGCTGGCGGTGCTGCAGAAGGCGCGTAACGGCCTGGCCTACTGCATTCCCGAACCGCTGGCCTGTTACCGATTGTCTACCCATTCGCTGTCGGGCAACAAAATCCGCGCCGCTGACTGGCAATGGCGGATTTACCGTCAGCATTTGGGGCTGTCTTATCAGAAATCCTGTTATCTGTTCGCCACCTATCTGTTCAATGCCGTGGTGAAAAGGAAATGACCATGAGGGGGATGTATCAGAGGGTGGTTCTGGGCTGTTGCGCCTTGTGGGGCGCTTCGGCTCTGGCGCAGAGCTGCCAACCCAATCTGTTGGCCAACCCCGGCTTTGAGCAGGGTCTCGGCGGCTGGCGAGCGCAGGGCGCGCAGGCCGACGGCGATACGCACAGCGGCAATGGCAGTTTGCGCTATGACAATGCAGATGCCGCGCAGTACCGCACCTTCAACCAGGCGCTGCAGGTTGCGCCCGGACAGACGATCGATTTTGGCGTCTGGCTCAAGACCCGCGGCGTACGCGGGCAAAGCCGCGACGGCGGCGCCGGGGTTTATCTGCAGAGCTTTGATGCGCAGGGGCGCTTTCTGGAGGGCAGCTATCCGGCTGGGGTGACCGGCGACAGCGGCTGGCGGCAGGTGAACGCCAGCTATACCGTGCCGCCGCAGGCGGCGCGAATCACGTTTGGCGTTTATCTGCGCAAGGGGAGCACCGGTACCGCCTGGTTTGACGACGCCTATGCGTGTGCTCGAGCGCCTACGCCCGCGTTGTATCAGCTCGGCGCGTCGGCGCAGGGGAAGGTCGACACGCTGGTCGTCACTTCGCAGCCGCAGCGTTTGCAAGTCGACAGCGAATTGCTCAATGCCGAGGGGCAGGTTGTTCACCGTAGCCGCGACCGTTATCAGGTTGAAGGGCAGCGCCGTATCGAATACCCACTGCCGGCCGGCCTGGCCCAGGGCGAATACCGCCTGCGTCAGCAGGTCACCGGGCAGCAATCCCGGCCGGCACCGGACAGCGAGCTGTCTTTTCGCGTCGGGCAGCCTGCGGCCAAAGTGGCGATCGACAGCGAAGGCTTTACCCTGCGCGACGGTCAACGGCTTTTCCCGTTGGGCATTTACGCCAACGTGGCGACCGATGAGCATTTGGCGCGCATCGCATCGGCGGGATTCAACACGGTGCTGAATTATGATTATGGGGAGAAGAAAGACCCTTACGCCTTTTTCCGCAACGCACGCCAGCGCGGGCTGCTGGTCATTTACTCCGTCAAAGATCAGTACCGCGGCAGCCGTTTCGCTCCGGCCGTGCGCGGCGGCGATTATGCGGCGATGACGGCCTGGTACGTGCAGCGCTTGCGCTCTCAGCCCAACCTGCTCGCCTGGTACATCAACGATGAGCTGGGGCCGGAATATCTCGATAAGATCGAGGAAAAAAACCTGCAAATAAAGCGACTTGACGGCGATCATCCTACCTTCCAGGTGTTGAACAAAACCGGGGAGTTGGACGCTCACTTCAACAGCAGCGACATTTTGGCGACCGACCCTTACCCGGTGGGGAACGATCGCGATCTGACGCGCACCACGCGTTATACCGAACTGACGGTGCAGGCCGCCCGCCAATCGCGCGGGGCCTGGGTGGTGATGCAAATCATGGATCATGCCGCTTATGACGCCCGCCGCAAGCCACATCCGCCGTCAGAGGCGGAAATCCGCAATCAGGCCTGGCAGGCGCTGATCGGCGGCGCCAAGGGGCTGTTGTTTTATTCCTATACCGATCTGTTTTACAAGCGTAAAACCGGCCGCTTCGACCAACGGGAGTTTGACGCCACCTGGCGCGGTGTGGCCGCCGTGTCGCAGCAAATCGCCGCCTTCACCCCTTATCTGCTGACGGGAAAATCGACGCCGCTGGCGGGAAGCAACTCTCAAATGCCGGCGCGGATGTTTGTTCTGGGCGGTCGCGCCTTGCTGCTGGTAGCCAACCCTTACTATCGAGAGGGAAGCACCCGATTGCGCCTTCCGGCGGGCTGGCGGCAGCAGGAAGGGGGGGCGGAGATCCAGCTGGCGTTGCCCGCCGTGGGCACCGCGACGCTGTGGCTCCAACGCTGAAAGCGTCGAGTTAGCGTTACGCGGGAGGTTTCTCCCGCGTCCTACCCCCAAATACCCCATCTTGCCTCTCGCCCGTCAGCCTCTGTCTTTCAATCCTGATTTATTCATTTAAATTCAACATATTAATCTCGTTTGTCGCACCTATACTTTGGTGGTATTTCTCACCCGGCGCGTGTATCGCCTCCCGCTTTCTCTTGATCGCAATCAATTTGCCGCCGATTGGCCGTCAGTAGGCTGGCGGCAGATTGAGCATGTCTTCTTATAACGACAAGAGCCTTCAGGAGCATTCCGGATGAGCAAATTTTTAGACCGTTTCCGCTATTTCAAGCAGTTGGCGGAGCCTTTTTCTGGCGATCACGGCCAGACCTTGAACACCAACCGCGACTGGGAAGACGGCTACCGCAGCCGTTGGCAGCACGACAAAGTGGTGCGTTCCACCCACGGCGTGAACTGCACCGGTTCCTGCAGTTGGAAGATCTACGTGAAGAATGGCCTGGTGACCTGGGAAACCCAGCAAACCGACTACCCGCGCACCCGCCCCGATCTGCCCAACCATGAACCGCGCGGCTGCCCGCGCGGCGCCAGCTACTCCTGGTACCTGTACAGCGCCAACCGGCTGAAATACCCGCTGATGCGCAAGCGTCTGCTCAAGCTGTGGCGCGAGGCGAAAGCGCAGCACAGCGATCCGGTCGCGGCCTGGGGCTCTATCGTCGGCGATGCGGAAAAAGCCAAAAGCTACAAGGTGGCGCGCGGCCGCGGCGGTTTCGTCCGCTCCAGCTGGCAGGAGGTCAATGAACTGATCGCCGCCGCCAACGTCTATACCGCCAAAACCTTCGGCCCGGACCGTATCATCGGCTTCTCGCCAATCCCGGCGATGTCGATGGTGTCCTACGCCGCCGGCGCCCGCTACCTGTCGCTGATCGGCGGCGCCTGCCTGAGCTTCTACGACTGGTATTGCGATCTGCCGCCGGCCTCGCCGATGACCTGGGGCGAGCAGACCGACGTGCCGGAATCCGCCGACTGGTACAACTCCTCCTACATTATCGCCTGGGGCTCCAACGTGCCGCAGACGCGCACCCCGGACGCCCACTTCTTTACCGAAGTACGTTACAAGGGCACCAAAACCGTGGCGGTGACGCCGGACTATGCCGAAGTCGCCAAGCTGTGCGACCACTGGCTGAATCCGAAGCAGGGCACCGACAGCGCGATGGCGCTGGCGATGGGCCACGTAATGCTGAAAGAGTTCCATCTCGATCGCGAAGTCGGCTACTTCCGCGACTACGTGCGCCGCTATACCGACATGCCGATGCTGGTGCTGCTGGAAGCGCGTGAAGGCGGCCATTACGCCGCCGGCCGCCTGCTGCGCGCCGCCGATTTGGTGGACGGACTGGGCCAGGAAAACAACCCCGAGTGGAAAACCGTCGCTATCGACAGCCGCAGCGGCGATCTGGTGGCGCCGCAGGGCTCCATCGGCTTCCGCTGGGGCGAGAAGGGCAAGTGGAACCTGGAACAGCGCGAGGGCAAGTCGCAACAGGAAGTCGAGCTGCAGCTCAGCCTGTTGGGCATGCATGACGACGTTGCCGAGGTGGGCTTCCCGTACTTCGGCGGCGCCGACAGCGAGCATTTCAACAGCGTGGCGCTGGACGAGATCCTGCTGCACAAACTGCCGGTGAAACGCCTGCAGCTGGCGGACGGCAGCGAAGCGCTGGTGACCAGCGTGTACGACCTGACGCTTGCCAACTACGGCCTCGAGCGCGGGCTGGGCGACGCCAACTGCTCCGCCGACTATGACGAAGTCAAGGCCTACAGCCCGGCCTGGGCCGAACAGATCACCGGCGTGTCGCGCCACAACATCATCCGCATTGCCCGCGAGTTCGCGGAAAACGCCGAAAAGACCCACGGCCGTTCGATGATCATCGTCGGCGCCGGCGTCAACCACTGGTATCACATGGACATGACCTACCGCGGCCTGATCAATATGCTGATCTTCTGCGGTTGCGTCGGCCAGAGCGGCGGCGGCTGGGCGCACTACGTCGGCCAGGAAAAACTGCGGCCGCAAACCGGCTGGCTGCCGCTGGCGTTCGGCCTCGACTGGCAGCGCCCGCCGCGCCACATGAACAGCACCTCGTTCTTCTACAACCATTCCAGCCAATGGCGCTATGAAACCGTTGGCACCGACGAGCTGCTGTCGCCGCTGGCGGACAAATCGCGCTTCGGCGGCAGCCTGATCGACTTCAACGTGCGCGCTGAGCGCATGGGCTGGCTGCCGTCGGCGCCGCAGCTGGGCACCAACCCGCTGCGCCTGGCGGAGCAGGCCCGCGCGGCCGGTCAGTCGCCGGTCGAGTTCACCGTCGACAGCCTGAAAAATGGCTCGCTGGGCTTCGCCGCCGAGCAGCCGGACAATCCGCAGAACTTCCCGCGCAACCTGTTCGTCTGGCGCTCCAACCTGCTGGGCTCCTCCGGCAAGGGCCATGAGTACATGCTCAAATACCTGTTGGGCACCGAAAACGGCATTCAGGGGAAAGATCTCGGCCAGCAGGGCGGCGTGAAGCCGCAGGAAGTGGAATGGCGCGAGCAGGGCGGCGAAGGCAAGCTGGATTTGGTGGTGACGCTCGATTTCCGCATGTCGAGCACCTGCCTGTACTCCGACGTGGTGCTGCCGACCGCCACCTGGTATGAAAAAGACGACATGAACACCTCCGACATGCACCCGTTCATCCATCCGCTGTCGGCGGCGGTCGATCCGGCCTGGGATTCGAAGAGCGACTGGGAGATCTACAAGGGCATCGCCAAGGCCTTCTCCGAGGTGTGCGTTGGCCATCTGGGCCAGGAAACCGACGTGGTGACCCTGCCTATCCAGCACGATTCCGCCGCCGAACTGGCGCAACCTTACGGCGTGCAGGACTGGAAGAAAGGCGAATGCGATCTGATCCCGGGCAAAACCGCGCCGCACATCATCGCGGTGGAGCGCGATTACCCGGCCACCTACGAGCGCTTCACCTCGCTGGGGCCGCTGCTGGACAAATTGGGCAACGGCGGCAAGGGCATCAGCTGGAACACCCAAACCGAGGTCGACTTCCTCAAGCAGCTTAACTACGTCAAGGCCGACGGCCCGGCGGCGGGGCGGCCGAAGATCGAGAGCGCGATAGACGCGGCGGAAGTGATCCTGTCGCTGGCGCCGGAAACCAACGGCCAGGTGGCGGTAAAAGCCTGGGAGGCCCTGAGCAACGTCACCGGCCGCGATCACCGCCATCTGGCGCTGAACAAGGAAGACGAGAAAATTCGCTTCCGCGACATTCAGGCGCAGCCGCGCAAAATCATCTCCAGCCCGACCTGGTCCGGTCTGGAGGACGAACACGTATCCTACAACGCCTGCTACACCAACGTGCACGAGCTGATCCCGTGGCGCACCCTCAGCGGCCGTCAACAGCTGTATCAGGATCACGAGTGGATGCGCGCCTTCGGTGAAAGCCTGCTGGTATATCGGCCGCCGATCGACACCCGCGCCGCGCAGCCGTTGCTCAACAGCAAACCGAACGGCAACAAGGAGAAGGCGCTGAACTTCCTGACGCCGCACCAGAAGTGGGGCATTCACTCCACCTACAGCGACAACCTGTTGATGCTGACGCTGTCGCGCGGCGGCCCGATCGTCTGGCTGAGCGAAGACGACGCCAAAGATCTGGGCATCGAGGACAATGACTGGATCGAGGCCTTCAACGCCAACGGCGCGCTGACGGCGCGCGCGGTGGTCAGCCAGCGTATCCCGGCCGGCATGACCATGATGTACCACGCGCAGGAGCGCATCGTGAACCTGCCGGGCTCGGAGATCACCAGCCAGCGCGGCGGCATCCACAACTCGGTGACCCGCGCCTGTCCGAAGCCGACCCACATGATCGGCGGCTATGCGCAGCTGGCCTACGGCTTCAACTACTACGGCACCGTCGGCTCCAACCGCGACGAGTTCGTGGTGGTGCGCAAGATGAACCGCATTGATTGGTTGGACGACGAAGGCAACGACTACGCGCAGGGCAGTCAGCAGGAGAACAGCAAATGAAAATTCGTTCGCAAGTCGGCATGGTGCTGAATCTGGACAAGTGCATCGGTTGCCACACCTGTTCGGTCACCTGCAAGAACGTCTGGACCAGCCGTGAAGGTATGGAATACGCCTGGTTCAATAACGTGGAAAGCAAGCCCGGCGTCGGGTATCCGCACGCCTGGGAAGATCAGGAAAAATGGAAGGGCGGCTGGATCCGTAAAATCAACGGCAAGCTGGAGCCGCGCATGGGCAACCGCGTCGGCGTGCTGGCGAAAATCTTCGCCAACCCGGACGTGCCGGCGCTGGACGACTACTACGAGCCGTTCGATTACGACTACCAGCATCTGCACACCGCCAAACAGGGCAAGCACCAGCCGGTGGCCCGCCCGCGCTCGCTGATCACCGGCCAGCGCATGAACAAGATCGAAAGCGGCCCGAACTGGGAGGAGATCCTCGGCGGGGAATTCGAAAAACGCTCGCAGGACAAGAATTTCGACAACCTGCAGAAGGCGATGTACGGCCAGTTCGAAAACACCTTCATGATGTACCTGCCGCGCCTGTGCGAGCACTGCCTCAACCCGGCCTGCGTCGCCACCTGCCCGAGCGGGGCGATCTACAAGCGCGGCGAAGACGGTATTGTGCTGATCGACCAGGACAAGTGCCGCGGCTGGCGCATGTGCCTGACCGGCTGTCCGTACAAGAAAATCTACTTCAACTGGAAGAGCGGCAAGTCCGAGAAGTGCATCTTCTGCTACCCGCGCATCGAAGCTGGGCAGCCGACGGTGTGTTCGGAGACCTGCGTGGGCCGCATTCGCTACCTCGGCGTGCTGCTGTACGACGCCGACCGCATCGAGCAGGCGGCGGCGGTGGAGAACGACAAGGATCTGTATCAGAGCCAGCTCGACATCTTCCTCGATCCGCATGACCCGAAGGTGATTGCTCAGGCGCTGGCGGACGGCGTGCCGCAGGGGGTCATTGAAGCTGCCCAGCAGTCGCCGGTGTACAAAATGGCGATGGACTGGAAGCTGGCGCTGCCGCTGCACCCGGAATACCGCACGCTGCCGATGGTCTGGTACGTGCCGCCGTTGTCGCCGATTCAGTCCGCCGCCGACGCCGGCGAGCTGGCGCACAGCGGCGTGCTGCCGGACGTCGAGAGCCTGCGCATTCCGGTGCAGTATCTGGCGAACCTGCTGACCGCCGGCGATACCGAACCGGTGCTGCTGGCGCTGAAGCGCATGCTGGCGATGCGCCACTACAAGCGGGCGGAAACCGTCGACGGCGTGGTGGACACCAGCGCGCTGGAGCAGGTCGGGTTGAGCGAAGCGCAGGCGCAGGAGATGTATCGCTACCTGGCGATCGCCAACTATGAAGATCGCTTCGTGGTGCCGTCGAGCCACCGCGAGCTGGCGCGCGAAGCCTTCCCGGAAAGCAAAGGCTGCGGTTTCAGCTTCGGCGACGGCTGCCACGGCAGCGATGGCAAGTTCAACCTGTTCAACAGCCGCCGCATCGACGCCATCGACGTGACCGCGAAAACCGCGCGGCCGGAGGACGCCTCATGATCAGCCTGAAAGTGATCGCCCGCCTGCTGGATTACCCGGAACAGGTCCTGTTTGACCATCAGCAGGCGCTGATTGAGGCGCTGGAGCCGGCCAGCGAGCTGGATCTGCACCACAGCGCGCAGCTGATTCTGTTTATCCGCCGCCTGTGCGCCCGCCCGCTGCTGGACGCGCAGGCCGACTATTGCGAGCTGTTCGATCGCGGCCGCGCCACCTCGCTGCTGCTGTTTGAGCACGTGCACGGTGAGTCGCGCGATCGCGGCCAGGCGATGGTCGATCTGATGGCGCAGTACCGCGCCGCCGGGCTGGAGATCGACAGCCGCGAGCTACCGGATTTCCTGCCGCTGTATCTGGAGTATCTGGCCAGCCGCAGCGCGGCGCAGGCGCGGGAAGGGCTGCAGGACATCGCGCCGATCCTGGCGCTGCTGGGTGCGCGCCTGCAACAGCGAGAAAGCCCGTATGCGGTGCTGTTCGATCTGCTGCTATTGCTGTCCGGCAGCGAGGTGCAGGCTCAGGCGCTGGAAACCCAGGTGGCGCAAGAGGCGCGTGACGATACGCCGCAGGCGCTGGATGCGGTGTGGGAAGAGGAGCAGGTCAAGTTTCTCGGCGAACAGGGCTGCGCCTCCGCCCAGCAGACGGCGCACCAGCGGCGCTTCGCCGGCGCGGTGGCGCCACAGTATCTGGACCTGACGGATGCGTTAACCGGAACCAAAGGACGCTAATCATGCAATTTTTGAATCAGTTCTTCTTCGATATTTACCCTTATCTGGCCGGCGCGGTATTCCTGATTGGCAGCTGGTTGCGTTACGACTACGGGCAGTACAGCTGGCGCGCCGGCTCCAGCCAGATGCTGGATAAAAAGGGCATGCGGCTGGCGTCCAACCTGTTTCACATCGGCATTATCGGCATCTTCGCGGGCCATTTCCTCGGCATGCTGACGCCGCACTGGATGTATGAGGCCTTCCTGCCGATCGACGTGAAGCAGAAGCTGGCGATGATCGCCGGCGGCGCCTGCGGCCTGATGACGCTAATCGGCGGTGCGCTGTTGCTGAAGCGCCGGTTGACCAATCCGCGGGTGCGCGCCACCAGCAGCTTCGCCGACATCATGATCCTGACGTTGCTGGTGGTGCAGGTGTGCCTCGGCCTGCTGACCATTCCGTTCTCCGCCCAGCATATGGACGGCAGCGAAATGATGAAGCTGGTGGCCTGGGCGCAGGCGGTGGTGACGTTCCACGCCGGTGCCTCCGCGCACCTGGAAGGGGTGGCGATTATCTTCAAGCTGCACATGGTGCTGGGCATGACGCTGTTCGTGCTGTTCCCGTTCTGCCGCCTGGTGCATATCTGGAGTGCGCCGGTAGAGTATCTGACCCGCCGTTACCAGCTGGTGCGCAACCGCCGCTGAGCCTGACCCCGCCGCCGCCGCCGATCGCCAGCGGCGGCGCTATTCCGATAATTCCCCTGCCGTCTGCCCATTCTCGCCGCCTTGTCGTAAACTAACTATCTCAGTCATGTTACGCTTATGCTTGCGCCGACGGAGGTCGGCCCGTGGTAGCCGATAACAAGAGATAGCGCCTTGATGAAAGGCCTTTTGGGACATAAAAACCGGGGATGATCCGCATGGCCTTCGCGCCGCGCGGGAGAATCGCTTTATGGATAGTCAGGTTAATCAATAACAATAATGACCACACAATGTCGCTCACCCGAGCTGTTGCCTCTGAAAATCATCGCCACCGGGGCCGCGTTGCCGCCCAACCGCGTGGCCTCCTCTACGCTCGATGCCCGCCTGGGGAAACCGGCCGGCTACGTTGAAAAGCGCTCGGGCATCGTTTACCGCTATCACGCCGCCGACGACGCCAGCCAGGCCGAGCTCGCCGCCGCCGCACTGCAAGACGCGCTGGCCCGCAGCACTATTCCGGCCGCTTCGATTGACCTGCTGATCTCCGCCTCGGCGATAGCGGTACAGGCGCTGCCGTGCTCTGCCGCGCATATTCTCAAGATCGCCGGATTGGCGCCGGGTACGCCGGGCTTCGACATCAACAGCAGCTGCGTCAGCTTTATCTCTGCACTGCAGGTGGCGGCGGGGCTGTTGAACGCCGGGACGTATCGGCGTATCGCCATCGTCTCGGCGGATCTCGCTTCGCGCGGCATCGACTGGCAGCACGAAGAGTCGTCGCTGATCTTCGGCGACGGCGCCGCCTGCGCCATCGTGGAGCGCGGTGACGGCACCGGCGGCATCCTCGCCAGCCTGGTGGAAACCTATCCCGCCGGCAGCGAACTGTGCGAGATCCGCGCCGGCGGCACGCGCCGCAACCCGCGTGCCGGGATGTGCGAGCAGGACTTCCTGTTTCATATGCAGGGCAAACCGCTGTTCCGTCAGGCGTCGGCGCTGATTGAGGACTACCTCGACCGGCTGCTGAGCGCCAGCGGCTTGACCCTGGCGCAGATCGCCACCGTGGTGCCGCACCAGGCCAGCCATTTGTCGCTCGAACATATGCGTAAACGGCTGCACGTCTCCAGCGAGGCGCTGGTGGACATCTACCGCCATCACGGCAACCAGGTGGCGGCCTCTATCCCGACCGCGCTGCATGCCGCCGTGACCAGCGGGCGCTTCAACCCCGGCCAGCCGGTGATGCTGATCGGCACCGCCGCCGGGCTGGCGCTGGCCGGCATGGTGTTGCTGCCATGAGGGTGCTGGTGACCGGGGCGACCAGCGGGCTGGGGCGCAACGCGGCGCAGTGGTTGCTGGAGGCCGGGCATCAGGTGCGCGCCACCGGCCGCGATGAGCGGGCCGGCGAAGCGTTGCGGCAGATGGGCGCTGAATTTTACTCGCGCGATCTGGCGCAGGCCACGCCGCAGCAGTGCCGGGAGCTGGTGACCGACTGCGAGTGGGTGTGGCACTGTGCGGCCAAGTCTTCGCCCTGGGGCAGCAAAGCGGAATTTCACCGCATCAACGCCGCGGCGACGGAGAAACTGGCGGAGGCGGCCGGGCGCTGCGGCGTGCGGCGCTTCGTGCATATCTCCACGCCGGCAATCTACTTCGATTTTCAGCCGCATTACGATCTTGATGAGGGTTATCGCGCCCGGCGCTTCGCCAATCACTATGCCGCCAGCAAGCACGCCGCCGAGCAGCGGCTGTTGGCGCAGGCGAAGATCTACCCGCAAACCACCTATATTATGCTGCGGCCGCGCGGCCTGTTTGGCCCGCACGATCGGGTGATCGTGCCGCGGCTGTTGCAGCAGCTCGAACGCGATCGCGGCGTGCTGCGGCTGCCCGGCGGCGGGCAAGCGCTGCTGGATCTGACCTTTGCCCCCAACGTGGTGCACGCCATGGAGCTGGCCAGCCGGCAGCGCGGATTGCCGTCCGGCGCCGTGTATAACATCACCAACCATCAACCACAGCGGCTGGCGGAGATGCTGGATGCACTGCTGCGCCAGGAGCTGGGGCTGCGTTACCTGCTGCAGGCCGTGCCTTATCCGCTGCTGCATACGCTGGCCGGCGGCATGGAGCTGTGGGCAACGCTGAGCGGCCAAGAACCGCCGCTGACGCGCTACAGCGTGGCGGCGGTGCATTTCGACATGACCCTGAGCCAGACGCGCGCGATCGAAGAGCTGGGCTATCGGCCGCGTTACTCGATGGAAGAGGGGATCCGCCTGACCGGCGAGTGGCTGCGGCAGCAAGGAGGCATACAGCATGGCTAAGGTCACCGTTTTTGAAGTGGGCTATTGCACGCATATCGGCTGTATGGCGCTGCGCGGCGCCGGGTTCCGGGTGTGTAAATTCCCGGCGCGCGCCTATCTGCTGGAGGTGGGAGAGCGCCGCTGGCTGTGGGATACCGGCTACGCGCATTATTTTCAGCAGCACACGCAGTCGGGGGTGTTCAGCCTTTACCGCCGCATGACGCCGGTCTACTTCGACCCCGCTGAGTCGTTGGCGCATCAGCTGCGCGAAGCCGGTTACGCCGAAGGCGACATCCAGGCGCTGATCGTCTCGCACTTTCACGCGGATCACATCGCCGGGCTGCAGGATTTCAGCCGCCTCGATTTTATTTGCTGCGGCGAAGGCTGGCAGCAAACCCGTGGGCTGCGCGGTTTCGCGGCGCTCAAGCGCGCCTTTATTCCCGGCCTGATTCCGGCGGATTTCGAGAGCCGCCTGCAGTTTATGGAAGCTTTTCCCTCGGTGACGTTGCCCGCGCTGCTGGCGCCGTTCGATCGCGGTTACGCGCTGCCGGGCAGTGAAGGGCAGATCGTGCTGGTGCCGCTGCCGGGGCATGCGGCCGGCCATATCGGCGCCTTTATCCTCACCGACGCCGGCTGGACGCTGTTGGCCAGCGACGCCGCCTGGTCGCCGCAGAGTTACCAGACGCTGCGCGGGCCTTCGCGCCTGGCCAATCTGGTGATGGACGATGCGGCGGCGTACACCCGCACGCTGGAGCGGCTTAACCAACTGTGGGCGGGCGGCCAGGTCAACATTTTGCTGTGCCACGAGGGGGACCTGTGATCCCCTTCATGACCCTTTGGCACTACTTCCGCGCCCGGCGCCTGCGCTTTGGCGATCGTGCGGCGCTGGAGGCGCATCAGGCCCGGCAGCTCGCGGGCTTTGCCCGCCGGGTGCTGAGCAAGAGCCCCTATTTTCAGTGTTTCAGCCGCCGGCCGTTCGCCGAATGGCCGCAGATGGACAAGGCGCTGATGATGGCGCAGTTCGACCGGATGAATACCGCCGGGCTGAGCCGGGAGGCGGTGCTGGCCTGCGCGCAGCGCAGCGAGGCGGATCGCGATTTCACGCCAAAGATCGGCCGCTACAGCGTCGGGTTGTCGTCCGGCACCTCTGGGCAGCGCGGCGTGTTTGTCGTCAGCCCGCGCGAACAGCAGGTGTGGGCCGGCGGCATGCTGGCGAAGATGCTGCCGGACGGGCTGCTGGCCGGCGAGCGCGTCGCGCTGTTTCTGCGGGCGGACAATAATCTCTATCACAGCGTAAACAACCGTTGGCTGAGCCTGGCGTTTTACGATTTGCTGGCGCCGTTCAGCGAGCATCTGCCCGCGCTGGAACGGCAGGCGCCCAGCATCATCGTGGCGCCGGCGCAGGTGCTGCGCGCCCTGGCGCTGGCGGTGCTGGCCGGGCAGGTGACGCTGCCGGTCAAAAAAGTGATTTCGGTCGCCGAGGTGTTGGAAGAACAGGATCGCCGCCTGCTGATGCAGGTGTTTCCGGCGGTTGGTGAAGTGTATCAGGCTACCGAGGGGTTCCTGGCCGCGACTTGCGCGCACGGCACGCTGCATCTGAACGAAGAGTTTTTGCATATCGAACCGCAGTGGATCGACGAGCAGCGTTTCACGCCGTTGATCACTGACTTCACCCGCAGCACGCAGCCGATCGTGCGTTATCGGCTGGACGATGTGCTGGTGCTGTGCAAGGAACCCTGCCCGTGCGGGCAGCCGACGCGCGCGATTGCGCGTATCGAAGGGCGGCGCGACGATCAGCTGATGTTGCCCGATGCGCAGCGGCAGCCGCAGGCGGTATTCGCCGATGCCTGCAGCCGGACGATCGCCAATGCGCTGCCGCTGACCAGCGATTACCGCCTGATCCAGCGCGGCGAGCACCGGCTGGAGCTGATCGCCGATTGCAGCCCGGCGGCGTTGGCGCACTGCCAGGCGCAGCTGATCGCGCTGTTCGCTCGCCAGGGCATCGCCACCGATCGGCTCGAATGGCGGTTGACGGCGCAGGCGGTTTTGCCGCAGTTCGATCGCAAGCGGCGGCGCATCGTGCGCCAGGCGGAGGAAGCATGAAAAATACGCTGTTCAGGCTAGGGCACATGTTGCTCGGCTGGGGGACGGTCGGGGTGGTGTATAGCCTGACCGATCGCCTGCAGGGGGCGGGAACCCTGTTGCCGCCGTCGGCGCTTGACCGGGCAATCCCGTTCAACCCGGCGGCCATTTGGCTCTACCTGTCGTTCTTCCTCATCGTCCCGGCGGGCTATTTGCTGGCGCCGCTGCGGCGAATCAAATGGCTGACGCTGGCGATGCAGCTGACGGCGCTGGGCGCCGGGGCCGTTTACCTGCTGTGGCCGACCACCATGGCCTATCCGCAGAACGAGGGCGTTGGGATCAGCGCGCAGCTGCTGGCGGCGTTAACGCAGGTGGATTCGCCGCAGAACTGCCTGCCTTCGTTGCATATGGCGCTGACGGTGCTGGCGGTGTGGGCGCTGAGCGACGGCGAGCGCAAAATGCGGACGGCGCTGTGGATGCTGTGGGGTGTGGCGATCGCGTTCTCCATTCTGCAGCTGCGCCGCCATTTGTTTGTCGATCTGGCCGCCGGCGCGCTGCTGGCGCTGTGCGCCGGGTGGTTGGCCCTGCGCATCAAGACCCTGCGCCGGCGGGTGGTTAAAGGAGAAATGGGATGAGCGATCTGGCGTTGCCGATAGTGTTCATGCTGTTCATCGTGGTGGCCGAGGCGGTGGCGCTGCAGTGGGGGCGCCGTGAGCCGGTCAACTGGCACGATCTGGTGTTTAACCTGAACTCCGGCCATATCATGCTGTGGCTGTTCCGCGGGCTGGAGATCACCTGCTACGGCTACGTGGCCGCGCATTTCAGTCTGGGGCTGCTGGACGCCTGGCCGCCGCTGCTGATGTGGCTGTTCGCCCTGCTGGCGTGGGACTTCGGTTTCTACTGGCTGCATCGCCTGCACCACCGCTTCCGCGTGCTGTGGGCGGTACACGTGGTGCACCACCAGGGGGAGCACTTCAACCTGTCGCTGGGGGTGCGCAACTCCTGGTATTCGTCGTTGACGTCGATCCCGTTCTTTTTGCTGCTGGCGCTGGCGGGCGTGCCGCTGTCGGTGTTCGTCACGGTGTCGATTTTTCACTACAGCATTCAGCTGTTTAACCACAATGCGCTGACGCCGAAGCTGGGCGTGCTGGAAAAAATCCTGGTCACGCCGGCGCACCACCGGGTGCACCACGTCAAGGACATGGCGTATTCCAATAAGAACTTCGGCGGCAGCTTTATCTTCTGGGACAAGCTGTTCGGCACGTTCTGCCCGGCGTTGCCGACCACGCCGTTCAGCTACGGCGTCAGCGGCGATCGGCCGTCCGCCAACCCGTTCTGGGCGAGCAATCTGCCGTTTCTGCGCTATTTCCGTCTGGCATGGCGCCCGGCGCCGGGCCGGCCGCGCGACCGCCGTTCGGCGCTCAGCGTCTTCAGCGGCGCTATGCTGCTGTTCTCGTTGGTGGTCGGTTACGTCTACCAATACGGTTACGGCTACGGCGACATCAGCTGGCCGCAAATGGCGCTGCTGGTGCTGCTGGCGTTGGGCTCGGTAGCGCTGGGTGGCATGACGGAAGGGCGGCGGTGGGCGAGCGCCGTCTGGCTGCTGATCGCGCTGGGCATGCCGCTGCTGTTTATCGGCTATCTTGGCTGGCCGCAGCGCTATTGGCATATCGCCATGGCCGCCGTCGCGCTGCATGCCCTGTGCGTGGCGCTGGGCTGGGGGCGAGTGGCCGCGCCGGCCGCCGTGGAGGAACCGCATGGCTGACTTATTGCCGCCGCTGCGTTTCCCCGCCGATGGCGAGCAGGCGTTTCACCGCGATCTCAAGCGCGCGGCGCACGCCTGCCTGGCGGGCGATCATCGCTATGCCGATGCCGCGCGATTGGCCAAGGCCGCGCTGTTGCTGGCGCTGTGCGTCGGGTTTTACGCCCTGAGCCTGATGCAGCATCAGCCCTGGGCGTTTTTCCTCTGCTATTTCCTGTTCGTGGCCATGGGCATGCTGCTCAACGTCAACGTCAACCACGATGCTTCGCATAACGCCTTCTTGCGCGCGCCCTGGGCCAATCGCCTGGTGGGGCGGCTGGTGACGCTGCCGCTGGGCGTCGATCCGGACTACTGGCGCACGCGCCACGTGGATTACCACCACGTTTACGCCAACGTCGAACACTACGATCTGGACACCGAAGAGAACGGCTTTTTCCGCCAGACGCCGTTCCAGCGCTGGCGGCCGCATATGCGCTATCAGCATCTGTACTGGCCGCTGATCGCCGCGCTCTCGCTGCCCTACATCGCGTGGATTTTCGATTGGTCCGATCGGCTCGATAAAACGCCGCTGCGGGAAAAACGCGTGCTGGCGGGGCGCGGCGGTTGGAGGCTGTTCGTGCTGTGCAAATTGCTTCATGTGGCGCTGGTGCTGGTGGTGCCGCTGATCCTGTGCCACCTGCACGGCATCGGTTGGGGCTGGGTGCTGTTGGCTTACGTGCTCAGCCAGATGTTTGCCTCGCTGCTGGTGGTGTTCCTGCTGCTGGGCACCCACTGGGCGCAGGCCGAGTTTTACCCGGCGCCGGCGGGTGACAGCATGCCGCACGGTTGGTACCGGCACAATTTCGCCACCGCCTGCGACTGGCAGCCCGAGCCGCGCTGGCTGGAGCACCTGACCGGCGGGCTGAACTATCACCTGACCCACCACCTGTTTCCCGGCTGGAATCACCGCCACTACCCGGCGCTGGCCGCCGCAGTGGCGGAAGTGGCGCATCGGCACGGCATGGCGTACCGCTGCATCGGCTATCGCGAACTGCTGGCGCAGCAACAGCGCTTCTTACGCCGGATGGGGCAGCCATGAAGCCGCTGCGTCCGTTAGCCTACCGGCGTGACGACAGTGGGCTACATCGTGCGCTGATGCAGGCCGCCCAGCATTATCTGGCGGCCAACGGCGATCACCGCTTCGCCGACGGCGGCATGCTGGCGAAGGTGGCGCTGCTGCTGGCGCTGTGCGGCCTGTGTTACGGGTTGAGCCTGCAGCAGCAAAACGGCTGGGCGTTTTTCGCTTGCTACTTCGGTTTTATCTTTATCGGCATGTTCCTGACGGTGAACGTGGTGCACGATGCCTCACATAACGCGTTTTTCCGTCGGCCCTGGGCCAACCGCTGGCTGAACGCCCTGGTGAGCGTGCCGCTGGGGCTGGATCCCGACTGCTGGCGCGTGCGGCACGTGCTGTTCCACCATGCCCATAACAATATCGAACATTACGACCCCGACATCGACGCCAACGGCGTGCTGCGGCAAACGCCGTTCCAGCGCTGGCGGCCCTTTATGCGCGCCCAGCGCTACTATTGGCCGCTGGTGGCGGCGCTGACGTTCCCGTACTACATCTGGCTGTTCGACTGGCTGGATCGGGCGGGCCGCACCCGCGTGGCGGCACGCATGGCGCAGCAGGGTGTGCGCGGCTGGTGCGGATTTCTGGCGGGCAAGGCGGCGCACCTGCTGCTGGCGCTGGCGATCCCGTGCTGGCTGCTGCCGCCGGCCATCGGCATCGGGCAAATTCTGCTGGTCTATTTGCTGAGCCAGATGCTTTCTTCATTGCTGTTCGTGATGTTGATCATCGGCACCCACTGGGCCAAGGCCAATTTTTACCAGGCGCCAGCGCAGGGCGCGATGCCGCACGGCTGGTATCACCATGTGTTCGCCACCACCTTCGACTGGCTGACCCGGCCGCGTTGGCTGGGATACTGGCTCGGCGGGGCGAACCTGCATTTGACGCATCATCTGTTCCCGCACTGGAGCCACCGTCATTACCCGGCGCTGAGCCGCATCATCGGCGAGGTAGCGCCGCGTTTCGGCATCGACTACCGCCTGCTGGAGCTGGGGGAGCTGTTGCGCCTGCAGCAGCGCTTCCTCAGCGCGATGGGGCGCAAACCACATTAGCGTTGCATGCGGATTGTGCGAGGCGTTACGCAGTTCACTAATTGAACGATAGTTGCCCTTCCAGTAGACTTTCCCCCTGTGAATCAACGGCCACAGGAGGTGGACTATGCGCAGCTTGCCGATTCGGTTATCGAATAAAATTGATGATGATCTGAACGATATTGCCCGGCGTCATGGGATGGAAAAAACCGAGGTAATCAAAATGGCGTTTGCACTGATTACCCTTGCCGATAAGTACTGGATGAAACAGGATGGTACTTCTCTTGGCATTGTACGGGAGAAGGGTGAACAGCTTGAAGCGGTGGGGCGGGTCGTGGAGATCTTCCCATGAACATCGAAAGCCGTAATCTGCGCGATGAGGCCAGCCAGGTTTATCTGGAGCAGGTGTTGGTCTTCGACGAAATGGAGCGTCTGCGCCTGGCGCGCCAGGTATTGTGCGGGATATTCGCGGTCAGCGTGGGCGTATTCGCCGCCCACGCGTATTGGGACAAAAATGAAGCGCTGAGGCAAGCGTTCGAACTGGTGAAGATCGGCGCCTTGCCGCTGGTCACGCTGGTGGTTTCCTTCTACTTTCCCACCAGCGCGGCCAGATAAGGCGCCGCGTCAATGCGACTTCATGCCCGCCGCGGTCATCAGCAGGCGGAACAGCGAGGCGACCACGAACAGCCCCAGCACGCTGGCGCTCCAGATGATCACCAGCCAGCCGATGCGTTTCCACCAGGGCGCCGGCGCGGCGGTTGCCGTTTTATCTTGCATAGCGTCCTCCCTTCTCAGTGATAGCCGTGTTCATGGCTGATCTTGCCGCGGAACACGTAGTAGCTCCAGAAGGTGTAGACCAGAATGATCGGGATGATGAACAGCGCGCCCACCAGCATAAAGCCGAGGCTCTGCGGCGGGGCGGCGGCGTCCCACAGGCTGATGGCCGGCGGGATCAGGTGCGGCCAGATGCTGATGCCAAGCCCGCTCAGGCCGAGGAACACCAGCAGCAGCGTCAGTATGAACGGCGAGTAGTGCGCGCCGCGTTTCACCCCGCGCTGAATTCCCCAGGCGCTGAGCAGCACCAGCACCGGCACCGGCAGCAGCCAGAACAAATTCGGCAGCGTAAACCAGCGGGCGGCGATTTCCGGATGCGCGATCGGCGTCCAGATACTGACCGCGGCCAGCACCAGCAACAGGATCGCCAGCAGCGGCGTCGCCAGATGATACATGCGCGCCTGCAGATCACCGGCGGTTTTCATCACCAGCCAGGTGCAGCCTAGCAGGGCGTAGGTCACCACCAGCCCCAGCCCGCAGAACAACGCGAACGGCGTCAGCCAGTCCAGTGCGCCGCCGGCGTAGGTGCGGCCTTCGACCGGGAAGCCGTTGATCACGGCGCCCACCACCACACCCTGGCTGAAGGTGGCGAAGATTGAGCCCCAGATGAACGCCTTGTCCCAGATATGGCGTTTCTCCGGCGTCGCCTTGAAGCGAAACTCGAAGGCCACGCCGCGGAAAATCAGCCCGATCAGCATCAGCGTCAGCGGGATCGCCAGCGCGTCGAGGATCACCGAGTAGGCCAGCGGGAAGGCGCCGAACAGCGCGGCGCCGCCCAGCACCAGCCAGGTCTCATTGCCGTCCCACACTGGGGCGACGGTGTTCATCATCAGATCGCGGTCGCCGCTCTCTTTCACCCACGGAAACAGGATGCCGATGCCCAGGTCGAAACCGTCCATCACCACGTACATCATGGTGCTGAACACGATGATCACAAACCAAATCAGCGGAAGATCGATGCCCATGTTCAGCTCCTGTCGTCCAGAGTGTCGTTGACCGCGGACAGCGGACGCGCCGGCCGGCCCTCGGTATTGTCTTCTTGGTGTTCATGCGGCTGCGGCCCTTTGCGGATCAGGCGCATCATGTAGGAATAGCCCACGCCGAACACCGAGCAGTAGACGATGATGAACGCCAGCAGGCTGATGCTCATGTGCAGATCGCCGTGCGCGGAGACCGCGTCCTTGGTGCGCAGCAGGCCGTACACCACCCACGGCTGGCGGCCGATCTCGGTGGTGAACCAGCCCGCCAGCAGCGCCAGCAGCCCGGAAGGGCCCATCCACAGGATGAAGTACAGGAACGGACGCGACTGATACAGCCCGCCGCGCCAGCGCAGCCACAGGCTCCACACCCCGGCCAGGATCATCAGCATGCCCAGCCCGACCATGATGCGGAACGACCAGAACACCACGGTGGAGTTGGGGCGATCTTCCGGCGGGAAGGATTTGAGCGCCGGTACCTGTTCGGTCAGGCTGTGGGTCAGGATCAGGCTGCCGAGGTACGGTACTTCCAGCTTGAAGCGGGTCTCTTCGCGCTCCATGTCCGGCCAACCGACCAGGATAAGCGGCGTGGCTTCGCCCGGCGGGTTTTCCCAGTGGCCTTCGATGGCGGCGATCTTCGCCGGCTGGTGTTTCAGCGTATTCAGGCCATGCGCATCGCCGATCAGCGCCTGCACCGGCGCGACGATCAGCGCCATCCACATCGCCATCGACAGCATTTTGCGCATCGCCGGGGTATCGCGGCCGCGCAGCAGGTGCCAGGCGGCGGAGGCGCCGACGAAGAACGCCGAGGAGAGGAAGGCGGCGGTGGACATGTGCAGCAGGCGGTACGGGAAGGACGGGTTGAAGATCACCTTCAGCCAGTCGACCGGTACCACCTGGCCGTTGATGATTTCATGCCCCTGTGGCGTCTGCATCCAGCTGTTGGAAGCCAGGATCCAGAAGGTGGAGATCAGCGTGCCGAGCGCCACCATGCAGGTGGCGAAGAAGTGCAGGCCGGGGCCGACGCGGTTCCAGCCGAACAGCATTACGCCGAGGAAACCGGCTTCGAGGAAGAAGGCGGTCAGCACTTCATAGGTCAGCAGCGGCCCGGTAATGCTGCCGGCGAACTCGGAGAAGAAGCTCCAGTTGGTGCCGAACTGATAGGCCATCACCAGCCCGGACACCACGCCCATGCCGAAGTTGACGGCGAAAATCTTTGACCAGAAGTGGTAAAGCTCACGGTAGGCTTCATTGTGCGTTTTCAACCATAATCCTTCCAGCACCGCCAGATAGCTGGCTAAACCGATGGTGATGGCGGGGAAGATGATATGGAAAGACACGGTGAAGGCGAACTGTATTCTGGCGAGTTCCAGTGCATCAAGACCCAGCATGGCGCCTCCTAGGGTTGAACATAAATTAACCTCTTGAGTATAGCTGTCATTTTTATGTGAAATACTTGGCGTTAAGTTAAGCACGGAGTACAGTGACTATAATAGTGACAGTTATTTTACTTTTTCATATAACAGTTAATGGTTATGACCCGATACGAGCAGCTTGCGCAGCAGATTAGAGAACAGATCCAGAACCGGGTGTGGCGGGCGGGCGACAAGCTGCCTTCGCTGCGCGAGAGCGGCAAACGCGCCGGACTGAGCCTGATGACGGTGGTGCAGTCTTACCAACTGCTGGAGAGCCAGGGGTGGATCGTCGCCCGGCCGCAGTCGGGCTACTACGTGGCGGCGCGCCCGCAGCCGCTGCCCCAGCCTTCGCGCGGCGAGAAGCTGTTGCTGAGCGAGCAGGTGGACATCAACGCCTTTATTTTCGACGTGCTGCAGGCCTGCAAGGATCCGGATATCGTGCCTTTCGGTTCGGCCTTTCCCGACGCCACGCTGTTCGCCCAGCCGAAGCTGGCGCGCGCGCTGAGCAGCGTGGCGCGCAAGTTCACGCCGCACAGTTCGCTGGCCAACCTGCCGCCGGGCAACGACGCGCTGCGGCGGCACATCGCCCAACGCTATGCGCTGAGCGGCATGCAGGTCGCGCCGGACGAAATCGTCATCACCGCCGGGGCGATGGAGTCGCTCAGCCTCAGCCTGCAGGCGGTGACCCAGCCGGGCGACTATGTGGCGATCGAATCGCCGGCGTTTTACGGCGCGCTGCAGGCGCTGGAACGGCTGCGGTTAAAGGCGGTGGCGATCGCTACGCATCCGCAGGACGGCATCGATCTGGACGCGCTGCAGCAGGCGGTGGACCAGTATCCGATCAAAGCCTGCTGGTTGATGACCCATTTCCAGAACCCGCAGGGCGCCACCCTGCCGGAGGCCAACAAGCAACGGCTGGTGACGCTGCTGCGCGAACGGCAGATCTCGCTGATTGAAGACGACGTCTACGGCGAACTGTACTTCAGCGCGGAACGGCCGCTGCCAGCCAAGGCGCTCGACAGCGGCGGCCAGATCCTGCACTGCTCGTCGTTTTCCAAATGCCTGGCGCCGGGCTTTCGCGTCGGCTGGGTGGCGGCAGGGCGTTATGCGCAGCAGATCCAGCGTTTGCAGCTGATGAGCACCGTTTCCACCAGCGTGCCGACCCAGATGGCGCTGGCGGATTATCTGCTGCACGGCGGCTACGATACCCATCTGCGGCGGCTGCGGCGCCTGCTGGCTCAGCGGCAAAGCGCGATGCGTCAGGCGATCGCCCACCATTTCCCGCCGACGGTGAAGGTCAGCCAGCCCGACGGCGGCTACTTCCTGTGGCTGGAGCTGGATCCGGCGCTGTCGTCGATGGAACTGTACCGGCGGGCCCTTTCCCGGGGCATTAGCATCGCGCCGGGGCGCATGTTTACCACCGGCGACCATTTCAACCACTGCTTCCGTCTCAACGCCTCTTTTGAATGGAACGACCGCTTTGAAGAGGCGATCAAAACCTTAGCCAAACTTATCCGGGGGCTGGCGGCGGCAGGCTGAACGGCACACCTGGCGTCAGGACAGATAGTGCTTCAACGCGCGCCCGGCCTGGTGGATCGCCGAATGCACCGCCGGGACGTGGGCGAGCGGATTCAACAGGCCGTAGTCGTGGATCAGCCCGTTATAGCGGGTGGAGGTGACCTCGACGCCGGCGGCATCGAGCAGACGCGCGTAGGCTTCGCCCTCATCGCGCAGCACGTCCAGCTCGGCGGTTTGCACCAGCGCCGGCGGCAACCCCCGCAGCTGGTCCGGCGTGGCGTTGAGCGGCGAGGCGTAGATGTCTTTGCGCTGCGCCTTATCGGGCGCGTAGCTGTCCCAAAACCACTTCATCATGTTGCGGGTCAGGAAATGGCCTTCGGCAAACTGATGATAGGAATCGGTATCAAACTGGGCGCGGGTGACGGGCCACAGCAGGATCTGGCAGCGCAGCGCCGGTATGCCTTTCTGTTTGGCCATCAGGCTGACCACCGCCGCCATATTGCCGCCGGCGCTGTTGCCGACCACCGCCAGCCGCGAGCCGTCGACGTTGATCTTCTCGCCGTACTCGGCCACCCATTCGGTGGCGGCGTAAGCCAGGTTGATCGCCTCAGGGTAGCGCACCTCCGGTGAGCGGGGATAATTGACGAACACCGCCGCCGCACCTGAGCTGTGCACCAGATCGCGCACCAGCCGTTCATGGGTGGGAAAATCGCCCAGCACCCAGCCACCGCCGTGGAAGAACATGAATACCGGCAGCGCCTCTTTGACCCTGGCCGGCCGCACCAGCTGCAGCAGAATATCCTGACCTTCTACGTGAATGGTTTTCTCGCTGATATCGACCTCGCGCAGCGGCACCTCGACGCTGCGTTGCGCGTCCTCCAACATCCTGCGCGCCTCTTTGGGCTTCATCTGTTCCATAGGTTTACCGCCGCCGGCATTCAGCGCGTCGAGAAACGCGCGGATGTCGTGTTGGGCGTGCGGCTGGCTGAGATCGACGGTTTTCTTGGGCATGGGGACTCCTTGTGCGCAAAAGAGAAGGGGCGGTCAGGATCACAGTGTAGTCGCTGGCGCACAAAGCAGGATCCGCGGCCAGCGTGGCCCCTTTTGGCCGGTGGGGTCTCGCGTCGCTGCCGCGATGCACCATTCTGGCGCACTGCTGCACCCACTGGGGGCAAAAAGTGTGATAGCGAGCAAATCCGGCGAAATTATTTTTGCGAGCCCGATCAGAAATCCTGAAGTTTTTCGCAATTGAATAGGATTTCGCGCGCAATGATGATTTTAGGCCTTATTTTTTAATTTATGCATTACCAATGCATAGAAAATGAATAACTATGCAATATAAGCCGTTGTTTTAACGCCAGAAATAGCAAAATCCGGTAAAAATCCCGTTTTGGCACGATAGCTGCTCTACACTCTTTATCAAACGACATGTATTTTAACTGCTAGTTAACATTTACTCCCCGCTCAGGGACCGGATATACGCCATAAATAGTGAAAAACCGATTTTATGTAACAGATTTGTTTCTAAATCAGCGGTAAGGGGCAGCATTTTCTCCGCCGTGAAAGTCGGTTTTGAACAACGGTTTTTTTGCAATGTGGCGGCCTAGCCGGGCCTGAGCGGCCCTTACAGTCAAAATTCAGCCTTTGCTGAGATTATGAGGTCACTATGGAACAGCCAATCGCAGTTACCCGCCAGTCTTTCGATGACTGGATGGTCCCGGTTTATGCCCCTGCCGATTTTATTCTGGTGCGGGGAGAAGGCTCGCAGGTGTGGGATCAGCAGGGTAAGTCTTACATCGACTTCGCCGGCGGCATCGCGGTTAACGCGTTGGGGCATGCGCACCCGGCGGTCAAGGCGGCGCTGGTGGAGCAGGCGGGCAAACTGTGGCATCTGGGCAATGGCTATACCAACGAACCGGTGCTGCGCCTGGCCAAAAAATTGATCGACGCCACCTTCGCCGACAAGGTGTTCTTCTGCAACTCGGGCGCCGAAGCCAACGAAGCGGCGCTGAAACTGGCGCGCAAGCATGCGCACGACCAGCACGGCGCCGGTAAGGATCAGATTGTGGCGTTCAACAACGCGTTCCACGGCCGCACGCTGTTTACCGTGTCCGCCGGCGGCCAGCCAAAATACTCGCAGGACTTTGCGCCGCTGCCGGGCGGCATCACCCATACGCCGTACAACGATCTGGCCGCGGCGGCCGAGCTTATCAACGATCGCACCTGCGCGGTGATCGTCGAGCCGATCCAGGGCGAGGGCGGCGTGCTGCCGGCGGAAGCCAGTTTCCTGCAGGGGCTGCGTGAGCTGTGCGATCGCCATAATGCGCTGCTGATCTTCGACGAAGTGCAGACCGGCGTCGGCCGCACCGGCCACCTGTATGCCTACATGCAGTACGGCGTGGTGCCGGACGTGCTGACCACCGCCAAAGCGCTGGGCGGCGGCTTCCCTATCGGCGCCATGCTGACCACCGATGCGCTGGCGAAAACGCTGGGCGTCGGCACCCACGGCACCACCTACGGCGGCAACCCGCTGGCGACGGCGGTGGCGGGGACGGTGTTCTCCATCATCAACACCTCGGAAGTGCTGGAGGGCGTCAAACAGCGTCACCAGTGGTTTATCGACGGGTTGAACGACATCAACCGTCAGTACCCGATCTTCGCCGACATTCGCGGCGGCGGTTTGCTGATCGGCTGCCAATTGACGAAAGACTATGCCGGCAAAGCGAAGCAGATCACCCAACTGGCCAACGAAGAAGGCGTTATCGCGCTGATCGCCGGCCCGGACGTGGTGCGTTTCACGCCGTCGCTGATCATCCCTGAGCAGGATGTGAAAGAGGGGCTGGCGCGATTCGCGCGCGCCGTGGCGCGCATTTGCAGCTAATCAGCGGGCTGCGCCTTCACCGGCGCAGCCTGATTCAGAAGAGGTTCGCATTATGATGATTATTCGCCCTATAGAGCGTCGCGATCTGGCGGATTTATTGACGCTGGCCGGTAAATCCGGCATCGGTCTCACTTCACTGCCGCAAAATGAAGATACCCTGTCGGCACGCATTGAGCGGGCGTTAAAAACCTGGCAAGGCGAACTTCCGCAAAGTGACCAGTGTTATTTGTTCGTGTTGGAAGACAGCGAGCGCCGTCAGGTGGTCGGGGTCTGCGCGATCGAAGTGGCCGTCGGCCTGGCGGAACCCTGGTACAGCTTCCGCGTAGGCACGCAGGTGCACGCTTCCAAACAGCTGAACGTCTATAAATCGGTGCCGACGCTGTTCCTCAGCAACGATCATACCGGCCATTCGGAGCTGTGCACGCTGTTCCTCGATCCGGATTATCGTCACGGTGAGAACGGCAAGCTGCTGTCGAAGGTGCGTTTCCTGTTTATTGCCGCGTTCCGCGAACGTTTCTCCCGGCGCCTGATCGCCGAGATGCGCGGTTTCTCCGATGAAAACGGCCGATCGCCGTTCTGGGAGAGCGTCGGGCGCCATTTCTTCTCCATCGAGTTCGCCAAGGCGGACTACCTGAGCGGCACCGGGCAAAAGGCGTTTATCGCCGAACTGATGCCGAAACACCCGTTGTATGTCGATTTCCTGGCCGAAGACGCGCAGAAAGTGATCGGCGAAGTGCATCCGCAAACCCTGCCGGCGCGCCGGTTGCTGGAGGCGGAAGGCCTGAGCTATCAGGGCTACGTCGATATCTTCGACGGCGGCCCGACGCTGGAAGCCGAGATCGACCACATCCGCGCGGTGAAGCAGAGCCGCCTGGTGAAAGTGGTGCTGGATGACACGCCGATGCGCGCCGATGCGCCGGTGCATCTGGTGGCCAACGACAACTATCAGCACTACCGCGCACTGTTGGTCAATGCCGATCTGTATGACGACCGCCTGCATATCAACGCCGCCACCGCCGCGGCGCTGGGCGTCGAACAGGGCAGCCCGGTGCGGGTGCTCCCCCTTATTGCACAGGAGAAAGCATGATGTCTCATCCTGCACTGTTGATTAACGGCGTCTGGCGGCAGGGCCGCGGCGCCGAGTTCGGCAAGGCCGATCCGGTCGGCAACCAGCCGCTGTGGCGCGCCAACGCCGCCGATACCGACGACGTCGCCGCCGCCTGCGAGGCCGCGCGCGCCGCGTTCCCGGCCTGGGCGCGTACGCCGTTCGAGCAGCGCGAACAGCTGGTAAGACGCTTCGCCGCCTTGCTGGAAGAACACAAGCAGTCGCTGGCGGAAACCATCAGCCGCGAGACCGGCAAACCGCGCTGGGAAACGCTGACCGAAATTCAGGCGATGATCGGCAAGGTGGGCATTTCGCTGCAGGCCTATCAGACGCGCACCGGCTTTAGCCAGACGGCGATGGCCGACGGCGCTTCGGTGCTGCGCCATCGTCCGCACGGCGTGCTGGCGGTGTTCGGGCCTTACAACTTCCCCGGCCATCTGCCGAACGGCCATATCGTGCCGGCGCTGTTGGCCGGCAACTGCGTGGTATTCAAACCGAGCGAGCTGACGCCGCTGACCGCCGAGGAGACCCTGAAGCTGTGGCTGCAGGCCGGCCTGCCGAACGGGGTGATCAACCTGGTGCAAGGCGGCCGCGAGACCGGCGAAGCGCTGGCGTCCAGTGCGGATATCGACGGCCTGCTGTTCACCGGCAGCGCCGGCACCGGCTATCACCTGCATCGCCAATTGGCGGGGCAGCCGGAGAAGATCCTGGCGCTGGAGATGGGCGGCAACAACGCGCTGATCGTCGACGGTTTTGACGATCGCGATGCGGCGGTCAACCTGGCTATCCAATCGGCGTTTATCTCCGCCGGCCAACGCTGCACCTGTTCACGCCGTATCCTGGTGAAGCAGGGGGCGGAAGGCGACGCCTTTATCGAACGTTTGGTCCAGGTGGCGGGTGAACTGCGCGTCGGCCGCTGGGATGCCGAACCGCAGCCGTTCATGGGCGGGGTGGTGTCGGCAGCCGCGGCGGAAAACATGCTGAACGCGCAGCAGCGCTTGCTGGCGCTGGGCGGCAAATCGCTGCTGAGCATGCGCCTGCTGGAACCGGGCAGTTCGCTGCTCAGCCCGGGCATCGTCGATCTGACCGGCGTGGCCGGCGTACCGGACGAAGAGTATTTCGGCCCCTTGACCACCATCGTGCGTTACCGCGATTTCGACGAAGCGCTACAGCTGGCCAACCGGACGCGCTACGGCCTGTCGGTGGGGCTGGTATCGCCGCAGCGCGAGTTGTTCGAGCGGCTGCTGCTGGAAGCGCGCGCCGGCATCGTCAACTGGAACAAGCCGCTGACCGGGGCGTCCAGCGCGGCGCCGTTCGGTGGCGTGGGGGCCTCCGGCAACCATCGCCCAAGCGCCTTCTATGCGGCGGACTATTGCGCCTGGCCGATGGCGTCGCTGGAAAGCGAAAGCCTGTCGCTGCCGGCGACGCTCTCGCCGGGCTTGTCGTTCCGTTAATCGTCTGCGGCGGCGCGATGGCGCCGCCGCAGGCCATCCCCAGGGGATAGCCATGTCAGGATATGAAGTCAATTTCGACGGTTTGGTGGGGCCGACGCACCACTATGCCGGGCTGTCGTTCGGCAATGAGGCCTCGACGCAGCACCAAAACAGCGTATCGAACCCGAAGCTGGCGGCGAAACAAGGTTTGCTGAAAATGAAGGCGCTGGCCGATCTCGGTTTCCAGCAAGGGGTATTGCCGCCGCAGGAGCGGCCGCACTTGCCGATGCTGCGGCGCCTGGGTTTCAGCGGCAGCGATGAGGCGGTGCTGGCGCAGGCGATGCGTCAGTCGCCGCGCCTGCTGTCGGCGCTCAGCTCGGCATCTTGCATGTGGACCGCCAATGCGGCCACCGTGTCGCCTTCGGCGGACAGCGCCGACGGCAAGGTGCATTTCACCGCCGCCAACCTGAACAACAAATTCCACCGCGCCATCGAAGCGGAAACCACCACCGCCGTATTGCGGGCGATGTTCAGCGACGATCGGCATTTCGCCCACCATGAGGCGTTGCCGCAGGTGGCGTTGTTCGGCGACGAAGGGGCCGCCAACCACAACCGTTTGGGCGGCGACTACGCCAGGCGCAGCGTGCAGGTGTTCGTCTACGGTCGGCAGGAGTTCGGCGGCGAAACGGCGCCGGCGCGTTATCCGGCGCGCCAGACGCGCGAAGCTGGCGAGGCGATCGCTCGCCTGCACCAGTTGGACGAGCAGCATACGGTCTTTGTGCAGCAAAACCCGGCGGTGATCGATCAGGGCGTGTTCCATAACGACGTGATTGCGGTCAGCAACCAAAATGTACTGTTCCACCACCAGCAGGCGTTTCACCGCCAGCAGCAGGCGCTGGATGAAGTGCGCCGCAAGATGGCGTCGCTGGACAGCGAGCTGGTGGCGATCGAGGTGCCGACCGAGCGCGTTTCGGTGGCGGACGCGGTGGCGACCTACCTGTTCAATAGCCAAATTCTTACCAAACCGAACGGCAGGATGATGATCGTGGTGCCGGAAGAGTCGCGTCAGCACGCCGGCGTGTGGCGTTATCTGAACGACATGGTCGGCAGCGGCGGCCCGATCGATGAAATCCGCGTGTTCGACCTGCGCGAAAGCATGCGCAACGGCGGCGGCCCGGCCTGCCTGCGGCTGCGGGTGGCGCTCAACGAACAAGAGTTGAGAGCGGTCAATCCGCGCGTGATGATGAACGAGCGGCTGTTTGCGACGCTGAACGAATGGGTGGATCGTCATTACCGCGATCGCCTGACGCAGGATGACCTGGCCGATCCGCTGCTGCTGCGCGAAGGGCGCGAGGCGCTGGATGCGCTGACGTCGATCCTCGGCCTCGGTTCCATCTATCCATTCCAACGCTAACGGAGGCGGCATGATCGATCTACTGCCCCTGACGCTGGAAGGGAACGAACCCGTCGAATGGCAGGGTGAAACACCACAGCTGCGCTGGCGCTGGCAGGGGGAAGGGGTGCTGGAGCTCACGCCGCGGCAGCCTTACCGCCAGGCGATGGTGATGTCGGCGGGCGTGCACGGCAACGAAACCGCGCCGATTGAACTGCTCAATCAGCTGGTCGGCGATCTGCTGGCCGGCCGGTTGCCGCTGAAGGTGCGGCTGTTGGTGGTGCTGGGTAACCCGGCGGCGATGCGGGCCGGCAAGCGTTATCTGCACAGCGATATGAACCGCATGTTCGGCGGCCGCTACCGCAACTTCGCCGCCAGCGGCGAAACCGTGCGCGCGCAGCAGTTGGAGCGTGCGCTCGCCGCCTTTTTCGATGGCGAGCAGGCGGCGCGTTTCCACTACGATTTGCACACCGCCATCCGTGAATCGCGTTTGCCGCGCTTCGGCATTCTGCCCTTCCAGAAACGCCCGTACAGCGAGCCGATGTTGCAGCTGCTGGATGCCGCCGATCTGGATGCGCTGGTGGTGCACAGCGCGCCGGGCGGTACCTTTAGCCACTACTCCAGCGAACATCTCAATGCGGCGAGCTGTACGCTCGAGTTGGGCAAGGCGCGGCCGTTCGGCAGTAACAATCTGCAGCAATTCGCCGCCATCGATCGCGCGCTGCGGGCGGCGGTCAGCGAAGGGCCGCCGCCGGTGCGTGCGGGCGCCGAGATTCGGGTTTTCCGTGTGATGCACTCGTTGATCAAGCACAGCGAAGATTTCAAGCTGCACCTGGACGATGACACGGCCAACTTCACCGAGCTGAAACCGGGGATGTTGCTGTGCGAGCAGCCGCAGGAGGAGTATCGCGTGGGCCAGGAGGGGGCGTGGATACTGTTCCCTAACCCCGGTGTGGCGTTGGGCCTGCGTGCCGGTATGTTGTTGAGCGAAGTTTCCCGTTCTACGCTGTATTGATTTATCCACGGCGGCGCCCTCAGCGCGCCGCCGTTATTCCCTTCATTATTTTAGTCTGCTATTTCCCGCTATTTTAATTGCCGTAAGGCGAATTTTATTCGTTCCGAAGAGATTCCCTTATGTGAATGAATAAAAGGCGGTGTCAGATGATTAGCTGAAAGTCTTAATTGCCTGGTGAATATGTTAAGACAAAAATGTGAAATAAGTAACGTTTTTAATAACCATGCTAATTTTGTTGTTACATTTGAATCGCGCAGAAAGCACGCAAAACGAAACCTAAATGCACCATATTGGTGCGTTGCACCATTTTGGTTATAACTTATGTGGCAAAATATTCATATATTCAATGGGTTGTGTGAGGCTTTCTTTGTAATGTTTAGTTACAAATAAACATGCTTTCTCCTCGTTGTTTCATGAACTTTTTGATTTTAAGTTTTGATTCATGATGCTAATGTCACATCACCCCCGTATTAGGGGTGCTCATAAAATACCAAAAGATAAAATCACAGCCCAAATTATAAATGGGCGTGACGGGCAGGGTTCTAATTATAATATCTAGGAAAATAAATGATGAAACGCAGTGTATTAGCCTTAGCTGTCGCCCTCGGGGCGATCACCTCCTTCGCCAACGCGGCTGAAATCTACAATAAGGATGGCAATAAACTCGACCTGTACGGCCGTGTTAACGCCAAGCATTATTTCAGCGACAGTAAATCCAACGACGGTGATATGACCTATGTTCGCCTGGGCTTCAAAGGCGAAACGCAAATCAATGATCAGTTGACCGGGTACGGCCAGTGGGAATACAACGTCCAGGCCAATCACGACGAAGCGCAGGGCACTACCGGCACCAAAACGCGTCTGGGCTTCGCGGGGCTGAAATTCGGCAACTACGGTTCTTTCGACTACGGCCGTAACTATGGTGTGGTCTATGACGCCGAGGCTTACACCGACATGCTGCCGGAGTTCGGCGGCGACTCCTACAGCTATACCGATAACTTTATGACCGCCCGTTCCAACGGTTTGGCCACCTACCGCAACCGTGATTTCTTCGGTTTGGTGGACGGCCTGAATCTGGCGGTGCAGTACCAGGGTAAAAACGATGGCGACGGCCGCAGCGTGACCAAGCAAAACGGCGACGGTTACGGCCTGTCTCTGGACTATCAGGACATCGGCGGTTCCGGCATCGGCGTAGCGGCGGCGTTCTCCGACTCCAACCGCACCAGCGCTCAAAAAGCGCTGCAGTACGGTAAAGGCGACAGCGCCACCGCATGGACCAGCGCGGTGAAATACGATGCCAACCAGGTTTACCTGGCTGCGATGTATGCCGAAACCCGCAACATGACGCCGATCAGCGTCAACGGCACTTCCGGTTTCGCCAATAAAACGCAAAACTTCGAAGTTGTGGCCCAGTATCAATTCGAGAACGGTCTGCGTCCTTCCGTGGCTTACGTGCAGTCCAAAGGCAAGGATATCGAAGGGATCGGTGATGCCGACCTGGTGAAATACGTGGAAGTGGGGGCGACTTACTACTTCAACAAAAATATGTACACCTACGTTGATTACCAAATCAACCAGCTGAGCGACGATAACAAACTGAAATTGGCCAACGATGATATCGTTGCCGTCAGCCTGACGTATCGCTTCTAATCTGCAATTCCCTTACCTTCATCCTGTGTCGGGATTGGTAATCAGGCGGGGCGCAAGCCCCGCCTTAGCTCGTTGACAAAGGCGGAAAAAGCGTGGTTTTTCCTTCTTTGTGGTGAGCAACCGAAAATCAATGAATTGATTTCCCTTATTTTAAATGCTGTTTTCGGTAAACCTGGCAATGTCATCAGGCTTGTCATTCACCTCAGGCGGGGCGCAAGCCCGGCCTTCGTTTTATCGGGATCTCAGCCTTTGGGCGCCAGCCCGACCAGCTCAATGGCGGAACGCAGCGCGGCGAAACGTTGCTGATCCTGCTCACGCTCTATTTCGTTCACCAGCTGTGAAAGAATATTGCCGCCGGAGACCTTTTTATGGTTTTGGATTAACTGCAACACTGCGTCGCCTAACGCCAGGCTGACGTCGTGCAGCAGAGTTTCATATTGCTCGTTGGAGTGAGCCGATGCTGGCATGACCTTTCTCTGTCTCTTTCTTCTTCGGGAGCCGCAATTTAGCAAAACAGCGGCCTTATGCCTCGGAGGAAGACGCAGTTTCCGATGAAATCAGAAATTCCTCAGCGTCGCGCGGGAGGGCGTTAAAAATCCGAATATTCGCTGGCTGGCAACCAGAAGCCGTCGATAAACTCTTCCATGGGATAACAGCCGGCGTGTCGCAAGTTCTGTTCCTTCATCGCGACCAGGCATTGCGGCTCGTCGCGCAATATGTCGACCACCATTTCACTGCAGCCACCATCCAGATAACAGACAAACATCACCAATGCGTACATCGTTGCACGCCTCCTTCGTCGAGTTGCTCTGTCTGCAACAGTGTAGGTAAAAAAGCGCGATTTTTCAGCATCATTGCGCGATTAATCGCCACCGAAACGCCGCTGACGACACTTTCGGAATACTCTAACCGTTTCTGACGCCGTGAGCGGATGGCATATCCTTTTGTCGATGCTAAGCTTAACTAGCCTTACTTAAACGCATTAGTGAAACCATCAAAAGGAGTGAATATGGGCTTGTTTAACTTCGTCAAAGAAGCGGGCGAAAAACTGTGGGACACAGTCACCGGCAATGCCTCCGCCGAAGATCAAGGCGCCAAACTCAAGGAGCATCTAGATAAGAGCGGCTTGCCGGGCACCGACAAAGTCAATGTGCAGGTGATCGATGGTAAAGCCGTAGTGACCGGCGACGCCGTCAGCCAGGAGTTAAAAGAGAAGATCCTGGTGGCTGTCGGCAACGTGGCGGGCATCAGCGGCGTGGAGGATAAGGTGGCGGTGACGCAACCCGACGCCGAGAGCCGCTTCTATACCGTGAAGAAGGGCGATACGCTGAGCGCCATCTCTAAAGAGATGTACGGCAACGCCAATCAGTACAACAAGATTTTCGAAGCCAACAAGCCGATGCTGTCGAGCCCGGACAAGATTTATCCTGGGCAGGTGTTGCGTATCCCGCAATAACGCGTCGGTCTGCCATAGCCCGGTTGCGTACCGGGCTTTTTTTTGTCCTCTGCAATAGGTGTCTCTTATTTCCCTGCGATCTTGATGCCGGTTACATTTCCCCTGTGTACCCGCTCGCTTGCCGGCAGGCGCGGTGTTGACCCTGATGGGGAAAATTGATAGCGTCATCCCCCGGTTGAGCCGGAACGACCAAGGCGGCAACGTTGGCGCCTTATTCTGAGGGGATGTTTTGCCCCGTCAAACAGCAATGCAGCAGTTGAACGAGTGAAACCGATTTAGTGAAACAACAGCGTAACGCCTCAACGGATAAAAACTATCGAGAAACCTTGGGTGATGCGCAATTTGCGATCGTCGTGTTGGCGGTGGCGTCCTGCTCACTGATTATCTTTACGCTGGCGGTCACGCTGTGGGTGACCTGACGCGATTAACTAGGGGAGATAAAATGGAGCCTAATCTCCATGATGAGACCAAACTGCTGGCGATTATCGGCCTGTTGGTGTCCGTGCTGCTGGTGGTATCAATTCTCTTTGGCGTGACCTATTTCTCCGATCTCAGGCACGCGCAGGACGATATAGACATCATGAGCTGCTATATCAAAGCGTCCTGATCCGCGCAACTGCGCCGGAGCGTCGCCGCTCTGTGGGGAAGCTGTCCTGTGTTAAGCTTGGGCGGTTACCCTTGGCGAATCGGCGCCATTCAGGAGGTCTTTGCGATGAGTCAGTCACGTCCTACGCTCTCTTCACCTGCACGCGAATGCCCTGTCGTTGACGGCGTGCGCCAGATACAACGTATTGCCGTGCGTAACGCAGAAGTGGGGGGCATCCCGATCAACCGCGCGTTACCAACCCGGGAGCGGCGCACCGTCGGCGCCTGGTGTTTTCTCGATCACGCCGGGCCGACGGTATTCAACGGCACCTCGCCCGGCATGGATGTGGGGCCGCATCCGCACATCGGGCTGCAAACGTTCACCTGGATGATAGAGGGGGAGGTGCTGCACCGAGACAGCCTCGGCAGTGAGCAGGTGATTCGCCCGGGCCAGGTTAATCTGATGACCGCAGGGCGCGGCATTGCGCATACCGAACAGTCGGTGGGTGAGCAACGGCGATTGCATGCCGCACAATTATGGATCGCGCTGCCGGCCGAACATGCCGACATGGCGCCACGCTTCGATCATTATCCTGACTTGCCGCAATGGCAGAATAACGGCGTGAATCACCGTTTGCTGGTTGGGGAATTTGGCGCTTACCGTTCACCGGTGTTTACGCTTTCGCCATTAATCGCCATTGACCTGGAATGGCAGGAAGCGGCGAGGATCGAATTGCCGCTGCGCGATGATTATGAAATCGGCTTTTTGCCCCTTATTGGTGCATTTGAACTTAATGGTGAAACTTTTTCACCTGATGAGTTCGCCTATTTGGGCATGAAGAATAACTCTATTGGGTTAAATGCGCAAAAGGGGAGCCGGGGATTATTAATCGGTGGGGCGCCATTAAACGAAGAGAGCCTTATCTGGTGGAATTTCGTTGGCCATAGCAAGGCTGAAATTACTCGGGCTCAGCATGATTGGGAACAAGGGGCGCCGCGCTTCCCGGCAGTTAGCGGTTATTCTGGTGAGCGCATGACCGCGCCACGCCTGCCCTGGAGCGATGTTTGATAGCATTAGGATATAATCGCCGCGATTATTCGGCTTATTTCGCTCTAATAAGGCGCAATTAATGTGATCGCGGCTCCAGCTTTACGACAATATAAGGTTTATCGGCGGAAAAGTGATCTGGCGCATATAATGACAGCGAGAAGAAGTTTAGGATAATCCTCAGGAAGTAAGGTTGTCTCCCGTTAGTCAGATGTCAGTGAGGTCATTATGAGCCAGGTACTCTATCGTGCAAGACTGTCCCATGTCGTGGTTGCCACGGCGCTGTTTTGGGCCTCTGTCGCGGCATTGTTGGTCGCCGTATTAAACTAACCTCAAAAAATGACTCCTGCATAAACCCGCCTCGGCGGGTTTTTTTATCTCCGCCGATGGGAAGATGAGAGGCGGAGTTTATAATTGATGACATCTTCAATAAACGACCGGGATCCTCATGAAGCTCTTTGCCGATATTTTGCTGCTGCTCATCGCAGCGCTCCATCTTTATATCCTGGTGCTGGAAATGTTCCTGTGGCGTACGCCACTCGGCAGGCGCGCATTCGGCACGACGGCGGAGTTCGCCGCCGCCACCCGGGTGCTGGCCGCCAATCAGGGGTTGTACAACGGCTTTCTGGCGGTGGGGTTGGCATGGAGCTACTGGCGTGGGGATATGGCGCTGCAGCTGTTCTTTCTCGGGTGCGTGTTGGCGGCCGGCCGTGTTCGGCGGGCTGACCGCCAGCCGCAAAATTCTGTGGGTGCAGGCGCTGCCGGCCGCGATCGCGATACTGGCGGCATGGGCGGCGCGTTAACCCGCCGGTTTGCGGCGGGCTTCAGGCGGATTTTTGGTGAATGACGTGCAGCGGCGGATCGATATGCAGATCGACGCTCAAATCCTGGCGGAAATCATAGGGCGTGATATTAAAACGCTTTCTGAACATGTACGTGAAGTGAGACTGTGAACCGAAGCCAAAGTCCAGGGCAATATCGAAGATCGACGCTTCACTGCTGCGCAGTTGGTAGACCGCGCCGGCCAGACGGCGTTCGCGAATGTATTTGCCGAGCGAAATTCCCGTCGCTTCTTTGAACAGCTTCTGCATGTGCCACAGCGAGTAGCCGGAGTACTCGGCCAGCTCTTCGAGATGGATCACTCGTCCGAGGTGAGTTTCGACCCATTTGCTGAGGGCGCAGACCAATGAGAGGTGGTGTTCTTGTATCATCAGTGCGTCAGTGTGAGACCTACATAGCGGTGAAGTATACACAACTTGCCGCCGTGGACAAAAACGCCGCCGGTGTCGGGCGGCAATTATTCGGAAAACCGCGTAACCGCCGCTTGTCAGCCGAAAGGAAAAACGGCTAATCTGAGACGGTCACCGCCTCGGTGGGGGACGCAAAGAAGGCCGCAGCAAGTAACCGCCAAAACAGAGTCAGCCGTAACAACTCAACGTTGATGGGGTGATCGCATGTTAATGACAGTGATTATTACTCTGGTTGTAATCGTGGGCGTCGGCGCTTTTATGGCGATGCCGGTGATGAGCATGAAAAACGCGGAAGGTGTGGGAGGTGAAGAACCGTGAGAGCAAGAGATATTGCACGCCGCTGAGCGGGGCGAACGCCAATCGGGAAAGCCTGGGTCAGAAACCCGGGCTTTTTGTTGCGCAGGCGCTCAAACGTTTTTCCGCTCGACGGTTTCCTCTCCCCAATAAAGCTGGTCGGCGGTGGTTTTGGCAAAGGCCTTCTCCAGCGCTTCGTCGCTGCCTTCTTCCCAGATTTTCTGCGCCAACACTTCGTCGTTCCCTGCCAGTTCAAAAATGGCTTCGGCGATCTCCACCGAAGTTTCACGCACTGTCGCCCAGGATTTCACATTGTGATTCGCCATAACTTTCTCCTGTTGGTTGTGGCTTGGGGGTGGTTTTTGCCACCGTCATGCTGCAAGTATAGGCTAATCCGCCGCGGGCTTTTGCCCGGCGGTGCGCAGAAGGGGGAAAAAGACGGGGAGAGCGGGCAATGGCGCGGACGCCATGCTATTCTGTGCGGCGTTTGAATCAAGAAGGAAAGTTATTATGTCTGACATGCTGAGCAACGAGCAGGAATTGGCTTCCGATCTGGTCGCTTGCCAACTGGTCATCAAACAGATTCTGGACGTTATCGACGTGATTGCGCCGACCGAAGTGCGCGACAAGATGGCGGGTCAGCTCAAAAGCATCGATTTCTCCACGCACCCTGCTGGCGCCGATCCGGTGACCCGCCGAGCGATTGACAAGGCGATTGCGCTGATCGAGATGAAGTTTACCCGCAACTGAGGCGGGGCCGCCGCAGAGCGGCGGCGTCGGGCGGTGGCGGTTAATCCACCACCGTTTCGATTTTCTTGAACAGCGGGCAGTCGGCTACGCCGATGAAACCGTTGTCGCCATTCACGTACTGGGCGATCGCCACGTTACGCGCCGTCAGGTATTTGCACTGCAATCCCAACCCGCCAACGTTTTTGTTGCTGCCGATCAGCACGCCGTAGCCCGAGATCAAAAAGCCGCCGTAAATGACCGCCAACACCAGTACCCACTTAATCAATTTACTCATCGCATTTCCTCGTTGTCCCTGAGGGAGCATCTAGCCACGGCGCGCATGCGAGGGCAAGGGTAACAGTCTGAAAACCGGGCGATAGCCAGAAATCTAAACGAAAAGTTAAACTTCGTTTAACTTCGCTGTGATAACATGCGCGATAGATTACCCGGATAACAATGAGGCTGCTAAATTTGTTGCGAAAAAAAATCCTCGTGATAATGACGGCCGTCGCTGCCTGCCTGTTTTTCTACCTGCTGGCGCTGGACAGCTATTGCGACGATGGTGGAAATTTTGCGTTGGGCATCTGTTCGGTGACCCGCTTCGTGCCCTGGTAAGCAATTTTCGGCAGGGATGTTCGCACGGCCGCCGCGAGTGTTAAGATGGCGGCCTGAATGTCGCAGTAGATAGGGTTTTCCATGTACGATTTAGGTTTTGGCCAGAACGGCCTGTTGTCGCTGGCCCTTGCCGCCGTGGCGTTGCTGGCCGGGCTGTGGGTTTGGTTCCTGGTGAACCGCGCCAGCGTGCGCGCCAACGAGCAGATTCGCCTGCTGCAAGAGATTGCCGAGCAACAGCGTCAGCAAACGGCGCTGTTGAAGCGTATGGCGCACCGCGCTGGCACTGACGGCGCTGCTGCTGACGACGACGATCTCAGCCCCGCGCTGGATTTCAAAGGTTTTATCCCCGAACGTTGAGCATGATGCTCCGGCTGGCACTGCCGCCGGGGCGCCTCAGTAAAACACCATGCCCTGATAAGGTTTTTCCCGGCATGCCGCCAGGCGGCTGGCCAAATCGCCGGCATGGATCTCCAATTGATGCCCGTCAGGATCGAGAAAATAGAGCGATTCGCCTTCGCTGCGATTGCTTTTCCACTCTTCTACTCCGGCCTGGCGCAACCGCTGACTGGCCTGTTCAATGTGTTCCGGCGCTACGCTGAAGGCGTAATGGGTGTAATCGCGCTCGTGTTGTTGCGTGCGCTTTTCATCCAGCGACAGGCATAGCCACAACGGCCCCAACGAAAGATAGGCGCCGCCTTGCCAGCGGGCGTGCGGGGTAAAACCCAACAGATGACGATAAAAATCGAAGCTGCGATCGAGATCGCTGACGGCAAGCGTCAGATGGTTGAGGCCGGTCAACATGCATGCGTTTCCTGGGCGCAGAACAGAGAGAAAAGTGTACGCAGGCGCTCAGGAAAGATAAAGGGGGCAAAGCATTAGTAGAGATAATGTGAAAACCGGCGGCGCTGTCATAAAACTGTCGTACAGACATCGTAATGTAGCGCGAACCTTACGAAAGATGGATGAAGCCGATGATTAAATGGTACGAAGAAAGCGATGCCGAAGTGAACCGCAGCATCGCGCTGCTGACCGGAGAGAACCCGGACAAGTGGTATCCCTACGGTGGTGTGAAAGGTAAAGATTACTGCAAGAATCCCTCCGATGCCTGGCCGATCATTTGCGCCAACAAAATCAGTCTGAACCCCGATAACCAAAGCGACAGCCCGCAATGGCAGGCGCGCATGAGCACCCAGGGCGGTGAATGGCAGGCGGACAGCGCCAGCCCGCTGCGCGCGGCGATGATCTGCTTCCTGATGAGCCGACAGGCTAACTGAGTCGAACAATACCGGTGATTGGTAAGAGTTTCTCCTTTTTCTAATAACAGAGCTGTCGTTGGCGGAGGCTGTTTATGAAGCGCATTATCAAAGGTGATAAAAACTTGTCTCATCTGGTGATTGCCCATGCGGCGATCGATCGTCATGCCGAAAGCTTCGGCCAGCGCCGTCAGGGCTGGCCCTCGACCTACCTGATAAAATATCAAAACGATCGCGTGGCGGTGGAAGTGGTCACGCGTCGCCAATCCTATGTCGCCACGCTGATGATCGGCGCGCGCAACCTGACCAAACTGTGCGGAATGCCGGGCTAAACGCCGCTCTTATCCGCTTTCTCACGGTAAAAAAATCGCGCTCCGGCCCGCCGTCTCGGGGCGCTTCTCCTTGATGCTCACGGGGTTAAGTGTTAAAAAGCCGCCCGCAGATACATTTATTGATTGGTGAAATCTTGGCCGATAGCGGCAAGGGTGTACGCCATATGAGGATAAGATGGGCGGTCAGCATCAGGATACTCCGCTAAAACGCGGCTTAAAAAACAGACATATACAGCTTATTGCCCTCGGGGGCGCCATCGGTACCGGTTTATTTCTCGGCATTGCGCAAACCATTAAAATGGCCGGCCCCGCCGTGCTGTTGGGTTACGCCATCGGTGGTTTTATCGCGTTTTTAATCATGCGCCAGTTGGGCGAAATGGTGGTGGAGGAGCCGGTCGCCGGATCGTTCAGCCACTTTGCCTATAAATATTGGGGCGACTTCGCCGGCTTTCTTTCCGGCTGGAACTATTGGGCGATGTTCATTCTGGTCGGCATGGCGGAACTGACCGCTGTCGGCATCTACATTCAGTACTGGTGGCCGGAGATCCCCACCTGGGCCTCCGCCGCGCTGTTTTTCGTGCTGATCAACCTGATTAACCTGGTGAACGTGCGCCTGTACGGCGAAACCGAGTTTTGGTTCGCCATCATCAAAGTGGTAGCGATTGTCGGCATGATCGTGTTCGGCGCCTGGCTGTTGGTCAGCGGCAACGGCGGGCCGCAGGCCAGCATCACCAACCTGTGGCAGCAGGGCGGCTTTATGCCGCACGGCTTCTCCGGGCTGGTGATGGCGATGGCGGTGATCATGTTCTCGTTCGGCGGCCTGGAAATGGTCGGCATCACCGCGGCGGAAGCCGCCGATCCGCGCCGCAGCATTCCCAAAGCCACCAATCAGGTGGTGTACCGCATTCTGATCTTCTATATCGGCTCGCTGACCGTGCTGCTGTCGCTCTATCCGTGGGGGCAAGTGGTGGAGGGGGGCAGCCCGTTCGTGCTGATTTTCCATGCGCTGAACAGCAATCTGGTGGCGACCGTGCTCAACGTGGTGGTGTTGACCGCCGCGCTGTCGGTCTACAACAGCGGCGTTTACGCCAACAGCCGCATGTTGTTCGGGCTGGCCAGCCAGGGCAATGCGCCGCAGGCGCTGACGCGGGTTAACAAGCGCGGCGTGCCGGTGCTGTCCATTGCGCTATCGGCGTTGATTACCTCGATCGGCGTGCTGATTAACTACCTGATGCCCGGCAAGGCGTTTGAGCTGCTGATGGCGCTGGTGGTTTCAACGTTGGTGATCAACTGGGTGATGATCTGCCTGGCGCACCTGAAATTCCGCGCCGCCAAGAACCGCCAGGGCGTCATTCCCAGCTTTAAGGCGCTGTGGTACCCGTTCGGCAACTACCTGTGCCTGGCGTTCCTCAGCCTGATTCTGTTGATTATGTATTTCAGCGAAGGGATCCGCATTTCGGTGTTGCTGATGCCGGTGTGGATTGCGGTGCTGTGGTGCGGGTTTATGCTGACGCGCCGTAAAGGCGCCAAGCGTTAATCGGTATGCTGCGGAGGCGTATTGCGCGCCTCCGCTTCTCTTCTCGTTAGCCGCGCGGCATAAAGGCGCGCCCCTCACTATGCCCCCGCCCCAGCAGTTTCCGACACAGCAGCAGCAGGGTGCTGATCACGTCGATGGCGACCACGCTGAGCATCAGCAGGGCCAGCATGAAGAATCCGAGCAGCGAACCGCCCAGCACCACCAGCGGGGCAGGTACGCGCAGACGGCGCAGCTTCATGGCGAAATACATTTTCCAGTATTGCTTCTGCGCCAGCAGCGCGCTGCGAATACGGCGCCCCAGGCCGATGCCTGATTTGCGGGATGTAGAACGACTCATAACTTCTCCTTTTCTGTATGCCCTACAAGTCAATCACAAAGATCTTAAGAGAGTCTTAACGGGCTCTTGGCGGCCCTGGCTGTCTCACCGGAGTGAGACAACAGCATACGGCAAAAGGTCCCGAGATGCAGCGCACGGCTGACAAAGTGCGAGCTTCATCGGGTTTGTTACACTGAAAGTCATGCCCGTGCAGGGCGCAGTGGTCGGGAGAAAAGGCAGGATGAAGAGAATCAACCGTTATTACGACGCGGCCAAGGCGCATCACACGCCGGAGGGATTTCGCAACCCGGAACCTTCGCAGCGCCAGGAAGGCGACCTGCAGCGTTGGCAGGATGAACGCAAGCGGCAGGGGCTGCCCAGGCCGCCGCAGCAGGGCTACGCGCAATTTACCGAGCGTTGGTGGCAACCCGCCGATCTCAGCGGCGGCGATGACAGCATCTGGTGGCTTGGGCATGCGTCAATGCTGCTGCGGCTGGGCGGGCGCTATATCCTGATCGACCCGGTGTTGTCCGAACGCGCATCGCCGCTGAGCTTCTACGGCCCGAAGCGCAGAACGCCGACGCCGCTGACGGTGGGGCAACTGCCGGCGGTGGATGCGGTGCTGATCTCCCATAATCATTATGATCATCTCGACAGGCGCACGGTGCGGCAGCTGGCGCGGCGCTTTCCACAGGCCGAGTTTATCGTGCCGCTCGGATTGAAGCGCTGGTTTCGCCGCTATCGGCTGAAGGTGCATGAACTGGACTGGTGGCAGAGCCTGTCGCTGGGCGAACTGACGGTCTACGCCACGCCGGCGCGGCATTGGAGCATGCGCACGCTGTGGGATCGCAATCGTTCGTTGTGGTGCGGCTGGGTGATCCACCATCCGGCGCTGCGGTTTTATTTTTCCGGCGACAGCGGCTATTCGGAACGGCTGGCGGAGATCGGTCAACGGCTGGGGCCGTTCGACGTGGCGGCGCTGCCGATTGGCGCCTATGCGCCGCGCTGGTTCATGCAGGAGCAGCATATGGATCCGCAGCAGTCGGTGACGTTGTATCGCGAGCTGAATCAGCCGCGCGCCATTCCCATCCATTGGGGGGTATTCGAATTGGCGGACGAATCGCTCGACGAGCCGCCGCAGCAGTTGAACCTGGCGCTGAGCGAGGCGGGGCTGGATCAGCATCAATTCCACCCGTTGAAGATTGGCGAGCGCATCGCGTTGCAGGGCTCGCAGCAAGCGTTCTCTCTTCGCCCTGCGGTACCGGGGAAAGAATAAGATCAACGGTTTGAAAGCGTGGCGGTAATTAGCAGAATCGATAAGCACGGGTGGTGATTCAAATAACCACCCGATCTTCAAGATTTAATTCCATGCCACACTTTCGCTATTCATAAGATTATTCCGGTTATTCAGACTCGTGGCTTTCGGATTATTTAGGATGAAACAACCGGCCAGCGGGAGAGGCGTCTGGAGGTTGCATGCTTATGCAACCGTTGCCCGCGGTACCCGCTTCACTTGCGCCTTCCGACGCGATGGGGTTCTCACCCTGTGGCGGCAGGGTTGAAGACCGACGATGAATGCGCTTTCCGGCGCTAAAGGGTCGGAGCAGCATTGAATAAATTGGCCCCCGTTCATCGATATTCAAATGTTGCATATGACATTCCATAAAGATTCAAATTTTTTAACGCTATAAGCGGCAAAAAAGCGAAAGTGCCGAGAGGGAGAGGCGTCAAAACGATGAAAGTTTTGTTAAAACGCTATCAGAATGCGGGGTCTGGCGCAGTGATTTTGGCAAGCAGAAAATAGCCGATGCTTCAACATCTTTTGGGCTATTTAAGCAAATGCGGCGCTCGACCGTTTCAAATATGTGCGACATGTCGTTCAGTGATTAAAAATGGCTTGCCATCGCATACAGAGTATGTGATAACGCATCTGGGTAAAACGAGGTACAGTTCTGTATATGTGTGGCATTTTCAGTAAAGAAGTTCTGAGTAAAGACGTTAGCGTTGAATACCGCTTCTCTGCCGATCCTTATCTTAGTGCCTCAAGCAGTAACGACTCTAGTTTGTCTATGTAACGCCCACGGGCGGTTTAAACAATCCAAAGGAAATACTCAAGATGGCAAAGATCAAAGGTCAAGTTAAGTGGTTCAACGAGTCTAAAGGTTTCGGTTTCATCACCCCGGCTGACGGCAGCAAAGACGTGTTCGTACACTTCTCTGCAATCCAGGGTAACGGCTTCAAAACCCTGGCTGAAGGCCAGAACGTTGAGTTCGAAATCCAAGATGGCCAGAAAGGCCCATCTGCAGTAAACGTTACTGCTATCTAATCAGCGTCAGCTGTACAAAAAGCCCGCCTCCGCGCGGGCTTTTTCGTTTCCGTCATCCGGCGGCGATGATGATGCCGGCATACTGGTTGCGGCCTTTGATCCCCGGATGCGTCGGATCCTGCGCGCGCCGGTGGCTGTTGCGGCGATAGCTGGTGTACTTGAAGCGCTGCGGCCGCTGCGGGTCGACGTCGGGCGTGCAGATGGTGCAACTGCCGGCGCGGTCAACGGCGGCGAAGCCCAGCGCCGCCAGCTTGTGTTCGGCAATCGCAGCCAAATCCAGATGCCGGTAATGCGGGCTGATCAGCGTGGCGGGCAGCGGCAGGCGCTGTTTAAAATTCTCCACCAGCGCTTCGTCGACTTCGTAGCAGCACGCGCCGGCGGCGGGGCCGATAGAGACCACCCAGTCGGCGGTGTCGCCGTCCTGGCGAATGCGCGCTGCCATCTGTTCCAGAATGCCGTCCAGCAACCCGCGCCAGCCGGCATGAACCGCGGCGATGGCGCCGCCGTCGCGGCGGCTGAACAGCACCGGCAGACAGTCCGCCGTCAGCACGCCGAGCAGAATGCCGGGCTGGCGGGTGTAGAAGCCGTCGGCTTCACCGCACGCCTGCGCCGGTTGCAGCACCTCGACGATACGGGTGCCGTGCACCTGCTTCTTTTCCGGCAGCGTGGCGCTGTAGGGCAGCAGATGCCCCGGCAGCAGCGCGAGTTTGCTGCCGAAGCCGTGCTGAATGTGGGGCACCGCATCGAGCAGCGCGGAACGATCGCTCATAAGTTATTTTCACCTGCGTGAGAAAACAGACTCACAGTGTAGCCAGCTTTTTCCCCGCTTGACCAGGCGTTGTTGGCGGCGAAAGCGAGCGGGGATGCGCCTTGCATCGAGCCGACGCCTTCTTTAGACTAGCCGCGCCCTGTCTTTCTGGAAGCCCATTCATGTCCTATCAATGCCCTCTGTGTCATCAACCGCTGCATTTTTCATCGCAACGCTGGCGTTGCGACGGCAATCATCAGTTCGATCAAGCCAAAGAAGGCTACGTCAATCTGCTGCCGGTACAGCACAAGCGATCGAAGCAGCCGGGAGACAGCGCGGAAATGATGCAGGCGCGGCGCGCGTTTCTCGACGGCGGTTTTTATCAGCCGCTGCAGCAGCAGGTGGCAGAGTGGCTGGATTTGGCGCTGGCGGCCGATGCAGGCGCGTTATTGGATATAGGCTGTGGGGAAGGGTATTACACCGCCGCCGTGGCCGCACGGCTGGCGCAGCAGCGCAATATGGCGGTTTATGGGCTGGACGTCGCCAAGGTGGCGATCCGCTACGCTGCCAAGCGTTATCCCGCGGTCTCGTTCTGCGTCGCCTCCAGCCATCGCCTGCCGTTCGCCGACGGGGCGCTGGATGCGGTGTTGCGCATCTATGCGCCCTGCAAGGCGGCGGAGCTGGCGCGAGTGGTGAAGCCGGGCGGCGTGGTGGTGACGGTTTCGCCGGGCCCGCGTCATCTGTACCAGCTGAAAGAGCAGGTGTACCAGCAGGCGCAGCTGCATGCCGAACAGGACGAACAGTTCGACGGTTTCGAGTGCGAGCGTAAAGAGGCGCTGGCCTATACGATGGCCCTGCCGGGTGCACAGGCCGCCAACCTGCTGCAGATGACGCCGTTCGCCTGGCGCGCTACGCCGGAGGTGCAGCAGCGGCTGGCGCACGGCGGCGAGTTTGAGTGCGAAACGGATTTCGTGCTGGCGTTGTACCGGCGCCGCACTTAACAGGCGCAGTGAGCCCAGAAACAAAAAAACCTGCCGCGGCAGGTTTTTTTTTGTAGCGCGAGCGCCTCAGGCCAGGTAGCCGAGATGCTCCAGCAGAATGTTGACGCCGATACCGATCAGCACCACGCCGCCGAGGATCTCGGCGCGTTTGCCCAGCAGCGGGCCGATAAAGCGGCCGATCATCATGCCCAGCGTCGCCATGATCATGGTGGCGCAACCGATGGCCATGGCGGTGTGCACGATATTGACCTGCAGGAAGGCCAGGCCGACGCCGATAGCCATGGCGTCGAGGCTGGTGGCGATAGCGGTAGCCACCAAGATCCAGAAACCGTGGCGTTTGACCTTCTCTTCTTCATCGGGCTTGTTGCGCACCCCTTCGACAATCATGCGCATGCCGAGAATGAACAGCAGCGAGAAGGCGACCCAGTGATCCCATTCCATGATGTATTGGCTGGCGAACAGGCCGATGGCCCAACCGATGAGCGGGGTGATCGCTTCGACCACGCCGAAGATCAGGCCGGTGCGGATCGCTTCGCGGAAACGGGGTTGATGCAGGCTGGCGCCTTTGCCGATCGAAGCGGCGAAAGCATCCATGGACATGCCGAAAGCGAGAATGAGTGTTGCTGAAAGGTTCATGTGAAATAGCCTCGGCCGGGTGGCTCCATATACACGTAACCCACCCCCAACCAAACGACGGAGTTACGTGTCTATGGTCTCGCCAACCTTACCTGGCTGCCCGCACCACGTTTCATACGGCGAAACGAGTATGTTGATACGGGCGTTTCTGGCGTTTTATTCTCCAGAAACCGGCTACTCCCCAATGACGGCGCAACCATACCATATTATTTCCGTCACCGACAACTTTATTCTGGCGTGATGTTCGCGCTTAATTGAGACTCGTTTTCATTAATCTAATTTCATGCGGGAATATAATGTAGACGTGGGTAACAATGTTGCGGAAATAATAGTCAGAGTGAAAGTGACGCAGCCCATTAATTACCCACGGGCTGCGCAAGGTTTGAGCGGTAACAAAGCGGTTATTTATTTATCTATTGATTATCAACGAAAAATTGATAAATCTTCTCCAGGTCGTCCAGGTGTGTCACCTGAACCAACAGCCGGCGCTGTTCCAGGTCGATGGCCAGAATACCGTCCTCCGATAAATTCATGGCTTTAATGCGGTTATATTCAACAAACACATTGGCGAAGAAAAAACCCTGCGCTTTAAACACCATCTTTGGAGCGCGAATATAAGAAACATAGATAGCGAGCAGCGCCAAGGAAATAAGCAGGTAGGTGGTTAATACCGCACCATTGTCGGTGACATTGCGGTAAATCAGAATGGCGATCAGGCCGACGAAAATCAGGCTGTCGAGGCGGTGGCGGCGTTTGAGCAGCACCTTGAGGCGCGTTTTGCCTTTCAGCAGATCCATGCCGAATTCGTCATACAGCGAGTACAGCAACAGCAGGGTAATAAACAGCATCAGTACGGCGTCGGTCAGTGACATCTCTTGCTCCACACATAAAAAAGCCGGGGGTTGCCCCCCGGCCGTTTCGAACGATTACAGGCCCAGCAGGCCAATCCAATAGCCAAAGATACCGATGACGAAGAAGCCGATGATGATCCACAGCGCGTTGACTTTCTTGCGCAGCAGCCACATACAGGCGAAGGTCAGCAGCAACGGCACCAGGCCCGGCATCAATTGGTCGAGGATGGTCTGCACCGTGGTCACGTTGGTATGCCCGGTCTGGTCGGTGATCTTGGACACCACCAGCGGGATATTCACGTGCGTCCACTTGTTGACCAGCGCCCCCATGACAAACAGGCCGAGAATGGACGCCCCTTCCGTCAGTTTCTGCAGGAAGCCGCCGCCCATGTCGTTGACGATATCCACCCCTTTACGGTAACCGTAGGCCACGCCGTAGTAGCGGGTCAGCAGGCGCACCAGGTTGAACAGCACGAAGAACAGGATTGGCCCGAGCAGGCTGCCGCTCATGGCGATGCCCGCGCCGAGCGCGGCGAACACCGGCCGCACGGTGCCCCAGAAGATCGGGTCACCGACGCCCGCCAATGGCCCCATCAGACCGACCTTGATGCCGTTGATCGCGCCGTCGTCGATCGGCGCGCCGTTCGCGCGTTGCTCTTCCATCGCCATGGTTACGCCGAGCACCGGCGCCGCCACGTAAGGGTGGGTGTTGAAGAACTCGAGGTGGCGCTTGATCGCCTGTTTGCGATCGTCATTGTTTTCCGGATACAGGCGACGGATCACCGGCACCATCGAGAAGCAAAAACCCAGCGCCTGCATGCGTTCGAAGTTCCACGAACCCTGGAACAGGTTCGAGCGCAGGAATACGCCGCGAATATCGGCCGGCGTGAGTTTCTTTTGAGCAGTTGTATCAACCATTTCTCTCACCTATTCCTAGTCGAGTTCGTTATCGAGATCGTTCGCGTTAGCCGGGCCGGCCTGGACAACCTGAGACTTGTTGTATTTCGGGCTAAGCTGGATGTACAGCACGGCCATCACCACGCCGATGACGCCGAGCGCCACCAGGTTGAAGTTGGTGAAGGCGGCGGTCACGAAACCCAGGTAGAAGAACGGCATCAGGTAGCCGGCGCGCATCATGTTAATCACCATCGCGTAACCGACCACCACGATCATGCCGCCGGCGATGTTCAGGCCGCTGGTGACCACTTCCGGGATCGAGTTGAGCAGGGCGTGTACCCCGGCGGTGCCGACCGAGATGGCGACGATGACCGCCGGGATGGCGATACGCATCGCCTGCAGCAGCAGGGCGCCGATGTGGATCCAGGTGATGGCCCGCAGGCTGCCGCGCTCCGCCGCGCTGTCCGCCGCGTGCTGGAAGGCCACGGTGAGGGTGCGCACGATGATGGTCAACACCTGGCCGGCCGCCGCCAGCGGAATGGCCAGGGCGATACCGGCGCCGACGCTTTGCCCGCCGGCGATGACCAGAATGGTCGAGATGATGGACGCCAGGGCGGCATCCGGCGCGACCGCCGCACCGATGTTCATCCAGCCCAGGGCGATCATTTCCAGCGTACCGCCGATAATGATGCCGGTTTTCATATCGCCGAGAATGAAGCCGATCAGGGTACAGGCGACCAGCGGACGGTGGAACTGAAACTCGTCGAGGACGGAACCCATCCCGGCGATACAGGCAACGATAAATATCAGCACAATCTGAAGAGTGGTGATCTCCATTGCACTTCTCCTATGACCAAAAAAGCTCTGAGTAAAATAATCAGCGGCTGGCGCCACTAATTGAGTTTGTTAATCAGGTCCATCATTTTTAGCCGGCTGTCGGACGAGACCTTGCGCACCTCCAGCTCGATACCGCGATCGTTCAGTTTCTTAAACGCTTCGATATCTTTTTCATCGACGGAAACGGCGTTGTTCACCTGGGTTTTCCCCTGACGGAACGCCATGCCGCCGATATTGACGGATTGAATATCCACGCCGCCCTCCACCAGACGCAAGACGTCGGTCGGGTTGGTAAACAACAGCATCACGCGGTCGTTGGCGTATTTCGGGTTGTTCCAGACGCGGATGGCCTTCGCCACGTCCACCACGTGAGCGGTGACGCCCGGCGGGGCGACCTGGGTCAGCAGGGTTTTGCGCACATGGTCGGCGGCGACTTCATCGCTGACGACGATAATGCGGCTGACGTTGGTCTCTTTGGTCCAGCGGGTAGCGACCTGGCCGTGAATCAAGCGGTCATCGATGCGCGCCAGGCCGATTTTCATGTGGTCATTCGGCCCCAGCGGCGCCTGAGGGGCAGCGGCTTTGGCGACGGGTGCTGCGGGTTTTGCGGGTTCTTCCTGCGGTTTTTTCAGCGCTTTCACGCCTTCGCGGCCGGTTTCCAACGCCAGCGCCACCAGTTCATCGAAGGCGGGGTTGTCGTCCCGCGCCATGAAGGTTTCCACCAGCATCGGAATGTTGACCCCGGTGACGACCTCATAGTTTTCCTTGTCGACCGCAATGCGGCTGGCGGCGTTGAACGGGCTGCCGCCCCAGGTATCCACCAGGAACAGCACGCCGCCGCTGGTATCCAACCCACTGATTTTCTCGTTGTACTTGACGATTAACGTCTCGGCATTCTCACCGGGAACGAAGTCTATAAAGGCGACGTTGTCCTGCTCGCCCAATAGCATCTCCGCCGTTTTCAGCAGTTGTTCCGCTGCAGCCCCGTGTGTGCCGATGATAATAGCTATTGCCACTCGCTACCTCCTCGTTGAACTCTAGGCGCGGTTTGTGTCGTTTCTCCGCGCCGTCTTGGCAGTCACTTCCGCGGTTCAGATACATTATGGTAGAAAAAAAGAAACGCACGCCTAACATTTCTCACGCAGTTTCAAATGCCTGTGCGCAATACTTCACGAACGCGACATTTATTTTAGTGAGTGAAAAAATATTTTTTGTGACGCTGCTCCGCTATTGAATGCTCGGAGAAATCTTAGCTGTCGCAGATGACATGACGGGGGCGTCACCCTAAACCGCCGTTGAAAAAGCCGCTTTGTCCCCCAGAAAAATCCTGATACAGTAATTCCTTCTTTCATTACTAAGGAGTGAAGGGCCTCAGCCCTCCCTATGGACTGTCACCGAAGTTACTGTTTTCCCAGGTTTCACCCGCCACCCGCTGGCGTTGCATATGCTGTTCGGCCCTTCGGCCATCTCCCGGCAATCCCATCCCGTCACCTTGCTATTGTCGACTGCACCCATGCAGCGGCGGCATCGTCACGTCTGAGCGGCGTGCGCTCATTCCCACTTTTCTCTGGAGTCTGATATGGAATTTTTAATGGACCCCTCTATTTGGGCGGGGTTGCTGACGCTGGTGGTGCTGGAAATCGTGCTGGGCATCGACAACCTGGTGTTCATCGCCATTTTGGCCGACAAGCTGCCGCCGAAGCAGCGCGACAAGGCGCGCATTATCGGCCTGTCGCTGGCATTGCTGATGCGTTTGGGCCTGCTGTCGGTGATCTCCTGGATGGTAACCCTGACCACGCCGCTGTTCAGCGTCGGCGATTTCAGCTTCTCCGGCCGCGATTTGATCCTGCTGTTCGGCGGGGTATTCCTGCTGTTCAAGGCCACCATGGAGCTGCATGAACGGCTGGAAGGGCAGACGCATCAAGACGGCGCTAACCGCGGTTACGCCAAGTTCTGGGCGGTGGTGGTGCAAATCGTGATCCTCGACGCGGTATTTTCGCTCGACGCGGTGATTACCGCCGTGGGCATGGTGAACGATCTGCCGGTGATGATGGCGGCGGTGGTGATCGCGATGGCGGTGATGCTGTTGGCGTCGAAGCCGTTGACCAACTTCGTCAACGCGCACCCGACCATCGTGGTGCTGTGCCTGAGCTTCCTGTTGATGATCGGCCTGAGCCTGATCGCCGAAGGCTTCGGTTTGCACATTCCTAAAGGCTACCTGTATGCCGCTATCGGCTTCTCGATTCTGATTGAATTGTTCAACCAGATCGCGCGTCGCAACTTTATCAAGCATCAAGCGCGTCGTCCGATGCGCGAGCGCACCGCGGAAGCGATCATGCGCCTGATGGGGCAGCAGCGTGCGCAGCAGACGGACGATGCGGTCGCCTTGCCGCGGGATGAAACCTTTGCGGCGGAAGAGCGCTATATGATTAGCGGCGTGTTGACGCTGGCCTCGCGTTCATTGCGCAGCGTGATGACGCCGCGCACCGACATTTCCTGGGTCGACTGCGAGCGCTCCCGCGAGGAGGTGCGCGCACAGCTGCTGGATACGCCACACAGCCTGTTCCCGGTGTGCCGCGACTCGGTGGATGAGATCGTCGGCGTGGTACGCGCCAAGGATCTGCTGGTGGCGCTGGAGCAAGGGGAAGATATCGCCGAGTTCGCCGCCCGCACGCCGCCGATCGTGGTGCCGGAAACCATGGACGTCATCAAGCTGCTGGCGGTGCTGCGCCGCGCCAAAGGGCGGCTGGTGGTGGTCACCAACGAGTTCGGCGTGGTGCAGGGGCTGGTGACGCCGCTGGACGTGCTGGAAGCGATTGCCGGTGAATTCCCGGACGAGGACGAAACGCCGGACATCGTGGCGGAAGGTGACAGCTGGCTGGTGAAGGGCGGAACCGATCTGCACTCGCTGGAACAGGCGCTGGCCTGCGATGACCTGGTCAGCCCCACCGCCGACTACGCCACCCTGGCGGGGCTGCTGTTGGCTCACTACGGGCAGATGCCGGTGGCGGGAGATAGCATTGAGCTGAACCACCTGCGGTTCGATATCGTTGAGGTGTCCGAATACCGTATCGAACTGGTGCGCGTTACCCGCGTCGTCCTGGACGAGACGGCGCACGCGTAACCCTCCCGCCGGGGGCTCAGGCCTCCGGCGGATCCTCTTCCGCTTTCCTGACGCGCGATTCGTACTGCTGCAACCACAGCGGGAAAACGTGGATCGGCATCGGCTTGGCGAAATAATATCCCTGCAGGGCATTGACCTCGCGTGAGCGCAGATAGTCGGCCTGTTCCTCCGTTTCCACCCCCTCTGCCACCAGTTTCAGCTTCAGGCGCTGCGCCAGCGTAATGATGGTGTCGGTCACCGTGGCGTTGACCGCGTCGGTGCCGATGGCGGCGGTAAACCCGCGATCGATCTTCAAGACGTCCGGGCTGAGGCTCTTCAGGTAGCTCAGCGAGCTGTGGCCGGTGCCGAAATCGTCGATGGCCAGCATGATCCCCATGTCTTTCAGCGTGCGAATCTGGTCATACTGAATTGCCGACAGCGCGGTGCGTTCGGTCAGCTCCAGCATCAATGAGGGCATCGGGTGCGCCGGCAGCCAAATCTGGCGAATATCGTCGATGATATTGAGCGTTTTAAAATGCTCGGCGGCGACGTTGATGCTGATGTAGAACGACGGCCGGGGCGGGAACAGCTGCAGATTTTCCGTCACGGTGCTCATCAGGTAGCGGGTGAGCGGAATGATCAGCTCATGCTGCTCGGCCAGCGGAATAAACACGTCGGGCGAGATCCACCCTTGCCGTTTCTTTTTCCAACGCAGCAGCATCTCGACGCCGGCGCAGCGCCCGGTATCGCTGTGGATGATCGGCTGGCAGTAGACACGGAACTCGCGATGGGTGATGGCATGGCCGATGTGATAAGACAGGCTCATGCGGTTGGCGGTGAGCAGATAGACCACATAGGCGGCCAACAGGCTGATCAGCAGCGCCAGCGGAATATGGCGCGGCAGGGCGGAAAGCGCCAGCATGCCGATCTGCGGGCCGAACAGCGAAATCGAGAACGGATACAGCGCGGAGCCAGCGGTGTAGCGCAGATCGTTGGTCAGGGTATCGCGGCTCAGGATTTCGCGGCGGCCGTATTCCAGGCTGCTGTCGGCCACGTTCAGCACCACGCGCTGAACGTAAGGCTCCTGCGGCTCGAGTAAAAAGTTGGACAGCAGTTCGATATTAAACACGTGCAGCACGCCGCTGGTTTTATCGCGGGGAGATGGCGTCCACAGCACCAGCGTAGGCAGACCTTTGCTCACCGCCAGCGAGGGGCGCAGCGCCAGCCTGGCGTCGCTGTTGACGAAAGTAGGCATCACCGCGGCCAGCTGATAATGACGGGCGCCAAACAGGCTGGAGCAATAAATAATGCCGTTCTTCACCAGCAACATGGCGCGCAGCGCCTGATTTTGCGCGGCGCGAAAGCGCAGGGTAGATGACACGTTCTCGCAGGGCTGGTTCAGCATGTCCATGCTGCGTTCCGCCTGCAGCTGCGCCGGCGTCAGCAACTGGTTGAGTTTGCCGACGGTGCGGGTGGCCAACGTGTGTTGGCTCAACTCGATGCTTTTGACCTCTTGATAGTAACGGGTATACAGCGATACCAACAGAATAGCCGCGCCCACCGCTCCGGCCAGCAGCCAACGGTAGTAACGATATCGGGACGCGGCGAGGTGGGTCATCAACATCCGGTAAATCCTTGTTCGGTAATCCAGCTCCGAGTCACAGTCAGGCGATTGATCCTTAAGTTGCGCTCGGCTAATTCTAGCCTGAGGTTATACAAGATTGATGGTAACTCAGTAAATTATTTCAGTTTGGTAAAACAGAAGGCCAATTTGCAGGCTAACCGCCGGATCGATGAGAAAAATGCAGGATTTTTTCTGGTGACATTGTCACTAAAACGTTCAATGAATTGATTACCCATAAAAAACCCCGCCGGGCGGCGGGGTTATCTGTCAGTCGCATTGCACCTTGATTGCCAGGCCGCCGCGTGACGTTTCGCGGTACTTGGCGTTCATGTCTTTGCCGGTTTCGTACATGGTCTCGATCACCTTATCCAGCGAAACGCGCGGCTCGCTGGTGCGGCGCAGGGCCATGCGGGCGGCGTTGATCGCCTTGACCGAGGCGATGGCGTTGCGCTCGATGCACGGCACCTGCACCTGGCCGGCGACCGGGTCACAGGTCAACCCCAGGTTGTGTTCCATGCCGATCTCCGCCGCCACGCACACCTGTTCAGGGCTGCCGCCCAGCAGTTCGGCCAGGCCGGCCGCCGCCATGGAGCAGGCTACGCCGACTTCACCCTGGCAGCCGACTTCGGCGCCGGAAATGGAGGCGTTCATCTTGTACAACGCGCCGATGGCGCCCGCCGCCATAAAGTAGCGGATGTAGATATCCGGGCTGACGGACTCGATGAAGTGATCGTAGTAAGCCAGTACCGCAGGCACGATGCCGCAGGCGCCGTTGGTCGGCGCGGTGACCACGCGGCCGCCGGCGGCGTTTTCTTCGTTAACCGCCAGCGCGAACATGTTGACCCAGTCGATCACGTTCATCGGATCGCTGGACAGTTTGTCCGACGCCACCAGCATGCGGCGCAGCGCGGAGGCACGGCGCGGCACGCGCAGCGGCCCCGGCAGCACGCCTTCGGTGTTCAGACCGCGATCGATACAGGCGCGCATGGTTTGCCAGACGTTGCCGAAGTAGGTCTCGATCTCTTGCTTGCTGTGCAGCGCCAGTTCGTTCTGCATCACCATGCCGGACAGCGACAGCCCGGTCTCGCGGCAGTGATCGAGCATTTCGCGCGCGGAGTTGAACGGATAGGGCATTTGCAGCTCTTGCTCGGCGTCCTTACCGAAGTTCTCCTCGTCGACGATGAAACCGCCGCCGATAGAGTAATAGGTCTTGCTGTACACTTCTTTATCGCCGGCGAAGGCGTGGATCTGCATGCCGTTTTCATGCAGCGGCAGGTTGTCGCTGCGGAAGACCATGCCGCCGTCGCGCGGGAAATCGACTTCATGCAGGCCGTTGGCCAGCATCAGGCGTTGACGTTGTTCTACATCGCGAATAAAACCCGGAATGCTATCGATATCGACGGTGTCCGGCATGTTGCCGGCCAGGCCGAGAATGATGGCGATATCGGTATGGTGACCTTTGCCGGTCAATGAGAGTGAGCCGTAAACGTCTACGGCAACACGCGTGATAGAAGGCATCAGGCCTTTATTTACCAGATCGTCGACAAACTGTTTGCCGGCTTTCATCGGTCCAACCGTATGAGAGCTGGACGGGCCGATGCCGATCTTAAACATGTCGAAAACGCTAATCACGCTAAAACTCCTTAAAGAGACGTATTGTTATGGCTGCGGCGGTTAAAAACCGCGCAGGGAACAGCGATATTGTAAAAGGGCCGTGCGGGTTCGGCTGCCTTTTTCGCATGAAATTAAATAATCCGTGGTGTCGCTTTTTTTCCTGATTACCCGGGGCGAACCCTTAAGCGGGGTATCCGCTTTCGCCCAAGCTCCATTAGCGGTAATCGCGCCAGCCTTCCGTGCTGAACGCCGCCGGCTTAATCCCTGTTTCTACAGTGGTTTATCTCGGACGGTGGTATTTTACAGGTATTTCGTAAGGTTTAAGAGAGGGTTTACAGTTTTTTTAAAACCATTCAACCGGAACGGTAGTTGAAAAAGCGATCAAATGAAGTGATTTCGATCGCTTTACCTGCAGCTGACGCCGACGGCCATGCCAGATTGCGAGTCAGATCACGCAATGCGGGCTAAATACTGACCTGCTGCGCCAGGCGGCGAATGATGGCGGCGGTCAGCCCCCAGATAAACTGGCTGTGATACCAGGAGAGATAAATGCGGTGCGTGCGGCCGGCGCGATGAATATCCAGCGGGTAGTAACGCGACAGGGTCAGCGCTTCCCGCAGGGGCATCTCGAACACGTCCGCCACTTCGCCCTCGTTGGCGCGGAACTGCACGTCCGGCGGGATCAGGCCGACGATAGGCGTGACCTGAAATCCGGTGCTGCTGTCGAGCGGCGCCATTTGGCCGAGGACGGTCACCGCGTGCGGCGGTATCGCCACTTCTTCCTGAGCTTCCCGCAGCGCCGTGACGATCGCCGATCCGTCTTCGGCGTCGGTCTTGCCGCCGGGGAAGGCCACCTGGCCGGCATGTTTGCGCAGCGAGTCGGCGCGGCGGGTCAACAGCAGCGTCGGCTCGGCGCGGCAGACGATCGGGATAAGCACCGCCGCCGGGCGCACATTGTGCGAGATCTGCGCCGCCTGCGGCAGCTGCAGCTGAAAACGGCTGATAAAGGCGTGCAGCGAGGCCGGTGAGTTCGATGGGATCACGACGGGGCATACTCCCCAAGCTGCGGCAGAATACGGCCAACCTTGTCGAAGGTCTCCTGGTATTCCGCCTGCTCCTGGCTGTCCGCCACGATGCCGCCGCCGGCGGAGCAGTGGATGCGGCCGTTTTCGGTGACGAGCGTGCGGATGGTGATGTTGGTGTCCATGGTGCCGCAGGCGCTCAGGTAACCGATGCTGCCGCAATAGGCGTTGCGCCGCTGCGGCTCCAGCTCTTCGATGATTTCCATCGCGCGCACCTTGGGCGCGCCGGTGATCGAACCGCCGGGGAAGCAGGCGCGCAGCAGCTCGGTGGCCGAGGCCTGCTCCGGCAGGGTGGCGGTAATGGTGCTCACCAGGTGGTGCACGGCGGGGAACGGCTCCACGACGAACAGTTCCGGCACCCGTACGCTGCCGGGCTGGGCGACGCGGCCGATATCGTTGCGCAGCAGATCGACGATCATCAGATTTTCAGCGCGATCCTTGGGCGAATCGGCCAATCGGCGCGCCTGTGCGGCGTCCTGTTCCGCGTCCGCCAGCCGCGGCAGCGTGCCCTTGATCGGGCGGGTTTGGATGCGCTGCTGCGCCAGCCACAGGAAGCGCTCGGGAGAGACGCTCAGCACGCTGTTGTGCGGCAGCCGCAGGAAAGCGGAGAACGGCGCGCGGTTGCAGGCGCTCAGTCGGCAAAACGCCTGCCATTCATCCCCCTGATAGTCGGCGGAGAACCGCTGCGCCAGATTAATCTGGTAACAGTCGCCGCTGCGCAGGTAGTGTTGAATACGTTGGAACTTCTCGCCGTATTGCCGGCGGCTCATATTGGCACGCCAGCCGCTCAGCAGCGTGAAGGGGCGCTCCGTCGGCGCGGTTTGGCTAGTGAGCCAGCGCCAGCGCTGCTCCACATCGCCATAGCTGAGCAGCGTCAGAGTTTGCAATTGGTGGTCGGCAATCAATGCCCAGTCATAAATGCCCACCGCCATGTCCGGCAGAGCGAGGTCGGCTTCAGCCAACTGCGGCAAGGTTTCCACCCGGCGTCCGAGATCATAACCGAACAGCCCCAGGGCGCCGCCCTGAAACGGCAGATCCGGGTTAAACGCCGGCTGCCAGCCTTGCGCCGCCAGCTGCTGGTGCAGCAGGGAGAACGGATCCTCCTGAGACTCAATGGTGACGCTGTCACTTTCGATTGTCGTGCCGTCGCCCTGGGTGGTGAGCGTAACGCGCGGCTGTGCGACCAGGATATCGAAGCGGTTATGCGAATGGTCGGCGAAGCCAGAATGCAGCAGCATCGCCCAGGGCTGTGCTGAAAGCGGGGCGAAAAGCGTCATCAGGACACTGCGGCTGTAGGACAACGATTTTATGTTTGGGGCGGTTACGCTCATGAACGTCAATAAACCTGGCTGTGAGGGCGGCGATATCTGGCGGCTAGTGTGCCATAGACGGTCACGTCATGCATGTTTTGCCATACGCGGCATGCAGCACAGTTCACATAAACGGCAGTTCAATAAACCTGAAATAAGGCATTTTTTGCGCCATTGATTATACTTCGATATGTTAAAAATTTAACGTCAAATGCACTGGAAGCCTATTTGCCGCGGGCGCAAGGCCCGAAAAATATAAAAAAAGATTCGTTAATTTCATAAATTTATTATTTCTGCTTGTTATTAGATGCGGAGCGGCGTGGTTTTGCCTGATTTTAGCCAGCGTCGCCGCCCTTTGGAATTAATGGGTTAATTACTTAGCGCTTTCTGACGCTGCTTTGAATAAAGAAAAGCAGGTTCGGTTCCATTAGCCGCTGCGGGAATTTGCAGGCGTCACGCTATTTCAGCGTGCGCTGAACCCTATGCGTCTTTTAGAAAAGTAAAATTATTATTTTGTTACATTATCCTTGAAGAGCTGCCTATGTCGTTAATGCTGAGCGTGATCGTCCCGATGCACAATGCGGGGGAATTATTGGAGCCTTTCCTGGCCTCGCTGCTGGCCCAGCGTGAGCAGCGGTTGGAGGTGATCATCGTTAACGATGGTTCCACCGACGGTTCGGGGGAGATCGCACACCGTTACGCGGCGGCGCATCCGCATATTCGTGTGATCGATCAAGCCAATGCCGGTGTTTCTAACGCGCGCAATGCCGGGCTCGCCGTTGCCCGAGGCAAATATGTGGCGTTTCCCGATGCCGACGATGTGCTGGCGCCGGATATGTATTCCACGCTGCTGGAACAGGCGGAACAACACCAATTAGACGTGATGCAATGCAATGGCGAACGCTATTTCACCAGCCAGGATGAATTGCAGCCGATTTTTCCCGAGGCGCGTTTGCGCACCACCGACGTTATCACCGGCGTACAGTGGTTTGAACGTGCGCTGAAATCGCGAAAGTTTATTCACGTTGTATGGCTGGCAATATATCGTCTCGACTTTATTCGCCAGCATCGCCTTTATTTCGAGCCGGGATTGCATCACCAGGATATTCCCTGGACAACGGAAGTCATGTTTAATGCCAAACGGGTCAAATATTTAAGCACGCCGCTGTACCGTCAACGGGTGCACGACAAATCGATCAGCAACCGCCGTCGCACCGGTCAGGCGAACGTGGATTATCAACGCCACTATATGAAAATCGTCGAGATGCTGGAGCGGCTCAACCGGCGCTATGCCGGCACTGTCGCCATTCGCCCGGCTTTCCATTGGCAAATCACCCGCGAAGCGCTGGGCATTTGCCACAGCATTCGTCGTGAGCCGGATCCGGCTGCCCAGAGTCAGATCACCGAAGAGTTCTATCAGCGCGGCATCGACAGAGCGATGTTCGCCAATGCGCGCGGTCTGAAACAGGGGTGGCATGTCATGCTGTGGCTGCATCGGCTGAAGCAGTGGCGCAGCGATAACGGCTGCTCGCAACCGGCCTGAGCCACAAGACGTTGGGATCCGCCGCGTTAGCGCGTATACTCCTTCTCCCTTTTGCCGGAGAAAACGACACATGCATGCAGGTATGCCATTACTGAGTCACGCGGAGCAGCAGGAAGCGGCGGATCGCATCCATCAACTGATGGAGCAGGGCATGAGCAGCGGTGAAGCCATTGCTCGCGTTGCGCAGGAAATTCGCGAGAAGCATCAGGGCGCTCAGGTTGCGGTACTGTTCGATGACGATGATGAAGACGAGCAGCATGAGGCCGCCCCGGAGGCGTCGCGGAATGACGATGCTGAAGAAGACGAAGACTATTGACGTTATCGGGGCCGCGCAAGCGGCCCCGTGAGTATCAGCCGTTGACCGCCACGGCTGCGGCGGCTTGTTTCGCTTGCTCCACCGCCTGTTCCGTCGTGTCCGCCGTCGCCAGCGCCACGCCCAGGCGACGCTGCCCGGCGATCTCCGGTTTGCCGAACAGGCGCAGCTGGCTGTGCCCGCGCAGCGCGTTTTCCAGGCCGCCGAAGCGCACATCGCTGCTGGTCAGCTGGGGCAGGATCACCGCCGAAGCGGAAGGGCCGAACTGGCGGATGGCGCCAATCGGCAACCCGAGAAATGCGCGAACGTGCAGGGCGAACTCGGACAGATCCTGTGAGATCAACGTGACCATGCCGGTATCGTGCGGCCGCGGAGACACCTCGCTGAAGATCACGTCGTCACCACAGACGAACAGCTCCACGCCGAACAGGCCGAAACCGCCCAGGGCCTTCACCACCTTCTCCGCGATAGCCTGAGCGCGGCTCAACGCCGCAGCTGACATGCGCTGCGGCTGCCAGGATTCGCGATAGTCCCCATCCTCCTGACGATGGCCGATCGGCGCGCAGAAATGTACGCCGTCCACGGCGCTGATGGTCAACAACGTAATTTCAAAATCAAATCTTACCAGCCCTTCGACGATCACCCGGCCGCCGCCGGCGCGGCCGCCCTGTTGGGCGTAATCCCAGGCGCTTTGCAGTTGCTCAGGCGTGCGGATCAGGCTTTGTCCTTTGCCGGAAGAACTCATCACCGGTTTGACGATGCACGGGTAGCCGATGTGCTCGACCGCCTGCCGGAAAGTCGCCTCGCTGTCGGCAAAGCGGTAGCTGGAGGTGGGCAGGCCAAGCTCTTCCGCCGCCAGGCGGCGGATGCCTTCACGGTTCATGGTCAGGCGCGTGGCTTCGGCGCAGGGCACCACGCGGTGGCCCTGGCGTTCAAGCTCGACCAGCATGGCGGTGGCGATCGCTTCGATTTCGGGAACGATATAGTCCGGCCGCTCTTGTTCGATAACGGCTTTCAGCGCGTCACCGTCCAGCATATTGATGACGTGGCTGCGGTGCGCCACGTGCATGGCGGGGGCGTCGGGATAGCGATCGACGGCGATCACTTCCAGGCCGAGGCGCTGGCATTCAATGGCGACTTCTTTACCCAGCTCCCCGGAGCCGAGCAACATAACGCGGGTGGCGGAAGGGCGCAGGGCGGTTCCAATCGTTAACATAGTTTCGTACCTGGATCGGTGAAAGTAAGCGGATTGATGATCGGCGGGCAGTATATACGAAAACGATTGCGTGCGCAGCCGCTGCGCCAAGTTTGTTGCTAACTTACTGTTTTTATAACAAGCAGAAATATTTGCCCTGCATGGGCGATTATGCGTTAATAACCGACGACGAAAGAAGACCCACATATCGCATGGTTTTCGCGTCTCGTGCCGTCAAGGCAGGTTTATCAAGTAAAGGAAACACAAATGAGCAAGATCACTGGTCACGTTAAATGGTTCAACGAAAGCAAAGGTTTCGGCTTCATCACGCCTGCCGACGGTTCTAAAGACGTTTTCGTTCATTTTTCCGCTATCGTTAGCGATGGTTTCAAGACTCTGGCTGAAGGCCAGCAGGTTGAGTTCTCCATCCAGGACAGCCAACGTGGCCCTGCCGCAGCCAACGTCGTCGCCATTTAACGACGGAGCCGCCAAGAAACCCGCCGCCGGCGGGTTTTTTTATGCCCGCTGCCCGTAACGCCGCCCATCTCTGTTATCATTTGCCGCTGATTCGGCGCCAACCTGCGGGCGCGCCGCCATTCCATTCGTCATATAAGAGTTATCGCCGTGAGCACAGTTTCTTTTTCTTCCCTGCCGCTGCCAGCCGAACAGTTGGCCAACCTCAACGAACTGGGGTACGCCAAAATGACGCCGGTGCAGGCCGCCGCGTTGCCCGCCATTCTGCAAGGGCGGGACGTGCGCGCCAAGGCGAAAACCGGCAGCGGCAAAACGGCGGCGTTCGGCATTGGTCTGCTGAATAATATCGTCGTCGCTCAGGTCGCCACGCAGGCGCTGGTGCTCTGTCCCACCCGCGAATTGGCCGATCAGGTGAGCAAAGAGCTGCGTCGCCTGGCGCGTTTCACGCAAAACATCAAAATCCTGACGCTGTGCGGTGGCCAACCGATGGGGCCGCAGCTCGATTCGCTGGTGCACGCGCCGCACATCGTGGTGGGGACGCCGGGGCGCATTCAGGAGCACCTGCGCAAGAAAACGCTGCTGCTGGACGAACTGAAGGTGCTGGTGCTGGATGAGGCCGACCGCATGCTGGACATGGGCTTCGCCGACGATATCGACGATGTGATCAGCTACACGCCGCCGCAGCGTCAGACGCTGCTGTTTTCCGCCACCTATCCGGCGGGTATCGAACGCATCAGCGAACGCGTTCAGCGCCAGCCGCTGAGCGTCGAAGTGGACGATGACGAAGCGCAGACCGCCATCGAACAACGCTTCTATGAGACCACGCGCGATCAGCGCCCGGCGCTGCTGGTGTCGGCCATTCGTTATCATCAACCCGCGTCCTGCGTGGTGTTCTGCAATACCAAACGCGATTGTCAGACGGTGCTTGAGGCTTTGGAGGCCCGCGGCATCAGCGCATTGGCGCTGCATGGCGATCTGGAGCAGCGCGATCGCGACCAGGTGTTGGTGCGCTTCGCCAACCGCAGTTGCCGGGTGCTGGTGGCGACCGACGTCGCCGCTCGCGGGCTGGACATCAAAGAGCTGGAGCTGGTGGTTAACTACGAACTGGCGTTCGATCCCGAAGTGCACGTGCACCGTATTGGCCGTACCGGCCGTGCCGGCATGAGCGGGCTGGCGATCAGCCTGTGCACGCCGCAGGAAATGGCGCGGGCGCATGCGATTGAAGACTACCTGCAGATGGCCGTCGATTGGGCGCCGGTGTCCGAGCTGAGCGGGGCCGCCAGCGGTTCGCTGGAGGCGGAGATGGTGACGCTGTGCATCGACGGCGGCCGCAAGGCGAAGATCCGCCCCGGCGATATCCTCGGCGCGCTGACCGGCGATGCCGGGCTGACGGCGGCGGAAGTGGGCAAGATCGACATGTTCCCGGTGCATGCCTACGTCGCGATCCGTAAAGCCAGCGCACGCAAGGCGCTGCAACAGCTGCAACAGGGCAAAATCAAAGGCAAGAGCTGCAAGGTGCGGCTGCTGAAATAAGCCGAAGGCGGGCGGCGGTTTGCCTTCCCGCCGCCATCCATTTGTACTGTATTTATTTACAGTTGTTTGAGTATTTGAGGACGCACGCATGGCGGTTGAAGTTAAATATGTGGTGGTGAGAAACGGTGAGGAAAAAATGACTTTCGCGAGCAAGAAAGAAGCCGACGCCTACGACAAAATGCTGGATTTGGCGGATAACCTCGGAGAGTGGTTGCAACAGGCGCCGCTGAAGCTGGACGACGAACAGCGCGAAGGGCTGAGCTTCTTCCTGGCGGAGAATAAGGATGCGCTGGGGCTGATCCTGCGCGGCGCATCACCGGCGGAAACCGGCAAGAAACCGACGGAAGCGAAAGCGAAAAAAACGGTCTCTAACTCAAAAGAGGGATCTGCGTCAGAAAAGCAAGCGGCATAATGGCTTATGTTGCGGTGTTGTGATGAAAAAGGATCTAAAATGAGCCGTGAAATAACTTTCTTCAGCCGCTTTGAGCAAGACATTCTGGCCGGGCGCAAAACCATCACCATTCGGGATGCCAGTGAGTCGCACTTCGAACCGGGCGAGGTATTGCGCGTAAGCCGCAATGAAGACGGCGTATTTTTCTGCTTTATCGAAGTGCTGTCGGTAACGCCGGTGCGCCTGGATGCGCTGACCGAACGCCATGCACAGCAGGAGAACATGTCGCTCGGCGAACTGAAGCAGGTGATCAAGGAAATCTATCCGGGCCTGGATGCGCTGTTTGTCATCGAGTTCGTCAAACGGTAACCCTTTGCCGAAACCCTGTTGTGAGCCAGGGATGGGCGCCCGGATAGCGCTAATCACAACGGGAGGACACATGAAAAAAACGGCTTTGGCTATCGCCTTGTTGGCCATGATGGGAGCATCGACTGCGGTGTGGGCGCAGGTTCAAGAGCAACGCAGCGCCAAGGTGGGGCAGTGTGCGGGGCTGCAGCCGGCGGCTATCGCCGCCCAGGTCAAGCGCGACTTCTTGCAGAACCGCATCACGCGCTGGGAGGCGGACAAAAAACTGCTGGGCACCGCAACGCCGATCGCCTGGGTCAGCCCGGATGCCATCACCGGCAAGGATCAGGTGTGGCAGGTGCCGCTGACGGTGCGCGGCACCAAGGCGGATAAAACCTACAACGTGACGCTCAACTGCAACACCGGCGAGATCGCCTACAGCGCGCCGCAGTAATCGTTTCCCGCAATAAAAAGCCCGCCTGGCGGCGGGCTTGATGCATCAAGAGGCGGTCAGTCGCTAAACGGGATCACCAACTCGCCCGGCTTCACTTCCAATCCCTTCGCCAGTTTTTTCGCCAGCGCTTCGGTTTTGCTGTTGTCAGGATTCAGCACATAAGCCGGCTTTTGGTCGAAGTAAGACTTCAGCGACTGATTCAGATATGGCGTCAGCGCTTTCATCACCGTCTGCATTTTTTCCGGCTGCACGCTGTAATCGGTCAGTTCCATGTCTTTAAGGTAAATGGCGCCCTGTGCACGGTCGTAAACCGGCTGCGCTTTCAGCGTCAGCTTCAGATCCGCCGCCTGCGGGCCGAGAATCGACGTGATATTGACCTTGGCATCGCCGGAAAGGGTGACCTTGCCCGGCTCGCTGCGGCCAATCTGGCTTTGCAGCTGCGTCAGTACGATGTTGGCGTCCACCAGGCCGGGCACGCCGATCTGCTTCTGATAGTCGTTGTGTTTCTGCAGGTAATCATTCACTTCCTGCTCGCTCAGGGTGTACTGGGTCAGTTGATTGCAACCGGCCAATACGCCGGCGAACAGCAGGGCGGCTGCGCCCATCAGGATCTTCTTCATTAATGCCTCATTGCGACTGCTGGCGAAAAGTGCTGCAGATAATTGATTAATCATTATAAACGTTCCGCCTGCCCCTGAAAACGGCAGGCGGCGATGTGCAGGGGATAGTGCGCGCAAAAGCGGGCGACACCTATCGGATAACGCCGAAAGCGTCAACGCCGCAATCGCAGCGCCAAGAGCGCCACGCCGGCCAGGCAGGCCGCGCCCCCCAACAGCGGGAACAGCGGAATGCCCCACAGCCGCAGCGAAGAATGCATCAGATAAGGCGCCAGGCCCAGGGCAAAAGCGGCGGTGACGATAGCGATGGCCAGGGTGACGGCGGCGCGCTCCAGCGCTTTGCTCAACTGACCGAGGTTCCTGACGTTGATATCGGCATTGAGCTGCCCGCGTTTCAGACGGCGAACCAATAGCCGCAGGGTTTGCGGCAGTTCTTCTCCGGCGTCGAGCGCTTCCCCGCCCAGAGCCAACAGCCGCTGGCGCACGGCGTCCGGGGCATAGCGTTGCAGCACCGTTTGTTGCAGCATCGGTTTGAGCGTGGCGACGATGTCGAAGGCCGGATCCAATCGGTGCAGCACGCCGTCGGCGGTGATTAACGCCTTGAACAGCAGCACCAGATCGGGCGGCAGCGCCAGTTGGTGCTCACGCGCCATCACCAGCAGGTCGGTCAGGGCCTTGCCCAAGGTCAGAGTGGCGGCGGCCTGTTTGTCGAGAAAGTTTTGCGCCGCCAGCTCCAGATCCATCAAATCCAGCGGTTCGCTGTCCGACCAGGCGATCAGCGTGTTGACGATGCCTTCGGACTGACGATCGGCGATGGCCTGCAGCAGCAGGAGCAACTGGTTGCGCCGCCGCTCGGACAGCTGGCCCACCATGCCGAAGTCGATAAAGCCGACGCGGTCACCGCTCAGCGCCATGACGTTGCCGGGGTGAGGGTCGGCGTGATACAGCCGATGCTCCAGTACCATGCTCATAAAGGCGCGGGCGCCGCGTTGCGCCAGCAGCGGGCCGTCAAAGCCCGCCGCCGCCAGCTGCTGAGGGTTTTCCGGCGCGGTGCCGGGCAGGTATTCCTGCACTAACAGGCGCGGGGAAGACCATTGCCAATAGATTTTGGGCACGACGACGTCAGGTTGATGGGCGAACATCCCGGCGACGCGGTCGCAGTTATGCCCTTCGTGGGTCAAATCCAGTTCATGATTGAGCGCCGTCGCCAGCGCTCGGACCATCTGCCGCGGCCGATAGCGCGCCAGTGCGGGGCTCTGCTGCTCTACGGTTTCCGCCAGCGAGGCCAGCAGCCGCAAATCGGCGTGGATGGTTTTCGCCAGACCGGGCCGCAGCACTTTCACCACCACCTGTTCGCCGCTGTGCAGGCGTGCGCGGTAGATTTGCGCCATCGACGCCGCCGCCAGCGGCGTGCGATCGAATTCGGCGAACAGCCGCTCGGGTTCGCCGCCCAGGTCGGCAACGATCTGTGGCGCCAGCGTTTCCCATGGCAACACCGCCGCCCGGCTGTGCAGGCGATCCAGTTCGTCGGTCCAGGCCGGATCCAGCAGGTCGGAACGCGTGGCCAGGATCTGGCCGAATTTGACGAAGGTAGGCCCCAGCGCCTCGAGCGCTTCGCGCAGCCGCTCAGGCAGGGTTTGGGCGTCCTGTTGGGCGGATCCAGCGCGGGCGCCGTGCAACAAGGCTCCCAGGCCCAGCAGACGCAGAACGTCTTGCAGACCGTAACGAATCAGAACGGAGGTTATTTCCTTCAGCCGCGCCCGATCGCGAGCGGTGGCGAGCACCATTTTCAGCATCAGTACGCCATATCCTTTTGGTTGCTCAAACGTTATTGTTCCATATCCAGCAGCAACGGCACCTCGCTGCGCTGCGCCATGCGGTTGCGGTAGGCTTCCACGTTATCCGGCAGCGCAACCCCGGCGACGATCGACAATGAGCGCAGCAGCGGGAACAGGTGAATATCGTCCTCGGACAGTTCGCCGTTCACCGCGTCGGCGGAGACGATCAGCGGCGACAGCGCTTGCAGATCGGCTTCCAACTGGGCGATCAGATCGGCGCTATTGGCGAGATGCTCGGCGAAATCCCCGATTGACGCCTGCTTTTTATCGATAAAGTAACGGCGGGCGCTGTCGGTGGCAAACTCTTCGAAATCGGCATGCGCAATTCGCGGCAACAACAATTTCGCGCTGTAACCGCCGACCCGCTGCAGCCACTCGGCGATGGCCGGGTTGGTGCGGCCGGTCAGTACCGGCTTGCCGTCCAGAGCATCGACATAGCGCACGATATCCAGGCTTTCCGGCATCGCTTCACCGTTGTCTTTGATCAGGATAGGCACCATTTTTTGGCCGATCAGGTTAAACGGAGTCGTTTCATCGTCGTTGAGCAACGTGACCAGGCGAATCGGCAGACGTTTCAGGCCGAAAATCATGCGGGCTTTCACGCAGAATGGGCAATGATCGTAAATAAACAGTTTCATGCTTGCTCCGGGTTGTCAGGTTTTAACAGCAATAGTTACCACAGCTTATCGAGGCTGTCTTGACGTGCGTGTGTTGGATGGTGCGTTATTGCGAAATTGCCCGCGCATCGGCGCGGGCCAGGGGGCGTTATTTCTTGGCCGGTACTGAGTTGAGCACATCGATCAGGTGAATGCGAGCTTCATCCAGATCGATTCGGTCACGTTCGTTGGCGGCGGTGACGACCTGCAGCTGTTTGATAATATCGTTTTTCAGGCCGGCGTCGCTGGCGAGGATATGGGCCAGCGCCTTCTCCACCAGGGTGGCGCGCGCATAAATCATGCGCAAGTTCAGTATCATATGTTCGAGTAGTTGCGGTAATTTTGCTTCTTCACTCATGCCGACGGGCTCCTGTGGATGTTTTTACTAACAGGATAGCAGCTGTTGCCGATTCGGCCGGATTTCTATGGCGTCAACCGCCGCGCAGCATCATCGACGCGCTGCGCCGCGGGCTGAACTGCCAGTACAGCGCCAGCAGCGTAGCGAAGCCTACTGCACCAAGCAGCAACCAGGGCAGCTCCGGCATGTTCATCGTCCGGCCGGTATCGTACATCCAGCCGCCGCCGGTATAACCCAACGCGCCGCCCAGCGCCAGGCCGAGGCGGCTGAAGCCCATATAGCTGCCGCGCGCACGCGGATCGGCCAGCGAAGCGCTCAGCGTTTCGCGCGCCGGTTCGGCGATGATCGATCCCAGATAGAAGCAGCAGATCAGCGTGAATACACCCTGCAAGCTGGTGGCGAGACCGATCGGCAGCAGGCTGAGCGTCATCAGCAACAGGCCCGCCATCAGGCGCTGCTCTAGCCGGAAGTGTTTTTCTCCCCAACGCGCCAGCGGATAGAGCAGCGATAGCGACAGCGCCGCTTCAATCGCATACATCCATTTCACCGCCGCCGGTGAACCGGCGATTTCGTTGACCACGATCGGCATCATCAGCATCACCTGCACCGCCAGCATGTAGTAACCGGTCAGCGTCAGGACATAGGTGAGGAAGCGGCGATCGCGCAGGACCCGCAACATGCCTTCCTTCATCGGTATGCGCACGGTAGAGATGCGATAAGCCGGCAGTAGCCAGGCGTTCCAGCCGGCGGCCAGCACGAAGATCGCCGCCCCAACCCAGCAGACAAAGTGAAAGTCGTACTGCAGCAGCCAACTGCCGATCAGCGCGCCGACTACCGCTCCGGCGCTGTCCTGCATCATCAGCAGCGAGAAAAAACGGCCGCGTTCGTGCGGACGGGTCAGCTTGATCACCAAAGCGGTGCGCGGCGGATCGAATAACGTGCCGCCGAGGGCGGAAAGCGCACAGGAGAACCAAAGGATCCAGGGGGCATCGGCCATCGCCATGGTGGCGAAACCGGCGGCGCGCAGCAGCATGCCGGTGACGATCATCGGCTTGGCGCCGAAGCGATCGGCGATGGCGCCGCCAAAGATGCCGAGCCCTTGTTGCAACAGCTGCCGCAAACCCAGCGCGATGCCGACGATCAGCGCCGCCCATCCTAATTGATCGACAAAGCGGATCGAAATAAGCGGAAAAACGACAAAGAAGCCTAAAACCACCAGCAGATTATCGAGCAACAGAAAATATTTACCCAAGCTGCGTGCTTGCGACACCAGAGACATGCTTCACCATGAGCAATTAAAGAAAGAGGGGAGAACAACGCTTCCATTCTCTACCCAATTCCCCTACGGCGACAGGGGGCGTGTAGATAATATTTTTTATCGTCAAGGTGTTACCTGTGCTGCAAAATGGGCGGAAAAACGCCGTAAAACGCGTATTCGGCGATTTACTGAGCGACCGGGATTTTACCTCGGGGGCGGGCTACGGTTATATTGAATGCGGGGAAGTGCGGTTCTGAGGCGCTATTGGCAAAATAAAGTCATGGCATCAGATCGGCGCCGGATAATTATCCACGCGGCTTCCCAATAAATACTTCTTATCGAACCGTTTTGACTGCGGGGGAAATGATGTTCGGCTATCGCTCTGCATCGCCAAAAGTACGTCTTACAACCGACCGGATGGTGGTCCGTTTAGTGAATGAACGGGATGCCTACCGTCTGGCGGATTATTATGCCGAGAACCGAGCCTTTCTCAAACCCTGGGAGCCGGTGCGCGACGAAAGCCACTGTTATCCTTCCGGCTGGCAGGCGCGTCTGGGCATGATCACCGAAATGCAAAAGCAGGGCAGCGCTTACTATTTTATCCTGCTCGATCCAGAAGAGCAGGAAGTGCGCGGCGTGGCGAACTTCAGCAACGTGCTGCGCGGTTCGTTTCATGCCTGTTTCCTCGGCTATTCGCTGGGGGAAAAGTGGCAGGGGCAAGGGCTGATGTTCGAAGCCTTGCAGTCCGCCATCCGCTATATGCTGCGCCAACAGCGCATGCACCGCATCATGGCCAACTATATGCCACACAACCAGCGCAGCGGCGCATTGCTGACGCGTCTGGGATTCGAACGCGAAGGTTACGCCAAGGATTACCTGCTGATCGACGGCCAGTGGCAAGACCACGTTTTGACGGCATACACCAATAAAGAGTGGCTACCCCCACGTTGAGGCCAAACGATGAAATATGAATTGAACGCCAGAGAGGCTCGGGTTATCGGCTGCCTGTTGGAAAAACAGGTCACGACACCGGATCAATACCCGCTTTCGCTGAATGCCATTACGCTGGCATGCAACCAAAAAACCAACCGCGAACCGGTGATGGACCTGAGCGAAAGCGAAGTGCAGCAACTGCTCGATCTGTTGCTGCGCAAACATTTCCTGCGCACCCTCAGCGGGTTCGGCAATCGGGTGGTGAAGTACGAACAGCGGTTTTGCAACTCCGAGTTCGGCCAGCTGAAACTCTCGCCTGCCGAACTGGCGGTGATCGCCACCTTGCTGTTGCGCGGCGCGCAAACGCCGGGCGAGTTGCGCACCCGCACCAATCGGATGCACGAGTTCAGCGATGTCAGCGAGGTCGAACAGGTGCTGCAGCAACTGGCCACGCGCGAAGATGGCCCGTTCGTGGTGCGCCTGGCGCGTGAGCCGGGCAAGCGCGAAAGCCGGTTCATGCATCTGTTCAGCGGCCAGATTGATGAAGCGCCGCCGGCGGCGTTCGACGCTGAGGACGACGGCGAACTGAGCGCCAGAGTCAGCGCATTGGAAAGCGAAGTGGCGGAGCTGAAACGGCAGTTGCAACAGCTGTTGGCGAGGGATGCGAATGACTAAATTGCGTGTAGGCGTGGTGGGGTTGGGCAGTATCGCGCAGAAGGCGTATCTGCCAATCCTCGGCCAGGCGGCGGATTGGACGCTGGTGGGCGGTTTTTCGCCCAATCAGCAAAAAGCGCAGCCGCTGTGCGACAGCTACCGTATGGCCTGTTTCTCCCGTCTGGACAGCCTGGCCGAACAGTGCGATGCGGTCTTTGTTCACAGCAGCACCGCCAGCCATTTTTCGGTGATAGGCGAGCTGCTGAACCGCGGCGTGCACGTTTACGTCGATAAACCGCTGGCGGAGACGTTGGAGCAGGGCGAGCAGCTGCTTGAGCAGGCCGAGCGGCGAGGCAAAACGCTGATGGTGGGGTTCAACCGCCGTTTCGCGCCGCTTTACCGGCAGCTCAAACAGCAAATGAATCAGCCCGCCTCCATTCGCATGGATAAACATCGGGCGGACAGCGTCGGCCCGCACGATCTGCGTTTTACCCTGTTGGATGATTACCTGCACGTGGTGGACACTGCGCTGTGGCTGGCGGGCGGGCGGGAGCAACTGCTGAGCGGCAGCCTGCGCGCCAACGCCGCCGGTGAAATGCTGTACGCCGAGCATCACTTCGCCTGCGGCGACACGCAGGTGACGACCAGTATGCATCGCCGCGGCGGCAGCCAGCGCGAAAGCGTGCAGGCGGTGACCGACGGCGCGCTGTATCAGTTGACCGATATGCGCCACTGGCTGCGTGAAGATGCGCAGGGCGAGTTGGAGCAGCCGGTGCCGGGCTGGCAAAGCACGCTGGTGCAACGCGGCTTCGACGGGGCGGTGCGGCATTTCCTTGATGCCGTCGCCAATCAGAGCGCGCCGGAAACCGGCGGCGAACAGGCGCTGGCCGCCCAGCGGGTGGTCGAGCGTTTGCTGCGGGATAACTCTATGTAACATATGGCGGTAGCTATTCTTTTCCGGATGCGTAAACTGAGCCGATTGTTTCACTGACGCCTGCTGTTGCAGGCGTTGATATTTACGGTACCTATCAGACAACCACATGAACCTACTCAAATCCTTGGCTGCCGTCAGCTCGATGACGATGTTTTCGCGGGTGTTGGGCTTTGCCCGCGATGCGATCGTCGCGCGCGTGTTCGGGGCCGGCATGGCAACGGACGCCTTTTTCGTGGCGTTCAAACTCCCGAATCTGTTACGCCGTATCTTTGCCGAAGGGGCGTTTTCGCAGGCCTTCGTGCCGATCCTGGCCGAATACAAGAGCCAGCAGGGTGAAGAGGCGACGCGCACTTTTATTGCCTACGTCTCCGGGCTGCTGACGCTGGTGCTGGCGGTGGTGACGGTGCTGGGGATGCTGGCCGCGCCCTGGGTTATTTACATTACTGCGCCGGGCTTTACCGATACGCCCGACAAGTTTGCCCTGACGTCGGCGCTGCTGCGCATCACCTTCCCCTATATTTTGTTGATCTCACTGGCGTCGCTGGTGGGGGCGATCCTCAATACCTGGAACCGCTTCTCGATCCCGGCTTTTGCGCCAACGCTGCTTAACGTCAGCATGATCGGTTTCGCGCTGTTCGCCGCTCCGTATTTCAACCCGCCGGTGCTGGCGCTGGCCTGGGCGGTGGTGGTGGGCGGCGTGCTGCAGCTGGGGTATCAGCTGCCGCATCTGCGCAAGATAGGCATGCTGGTGCTGCCGCGCCTCAAGCTGGGCGATGCCGGGGTCTGGCGAGTGATGCGCCAGATGGGGCCGGCGATCCTCGGGGTGTCGGTCAGCCAAATCTCGCTGATCATCAACACCATTTTCGCTTCGTTCCTGGTGTCCGGCTCGGTGTCCTGGATGTACTACGCCGACCGCCTGATGGAGTTTCCCTCCGGCGTGCTGGGCGTGGCGCTGGGCACCATCCTGCTGCCGTCGCTGGCCAAAAGCTTCTCGAGCGGCAACCACGACGAGTATTCGCGCCTGATGGATTGGGGGCTGCGTCTGTGCTTCCTGCTGGCGTTGCCGAGCGCCATCGCGCTCGGCATTTTGGCCAAGCCATTGACCGTTTCGCTGTTCCAGTACGGCAAGTTCAGCGCCTTTGACGCGGCGATGACGCAACGCGCGCTGGTGGCTTACTCGGTTGGGCTGATGGGGCTGATCGTGGTTAAAGTGCTGGCGCCGGGCTTCTATTCGCGGCAGGACATTAAAACGCCGGTCAAGATCGCCATCATCACGCTGATTATGACGCAGGTGATGAACCTGGCGTTTATTGGCCCGCTGAAGCATGCCGGCCTGGCGCTGTCGATCGGTTTGGCGGCCTGCCTGAACGCCTCGCTGCTGTATTGGCAACTGCGCAAGCAGAAGATTTTCCAGCCGCAGCCGGGTTGGGCGCTGTTCCTTACCAAGCTGGTGATCGCCGTGCTGGTGATGTCGGCGGTGCTGATTGGCGTGATGTGGCTGATGCCGGCCTGGGATCAGGGCAATATGCTGGAACGTTTGCTGCGTTTGGCTGCGGTGGTGGTGGCCGGTGTGGTGGCCTACTTTGGCGTGCTGGTAGGGTTGGGCTTCCGCCCGCGCGACTTTGCGCGCCGCGCCGCCTGAGCCGAAAGCAAGAACAAAAAAAGGTCGCCCAGGCGACCTTTTTGCTTTCCGCGCGGTGCGGTTTACATGCGTTCGACGGTTTCGATGCCCAGCGTATCCAGACCGGTTTTCAGCGTTTTCGAGGTCAGCAGCGCCAGCTTCAGGCGGCTCTGACGCGCTTCTTCGCTGTCGGCGTTCAGGATCTGGCAGTGCTCGTAGAAACCGGAGAACAAGCCGGCCAGATCGTACAGGTAGCTGCACATGACGTGAGGCGTGCCTTCACGCGCGACGGTGGTGAGCACCTCTTCGAACTGCAGCAGGCGGGTAGCCAGCGCAATTTCACGCTCTTCGGTCAGCGTCAGCGGCAGCGTCAGGCTGCTTTCGTCGATCCCGGCGCGCTTGAATACCGATGCCACGCGGGTATAGGCGTATTGCATATAAGGCGCGGTATTGCCTTCGAAGGCCAGCATGTTATCCCAGTCGAAGACATAGTCGGTGGTGCGGCTTTTCGACAGATCGGCGTATTTCACCGCGCCGATGCCGACCACGCGGGCCACGGTCTTCATTTCGTCTTGCGGCATGTCCGGGTTTTTGCCGGCGATCAGCTGTTCGGCGCGTTCGATGGCCTCATCCAGCAGATCGGAGAGCTTCACCGTACCGCCCGAGCGGGTTTTGAACGGCTTGCCGTCTTTGCCCAGCATCATGCCGAACATGTGGTGTTCCAGCGAGACGGACTCCGGCACGTAACCGGCCTTGCGCACGATGGTCCAGGCCTGCATCAGGTGCTGATGCTGACGGGAGTCGATGTAATACAGCACGCGATTGGCGCCCAGGGTTTCGTAGCGGTACTTGGCGCAGGCAATATCGGTGGTGGTGTAGAGATAGCCGCCATCCTTTTTCTGGATGATGACGCCCATCGGATCGCCGTCCTTGTTCTGGTATTCGTCGAGGAACACCACGGTGGCGCCTTCGCTTTCCACCGCCAGCCCTTTGGCTTTCAGATCGGCGACGATGCCCGGCAGCATCGCGTTATACAGGCTTTCGCCCATCACGTCGTCTTCGGTCAGCGTGACGTTCAGGCGGTTATAGGTCAGCTGGTTTTGCGCCATGGTGATGTCGACCAGCTTGCGCCACATTTTCAGGCAGTACTGATCGCCGCCCTGCAGCTTGACGACGTAAGCGCGCGCGCGCTCGGCGAACTCGGCGTCTTCGTCGTAATGCTTCTTGGCTTCGCGATAGAACTGTTCCAAATCGGACAGGCCCATGTCGCTGGCGTTTTCGTTCTGCATTTTTTCCAGGTAGGCAATCAGCATGCCGAACTGGGTGCCCCAGTCGCCGACGTGGTTGGCACGGATCACTTTATGGCCCAGAAACTCCTGGGTACGCGCCGCGGCGTCGCCGATGATGGTGGAGCGCAGATGGCCGACGTGCATTTCTTTCGCCACGTTCGGCGCGGAGTAGTCGATAACGATGGTTTGCGGCTCAACCGGCGCAATGCCCAGTTTCGGTGCGTTCAGCACCTGGTCGGCCTGGCGGGCGACCCAGTCGCTGTTCAGGAAAATGTTGATAAAGCCGGGACCGGCGATTTCCACTTTACCGGCGACGTCGCCGAGATCCAGCAGTTGCACCACTTTTTCCGCCAGCTGCCGGGGCGGCATGCCCAGCTTTTTGGCGACGGACATCACGCCGTTGGCCTGGTAATCACCAAACTGCGCCTTGGCGGAAGGGCGGACCTGCGCTTCGCAATCGGCTGGCGCGCCAGCGGCGATCAGCGCCTGGCTGACTTTATCTGAAAGAAGAACCTGAATATTCACCGGGTTACCTTAATGACGAACGAGGGGCTGAAGCCAGCCCCTGTGGGATTCAACGGTGGCGGGCGCGATGGGCGACCGCCACAAAACAGCCTGCAATTGTAACCGATCTGACGGAGTCCGTCAGCAGTTGGCGCGGCCGCTGCGATGAAACAGTTGTCGGGTGCGGCGCGTTGATTGCCGGAAGGTGAAAAGCGGAATGAGCTGAACAGAATGTACGGAGGGGAGAGTTGCGAAGCTAGCGCTTTTTATTGCGGCGACCGGCATCCAGCGTGTTGACGCTGCGTGATTTGAAATGACGGTAGATGGCGTATACGGCGATAATTATCAACACCAAGGATATCGTCAGCAATAACATAATGATCATCTCGAATTTAAATTTCCTCCAAAGTAGCCGAGTTGTCTTGGTGAATCAATTGTCTGGGGTTAAATTAAGATAATCCTTAGCTTTTAATCAATTAATGCGTTTTATTTTCTTTTTTTACAATGGGTTGTGATTGCGGATTTGTGCGACATTGATAAGTGAGTCGTTTTGATTAAACCCAGCGATTCAATCGGCTTGACCAATGGCCTGCAGAGGATTTTGTGCAAAATAACTTAAATCATAGCGTCATAAAGAAAAGGTATAATGTCTTGCGAAAAATCTTATTTTTTATTTTTCCGTTGATTTAATAAGCTGTCACCTTAATAAAAATCCGGCTTTTATTCTCCCTGTCCGCAACCAAAAATCATGTTGAACTGCCGCCGAAAAACCTCGCAACGCTGGCGAGCGCTGTCGCCAGCGTGTAAATTACGGCGTTTAACTTTGCGCCCCGTTGTTTTGAGGTTCCTATGACCACTCCCTTGCAGGCCATTGCCGAGCTTGACGATCTGAAGCTCGACCTGCCGCGTTTCGAACAGGCGTTGCACCAATTTGCCGCCAAATTGCGGCTTGATCTGTCCGCGTTTACCGCCGATCACATCTCACTGCGCTGTCACCAGAACGCTACCGCCGAGCGCTGGCGCCAGGGGCTGATGCAGTGCGGGACATTGCTGTCCGAATCAATGATCAACGGGCGGCCTATCTGTCTGTTCGACTTGTCTCAGCCGCTGGCCGTTGGGCCATGGCGGATAGACTGCATCGAACTGCCGTATCCGGGGGAGAAACGCTATCCGCACGAAGGCTGGGAACACGTCGAATTAGTGCTCAGTGGCGATCCGCAGACGCTGTACGCCCGGGCGTTGAGCCACCTGGCCGATGAAGCGTTGCTGGCGCCGGGGATCAAGCTGAAGCAAAGCTCGCCAAAAGGCGAGGGCGAACGGCTGCCGAACCCGACGCTGGCCATCACCGACGGAACGGTCACGATCAAGTTTCATCCTTATTCCATTCGAGACATCGTCGCCAGCGAACAAGGTTAGCCAGGCAGTGCCGCACAGGCTCGCGCCATGCGATCGAGCGCTTCATCGAGCAGGGCCCATCGGCAACCAAAGTTAAGCCGCACAAAGCGCCGATCGCCAAAGTCCAAACCGGCGCTTAGCCCAACGCCCGCACGTTCGAAGAACTGATGCGGGTTATCCACCGGCAACGCGCTGCAGTCTATCCAGGCCAGGTAGGTGGCCTCGACAGGCAGCAACGTCAATCCCGGCATGGCGTTGATACGCTTTATCAGCCGATCGCGATTGGCGCGCAGATAAATCAACTGCTCATCCAGCCAGGGTTGCCCGTATTGATAAGCCGCCTGCGCCGCCACCAGCGCCAACAGATTGACCTCCGGCACGATACCGCTGCGCGCGCGTTTCAGCTTTTGTCGCAGCGCTTCGTTGGGAACGATCGCCAGTGAAGCGCCCAGTCCGGCGAGATTAAACGTTTTTGACGGCGACATCAGCGTCACGCTGCGTTGGGCCGCATCGTCATTCAGGGTGGCGAAAGGGATATGCCGCACGCCGGGCTCAAGCAGCAGTTCGCAGTGGATCTCATCGGAACAGACGATTAAATCGTGTTCGCGAGCGAACTGATGGTGCTGCAACAGTTCATCCCGGCGATAAACGGTGCCACCGGGGTTCTGCGGGTTGCACAGCAACAGGAGTTTCTCGTTGCCGTTCAGCCGATCATGCAGCGAGGAAAAATCCAGCACCCAGCGTTGGCCGGTCGCCTTCAGCGGCACCGCGAGATGCTCGCGCCCGGCGAATTTGGCCGCTTTGCGAAACGGCGGATAAATGGGAGAGGGGGCCAGCGTGCTCTGATGTCCTTCGGTGCAGGCGCGCACGCACAAATTCAGGCCGCACACCAGCCCAGGCAGGAAAATGATCCATTCAGGCTTGATGTGCCAGCCGTAGCGCTCTACCATGCGGCGGGTAAAAACCTCAATAAGATCAGGGGATGGGTGGGTGTAGCCGAATACGCCGTGCGCCACGCGCCGCTGCAAGGCTTCGATCACCGCCGGTGGTGAGGTGAAATCGCTGTCGGCGACCCAAAGCGGGATGATGTCGCTGCCGCGATATTTATCCCACTTAACGCTGTCACTGTGACTGCGGTCTACCCATTGATCAAAATTGAATGCCATAGTTACAACCCTGAGCCGGTTTATGCCTATGCATGAGCCTACGTGAGAAATGAAGAAATGAACAATTGCCGCCGTATGTTGGCCGTTATCTGGGGGTGACAATGATAAAACTGGAAGTTTGTTGCTTTAGCGTCGACTGTGCGCTGACGGCCGAACGGGCGGGCGCCGATCGCATTGAGTTGTGCGCCAGCCAGAGCGAGGGGGGATTGACGCCGAGCTATGGCACGCTGCGTCTGGCGCGCGAGCGGGTTTCGATCCCGGTGCATCCGATCGTTCGCCCTCGCGGTGGCGATTTCTGCTACGGCGCGGTGGATTTCGAGGTGATCAAACAGGATCTCCGCCAGATCCGCGAGATGGGGTTCCCCGGCGTAGTGGTTGGCATGCTGGACGAAGAAGGGCACATCGATCTGCCGCGCATGCGCGAAGTGATGAGGCTGTGCGAGGGCATGGCGGTGACGTTCCATCGCGCGTTCGACATGTGCCAGAACCCGATGGTGGCGTTGGAGCAACTGAGCGAGCTGGGCGTGGCGCGCATTCTGACTTCCGGCCAGCAGCAGAGCGCCGAACTGGGCCTGCCGTTGCTGCGCGATTTGCGCCAGGCCAGTCAGGGCCCGGTAATCATGGCGGGTGCCGGCGTGCGCCTCAGCAATCTGCACAAGTTTGTCGATATTGGCCTGCATGAACTGCACAGCTCTTCCGGTCACCTGGTGCCGTCGACCATGCGTTACCGCAAGGCGGGCGTCACCATGTGCTCCGATAACGAGTTTGACGAATTTAGCCATTATTGCGTGGATGGCGAAATGGTGGAGGCGATGAAAAACGCGCTGGCCTTGGTTGATCCCCTGGCGCAAAGCGCATAAACACGCAGCTAACCGCGTTTGACAACCGGTTTCCGGGCCGTAAGACCCCTTTGCGTGTCACTGAGCCCTCGGCGATCACGCAAGTACCAGGCCCCGGCGTTTTGCCGGGGCTTTTTTTATGTCTTGCGAAGACGCGGTGCCCGTTTCACGCTGTTTCTCTGTCGCACTGCCCCCCATCTCTTCTTGCGCTCATCATGCCCTGCTGATAAGTTTGTGAGTTAAAATCCTTTAAATATCATAATATTAAATGATTTTTTGGTATGCATTTTCGTGGTGAATGATTTGCGCTCTGCCGCTCATCGCCACGTCTGCATTTTCATACCCGTTCATCGCCGGCCTATGGCCGGAACATCACAGCATTAATGAGGAGAGCCGTCGATGCAGCCGCGGAGCGCGTTGGCGGCGGACTTAACAAGGAGATAACGATAATGACCCGAACGGCACACTGTTTGACCGCTGCGCTTTTGCTGACCTTGACCCTGAGCGGCTGCCAGACCGCCAAGCGGCCTGTTTCTACATTAAGTAAGCCGCCCAGTGCAGAAGACATTGCGGAACAAGACAAGCGGCAGCGTGAAGCCGAGCGTATACAGCAGTGCCAGCGCGAGTTGGATGCCATGCGCGGCATGGATAACGAAAAATACCAAAAATTCAAACGCGAATTCGATACCTTGATGGGCGGCGCCGCGCAGTATGCCGGGGTGCGCCAGCGGGTCAACACGGGCACGCAGGAAACCGTCGACGCCCTGTATCGTTACCGCACCAGCCGTCTGTGCGCAGACATCAGTTCTGCCATGATGACCGGCCTGGCTGAGCGCGGAGAGCGCGCCCAATGACCCCTCGAGCGAGAAAGGCATTACTGAGCCTGATGATACCGCTGGCGTTTGCGCCAGCGATGGCCGCAGCGGATGACGATGTGCCGGCATTACTGCAGTTCGCCGAGCGCTACCAGCGGCAGGACGCCCCGGCAGCTGACGCCGCGGTTACTCCCTCCCAGGAAACCCAAAAGCCGGCGCCCCGGCCGGTTCAACCGCGTGAAACGAGCTCGCAGAGAAAGCAACTGGCGCAGTTGCAAAAGACGCTGCGCGAGAAAGAGGCTCGATTGGAGCAACAGCAAACCGCTATTCAATCACTGCAGCAGGAGCTGACCGCGTTGCGGGTTGCGTCGTCCCTGACGACTGCCGATAAACCGACAGCTGCTCCCGATCTGAGCGCGTTGAGCGACTTCGCCAGCGGCGTGCGACGGGCGCTGAACCTGACGCCGCAGGAGCGCAAGGCTCAGGCGCAGATCGCCGAGGCGCAGGCAGCGTTAGCGCAGGAAAAACAACAAACCGAGGAGCGCGATCGGCGTATCGCCTTGCTGGAACAACGGCTGGTGGCGTTGCCTGAACAGGCGGATAGCGCCTGGCAGGAGAAACTGACGGCGGCGCAGACCGCCAACGATAAAGCGCGCCAGCGTTATGAGCAGGACAAACAAGCGGCCGCCGCTGAGCTGGCGCAACAGAAGGCGGAAGCCGCCAAGGCACTGGGCGCATTGCAACAGCAGCTGGCGCAACTGCAAAAAGAGCAGGAGGATCAACGGCAACAGGATGGGCAGCAAGAGAAAAGCCTGAAGACCGCGCTGGCGCAACAGAAGGCGGAAGCCGCCAAGGCGACGGGAGAACTTCAGCAGCAGCTGGCACTGCGGCAGAAAGAGCTGGATGAACAACGCCAACAGGCCGAGCGGCAAGAGAAAAGCCTGAAAACGGCGCTGGAACAGCAAAAGGCGGAAGCCGCCAAGGCGACGGGTGAACTTCAGCAACAGCTGGCGCAGCTACAGGAAAAAAACAAGACGCAAACCGAGCAGGCGAAGGCATTGGCGCAGCGGCTGGCAACGGCGGTGGCGGAAAGCGGAAAATCAACGCTGCAACTGGCGAAAACGACGGAGCAGGCGAAAAAAAACGCATTGGCGCTAGCGGACGCCAACCAAACGCAGCAGGCATTGCGTGAGGAGCTGGATGGGCTGCGCTCTCGCGCCAAATGGCTGCCGGATGCACAGGCGCTCGAGAAAAAGCCGGCGCAACAGAGCTATGCTGCCGGTGTCGCTTTGGGGCGCGATATTCAAACGATGCTGGCGGAGCGTAAAAATTGGGGCATCAATCCCGATAAAACCGTGCTGCTGGCGGGCGTGATCGATACCTTCAACGGCCATTACCAGCTAAGCGATGCGCAGTTGACCCGTGCGCTGGCGGAGTCGGAAAAAGCGGTGAACGACGCCCGGAACCAGGCAGCGAAGATGCAAACCAGCAAGGGCGAGGCGTTCGTCACCGAGTTTAAAAAGAAAAAGGGCACGCAGAAGTCGCCTTCCGGTTTCTGGTATCGCATCGATTATGCGGGTGATGAAGCCATTAAGGAAAACGCGCGGGTGGACATCGTGGTGAAGGAAAGTTTAACCGACGGCAGCGTGATTCAGGATATGGATCGCAGTGGGAAGGTGATGTCACAGCCGCTCTCTGCCTATCCGCCGTTGTTCCGCGAGGCGATCGGCCATCTGAAAAATCATGGTTCGCTGACGATGGTGGTGCCGCCGGCGTTGGCGTACGGTGAAACGGGCTATGCGCCGCAGATCCCGCCGAACGCGACCATGGTGTATGAGCTGCGGATTGTCGATGTCAACAACGGGTAACGTCGGGCCGGCCCAGGCCGGCCCGATTAGCGAGCGCTAGGGCTTTTTGGCGGTCAGCACGGCGCGCAGGGGCGCCGGATAGCCTTCGATCGTTTTGCTGCGATCGTTCGGATCGAGGAATTCGGCCAGTGATTCGCTGGTCATCCAGCCGGTGCGGCGCTGTTCTTCGAGGCTGGTGACGCACATATCGGCGATCTTCACGTCGACGAAGCCGCACTTCTCCAACCAGCATTTCAGCGCCTCGGCGGAAGGGATGAAATACACGTTGCGCATCTGCGCATAACGATCGCCCGGCACCAGCACCTGGTGGCGATCGCCTTCCACCACCAGCGTTTCCAGCACCAGTTCACCTTCAGCCACCAGCTGGTTTTTCAGCTGATACAGATGATCGAGCGGCGAGCGGCGGTGATACAGCACCCCCATCGAGAACACGGTGTCGAATGCCGCCAATTCCGGCAACTGCTCGATGCCGAGCGGCAGCAGGTGGGCGCGCTGATCGCCGCCTAATAGCTTGCGCACCGCTTCGAACTGACACAGGAACAGCTGCATCGGATCGATGCCGACGGCGAGGTGTGCGCCGGCGCCAATCATGCGCCACAGGTGATAACCGCTGCCGCAGCCGACGTCGAGAATGGTGCGGCCGGCCAGCGGGGAAATGTGCGGCAGCACGCGATCCCACTTCCAGTCGGAATGCCATTCGGTATCGATATCGATGCCATACAGCGAGAAGGGCCCTTTACGCCATGGCATCAGGGTGCGCAGCATTTTCTCGATGCCTTCAAGCTGGCCCGGCGACAGACCCGGCTCCATCTCGGCGCGCACGCCGTGCAGCAGATCGAGGCGGGTTGGGGTCAGCGTCGGCAAATGCTCGACCGAGTTGAACCACTGTTTGAATTTGCCGTGCAGCGATTCGCGTTGCCAGGCGCTCAGCTGCGCAGGCAGCGTGTCCAGCCAATGGCTGAGGGGGCTTTTGGCGATGCGTTGATAGAAATCACCGAACTCGATCATTGCGCATCCCCCGCTTTCAGGGCGATCAGCGAACCGAAGTTGAAGCATTGGAACCACACTTCGGCATGCTCGAACCCGGCATGTTGCAGGCGCGCCTTGTGCGCTTCCACCGAGTCGGTGAGCATCACGTTTTCCAGCATGCTGCGTTTTTGGCTGATCTCCAGCTCGCTGTACCCGTTGGCGCGTTTGAAATCGTGGTGCATGTTGAACAGCAGCTCGCCGACTTCAGCGTCCTCAAAGCTGAACTTCTCCGACAGCACCAGTGCGCCGCCCGGGCGCAGGCCACGATAGATTTTCTCCAGCAGACGCAGGCGATCGGCCGGTTCGAGGAACTGCAGCGTAAAGTTCAGTACCACCATCGAGGCGTTCTCGATCTCGATGTCGCGAATGTCGGCTTCGATGACATCGACCGGCGTGTCGGCGCGGAAGGCATCGATATGGCGGCGGCAACGTTCCACCATCGCCGGCGAATTGTCGACGGCGACGATATTGCAGCCGGGCACCTTGATATTCCGCCGCATCGACAGCGTCGCCGCGCCCAGCGAGCAGCCCAGGTCATACACCCGGCTGTCGGGTTGCACAAAGCGCTCGGCCAGCATGCCGATCATCGATATGATGTTGGAATAGCCGGGAACGGAGCGTTGGATCATGTCGGGGAACACTTCGGCGACGCGTTCGTCAAAGGTCCAGTCGCCCAGTTTGGCGATGGGGGCGGAAAAAAGGGTATCGCGGTTTGGCATAGCGGCAAATCAGTTCAGAATTCGAAGCTGCGTAGTCTAACAGAAAAGCGCAAAAAAGCGGAGCGGAAGCAGGCGGCGCGGCCGCCTGATGATAAAACGGGATCAGTGCAGGCTGAAAATCAGATCCCAGGGCAGATAGAAGATATTTGCCAGAACCATCAACAACAAAGAGATATAGGTCGCGGCCATGCCCGAACGGCGCCAGCGAACCTCGCGGTTGCGTAAACCGTAGTAATGCACCAGTCGCCCGGCCATCAGCATCAGGCCGCAAAGGTGAATCATCCAGATTTCCGCGCCGTTCATTTCCATAATCACCAGCAAGACGGCAGCAATCGGAATGTATTCAACGGCGTTGCCATGCACGCGGATGGCGGTCTGCAATTCGTAGAAACCGCCGTCGCCATAGGCTACGCGGTACTGCATCCTTAATCTGACTACGTCATAAGAGAGTTTGATCAACAACAATGCGCCGAGCACCACATAAAGCGCGCTTACCATTTTTAACTCCGTTCCCTAACCAAAACTGGCAGCCAGCATCATAGCCGTCATTGTATTCACTGTCGCGGGGAAATATTTGATGTTATTGGTCAGATTAATAGGTCAAAACAGTGCATCTTGTTCTGGCCAGTCCGGCGGCGCAGGCAAATCGGGGATCGCCAGCCGTAGCTGCTGCCAAATTTTTTGCGCCTGCTGGGGCGAATCGCCGTTGTCCGGCGTATGAATAAACAGATAGGGCTGATGCTGTTGCTGCCACAGCGGCAGTTTTTGCTGCCAGGCGTCGAACCAGCGCAGGTTGTCGGCCAATTGGTCACCGCCGATAAAGCGCACCAGCGGTTGGTCGGCGGTGACCAGAGCGTGCACCGGCAGCTTCGGCTTTTTCTGCTGGGCATCGCGCACGGCGGCGGTGTTGGGGGCGGCGTGATGCACCGGGCGGCTGTCGAGGATCACCCGATTGATGCCGCGCTGGTGCAATCCCTGATTCAGCGCACGCTCTTCCTCGCCCTTGGCGAAAAACGCCGGATGACGCACTTCTACGCCGTAGGTGAATTCCTTCGGCAGGCTTGCGAAGAACTGCCACATGCGCGGCAGCTCGTCAGGGCCGAAGGCGGCGGGCAACTGCAGCCACAGTTGGCCGATGCGTTGATGCACCGGGCTCAGGCAGTGGTAAAACGCCTGCAGCTCGGCGGCGCAGTTGCGCAGAGCGGCCTTGTGGCTGATGTCCGACGGGAATTTGAAGCAGAAGCGAAAATCGTCACCGGTCATGTCGCGCCAGCGCTGCACGATTTCCAGCTTCGGCAGCGCGTAGAAGGTGGTATTGCCTTCCACGCAGTTGAAATAGCGGCTGTAATCCGCCAAATCACGCAGCCCGATGCGATTCCAGGCTGCATGTTGCCATTGCGGCAGTCCGATGTAGATCACGGCGTCGTCTTCCTTTACTTGTCCTTGGCTTATCAGGCTACAACTTAACGTTACCGCTCGAGCGCGGCAAGAATTTCGCCAGTGTCGCGCACCCGCGCCAAACGCGGGAAGATGTGTTCGAACGCGAAACGGTGCATTTCCGCGTTCTGCGTGCTGCAGACATCTTCGGCGATCACCAGCTCATAGCCGTGTTCCCAGGCGGCGCGGGCGGTGGATTCCACGCCGATATTGGTGGATATGCCGCCCAATACCACGGATTTGATGCCGCGACGGCGCAGCTGCAAATCCAGATCGGTGCCGTAGAAGGCGCCCCATTGGCGCTTGGTGACCAGAATATCGCTGTCGCAGACCGCCAGCGGCGCGGGGAACTCCCACCAACTGGCCGGCAAGCCGCCGGCGGGCGCGGGAGCCGGCTTGTCCACCGGCTGTTTCAGCGCTTCGGCGAAGGAGTCTGACCAGCCGACGCGCACCAGCAGCACCGGCGCGCCCAGCAGACGAAAACGGGCGGCCAGCAGGGCGGCGTTCGCCACCACCTGGTCGGCGCTGTGCGGGCCGCCGGCGTAGGGCAGAATGCCGTTTTGCAAATCGATCAGCACCAGAGCGGTGGTTTGGGCGTCAAGTTTCAGCATGGATTTCATCTCGTTGCGAAGTGGATAAAAACTGTTCGGCGCGCCGGGCGAGCTGCGTTCGGCGCAAAACCGGGGGAGAATCAGGCTACGTGAAAAAACTGTCGCAGGTTAATGGGAAATTTGTTAACCGATGTGTTGATTCGAGCAAAAACGCGCCATTTAGTGCAGTAACAATGCTGTGTTCGCACTTATCGGGCGGATGAATTTCCTTTATAATGACTCCCTTTTTTCAACACTCTTTAATCCAACGACCTATGCCGATTTATGAATATGCATGTGGTGCTTGCAACCATCGGTTAGAGAAATTGCAAAAATTTTCCGATGCGCCGCTGGCAGACTGCCCGGCGTGTGGGCAGCCCGCGTTGACCAAGTTGATTTCATCCTCCGGTTTCCAGCTTAAGGGCACCGGCTGGTATGCGACGGATTTTAAACCGGGTAACAAGTAGAATTTATCAGATAACAGCCGCGCGACAGGGGCGCAGTAGCCCGGCGCGGCATCGGCTGTGTAAAAGGATAGCGTATGCGTACTGAATATTGCGGGCAGTTGAATCTGTCCCACGTGGGCCAGGAAGTCACTCTGTGTGGTTGGGTCAATCGTCGTCGCGATCTCGGCGGCCTGATCTTTATTGATATGCGCGACCGCGAAGGCATCGTGCAGGTGTTCTTCGATCCGGACCAGAAAGTGGCGTTCGACAAGGCCTACGACCTGCGCAATGAGTTCTGCATCCAGATCGTCGGCACCGTGCGTGCGCGTCCGGACAGCCAGATCAATAAAGATATGGCCACCGGCGAAGTGGAAGTGTTCGCCCACGCGCTGGAGATCATCAACCGCTCCGAGCCGCTGCCGCTGGACTCCAATCAGGTCAACAGCGAAGAAGCGCGCCTGAAATACCGCTACCTGGATCTGCGCCGCCCGGAAATGGCCGAGCGTCTGAAGACCCGCGCCAAAATCACCAGCTTCGTGCGCCGCTTCATGGACAGCCACGGCTTCCTCGATATCGAAACGCCGATGCTGACCAAGGCGACGCCGGAAGGCGCCCGCGATTACCTGGTGCCGAGCCGCGTACACAAGGGCAAATTCTACGCGCTGCCGCAGTCCCCGCAGCTGTTCAAACAGCTGCTGATGATGTCCGGCTTCGATCGTTACTACCAGATCGTCAAATGCTTCCGCGACGAAGACCTGCGTGCGGACCGTCAGCCTGAATTCACCCAGATCGACGTCGAAACCTCCTTCATGACCGCCGATCAGGTGCGTGAAGTGATGGAGAAGTTGGCGCGCGAACTGTGGCTGGACGTGAAGGGCGTGGATCTGGGCGATTTCCCGGTCATGACCTTCGCCGAAGCGATGCGTCGCTTTGGCTCCGACAAGCCGGACCTGCGTAACCCGCTGGAGCTGGTGGACGTGGCCGACCTGGTCAAAGACGTCGAGTTTAAAGTCTTCTCCGGCCCGGCCAACGACGCCAAAGGCCGCGTGGCGGCGATCCGCGTACCGGGCGGCGCGCAGCTGACCCGCAAGCAGATCGACGAGTACGGCGCTTTCGTCAACATCTACGGCGCCAAAGGCCTGGCGTGGCTGAAGGTCAACGACCGCGCCGCCGGCATGGAAGGCGTGCAGAGCCCGATCGCCAAATTCCTCAGTGCAGACGTGCTGGAAGGCATCCTGGCGCGCACCGATGCGCAGACCGGCGATATCCTGTTCTTCGGCGCCGACAGCGTCAAGATTGTCACCGATGCGATGGGCGCGCTGCGCCTGAAGCTGGGGCGCGATCTGGCGCTGACCCAACTCGACAGCTGGGCACCGCTGTGGGTGGTTGACTTCCCGATGTTCGAAGAAGACGAAGAGGGCGGCCTGGCGGCCATGCACCACCCGTTCACCTCGCCACGCGACATGAGCCCGGAAGAGCTGGCGGCAGCGCCGGTCAACGCCATCGCCAACGCCTATGACATGGTGATCAACGGTTACGAAGTGGGCGGCGGTTCGGTGCGTATCCACCGTAGCGAAATGCAGCAGACGGTGTTCAGCATTCTGGGCATTAACGAACACGAACAGCGCGAGAAGTTCGGCTTCCTGCTGGACGCGCTGAAGTACGGTACGCCGCCGCACGCCGGCCTGGCCTTCGGCCTGGATCGTCTGGTGATGCTGTTGACCGGCACCGACAACATCCGCAACGTCATCGCCTTCCCGAAAACCACCGCGGCGGCCTGTCTGATGACCGACGCGCCGAGCTTCGCCAACCCGGCTGCGCTGCAGGAGCTGGCGATCAGCGTGGTAAAGAAAGCCGGTGCGGAACAAGAGAGCGAGTGATGAGTTACAAGCGCCCTGAATCTATCCTGGTAGTGATTTACGCGAAATCCAGTGGTCGGGTGCTGATGTTACAGCGGCGCGACGATACCGAGTTCTGGCAGTCGGTCACCGGCAGCCTGGAACAGGATGAGTCGCCACCGCATGCCGCGCGGCGTGAAGTCATGGAAGAAGTCGGCATCGATATCGAAGCAGAGCACCTGCCGTTGTTCGATTGCCAGCGCTGCGTGGAGTTTGAACTCTTTGTCCATTTGCGACATCGCTATGCGCCGGGAACCACGCGCAATAAAGAGCACTGGTTCTGTCTGGCGTTGCCCGAGGAGCGCGATCCGGTGATTACCGAGCATCACGCTTACCAATGGCTTGAGGCGGCCGAGGCCGTGAAGTTGACCAAGTCGTGGAGCAATCAGCAGGCGATTGAAGAGTTCGTGATCAATTCAGTCCAGTAGTTTTTTTCGGAGATTTTTTATGGCAGGTCATAGTAAGTGGGCCAACACAAAGCACCGTAAAGCGGCGCAGGACGCCAAGCGCGGTAAAATTTTCACCAAGATTATTCGTGAGCTGGTCACGGCCGCCAAGCTGGGCGGCGGCGATCCGGATTCCAACCCGCGTCTGCGCGCGGCGATGGACAAGGCGCTGTCGAACAACATGACGCGCGACACCATGAACCGTGCGATTGCGCGCGGCGTGGGCGGCGATGATGATACCAATATGGAAACCATCATCTATGAAGGTTACGGCCCTGGCGGCACCGCCGTGATGATCGAATGCCTGAGCGACAACCGCAACCGCACCGTGGCGGAAGTGCGCCACGCCTTCACCAAATGCGGCGGCAACCTCGGCACCGACGGTTCCGTGGCTTACCTGTTCACCAAGAAGGGCGTGATCACCTACGCACCGGGCCTGGATGAAGACACCGTGATGGAAGCGGCGCTGGAAGCCGGTGCGGAAGACATCGTGACCTATGACGACGGCGCCATCGATGTGTTCACCGCCTGGGAAAGCCTGGGCGCGGTGAAAGACGCGCTGACCGCGGCGGGCTTCGAAGCCGAAGCGGCGGAAGTGTCGATGATCCCATCGACCAAGGCCGACATGGACGCGGAAACCGCGCCTAAGCTGCTGCGCCTGATCGATATGCTGGAAGACTGCGACGACGTGCAGGAAGTTTACCATAACGGTGAAATCTCCGACGAAGTGGCGGCGACGCTGTAATCCGGTAAAACGGGCGCCGCCGTTCGGCGGCGCCGTGCATGCAAGGTGGATGTAGATATGGCGATCATACTCGGTATCGATCCCGGCTCACGCGTCACCGGCTATGGCCTTATCCGCCAGCAGGGGCGTCAGTTGAGCTATATCGCCAGCGGCTGCATCCGCACGGTGGTGGACGACATGCCGACGCGGCTGAAGCTGATTTACGCCGGCGTCAGCGAGATCATCACCCAGTTTCAGCCCGATTTCTTCGCCATCGAACAGGTGTTTATGGCCAAGAACCCGGACTCGGCGCTCAAGCTCGGCCAGGCGCGCGGCGTCGCGATCGTCGCGGCGGTGAATCAGAATCTGGAAGTGTTCGAGTATGCGGCGCGGCAGGTCAAACAGACCGTGGTCGGCACCGGCGCGGCCGAAAAGGCGCAGGTACAGCACATGGTGCGCTCGCTGCTCAAACTCTCGGCCAACCCGCAGGCGGACGCCGCCGATGCCCTGGCCATCGCCATTACCCACTGCCACCTCAGCCAGAACGTACTGCGGATGAGCGAAGGGCGGTTGAACCTGGCGCGCGGGCGTTTGCGCTGACGCAAAGCGATGATTGCTCAGGCTGGATATTCATCCAGCCTTTTTTATGTTATAAGCTTTACCAGCAACGGCATGGCAGGGCGCCATGCCCGGTCATTCTGCAGGAGGGTAAATGATAGGTCGTCTCAGAGGAAATATTCTGGAAAAGCAGCCGCCGCTGGTGTTACTGGAGGCGAACGGCGTGGGCTATGAGGTACACATGCCGATGACCTGCTTTTACGAGCTGCCGGAACTGGGGCAAGAGGCCATCGTGTTTACCCACTTCGTGGTGCGTGAAGACGCGCAGCTGCTGTATGGTTTCAACGACAAGCAGGAACGCGCGCTGTTCCGCGAGCTGATCAAGGTCAACGGCGTCGGGCCGAAACTGGCGTTGGCGATCCTGTCGGGCATGTCTGCGCAGCAGTTCGTCAGCGCGGTGGAGCGCGAAGAGATCACCGCGCTGGTCAAGCTGCCGGGCGTAGGCAAGAAAACCGCCGAGCGCCTGGTGGTAGAGATGAAAGACCGCTTCAAAGGGCTGAACGGCGATCTGTTCAACAGCAGCAGCGAGATCAGCCTGCCGTCCGCCGCCGCCAACGCGCCGGAAGCGGACGCAGAAGCCGAAGCTGTCTCGGCGTTGGTGGCGCTGGGCTATAAGCCGCAGGAAGCCAGCCGCATGATCAGCAAAATTGCCAAACCGGGCGCCGACTGCGAGACCCTGATCCGCGACGCGCTGCGCGCGGCTTTGTAAGGCCGCTAAGAGGTAGATAATGATTGAAGCCGATCGCCTGATCTCCGCCGAACCGATCAACGAGGAAGAAGTCCTCGATCGCGCCATTCGTCCCAAGCTGTTGACCGAATACGTTGGCCAGCCGCACGTGCGCGAGCAGATGGAGATTTTCATCCAGGCGGCCAAGCAGCGCGGCGACGCGCTCGACCATCTGCTGATCTTCGGCCCGCCGGGCCTGGGGAAAACCACCCTGGCCAACATCGTGGCCAACGAAATGGGCGTGAATCTGCGCACCACCTCCGGCCCGGTGCTGGAGAAGGCGGGCGATTTGGCGGCGATGCTGACCAACCTCGAACCGCACGACGTGTTGTTCATCGACGAAATCCACCGTTTATCTCCGGTGGTGGAAGAGGTGCTGTATCCGGCGATGGAAGACTATCAGCTGGATATCATGATCGGTGAAGGGCCGGCGGCGCGTTCGATTAAGCTCGATCTGCCGCCGTTTACCTTGGTGGGCGCCACCACCCGCGCCGGCTCGCTGACCTCGCCGCTGCGCGATCGCTTCGGCATTGTCCAGCGGCTGGAGTTTTATCAGGTGGCGGATCTGCAGCACATCGTCTCGCGCAGCGCCGGCTGCCTGGGGCTGGACCTGTCCGACGAGGGCGCCCATGAAGTGGCTCGCCGTGCGCGCGGTACGCCGCGTATCGCCAACCGCCTGTTGCGCCGGGTGCGCGACTTTGCCGAGGTGCGCGCCAACGGCGTGATCAGCGGCGCGGTGGCGGCGCAGGCGCTCGATATGCTCAACGTCGATGCCGAAGGTTTCGACTATATGGATCGCAAGCTGCTGCTGGCGATTATCGACAAGTTTACCGGCGGCCCGGTCGGGCTGGACAACCTGGCGGCGGCGATCGGCGAAGAGCGCGAAACCATCGAGGACGTGATCGAGCCGTTCCTGATTCAGCAGGGCTTTATCCAGCGCACGCCGCGCGGCCGTTTGGCGACCCAGCATGCCTACCGGCATTTCGGGCTGGAACGCGAAGCATAAGTTTGCCATCCTCCATACAAAAGGGCCGCATCTGCGGCCCTCGTCATATTCTGGTTCTGGCTTCAATCAAGCCTGCTGTTTTTTGAACAGGCTCAGCGTGAACAGCACGGCGGCGCAGAGCACTACCGAAGGGCCGGCCGGCGTATCGTAACACGCCGAGAAAGTCAGGCCGCCGGTGACGGCCACCATGCCGAGCAGCACCGCGACGCCGGCCATCTGTTCCGGCGTGTGCGCGAAGCGGCGAGCGGTGGCTGCGGGAATGATCAGCAGCGAAGTGATGATCAGCGCGCCGACGAATTTCATCGCCAGGCCGATGGTCAACGCGGTCACCAGCATCAGCACGGTGCGCGCCCGCGCCAGATTGACGCCGTCGACGTGCGCCAGCTCCGGGCTGATGGTCATCGACAGCAGATCGCGCCACTGCCACCACAGCACCAACAGCACCACGGCGACGCCGCCGGCGATCATCAGGATATCGCTCAGCGTGACCGACAGCAGATCGCCGAACAGGTAGGCCATCAGATCGACCCGCACGTTGGACATTAGCGCCACCACTACCAGGCCCAGCGACAGGGCGCTGTGGGCCAGAATGCCGAGCAGGGTATCCACCGAAAGCTGCGGGCGGCGTTCCAGCCACACCAGGGCCAGAGCCAGCAGCAGCGTAATGGCGATCACCGCATAGAAAGGATTGATGTCGAGCAGCAGACCAAAGGCGACGCCGAGCAGCGAGGCGTGCGCCAGGGTATCGCCAAAGTAGGACATGCGGCGCCAGACCACGAAGGAGCCCAGCGGCCCGGCGGCGCCGGCCAACAACACGCCGGCCAGCCAGCCGGGAAGTAACAGTTCGATCATGCTTCGCGGCTCCCGGTTTTCTTCAAGACAATTCTTCCCTGCAGGTCGTGGCGGTGATTGTGATGGTGGCGATACACCGCCAGCTGCTCTGCGCCGCGGTTGCCGAACATGGCGATGAATTCGGGATGCATCGACACCACCTCCGGCGCCCCTGAGCAGCAGATGTGCTGATTGAGGCACAAGACCTCGTCGGTTTTCGCCATCACCAGATGCAGATCGTGCGACACCATCAGCACGGCGCAGCCCAGCTCTTTACGCAGTTGATCGATCAGATCGTAGAGCGCCAGCTGACCGTTGACGTCCACTCCCTGCGTGGGTTCGTCCAGCACCAGCAGTTGCGGTTTGTTCAACAGCGCTCGCGCCAGCAGCACGCGTTGGTTTTCACCGCCGGAGAGCTTTTGCATCGGCTGGTCGAGCAGGTGGGCGGCGTGCACGCGCTTGAGCGCCGGCAGAATGTCGGCTTTCTTGACGCCGGGCTTGAGGCGCATAAAGCGGCTGACGGTCAGCGGCAGGGTGGCGTCGAGGTGCAACTTTTGCGGCACGTAGCCGATGCGCAGATCGGGCTCACGCTCCAGCGTGCCGGCGGTCGGTTTGACCAATCCCAGCACCACGCGCACCAGCGTAGACTTGCCCGCGCCGTTCGGGCCCAACAGCGTGAGAATACGGCCGGGCTGCAGGCTGAGGGAAATGTTCGACAGCACCTTGCGGCTGCCGAAGGCGACGGAGATATTTTTTAGCGTTATCAGTGTAGACATCTCGAGATTACAGGTTGCAGAACGAAGCGAATGTTATAATATCACGCCTTGTTGATGAAAACGATGGGATTACTGATGATGGCAAAGAAAAATAAATGGCTGCAGCGCACGCTGCTGGCCAGCGCACTGTTGATGGCCGGCCCGCTGAGCAGCGCTTCCGCGGCGGTGGTGACCTCGATTCGTCCGTTGGGCTTTATCGCTTCGGCCATCGCCGATGGCGTGACGCCGACCGAAGTGTTGCTGCCGGATGGCGCTTCACCGCACGATTTTGCGTTGCGTCCTTCCGATATCCAACGCTTGCGTTCCGCGGACCTGGTGCTGTGGGTTGGGCCGGACATGGAAGCGTTCCTGAACAAGGCGCTGGTGCCGATCTCGGCGACCAGAAAGCTGGCCATCAGCGAACTGCCGGCGGTGAAGCCGTTGCTGATGAAAGGCGAAGAGGACGACGATCATGATCATGCAGGCGAAGCGCATAACCATGCCGATGACGATCATGGGCATCATCACGGCGAGTACAATATGCACGTTTGGCTGTCGCCGGAGATAGCAAAAGTGACCGCGATCGCGATTCACGACAGATTGTTGGAACTTATGCCGCAAAATAAGGACAAATTAGACGCAAACCTGCGCCAGTTCGAGAATCTGCTGACGCAAACTGACAAAAATGTTGGTAACATGCTTACGCCTGTGCAAGGTAAGGGTTATTTTGTTTTTCATGATGCTTACGGCTACTTTGAGAAACACTACGGTTTGAGTCCGCTGGGCCATTTCACCGTCAATCCCGAAATTCAGCCTGGAGCACAGCGCCTACACCAAATTCGAACACAGTTGGTTGAGCAGAAAGCGGTATGCGTTTTTGCTGAGCCACAATTCAGGCCGGCCGTAATCAATGCCGTCGCCAAGGGTACCAAAGTGCGTTCCGGAACGCTGGACCCGCTGGGCGTCGGCATCGCGCTGGGGAAGGACAGCTACGGGAAATTCCTGACTCAGCTGTCAAACCAGTACGTGAGCTGCCTGAAGTAAAGCTTATGAGGATAATATCGAGTGCAGCAGATAGTCCGAACTATCGCTCTGGCGTATAACAACCTGCCTCGGCCCCACCGCGTCATGCTGGGGTCGCTGACAGTCGTCACATTGGCCGTCGCTGTTTGGCGGCCTTTTGTTTACCACCCAGAACACAATCCCATCGCCAAGAGCGTCGAGTTAGAATCCAGCCAGATGCGGTCATTGCTCCCCGAAGCCAGTGAGCCGATTGATGCCGACCAACCCACTCCCGATGACGAAATCCCGCAGGATGAGCTGGATCAGAAAGACGCCGGCGACGATGGCGTGCATGAATATGTGGTTTCCACCGGCGACACCCTCGGCAGCATTCTGACGCAATATGGCATCGATATGTCGGATGTCACGCTGCTTGCCTCGCAAAACCGCGATCTGCGTAATCTGAAGATTGGCCAACAGCTGTCGTGGACCGTGAACGATGCGGGCGATCTGCAGCAGTTGACCTGGGAAGTTTCCCGCCGCGAAACCCGCACCTATGACCGCGTCGGCAACAGCTTCAAAGAGTCGAAAGAGGCGCAGCAGGGCGAATGGCGCAACAACGTGATCAGCGGCCGGGTCAACGGCAGCTTTGTCAGCAGCGCCGGCGACGCCGGGCTGAGCCGTAACGAAATCAACTCGGTGATTAAGGCGCTGCAGTGGCAGCTCGATTTCCGCAAGCTGCGCAAAGGCGACCAGTTCTCCGTGCTGATGTCGCGCGAGCATTTCGACGGCAAGAAATCGCAAAGCCAGCTGTTGGGCGTGCGTCTGCGCACCGGCGGCAAGGATTACTACGCGATCCGCGCCGAAGACGGCAAATTCTACGATCGCCAGGGCTCAGGCCTGGCGCGCGGCTTCATGCGTTTCCCGACCATGAAACAGTTCCGCATCTCCTCCAACTTCAACCCGCGCCGCGTGAACCCGGTGACCGGTCGCGTGGCGCCGCACAAAGGCGTCGATTTCGCCATGCCGGTCGGCACGCCGGTGCTGGCGGTCGGCGACGGTGAAGTGGTGATCGCCAAGCGCAGCGGCGCAGCGGGCAACTATGTGGCGATCCGTCACGGTCGCCAGTACACCACGCGCTATATGCACCTGAAAAAGCTGCTGGTGAAACCGGGCCAGAAGGTGAAACGCGGCGATCGCATTGCGCTCTCCGGCAACACCGGCCGCTCCACCGGGCCGCACCTGCACTTTGAACTGTGGACCGGCCAACAGGCGGTGAACCCGCTGACGGCCAAGCTGCCGCGTTCCGAAGGGCTGGGCGGCAAAGACCGCAGCGATTATCTGGCGCAGGTGAAGGAAGTGGTTCCTCAACTGCAGTTGGATTAACGCCCGCCCTTTTTCCGGCGCTTCGGCGCCGCTAATTTCATCGGCCTGATTGCGGGCCGATGCTGTTTTATCTGGGCGGTTCGCGGTTGTTAATTGCAAAATCGGTGATGGCAATTATGATTAGCCGAATCGCTAAGCTAAGAGCATGTGCATGCAAAACGAGAAGAAATCGAACGTAGAGTTCATCCCGCAGTTTCAAAAAGCCTTTTTATATCCGCGCTACTGGGGCGTGTGGTTGGGAACCGGCCTGATGGCCGGCATTTCGCTGGTGCCCGCGCGCCTGCGCGATCCGGTGCTGGGTGCGGTCGGCAAACTGGCCGGCAAGCTGGCGAAGGGCGCGCGCCGTCGTGCCCGCATCAACCTGCTGTATTGCTTGCCGGGGCTGCCGGAAAGCGACCGCGAGCACATTATCGACCAGATGTTCGCCTGTGCGCCGCAGTCGATGGTGCTGATGGCTGAGCTGGCTTGCACCAAGCCCGAGAAAGTGCTCAAGCGCGTGCGTTGGCACGGTGAAGAGGTGTTGGACAAGATCCGGGCGGAAGGACGCAACGTGATTTTCCTGGTGCCTCACGGCTGGGCGGTGGATGTGCCGGCGATGCTGATGGCCGCGCGCGGCCAACCGATGGCGGCGATGTTCCACAACCAGCGCAATCAGCTGATCGACTACCTGTGGAACGCCGTGCGGCGTAAATTCGGCGGCCGCATGCACGCGCGCAACGACGGCATCAAACCGTTTATCAGTTCGGTGCGGCAGGGGTATTGGGGTTACTATCTGCCCGATCAGGATCACGGCGCCGAGCACAGCGAGTTCGTCGATTTCTTCGCCACCTATAAGGCGACGCTGCCGGCGGTGGGGCGGCTGATGAAGGTGTGTCGCGCGGCGATCGTGCCTTTGTTCCCGGTGTACGACGGCAAAACCAGCATGCTGGATATTTATATTCGCGAGCCGATGGACGATCTGGCCGAAGCCGACGATCCGCGCATTGCCCGCCGCATGAATGAAGAAGTGGAAAATCTGGTGGGCCCGAATCCGGAGCAGTATACCTGGATCCTCAAACTGCTGAAGACGCGCAAGGAAGGGGAGGTTGAACCTTACTCGCGCGACGATCTGTATCGTTAATCCTTTCTGCCGCTAACGCCGGCCGGGCCGCAATCCGGCCGGCGTCTCTTCATATATGCACCCTACAGCCGCGAGCCCGCAGGATGTCGACGACTTTAGGCGTGCGGGTGAAATCATTCCAGCGCAGGTCCAGCTTGCGCAGGCGGCTCAGTTCGCCGAGGCTTTCCGGCAGGTCGCTCAGGCGGTTGGCGCGCAGATCCAGACTTCTCAGCGCCGTCAGCTCGCCGATATTTTCCGGCAGGCGCGTCAGCTGATTGAAACGCAGGTTCAGCTCGCTCAGCCGCGGCAGCCGACAGAAGGCCTGCGGCAGCTCGGCGATGGCATTGTTAGCCGCGTCGAGTATCTCCAGCTCACCGAGCTGAGCCATTTCCGCCGGCAGCGAGGTCAGGGCATTTTTCATGATATGCAGTTCGCGCAGCGCGTGCAGTTGCCCGATTTCGGCGGGCAGGTTGCCGATGCGGTTGTTGTATAAACGCAGCTCCTGCAATGCCGCCAGCCTCGGTATCGCCTGTGGCAAAACGGTTAAATGGTTGTCGGTCGCGTTGAGGTAAACCAACTGCTGCAGCTGCGCCAGCGAGCGCGGCAGATCGCTAAAGCCGTTATCGCTCAGATAGAGGTATTTCAACCGATGCAGCTGCCCCAGTTCTTCGGGGAGTTCGTTTGCGCGATTGTGGCCAAAGTCGAACATCTCGAGCTGTTGCAACTGGCCAATCTCCGGCGGCAGGCGGTCGAGCTGATTGCAGGAGATATTCAGCACCCGCAGATTTCGGTGCCTGAAGAGGGCGACAGGGAGGGCCGTCAGCTGATTGTCGTACAGGCTAATCTTGCGCAGCGCGTGGCCGGCTAACGGCGACTCGTCGAGCTGCGTCAGGCCGTGGCCGTCGAGATCGAGCTCATCACCGCTCGCTGCGGGAGTGTGTTGGTGGAGCATGGCGTTCTCCGTCGTTCATGGCGGTGCAGGGGCAAAAAAAAAAATGCCGGCCAACGTGAGCCGGCCGGCATTTCGTCTGCGGCGTGGATTACTCGACGCGCAGGATACGGCTGGTATTGGTGGTGCCGACGGTTTCCATCACGTCGCCCTGGGTAACGATCACCAGATCGCCGGAGACCAGGAAGCCCTTGTCGCGCAGGCGATTGACGGCTTCATTGGCGGCGATCACGCCGTCTTTGTGGCTGTCGAAATACACCGGCGTCACGCCGCGATACAGCGCGGTCAGGTTCAGCGTATGCTCATGACGCGACATGGCGAAGATCGGCAGGCCGGAGCTGATGCGCGACATCATCAGCGCGGTGCGGCCGGACTCGGTCATGGCGATCAGCGCGGTAACGCCTTTCAGGTGGTTGGCGGCATACATCGAAGACATGGCAATCGCTTCTTCGATGTTGTCGAACTGCACGTCCAGGCGGTGTTTGGAAACATTGATGCTCGGGATCTTCTCGGCGCCCAGACAAACGCGCGCCATCGCCGCCACGGTTTCCGCCGGGTATTGGCCGGCGGCGGTTTCCGCCGACAGCATAACGGCGTCGGTGCCGTCCAGCACGGCGTTGGCCACGTCCATGACTTCGGCGCGGGTCGGCATCGGGTTGGTGATCATCGACTCCATCATCTGAGTTGCGGTGATCACCGCGCGGTTCAGGGTACGGGCGCGGCGGATCAGTTTCTTCTGAATGCCGACCAGTTCCGGATCGCCGATTTCGACGCCGAGATCGCCACGGGCAACCATCACCACGTCGGAGGCCAGAATAATGTCGTCCATCGCTTCGTCGCTGCAGACCGCTTCGGCACGCTCAACCTTGGACACGATCTTGGCGTTGCAGCCGGCGTCGCGCGCCAGGCGGCGGGCATAGTTCAGGTCTTCACCGGTGCGCGGGAAGGAAACCGCCAGATAGTCGACGCCAATCTTGGCGGCGGTCACGATGTCCGCCTTGTCTTTTTCGGTCAGCGCTTCGGCCGACAGGCCACCGCCGAGCTTATTGATGCCCTTGTTGTTGGACAGCGGGCCGCCGACGGTCACTTCGGTAAACACTTTCATGCCCTGAACTTCGAGCACTTTCAACTGAACGCGGCCGTCGTCGAGCAGCAGGACATCGCCCGGCACCACGTCGGCAGGCAGGCCTTTATAGTCGATACCGACTTTTTCTTTATCGCCTTCGCCTTTTGACAGGTTGGCGTCCAGCAGGAATTTATCGCCCACGTTGAGGAAGATTTTGCCTTCCTTGAAGGTGGAGACGCGGATTTTCGGCCCTTGCAGATCGCCGAGTATAGCGACGTGACGTCCCAGTTTTGCGGCGATTTCGCGCACTTTGTCAGCGCGAGCCTGGTGATCTTCCGGGCTGCCGTGGGAGAAGTTAAGCCGAACTACGTTGGCGCCGGCGGCAATGATCTTTTCCAGATTATTGTCGCGGTCAGTAGCCGGACCCAGGGTGGTAACGATTTTGGTTCTTCTGAGCCGTCTGGACATGTATTACTCCGTTGACTGGTGAAGCAAATATTGGTGTTGCGATAACGTCGGATAACGAAACCAGGCGTGAAATGTAATTTTACAACACTGATATTTCACCCGGGTTACCCGCATGAGCATGTTAACAGGGTACCGCCTCTGATGCCGTCATTCAAATGTCTGTTGAACGGCGATTTTTTCTTCGTCGGGTCACGAATCAAAACTGTTGGGAATGACCACGCCTTTATCAAAGCGCGATTCTTTGAGCGCTTCTTTGACCCGCTTCAAGTTATCTCTGAATTTAGCCCCTCGGCGCAAGGTAAATCCTGTGGCGAGCACGTCAATGAGCGTTAATTGCGCGATCCGTGACACCATCGGCATGTAAACGTCGGTGTCTTCGGGCACGTCGAGCAGCAGAGCGAGGGTCGCCGCCTGGGCGAGCGGGGTGTCGCGCGAGGTGATAGCCAGTACCGTAGCGTCGTTTTCTCGCGCCAGGTGGGCCATCTCCACCAGATTCTTGGTGCGGCCGGTGTGTGAGATCAGCACCACCACGTCGCCTTCGCCGGAGTTCATGCAGCTCATGCGCTGCATAACGATGTCATCGAAGTAGACCACCGGAATGTTGAAGCGGAAAAATTTGTTCATCGCATCGTGCGCTACCGCCGCGGAGGCGCCCAGGCCGAAGAAAGAGATCTTTTTTGCCTGGGTGAGTAGGTCAACCGCACGATTGATTGCGGCAATATCCAAATTTGCCTTTACTGTATCCAGGCTGGCCATGACCGATTCGAAGATCTTGCTGGTATAAGCATCGACGCTGTCGTCTTCCTCGACGTTACGGTTTACGTAGGGCGTGCCGTTAGCCAGGCTTTGGGCGAGATGCAGTTTGAAGTCGGGAAAGCCTTTGGTATCAAGGCGGCGGCAAAAACGGTTGACGGTGGGTTCACTGACGTCGGCCATGCGCGCCAGCGTGGCGATGCTGGAGTGAATGGCGGTCTGCGGGGAGGCCAGGATCACCTCGGCGACTTTCCTTTCAGATTTGCTCAGGAGTTCCAGATGGCTCTGGATTTTGTCCAGCGTATTCATATAACGAGAGTCACTCATGGTTTTATCCCTGTGGCTTTCAAGCAACAGCGTCGAATCTCGCCCGTGTTCGCCGTACAAGCAGACGCCAAACGAGCGGCTGTAACCTGGAATCGATAGGGTATGACGATTTCAAACAAAGGAGAAATCAATGCCGGTTTAGTGAAAATATACTACGTGCTGGTAACCGTTGGCAGTCTCGACAGGGCGTATGCAGGCTTTTTTCACCAGAATATGACCTGTGTCTAACTTTCATAATGGTAACAGAGCGTCAAAAAAGACGAAAAATTACAGTTTTGCCCGGGACGAGGGCGCTGGCGCACATTGGCGCTTCCACTGGAATATTGAGGTCTTTTTTTCTGCTTCTGCGCTGGGTTTGCTGGCCGTAGTCAAACAGAGTACATTAGTAATGTAAGAAAATTACAAATATCCTGCAACGAGGAGATGAACATGGCGGTAACCTCTACAGCCCAGGCGTGTGACCTGGTTATTTTCGGCGCGAAAGGTGATTTGGCGCGCCGTAAGCTGCTGCCTTCCCTGTACCAGTTAGAGAAAGCCGGACACATCCACCCGGAAACGCGGATCATCGGCGTCGGCCGCGCGGAGTGGGATAAAAAAGCCTATACCGAAGTGGTCAAGGAAGCGCTTGGCACCTTCATGAAGGAAAAACTGGATGACGAACTCTGGGCCACGCTGAGCGCACGCCTGGACTTCTGCAATCTGGACGTCAACGACAGCAAGAACTTTACCAAATTGGGTAAAATGCTGGATCAGAAACACCGCACCACCATCAACTACTTCGCCATGCCGCCAAGCACCTTCGGCGCCATCTGCAAAGGGTTGGGCGAAGCCAAACTGAACCATGAGCCGGCGCGCGTGGTGATGGAGAAGCCGCTGGGCACCGATCTGGCGTCTTCCCGCGTGATCAACGACCAGGTGGCGGAGTACTTCAACGAATCCCAGGTTTACCGTATCGACCACTATCTCGGCAAAGAGACGGTGCTGAACCTGTTGGCGCTGCGTTTCGCCAACTCGCTGTTCGCATCCAACTGGGATAACCGCACTATCGATTCGGTGCAGATCACCGTGGCGGAAGAGGTGGGCATCGAAGGGCGTTGGGGTTACTTCGACCAGGCCGGCCAGATGCGCGACATGATCCAGAACCACCTGCTGCAGATCCTGACCATGATCGCCATGTCGCCGCCAGCGGATCTGACCACTGACCGTATCCGCGACGAGAAGGTGAAGGTACTGCGTTCGCTGCGCCGCATCGATCAGACCAATGTACGGGAAACCACCGTGCGCGGTCAGTACACCGCCGGTTTCGTCCAGGGCAAGAAAGTGCCGGGTTATCTGGAAGAGGAAGGGGCGAACAAGAGCAGCAGCACCGAAACTTTCGTCTCCATCCGCGTGGATATCGACAACTGGCAGTGGGCCGGGGTGCCGTTCTACCTGCGTACCGGTAAACGTCTGCCGACCAAATGTTCGGAAGTGGTGGTGTACTTCAAGAACCCACCGCTTAACCTGTTCAGCGATTCTTACCAGCAGCTGCCGCAGAACAAGCTGACCATCCGCCTGCAGCCGGACGAAGGCATCGAAATTCAGGTGCTGAACAAGGTGCCGGGGCTGGATCACAAGCACCGTCTGCAGACCACCAAGCTGGATCTGAGCTTCTCGGAAACCTTCAACCAGGAGCACGTGGCGGACGCCTACGAGCGCCTGCTGCTGGAGACCATGCGCGGCATTCAGGCGCTGTTTGTGCGCCGCGATGAAGTGGAAGAGGCCTGGAAGTGGGTCGACTCCATCATGGACGCATGGAAAGCCGACAACGAGGCGCCGAAGCCTTATCAGGCGGGCACCTGGGGGCCGGTGGCCTCGGTGGCGATGATCACCCGCGACGGCCGTTCCTGGAACGAGTTCGAGTAATGTGCAATGCCGGCAGCCTGTCTGCCGGCTTTTTTTTGCCTGCGATCTGCGCGTGGGCCACATCACTTACGGTACGGCCGGACGTCCGCGCATTTGCGCGGAGCCCTGTGGCAGGGGCGTGCCATTGTTAACCGCGAGTAATGGAGAAATAACGATGAAAAACTGGAAAACCAGCGCCGAGCAGATCCTGACGGCAGGGCCGGTGGTGCCTGTTATCGTGATCAACAAGCTGGAGCAGGCGGTGCCGCTGGCGAAAGCGCTGGTTGCCGGCGGCGTGCGGGTATTGGAGGTGACGCTGCGCACCGCCTGCGGGCTGGAGGCGATCCGCGCTATCGCCAAAGAGGTGCCGGAGGCCATCATCGGCGCCGGTACGGTGATCAATCCGCAGCAGCTGCGGGAGGTGACCGAGGCGGGAGCGCAGTTCGCCATCAGCCCGGGGCTGACCGAAGCCTTGCTGCAGGCGGCGACGGCGGGGCCAATCCCGCTGATCCCGGGCATCAGCACCGTTTCCGAGCTGATGCAGGGCATGGATCACGGCCTGCGCGAGTTCAAATTCTTCCCGGCGGAAGCCAACGGCGGCGTGAAGGCGCTGCAGGCGATCGGCGGCCCGTTCCCGCAGGTGCGTTTTTGCCCGACCGGCGGCATTACGCCGAACAACTACCGCGATTATCTGGCGCTGAACAGCGTACTTTGCATCGGCGGTTCCTGGCTGGTGCCGGCGGACGCGCTCGAAAGCGGCGACTACGCGCGCATCACTGAACTGGCGCGCAGCGCCGTCAGCGGGGCCGCGTTGTAACCCGCGCCGCGCCTGGGGTTGGCGCTTATTTGCGCGCCGCGAGTATCGCAAGGCTCAACGCTCCGTTGAGCCTTTTTTAATTTTTATCGTGATTAACGTTCTTATTTTTAAACCGTTTTTTTTCGATTTTTATGAAAACGGCAGTTTGCTTTCTTATTTTGGCTGTGGTAAAAATATCTCAGTCGAAAATTTTAATTTCATGAGGATATTGGGCAAATCGCACGGTGTGCGGCTGATAATAGAGAACGATTATGATGACTATTAACGGAATTACCCTCAGAACCTCTACGTGCCAACTCTTCCTGTCTGCGATCCTTGCCAGTGAGCATCACTGGTGCAGCGAGCTATAGCGTCTTTCTCCCTTAACCGGTGCCGGTAGCGGGCTTTCGCCTTCGCTCTACCGTTCAGCCGGGCAAACATTCTTTTTGCGTTTGGGTCAGTTTATCCCCAGGGATCTCTGCGTCTTGCGCGCCGCAATGCGCCGTTTGACGAGATAAATCGGGATAAATATGCCTTGGCGCGCGTTATTCGCCGTTTGGGAGAAAAATTATGATTTATTGGATCTTTTTAGGTTTGGCCATCATGACCGAAATCATCGGCACCTTGTCGATGAAATACGCCAGCGTCAATGGCGGCATGATTGGGCACATCGTGATGTACGTGATGATCACCGCGTCTTATGTGTTGCTGTCCGTAGCGGTAAAACGCGTGGCGCTGGGCGTGGCCTATGCGCTGTGGGAAGGCATCGGTATTCTGTTCATTACCCTGTTCAGCGTGCTGTGGTTCGACGAGCCAATCTCGGCGCTGAAGGTGCTGGGTCTGGCTACGCTGATCGCCGGCATCATGCTGGTGAAATCCGGTACCCGCAAAGAGCGAAAACAGGTCAGCCCGCGAGGTAACAACCATGCAACAGTTTGAGTTGTACCACATTGGGTTCCTGGGGCTGGCGATCGTGCTGGAAATCATCGCCAACATCTTCCTGAAGATGTCGGACGGCTTCCGTAAAATTTGGCTGGGGCTGTTGTCGCTGCTGTCGGTGCTCGGCGCGTTCAGCGCCCTGGCGCAGGCGGTGAAGGGCATCGATCTGTCGATCGCTTATGCGCTGTGGGGCGGTTTCGGTATCGCCGCCACCATCGCCGCAGGCTGGATCATGTTCGGCCAGCGGTTGAACGCCAAAGGCTGGATTGGCCTGGCGCTGCTGCTGATGGGGATGGTGATCCTTAAACTGTCCTGATAACGGGCAATAAAAAACCGCAGGCGTTGCCGTCTGCGGTTTTTTTTCGTCTGCGCTCAGGCTTACAGCGCGGCGATGATTTTGATTTCCACCTTGTACTTCGGATTCATCAGCTGCGCCTGCACGGTGCAGCGCACCGGCGCGCTGCCGGCGACCACCCAGGCGTCCCAGGCGGCGTTCATCGCGGCGAAGTCGGCGCTGTTGGCCAGGAAAATGGTGGCGTCCAGAATGCGGCTTTTGTCCGAACCTACGCGCGCCAGCAGCACGTCGATGGCGGCGAGGGCGTTGGCGGTCTGCGCGGTCGCGTCGTCGTCCAGGTTCTCCGGCACGCTGGTGTAGTAAACGGTCTCGTTGTGCACCACGGCTTCGGACCAGCGCTGATCGGGATCAATTCTTTCGATATTCATTTGCTTATCTCCATATCATAGTCCCGCTAAGGGTAGCACAGCCGGTAATGAAAAAGCGCGGCGATAAAGTGAGTGGTAGCCGGGCGGCAGGCTTGGCATAATCACCGCTGAATGACACCGGCAGAGAGACAGCGTGACAGACGATTTTGCAACAGACGGCGCATTGGCGCAGGCTATCAAGGGATTCAAACCGCGTGAGCCGCAGCGGCAGATGGCGCAAGCCGTCACCGAGGCGATCAATTTCAAGCAGGAGCTGGTGGTGGAAGCCGGCACCGGCACCGGCAAAACCTTCGCTTATCTGGCGCCGGCGCTGCGCTCCGATCGCAAAGTGATCATCTCTACCGGTTCGAAAGCGTTGCAGGATCAGCTGTATGCGCGCGATCTGCCCACCGTCGCCAAAGCGTTGAAGTACAAAGGCAAGCTGGCGCTGCTGAAGGGGCGCTCCAATTATCTGTGTCTGGAGCGGCTGGAGCAGCAGTCGATGGCCGGCGGCGAGCTGGCGGGGCAGACGCTGATCGATCTGGTGCTGCTGCGCAAGTGGTCGTCGCAGACTAAAGAGGGCGACATCAGCACCTGCAGCGAAGTGGCGGAAGACAGCTTCGTCTGGCCATTAGTGACCAGCACCAATGACAACTGCCTGGGCAGCGATTGCCCGCTGTATCAGGATTGCTTCGTGGTCAAGGCTCGCCGCCGCGCGATGGATGCGGATGTGGTGGTGGTAAACCATCACCTGTTCCTGGCGGATATGGTGGTGAAAGAGGGCGGTTTCGCCGAGCTGATCCCGGAAGCCGAGGTGATGATTTTCGACGAAGCGCACCAAATCCCCGACATCGCCAGCCAGTATTTCGGCCAACAGCTCACCAGCCGCCAATTGTTGGATCTGGCGAAGGACATCACCATCGCCTACCGCACCGAGGTGCGCGACGCCGCTCAACTGCAAAAAAGCGCCGACCGTCTCAGCCTGAGCACGCAAGATTTCCGTCTGAATCTGGGCGAGCCGGGTTTTCGCGGCAATCTGCGTGACGTGCTCGGTGAACCGAACGTGCAGCGCGCTCTGTTGCTGCTCGATGACGCGTTGGAGCTGTGTTATGACGTGATGAAACTGTCGCTGGGGCGTTCGGCGCTGCTGGACGCCGCCTTTGAGCGCGCCACGCTGTACCGCGCGCGCCTCAAGCGGCTGAAGGCGGTGACGGAGCCTGGCTACAGCTATTGGTATGAATGCAACTCGCGCCATTTCGTGCTGGCGCTGACGCCGCTGACGGTAGCCGATCGGTTCCGCGAAATGCTGGACGAGAAGCCGGGCAGTTGGATCTTTACCTCGGCCACGCTGTCGGTCAACGATCGGTTGGGCCACTTCACCGAACGGCTGGGGCTGACCAAGGCCAAAACGCTGCTGTTGCCGAGCCCGTTCGACTATGCCAAGCAGGCGCTGCTGTGCGTGCCGCGCTTTTTGCCTTCGCCGAATCAGCGCGGCGGAGCGCGCCAGCTGGCGCGCATGCTGCGGCCATTAATTGAAGCCAACAACGGCCGCTGCTTCTTTTTATGCACCTCGCACCAGATGATGCGCGAGCTGGCGGAAGAGTTCCGCGCCACGATGACGCTGCCGGTGCTGTTGCAAGGGGAAACCAGCAAAGGGCAGCTGCTGGCGCAGTTCGTCGCCGCCGGTAACGCGCTGCTGGTGGCGACCAGCAGCTTCTGGGAAGGGGTGGACGTGCGCGGCGATGCGCTGTCCTGCGTCATCATCGATAAGCTGCCGTTCACTTCACCGGACGATCCGCTGCTGAAGGCGCGCATTGAAGATTGCCGCCTGCGCGGCGGCGATCCGTTCAATGACGTGCAGCTGCCGGATGCGGTCATCACCCTGAAACAGGGCGTCGGCCGTTTGATCCGCGACACCGACGATCGCGGCGTGCTGGTGATTTGCGATAACCGTCTGGTCATGCGGCCCTACGGCGAGGTGTTCCTCAATAGCCTGCCGCCTACGCCGCGCACCCGCGATTTGAAGCAGGCGATCGCCTTCCTGCAGGCCGCCGACACGTCGGCCACGTGAAAGATGAAGGGCTTACGGGGCTGTGCTACAATGCGCGCCCTGTATGAAAAACCCAGTTTTATTCCCGCCAGAGGTTGGCATGTCCACGCGAATTTTAGCGATCGATACCGCGACGGAAGCCTGTTCCGTCGCCGTCTGGAATCAAGGCGAAATCCACGCCCTGTTTGAGCTGTGCCCACGCGAGCATACGCAACGTATTTTACCTATGGTGCAGCAGGTGCTGGCGGAATCCGGCCTGGCGCTCAACCAGCTCGATGCGCTGGCCTTTGGCCGCGGCCCCGGCAGCTTTACCGGGGTGCGCATCGGCATTGGCATCGCTCAGGGCCTGGCGCTGGGCGCCGATCTGCCGATGCTCGGCATTTCCACGCTGCAAACCATGGCGCAGGGCGCCTGGCGCGTCTGCGGCGCGGAGAGGGTGCTGGCGGCGATAGATGCGCGCATGGGTGAAGTCTACTGGGGGCAGTTCGAACGCCAGGCGGACGGTAGCTGGTTGGAAAGCGAAGGCGAGGCGGTGTTGTCGCCGGCGCAGGCGCTGGAGCGTGCGCAGCGCCTGCAGGGCGAATGGGCCCACGTCGGCACCGGCTGGCAAACCTATCCCGATCTGGTCAAGGAGTCTACGCTGAGCGTGCGTGACGGGCAGATGCTGTTGCCGCAGGCGCAAGACATGCTGCCGCTGGCGCTGCACGCCTGGCAACTGGGGCTGGCGGTGGCGGTGGAAAACGCCGAGCCGACCTATCTGCGCAATGAAGTCACCTGGAAAAAACTGCCGGGCCGCGAGTAAGCGCGGCCTATTGTGCTGTTGTTGAGGCCGGGCGATGAAAGCCTGCAACTTGAACGATGAAACGCGGTCAAAGTTACAGCCATTTCAGGAGATTGCGACCATGTTAATCCGCACTGCAAGTAAAAAGCTGTCGCTGCTGGCCGTCGCCTGCGGCGCGCTGGTTCTGTCCGGGTGCGTCACCGTACCGGATGCTATCAGAGGTTCCACCCCTTCGCCGGTGACTCAGCTTTCCTCGGTACAAAATGCACCTAATCTGTTTACCGGCGCGGAAGCCCGCTTCGGCGGCACCGTGGTTAACGTCGCCAACGAGCAAGGGCGCACGGTGCTGGAGATCGCGGCGGTGCCGCTCGACAGCGGTGCGCGGCCGATTTTGGGCGAACCGTCGCGCGGCCGCTTGCTGGCCACGGTAAACGGTTTCCTCGAACCGGTCGATTTCAAAGGCCAGTTGGTGACCGTCGTCGGCACCATTACCGGTCTGAAAGAGGGGCGTATCGGCATGACGCCGTATCGCTTCGTGACGATGAACGTGACCGGTTTCAAACGCTGGCACCTGGTGCAGCAGGTGGTGATGCCGCCTGCGCCAATGGGCCCCTGGGGCTGGCGCGGTGGCCCGTGGGGACCCGGTTGGGGCGCAGGCTATGGTTGGTACAATCCTGGCCCGGCACAGGTGCAAACCATCGTAACCGAGTAGCATACGCTTGATGTGATCACATTTGACAGGGCGGCTCAGGCCGCCCTTTTGCTTTTTGGGATAAGGAATATCCGACAATTAGTGACGTACATCGCAACCTGAATAATGTTTAAAACCTGCACTGGTCTGCTGAGTTAAAATATTGTTATGGTTAGGCTGCGAGTTTGAGGCTGCGATGATAATTAGTAATGATTTCAGGAGTAATACCTTGGATAAGGTCTGGTTAAAACGGTATCCGGCAGATGTGCCCGCAGAGATTGATGCCGATCGCTATTCGTCGTTGATCGAAATGTTTGAGCATGCCGTGCAGCGCTATGCCGATCAGCCCGCCTTTATCAACATGGGCGAGGTGATGACCTTCCGCAAACTGGAAGAGCGCAGCCGGGCTTTCGCGGCTTACCTGCAAAATGAACTGGGCCTGAAGAAGGGCGACCGCGTCGCGCTGATGATGCCTAACCTGTTGCAATACCCCATCGCCCTGTTCGGCATTCTGCGCGCCGGTATGGTGGTGGTTAACGTCAACCCGCTGTATACCCCGCGCGAGCTGGAACACCAGTTGAACGACAGCGGCGCCAGCGCCATCGTCATCGTCTCCAACTTTGCCCATACGTTGGAAAAAGTGGTGTTCAACACCCAGGTCAAGCACGTGATCCTCACGCGCATGGGCGATCAGCTTTCGGCCGCCAAAGGCACGCTGGTCAACTTTGTGGTCAAGTACATCAAGCGCCTGGTGCCCAAATATAACCTGCCGGACGCCATTTCATTCCGCAGCGCGCTGCAGCGCGGACGCCGTCTGCAATATGTAAAGCCGGACATCATTAATACCGATTTGGCCTTCCTGCAATACACCGGCGGCACCACCGGCGTAGCGAAAGGCGCGATGCTGACGCACCGCAACATGCAGGCCAACCTCGAACAGGCCAAAGCCGCCTACTCGCCGCTGTTCCGTGAAGGGCAGGAACTGGTGGTGACGGCGTTGCCGCTGTACCACATTTTCGCGCTGACGGTGAACTGCCTGCTGTTTATCGATCTGGGCGGGCGCAATTTGCTGATCACCAACCCGCGCGATATTCCGGGGCTGGTGAAGGAGCTGGGCAAATACCCGTTCACCGCCATGAGCGGGGTGAATACCTTGTTCAACGCGTTGCTGAACAACGAAGAGTTCCACAAACTCGACTTCTCCACGCTGCGTTTCTCGGTCGGCGGCGGCATGTCGGTGCAAAAAGCGGTGGCCGAGAAGTGGGAGAAAACCACCGGCAAACACCTGCTGGAAGGCTATGGCCTGACGGAGTGCGCGCCGCTGGTGGCCGGCAACCCTTACGATCTGAAACACTACAGCGGCAGCATCGGTTTGCCGGTGCCGTCGACGGATATTCGGCTGTTGGACGACAATGGCCAGGATGTGCCGCCGGGAGAACCGGGCGAACTGTGGGTCAAAGGCCCGCAAGTTATGTTAGGCTATTGGCAACGCCCGGAAGCTACCGACGAAGTGCTGAAAGATGGCTGGTTGGCGACCGGTGATGTGGTGACCGTGGACGAGCAGGGGTTTGTGCGCATCGTCGACCGTAAGAAAGACATGATCCTGGTCTCTGGTTTCAACGTTTACCCGAACGAGATCGAGGACGTGGTCAGCCAGCATCCGAAGGTGCTGGAATGTGCGGCGATCGGGGTACCCAGCGAGGTCTCCGGCGAGACGGTGAAGATCTGCGTGGTGAAGAAAGACGCCTCGCTGACCAAGGAAGAGCTGTTGACCCATTGCCGTCGGCACCTGACCGGGTATAAAGTGCCTAAAATTGTTGAGTTCCGCGATGAATTGCCGAAGTCGAACGTCGGCAAGATTTTGCGGCGAGAACTGCGCGATGAGCTAAAAACGCCGAAACCGGCCGATGCCGCCTAGGTTTCGCTCTTGCGCCTGACTATCGACAACGCCGGTGAATGCCGGCGTTGTTGTGTTTGAATCCTACAAGAGAATGATGTTTTGAATTATCAGTTGATCACTACCGATGCCGGATTGCAGCAGGTCTGCGAGCAGGCGAGAAAGCATGCCCAGATTGCGCTGGACACCGAGTTTGTCAGAACGCGCACCTACTATCCGCAGCTGGGCCTGATCCAGCTCTACGACGGTGAACAACTCTCCCTTATCGATCCTCTGCCGATCAAGCAATGGCAGCCGTTTGTCGACCTGCTGGCCGATACCGCCGTGGTGAAGTTCCTGCATGCCGGCAGTGAAGATCTTGAAGTGTTTCTCAACGCCTTTAAAACGCTGCCGACGCCGATGGTCGATACCCAGATCCTGGCGGCGTTTACCGGCCGGCCGCTCTCCTGCGGTTTCGCGACGCTGGTGGCGGAGTATATGAAAGTTGAGCTGGACAAGAGCGAGTCGCGCACCGACTGGCTGGCGCGCCCGCTGACCGAAAGGCAGTGCGTGTACGCAGCCGCCGACGTGTTCTATCTGCTGCCGATGGCCAAACAGCTGGTGCAGGAGACCGAAGAGGCCGGTTGGACCGCGGCGGCCAACAACGAGTGCCTGCTGCTGTGCCAGCGCCGCAGCGAGGCGCTGGCGCCGGAATTGGCCTATCGCGAAATCAGCAATGCCTGGCAGCTGCGCCCGCGTCAGCTCGGTTGTTTGCAGAAGTTGGCGCAATGGCGGCTGCGCCAGGCGCGCGAGCGCGATCTGGCGGTGAACTTCGTGGTGCGTGAGGAAAACCTGTGGCAGGTGGCGCGCTATATGCCGTCTTCGCTGGGAGAACTGGATTCGCTGGGCCTGAGCGGGCCGGAGATCCGTTATCACGGTAAAACGCTGCTGGCGCTGGTGGCGGAGGCCGAAGCGCTGGACGAATCCGAGCTGCCGGCGCCGTTGGCAAACCTGATCGATCAGCCGGGCTACAAGAAGGTGTTCAAAGACATCAAGGCGGCGATCGCTACCGTCAGCGTGCAAAGCGGGTTGAGCAGCGAGCTGCTGGCATCCCGTCGCCAAATTAACCAATTGCTGAACTGGCATTGGCAACTGAAAGACGGCGAAAGTCGTCCTGAATTAATCAGCGGCTGGCGCGGCGATCTATTAATGGCACCGCTGCAGGACATCCTGAAAGATTATTAATCGCTGATTATCACCAGGGCAGGGTAGGGAAACTCTGCTCGGGTGAATATAGGCAGGAAATAATGCGTTGAAGGTAAATCTGGCCAGAATTTACTTTAAACGAGGCGGCGGCAAAGTTAATTGGGAATAGTCCCAAAGGGAAAAATCGCTTTTTTGCTGCCGATAAAGCTTAATAACTGGATGCACATACAGTTACCCCCTGCATAAAATATACAGGGGGTAATTAATGCGTCGCAATCATTTAGCTGCTTCTTCCGATTCCGGTAATGTCACGTTAAGTTCAAGTACCGAAATATCGTCCCCTTTCTGCTCGAACTGCACGTGCAGCATTTCAGGATCGATCTGAATGTATTTGCAAATAACCGCCAGAATATCGCGTTTCAGATCAGGCAGATACGGGGGCTCACTGTCCCCGCGACGACGCTCTGCGACGATAATCTGCAGCCGTTCCTTGGCTATATTGGCTGTCTGTTTTTTGCGGGACAGAAAGAAGTCTAATAAGGCCATGGTTTATCCCCCAAAAAGGCGTTTCAGGAAACCCTTCTTCTCTTCTTCAATGAAGCGGAATGGGCGTTCTTCCCCCAACAAGCGGCAAACGGTATCGTCGTACGCCTTACCGGCGTCTGACTCGGCATCCAGAATGACAGGCTCACCCTGGTTGGAAGCGCGCAGCACGGACTGGTCTTCCGGGATCACACCCACCAGTGGAATGCGCAGGATTTCCAGCACGTCTTCCATGCTCAGCATGTCGCCACGGCTGACGCGGCCCGGGTTGTAACGGGTCAGCAGCAGGTGTTCCTTGATGGGCGACTCGCCTTTCTCGGCGCGGCGTGACTTGGAGGAGAGGATGCCCAGGATACGGTCGGAGTCGCGTACCGAAGACACTTCCGGGTTGGTGGTGATGATAGCTTCGTCGGCGAAATACAGCGCCATCAGCGCACCGGTTTCGATACCGGCCGGTGAATCGCACACCACGAAGTCAAAATCCATCTCGCCGAGATCGTTGAGAATTTTTTCAACGCCTTCGCGGGTCAACGCGTCTTTGTCGCGCGTCTGCGAAGCAGGCAGGATATAGAGGTTTTCAGTGCGTTTGTCTTTGATCAACGCCTGATTCAGCGTGGCATCGCCCTGAATCACGTTCACGAAATCATACACTACCCGACGTTCGCAGCCCATGATCAGGTCAAGATTACGCAGGCCGATATCGAAATCGATCACGACGGTTTTCTTGCCTTTCTGGGCCAGGCCGGTAGCGATGGCCGCGCTCGAAGTGGTCTTGCCAACGCCCCCTTTACCCGATGTAACAACAATAATGCGTGCCATGAAATGGATTCCTTGTCAAAAGGGCTTAATTTAAAGGTTGTATGGTTAAAGCGTTATCCAACAGGCTGAGTCGTACGGCCTGCCCGACGTAATCGGACGGGATTTGGTCGCTCAACCAGTACTGCCCTGCGATAGAGACTAGCTCAGCCGCCAGGTGGGTGCAAAAAATCTGACATTGCGTGTCGCCTGACGCGCCTGCCAGTGCGCGACCGCGCATCATGCCGTAAACATGAATGTTGCCGTCGGCAATCAGTTCGGCGCCGGCGCTGACGCTGCTGGTCACGATAAGATCGCAGTTGCGGGCGTAAATCTGTTGGCCGGAACGGACAGGCGTGCTGATGATGCGCGTTTTGGCGGGGGCGTTATCCGCCACCACGGGCGCAGGTGCAGGCTCCGGCGCCGCCATTTTCTGGCCTTTGCCTTCGCTCAGCAGCGGCAGCCCGGCGCGGGCTATCGCGCGCTTTTGACGCTCATCTCTGCAACCGCTGATACCCACAACGCGCAGACCTGCTGCCGCGACAGCCTGTTGAAGTTCTTTCCAGTTCGCATCGCCTTCCAGCGTTGCGACGTTGATAACAACAGGGGCGTTTTTCAGAAAAGCGGGCGCTTGCTCAACTTTTTCCTGTAACGCCTGACGTATTACCTCGGGCTGCGAATTATGCAAATGAACAACCGATAGGGTAAAACTGCTGCCTTTTAGCTCAATTGGCGATTGTGACATCTATCCTGACTCAGTCTCAGCAACTTTAAATCCCCGGAATACCACTCGGGGTGCGATATTCCGATGTACTATAAGCATGTTATAGTCAGAGTTATATCCAGGCAAGACGCTCCCTCAATTAAATAGAGTTAAAAAAATGCTTTGTGTGATCTATAGAAGCCCGAAACGCGATCAAACTTATCTTTATGTCGAAAAAAAAGACGATTTCTCTCGTGTGCCAGAGGATCTGATGAAAAGTTTCGGCGTGCCGCAATTCGCCATGATGCTTTCGCTCGATGAGCGCAAGAAATTGGCCTCGGCGGATATCGAAAAGGTGAAGCAGGCGTTGAAAGACGAAGGCTATTACCTGCAGTTCCCGCCGCCGGTTGAAAACCTGCTCAATCAGCATCTGGCGGGCGACAAGGCCTGAGACAGTCGCCACGGCCAAGGGAGGCGCGATGATACGTTCGGCGAGAAGAACCGTATTGGCCGCTTGGCTGGCGCTGGGCGGTGTGCTGATGCCCGGCGCGCCGCAGGCGGCACAGGAGGTGACGCTGGCGGCGAGCGGCCGCGATCCGGCGCAGTTCCCGGCGTATGTCGAGCAGCTCAAGCGCCGGGCGCGGGAGCAGGGCATCAGCCAGGGCACCCTTGACCGCGCTTTTGCGCAAATCCATTTCGTCGATCGGGTGATCAAGGCCGATCGCAATCAGCCGGAGCAGAAAATTACCCTGGACGACTACCTGCGGCGGGTGATGTCGCCCATTAAGATGCGTCAAGGGCGCGAACTGTATCGGCAGCGCCAGGCGCAATGGGCGCGCGCCAGCGAGCGCTACCGGGTGCCGGGGCGCTATATCATTGCGCTGTGGGGCATGGAGAGCGCCTACGGCAAGATTCAGGGGCGGGAAGACGTGGTGTCCGCGCTGGCGACGCTGGCGTTTGAAGGGCGCCGCGAGGCCTTTTTCAGCCAGGAGCTGATGGCGGCACTGCGGATAGTCGAGCAGGGGCACGTCGGCGATACGCCGCTGAAAGGCTCCTGGGCCGGCGCGATGGGGCAATGCCAGTTTATGCCGAGCTCCTTCTTGCGTTACGCGGCGGACGGCGACGGTGACGGGCGCATCGATATCTGGAATAACATTGATGACGTCTTTGCGTCTACGGCCAGTTACTTGTCCAAGGAGGGCTGGCAGCCCGGTATCGGCTGGGGGCGCGAGGTTAAACTGCCCGCCGGTTTCAAGCGATCCGAGCTGGGGTTGAAAGACGCGCAGGCGCGCAGCGTCAACGCCTGGCAACAGCGCGGGGTGCGTCGTGCGGATGGCAGTGCATTGCCGCATGCCGTCCAGCGCGGTTGGATCATCGCGCCGGATGATCTCCAGGGGCGGACGTTCCTGGTCTATGATAATTTCCGCACCCTCATGCACTGGAATCGCTCTTACTATTTCGCCATCGCCGTGGGTATGATGGCGGACGCGATCGGGCATTGATCCGGCACATCAATAATCGGCTTGGCGCGCCAAGCCTCCACAGTTTGGGAGAAGCGGTATGTATCAACATAGAGACTGGCAGGGTTCGCTGCTCGATTTTCCGGTGAACAAGGTGGTTTGTGTCGGCAGCAACTACGCCGATCACATCAAAGAAATGGGCAGTGCGGTTTCCGTCGAGCCGGTGGTGTTCATCAAACCGGAAACGGCGCTGTGCGATATTCGTCAGCCGGTGGCTATCCCCAAAGAGTTCGGTGCGGTGCACCATGAGGTGGAGCTGGCGGTATTGATCGGCACGCCGTTGAAACAGGCCAACGAAGACCGCGTTGCGCGGGCGATCGCTGGCTACGGCGTGGCGCTCGATCTGACGCTGCGCGATCTGCAGGCGGGTTTTAAAAAGGCCGGTCAGCCGTGGGAAAAGGCCAAGGCTTTCGACGGTTCCTGCCCGATGTCGGGGTTTATCCCGGTGGCGGAATTTGGCGATCCGCAAAACGCCGAGCTGTCATTGACCGTTAACGATCAACTGCGCCAGCAGGGCAATACGCGTGACATGATCACGCCGATCCTGCCGCTTATCAGTTACATGAGCCGTTTCTTCACGCTGCGCGCCGGCGACATCATCCTGACCGGCACGCCGCAGGGCGTAGGCCCGATGGCCTCCGGCGACATGCTGAAAATCAGTCTGAACGGCAAAATGCTCAGCACCCGCGTGATCTGATCTCTCGCCGCCGGCGCCGTCGGCGGCAAAGCTTGCATCTTGCGGCTAAAATGTCTATATAGTCCCCCCTCGAACCTGTGCGCAGGTGACTTATCCATTTACCGAAACCGGACGCTAACATGTCACAACTCGCTTTTTGGCAACAGAAAACGCTGGCGGAAATGTCAGAACAAGAGTGGGAATCGCTGTGCGACGGGTGCGGGCAATGCTGTTTGAATAAGCTGATCGACGAAGATACCGACGAGATTTATTTTACCAACGTAGCCTGCAACCAGCTCAACATCAAATCCTGCCAATGCCGCAACTACGAGCGGCGCTTCGAGCTGGAAGAAGACTGCATCAAACTGACGCGCGAGAACCTCACCACCTTCGATTGGTTGCCGCCGACCTGCGCCTATCGCCTGATCGGCGAAGGCAAGCCGCTGTTCCCCTGGCATCCGCTGCTGAGCGGCTCCAAGGCGGCGATGCACGGCGAGCGCATCACGGTGCGGCATATCGCGGTGCGCGAGAGCGAAGTGGTGGACTGGCAGGACCATATCCTCAACAAGCCGGACTGGGCCAGATAAAGGCGGGCGCCTGCAGGGCAAAATGGGGCTTCATGCAAGAGGGCGGCGTGTTCAGACATGCCGCCCTCTTGCATTATTTAACCATTGGCGTGCGAATGGCGTTGACGCTCGAGGCCGGACAGAGGGAAATTTCAACATTTGATTCAAGGATGATAGGGGCTTGCGTAATAGGAGGTAGGGGGAAAAAAGCCCCTGCAAAGATGAGGGGCAAGACACACAACAACACCAGGGAAATCGGTAGTACTCACTTTGCCGATACTATAAGGATTTTATGGGTAAACTTCACCAAAATATTGTGCTCTGAATGTGACAAAGGTGCAGTCGTTCATTAGTAACGGTAATTTATTGATGCCTGTAGGTAGGGAGGGCCGCGCTGGCGCAGCCTGTTTTTACCCGCCGGCGTCGCAGAAGTTTAATGTTATGTAAATTACGCGCTTAACCGCGCCAGGATGCTTCTTTTCAAACGATAAGTTGGGTAATTTGGCCGCTCTCCCGCAAGTTCGAGAGTATAACAATGAAAATGGTCCGTCTGTTTGCCGTGGCTGGAGCGCTGATCGTGCTCGTTTACTTCCTTACACATACCTGAGAGGGTTTTATCTCGGAATGTGACAGCAATACCTAAAAAAACGGCGCCTTTCGGCGCCGTTGTTGTTTGTCAGCCGATCAGTGGCCGAACAGATCGCGGCGACGTGGGCGAACAAATTGTGCGATCAGCACAATCAGCGCCACCAGCAGATAGGCGCCGAAGATGCCGACCAGCCACTGCGGCATTTCCAGCGTCAGGAATTGCCATTGGCGCACGGAGCAGTCGCCGGAAGCGTGGAACACCGCCGGCAGCCATTTGTCCAGCGGCAGCCACGAAGGGAAGCTCACGAAGAAGTCGCAGGTATTGAACGGCGAAGGGTGCAACTGGATCATGGTGTGCTTCCACGCCAGCTGGAGGCCTTCCCAGGCGCTGTAGATCCACAGCAAGATCGCCGCGTAGCGCAGCGGGGTTTTCGGCGCGATGGCGCCCACCAGAGAGGCACCGAGAATGCCGAACAGCGCACAACGCTCATAAATGCACATCACGCACGGCTGCAGCAGCATAACGTGCTGAAAATAGAGCGCGACCAGTTCCAACACCAACGCTGTCAGGGCCATTAGCAGCCAGGCGCCGCGTCCTTGTGAACAGCGGTTAAAGAATTGCAACATATCTAGATTCTTCCATGCAGTAAGCAATTGAACCGGCAGTGTAAACCAATTCCTCCTCGCTGCCAGCCACCTGGGCTGGATTCAGCGTAAAAATAGTCGGTTCACCCTGCCGGCACCGTTTCAGTGGCCGACGGCGTCGACGGGCGGCAGCGTCAGCCAATGCCACTGGGTCAACAGCTCGGTCGCCGGTTCCAGCGTGAACTGGACGCACAGCAAGCCAACCACCGTCAGCACCACCGTATAAGGCAGGGCCATCCACACCATACGGCCATACGACAGACGCACCAGCGGCGCCAATGCCGACGTCAGCAGGAACAGAAACGCCGCTTGCCCGTTAGGGGTGGCAACCGATGGCAGGTTGGTGCCGGTATTGATGGCGACCGCCAGCAGCTCGAACTGCTTCAGCCCGATAGCGCCGGTTTCCAGCGCGGTGCGCGCCTCGTTGATGTAAACCGTGCCGACGAACACGTTGTCGGAAACCGACGACAGCAGGCCGTTGAACAGATAGAACAGCGAAAGCTGAGAGGCGGGCTCGGCGCGCAGCACGAACTGGATCACCGGGCTGAACAGGTGCTGTTCGATGATCACCGCGACCACGGTGAAAAACACCGTCAGCAGAGCGGTGAACGGCAGCGCTTCCTGGAACGCTTTGCCGATGGCGTGCTCATCGTTCACGCCGCACAGGGAGGTGGCGAGCACGATCACCGACAGGCCGATCAGCCCCACTTCCGCCAGGTGGAAGGCCAGCGCCAGCACCAGCCAAACGCCGATCAGCGCCTGCATCACCAGTTTGAGCCGTTCTTGCTTGCTGCGGCCCGCGGTGGCCTTGCGGTCATACTCTTTCAGCACGTCGCGCACCGCCTCCGGCAACTGCGCGCCGTAGCCAAACAGGCGAAAACGTTCTACCAGCCAACAAACCAGCAGGCCGCACACCAGCACCGGCAGCGTGACCGGCGCCATACGCAGGAAGAAATCGATAAAGCCCCAGCCCGCGTTTTTGGCGATGATCAGGTTCTGCGGCTCGCCCACCATGGTCATGACCCCGCCGAGCGCGGTGCCGACGCCGGCGTGCATCAGTAGGCTGCGCAGAAAGGCGCGGAATTGCTCCAGCGTCTGTTTACGCTCTTCACCGGCGAAATCGCTGTCATCGCCGATGTCGCCATCGGGGCGATTCGAGGTCACGTTGTGATAGATGGAATAAAAGCCGGTGGCCACGCTGATCACTACCGCCACGACCGTCAGCGCGTCGAGGAAGGCGGAAAGTAAGGCGGCGGCCAGGCAGAACGCCAGCGACAGCAGCGTTTTCGAACGGATATTGAGCAGCAGCTTGGTGAACACGAACAGTAGCAGCTGCTTCATAAAGTAGATGCCGGCCACCATAAAGATCAGCAGCAGCAGCACTTCCAGGTTATGTTCGATTTCCTGCGAAACCTGCGCCGGGCTGGTCATGCCGATGGCCACCGCCTCCAGCGCCAGCAGGCCGCCCGGCAGCAGCGGATAGCATTTCAGCGCCATCGCCAGGGTAAAGATGAACTCGACCACCAGCAGCCAGCCCGCGATAAACGGGCTGGCGAAAAAGAACACCAGGGGGTTGATCGCCAGAAAAATGAGAATGGTCAGTTTGTACCAGTCGGGAGATTGCCCCAGAAAATTTTTGAGCAGGGCGCTGCGCAAGGTTGTTTCCATTGTCCTTTATGCATCCTTAAATCAGTCGTAGCACGTACCCTAACAATGCGGCGGGGGCGGGCGCAACCGGAGCTTGTTTTACGGCGGCAAATTTCTGCCGGCCGGTGTTTTTGCTCGTTTTTTGCCACGTTATGCACACTTTCGTTTATTGTTTTTCGCTCACGCTATGTCATGTCAGCGCGATCTGGTATGATGAGCTGATTACTTTTACTGATTTTATCGTCGCAACGGAACGTCAAACACATGGTCATAAAGGCGCAGAGTCCTGCCGGTTTCGCGGAAGAGTACATTATTGAGAGTATTTGGAATAATCGCTTCCCCCCTGGCTCTATTTTGCCCGCGGAGCGTGAGCTTTCGGAGTTGATTGGCGTCACGCGCACTACGTTACGTGAAGTGTTGCAACGTCTGGCCCGCGATGGCTGGTTGACCATTCAGCATGGCAAACCGACCAAAGTGAACAATTTCTGGGAAACGTCCGGCCTCAATATCCTTGAGACCGTAGCCCGTCTCGATCACAAAAGCGTCCCGCAGCTGATCGATAACCTGTTGTCCGTGCGCACCAATATCGCGTCGATCTTTATTCGCGCCGCGGTGCGCAATCATCCTGAGCAGGCGCAGGAAGTGCTGGCGAAAGCCGCCGAGGTGGAAGATCAGGCGGACGCTTTCAATCTGCTCGATTACGAGATCTTCCGCGGCTTGGCGTTCGCTTCCGGCAACCCGATCTACGGCCTGATTTTCAACGGCCTGAAAGGGCTGTATACCCGCGTGGGCCGTTACTACTTCTCCAACCCGGAAGCGCGCAAGCTGGCGTTGGCCTTCTACAGCAAGCTGTCCACGCTGTGCCATGAGAAGCTGTACGACCAGGTGATGGATACCGTGCGCAACTACGGTAAAGACAGCGGGGCGATTTGGCAGAGCATGCAGGGCACCATGCCGAGCGATCTGACCGAAGCGCGTCGCTAATCGCGTGTCGATGAAATAACGAAGGGCGCCATGCGGCGCCCTTTGTCGTTGTGGCGGTTACAGCGGCGTCGGCCGCGGCGGGCAGCGATCGAGCAACTCCACGCTGCCGTCTTCGTTTTGCTGTTCGAGGATCACGTCGAAGCCCCACAGGCGATGCAGGTGCTTCAACACGTCGCGGCGGCTCTTATCCAGCGGTGCGCGTTCCTGTGGGATGTAGCGCAGCGTCAGCGAGCGATCGCCGCGCAGATCCACGTTCCAGATCTGAATGTTCGGCTCGTGATTGCTCAGGTTGTATTGCGCCGACAGCTCCTGGCGGATCGCCCGGTAACCGGCCTCGTTGTGGATCGCGGCAATTTCCAGATAGTTGTTGCGATCGTCGTCCAGCACGGTGAACAACCGGAAATCGCGCATCACTTTGGGCGACAGGAACTGGCTGATAAAGCTCTCGTCCTTGAAGTCGCGCATGGCGAAGTGCAAGGTGTCCAGCCAGTCTTTGCCGGCGATGTCCGGGAACCAGTAGCGGTCTTCTTCGGTTGGCGACTGGCAGATTCGCTTGATGTCCTGGAACATGGCGAAGCCCAGCGCATAAGGGTTGATGCCGTTATAGTACGGGCTGTTGTACGGCGGCTGATACACCACGTTGGTGTGGCTGTGCAAAAACTCCAGCATAAACCGCTCGGTCACACGGCCCTCGTCGTACAAATGGTTGAGGATGGTGTAGTGCCAGAAAGTGGCCCAGCCCTCGTTCATCACCTGAGTCTGTTTTTGCGGATAAAAATACTGGCTGACTTTGCGCACGATGCGCAGCACCTCACGCTGCCAGGGTTCCAGCAGCGGCGCATTTTTCTCGATAAAATAGAGGATGTTTTCCTGCGGCTCGCTCGGATAGCGGCGCGCCTGCTCCGGCGACTCTTCACGTTCGACGCGGGGCAGGGTCTTCCACAGCGTGTTCACCTGGCTTTGCAGATACTCTTCGCGGCTTTTCTGGCGTGCTTTCTCTTCCACCAGTGAGATTTTCTGCGGGCGTTTGTACCTGTCGACCCCGTAGTTCATCAGCGCGTGGCAGGAGTCCAGCAGCCGCTCCACTTCATCGACGCCGTAGCGTTCTTCGCACTGGCTGATGTAGTGGCGGGCGAACAGCAGATAATCGACGATGGAGCTGGCGTCGGTCCAACTGCGGAACAGATAGTTATTCTTGAAGAACGAGTTGTGGCCATAGCAGGCGTGCGCCATCACCAGCGCCTGCATGGTGATGGTGTTCTCCTCCATCAGGTAGGCGATGCAGGGATTGGAGTTGATGACGATTTCATACGCCAGCCCTTGCTGGCCCTGTTTGTAGCGCTGTTCGGTTTCGATGAATTTCTTGCCGAAGGACCAATGGGTATAGTTGATCGGCATGCCGACGCTCGAATAGGCGTCCATCATCTGCTCGGAGGTGATCACCTCGATCTGATGGGGGTAGGTGTCGAGCCGGTAATGCTTGGCGACGCGGTCAATCTGCTCCAAATACACCTGCAGCAGTTCGAACGTCCAGTCCGGTCCATCGCTCAGACGTTTGTCATCCTTGACCTTTTCATGTGTTGAAGTAGTCATCAGCGCACCCTCATTATTCACGGGTCTTGCTCAAACGGCAGACCCTGTATCAAGCATAGTTCAAGTCATAATTAACCATTGCAAATCAGTGAAATAAAAATGCCGGTACGCAAGGGAGCGAGCGGCGGTGAATCCGGCGCCCGTCCCGGCAGAAAGCGCCTCAGCACTTGGCTCCCTCTCCGAGTATAGCCCTGCGGCAAGGGCGCGCAACACACTGCCTGCCGCGCGACAGGGATTGAAAAATGTTATGTTATATTGTAACTTTTAATTTTTCTCAATAACGGACAAGGAGCGCATTTTGGCGAGGCATTTTGGCAAACTGGCGGTGGCGCTGGCCGCACTGTTTATCAGCGGGCAGGCGTTTGCCCACGGGCATCATTCACATGGCAAGCCGCTGACGGAGGTGGAAAAAAAAGCGGAGGCGGGCGTGTTCGACGATAAGGACGTCAAAGATCGCAATCTGGCGGATTGGGAGGGCGTCTGGCAATCCGTGTATCCTTATCTGCTCAATGGGGATCTTGACCCGGTGTTCAAGAAGAAAGCGGCAAAGGATAAGAGCAAGACCTTCGAGGAAGTAAAAGCGTATTACCGAAAAGGGTATGCTACCGATGTGGATACCATCGGCATTGAAAACGGCGTCATGGAGTTTCATCGCGGCGACCAATCCAGCGCCTGTCAGTATAAGTACGCCGGGCATAAGATCCTGACGTATGTCTCTGGTAAGAAGGGCGTGCGTTATCTGTTCGAATGCCAGGATGCCGGCAGCCTGGCGCCGAAATTCGTGCAGTTCAGCGATCATATTATCGGCCCGCGCAAATCGGCGCATTTCCATATCTTTATGGGCAACACGTCGCAGGAAGCGTTGCTGAAAGAAATGGACAACTGGCCGACTTATTACCCATTCCAACTGCAGACCAAAGAAGTCGTGGACGAGATGCTGCATCATTGATGCCACTCGCTCACGTCACCACAAGCCCGCTTATGTGGGCTTGTGCTCAGTCAAACGGTCTGATTTGCAGGTAATCGTCCGTCACTGCCATTTCAAACAGCGTTTCATCCGCCAACAGGGTCGCCCGCATTCGCTCCCGGGCTTGCCGGTAGCGTTCATCCAACTGAATATCACCGGCGTTTTCCCATGCGGCTCGGCTTGGCCATTGCGCATAGCCGATAAACTTCCCGCTCATATCTCGATGCAGGCGCGAGCCGAGGCTGCCGCGCTGCAGATAGATCCCTTGGGTCAACTCAAGCCAGGCCAGACGAAAGGCATGTTCGTGCCCGGTTTTGACTGAGAACCGGTAGATGGCGATGAACATAAGGGGTCTCCAGAAAAGCGACAGTGTGAACTTTAGGATCTGCTTCTGGCTTCAACGTTCATATCGTGCTGCCGCGTTCAACATAAACGGGCGGGGCTAAGGGCTCGGCTGTTTTAATCCAGTAGTGAAAACAAGGTTAATTTTTTGCCGAAATTTTACGCGTTTTTTCTGCTGCGGGGAGAGGGGATTCATTTTGTCTGTTATGTTGGTATTTTTTATTTTATCGGTTTTTTATTCTGTCTATGTGTTGGCTGGTGTTTTTATATTCTGTTAAATCTATGTTGCTTATTACGCCTTTTTTGACTGCTGTCATTGATAGCGTTGCTATCGATTCAGCGACGGTCTGACGCTATAATCCCTTCTAAACCGCATCTTATCGCTATTTACGAGCGGCTATTGCAAATGCTCGGCTCATCGACGATAAATTAATTGTGAATATTGTCACGTTTGATGACGAAGTTGTTGGACGGATTTTTTCACTGAGTTAATTTCCTGTGAGCAGAAGATTATGCTTTGTGAAGCCTTGGGCTGGAGTCAGCGATGCGAGTGGTAATTTTAGGTAGTGGAGTGGTGGGCGTAGCCAGTGCCTGGTATTTGGCGAAGGCAGGGCATGAGGTGACGGTGATCGATCGTCAGCCTGGCCCGGCACTGGAAACCAGCGCGGCGAACGCCGGGCAGATTTCACCGGGTTATGCCGCACCCTGGGCGGCACCGGGCGTGCCGTTGAAGGCCATCAAGTGGATGTTCCAGCGCCATGCGCCGTTGGCGATCCGCCTCGACGGCAGCAGCTTCCAGTTGAACTGGATGTGGCAGATGCTGAAAAACTGCAACACCGAACACTACATGACCAACAAAGGCCGCATGGTGCGCCTGGCGGAATACAGCCGCGATTGTATCAAGGCGCTGCGTCAGGAGACCGGCATCCAGTACGAAGGTCGCCAGGGCGGCACGCTGCAGCTGTTCCGCACCCAACAACAGTTCGAAAACGCAGCGAAAGACATTGCGGTATTGGAAGATGCCGGTGTGCCTTACAGATTGCTGGAAGCCGGCCAACTCGGCAGCGTCGAGCCGGCGCTGGCACAGGTGGCGCACAAGCTGACCGGCGGCCTGCAACTGCCGAACGACGAAACCGGCGATTGTCAGCTGTTTACGCAGCAGCTGGCGAAAATGGCGCAGCAGGCGGGCGTAACCTTCCTGTTCAACCGCAGCGTTGACCGCCTGCTGGTTGAGGGCGACAAGATCGCCGGCGTGCAGTGCGGCGAGGACGTGTTTAAAGCCGACAGCTACGTGGTGGCGTTCGGTTCGTATTCCACGGCGCTGCTGCGCGGCCTGGTTTCTATCCCGGTTTATCCGCTGAAGGGCTATTCGCTGACCATTCCGATCACCGATGAAGCGGCGGCGCCGTTCTCCACGGTGTTGGACGAGACGTACAAAATCGCCATCACCCGTTTCGATCAGCGCATCCGCGTCGGCGGCATGGCGGAGATCGTCGGTTTCAATACGCAGTTGGAGCAAAAACGGCGCGAAACGCTGGAGATGGTGGTGCGCGATCTCTACCCGAACGGCGGCAGAGTGGAAGACGCGACGTTCTGGACCGGCCTGCGGCCGATGACGCCGGACGGTACGCCCATTGTCGGCCGCACTTCGCTGAAGAACCTGTATCTCAATACCGGGCATGGCACGTTGGGCTGGACGATGGCCTGCGGTTCCGGGCAGTTGTTGTCCGATCTGATGTCCGGCATTACGCCGGCGATCCCTTCCGATGATCTGGCGGTGGCGCGTTACAGCGCCGGGTTTCGCCAGCAACACGCGGTTCCGCTGAACGACGTGCATCCCGCGCGTTAATCGTCGACGCTGTCATAGACTTTCCCGGCCACGCGCAGGCGCGCGTGGCCGCTGTACGCTGCCCCAAGGAGAAGCGATGCCCCGTCCGATAACCGCCACGATGCATCTTGGCGCAATTGAAAATAACCTGCAGGTGGTGCGCCGTTTCGCCCCCGGCGCCAAAGTCTGGGCGGTGGTCAAGGCCAACGCCTATGGCCACGGCATCAAACACGTTTGGCGTAGCATGGCGCAAACCGACGGCTTCGCCATGCTGGATCTGGCCGAAGCGGTGCTGCTGCGTGAGTCGGGTTGGCAAGGGCCGATTCTTCTGCTGGAAGGTTTCTTCCAGCCGCAGGATTTGGCGTTGCTCGATCGTTATCGCCTGACGACGGCGGTGCACAGCGACTGGCAGCTGGCGGCGATCGCCGATGCCACGCTGAGCGCGCCGCTCAATGTCTATCTGAAAGTGAACAGCGGCATGAATCGGCTGGGGTTCGCACCCGAGCGGCTGCACGAGGTGTGGCGCAGGGCGCAGGCGATTGCCAACATCGGCGAGCTTACGCTGATGAGCCATTTCGCCACCGCCGACGGCCCGGAAGGCGTGACTCAGCAGATGGCTACCATCGAGGCGGCCGCTGCCGATATCCCGCTGCCGCGCTGCCTGGCCAACTCGGCCGCCACGCTGTGGCATCCTTCGACCCACGGCAGTTGGGTACGCCCAGGGATCATTCTGTATGGCGCTTCGCCGAGTGGGTGCTGGAATGACGTTGCGGCGACGGGGTTGCAGCCGGCGATGACGCTGAGCAGCGAGATCATCGGCATTCAGCAGCTGAAGTCTGGCGATCGCGTGGGTTACGGCGGCCGTTACAGCGCCGCCGGCGCGCAGCGTATTGGCGTGGTGGCCTGCGGTTACGCCGACGGCTATCCGCGTCATGCGCCGACCGGCACGCCGGTATGGGTTGACGGCGTGCTGACGCGCACCCTGGGAACGGTATCGATGGATATGCTGGCGGTGGATCTGACGCCCTGTCCGCAAGTCGAGCTGGGCGCCGAAGTGGAGCTGTGGGGGAAACGCCTGCCGGTGGACGAGGTGGCCACGGCGGCAGGGACGTTGGGCTATGAGCTGCTGTCGGCGTTAGCGGCGCGGGTGCCGGTCGCCATTGAAGCCTGAGCCGCGGCTCAGGCGACTTTTCTGATCTGCCCTTTAATCTGCTTGCTGAGCCGCCGCGCGTGCAGCGCCAGCAGGCAGCCTGCCAGCATCACCAGCGCCAGCGACAGCTTCGGTTGCAGCGGCAACGCCATCGCCACCAGACCCAGCGCGGCACCGCCCGCCATCTGCACGAAACCGACCAGCGCGGACGCGACGCCGGCCTCATTGGAATACGGTTCCAGCGCGTAGCTGGTGGCCGGGCCCATCACGAACGCCAACCCGGCGCAGGCGCTGGCGACCGGCAACATGTATGCCAGCCAGTGCGCTTGCGCCGTCGCGGGCAGCAGCATAACGCCCAGCAGCAGGCCCAGACAGCCCAGCCCCATCAACATGCCGCCGGTCGCCAGACAAACCGGGCGGCCGACCTTGTGGATGATGCGGTTGGCGAAGAAGCTGACCAGCATGATCCAGAAACCGTTGGCGCCGAACACCAGCGAGAATTGCAGCGGGGTCAGGCCGGCGGTGCCCATCAGCACGTTCGGCGCCAGAGAAACGTAGGTCAGCGCCATGCCCATCGCCCCGGAGTTCACCACCGCAAAGGAGAGGAAACGGCGATCGCTGAGGATGCGCGCGTATTGGCGCACCGGCAGCCCTTTGACCGGCACGGTGTCGGCAGGGCGAGTTTCCGGCAGGCGCAGCGCGATCAGCACCAACACCAGCAGCGCGTAGCCGACCAGGAACCAGAAGGGGGCGCGCCAGCCGAAGGCTTCGGCGAGCAGGCCGCCGAGCAGCGGCGCCAGCGCCGGGATGATGTTCAGCGTGCCGTTGAGAAAGCCGAAAGCGCGGGCGGCATCGTCGCCATTCAGGCGATCGCGCACGCCGCTGAAGGCGACGACGGCGGTACAGCAAACCGCCACCCCTTGCAGCAGACGCGAAGCGATGAAAATCGTCGGGCTGGTGGCCAGCGCCGCCATCGCGGCGCCGATCATGTAGAGGATAATGCCGGCCAGCGCCACCGGCTTGCGGCCATAGTTATCCACCAGCGGCCCGGCGATGACCTGGCCGAGGCCAAGCACCAGAATAAACAGTGAAATGGTGGATTGGATCAGCGCTTCGCTGCTGCCCAGGCCGACGGCAATGGCGGGAATGGTCGGCAGGTAAAGATCGATGCCTAATGGGCCGAGCAGCACCAGGCTGAGAAGCATAAACAGAAACTTTTGCATAACAGGAAAGGCACGTCCAAGTGACAAAGAGGGCTAGAGTAGAGACTCTGGCGGCAAATGAAAAGGGGCAAAGCGGGTCAGCGCTGCGCCCCTTGGCGGTAATAGAGCGCCGAGACGGTATCGGCCACATAACGGGCCTGGTGGCGAGCATCATCCAGCGCGCGATGCGGCATACCTTCGAACGGGCGGGCTTTTTTCGGGTTAAAGCCGTGCAGTTCCGCCAGCGTGATCACCGTGCGCACGTCCTGGGTATCCCAGAATTTCCACGGGCAGGGCATTTCCAATTGCTGGAAGGCGTGTTCGAGGATCGCGCAGTCGAACTCTTTGCCGTTGCCCCAGACTTTCACCGTGTCTGTGCTGTTCATATGGATAAAGCGGCTGAGGCTGCTCAGCACGCGTTTCAGGCTCTCGGTGCCGCTGAAGGCCTGTTTGCGGGCCTCATCGGACTGTTTCGCCCACCAGGCGACCGTATCCAGGCTAATGGTACGGCCCGGCTGGTCTTTCTGGCTGCTGACGGCGGCTTCGAATTCGGCGCCCAGCTCCCCGGTTCGGGGATCGAAAAACACCGCCGCCACCACCAGAATGACGGCGCTGGGTTTTATATCCAAGGTTTCAATGTCTAACATCAGATGGTGCATCGGCGTATCCGGCGGTTGCGTGGTGGCTTAATGTTACTACAGAACGTGCGCCGATGAGGGCTGTGTGCGCATGAAATCCTTTTAAAGCGCCGCGTTCAGGTTATGATATTCGGGATACTCTTGTCAGGTTGGTCGCTATCGGTGAGAACGCTTATCTTTATTCTGTGCATGGTCGGCTACTTGCTGCTGCTGGGCTACCTTGGCATGTTCGTCACGGACAAGATCTGTGAGAAGGCGGGTAACTACACTAAAATCTGCCGTATCGTAGACATTTCCGAACCGCACATCCCCTAATAGCCCCCTGTTTATCCCAGATAGTCGGTGGTAATCAGCGGCGTCAGGATGGCCGCCAGCGCCGTGAGCGCTCCCCATTGCCGCCAGCCCAGCCTCGCCAGCCAGTCATGCCGCTGCGGCGGCGTGGCCAGTTGCCCGACGGCCACGGCGCCGGTAAGCAGCAGCGTCAGAATCAGCAGCACCAGGCCACGGCTCACCAGCGTGAACTCAACATGCAGCACATTGGCGTAATACAGGCGCATCAGAATAAAATAGCTGAGCAAGACCCAGGCGAAAACGACGTTCTTCTTGAGCACCTGTTGCAGCATCAGCGCGAGGAACAGGCTGTGAAACAGCGACAGCAGCGGGGCCTCGATCGGATGCCGAACGCAGACGTTGTAGACCGCCATGTAAATGTTGAAAACCAGCAGGCTATAGATCACGTAAATATACCAGCCGTAGATGACCTTGAGCTTTTTCGGGTTCGGCGGCAGAGAGAGTGCGTCCGGTTTCATTAATGCCTCCTGATGATGCCATGCGAACGCTGCGGTTGAAGGCGGCGCGGCGACATCGTAATTTAAAATCCACAGGGTATATATCACCCGAGCGCTAAATGACAATTAAACGCCGGATCGGCTTTATTTCCGCGTTTGCCTGGAACTCTTTTGCGCTTGCGGGGTCGATTGGCGTGTGAACGCTTGGCGGTGTTCGCACCACAATGGAAGACGTAATGCATTGATATGAAAGATTATAAAAACACTTCGGGCACAAAAATCCTGCTGCTGTTCAGCCTGGCGTTTTATACGTTGTTGCCGCCGTTGTTGACGGCGGCCGTGTTTGACCGTTTCAATCTTAACCCGTTTGCGATCGTTAAATTTTTCCACTTTAACCCGTTTTCAGCCGATCGGGGCATACCCGGTTATCAGACTTTCTTCTACTTGCTGATGTTATGGTTGGGGTTGAATATTTTTCTCTGGCTGCTGGTGTGGGGCGCAGGGCGGCTGTATCAACGCTGGCGTGCGCCGCGCGGCTGATATTTTTCCAGGAGGGAAGAGTTACGCAGGGAAATGACTTTACACTCAATAATGAGACGTATTATCATTTGAATCGCCGGTGAGGGGAAAAGGGTTGTCTCCTTCTGTGCCCCCCGATCCGGCACGACATTGCTCACATTGCTTCCAGTTTTCATGCCAGCCTTGCGCTGGCGTTTTTTTATCCCGCGCCAAAAATCCACTGCGCCGGTGGTCGGCCTCTTTTCATTAGCATGCCTGTTAAAAACCCACGCGAGGTATTGGGGGCGTCAGAACAGCGAAAACAGCAACACCACCGGCAGGCTTAACGGCCAGGTTAACCCGATGGTCAGTGCGCTGATACAGCGAATTTTGACGGTGTCCCGGCTAACCAGGTAGGTGAAAATCATAGAAACTAACAGGCCGATAAAATAACAGTATTGCGTTGCAACCCACAGCGACGACATGAAACCCGATCCCAGTTGTATTTTTACGCGCGAATTCTAGGAGCTTGGCGGGTGATAATCAATGACTAAAGGCCGTTTATTCAAACCTTTATCCATAAGGATGCATAATTTATTTCTATAAAGAACGTAGGGTTATTAACGGTCTTACGTTTATTACCAAAAGAAATCAACAGCATAGTTACCGGTAACATTTCGCGTCAGGCAAACCCTTTTTCTGGAGGTGACTCCCCTAAGCAGTAAAAGAGCCGGTGAAGGGGGGAACGCGATGGGGGTTATGACTCATAAAAATTAATGATGTATTGGCGGACGGACGGCTAAGGTGAGCTGGCGTGGGTTTGGCGGTACGTGAACCCTTCAGGTGCCGGTTTTAGCGCATCTGTCACGATGCGCCGCCAGCCGGCCAGGGAGGGGGATTGTGGACGTTGCGGGTTTAATGAATGTTAAGACCGTAGACGAACAGCCACGAAAACAGCAGCGCCAGCAGGCATGCCATAAAAACAATGGAGATCATTTCCTTCACAACTTCATTCCTTTTCCCGTTGGGCTAAATTTACTTCTCTTTGTTTTTGCGCGAAATTTTAGATCGACATGGGTAAAAATCCTAGTTTTAATCGTTTTTTTCTCCCCCCTTGCGGCGTAAGCCGCTTCGATAAGGCCGTGGCGACGCCGGAAAACCGGGAACGCTAACTCGTCGTCGCCATTGCTGAACGCCTGAGGCTGACTATAGAAAATGGGGACTGCGTGGCGCCGAAGGCAGCCACGCGCCTCCCTTAAGGGGAGCCATTCATCTGTCTACGGCGCAGTCTATGAGATGAAGGAGTCGGCAATGAGCACGCAACCCATTATCGTGCTGGTACGCTGATTCTGGGACGGCGTCGCGCAGGGGATATTCGGCGATTCATTCGGTGGAAATGCGTTGACCTCGCTGGTTTCCACGCCGATGAGGTGGCGGGTTTGATTGATGAGGCGGCCGGCGCGAAATACAGCAAGGGCAGAAAGGGTTTTCGGACTAAAAGATGACATTCTGCGGCAGGCTATCCCTTCGCTGATATCGCTATCGATATTAATAATCAACAGCATCATCGACACGCGGCGGCGGCAATAATGGCGTAGATGCCTGCCTTACGTATATCGCCTTAGCGTCCGTTAACGCCGATCATTTCTATGGCTGCACGATGCAACCGCTGAAAATAATCATCGGGCTGTTTTTCTATCTCCTGGATAAGGCTGGCGAGCAGGTTCTGTTTGGTTATCGGCTTGTTGGCGGTCAGCACCAGCAGCACGTTTTTGCCGAGCAGGCAGCATATTTGCTTATGGTATTCATCAACATCGTGCTTGTTGAGGCCATAGAGGGTGTAATCGATCATGATGTCTAACCTGCTGACAGGTAAATGCCCGCCGCAGCGGGCTGAGAAGCCATAGAAAAATAAAATGAGGCAAATTTCGCTTAGGAAGAGACTTAAGCGACGGGGTAACGATAACTGAATGGGAATATTCCTATCAAGCCGTGTGGGCACAGAGGCGAATGTTTAGGAATAACCTCAGAAGAACAAATAATAGAGACGGCCGTTCTGGGGAATCTGACTTATTATTGATATTGCCATTGCCTAAAAATCAAACATAGGTGATGTAAATATATAATGCGAAAAAGAAACAGCCGGAAAACGGCGTTTTCCGGCTGTGGTGACATTCACGCGACGTTATTCACACGGTCTGTTTGCGAAACAGTTCGCGGAATACCGGATAGATATCGTCCGGTTCTCGGATATGCTGCATGGCGAAGTTATCGAATCTTGCCTGCAGATCCTCATATTCGCGCCACAGCGTTTGATGAGCGCGGCGAGTGATTTCTATGTAGCTGTAATAACGCACCATCGGCAGGATCTTTTTCGCCAACAGCTCATGGCACAGCGGTGAGTCGTCGGCCCAGTTGTCGCCGTCCGACGCTTGCGCGGCGTAGATATTCCATTGCGCCGGGTCATAACGCTCTTCGACCACGTCGTTCATCAACTTCAGCGCGCTGGAGACGATGGTGCCGCCGGTTTCCTGCGAATAGAAGAACTCCTGTTCGTCCACCTCTTTCGCCTGGGTGTGATGGCGAATATAGACCACCTCGACGTTCTTGTAGGTTCGGCTCAGGAACAGATAAAGCAGAATGTAAAAGCGCTTGGCCATGTCTTTGGTCGCCTGATCCATTGAACCGGACACGTCCATCAGGCAGAACATCACCGCCTGGCTGGAAGGCTCCGGCCGGCGCTCATAGTTTTTGTAGCGCAGGTCGAAGGTATCGATAAACGGCACGCTTTCGATTTTCTTGCGCAGTTCGGCAATTTCCTTGCGCAGCCGCTCCTCTTCCAGCAATTGCACCGGTTCGGTGTTTTCCAGCTGGGTCAGCGCGTCTTCCAGCTCGTGCAACGCGCGTCTTTTACCGGCGGTCATGGCGGTACGTCGCGCCAACGAGTTCTGCAGCGAACGCACGACGCTGATGTTGGCCGGCACGCCGTTGGCGGTATAGCCGGCGCGATGGGTTTTGAACTCGGTCAGCTGCTTGTACTGATTCTTTTTCAGGTTGGGCAGGGCGAGATCCTCGAACAGCAGATCGAGGTACTCGTCTTTGGAGATCTGGAAGACGAATTCATCCTGGCCTTCACCGTCCTGGCTGGCGTTGCCCTGGCCGCCGCCACCGCCTGCGCCGCCCTGAGGCCGCTCAACGCGATCGTTCTGCACGAAGTGGTCATTGCCCGGGTGAACGCGATGGCGAGTGCCGCCGCGCCCCTGATGAAACATCGGTTCGTTGATATCGTCAGTGGGGATGGAGACCGACTCCCCGCTGTCTACGTCGGTGACCGAACGCTTGTTGATGGCTTCGGCAATCGACTGTTTGATTTGCGACTTATAACGGCGCAAGAAGCGCTGGCGGTTCACCATGCTCTTGTTTTTGCCGTTCAGCCGCCGGTCAATGAAATAGGCCATACTTCCCCCAAACGACGTTGCCAACTCTTCATGTCCCGGCCGCGACAGCGCAATGTGCCAGCCCCTCCCTGGGCTGCGCTGCAACGTCCATGACTGTGGACATGGCCCTGATAATGCCGCTTACCTGAGGCGTTATGAGGATTTTCTGACCCGCAGATACCATTCACACAGCAGGCGCACCTGCTTGCGGGTATAGCCTTTCTCCATCATGCGGTCGACGAAGTCGTCGTGTTTCTTCTGCTCGTCCGTCGATGTTTTGGCGTTAAACGAAATGACCGGCAACAGTTCTTCGGTATTGGAGAACATTTTCTTCTCGATCACGGTGCGCAGCTTCTCGTAGCTGGTCCAGTTCGGATTACGGCCGTTGTTGTTGGCGCGGGCGCGCAGCACGAAGTTCACGATTTCGTTACGGAAATCTTTCGGGTTGCTGATGCCGGCCGGTTTCTCGATTTTCTCCAGTTCGGCGTTCAACGACTCGCGGTCGAACAACTGACCGGTGTCGGGATCGCGATACTCCTGATCCTGGATCCAGAAGTCCGCGTAGGTCACGTAACGGTCAAAAATGTTCTGCCCGTATTCCGAGTAGGATTCCAGATAGGCGGTCTGGATCTCTTTGCCGATAAATTCGGCGTATTTCGGGATCAGATAGCCTTTCAGGTGCTCCAGGTATTTCTCTGCCAAATCCTGCGGGAACTGCTCGCGTTCGATCTGCTGTTCCAGTACATAGAACAGGTGTACCGGGTTGGCCGCCACCTCGGCGTGATCGAAGTTGAATACCCGCGAGAGGATTTTAAAGGCGAAACGGGTGGAGAGGCCGTTCATGCCTTCGTCAACCCCGGCGTAGTCGCGGTACTCCTGATAGGACTTGGCTTTCGGATCGGTATCCTTGAGGCTTTCGCCGTCATACACGCGCATTTTCGAGTAAATGCTCGAGTTTTCCGGCTCTTTCAGCCGCGACAGCACGCTAAAGCGCGCCAGCGTTTCGAGGGTGCCCGGCGCGCAGGGCGCGTGGGTCAGCTCGCTGTGATCCAGCAGCTTGTCGTAAATCTTGATCTCTTCCGACACGCGCAGGCAGTAAGGCACCTTGACGATGTACACGCGGTCGAGGAACGCTTCGTTGTTCTTGTTGTTACGGAAGGTCACCCACTCGGATTCGTTGGAGTGCGCCAGAATGATGCCGTTGAACGGCAGGGCGGAGATGCCCTCGGTGCCGTTGTAGTTGCCTTCCTGGGTCGCCGTCAGCAGCGGGTGCAGCACCTTGATCGGCGCTTTGAACATCTCGACGAACTCCATAATCCCCTGGTTGGCGCGGCACAGGGCGCCGGAGTAGCCGTAGGCGTCCGGATCGTTCTGCGCATGGTTCTCCAGCTTACGGATGTCCACTTTACCGACCAGTGCCGAGATGTCCTGGTTGTTCTCATCGCCCGGTTCGGTTTTGGCGATGGCGATCTGCTCCAGGATGGAAGGGCGCACTTTGACGACTTTAAACTTGGTGATGTCGCCGCCGAACTCATGCAGGCGCTTCGCCGCCCACGGCGACATGATGGTGCCGAGATAGCGACTCGGGATGTTGAACTCTTTTTCCAGGATCGAGGCATCTTCCTGCGGGTTGAACAGGCACAGCGGATGATCGTTGACCGGGCTGCGTTCGCCGTTGGCGCTGAGGGTGTAGATGGGTACGCGCTGCATCAACGCCTTAAGACGCTCCGCCAGCGAGGATTTACCGCCGCCCACCGGGCCGAGCAGGTAAAGGATCTGTTTCTTCTCTTCCAGGCCCTGCGCGGCGTGTTTCAGGTAAGAGACGATCTGTTCGATGGCCTCTTCCATGCCGTAGAATTCTTCAAAGGCCGGATAGCGTGCGATCACGCGGTTGGAGAACAGGCGCGACAGGCGTGATTCTAGCGCAGTGTCGACCATCACAGGTTCACCGATAGCCATCAGCAGACGTTCGGCCGCGTTGGCATAGGCACTGCGATCTTGCCGGCAAATGGTAAGAAATTCCTGCAGTGTGAACTCTTCGTCCTTGGCAGCTTCGTAGCGCTGGCGATAGTGGTCAAATATGTTCATGATGCCCGTCCTTTCGTTATTAGCACAGGTTAAAGAGAGCGTGTGATAGTGTTCTGGCCCCCGGAAGATGAGAATACGCCTGAGTACAGCAACCCGTATGCCAACTTGGTGCGCTTATTATCGCGAGTTGCGCTGTTTGCCACTGGGCTCAGGATAAATTCACCTTCTGATTTAAGCTTAGTTTGCTTGCCGGAAAATTTCCTGCCGCAGAAAAAGCTTTTTTTAAGTCATATCAATGACTCAGTTATTACAGTGGAAGCCAAATGCCTTGTCTGGCGCGGCCTGCAGGATGAAACGTCATCGTTCCGCCATGATTAATTCATAATTCCGCTATAAGTTATTCGATCTTGGTCGTTTTCTATTGTAAAGATTAGGCGCGCAACTAAATTTTCACATAAACTATTGCGGCTATTAACCCTGTAATTTATGGAAAAAGAACCAGTGAAGATTTCAAAACTCAAAACGCTAGCAATTATCGCTTCCGCAATGGTTTGTGCGCAAAGTGCTCAGGCGGGAACCTGGTCACTCGGCGCCGGCGCGCTGGTTAGCCCGGACGCGTATCGCGGTTATCAGGATCGCGTATATCCGGTGCCCGTCATCGACTATGAAGGTGACGACTTCTACTTCCGTACTCTGACCGCCGGTTACTACCTGTGGAAAGATCAAGAAAACCAGCTGAGCATCATGGGTTACTACACGCCATGGGGCTACCGCCCTGGCGACAGCGATGACGATCGCATGAAGCGTCTCGACAAACGCCGCGGCACGCTGATGGCCGGCCTGGCTTATTCGCACCACGCGGAGTGGGGCACCCTCCGCACCACCTTCACCGGCGACACGTTGAACTACAGCAACGGGCTGGTGGGCGACGTGGCTTATCTGTACAAGTTTGATCTGGACGCGCTGACGCTGGTCCCGGGCGTAGGCGTGATGTGGAACAGCAAAAACCAGAACAAATATTACTACGGAGTTAGCGCCAATGAATCGCGCCGCAGCGGCCTGGACAGCTACACCCCAGGCGATAGCTGGGCGCCGTATCTCGAACTGAGCGCCAATTACCAGATCAACAAAAGCTGGAACGCCTTCTTCCTCGGCCGCTATGTGAAGTTGTCGGATGAAGTGAAAGACAGCCCGATGGTGGATAAATCCTACACCGGTTTGTTGATGACGGGTGTGAGCTACACCTTCTAATCACGCATTGCACGATTATCGTGCATGGCGTGCATCAAAAAGGGGCGCAGGCGCCCCTTTTGCACATCTGCAGTGCGCTGTCGCGCGCGGCGCCTCAGGCCTTCTTACGGCTGCGGAAGGTCACGCCCAAACGGGCGGGTTGCTCGCCGGCGGCGACCAGCGGTTTGCTGACGCGCCCGGTCTCGATGCAGACCATGGTCTTGTAACCGTCGTTCGGCATATCCCCCATGCTGCAGGAGAGCTCCACGCCGGGGTTCCAGGCGATGACGTCGCTCATATGATGGTGGTGAACCTCTATGGTGCGCGCGAGCGCCGGATCGCGGATCTGGCTGAAGGCCTCCGGGCGGGTATAGACGCGGTCGGTTTGGCCGACGAAGGTCACTTCGCCTTCCTGAAGCGCCTCTGCGCCGCCCGCCACCTTGTCGATATAAGGCTCGCCCAGGCCCGCCACGCTGACCCGATCGATGTCGCCGACCTGGAAGTAACTGTGCAGCGCCGCCGTGGCCTGATAATCGCCGTGCGATTCCAGTTCGATTTCGCACTCCGCACCCAGCTTGAAGCGGGCAATCAGCGTGAAGGCGTGCGGCCACAGTTTGCGGGTCTGCTCATTGTCTTTCAGCGTAAAGGTCAGGATGACGCCGTTGTCATCTTCATCGTGCGCCGTCAGGCTCCAGGGCTGGTTGCGGGCAAAACCGTGGGAGGGTTGCGCCACCGGGCCGAACCACGGCCAGCAGATCGGCACGCCGCCGCGGATGGCCTTGCCTTTGGCGAAGGGGGTATTGTTGCTGAGCCAAATCACCGGCTGCTCACCGCTGGGCTGCCAGGCCAGCAAATGGGCGCCCTGCAGCGCGACGGCCGCGCGCACTTTCGGATGCGACACCACAACCACGCCCAGCTCATCGAGTTGCCGCTGGCTGATGTATGGCGAAATCTGTTCGGAAACGGGCAGGGTGAAAATTTTCTCGTTCATTTCATGACCTATTGTTTGCCGGAGAGACAAATAAAAAAGGGCGACAAAAATGTCGCCCTCATTATCAGCTTAACATCATGCCATTACTTGGAGATGTGAGCGATCAGATCCAGAACCTTGTTGGAATAACCGGTTTCGTTGTCGTACCAGGAAACCAGTTTCACGAAGTTGTCGTTCAGTGCGATACCGGCTTTGGCATCGAACACGGAAGTCAGCACTTCGCCGTTGAAATCGGTGGAAACCACGTCGTCTTCAACATAGCCCAGAACGCCTTTCATAGAACCTTCAGCGGCGTCTTTGATGGCTTTCTTGATTTCTTCGTAGGTAGCCGCTTTTTCCAGACGCACGGTCAGGTCAACAACGGATACGTTTGGCGTCGGTACGCGGAACGCCATACCGGTCAGTTTGCCTTTCAGCTCTGGCAGAACAACGCCAACCGCTTTCGCTGCGCCGGTAGAAGAAGGGATGATGTTCTGGGATGCGCCGCGGCCGCCGCGCCAGTCTTTGTGGGACGGGCCATCAACGGTTTTCTGAGTGGCGGTGGTCGCGTGAACGGTGGTCATCAGGCCTTCAACGATACCGAAGTTGTCGTTGATGACTTTAGCCAGTGGCGCCAGGCAGTTGGTGGTGCAAGAGGCGTTGGACACGATGTCCTGGCCGGCATATTTATCAAAGTTGGCGCCGCGCACGAACATTGGGGTCGCATCTTTGGATGGGCCAGTCAGAACCACTTTTTTGGCGCCGGCGGTGATGTGCTTACGTGCGGTTTCGTCGGTCAGGAAGATACCGGTCGCTTCAGCAACCACGTCAACACCCACTTCGTTCCACTTCAGGTTAGCCGGGTCTTTCTCTGCGGTAACACGGATGGTTTTGCCGTTAACAACCAGGTGGCCGTCTTTAACTTCTACCGTACCGTTGAAACGGCCGTGAGTAGAGTCATACTTCAGCATGTAAGCCATGTACTCTGCGTCCAACAGGTCGTTGATTGCAACGATCTCGATGTCAGAACGTTCTTGAGCAGCACGGAAAACAATGCGACCGATACGGCCAAAACCGTTGATACCTACTTTGATAGTCATATATTCCACCAGCTATTTGTTAGTGAATAAAAGGTTGGTTGTAAAATTACAAAAACCTTACCCAGCGTCAAGCGGAATCGTGTCAATTCTTGCGGCAAGTCAAACCGGAAGGGTGGTTTTGCACGCTTATTGCACAGTCCATTTGCGCTCGGCCTCATCCGTTATATGGGGACAAGCCGCCAAGTATAAAGTCAGCATACGCAAGATGTGTGATCGCTATCACATATCATCGTGACGTGGCCTTTATGGGCTACAGTTTAGGCCAAAAACCCCTGCAGCGGTGTTAATTTTTTGTTATTATTAATCATTGTTTTCGTTGACATTATCCACATTCAGAGATAAGCACAAATGGCTAAAGAGACAACCCCCGGTCATCCGGTCACGGAACTGAATGAAATCCAACGTTATGTGACGCAACAGCGCGGCACCGAAGCGCCGTTCAGCGGCAAATTGCTGCACAACAAGCGCGAGGGCGTGTACCATTGCCTGTGCTGTAACCAGCCGCTGTTCTATTCCGAGACCAAATACGATTCCGGCTGCGGCTGGCCGAGCTTTTATGAGCCGGTTTCCGCCGATGCTATCCGTTATCTTGATGATAATTCACATAATATGCATCGTGTTGAAATCCGCTGCGGCCATTGCGACGCGCACCTGGGGCACGTTTTCCCCGATGGCCCGCAGCCGACCGGCGATCGCTACTGCGTCAATTCCGCTTCACTGAGCTTTACCGATGGCGAAAATGGCGACCAAACGGCCGGTTAAGTGGTAATTTAACCAACAAAATCGATTCAGCTAATTATTCATCCGTAAGCGAGAAGGGCTCTGATGGACGTGAAAGATCTGATTGCGGCGATGACGCCCGAGATATACCAGCGCCTGGTACAGGCGGTTGAGCTGGGCAAATGGCCGGACGGCGTGGCGCTGACGCCGGAGCAAAAAGAAAACAGCCTGCAGGCGGTGATGCTGTGGCAGTCGATGAACAACGTCGATCCGCAGCACATGAGCATCGGCACCGACGGGCAGATCGTGATGAAGAGCAAGCAAGAGCTGAAACAGCAGTTCGTTGCCGAGCCGTTGGCCAAACTCAAACCGCAGTAAGGCTTCCCTAATGAAAGCGGGGCGATGTCGCCATCGCCCCGTCGATTCACCGTTTTTCGCCCTTAATCCCCAGCGATTCCGCCAGCTGCTGCGCCAGCTGGTTGTTATCGTCCGCGCCGTACTCCCAGAACATCGCACCGCCCAATCCCTGACTTTTGATGTATTCGGCCTTGATGGCCACCGAACGCGGATTCTCGTAGGAGATTGCGAACAGCGGCTTGCCTTCGGCGGATTGCAGCGTCAGATAAGGCACTTTGGCGTCGTCATCCCAGTGCTCGCGAAAACGATGCTGCGGATCGTTGAGCAATTTACTGACGATATCGTGGTATTTAAAGTAAGTGTCTTTGCTGAGATCCAGCCCCAGCGCGCTGAACAGGGCGGTTTCTCGCGCGCTGAAGTAAGGTTGCGTCACCGGATGTTTGGCGGCGTCCGGCTTGTCCCAGTCGATACCCGCCTCGGTCGCCCGTTTCGGAACCCGGCCGTAGAAACCGATGCCCAGGTTCATCTGCGCCGGTTTCAGGCCGGCAGCCAGATAATTCTTGACCACGAAATCGGCGCTGTAGCGATCGGCGGCCGCCACGGTTGGCCAATGCTTTGAATCGTACAGGTTGGCATTGAAGTACTGCGTGCCGTAAGCCATGTCGTAGGTCATCAGATTGATGTAGTCGAGGTAAGGGGCAATGCTTTTCACATCAACCCATTCCTGCGGGCTTTTGACGTTGGCCCCGACGGCGATGGTTAACAGCTTGCCTTTACCCAGCGCCTGATGAAGCTCTTTCAACAGCAGGGTGAAGTTGTCGCGATCCGCCGGTTGGCTTTCCACCAGCCCCCAGGCGCCGTTCACCGGATATTCCCAGTCCAGATCGATGCCATCCAGCTGATACTGGGCGATCACCTGCAGCGCGGAGCGGATGAATATCGCCCGGTTTTCCGCAGTTGCCGCGGCACCGGAGAAACCCCGTGCGCCCCAGCCGCCGACCGACAGCAGCACTTTCAGCTCGGGGTTCTGTTTACGCAGTATCGGCAGCCGTTGCAGATCGGCCGTGACCTTCGGCGACAGGTAGATCTGGTGGCGGCGAGCGGGGTCTTTCAGCGCTGCATTGGCTTCGTCTTTCTCACCGTTGTAGATCAGGCCGAACGAATAGTTGAGGTGGGTGATTTGCGTGACGTCCAGCTTGTCGATGTCGCCACCGGGGCCGGCGGTGACGTCGCCGCCGCCGTTGAAGTAGCCAACGGAGAGATAAGCCGCCTGGGCCGTGCCTGCGCCGGCCATAGCCAACTGCACCGCCGCCAGTAAAGGCAGCAGTTTTTGGGTTATTTTCATGTCTTTCTCCTTGGGTCGGCAAGGCCGACCGTACCGCCTGAGGCGGTCACAATAAAGCCGGGCTCAGTGGGCCCCGGATGCGTATAACCGATTGACGCCAAAAGCGTCGGAGCCATAACAGCAAAAGCGCCTGCTGCTCACAAGCGGCTGGCGGAGAAGAAGGGCGATATTGTGAGCGGCGTCGAAATTTTCGCCACCGCGCAGAGAGGGCGCTGATGGCGCCCTGGAGGATTTAGTTGGCGAGGAATTGTGACAGGGTAACCAGTTGCGCACCGGCGCACGCCATGTCCTGCAGCGCCCGCTCGCTGTCGTCCGGCTGCAGATTCACGCCGCGGCAGCCGTCGACGATCACCTGCGTCGGATAGCCGGCGGCCAGCGCATCCAGCACGCTGAACTTGACGCAGTAGTCGGTCGCCAGGCCCATGATTGCCAGCCGCTGGACGCCCTGCGATTGCAGCCAGCCGTGCAGTTCGGTCTGCGCTCGGTGGCCGTTATCGAAGAATGCGCTGTAGCTGTCGATATCCGTATCCTGCCCTTTGCGAAAAACGGCATTGATATGTTGCCGCTGTAACTGGGGGTGAAAATCGGCGCCGTGGCTTCCTTGCACGCAGTGCACCGGCCACCACACCTGCGGCAGGCCTTCCAGCTCGCCGAGGGTGCCGACCTGCGCATGGGAGTTCACCGCAAAACTGCGGTGATTGGCGGGATGCCAGTCCTGGCTGGCTACCACCGGTTCGCCACGCGCCAGACAGGCGGCGATCGCCTGATTGGCCACCGGGATGACGGCGTCGCCCGCCGTGACCGCCAGCGCGCCGCCGGGGCAGAAATCGTTTTGCAGATCGATCAACAACAGGGCCGTTTTCATCGCCGCTCCAGAGTTCAGTAGGTTAACCGTTGATGCTCAGCTCGCCGCGCAGGTCTTGCTGCATCAGGGCGCGGATTTGTTCCGGCGTCAGCGGCTGGCTCAGCAGGTAGTGCAGCTTGGTCAGGGCGGCTTCCACCGTCATGTCGAAACCGCTGATCACCCCGGCGTGCGCCAGCGCGTTGCCGGTGGCATAGCCTTCCATATTGACGCGCCCGGAGATGCACTGCGTCAGGTTCACCACCACGATGCCGCGTTCTGAGGCCGCGCGCAACTCGTCGATCAGCTCGGCCTTCTGCGGCGCGTTGCCGACGCCGTAGGAACGCAGGATCAGCGCTTTGACCGGCTGCAGCAGGAAGTTGCGCACCACCGCGCCGGAAATGCCCGGATAGATAGTGACCACGCCGATCGGCTGCGGCGTAATGTCGTGCACCCGCAGCGCGCCGTTGCATGGCGGGCTGTCGATGCCTTGCTGGCGGCGAATGTGAATACCGGCTTCCAGCAGCGGCGGCAGATTCGGGGAGGCGAAGGCGTCGAAGCCGTCGGCGTGCGCTTTGGTGGTGCGGTTGCCGCGGAACAGCTTGTTGTTGAAGAACAGGCTGACTTCATTCACCGGATGGTTGGCCGCCAGATACAGCGCGTTGAGCAGGTTGGTCTGGCCATCGGAGCGCAGCTCCGCCAGCGGAATCTGCGAGCCGGTGACGATCACCGGTTTAGCCAGGTTTTCCAGCATGAAGGAGAGTGCCGACGCGGTGAACGCCATGGTGTCGGTGCCGTGCAGGATCACGAAGCCGTCGTAGCGATCGTAGTTCTGCTTGATGTCGTCGGCGATGTGCTGCCAGTCTTCCGGTGTCATATCCGAAGAGTCAATCAATGGCGCATATTCATGAATGGTGAAATCCGGCATTTCCGGGCGATGGAATTCGGGCATCAGCGCCAGCTGGCGCTGCAGGTGGCCGGAAACCGGGATATAGCCGTGATCGGAACGCTGCATGCCGATGGTGCCGCCGGTGTAGGCGACGTAAATGGATTTCTTTTGCATGGTCATGATTTTAACAAAGATAAGATGGGCTGAATTATAGGGGCATGGCGGCAGAAAAAAAGCCCGGCGATGGCCGGGCTGCAGAATTATTTGTCAGCGGACTTCTCCGCAGGTGAGACAGATCGCATAACGGTTTTGCGGATCGTTCAGGTTATTGAACAAACCCGGCTGTTCTTTCACCGCGTTGGCGACCGAGGCCAGCGGAGCGGGCAGCATGGCTTGAATCGCCGCCGGCAGCATGGCGTGAACGGAAACGCCGAACTGGCTGAGCACCATATCGCTCAGGCTTGGGGTATCGACGAACCAGTTGAGCTGCCACTGTTGCAGCTTCGCCAGCTCGGCGGCTTTTTTCACCGCGTCGTCGAAATCGCCCAACTGATCGACCAGGCCGTTGGCCTTGGCGTCGCTGCCGAGCCAGACGTGGCCCTGGGCGATTTGGTCAACCTGCTGCGGGGTCATCTTGCGCGATTTGGCGACCAAATCGAGGAAGTTCTTATACCCGTTTTCGATGTTCAGCTGCATCATCTGCGAGAACTCCTGCGGCAGCGCCTTGGTGACCGCAATGTCGGCCAGCGGCGAGGTCGCCACGCCGTCGGTGTGCACGCCCAGCGTATCCAGGGTTTTCTCGTAGGTGTTGATGATGCCGAAAATGCCGATGGAACCGGTCAGGGTGCTCGGGCTGGCGATGATGTAGTCGGCCGGCGTCGAAACCCAGTAGCCGCCCGACGCGGCCATGCCGCCCATCGAAACCACCACCGGTTTGCCGGCGGCGCGCACGGCGGCCAGTTCGGAGCGGATCACTTCGGATGCGCTGACGCTGCCCCCCGGGCTGTTGACGCGGAACACCACGGCCTTGATGGCCGGATCCAGACGGGCCTGACGCAGTTCGGCGGCGGTGCTATCACCCCCGACGTTACCCGGCGTCTGCGGGCCGTCCATGATGGCGCCGTTGGCGAAGACCACGGCGATCTTGCCGCCCTGGTTGGCGTCCGGTTTCGGCTGGTAGTCGTAGATGCTGATGGCGTTGAAATCGTTCGCCTGTTTATCCCAGCCGAAGGTCTTGACCAGCTGATTTTCGATCGCGGTGCGCGAGGCCAGCTCGTCCACCAGCTTATTGTCCAGCGCATAGCGAGCGGTGTCGCCACCGGCCGCCTGCAGGCCGCTCAGCACGCCGGCGGCGCCCGGGAACAGCTGCTGTGGCGTCAATTGGCGGTTGGCCGCGACGGTTTCCAGATAGTTCTGCCACAGGCCGCCAATCCAGCGGCTGTCCGCTTCGCGCGCCGCCGGAGACATATCGTCGCGGATCAGCGGTTCGACCGCCGATTTATAGGTGCCGACGCGGAAGATATTGGTGGTGACCTTGAGCATGTCCAGCAACGACTTGTAATACAGGTTGTTGGTGGCGAAACCGTGCAGATCGACCGCGCCCTGCGGCGACAGATAGACCTTGTTGGCGTAGCTGGCCAGGAAGTATTGCGTCTGGTTGTAGCTGTCGCCGATGGCGAAGATCGGCTTGCCGCTGTCGCGGAACTCGCGCAGCGCCTTGCCGATATAGCGCAGCGACGGCTGATCGGCGCCGACGAAGTCATTCAGCTGCAACACCATGCCGGTAATGTTTTTATCGTCTTTGGCCTTGCGGATGCTATCGACCACGTCGAACAGCGAGTTTTCCTGCAGACGGCTGCTGGAGGCGCCCAACAGCTCGCGGCCCCATTGCCGCACCCGGTTGTTTACCGAGGGCTGATCGACCACCACGCCGCTTAAATCGACCAGCAGCGCGCCGCGCGCCGGGGCCGTCGTGGTGGAGGAACTTTGGAAGGACAGATAGATGCCAACCCCAACCAGGATCAGCAAGACCAGGAACAGGTTAAGGATCAGTTCCCTGATAAAATTCAGCAGACGCCATGTCCACCGGAAAATGCCGGCAATAATTTGCCACAATGTGCGCATGTGCTCTCCAACAAGAGTCGAGAATGTTCCGCTATCCTAATGAGCGGCCGGGGAAATGTCAGCTTTAAATCGTGGCACACAGACGCTATCGCCGAGGCTGTAACTCGTCGTTTAGCTATGTTAACGTGGCCGGAATGAAAATTGTTATCAGGAGTTTACGATGGATGCTCTGGATCTTTTATTGAATCGCCGCTCGGCTTCGCGCCTGGCGGAACCGGCGCCGGCGGGGGAAGTGCGCCAAAATATCATCAACGCGGGCCTGCGTGCGCCCGATCACGGCGCGCTGCAGCCGTGGCGTTTCGTGATGATCGAAAATCAGGGTCTGGAGCGCTTCAGCCAGCTGCTGCAGGCGGCGGCGAAGCAGGATCAGCTGGACGAAGCGGCGATCGAAAAGGCCACCAAGGCGCCGTTCCGCGCGCCGCTGATCATCACCGTCATTGCGCACTGCACTGAAGAGACCAAGGTGCCGCGCTGGGAGCAGGTGGTTTCCGCCGGTTGTGCGGTGCAGGCGATGCAGATGGCGGCGCTGGCGCAGGGCTTTAACGGCATCTGGCGCACCGGCGCCTGGACCGAGCATGCGCTGGTGCGCGAAGCCTTCGGCTGCCGCGAGCAGGACGAGATCGTCGGTTTCCTCTATCTGGGCACGCCGCAGCTGAAGGCCGCCACCAAGGTGACGCCGCCGGACAGCACGCCTTTCGTCAGCTATTTCTGAGTTTTCTCCCGCGGGGCGCGGCGAAAATGCGCCAAACCCCGCAAAATCGCATGGTTTCTGAGCAGGCCGTTCGCTTATCGCTGGCGCGCTCTTATCAATCTCTTCGGCAAGCGCTACCCTATGTTATCTTGAGTGCCGTTACCGAAGGGAGTGGACTATGACATCGCCAGCGATCCGTTTAACCCAGTACAGCCATGGCGCTGGCTGCGGCTGCAAAATCTCACCGAAAGTTCTCGAAACCATCTTGCACAGCGAGCGGGAAAAGTTTGTCGATCCGCGCCTGCTGGTCGGCAATGAAACCCGCGACGACGCGGCGGTGTACGACATCGGCAACGGCGTCGGCATCATCAGCACCACCGACTTTTTCATGCCGATCGTCGACGATCCGTTCGATTTCGGCCGCATTGCGGCCGCCAACGCCATCAGCGACGTGTATGCGATGGGCGGCAAACCGATCATGGCGATCGCCATTCTCGGCTGGCCGATCGCCAAGCTGCCGCCGGAGGTGGCGCAGCAGGTGATCGACGGCGGCCGTTTCGCCTGCCAGCAGGCGGGGATCGCGCTGGCCGGCGGCCATTCCATCGATGCGCCGGAACCTATTTTCGGCCTGGCGGTCACCGGCGTGGTCAATACCGAACGGGTGAAGAAAAACAGCGCGGCACAGGCCGGGGCGAAACTCTATCTGACCAAGCCGCTGGGCATCGGCGTGCTGACGACTGCCGAGAAGCAAAGCAAACTGCGCACTGAGCATCAGGGCCTGGCGACCGAAGTGATGTGCCGCCTGAACAAGCCAGGCGCCGACTTTGCCGAGGTGGCGGGCGTCACGGCGATGACCGATATCACCGGTTTTGGCCTGCTGGGCCACCTGAGCGAGGTGTGCCAGGGCTCCGGTCTGCAGGCGACGGTCTGGTTCGAGCGGGTGCCGAAGCTGCCGGACGTCGAGGCGTATATCGCCGAAGGCTGCGTGCCGGGCGGCACCGGGCGCAACTTCGACAGCTATGGCCATCTGGTGGGCGAGATGAGCGATTTGCAGCGCCAGCTGCTGTGCGATCCGCAAACCTCCGGCGGCTTGCTGTTGGCGGTATTGCCAGAGGCGGAAGCGCAGGTGCTGGCGATTGCCGGGCAGCACGGTATCACCCTCAACGCTATCGGTGAATTGCATGCCGCACAGACCGGGCAGCCACTGATCGAGGTTGTGTAGTGTCCCACATCCAAGGAAGGCCGGACAGCGACGATTACCGACGCATTTTCCTGCAGGACGTGCCGCTGATTGACGTGCGCGCACCGATCGAATTTCAGCAGGGCGCCTTCGCACAGGCGGTGAATTTACCGCTGATGATCGACAGCGAGCGCCAGGCGGTCGGCACCTGCTATAAGCAGCATGGGCAGCAGGCGGCGATCGCGCTCGGCCACAGCCTGGTGAACGGCAAACTGCGCGAACAGCGCACCGCCGCCTGGCTGGCGGCCTGCGCAGCGCGGCCCGAAGGCTATATTTACTGCTTCCGCGGCGGGCTGCGCTCGCAGCTGGTGCAGCAATGGCTGCACGAGGCCGGCGTGGATTATCCGCGCATCATTGGCGGTTATAAGGCGCTGCGCAATTATCTGCTCGGTGTACTGACGCAAAGCGCGCAATTGCCGATGGCCCTGGTGGGCGGCAATACCGGCAGCGGCAAGACGCTGCTGGTCAACGAACTGGCCGACGGCGTCGATCTGGAAGGCGCTGCGCGCCATCGCGGTTCATCTTTTGGCCGAACGCTGGCGGGGCAGAGCTCGCAGATAGATTTTGAGAATCGTCTGGCTGTGTTATTGCTGAAAAAACAGCATGGTGGCAGCCGCCGTTGGGTGCTGGAAGACGAAGGGCGGATCATCGGCAGCAACAATCTGCCGTTGCCGTTGTTCAACGGCATGCAGCAGGCGCCGGTGGCGGTGATCGACGATCCGTTCGATATTCGTCTGGCGCGTCTGCAGGCCGAATATATCGACGGTATGCGCGAACAGTTCGAACAGGCCTATGGCGTGGAAGAAGGCTGGCGGCAGTACGACGACTATTTGCATCACGGCCTGTTCGCCATCCGCCGCCGTTTGGGCCTGGAGCGCTTCCAGCAGTTGACGCAGCGGCTGGAGGCGGCGCTGCGGGCTCAGCGCCTCAGTGGCCAGGGCGACGCGCACCGCGAATGGTTGGCGCCTCTGTTGCAGCAGTACTACGATCCGATGTATTGCTATCAGTTGGAAAAGAAAGCCCAGCGGATCGTCTTCCGTGGGAACTATGCAGAAGTAAGAGAATTCTTGATGACGTTCAGCCAGAAAAACGGTGATTAATGCGACTGTTCATAGCCGAGAAACCGAGTTTGGCGCGCGCCATTGCCGACGTCTTGCCCAAGCCGCATCGCCGCGGCGACGGCTATATCGCCTGTGGCAACAACGACGTGGTGACCTGGTGCGTCGGCCACCTGCTGGAGCAGGCCCAGCCTGACGCCTATGACAGCCGCTATGCGCGCTGGTCGTTGGCGGATCTGCCAATCATCCCCGAAAAATGGCGCTTACAGCCACGCCCTTCGGTCAGCAAACAGCTCAACGCCATTAAAAAGCTGCTGCACGAAGCCGATGAAGTGGTTCACGCCGGTGACCCGGATCGCGAGGGGCAACTGCTGGTGGATGAGGTGCTGGACTACCTGGATTTGACGGCGGAGAAGCGCCAGAACGTGCGCCGCTGTCTGATCAACGATCTCAATCCGCAGGCGGTGGAGCGTGCTGTCGAGCGTCTGCGCGACAACCGTGATTTCATTCCGTTGTGCGTGTCTGCGCTGGCGCGTTCGCGCGCCGACTGGCTGTACGGCATCAATATGACCCGCGCCTACACGCTGCTGGGCCGCAACGCCGGTTACGACGGCGTGCTGTCGGTGGGCAGGGTGCAGACCCCGGTGCTCGGATTGGTGGTGCGCCGCGACGAAGAGATCGAAAACTTCGTGCCAAAAGACTTCTTTGAGGTCAAGGCGCACATCGTCACGCCGAAAGAAGAACGCTTTGTGGCGCTGTGGCAACCCAGCGAGTCCTGCGAACCTTATCAGGATGAAGAGGGGCGTTTGCTGCACCGGCCGTTGGCGGAGCACGTGGTCAAGCGCATCGAGGGCCAGCCGGCCCTGGTCACGGCCTATAATGATAAACGGGAATCAGATACCGCGCCGCTGCCGTTCTCGCTCTCTACGCTGCAAATCGAGGCGGCCCGGCGCTATAACCTCAGCGCGCAACAGGTGCTGGACGTTTGCCAGCGGCTGTACGAAACCCACAAATTGATCACCTATCCGCGTTCCGACTGCCGCTATCTGCCGGAAGAGCATTTTGCCGGCCGCCACGCGGTGCTGAACGCCATCAGCGTGCACCAACCCGAGCTGTATCCGCAGCCGGTGATCGACAGCGATCGCCGCAACCGTTGCTGGGACGATAAAAAGGTCGATGCGCACCACGCCATTATTCCCACCGCCCGCGCCGGCAAGGTGAATCTGACGCAGGATGAACGGAATGTGTATGGGCTGGTGGCGCGCCAGTACTTGATGCAGTTCTGCCCGGATGCGGTGTTCCGCAAATGCGTGATCGAGCTGGATATCGCCGGCGGCAAATTCATCGCCAAGGCGCGTTTCCTGGCGGAGGCCGGTTGGCGTACGCTGCTGGGCAGCAAGGAGCGCGACGAGGAAAACGAAGGCGCGCCGCTGCCGGTGGTGGCCAAGGACGATGAGCTGCTGTGCGAGCGCGGTGAAGTGGTGGAACGCCAGACGCAGCCGCCGCGGCCGTTTACCGACGCCAGCCTGTTGTCGGCCATGACCGGCATCGCGCGGTTCGTACAAGATAAAGCGTTAAAGAAAATCCTGCGGGCGACCGATGGTTTAGGTACGGAAGCGACGCGAGCGGGGATCATCGAATTGCTGTTCAAACGGGCGTTTCTGTACAAGAAGGGGCGCTATATTCACTCCAGCGAAACCGGGCGCGCGTTGATTCACTCGCTGCCGGATCTTGCTGCGCGTCCTGATATGACGGCCAACTGGGAAGCCACGCTGACGCAAATCAGCGAGAAATCCTGCCGCTATCAGGACTTTATGCAGCCGTTGGTCGGCACGCTGCAAGAGCTGATTTATCAGGCCAAGCAGAGCCGGGCGAGCATGGCGTTTCGTGGGTTGCCGCCGCCGCCTTCCAGCGGGGGCAAAAAACGCAGGAAAAGCGCCGGCAAGGCGCAGGAGAAGAGTGAATGAAGCATGGACTCAGTGGGGTTTTAGCCGTCGCTGTCTTGGCGTTTTCCGGCCTGGCCGCCGCCAATCGCGGCGATGTGGACGTGGTGTTGCCGGTTTCGCCGGAGATTTGGGGCACGGCCAAAAGCGGCGTCAATCCGCCGCCGGCGCAGCCCTGCAACCGCTGTTGCGTCTACCAGAATCAAAACTATTCCGAGGGCGCGGTGCTTAAAGTGGAAGGGGAAGTGCTGCAGTGCGTGCGTGAGCCTAACACCATCGGCACCAACCCCTTGATTTGGGTGCGATTGAAGAAGTGACGATGTAACCTATCGCCGCGCTCAGCGCGCATCGCCTTGCGCGGCGATATAGTCCGCCAGCAGTGGAACGTCGGCGGGCGCCAGGGCGTATTCCTGCGCCTGTTGCGGCGTGACCCAGACCAGCGCCGAGTGGCAATGCAGTTGCAATTCACCGGAGAACTCCGCGACTCGCCAGGCATGTAGCCGGATGAGGCGTTCGCCTTGCTGCCACTGATTGCTGCCCACATGGTCGCCGATACGGGCGCAAATCCCCAACTCTTCATCCAGCTCGCGCGCCAGCGCCTCTGGCTGGCTTTCGCCGGCTTCAACCTTGCCGCCGGGAAACTCCCACAGACCGGCCTGATCGCTGCCTGCGCCGCGCTGGGCCAGCAAAATGCGGCCGTTCTGTTCCAGAATGGCGGCTACCACGTCGATAATTTTCATTGGCTTCACAGAGTAAAACCCCGGCGAGCGCCGGGGTGATGGGTTTACAGCGTAAATTCCGCCCACACCGGCGCATGGTCGGAAGGTTTCTCCATCCCACGGGTTTGGTAATCGATGCCGGTGGCGATGCAGCGCGAAGCCAGCGGGGTGCTGGCCAGCAGCAGATCGATACGCAGGCCGCGGTTGTCGTCGAACCCTTTGGAGCGGTAGTCGAACCACGAGAATTCGTCGCTGCGCCCCGGGTTGGCGTGGCGATAGGTGTCTACCAGGCCCCAATTCAGCAGGCGATCCATCCATTCGCGCTCTTCCGGCAGGAAGGAACACTTGCCGGTGCGCAGCCAGCGTTTGCGGCTGTCTTCGCCGATGCCAATGTCATAATCGCTTGGGCTGATGTTCATGTCACCCATAATCAACACCGGGGATTCAGCCGACAGCTGCTGCTCCAGGTAGTTTTGCAGATCCTGATAAAAGCGTGTTTTAGCCGGGAATTTGATCGGGTGGTCGCGGCTTTCACCTTGCGGGAAGTAGCCGTTGATCACCGTCAGCGTGCCCTGCGGCGTAGCCAGATCGGCCATGATGATGCGACGCTGCGCATCTTCTTCATCGGTCGGGAAACCGCGGCGCACGGCCAGAGGCTCCGCTTTGGTCAGCAGCGCTACGCCGTAATGGCCTTTTTGCCCGTGATAGAACACGTGATAGCCGTGCTGGCTGACTTCTTCCAGCGGGAACATGTCGTCGTGAACTTTCGTTTCTTGCAGACCGATCACGTCGGGCTGGTGCTGTTCGATAATTGCCGCCAGCTGATGCGGACGCGCGCGCAGTCCATTGATATTAAAAGAGACAAACTTCATGAGCGGTGCCGTTTTCACGAGAAAAATGTGCTGTGATAGTAGCAGAGTTTGGCGGGAAATGTAACGCAGACAGCGGCGGGACCGCTGGCTGCGCAGCGGCTTTATTTCGCCCAGCGGTCGTAATTTTTGGGTTGATAGTCGTCAAACTGTTGCAGCAGCGTTTGCGCCGATTCACTGATGTGCAGGGTGCCGAGGTAGTCGTGGCGCATAAAGCCCTGATCGGCGACGTGCTCGAGGAACTGGCTCAGCGGGCGGTAGAAGCCGTTGACGTTGAGCAGGCCGACCGGTTTGTTGTGATAGCCGATTTGCCCCCAGGTCCAGATTTCAAACAGCTCTTCCAGCGTGCCGATGCCGCCGGGCAGGGCGATAAAACTGTCCGCCAGCGCCGCCATACGGGCTTTGCGCGTGTGCATATCCGGCACCACTTCCAATTCAGTCAGGCCGCGATGCGCGGTTTCCGCTTCAACCAGGCGCTCGGGGATAATGCCGACAGCTTCACCGCCCGCCGCCAACACCGCGTCCGCCACGATCCCCATCAATCCTTTTTTGCCGCCGCCGTAGATTAAACGGCGCCCCTGTGCGGCCAGCAGCTGCCCCAGTTGACGAGCCTGCTCGGCATAAGCGGGATTGACGCCTTCGCTGGCGCCACAAAAAACGCAAATATTGTTTCGCATCCACCTGTTCCTTACTGCGCAAAAGAAGCCAGTGGTATAGCGAATTGTCGGCCGGAGTTCAAGTTACGGCTCGGAGGCGGAAATAAAACGCCGGATGAGAGCGCCGTTCGACGGTGTGAGTTTTCCCGAAGCGCGAGTGATAGATGCGATGTGCTTTGATGAGGTTTGGGGGATTTTATAAAAGATGGTGGTGGGGGAAGGATGATTCGTCGCTGCGCGACTCACCCTGCGGGCCGCGCTGAAGCGCGTTGTCTCACTGCGTGAGACTCGAACCTTGTCGAAGCTTCTCATCCTTCCCCGGTGCGGAGCATTATGGGGCGATGTGCTTTAAGTTTATTTGGGGTTTTCTATAAAGAGATGGTGGTGGGGGAAGGATAATTCGTCGCTGCGCGACTCACCCTGCGGGCCGCGCTGAAGCGCATTGTCTCACTGCGTGAGACTCGAACCTTATCGAAGCTTCTCATCCTTCCCCAGTGCGGAGCATTATGGGTGCGATGTGCTTTAAGTTTATTTGGGATTTTCTATAAAGAGATGGTGGTGGGGGAAGGATTCGAACCTTCGAAGTCTGTGACGGCAGATTTACAGTCTGCTCCCTTTGGCCGCTCGGGAACCCCACCATGGTATTCATGGATTTACAAATTGTCGTTCCAGTTTTATCTGGAAGAAACCTGGCCGGTTTCTTTACTGCGTCTTCGCTCCTGGCGGAGAGAGGATGGTGGTGGGGGAAGGATTATTCGTCACTTCGTTCCTCACCCTTCGGGCCGCGCTAAAGCACGTTATCCTTCCCTTTCTGATTCGCTTTAACCCAATGCGTATCAGCAACGAAAAGATGGTGGTGGGGGAAGGATTCGAACCTTCGAAGTCTGTGACGGCAGATTTACAGTCTGCTCCCTTTGGCCGCTCGGGAACCCCACCATATACATGGCTATTTAACTGGCCTTGCTTGCGAGAGCGCTGTCTCGGTAAGCGGGGCGCATCATATCAAATGAAGCGGATGTGTAAAGCATTGAAATGCAGAAAATGAATCGTTTGCCGTTTTTTTATTCTTGGCGGTGCATCCCTGAACGAAATGCACCGATTTATTGAGCGATTAAAGAATAACGGTGCGGTTGCCGTAGACGAAGACGCGCTGCGCCAGCACCTGATACAGCGCGCGGCTGAGCACGTTTTTCTCCACGTCGCGGCCGGCGCGCATCATATCCTCGGCGGAATAGGTGTGATCGACGTGGATCACGTCCTGCATGATGATCGGGCCTTCGTCGAGATTGTCGTTAACGTAGTGGGCGGTGGCACCGATGATTTTTACCCCGCGCTCATAGGCCTGGTGATAAGGGCGCGCGCCGATAAACGCCGGCAGGAACGAATGGTGAATGTTGATCACCTGATTCGGATAATGTTGCACGAAGGCCGGGGTCAGCACGCGCATATATTTGGCCAGCACCACGTAATCCGGCTGATATTGATCGATCTTGGCCGTCATTTCGCGGTCATGCTGTTCACGCGTCAGGCCTTCGTGGCTCACCAGATGGAAAGGAATATCGAAACGCTCCACCAGCGATTGCAGCGTGTCGTGGTTGCCGATCACGGCGGCGATTTCAACGTCGAGGCCGCCATAGGCGCTTTTCATCAGCAGATCGCCCAGGCAGTGGGCCTCTTTGGTGACCAGCACCACGATGCGCCGGCGCCCGGTGCTGTGCAGCTCACGCAGCGAACCTTCCGGCAGCGCGCTGTCCAGATCGGCCAGCAGCGTGTTGTCGTTGAAAATGCCTTCCAGCTCGGTGCGCATGAAGAAACGCCCGGTGCGGTGATCGACAAACTCATTATTCTGCACGATGTTGAGTTCGTGCTTGTAACAGATGTTGGTGATCTTGGCGATCAGCCCTTTGGCGTCCGGGCAGATGGTGCGTAACACTTTCCGTTGTACATTTTGGTGTGGCATGGGTTTGAGGATCCTGTCTGATACTGAACGGCCTGTCTGCGCAGGCGTAAACGTGAAGCGCCGGCCGGCTAGCGCCCGCAGCACTTCTTGTATTTTTTCCCTGAGCCACAGGGACACATCGCATTTCTGCCGGGCTGGGGTTTGGTGCCGTCGATATAATACCAACGTTGATCGCGACGAAGGAAGCGCGAGCGCTCATGCATCGCCTGTGGTTCGCCGCTTTCGCCATCGATAAAGCGGGCGATGAATTCGACGAAGCCTTCATCCGGCTCATGACCGGCTTTCTCTTCCACGATCGTCAGGCCTAACCATTCGGTATTTTTAAAGCTGTCGACGATTGCATTGCGCCACGCTTCGGCGCCGCAGTCGGGGTGCCAGGTGGCGATCAGATAGTCGACGTTATGACTCACGTAGGCGGTGAAGCGTGAACGCATCAGCTGACCGGGCGTGGGCGCGGGCTGATTGCCGCTGATAAAAGGGGCGCAGCACGCGTTATACGCCTGTCCGCTGCCGCATGGGCATGATTCGGGCAAAATAACTCCTGAGAACACGAGGCAGAAAATGAATTTAGCGCATATGTTACCTAACAATATTCGTCAGTGACAATCTACCCTGAAAGCAGAGAACACCTTTCACCGCGAGGATGGCGCTATGCGGCAAATCAAGATCGGACTGGCGCTGGGGGCGGGCTCGGCCAAAGGCTGGGCGCACATCGGCGTGATTAATGCGATAAAGAAACTGGGGATTGAGGTTGATATCGTGGCCGGTTGCTCCGTCGGCGCGTTGGTGGGGGCGGCGTTCGCCAGCCATCGTCTGCCGGCGATGGAGCAGTGGGTGCGATCGTTCAGCTATTGGGACGTGATTCGCCTGATGGATTTTTCCTGGCACCGTGGCGGCCTGTTGCGCGGCGAGCGGGTGTTTAACGCCGTCGGACAGTTGTTGAAGATCAATGATATCGCCGAATGTGCGCTGAAGTTCGGCGCCGTGACGACCAATCTCAGCACCGGGCGTGAGCTGTGGCTGACTGAAGGCGATATTCATCAGGCGATACGCGCCTCCTGCAGCATGCCTGGCCTGTTGGCACCGGTGTGGGCCGACGGCTATTGGCTGGTGGATGGCGCGGTGGTCAATCCGGTGCCGGTGTCGCTTTGCCGCGCCATGGGCGCCGATATCGTCATCGCGGTCGATCTGCAGCATGACGCGCACCTGATGCAGCAGGATCTGTTCTCGATACGTATCGAGGAAGAAAGCCCGGACGATGCGCCAGCGGCCACCTGGCGCGGGCGTCTGCGGGAGCGCATCGGCAGAATGCGGCAGCGCAAACCGGCGGCGGCGCCCACGGCGATGGAGGTCATGGGCACCTCGATTCAAATGCTGGAAAATCGCCTGAAGCGCAACCGGATGGCGAGCGATCCGCCGGATGTGCTGATTCAACCTTTTTGCCCGCAAATCTCGACGCTGGATTTCCACCGCGCCAATGAAGCGATCGAAGCGGGATTGCTGGCGGTGGAAAAACAACTGGATCGGTTGTTGCCGTTGATAAAAAATAGATAATTCTCGGTTCTCGGTTGGCATTGCGCGGTCAGTCTGTTTCAGACGAGCATAAGTGACCTTTTTGAGCCACTATTACACTATGGAAAGGGACGAGGCTCGGCTGATGGCATTACCACTTACTCACAAGCGCATCTTGATCGTTGAGGACGAACAGGTTTTTCGTTCGGTGCTGGTCGGTTATTTGGCCTCGCTGGGCGCTGAAACCGGCGAGGCGACCAACGGTTTACAGGCGTTGAGTGCCGTCGATGACTTCAAGCCGGATCTGATTCTGTGCGATCTCGCGATGCCGGAAATGGGCGGTATCGAATTCGTTGAACACCTGCGTTTGCAGGGGGTACAGATCCCGGTGCTGGTGATCTCGGCCACCGACAAGATGGCTGACATCGCCAAGGTGCTGCGGTTGGGCGTGCAGGATGTGCTGCTCAAGCCGCTGACCGATCTCAACCGCCTGCGTGAAGCGGTGCTGGCGTGCTTATACCCCAATATGTTCACCTCCCAGGCGATTGAAGAGGTTGAACTGTTTCAGGATTGGGATGCGCTGAGCAAAAATCCTTCCGAAGCCGTCAAACTGCTTAAACAATTGCAGCCGCCGGTACAGCAGACCATTGCGCATTGCCGGATCAACTATCGGCAGTTAACCACCGGCGAAAATCCCGGCCTGGTGCTGGATATCGCCGCCTTGTCAGAAAAGGATCTGGCATTCTATTGCCTGGACGTCACGCGCGCCGGCGATAATGGCGTATTGGCGGCTTTGCTGTTGCGCGCGTTATTTAATGGGCTGCTGCAAGATCATCTGGCTAATCAACAGCATCGTCTGCCGCAAATGTCGGCATTGTTAAAGCAGGTTAATCAATTATTGCGGCAGGGGAAATTAGACGGTCAATTCCCTCTGTTGTTGGGATATTATCACGCCGAAAATAAAAACCTGATCCTGGTTTCCGCCGGGCTGCATGCCAACGTCAATACCGGTGACAATCAAATCCAGCTGAACAACGGCGTGCCGCTGGGGACGCTGGGAGCTACCTACATGAATCAGATCAGTCAGCGCTGTGCCGCCTGGCAGTGTCAGGTATGGGGCAGCGGTGGCCGATTGCGGCTGATGCTCAGCGCTGAATAACAGGCAGCGATCGGCGAGATCTTAAGCTATTCACTTATCGGTAATTAAACCGTTTATTTATTCTCCCGATTATCCGAACGGGTAATAGTCCTAAATGTTTTCTATTTGTGTTCCGGCTAATGCTCGGCGCGTATAAGCTGGTATACTCCGAAGGTTTTTTTATATCGAGCCAAGCTCATAAAATGAGCGCTTTAGCTTTAAGAGAGGAAATAATGCCTGCTGTAAATCGCAAAGTCAGAAAAGCCGTGATCCCGGTTGCAGGCTTGGGTACGCGGATGTTGCCGGCCACCAAAGCCATTCCGAAAGAAATGCTGCCGCTGGTTGATAAACCGCTGATCCAATACGTCGTCAATGAGTGCATTGCGGCGGGGATTAACGAGATTGTGCTGGTCACCCACTCCTCCAAGAACTCGATCGAAAACCATTTTGATACCAGTTTCGAACTCGAAGCGATGCTGGAAAAACGCGTCAAGCGCCAATTGCTGGATGAAGTGCAGTCGATCTGCCCGAAAGGCGTTACCGTGATGCAGGTTCGTCAGGGCAATGCCAAAGGCCTGGGGCACGCAATTATGTGTGCCTACCCGATGGTGGGCGATGAGCCGGTCGCGGTGGTGCTTCCTGACGTGATCCTCGATGAATACAGCGCCGATCCGAAAAAAGACAACCTGCACGAAATGCTGCAGCGCTTCGAAACCACCGGCGTCAGCCAAATCATGGTTGAACCCGTGCCGCATAAGGATGTCGGAAACTACGGCGTAGCCGACTGCAAGGGCGTCGATCTGCAACCGGGCGAAAGCGCGCCGATGGTCAGCGTGGTCGAGAAGCCGTCGCCGGATAAAGCGCCTTCCAACCTGGCGATTGTCGGGCGTTACGTGTTGTCCGCCGATATTTGGCCGCTGTTGGCGAAAACGCCTCCAGGCGCCGGCGATGAAATTCAGCTGACTGACAGCATCGAAATGCTGATGCAGCAGGAAACGGTGGAAGCGTATCACCTGAAAGGCGTGAGCCATGACTGCGGTAACAAACTGGGTTACATGCAGGCTTTTGTAGAGTACGGCATGCGTCATGCCAGCCTGGGCAAAGAATTTTCTCAGTGGCTGCAACAGGTTGTTGCCGCTGACAAGAAGTAATTTGATCTTTCGTCTTAATTTGAAAAACTAGGATTTTCACATGAAAGTAACAGTTTTTGGTATTGGTTATGTGGGGCTGGTACAGGCCGCGGTGCTGGCTGAAGTTGGCCATGACGTTATGTGCATCGATGTTGATGAGCGAAAAGTCGAAAACCTGAAAAAAGGGAATATCCCGATTTTTGAGCCGGGCCTGGCGCCGCTGGTGCAGCAAAACTATGAGGCCGGACGCCTGCATTTCACCACCGATGCCAAAGCGGGCGTGGCGCACGGGAATATCCAGTTTATCGCCGTCGGCACGCCGCCGGATGAGGACGGCTCCGCCGATCTGAAATATGTCACCGCGGTGGCGCGCACCATCGCCGAGCACATGACCGATCGCAAAGTGGTGATCGACAAATCCACCGTGCCGGTCGGCACGGCGGACAAGGTGCGTCAGGTGATGGCGGAAACGCTGGCTAAGCGCGGCAGCAACGTGCCGTTCGACGTGGTGTCCAACCCTGAATTCCTGAAGGAAGGCGCTGCGGTGGCTGACTGCATGCGCCCTGAGCGCATCGTGATCGGTACCGATAATAAAGAGGTGATCGAACCTATTCGCGAGCTGTACGAGCCGTTTAACCGCAATCACGATCGTATGATCATGATGGATATCCGCAGCGCGGAGCTGACCAAATACGCCGCCAACTGCATGTTGGCGACCAAAATCAGCTTTATGAACGAAATGTCCAACCTGGCGGAAATGTTGGGCGCGGACATCGAGAAAGTGCGTCAGGGCATCGGTTCCGATTCACGCATCGGCTATCACTTTATCTACCCTGGCTGTGGCTACGGTGGCTCTTGCTTCCCGAAAGATGTGCAGGCCTTGATCCGCACGGCGGAGCAGATCGGTTACCAACCGAAGCTGTTGCAGGCGGTAGAGCAGGTCAACTACCAACAGAAAGACAAGCTGAGCAGCTTTATCAAAGACTATTTCGGCAGCGATTTGAAGGGCAAAACCTTCGCACTGTGGGGCCTGGCGTTCAAGCCGAATACCGATGACATGCGTGAAGCCTCCAGCCGCGTGCTGATGGAGCAACTGTGGGCTGCCGGCGCCACCGTTCAAGCCTACGATCCGGAAGCGATGAACGAAGTTCAGCGCATCTATGGCCAGCGTGACGATCTGAAACTGATGGGCACCAAAGAGGCTGCGTTGCACGGCGCCGATGCGCTGGTGATTTGCACCGAATGGCAGAATTTCCGCGCGCCGGACTTCGACGTGATCAAGGGTGCGTTGAAACAGCCGGTGATCTTCGATGGACGTAACCTGTACGATCCGGAGCGTTTGGCGAATCGTGGCTTTACCTACTATGCGATTGGCCGCGGCGCATCGATTAAACCGGTTATTTAAGGAGTGACCATGAAATTCCTGGTTACAGGCGCCGCAGGGTTTATTGGTTATCACGTTGCAGAGCGTTTGTTGACCGCCGGGCATCAGGTTGTCGGCATCGATAACCTGAATGACTATTATGACGTGGGCCTGAAAACGGCCCGTCTGGACAGACTGGCGGATAAGCCGGGATTCTGCTTTATCAAGCTGGATTTGGCCGATCGCGAAGGCATGGCGGCATTGTTCGCCGAGCATCAGTTTCAGCGCGTCATTCATTTGGGCGCGCAAGCCGGCGTGCGTTATTCGCTGGTCAACCCGTTGGCTTATGCGGACGCCAACCTGATCGGCCATTTGAACGTGCTGGAAGGCTGCCGGCATAATAAGGTCGAGCATTTACTTTACGCGTCCTCCAGCTCTGTTTATGGCCTCAATCGCAAGCTGCCGTTTGCTACCGAAGATTCTGTCGACCACCCTGTGTCACTGTATGCGGCAACCAAAAAAGCCAATGAGCTGATGTCACACAGCTACTCTCATTTATACGGTCTTCCGACGACGGGGCTGCGCTTCTTTACCGTATATGGTCCCTGGGGGCGTCCGGATATGGCGCTGTTCAAGTTTACCAAGGCCATATTGGCGGGGGAGAGCATCGATGTATATAACCACGGTGAAATGCACCGTGACTTTACTTACATTGATGATATCACCGAGGCGATTGTGCGGCTGCAGGCGGTTATTCCGCAGGTAGATCCGTCATGGACCGTTGAACAGGGATCGCCGGCGACCAGTTCCGCGCCGTATCATGTTTATAATATCGGCAATAACTCCCCCGTTAAACTGATGGAATATATCACGGCATTGGAGCAGGCTTTGGGGGTAACGGCCCGCAAGAATATGCTGCCGATGCAACCTGGCGACGTGATGGATACCAGCGCGGATACCGCAGAGCTTTATCGTGACATTGGTTTTAAGCCGGAAACCAGCGTTGAAGAGGGTGTGAAGCGCTTTGTTGATTGGTATAAGGCATTCTACCAGGTTCAATAATTGAACGAGGGTAAATGCGATAAAGGGGCCTTAGGGCCCTTTTTTTTCACTGGGATTTCGTGCAAGGAGGAAAATGCGAATTAGGATATTTACTAAAAGAAAAGGGATGAGGCGGGATCACGGCTATAAGCTTTAAAATGAAAAGGCCCCCCGCAGGGAGCCTTTCAGATACGGACTGAATCGCTATTACAGCAGGAAATCATCCAGAGATTTACCTTGCTCTTCGATAGCTTTCTTAATCACCGCAGGGGTACGGCCTTGGCCGGTCCAGGTTTTCAGTTCGCCGTTTTCGTCTTTATATTGGTATTTAGCAGGACGTGCTGCACGTTTTGCTTTGCCGGCAGCCTTGTTGGCAGCCATGGTTTGCAGCAGTTCATTCGGATCGATACCGTCAGCAATCAGCATTTCGCGGTATTGCTGCAGTTTACGGGTGCGTTCTTCGATTTCTGCTTGAGCCTGGCTGTCTTCTTCGCGACGTTCGTTCACAACAACTTCCAGTTTCTCGAGCATTTCTTCCAGCGTTTCCAGTGTGCATTCTCTTGCCTGGGCGCGCAGAGTGCGGATGTTGTTCAAAATCTTTAATGCTTCGCTCATTGTCCTAGTCTCAAATTATATTGGTGGGGGGCGTCTCGATAATAATAGAGTGCTATTTTCCTTTCTGCAATAGCCAAATTGACTTGAATACTCAAATTTACCTTTTAAAAAACCGTTAATCGGATCTGTCCGACTAATATAGGAAGGGCTGTTAACTATTACCCTCACCGCACTTAAGTCAAAATTTCAGCAGGCATGCTTTAAAATGCGCGTGGCGCAAGGCTTTCATCGATAAGTTATCGCTGTAATTTATATCAATATTACAATGGGTTCTGTGGGCTTAATCACGTCATGACGAGGCAGACATTGTAAACAATAGGGGTATCTGGGTAAAGATTGCGTCAGGAAACGTCGGGGGAGAACGAAGGTGATTAAATGCCCTGTATTGGCCTCACGTATAATAGGCAAGCACTCCGCCGCGGTCGCGGCGCCTGCCGAGGTGAAAGGGGGGATTATGCATTAATCGGCAAATGACCGGCTTAACCATTAGCAAGAATTAATAGTGATGACAGGCATACATTATCCTGTAAATAGCGGTAAAAAGAACGGGCCGACAGAAGGATATGTTTCGCTTGAAAGCGCATTATTACGGCGAACGCAATATTCGCTCGCTTTGGGCTGAGTCGGGGGGCGGGTTATGGTACACTCACCGTCCTAATCAACATTTGAATATTTCTTATACCATCGGAGTTGCGGGGCCATGGCTCAACTTTATTTTTATTACTCTGCGATGAATGCCGGCAAGTCCACCGCGCTGCTACAGTCTTCATATAACTATCAAGAACGTGGTATGCGCACGCTGGTGTTCACCGCGGAGATCGATCACCGCTTTGGGGTAGGCAAAGTCAGCTCGCGCATCGGTTTATCCTCGCAGGCCCAGCTCTATAATAACGACTCGATGCTGTACGCCATGATTCAGCAGGAGCATCAACAGCAGCCGGTGCATTGCGTGCTGCTGGATGAAAGCCAGTTCCTGACCAAGGCCCAGGTTGAGCAATTGTGCGATGTGGTGGACCAACTGGACATTCCCGTATTGTGCTACGGCCTGCGTACCGATTTTCTCGGTGAGCTGTTTATCGGCAGCCAATATTTGCTGGCCTGGGCTGATAAGCTGGTGGAATTGAAAACCATCTGCCACTGCGGGCGCAAAGCCAATATGGTGTTGCGGTTGGATGAAAACGGCCAGGCGATGCACGCCGGTGAGCAGGTGGTGATTGGCGGTAACGAGAGCTATGTCTCCGTCTGCCGCAAGCATTATAAAGAGGCGATTCACTCCCTGGAGTAGGGGAGAAAACGCCGCCAAAGCCCGCTGAAGCCTTTTGGTGACCTGAGTCGAAATGCAGCGCCTCGGGCGCAATAAAAAACCCGCCGTGTGGCGGGTTTTTCTATCGGTTCACGGAACTGTTATTTCTTGGGCTTCTTTACCGCGGCTTTGGCGGCAGCAGGAGCGGCAGCTTCCTCTTCTACCGCTTCGCTGAATTCGCGGCCGTAGAAGGTATCCAGCATGATTTGCTTCAGTTCGGCAATCAGCGGATAGCGCGGGTTGGCGCCGGTGCATTGGTCGTCGAACGCGTCTTCCGACAGCTTGTCGACTTTCGCCAGGAAGTCCGCCTCCTGCACACCCGCTTCGCGGATGGAGGTTGGGATGCCCAACTCGGTTTTCAGCTCGTCCAGCCAGGCCAGCAGTTTCTCAATCTTCTGCGCGGTGCGGTCGCCCGGGGCGCTCAGGCCGAGGTGGTCGGCGATTTCAGCGTAGCGGCGGCGCGCCTGAGGGCGGTCGTACTGGCTGAAGGCCGTCTGCTTGGTCGGGTTGTCGTTCGCATTGTAGCGAATAACGTTGGAAATCAGCATCGCGTTGGCAAGGCCGTGCGGAATGTGGAACTCCGAACCCAGCTTGTGCGCCATGGAGTGGCAAACCCCAAGGAAGGCGTTGGCGAAAGCGATACCGGCGATGGTGGCGGCGTTGTGCACGCGTTCACGAGCAACCGGGTTTTTCGCGCCTTCTTTATAGCTGGCCGGCAGATACTCTTTCAACAGTTTCAGCGCCTGCAGCGCCTGGCCGTCGGAGTATTCGTTCGCCAGCACCGAGACGTAGGCTTCCAGCGCGTGGGTGACCGCATCCAGACCGCCGAAGGCACACAGGGATTTCGGCATGTTCATCACCAGGTTGGCGTCGACAATCGCCATGTCCGGGGTCAGCGCATAGTCGGCCAGCGGGTATTTCTGCCCGGTGGTGTCGTCGGTCACGACGGCGAATGGCGTGACTTCCGAACCGGTGCCTGAGGTGGTGGTGATAGCGATCATCTTCGCTTTCACGCCCATTTTCGGGAACTTGTAGATACGCTTGCGAATGTCCATGAAGCGCAGCGCCAGATCCTCGAAGTGGGTTTCAGGATGTTCGTACAGCACCCACATGATTTTCGCAGCGTCCATCGGCGAACCGCCGCCCAGCGCGATGATGACGTCCGGTTTGAAGGAGTTCATCTGCTCGGCGCCTTTACGCACGATGCTCAGCGTCGGGTCGGCTTCCACTTCGAAGAACACTTCGGTTTCGATGCCGTGAGACTTCAGAACCTTGGTGATCTGGTCGGCATAGCCGTTGTTGAACAGGAAACGGTCGGTCACGATGAAGGCGCGTTTTGCCCCGTCGGTCGCCACTTCTTCCAGCGCGATAGGCAGCGAGCCACGGCGGAAGTAGATCGATTTCGGAAGTTTATGCCACAACATGTTTTCTGCTCGCTTCGCTACAGTTTTCTTGTTGATCAGGTGTTTAGGTCCGACGTTTTCAGAGATGGAGTTACCACCCCAGGAGCCGCAACCCAGCGTCAGCGAAGGCGCGAGTTTGAAGTTATACAGGTCGCCGATACCGCCCTGAGAAGCCGGGGTGTTGATCAGGATGCGAGCCGTTTTCATTTTATCGCCGAAGTAGGCGATGCGAGCCGTTTGGTTATCCTGGTCGGTGTACAGGCAGGAAGTGTGGCCGATACCGCCCATGGCGACCAGTTTTTCGGCTTTGGCGACGGCGTCTTCGAAGTCTTTGGCCCGGTACATCGCCAGCGTCGGCGACAGTTTTTCATGGGCGAAAGGTTCGGACTCGTCGACCAGCTTCACTTCGCCGATCAGCACTTTGGTGTTGGCCGGCACTTTGATGCCTGCCATCTCGGCGATTTTCGGTGCGGATTGCCCGACGATGGCCGCGTTCAGACCGCCGTTTTTCAGGATGATGTCCTGCACCGCTTTCAGTTCTTTACCCTGCAGCAGATAGCCGCCGTGGGAAGCGAAGCGTTCGCGTACCGCATCATAAATAGAGTCGACGACGATGACCGACTGTTCGGAAGCGCAGATAACGCCGCTGTCGAAGGTTTTGGACATCAGGATAGAGGCGACCACGCGCTTGATGTCTGCGGTTTCGTCTACCACCACCGGCGTATTACCGGCGCCGACGCCGATGGCCGGTTTGCCGGAGCTGTAGGCGGCTTTCACCATGCCCGGGCCACCGGTGGCCAGGATCAGGTTGATGTCCGGGTGGTGCATCAGCTGGTTGGACAGCTCGACGGTCGGTTGGTCGATCCAACCGATGATGTCTTTCGGCGCGCCGGCGGCGATAGCGGCTTGCAGCACGATATCGGCGGCTTTGTTGGTGGCATTTTTCGCACGCGGGTGCGGCGAGAAGATGATGCCGTTACGGGTTTTCAGGCTGATCAGCGCTTTGAAGATCGCGGTAGAAGTTGGGTTGGTGGTAGGGACGATACCGCAAATCAGGCCGATAGGCTCGGCGATGGTGATGGTACCGAAGGTGTCATCTTCAGACAGGATGCCACAGGTTTTTTCATCTTTATAGGCGTTGTAGATGTACTCGGAAGCGAAGTGGTTTTTGATCACTTTGTCTTCGACGATACCCATTCCGGATTCTTCCACGGCCATTTTGGCCAACGGGATACGGGCATCAGCAGCGGCGAGGGCGGCAGCGCGGAAAATTTTATCCACTTGCTCTTGAGTGAAGTTGGCATATTCGCGCTGGGCTTTTTTGACACGTGCGACAAGCTCGTTCAGTTCAGCGACATTCGTTACAGCCATAATGCTCTCCTGATAATGTTAAACTCTTTCAGTAAATAAGCCGTGCGAGCCACTAGTATAGTCATAACGGGAATAAACGGTGATTTGAATACCGGGGCTTTCCCGCGTTATTTCTTCGCATGCTGCTGATTTGCTTAAAGAGCTTCACCCTACGCCAACCGGAGGGGCAGGCAGTGAGGAGAAGGGAACCGGCTGGGCTGCCGCCGACTTTGTTCTACTCCCTGACTACGACTAAGAGCTTACCCACTGTTGGGTAGTCGATTTGTGATCTAAATCATGAAAAGTGCAAGCTGACACCTTTCAGCTTGCCGGTGTTGGGAATCATTCTTGATAACTGTGAGCGATGACTCTTTTTTCAACATAAAAAATCAAAAGGCCATACATCACTTTAACAAAGGGCATTTGTTTCGTTGCATAACTTGCTGACAGTCAAAAATGCTGCTTGGGCCGGATGGATTACCCGCGCCAATTCCATTACATTAGCGCGCATAGGCAGCACACCTTTTTTATAGCGATTAATGCGGAGCATCTGTGGGCCAATCTCTGTTGGATCTTTCCGGCTTTATCAAGTTCTTTGTCGGTCTGTTTGCGCTGGTCAACCCGGTGGGCATTTTGCCGGTGTTTATCAGCATGACCAGCTACCAGGCGGAAGCGGGGCGCAATAAAACCAACCTGACCGCCAACCTGTCGGTCGCCATCATTTTGTGGACGTCGCTGTTCCTGGGCGAAGGGATCCTGCGGATGTTCGGCATCTCTATCGATTCGTTCCGCATCGCCGGTGGTATTCTGGTGGTGACCATCGCCATGTCGATGATCAGCGGCAAGCTGGGGGAAGACAAGCAAAACAAGCAGGAGAAATCGGAGAGCGCGATCCGCGAAAGCATCGGCGTGGTGCCGCTAGCGCTGCCGCTGATGGCGGGGCCGGGGGCGATCAGTTCCACCATCGTGTGGAGTTCCCGTTATCACAACTGGCAAAGCCTGCTCGGCTTTACGGTGGCGATCGCCTTGTTCGCCTTTTGTTGCTGGCTGTTGTTCCGCGCCGCGCCGCTGTTGGTGCGTTTGCTGGGGCAGACCGGCATCAACGTGATCACCCGTATCATGGGTCTGCTGCTGATGGCGCTCGGCATCGAGTTTATCGTTACCGGCATTAAGGCGATATTCCCCGGCCTGTTGTAATACCCTTTGTTTAGCCGCGTACCTTTCGCGTCGGCGCGGCTAAAATTAATTTTAAAGTTTAAATTATTTATTGGTTCGCATTATTATAGTGCACAGAGTGAATAAAAATTATGCCGTTGCACTCTTATGTTGCATAAATCTCATGTTGCTGCTCAAAAAAAACGCTGAGCGCTATTTCAAACACTTTTCCTCCCCCCTTTTCGCGCATTTTGCCCCCGTTCAACGGTAAAGCTGTTGTTAAATTAGTCACATCATTCTGTGGGGCTTGTCTCACTTTCATCCAGGTGTTATTAGTGATTAACCGCCCGTAGACAGGTGTTTGTTCTTTGAATGATTGGATTGTTAACTGAATGTTTCTTTTCGCGGCGGTGAGATCGTGCTGACGGTTTCAATTGAAATGAATTCGGTTTTTTTGCCTTTAAAATCATATCAATGATATTGGTTTTTCTTGGCCTCGAACGCAGGGGACGGATCGGGCTTCGTGCGATAAAAGAGAATTGCTTAACATTTTCGTAAAATTTATTGGCTATGGAATTTGGCTTCTGCTAATTTCCGAGCAACTTTCCCGTGGTCAATTAACTGAAATGCGCCATAAAAACGGGAATGATTTTTGCTGGTATCCGTTTATTTAGAATTCTTATAAACACTTCACAAACTTCGATAAGCGATGCTTGTCGGTGAAAAGGAGCCTCGATTATGCAGCAAACCCTGAAGCGTACTTCTTTGACCTTGTTGATTAGCGGCGCGCTGAGCGTCGGCGCCGTAAATAGTGGTTGGGCGGCGCAGGTGCCGGCCGGCGTTCAGTTGGCGCAGCAGCAGAATATTGTGATCAACAACGGTAGCGAAGTGGCTTCATTGGATCCGCATAAGGTCGAGGGCGTACCGGAAAGCAATATCATTCTTAACCTGCTGGAAGGGCTGGTGAGCACCGACGCCAACGGGCATGTGGTGCCGGCGGCGGCGGCGAGCTGGGATAACCAGAATTATCAGCAGTGGACTTTCCACCTGCGTCCCGGCGCGGTGTGGAGCGACGGCAGCCCGGTGACCGCGCAAGATTTCGTCTACAGCTGGCAGCGTCTGGCCGATCCGAAAATCGCCTCGCCCTATGCCAGCTACCTGCAATACACCAAAGTCGAGAATATTGACGACATCCTGACCGGTAAGAAGAGCCCGCAGACCCTCGGCGTCAAGGCGCTGGACGATCAAACGCTGCAGGTGACGCTGAGCGAGCCGGTGCCGTATTTCATCAGCATGCTGAGCCACACGTCGCTAAAACCGGTCAAGCGGGCGGTGGTGGAGAAATTCGGCGATAAATGGACGCTGCCCGCCAACTACGTCGGTAACGGCGCTTACCGCCTGAAAGAGTGGGTGGTGAACGAGCGCATCGTGCTGGAGCGCAGCCCGAGCTACTGGAACAACAAGCAGACGGTGATCAATCAGGCGACCTTCCTGCCGATTACCTCGGAAGTCAGCGACGTTAACCGCTTCCGCAGCGGCGAGATCGATATCACCAACAGCGCCATTCCGCCATACCTGTACGTCAAGATGAAGCGCGAAATGCCTGAACAGCTGCACGTTAACCCTTATCTGTGCACCTTCTATTACGAGCTCAATAACAAGCAGGCGCCGTTCACCGATGCGCGCGTGCGTACGGCGGTGAAGATGACGCTGGATCGCGACATCATCGCCAACAAGATCATGGGCCAGGGGCAGATCCCGGCCTACAGCTTCACGCCGACCTTCACGGAAGGCGCTAACTTCACGCAACCCGCGTGGGCCGGCTGGAGCCAGGAACAGCGCAACGCTGAAGCCAGGAAACTGCTGGCGGAAGCGGGCTACAGCGACGCCAAGCCGCTGAAATTCTCGCTGCTGTACAACACCTCCGATCAAAACAAACAGCAGGCGATCGCCGCTGCGTCGATGTGGAAGAAGAACCTGGGCGCTGAGGTCACGCTGCGCAACCAGGAATGGAAAACGTCGCTGGAGAGCCGCCATCAGGGGCAATACGACGTGGCGCGCGCCACCTGGTGCGGGGATTACAACGAGCCCAGCGCGTTCCTGAACCTGGTGCTGTCCAACAGCAGCATCAATACCGTGTTCTATAAGAGCCCGGCGTTCGACGCCATCATGGCCGCCACGCTGAAGGCGCCGGATGAGGCTGCGCGCGCCGCGCTCTATCAGCAGGCGGAAGCGCAGCTGGACAAAGACTCCGCGTTGGTCCCGGTTTATTACCGCGTCAGCGCGCGGTTGATCAAGCCGACGGTGGGCGGGTTCACCGGCAAAGATCCGCTGGACTATACCGACGTTAAAAATCTGTACATTATCAAGCAGTAAAAGGGGTATTCCTGGCGCTAGTTCGCGGAGGAATATAGGGAAGGCCGGCCGCCGCATTCGTTCCGCGGCGGCGGGAAAACAGAGTCCGCTTACGGGCAACGCAGGCTCCACGAAGAGCCTGTGATAATAAAAAACTGGAGTCGATAAGTATGACCAACATCACGAAGAAAACGCTCATTGCCGCCGGCGTCATCGCCGCGCTGGGCATCACAGCAACCACCTCCGCCTTTGCCGCCGACGTTCCTGCAGGCGTGCAGCTGGCCGACAAGCAAGAAATCGTCAAAAACAACGGTTCCGAAGTGCAGTCGCTGGATCCGCACAAAATCGAGGGCGTGCCGGAAAACAACGTCACCCGCGATCTGATGGAAGGCCTGGCGAACAACAGCCCGGACGGTTCCATCGTGCCGGGCGTCGCGGAAAGCTGGGATAACAAGGATTTCAAAGTCTGGACCTTCCACCTGCGTAAAGACGCCAAATGGTCCAACGGCAAGCCGGTAACGGCGCAAGATTTCGTCTACAGCTGGCAGCGCGTGGTGGATCCGAAAACCGCGTCGCCTTACGCCAGCTACCTGCAGTACGCCCATGTGGAAAACGTCGATGACATCATCGCCGGTAAAAAAGACAAGTCGACGCTGGGCGTGAAGGCCATCGACGACCACACCTTCCAGGTGACCCTGAGCGAGTCGGTGCCTTATCTGGTTGAAATGACCCCGCACTACGCCATGAAGCCGGTTTACAAAGACGCGGTGGAGAAGTTTGGCGAGAAGTGGACGCTGCCGGCCAACTACGTCAGCAACGGCGCCTACAAACTGAAAGACTGGATTGTCAACGAACGCATCGTACTGGAACGCAACCCGGAATATTGGGATAACGCCAAAACCATCATCAATAAAGTGACGTTCCTGCCTATTTCGTCGGAAGTGACCGACGTTAACCGCTACCGCACCGGTGAAATCGACATGACTTACAACAACATGCCGATCGAACTGTTCCAGAAGCTGAAGAAAGAGATCCCGAAAGAGGTGCATGTCGATCCTTACCTGTGCACCTATTACTACGAAATCAACAACCAGAAGGCGCCGTTCACCGATGCGCGCGTGCGTGAAGCGCTGAAGCTGGGCATGGATCGCGACATCATCGTCAACAAGGTGAAAAACCAGGGCGATCTGCCGGCCTACAGCTTTACGCCGCCATACACCGACGGCGCCAAGCTGACCCCGCCGGAGTGGTTCGGCTGGACGCAGGAAAAACGCAACGAAGCGGCGAAGAAACTGCTGGCGGAAGCCGGCTACGGCCCGGGCAAACCGCTGACCTTCTCCCTGCTGTACAACACTTCAGACCTGCACAAGAAGCTGGCGATCGCCGCCGCCTCCATCTGGAAGAAAAACCTGGGCGTGGACGTGAAGCTGGTGAACCAGGAGTGGAAAACCTTCCTGGATACCCGCCATCAGGGCACCTATGACGTGGCGCGCGCCGGCTGGTGCGCCGACTACAACGAACCGAGTTCGTTCCTGAACATGATGTTGTCCGACAGCAGCAGTAACACCCCGCACTACAAGAGCGCCGAGTTCGACAAGCTGATGGCCAACGTGCTGACCGCGAAGACCAAAGACGAGCGCGCCGATCTGTATCAGAAAGCGGAAGTTCAGCTGGATAAGGATTCCGCCATCGTTCCGCTGTATTACTACGTGAACGCCCGTTTGGTGAAACCTTACGTCGGTGGCTACACCGGCAAAGACCCGCTTGATAACGTGTACGACAAAAACCTGTACATCATCAAGCATTGATACGGTAAGAGCCGGCGGCGCAGGCCGCCGGCCCATGTTGAGAATAATAAGCCGTCATCAGGCTGTCGCACAGGGTTAGGGCAATGCTTAAATTTATACTTCGTCGCTTGCTGGAAGCGATCCCGACACTATTTATCCTTATCACCATCTCATTCTTCATGATGCGCCTGGCGCCCGGCAGTCCATTTACCGGGGAGCGCGCATTGCCGCCGGAAGTTATGGCGAATATCGAGGCCAAATATCATTTGAACGACCCGATCTGGAAACAGTACGGTCATTATCTGGCGCAGCTTGCGCAGGGAGACTTCGGCCCGTCCTTTAAATACAAGGACTATTCGGTCAACGATCTGGTCGCCGGCTCTTTCCCGGTGTCCGCCAAACTCGGCCTGGCCGCGTTTCTGCTGGCGGTGGTGCTGGGGGTGAGCGCCGGCGTTGTCGCCGCGCTGAATCAGAACACCAAATGGGACTACACGGTGATGGGGTTCGCCATGACCGGGGTGGTGATACCCAGTTTCGTGGTGGCGCCGCTGCTGGTGCTGATCTTCGCCATCACGCTGAAATGGCTGCCGGGCGGTGGCTGGAACGGCGGCGCGCCTAAATTCATCATCCTTCCGATGGTGGCGCTGTCGCTGGCCTATATTGCCAGCATCGCCCGTATCACGCGCGGCTCGATGATTGAAGTGCTGCACTCCAACTTCATCCGCACCGCGCGTGCCAAAGGCTTGCCGATGCGTCGCATCATTTTCCGCCACGCGCTGAAGCCGGCGCTGCTGCCGGTGCTGTCCTACATGGGCCCGGCGTTCGTCGGCATCATCACCGGTTCGATGGTGATCGAAACCATCTACGGTCTGCCGGGGATCGGCCAGCTGTTCGTTAACGGCGCGCTGAACCGCGACTACTCCCTGGTATTGAGCCTGACCATTCTGGTGGGCGCACTGACCATTCTGTTCAACGCGATCGTCGATGTGCTGTATGCGGTCATCGATCCGAAAATCCGTTATTAATCTGGAGCACGCGAATGATGTTGACTAAAAAGAACAGCGAAGCTCTGGAACACTTCAGCGAGAAGCTGGAAGTGGAAGGACGCAGCCTGTGGCAAGACGCGCGCCGGCGCTTTATGCACAACCGCGCGGCGGTCAGCAGCCTGTTCATTCTGGTGTTGATCACGCTGTTTGTGGTGCTGGCGCCGATGCTGTCGCAATTTGCCTACGACGATACCGATTGGGCGATGATGTCCGCCGCGCCAAGCGTGGAATCGGGGCACTATTTCGGCACCGACTCCTCCGGGCGCGATCTGCTGGTGCGCGTGGCGATCGGCGGGCGCATCTCGCTGATGGTCGGCGTGGCGGCGGCGCTGGTGGCGGTGATCGTCGGCACCCTGTACGGCGCGATGTCCGGCTATCTGGGCGGCAAGGTCGACTCGGTGATGATGCGCCTGCTGGAGATCCTCAACTCCTTCCCGTTCATGTTCTTCGTGATCCTGCTGGTGACCTTTTTCGGCCAGAACATCCTGCTTATCTTCGTGGCGATCGGCATGGTGTCGTGGCTGGATATGGCGCGTATCGTGCGCGGCCAAACCCTCGGTCTCAAGCGCAAGGAGTTCATCGAAGCGGCGCTGGTGTGCGGCGTCTCCACGCGCAATATCGTGCTGCGGCATATCGTGCCGAACGTGCTCGGCGTGGTGGTGGTGTATGCCTCGCTGCTGGTGCCGAGCATGATCCTGTTCGAATCCTTCCTCAGCTTCCTGGGGCTGGGCACGCAGGAGCCGCTCAGCAGCTGGGGCGCATTGCTTAGCGACGGCGCCAACTCAATGGAAGTTTCACCGTGGTTGCTGCTGTTCCCGGCGGGTTTCCTGGTTGTCACTCTGTTCTGTTTCAACTTTATCGGCGATGGCCTGCGTGACGCCCTCGACCCGAAAGATCGTTAAGGAGTGCAATCATGAGCACCATTGAACATCCTCAACTGCAAACCGGCGCCGGCGTCAAAACGTCGCCGCTGCTGGACGTGAAAGACCTGCGCGTCACGTTCTCCACCCCGGACGGCGACGTGACGGCGGTGAACGATCTGAACTTCGACCTGCGCGCCGGCGAAACGCTGGGCATCGTCGGTGAATCCGGTTCCGGCAAATCGCAGACCGCATTCGCCCTGATGGGGCTGCTGGCCAGCAATGGCCGCATCGGCGGCTCGGCCAAATTCAACGGCCGTGAAATTCTCAACCTGCCGGAAAATCAGCTCAACAAGCTGCGGGCCGAAGAGATCTCGATGATCTTCCAGGACCCGATGACCTCGCTCAACCCTTATATGCGCGTTGGCGAACAGCTGATGGAAGTGCTGATGCTGCATAAGAAAATGAGCAAAAGCGAAGCCTTCGAAGAGTCGGTACGCATGCTCGACGCGGTGAAAATGCCGGAAGCGCGCAAGCGCATGCGCATGTATCCGCACGAGTTTTCCGGCGGCATGCGCCAGCGCGTGATGATCGCCATGGCGCTGCTGTGCCGGCCGAAGCTGCTGATCGCCGACGAACCGACCACCGCGCTGGACGTGACCGTCCAGGCGCAGATCATGACGCTGCTCAACGAACTGAAGCGCGAGTTCAACACCGCGATCATCATGATCACCCACGACCTGGGCGTGGTGGCCGGCATCTGCAACAAGGTGCTGGTGATGTACGCCGGCCGCACCATGGAATACGGCAGCGCGCGCGAGGTGTTCTACCAGCCGAGCCATCCGTACTCCATCGGCCTGTTGAACGCGGTGCCGCGCCTCGACGCCGAAGGCGAAGCGTTGCTGACCATTCCCGGCAACCCGCCGAACCTGCTGCGGTTGCCGAAAGGCTGCCCGTTCCAGCCGCGCTGCCCGTACGCCATGGAACAGTGTGCGAGCGCTCCGCCGTTGGAGCAATTTGGGGAAGGGCGCCTGCGCGCCTGCTTTAAACCGGTGGAGGCGTTGGTATGACAGCGGTAACCGACAAGAAAGTGCTGCTCGAAGTGGCCGATTTGAAAGTGCACTTCGACATTCATGACGACAAACAGTGGTTCTGGCAGCCGCCGAAAACCCTGAAAGCGGTCGATGGCGTCACGCTGCGGCTGTTCGAGGGGGAAACCCTGGGCGTGGTCGGCGAGTCCGGCTGCGGCAAATCCACCTTCGCGCGCGCCATCATCGGCCTGGTGAAGGCCACCAGCGGGCGCGTCGCCTGGCTGGGCAAAGATCTGCTGGGCATGAGCGACGCCGACTGGCGCAAAACCCGCAGCGATATCCAGATGATTTTCCAGGATCCGCTGGCTTCGCTCAACCCGCGCATGACCATCGGCGAGATCATCGCCGAGCCGCTGCGCACCTACTACCCGAAAATGCCGCGTCAGGAAGTGAAGGACAAGGTCAAGGCGATGATGCTGAAGGTCGGCCTGCTGCCTAACCTGATCAACCGCTACCCGCACGAGTTTTCCGGCGGCCAGTGCCAGCGTATCGGCATCGCGCGCGCGCTGATCCTCGAGCCGAAGCTGGTGATCTGCGACGAACCGGTCTCCGCGCTGGACGTGTCGATTCAGGCGCAGGTGGTGAACCTGCTGCAGCAGCTGCAGCGCGAGATGGGGCTGTCACTGATCTTTATCGCCCACGACTTGGCGGTGGTGAAGCACATTTCGGATCGCGTGCTGGTGATGTATCTGGGCCATGCGGTGGAGCTGGGCACCTATGACGAGGTGTACCACAATCCGCAGCACCCTTACACCAAAGCGCTGATGTCGGCGGTGCCGATCCCGGATCCGGACAAGGAGAAGGAAAAGCAGATCCAGTTGCTGGAAGGGGAGCTGCCTTCGCCGATCAACCCGCCGACCGGCTGTGTGTTCCGCACCCGCTGCCCGATCGCTGGGCCGGAGTGCGCCAAGACGCGTCCGCTGCTGGAGGGCAGTTTCCGCCATGCGGTTTCGTGCCTGAAGGTCGATCCGCTGTAATGCGCCGCTAGCCGGCAACAAAAAGCCCCGCTGAATGAGCGGGGCTTTTTTTATCCGATATGCTATCGGCGAATCACTCTTTCCACAGAATGTGGCACAGCTTGTGGTCTTTCTCGCGGCAGATTAGCACGCGGGCGAACACGTCGTTGATCGGCTCGCCGTCGCTGTCCGCGAGACCGATCACTACCTCGGCGAAGAAGTCCGGGTTCAGATCGTAATCCACGTGCTCGCTCCAGTCTTCGGAGGGGTCGTACAGTTCGGCGCCGCCGCGCTCTTCAAACTGCAGGTTGAACAGCAGAATATCCGCCGGATCCAGATTGTCGCCGGCCAATTCGAGGAAGATGTCGTAGGCCTGTTCCAGCGTTTCGTCTTCGGTAAGGCGGTTATTCAAATCCATAAAAAAATCCTGATAACAAATGATTTGGCGCTATTAAAGCACGCTCGTCGCGGCTTTTACAGCAGCGGGCTGAAAAAGTAGAACAGGCGCTCGACCAGGCGATGCCAGAACGGCCGCTTCAGCCACTCTTTGGCGTTCAGCAGTTTGGAACGGGCGATGTAATCTTCCTGCACGCAGGCCAAATCGCTGCCGAAGCCGTCATCATCGATCACCAGCGTGATCTCGAAATTCAGCCACAGGCTGCGCATATCCAGATTGACGGTGCCGACCAGGCTGAGTTGCCCGTCCACCAGCACGCTCTTGGTATGCAGCAGGCCGCCTTCGAACTGATAGATCCTGACGCCGGCCTCCAGCAGCTCGGAGAAGAACGCGCGGCTGGCCCAGCGCACCATCATCGAATCGTTGTCGCGCGGCACGATGATGCTGACCTCGACGCCGCGCAGGGCGGCGGTGCAGATGGCGTGCAGCAGATCGTCGCTCGGCACGAAGTACGGCGTGGTCATGATCAGCTGCTCGCGCGCGGAATAGACCGCGGTCAGCAGCGCCTGGTGGATCATCTCCTCGGGGAAGCCGGGGCCGGAGGCGATCACCTGAATGGTGTGGCCGCTCTCCTGTTCGAACGGCATGATGTTGACGTCCGGCGGCGGCGGCAGAATGCGCTTGCCGGTTTCAATCTCCCAGTCACAGGCATAGACGATGCCCATGGTGGTGGCCACCGGGCCTTCCATGCGCGCCATCAGGTCGATCCACTGGCCGACGCCCGCATCCTGCTTGAAGTAGCGCGGGTCGACCATGTTCATGCTGCCGGTATAGGCGATGTAGTTGTCGATCAGCACCACTTTGCGGTGCTGACGCAGATCCATGCGGCGCAGGAACACGCGCAGCAGGTTGACCTTCAGCGCTTCCACCACTTCGATGCCGGCATTGCGCATCATCGCCGGGTAGGGGCTGCGGAAAAATTGCAGGCTGCCGGCGGAGTCGAGCATCAGGCGGCAGTGTACGCCGCGCCGCGCGGCGGCCATCAACGATTCGGCCACCTGATCGACCAGGCCGCCGGGCTGCCAGATATAGAACACCATTTCGATGTTGTGGCGCGCCAGCTCGATGTCGCGGATCAGCGCTTTCAGCGTGTCGTCGGTGGTGGTGAGCAGCTGCAGCTGGTTGCCCTTGACGCCGTCGATGCCCTGGCGGCGGTTGCACAGCTGGAACAGCGGTTCGGCGACTTCGCTGTATTCGGTGGCGAAGATGCGGCGGCTCTCTTTCAGCTCCTTCAACCAACGGGCGGTCGACGGCCACATGGCCTTGGCGCGCTCGGCCCGGCGCTTGCCCAGATGCAGCTCGCCGAACGATAAATAGGCCACGATGCCGAACAGCGGCAGAATATAGATAACCAGCAGCCAGGCCATGGCAGAGGGAACCGCACGGCGCTTCATTAAAATGCGCATCGTCACGCCGGCGATCAGCAGCCAGTAGCCGAACACCATGAGCCAACTGATTACGGTATAAAATGTTGTCATAAAGGCGAAAAATCCCGTTCGCAAACCACCAATGATGAGTGTACGCACAGATCGGGCAAGGCGAAACCTTTTATCGGCGCTTATGTTACATAAATATGATGAAGTTAAGGCACTTGCTGAAAATGAAAGGGCGGCTTTTGCCCGCGCGGCGTCCGCTGTGCCGCCGATAACGGCGGCTTGGATCACGGGCGGAAAGGGCTATAATGCCCGCGGTTGGCATTAGACGAACGAGTGACGGAATTATGAGACGCAGTAGAAATGAAGTGGGCCGCTGGCGCATGTTGCGGCAGAGCCAACGCCGCCGGCATCGCTGGCTGGAGCGCCAGTCGTGCAGCAATCGCCATATCATCCGGGTGCGGCGCCGCCTGGACGATCAGCATCGGCGCGCGCTGCTGTTTGCGGTATCCTGCGAGTGGTAAAACGAAAACAGTCCCGTAAGGGACTGTTTTGTTATGGCGCCAGGGTTATTTGCCCAGATAGGCGTTGAGCATCCAGACCTGTTTTTCCTGCTCTTTGATGTAATCGCTCATCAGCGACGCGGTGCCTTCGTCGCCGGCGTCCGCCGCCACCGTCAGCAGTTCACGCTGCTGTTGCAGCAAGATTGAATACCCTTCCAACAGGCCGCGCAGCGTGCCCTTATCATCGGTCACGTTGGTGTGTTCCTTGATGTCGGCGGTTTTCAGATAGTCGCTGAAAGCGTGACGCGGCTGCGAGCCCAGCGTCAGAATACGTTCCGCCAGCTCGTCCACCTTGGTCAGCAGATCGTTATATGTCTCTTCGAACTTCGCGTGCAGTTCAAAGAACTGCGGGCCGGTAATGTTCCAATGATAGCCGCGCACGTTCATATACAGCACCTGATAGTTCGCCAACAGCGCGTTCAGCGCTTCGGCGAGTTTTGCCGATTGTTTACTGTCGAGGCCGATATGGGTTTTCGCTGCTTTCTTTGCCGTTGCCATAATAATCTTCTCCTGATTATCTGTTCCGATAGTAGACAGAATCAATTTCCATAGGGGATACAGTAACCGGATTTATCGCAGGGTTAAACACGATAACAGGCATTATTGCCATCGTTCAAACCGATGACGACAAATCCGTCGAGCAAATTGCCGAATTAGTTTACGCAGGTTCCGCCGGCGAAAAAAGCCGCTTTTATCGGTTACTTGCGCAGCGCCAGTTTTACCGCCCCGGCGCCCAGCGCCATTAACAGCGCGGCGGCGATCAGTACCGTAATAAACGCGCGATCAAAGGCCAGACGCGCCAGCTGCGTCAGCTGCTGCGCGCGATCGGCCGCCATCCCGGCCGCCAGGCGCAGGGCTTCGTCGATGCTGTCGTATGCCAGCGGGTTGACCGGCAGCTCCGCCGGCAGCGCCAGGCTGTGGCTGTAAACCGCCGTCATCAACCCGCCGAGCAGCGTCACGCCCAGCACGCCGCCCAGTTCGTAGGAGACGTCCTCGATCGACGCCGCCATGCCGGATTTTTCCTCCGGCGCGTTCAGCATGATGGCGGTGGAAGCGGCGGTGATCACGCCGCCGAGGCCAAAGCCCACCAGCGCCAGGCTGACCAATTGCAATGCCATGCCGCTCTGGTATAACGCGGCAAGACCGGCGATGCCGAGAGTGGTCAGGACAAAACCGCCGAGGATGATGCTGCGTTCGCCGTAGCGCGGCAACAGCAGGCCGGCTACGGGTCCCGCCAGCGCCGAGGCCAGCGGGATCGGCAAAATAAACAGCGCCGCCTGCAGCGGGCTGAGGCCGAGCACCAGCTGCAATCGCTGGCTGAGCACCAGTTCGATGCCGATCAGCGCCACCATCGAAAGCAGCGCCACGCCGATGCCGCCGGCGAACAGCCGGTTGCGGAACAGAGAGAAATCGATCATCGGGTGGGCGCTGCGCTGCTGACGACGCACGAACAGGGCCAGGAACAACACGCCGATCAGGGCTGCCACAAGCAAGGCACTCACATCAGGCGTCGGCTTGCTCAGCTCCTTCAGCGCATAGATAGCGCCGACCAGACCAATCATGATCTGCACCGAGCCGACGATGTCCGAAGGGCGCGGGTTATCGCCACCGCAGCGCGGGATCAGTTTCCACGCCAGCGGCCAGACCAGCAGCACGACCGGCACATTGATCAGGAACACCGAACCCCACCAGAAATACTCCAGCAGCAGGCCGCCGACCACCGGGCCGATGGCCGCGCCGCCGGAGGCCACCGAGGCCCAGATGCCGATCGCCAGCGCGCGTTCGCGTTCGTCGGTAAAGACGTGGCGCACGATGGACAGCGTGGCGGGCATCATCATCGCCGCGCCAACGGCGAGGAACACCCGGGCGGCGATCAGCCACTCGGCGGTGGGCGAGAACGCGGCGCACAGCGACGCGACGGCAAACACCGGCAGTCCGGCGAGAAACAGCCGTTTATGGCCGATGCGATCGCTCAGCATGCCGGCGCCGGGCAACAGGCCGGCCACCACCAGCGGGTAGGCGTTGACGATCCAGAGTTTTTGCGAAGCGCTGGCGTCCAGCGCCTGGGTTAAGCGCGGCAGGGCGGTATATAACACCGTCATATCGATGACGATCAGGAACAGGGCGCTGGCGACCATCGTCAGGATCAACCAGCGGTTCTTGGCGTACATAAGTCATAATCCAGTTAAAGTGGGCCGCGCGGAGGCGCCGCCATTCGGGTAACCCACCGGCGATGCCGGGTGGTATACTGGTGATAATATATATCCATACGTTCGTATTGAAAAGAAGGGTTTCTTAATGGGACGTCAACGCAGCATCGATCGCGACAAGGTTTTGGACATCGCCGAAGAGATCGTCGCCACCCAGGGCGCCGCCGGCTTGACCATCGACGCCGTCGCCAAAGCGATGGGGATCTCCAAGGGCGGGGTGCAGTATTGCTTTGGCAGCAAAGACGCCCTGATTGATGCCATGTTCGATCGCTGGGGCAGTGCCTATGAAACGCTGTTCACGGCTATCGCCGGCGACGATCCTTCGCCGCAGACCGCTGTGCGGGCGCATATGCTGGCCACCCACAGTTCGGATCAGACCGCCAGCGCCAAGGCCGCCGGGCTGATGGCGACGCTGATTCAAACGCCGGAGCATCTGGCGAGCACGCGCGAATGGTATCGCAGCCGCATCGCCGGGCTCGATTTGACCACCGAAGAGGGCAAGCGCGCGCGCCTGGCGTTTCTAGCCACCGAAGGCGCCTTTATGCTGCGTTATTTTGGTTTGATGGATATCGACCAGGCGGAATGGGAAACGATGTTCACCGATATGCAGGCGTTGATTTTAACTGAGGATGCCTATCGCACTGATAGCTAGTAAAGCCCGCAGTGAAGGGCGTATGGTTATCGAACAAGATATTCCCTCGAAGAACTTTTAAGCCAGCCACTCCGTGCTGGCTTTTTTTTGTTTGCAGGCAAACGCCCAAGCGGTGCCCCCTGGAGGCAGGGGGCGGGGGATTATTTACGGGCGTCCAACAGCGATTGGGCGTTCTCTGCGGTGACGACGGTCCACGGAATGTAGTAATGCTTCTGCGTGCCGCCTTCCCATTTCAGATCCTTGGCGTACTGTTTCCAGATATCCGACTGCGGCTGATAGCTTTCACCTTTCACGGCGCGCAGCGCGACGTCGATGGACCCCTGCATCTGGCCTTTGGCATCTTGCAGGATAGAGACCATTTCACCGGCCTGCACCGCATGAATCGCGTCGGAAACGCCGTCAACGCCGGCAATCGCGAAGTCCTTCACATTCAGGCCGGCGCCTTTAATCGCCTCGATAGCGCCCAGCGCCATCTCGTCGTTTTGGCCAATCACGCCGTTGATTTTGCCCCGATGTTTCTGCAGCCAGTTTTCCATCAGCGGCTGCGCTTCCGCGCGTGACCAGTTGGCCGTTTTGCGTTCAAGCACGGTGACCTGGCCAGCGCCGCACTCGGCTATCGCTTTATCATTGCCCTTGCCGCGCTGGATCTCGCCGCTGCCGCCTTTCGGGCCTTCGATAATCACTACGTTCACCTTATGGTTCTTGCAGTCGAGTTTGTCCAGTACGGCTTTGGCTTCCAGATATCCCCCCAACTCGTCGTTAGACACCACTTCAGACGTCATCGCGTCCGTGTTCAGGCGCGCATTGGTGACCACCACCGGGATTTTGGCCTCGTTGGCATTGGTGACGATATCGATATTGGCCTCAAAATCCATAGGGTTGACGATAATGGCATCGGCGCGTGTCTGGATAGCGGTGGCGGCCTGATCGTTTTGCACCGATGCATCATAACGCCCATCGTAGAAGGTCAGCACGGCTTCGCCGCTTTTCACCGCCGGGTGTTCCTTCCCGAACCTTTCCATCAATTGCACGAACTCGGCTTTGTTGCCGTACATCAATACCGCGATTTTAACCGGGGCGGCCTGGGCTGCCGACAGGCTGCCCAGCATCAGGGCAGAGGCAAACAACGCTATCTTGGTCTTATTCATGGTTTTCTCCTGGTAGAGTTGGGTCTGATGTTATTAATCGCGCTGTTGCTTACGCGAGGGGTCGAGCAATACGGCAAGGACGATCAATGCGCCTTTGATAATTTGTTGGTAATACGACTGCACGCCGAGCAGATCGAGGCCGTTATTCATCACCCCGATAATCAGCACGCCGAAGAAGGTGCCGACCAGCGTACCGACGCCGCCGGCCATGCTGGTGCCGCCGATCACCACCGCCGCGATGGCGTCCAGCTCATACCCTGCGCCGGCATTGGTCTGCGCCGAACCGGTGCGCGCCGTGAGGATCAGGCCGGCGATGCCGGCCAGCGCGCCGCACAGCGTATACACCAGTATTTTGATGCGGGTCACGTTAATCCCCGAGGTGCGCGCGCTCTTCGGGTTGCCGCCGACGGCGTAGATGTAGCGCCCGAAGAGGGTTTTATTCAGCACGAGCCAGGCGAGGGCGAACAGCACGATGAAGATGATGACGGGCACCGGAACGCCGCCGACATAGCCATTGCCTAACCAGCGGAAATCGCTGTTCAATTGCGATACCGGATTGCCGTTGGTGGTCAGCATGGTTAAACCGCGCGCCGCGGAGAGCATGCCCATGGTGACGATAAACGGCTGCAGCCGATAACGGGCTAACACGGTGCCGTTTACCAGGCCGCAGACGATGCCGATGCCCAGCGCCACAATCAGCGGCGCCATAACGGCGGTCGCGGTGTCGCCGATAGCCAATCCGCTGTTGTTGGTGGCGAAGCGGGCGGCGACGATCCCGCTTAACGCCAGCACCGAGCCCACGGAGAGATCGACGCCTGCTGTAATGATGACGAAGGTCATGCCGATCGCCAGAATGCCGTTGATCGAGACCTGGCGCAGGACGATCAGGGTGTTTTCATTGCTGAGAAAATAGTTGCTGCTCCAGGCCCCCTGAGCGACCTGATATTCGCCAATCAGCGCCACGATCAGGCACAGGGCGAAAAAGGCGATGATAATGCCGTATTTGTGCATACGGCGCTTATTGCGGGTGAAAAATGAAATTCCTGGTGATAAGGAGTGGGCGCTGCTCATTTTTTTTTCTCTCTCTGTTAAACCGCAAGTTTCATCAGTGCTGCCTGGGTCGCATCGGCTGCCGAAAGCTCGCCGGCCAACTGCCCGTCACGAAACACCAATATGCGATCGCTCATGCCGATAATTTCCGAAAGCTCGGAGGAAACCATAATGATCCCTTTGTTTTGCAAGGCGAACTCCGACATAAATCGATAGATCTCTTTCTTGGCCCCGACGTCGATACCGCGCGTCGGCTCGTCGAGCAGCAAAACCTCCGGATCCAGCAGCGCCCAACGGCCCAGCACGACTTTTTGCTGGTTGCCGCCGCTCAGGTTGCCCACCGGCTGTTCGCCGTCGTGGGTTTTAACGTTGAAGCGCTGGCTCATGTCGCGGGTTCGCGCCTGCTCCCGTTTCTCGCTGACAAACCCCATCCGGCTGATGGCGGCAAAAGAGGCGATATTGATGTTTTCACTGACGGAACGGCACAGCACCAGGCCGGTTTCCTTGCGATCTTCCGTCACGTAGGCAATACCGCTGTCGATGGCCTCGCGCGGAGAGTGGCGGTTCAGCGTCTTGTCACCCAGGCGGATCGTGCCGCTGTCGGCATGCTGAATGCCGAAGATAAGATCGAGAAATTCACTGCGGCCCGATCCCACCAGCCCATAGATGCCCAGGATCTCACCGTGCTTCAACTGCAGGCTGATATCTTTTATCTTGTTGCGCCAACACAGGTTATTGACCGCCAGCAAGACCTGTTCGCCGGGCTGGTTGAATTTGGCGAACTCGCTGTCGTACTCGCCGCCAATAATGTGTTCGATCAGCTGTTCACGGGTAATGTCGGCGATATAGCCTTCATGGATATAGGCGCCGTCGCGGAAAATGGTGTAGCTGTCCGCGATTTGGAATATCTCTGACAAACGGTGAGAGACGTAAATAATGCCTTTACCTTTTGCCGCCAGTTGCTGAAGCGTCTGAAAGATTTTCTGCGCATCCTCTTCGCCAATCGCCGAGGTGGGTTCATCCATGATGATGATGTCGGCATTGGCATGCGACAGCGCCTTGGCGATCTCGACCAGCTGCTGTTCGGCGACGCTCAGGTTGCGCATTTTTTCTCGGGCGTCGATCTTGAAATCGAGTTCTTTGAGCAGGCTGGTCGTGCGCTGGTTGAGCGTTGCGAAATCGACGAACCCCAGGCGTCTCGGCTCGCGGCCCAGCCAAATGTTTTCGGCCACCGTCAGATCCGGGATCGCGCTCAGCTCCTGCTGCACGATGGCGATGCCGGCATTGAGGGCTTCCCGCGGATGATGAAATTCGCAGCGTTGGCCATTGATAAAAATGTCGCCGCCGTCGGGTTGAATAAAGCCCATCAGAATGCTGAGAAAGGTGGATTTACCCGCGCCGTTGCCGCCGCACAGGGCATGGATGGATCCGCGCCGCAGGCAAAACTCCGCATTCTTGAGCGCCACGACCGGGCCGAAGGCTTTCCTGACGCCGCTGACCTCCAGCAGGTAGGCGGGCGCTGGCGTATGGGGATCTCGCGTCACAGTTGCACCTCCGGATAGGTCTGCTGCAAGCGTTGCAGGTAGCGTTGATAAAGCGTCTCGTATTGCGCCTGCCTGCCGGCGTTTGGCGGCGTGCGCGTGGCCTCATCCAGCGCAACGAAGCGTTGGCACAGTTCGGCCAGCAATGCGGCGGCGTTCCGGCGCGGATCGTCGGCCAACATCGTCGCCCACATCGCCTGAATGGCGCCGCCCAGCGCCGCGGTCTCTTTGGCTTTCAGACAGACCACCGGGCATCCCATTACGTCCGCGACGATTTGTCGCCAGGCGGCGCTGCGGGCGCCGCCGCCGGTGAGGCGGATTTCGCGCGCTTCGATGCCCTGACGGCGAAACAGCTCGATGCCATAGCGCAACCCATACGTGGCGCTTTCGACCACCGCCAGGCAGAGATTGGCGCGGGTAAAGTTGTCGCTATCAAGGTTGTGCAGGCTGGCGCGCGCGTGGGGCAATGGCGGAACGCGTTCGCCATTGAAGAACGGCAGCATCTCGACACCGCCTGCGCCGGGCGAAGCCTGCGCCAGCAAAGCGTTAAAGCCGGCAAGATCTTGGTCCAGCAGCGTTTGTACCGCGGTGGTGGCCGAGGTGACATTCATGGTGCAAATCAATGGCAGCCACCCGTTGGTGCTGGAGCAGAAGCCGGCAATCATGTCCGATTCCGCCGTGACGGGGGCGGCGGACCAGGCGAACAGCGTGCCGGAGGTGCCCAGGCTCAGGGTGAGGGTGCCGGCCTCGATGTTGCCGGAACCGATGGCCGCCATCATGTTGTCGCCGCCGCCGGTCGAGACCCGCACTGCCGGGCCGAGGCCGAGTTTTTCCGCCGCGGCGGGGCGCACCGTGCCGATGCAGCACTCCGCGCTTTTGAGCGGCGGCAGGGCTTGCCACAGGCGGCCGCTGTCGTCGATGAGATCGACGGCGGTTTTGCTCCAGCGACGGGTGCGCACATCGAACAACCCGGTGCCGGAAGCGTCGCCATATTCCGCTACGCGCTCCCCGGTCAGCCAGAAGTTCAAGTAGTCATGGGGCAACAACACGGTATGCAGTTGTGCCCACAGCGCCGGATGGTGCGTCTTGAACCAAAGGATTTTTGACGCGGTATAACCGGTGGCGATCCGCAGGCCAAGCGTTTCCTGCGAGCCGTTGGCTCCGCCGAGCTGTTGCAGGAGCCGTTCGTTTTCTTCTGCGGTTTCGGTATCGCACCACAGCTTGACGCTGTGCAGCACGTTGCCGTCTGTGTCCAGCGGCACAAACCCATGTTGTTGGCCCGATACCCCCAGAGCGTGAATCTCCCGTGCATCAACGCCGGCGTGAGTCACGGCTTGGCGAAAAGCGATGACTAGCGCCTCAATCCACCAGTCGGCCTCCTGTTCGCGCCGGCCATTGGCTTGGCTGATGAGACGGTGAGGGGCGTTGCCCTCACCGAGGATCACGCCCTGTGTGCTGTCGACAATCACGACTTTCGTGCCTTGCGTACCGCAGTCTATGCCAGCATAGAGCGCCATAGGATCACTCCATCTCCAGCATGATTTTGATGTCTGAGGCATGTCCCGCCGCCGCGCGCTCGAAGGCCGCCACGCTGTCGGAGAACTTGTAGGTTTGGCTTATCAACGGCTGGACGCGCAGCTTGCCGCTGCTCAACAGCCGCAGCGTGCGTGGGTACATGTTGGCGTAGCGGAAAATGGTCTTGAAGGTAATTTCCTTGGCCTGCGCGGCGACGATATCCAGCGGCGCGGCATCGATCGGCATGCCGACCAGCACGGCGGTCGCCCCGGGCGCCGCATGTTCGGCCAGCGTAGCGATAGCCGGTTTCGCGCCGCTGCATTCAAACACGACATCGGCGCCATTGCCGCTGGTGAGGGCGGCCACTTTCCCCGCCAGGTCGCCGGTTTTGATATTGACGGCGTGCAGCCCCTCGTAACTGGCCGCAACGGCGAGTTTTTCGTCGAACAGATCGCAAATAATGACGTCCGAGCAGCCGCCCGCCAGCGCCGCGAGGGCGGTGACCACGCCGATCGGCCCGGCGCCGATCACCAGCGCGATATCGCCGGGTTTGATCCCGGCTTTGGTGGCCGCTTGCATGCCGATGGCTAAGGGTTCCACCATGGCGCCTTCAGCGAAACTGACGTTGTCCGGCAATTTGAACGTGAAGGCGGCAGGGTGGATGACGGTTTCGCGCAGGCAACCGTGTACCGGCGGCGTCGCCCAGAAGCGAACGGCCGGGTCAAGGTTGTAAATACCGGCGCGCGTCTGCGCCGAGTTGAGATCGGGAATGCCGGGCTCCATGCAAACGCGATCGCCGATGCTGAGGTGAGTGACGTTTTTACCTGTCGCGAGCACCACGCCGGAGGCTTCATGGCCGAGCACCATCGGGGCGTTAACCACGAACGGGCCAATGCGGCCATGTTGGTAATAGTGCACATCACTGCCGCAGATGCCCACGGAATGAATTTTTATCTGCACATCATCGGGGCCCAGCGTTTCGGCAAGCTGGACGTCCTCGATAGCGATTTCCCCCGCTTTGGCCAACACTAATGCTTTCATATTGCCTCCTGGTGAATCATTTTTATGGTAACGGTATCATTTCAATGCGGCGATATTGGGCCAAAGCGAAGGGGTAAACTGTGATCGATGTTGGAATTACTCGACGAGAGTTAATTTTGCTGGTGGGTTGTTATTCAATATGGGGATAACGATCACAAAATCGGCGATGCAATGACGGTTTTAATATCAGCGTGTTGATATCGATACCGTTACTTTGCAGGGGAAATGATGAACAAACGACAAACCGCCATGGCCGCTACGCTGGAATATTTGCGCAAGGCGGACATTATTCTGACCGAAGAAGAACGGCAACGTATTGAAATTGCGACATTTGGTCTGGCCGACTATCCCGCCTCAGGGCTGCAACTGCTGACCTATGTCAACTCGCCTCGCTATTGTGCGAAAGAGTTGGTGCTGTTTCCAGAGCAGACTTGCCCGGAACATTTGCATCCTCCTTTCGCCGGCACGCCGGGCAAGCAAGAGACGTTTCGCTGCCGTTGGGGCGAGGTGTTTCTGTTTGTCGATGATGAAAACCTGACGCTTAATGACGCCGGCGGCGAACCGGTATGCCGGGTACCAGAGGGTGCGGAGCCTTGGTATACCTGCAATCGCTATATCCTCTTGCGGCCGGGCGAGCAATACACCATCGCGCCCAATACCCGGCACTGGTTTCAGGCTGGAAAGCGGGGGGCGGTGGTGTCCGAGTTCTCTTCCGAGAGCCGTGACGAGCTGGATATCTTTACCGATCCCCGGATTAACCGCCTGGCGGGCGTAAACCATTAGCGCCACGATGAAAGTTCTGTCATGATGTTGTTAATGGTACAAAATGATACTCAAAGCTAAGGAGCTGCATTTGGCAGTGGGTCGAGGACGGAAAGCGACGCTGGCTAGCGTCGCCGCACAGGCAAACGTCAGTAAAATCACCGCGTCGCGGGCATTTTCACAGCCGGACAAAGTTCATCCGGAAACGCTGCGCCGCATTCGGGAGACCGCTGCCGAGCTCGGCTATGTGGTCAATGCCGCGGCGCGTAACCTGCGGGCAAAAAGCAGCAGAACCATCGGTATCGTCAACCCTGATATGGCCAACCCGTTCTTTGGCGGCCTGACGCGGCTGATGACGCTTGAAGCGCAAAAAATGGGATACGACACCCTGGTGTTCGACTCCTATGAGTCTCAGGAAAGCGAAGACAGAATCATCGACAAACTGATTGGCTACAACGTCGATGCGATCATTCTCTCGGTCATTTCCAACGATCATCTGTACCAGCCTTCCTACCTAAAACGGTTGGAAACCTTGAATATTCCGGTGGTGCTGATCGACCGGGAGCTGGACAATCGCCACTGCAGCGGGGTGTATATCGATAACCTGGACTGCGGCCTCCAGGCGGGGCGCTGGCTGCTGGAACAGAAGGCGCAGCGGGTGGTGGTGGTCTCCGGGCCGGAAAACTCCAACGTGGCGCGTGACAGGGTCACTGGCTTGCAAGCGGCATTACAAGGCAAGGTGGCGTCGCTTGAAGTGCTGTATGCCGATTTCTTTATGGATGTCGCCTGGCAAGAAACGAGCCGTTGGCTGGCCAATAACCGCGCACCGGACTTTTTCGTCGGCTGCAATAACCAGATCTCCCTGGGCATTATCAAGGCCTGCATTGAACACCGGCTGCCGTTGATGCAGGACGTGTCGCTGTTCAGCATCGATGAGGTTTCACATGCTGAGATCTACGGTTTTCATTTCCCCTGCGTGTCGCATGATTTGCAAGAGATCGCCTGGCAAGCGTTGAATCTGGCGATCCGGCGCATTGCCGACCCCGATATCAAGCCGGGCAAGGTGGTGGTGCGGGGAAAACTCATCGCGTAGCGGCGGCGCCGTTCGCTTTACCCGTCATTTTTCAGCGCGTTGCGCCGTTTACGGCTCATCCCCCCGGCGGGACGGATTAGCAACCACAAACCGCTTCCTGCGGCCGCCGCGCCCAGCAGCATCGGCCAGGAAAGGGGCTCATCGAACATTAACCATGCCCAGCAGAAAGTGACGAAGGGACTGAGAAACAGCAGGCTCGTCACGCGCAGCGCAGAGGTGAGCCTTAGACAAAACCAGTACAGCCCGTAGCCGCCCAGCGTCGCCAGCAGCGCGGTCCAAAGCACGCCGATCACAAAACCCGTCGTCATGGTTGGCAGCAACGGGCCTTCAGCGCCGGCCATCGCGGCGAAAGCCAGTGCTGAAACCACGCTTTGTATCCCCAGCGCGGCCGGCAAACTCATTGCCTGCGTCTGCGGCAGCCTTTGCTGCCACAGCGTCGCCAGCGCCAGCGACAGCATCCCCGCCAGCGGCAACAAGTAGCTCCACATTGGGGCGTTTCCCCATGAGATGGCGCTGCCGGTCGCTAGCGTTACCCCGCTAACCCCCAATGTTAACCCGAACCAGACGCGGCCATCGGGCAGGCGACGTTGCACCAGCATGCTCAGCAGCGCCGTGCCGAGAGGGAGCAAATCGGCGATGAGCGCGGCCAGCCCGGCCGGCACGCCATATTCAATGCCTTTGCTGACGCCGGTCAGGTAACCGGTCATGGCGAGCAACCCGATCCCGGCGTGAACAGCTACCGTCAGCGGAGATGCGCGCCTTATGGCGCTCAGGCTAAACGGCAGCAGCGCGAACGCGACCACCACGCAGCGCCAGAACGCCACCAGCAACACCGGCGCGTAATCGGCGGCGAAGCGGATGCCGACGAAACCGGAGCTCCAGGCCACGATCAGCAGAACCTCGGCCGCAGCCAGCCAGAGGGCGGCTTTGCCGCAGTGGGAAGAGGGGCGGAATTGTGGCAGGGACATGGTGGTCACCTCCTTTTCCGCCCGATGGTAGTGAGTGGCTATAATTTAATAAATCGAATAATTTTTGTTTAGTTGTTTAATGGAGTTAAATTATGCGGCCGACATTGGATATCGATCTCTTGCGCACTTTTCACGCCATTGCGCGTTTGGGGCAATTTCGCGCGGCGGCGGCATTTGTCAATCGCAGCCCCGCCGCCGTGAGCGTGCATATCCAGCGCCTGGAACAGCTGGCGGGCGGGCGCCTGCTGGAGCGTGACAATCAGTCCGTGGCGCTGACGCCGCTGGGGAACAGGCTGCTGGCCTCGACGCTCGGGCTGCTGAACGCCCATGACGATATTCTGCGGGAGCTGCAGGGCGCGCCGCTGAGCGGCCATATCAAATTGGGATTGCCCGATGAGTACGCTTCTCATGTGATACGCCATATTTTGCCGCGGTTTGCCGACAGTTTTCCCGCAGTGGAGCTGGAAGTCTCTACCGCCGCCAGCCAGGCGCTGGCGGAACAAATTGGCCGTAATCGGCTGCATCTTGCGCTGGTGGTTCAACCCTCGGGGAGACAGTGCCAGACACCGCTTGCGGTGACTGCGCCGGTGTGGGCCGGAGGCCGTTCGCTGGCGCTGCAGGCTAACCGGCCGCTGCCGCTGGCGTTGCATGCCGCCGATTGCCCTTATCGCGAAGCGATGCTCGAGGCGTTGACGGCCGCGGGGCGGCCATGGCGGGTCATTTTAAGCAGTCCCTCGGCCAGCGTGGTGGCCTCGTGCGTAGAGGCGGGGCTGGCCGTCACGTTGCTCGATCGGGCGCGGCTCTCTGGCGCGATGCGGATACTCGAAGAGTTGCCACCGGTCGCGCCGTATGAGGTACAGCTGCTGCGCTCTTTCGCCGCCGACGGCGAGCCTGCGACGACGATGCTGGAGAAAGTCATCGGCGAGTATTTTCAGACCGGTGAACGCATCGCGCAGTAAGCGCGGCCAAACCTGGGAGGGCTGCCTCACATCCTATAGCCCAAACACCGCCGCCGCATTGCGATCCAAAATGGCGTTCACGTCTGCCTCCGGCAAACCCGCACGGCGGATGTAGTCCACCGTGGTTTGAAACAGGTCGCCCGGCTGGAACGGGAAATCGGTGCCGAACAGCAGCCGCTCTGCGCCGAAGGTCGCCGCCGCCGCTTGCAACGCGGGCACCTGATCGTGGCCTACCGTGTCGTACCACATGCGCAGAGCGGCGCGGCTCGGCGGTTCCGGCGTATGCGGCGCTTCCCACGCGACGGTTTGGTCGAGACGCTCCAGCGTCATCGGCAGCAGGCCGCCCAGGTGCGGCACAATGATTTTCATCTCCGGAAAGCGTTGGGGGATGCCGTGGAGGATAAAGTGCATGGCGGCGACTGTATCTTCGATCGGCGCGCCAATCGACCAGGTCAAAGCGTAATCGGCGATCAGCGGCGAATGCGCGCCGCGGCCGGCGGGATGAATGGCCAGCACGCTGTGGCGGCGATTGAGTTCCTGATAGAGCGGCTCGAACAGCGGGTTGGCAATAGACAGCCCGAGCACCGAGGTGGTGATGCAGGCGCCCAGCATATTGAGCTGGGTAAAGGCCCTTTCAAGCTCGAGCAACGCCGCGTCGATATGCGGCAGCGGCAAAGAAGCGATAGCCCGAAAGCGGGTGGGATAACGCGCTACCAGTTCCGCATATTCATCATTGATCCGGCGTGCGGCATCAACGGCCGCCTGTTCGTCTTCCAGATGCGGCGACAGCGGCGTCGCCGACAGGATTTGCATGTCGATGCCGGCGCTGTCCAGCAGGGCGAAGCGCGCGTCGAGTTCGCGCTCGGTGCGGCCGGCGCCCAGTTGCCGATAGGCGGCCACGTCGTGCACGCCATGCGCTTGCAAAAGATCCAGATACTCTGTGCTCCACAGGTGAGCGTGTACGTCGAGTCGCATCGGTCTATCTCCCGGCTTCGCGGCGATGCCGCGGGTTCAGGAGAGTATAGGCGGGCGACGCGACGCCTCCTGAAGGGAGAGCATTTTTTCTACCGACGGGTTAGGGTGAGAGCACGCATTGATCCGGGAACGGCGCGCGAACGGGCGTTCCCGGTATTGGGAGGGCTGGAGATCAGAACACCTGCTTGAACGGTTTCACCGTCACGTCGGCATAGACACCGGCGGCGATATAGGGATCTTGTTGCGCCCAGGCCTGGGCTTGCGCCAGCGACTCGAATTCGGCGATCACCGTCGAACCGGTAAAGCCGGCGGCGCCGGGATCGTTGCTGTCGATGGCCGGGTTAGGGCCGGCGACCACCAGGCGACCGGCGTCGCGCAGCGCCTGCAGGCGCGCCAGGTGTGCCGGACGCACCGCCAGACGATTTTCCAGCGAGTTGGGGACGTCTTGCGCGTAGATCAGATAAAGCATTTTTCACCTTTAAAATCATGGCTATAAAACGGTGCTACCAAGGTAGCGCAAAAGGCGCGACAGGGGAACGGCGTAGGGCGAATTTCCCGGCGGATTGGCGCTTATGCCTTGAAGCCGCTACTTTTTATTCGTATAGTGCGGCGCGCTTAAACTGATATGCCATTGAGGTGAGGACATGACGGAACTGGTAAGGGAAAAACTCGATTTGCCGGCGGGCAAAAGCAAACTGCTGCTGCATTCGTGCTGCGCGCCCTGTTCCGGCGAGGTAATGGAAGCGATCCAGGCCTCCGGGATCGAGTACGCCATTTTCTTCTATAACCCCAATATTCATCCGCAAAAAGAGTATCTGCTGCGCAAGGAAGAGAACATCCGCTTCGCCGAGCAGCACGGGGTGCCGATCATCGATGCCGATTACGATACCGACAACTGGTTCGCCCGCGCCAAGGGGATGGAGAATGAGCCGGAGCGCGGTATCCGCTGCACCATGTGTTTCGACATGCGTTTCGAGCGCACGGCGCTGTATGCGCATGAGCACGGTTACGACACCATCTCCAGCTCGCTCGGCATTTCGCGCTGGAAGAACATGCAGCAGATCACCGACTGCGGCATTCGCGCGGCGGAAAAGTATCCTGACCTGGTGTACTGGGATTACAACTGGCGCAAGAAGGGCGGTTCGTCGCGCATGATAGAGATCAGCAAGCGCGAACGCTTCTATCAGCAGGAATACTGCGGCTGCGTCTATTCGCTGCGCGACACCAACCTGCACCGCAAGGCGCAAGGGCGGCCGCTGATCAAGCTGGGCGTGCTTTACTATGGCGATGAAGAATAACGCTTAATCACCGCAATCAACCCGCTACGGCGGGTTTTTTACTTTTTGACGCCAGGCGAAACGTTAATGAAGCGTGGTGTTCCGGCGATAAAAAAGCAACGGCCAGGTTAATATCCTTATGAGTTTGCTGGTTTTAGCCGCGCATACTGACGATTAAAGCGATAGTTTGCCTTTCGTTATTGAATATGATTGCTATTTGCATTTAAACTTGGCGAACCAGAGGAAACAGAATCATTATGCCGCTAAAAAAGATGTTCCTTAATCGCCGTATATCCGTGCCTTTCGTCTTGTCCGTAGGCCTGCACAGCGCCCTGGTGGCGGGATTGCTTTACGCTTCGGTAAAAGAAGTGGTGGAGCTGCCGAAGCCAGAGGACGCGCCGATCAGCGTCATGATGGTCAACACCGCCGCGATGGCTGAACCGCCACCGCCGGCGCCGGCCGAGCCGGAACCGCCGCAGGTCGAACCTGAGCCGGAGCCAGAACCGGAGCCTATCGTGGAGCCGCCGCCGAAGGCGATCGTGAAGCCGGAGCCGGTCAAGCCGAAACCGAAGCCTAAGCCGAAGCCGAAGGTCGAAAAACAGGTCAAACCGGAGCCGAAGAAGGTCGAGCCGCGCGAGCCGTCGCCGTTCAACAACGATTCGCCGGCCAAGCCGATCGATAAAGCGCCGGTGAAACAGGCGCCTGCTGCGCCGGTGCAGGGCAACTCGCGCGAGGTCGGGCCAAGGCCGATCAGCCGCGCCAATCCGCTCTATCCGCCGCGGGCCCAGGCTTTGCAGATCGAAGGCAACGTGCGGGTACAGTTCGATATCGACAGCGACGGGCGCGTGAGCAACGTGCGCATCTTGTCGGCCGAGCCGCGCAACATGTTTGAGCGTGAAGTGAAGCAGGCGATGCGCAAGTGGCGCTATGAAGCCAAAGAAGCGAAAGATCGCACCGTCACTATCCGCTTCAAGCTGAACGGCACGACTGAATTGAACTGAGTTCGGTCAACACAAAAAGAAAGGGTCGCCTCGGCGACCCTTTTTGCATTTGCGGCGTAGCGTCAGTTTATTCTTCGAAGCCGACGCGGAAATTCATTTTGCCCTCAGGCAGCGCGCGCGAGTTGCCTTCCGCATCGACAGCCACATAGGTGAACACCGCTTCGGTCGCCCGGTAGCGCTGGCCGATCGGGGCGGAGGAGACTTTCTTGACCCACACTTCGATATTGATGGTGATCGAGCTGCGCCCGGTACGGATGCAGTGCGCATAGCAGCAAACCACATCACCTACCGCCACCGGTTTCAGGAAGGTCATGCCGTCCACGCGCACGGTCACCACGCGCCCTTCGGCGATCTCTTTTGCCTGGATGGCGCCGCCGATATCCATTTGCGACATCAGCCAGCCGCCGAAGATATCACCGTTGGCATTGGTATCGGCCGGCATCGCCAGCGTGCGCAGCACCAGCTCGCCGCTGGGTAAAGGTCGTTGTTGTGTCATAGCAGTCTGCTTTTAAAAGGAGGGAATAACATCATACTGCCCGCGACAAGCGCCGCAGGCATTAACAATTTTGTAACTATTTTTTCTGTTCTTCCGGCATGTGCCGGTAAATATAGATACCGCTGAGGAGGGTGAAGACCAGCGTCAGCACCGTCAGGCCAAAGACTTTGAAATTGACCCAGACGCTTTGCGGCAGCCAGAAGGCGACATAGATGTTCGCCAGGCCGCAGGCCAGGAAGAAGACCGCCCAGGCCAGGTTAAGGTTGCTCCACACTTTGTCCGGCAGCGTCAGCTCTTTGCCCAGCATGCGCTGAACCAGCGGTTTTTTGAGCACCCATTGGCTGATCAGCAGCGCCAGCGCGAACAGCGCGTAAATCACCGTGACCTTCCATTTGATGAACAAATCGTTGTGGAACACCAGCGTCAGGGTACCGAACACCAGCACCATCAGGAAGGTGATCAGCGTCATCTTCTCGACCTTGCGGTATTTAACCCAGGTGAACACCAGCGCTAGTGCGGTAGCGACGATCAACGCGCCGGAAGCGACGTAAATATCGTACAGCTTGTAAAAAGCGAAAAAGACAATTAACGGGAGGAAATCAAGAAACTGCTTCATAAATCAATCCATCATCTGTTCATCGGCCGACTATACCGGATTCGGCGAGCTCTGTGTACCGCCGGGCGCTGCCGATTATCGGCGTTTGGCCGGCGGATTTCTGCCGCGAAAGCAGGAATTTGCATAAACTTACGCGAGAAAGCGCGGGCGCATTGCCAGCGCGTGCCGCAGGCCGCATAGTAAGTAGCATAATAACCAGATAATTTACCGCGGAAAACAGCATGCAGTGGAAATCTCTCCAGGCCCTGACGCCGGGTTTGACGCATTTATTGGGCTATCAACGCAGTTGGCTCAAGCCGGATATTCGCGCCGGCCTTTCCGTCGCCGCCGTCGCCTTGCCGGTGGCCATCGCCTATGCCGAGCTGGCCGGGGTCAGCCCGGTGGTGGGGCTCTATTCCTGTATTTTGCCGATGGTGGCCTATGCGCTGTTCGGATCGTCACGCCAGCTGATCGTCGGGCCCGACGCCGCCACCTGTGCGGTGATCGCCGCGGTGGTGACGCCGCTGGCGGCGGGCAATATGGAGCGCCATTGGCAACTGACCATCATGATGACCGCCATGATGGGCGGCTGGTGCCTGCTGGCCAGCCGGTTCAAGCTGGGGGCGCTGGCGGATCTGCTGTCGCGGCCGATCCTCAGCGGGTTGCTGAACGGGGTGGCGATCACCATTATGGTCGATCAGATCGGCAAGGTGTTGGGGTTCACGGTGCGCCCGGCGCAGCTGATCGAGCGCATCTACGCGCTGCCCGGCAACCTGCTGCACAGCGACTGGCTGACGATGGCGGTGTCGTTATTGACGCTGGTGACGCTGCTCGGATTTAAAAAATGGCGGCCTAACTGGCCGGCACCGCTGTTCGCCATCGTGCTGGCGGCGTTCGTGACCTGGGCGGGCGGCCTGCAACAGCATGGCGTGGTGACGGTGGGCGGTTTCAGCGGCGTGTTGCCGATCGTCCAGTGGCCGGATTTTCAGCCGGGGCTGCTGCGTGACATGGTGATCCCGGCGCTCAACCTGGCGGTGGTGAGCTTTGTCAGCATGATGCTCACCGCCCGCAGCTTTGCCGCCAAAAACGGTTATGAGGTGAACGCCGACGCCGAGTTTCGCGCGCTGGGGCTGGTGAATATCGTCTCTGCGCTGTCGCAAGGTTTCGCCATCAGCGGCGCAGACTCGCGCACCGCGGTGAATGACGCCAACGGCGGCAAGAGCCAGCTGGTGTCGATCATCGCCGCCGCGGTAATCGCCTTCGTCTTGCTGTTCCTGATGTCGCCGCTGCAGTTTATTCCGGTGGCGGGATTGGGGGTAGTGCTGATGTATGCGGCCTGGTCACTGCTGGACATCCGCGGCATCTGGATCTTGCGCCGTCGCAACGCGCAGGCGTTCCGCCTGGCGCTGTTTACCTTCCTCAGCGTGCTGCTGGTGGGGGTGATCAGCGGCATCGGGCTGGCGGTGTTGCTGGGATTGATGCAGTTTCTGCGCACCGTCTTCCGGCCGACGGAACAGCTGCTGGGCGTCAACGACGAAGGCATGATCCACTCCATGGGCAACAACAATGGGGTGAAGGCGGTGCCCGGCGTCATGATGTATCGTTTCAATTCGCCCCTGACCTATTTCAACGTGGCGTACTTCAAACGCCGCATTCTCAATTTGGTCGACGGCACGCCGTTCCAGCCGCGTTGGGTGGTGGTGGACGCGGTGGCCAGTTTTACCCATGCCGATATCAGCGTGTTGGCGGCCATAGACGAACTGAAACGCGATCTGTTACAGCGTAACGTTAGACTGGTGCTGGCGGGGCGTCGCACCGAACTGACGCGTTGGTTCCGCATCAACCGCTTAGGGCGCGACAAAGAGCTGATTTTGGTGCCGGATCTGTATCTGGCGCTGAAGCTGATTCAGAGTAAGGAGCAGGCGGAAGCCGCCGTGATGGGGTAAACAAAAAAGGGGCGCGCCGAAGCGTGCCCCTTGATTTTCGCTGACGCCGGCGTTAGCCGCGCAGCAGCATATACAGGCGGAACAGGTAGATCAGCAGCAGGGCAGACACCAGGTTGCTCAACGCGGTCAACACCACGCTGGCGACGTTCGGCGTCAGCACCGACAGATGGCTCACCAAAAACAGCACCAGCAGTTTGGCCGCCAGCCACAGCATCATCGCCGGCACGATCACGCGCGCATTGGCGAAGGCCAGTTTGCTGCTCAGCTTGAGCGAAGCGAACACGCCTTTCTTGTCGACCGAGGCGATCACCGGCGCCAGCGCGAAGGCGATCGCCATCAGCACGCCCGGCACCACAAACAGCGTCAGGCCAAGCTGGATCAGCAGGGTGCAGATAAACAGCAGCAGCAGCAGGCGCGGCAAGTCGGGCGCCGAGGCGCCGAGCGCGCGCAGGGCGCTGGTGCGTTGCCCTTGCGACACCAGACGAATCAGCGTCAACATCCCGCCGACCAGCAGCACGTTGCCGACCAGCGCGGAGAAGGTGGCGGCCGCCGACACTTTCAGCAACACCATCTGCTGTTCCGGCGTCATCTGCTGGATCACTTCCTGAATGCCCATACCGGTAGACGAAGCGAAATCGCTGGTGGTGGCAGCGAGCGTCGCCAACTGTTCGGCATCGGGGCTGAAGGCCTGATTCAGCAGCACGGAGATAAACGCCGTCAACAACGCCAGCATCAGGATGCTGGCCAGTTGGTTGCGTAAAAAGTTAAAACTGTCACGGTACAAAGCGTTGGCCGTGATAGACATGCAGACTCCTTGGCGTCGGGAAAACAGAGATAAATCAGTGGGTGATTGTACCCTGTTCCACGCCGCTGTGGCACCCCGCGAATTGCACTACGCCTATTTCTTCAACGATCGTCGTCTCAGGCAGCGACAGCGGCAGGGGCACCGGCAAGGGCGGCAGGCCGTAGCGTTCCCGGGCGCGATCGCAGGCTTCGTTGCGCAGGCCGTTTTCACCGGACTGATCGAACTCTCTGCACGGGCTGGGCCGATTGAGGTAGATCGAGCAGGACACGGCTTTGCCGATCTCGCCGTCCAGCGCGTTGCAGCGAGGGGACTTGCTGTTGGTCCCCTGCATGCAGCGCAGGAACGGGGTTAAAGGCTCCGTCAGGGAAAGAGGGACGGTGCCGCCGCCGTCTTCGGCTTCGGCCCAATAGAATGACACTCGAAAATAACCGCAGCATGCGCCGCAGCTGACACAGGGATTAAGGATTTCGCTCATCTTGATTGCCCGCCGACTCCTCACGGCACCAACCAAAACCAACACGGAAAATGAAATTACCTCAGCCGCAATTTTCTCCGCAACCGAAATTTGAACATGTAGATAATTTGCAACAAAATCGATTTTTTGATGCAGATCAATCCTTGATTTATTAGGCGGTTAGGTAACCTTGTTTTTAGTAGGATTTTAAATTTTTACACATAAGATGTGATCTCGATGGGATCACAAATACCCGAAAGTAGGTATATTCCCCCCTCGAGCGATTAACCACACAAATGGAATGGATAATGAAAAAGACAACTCTGATGGTATTGGCGACGATGATGGCGCCTATGTTGGCAAGTGCGCATCAGGCCGGTGATTTCCTGTTCCGCGCGGGCACCGCGACGGTGCGTCCAAATGCGGGTTCGGACAACGTGCTGGGGTTGGGTTCGCTGGATGCGAAAAACAACACCCAGCTCGGTCTGACCTTCGGTTATATGGTGACGGACAACATCGGCGTTGAGTTGTTGGCCGCAACGCCATTCCGCCACAAGGTGACGCTGGGCGGCACCGATCTGGCGACCGTTCACCAGTTGCCGCCTACGCTGATGGCGCAATACTACTTCGGCGATAAGCAGGACAAACTGCGTCCTTACCTGGGCGTCGGCGTTAACTACACCACTTTCTTCGATGAGAAGTTCAACGACTACGGCAAAAGCGCCGGGTTGAGCAATCTCGATCTAAAAGATTCCTGGGGTGTGGCGGCGCAGGCCGGCCTGGATTACAACCTGGATGAGCACTGGATGCTGAACATGTCGGTGTGGTGGATGAATATCGAAACCAAAACTCGCTTCAACGATGCGAATGGTGGGCACCACAGCTTCGATACGCGTTTGGATCCGTGGGTGTTCATGTTCGGGGCGGGGTACCGCTTCTGATGAAGGCTCCAAGCAGGGAGGCGTTGCGCCTCCCTGTGTCGGTATTATTTAATCTGCATTACGTTTTCAACCGATTTCACGCCGGCCACGCCGCGTGTGACCTGCACCGCACGGTTGGCGTCATCGCTGGACGTCACGAAGCCGCTCAGCTGTACGCGCCCTTTAAAGGTTTCCACGCTGATTTCGCGTGACTTGATGTTTTTATCCGCCAGCAGTGCCGATTTCACTTTGGTGGTGACCACCGTGTCATCGATATAACCGCCCGTTCCCTCAGATTTTGCCGTCGGCGCGCAAGCGCTCACCGCGACCGCCACAACGGCTGCCATGCACAAGGCCGAAAGGGTTTTAAACAGCTTCATAAATTACTCTCCATGCAATGTTATGGTTGAAATTCGCTACGGTTTTTCGCCGCAGCGGGCGCATTCCCCAAATCAAACGAAGAAATGCATAGCGAACAAAGTTCATTGTGAGACAAGACCTGGGTTTGTTCAAATTTTTGCTGTAAATAAATGGAACAAACTTTGAGGGGAAACAAGCTGTTAAAGCGAGCGCCGGCAGGGCGCTCGCTGAAGAGGATCACGCCCGGGTGGCGCGCTTCATATTGCTGACGAAGGCCGCCAGCCTGGTCAGCATCTCCGCCGGGTTGGCATGGTGCTGTTCGATGATTTTGACGATTGCCGAGCCGGAGATCGCGCCGGCGGCCCCGGCCTGCAGCGCGGCCTTCACCTGCTCGGGTTCGGAGATGCCGAAGCCTTGCAGCGGCGGCGCGGCGTGGTACTCGCGCAGCTTGTTCACCAGGTGATGCAACGGCAGCTGCGCCCGGCTTTCGGTACCGGTGACGCCGGCACGCGACAGCAGATAGGTGTAGCCGCGGCCGTGCGACGCGATTTCCCGCAGCAGATCGTCATCGGCGTTCGGCGGGCAGATGAAGATCGGCGCGATGCCGTGGCGCGTGGCGGCGGCGCGGAACGGCGCAGACTCTTCAAACGGCACGTCGGCGACCAGTACCGAGTCCACGCCCACTTCGGCGCAGCGTTGGTAAAACGCATCGATGCCTTTATGGAACACCAGGTTGGCGTACATCAGCAGGCCGATGGGAATGGTCGGGTGCTTCTGGCGGATGGTCGCCAGCATCTCGAAGCACTGGGTCGGCGTGACGCCGGCGGCGAAGGCGCGCAGCGTCGCGCTCTGGATGGTGGGGCCATCCGCCAGCGGATCGGAGAAGGGGATGCCCAGCTCCAGCGCGTCCGCGCCGGCTTCGATCAGGGTGTCGATAATCTGCAGCGACAGCGCCGGATTAGGATCGCCCAGCGTCACGAACGGGACGAAGGCGCCTTCCTTGCTGCTTTCCAGACGCGTGAACAGTTGCTGATAACGTTCCATCAGATTTCTCCCCGTGCTTTCAAAATGTCGTGAACGGTAAATATGTCTTTGTCGCCGCGGCCGGACAGGTTGACCACCAGGATCTGCTCTTTCTGCGGCGTTTCACGGATCATTTTCAGCGCGTGCGCCAGGGCGTGCGAGGATTCCAGCGCCGGGATGATGCCTTCATGGCGCGACAGCGCCTTGAACGCTTCCAGCGCTTCGTCGTCGGTGATCGACACGTATTCGGCGCGGCCGGTGCTGTTCAGGTAGGCGTGCTGCGGCCCGACGGACGGGAAGTCCAGCCCGGCGGAAATTGAATAGGATTCTTCAATCTGGCCTTCGGCGGTCTGCATCATCGGCGCTTTCATGCCGAAGTAGATGCCGACGTGGCCGTGCTTCAGCGGCGCGCCGTGCTGGCCGGTTTCGATGCCCAGGCCGGCAGGTTCCACGCCGATCAGCCCAACGTCGGCGTCATCGATAAAATCGGCGAACATGCCGATGGCGTTGGAGCCGCCGCCGACGCAGGCGATGACCGCATCCGGCAGGCGGCCTTCGCGCTCCAGCACCTGCGCTTTGGTTTCTTCGCCGATCATGCGCTGGAATTCACGCACGATGGTAGGGTACGGATGCGGGCCGGCGGCGGTGCCGAGCATATAGTGCGCGGTTTCATAGCTGCCGGACCAGTCGCGCAGCGCTTCGTTGCAGGCGTCTTTCAGGGTGGCTGAGCCGCTGTGCACCGGGATCACTTCCGCGCCCATCAGCCGCATGCGGAACACGTTAGGCGACTGGCGCTCGACGTCTTTGGCCCCCATATAGATGCGGCATTTCAGGCCGAGCAGCGCGCAGGCCAACGCCGAAGCGACGCCGTGTTGGCCGGCGCCGGTTTCCGCGATGATCTCGGTTTTGCCCATGCGCTTGGCCAGCAACGCCTGGCCCAGCACCTGGTTGGTCTTGTGCGCGCCGCCGTGCAGCAGGTCTTCACGCTTCAGGTACAGCTTGGTGTTGCTGCCGGCGGTGAGGTTTTTACACAGCGTCAGCGCCGTCGGGCGGCCCGCGTAGTTCTTCAGCAGATCGATAAATTCCGCCTGGAATGCCGGATCGCGCTGGGCGCTGACAAAGGCTTCTTCCAGTTGTTTCAGGGCCGGCATCAGAATTTGCGGCACGTATTGGCCACCAAATTCGCCGAAGTAGGGGTTAAGCAGCGTCATGAGAGTTCCCGTTATTATCCGTTATTAATGTTGAGCCGTATTCAGTAGGCGCGCAGGGTCTGGAAGACCGAGGCCAGGCGCGCGGGATCTTTGATGCCCGGTTCGCTTTCCACGCCGGAGTTGAAGTCCAGCCCGGCGCAGCCGAGCTTGGCCGCCTCGACGCAGTTGTCGGCGCGCAGGCCGCCCGCCAGCATCACGTTAGTCAGATCTTCACCTTGCAATACCGACCAGTCGAAGCGTTGGCCGGTGCCGCCGGCGCCGTTGTCGAGCAGGTAGCGATCGACATGCTGCAGATCGCGCGCCGGCACCCGATCTTTCACGCTCAGCGCTTTCCAGATGCGGCAATCGGCCGGCAAGCGGGCGCGCAGGGCGTTGATATAGGCCTGGTCTTCTGCGCCGTGCAATTGCACCGCGTGCAGACCGAGGCGCTCAACGGTCAACGCCACGGTATCGACCTGGGCGTCGCAGAACACGCCGACGTACTTCAGCGGCGCGCCGGAGATCACTTCGCGAGCGCGGGTGATGTCCACATAGCGCGGCGAGCGGCCGACGAAAATCAGCCCGCCGTAGATGGCGCCGGCCTGATAGGCGGCGGCGGCGTCCTGCGGACGGGTCAGGCCGCACACTTTGTTTTCGCCCAGGATCACGCGGCGCACGGCGGCGCGCAGATCGGGTTCCGACATCAGCGCGCTGCCGATCAGGAAACCGTTGGCGTAATGGCTCAGCTCGCGGATCTGCCCGTAGTTGTTGATGCCCGATTCGCTGATCACCGTCACGCCGTGCGGCACGCGCGGCGCCAGCTGACGGGTGCGGTTCAGATCGATGCTCAGATCGCGCAGATCGCGGTTGTTGATGCCGACCACGCGCGCTTCCAGCGCGATCGCGCGCTGCAGCTCTTCTTCACTGATCACTTCGGTCAGCACGCCCATGTTCAGGCTGTGGGCCACCGCCGCCAGTTGGCGGTACTGCTCGTCGGTCAACACCGACAGCATCAGCAGGATGGCGTCGGCCTGATAGTAGCGCGCCAGGTAAATCTGATACGGATCGATGATAAAGTCTTTGCACAACACCGGCTGGCTGACGGTTTTACTGACCAGCGGCAGGAAATCGAAGCTGCCCTGGAAGTATTTCTCGTCGGTCAGCACCGAGATCGCCGAGGCGAAATCTTTATACACCGTGGCGATCTCCACCGGATCAAAGTTCTCGCGAATCAGTCCCTTGGAAGGCGAGGCCTTCTTGCATTCGAGAATGAAAGCCGTCCGGGTGCCCTGCAGCGCGTGATAGAAGCTGCGTTCGCTCGGTACGATGTCGTTCTGAAAGCCGGCCAGGGGCTGTTGCTGTTGTCGCGCCGCGATCCATTGCGCTTTGTCGCGGACAATCTTGTGTAGCACGGTTTCCTGCATCATTTATCCTCTTGCCGCCAGTGCGATGACACGCTCATAGGCCTGCCCGCTGTTGATCATATCCAGTGCCTGCCGCGCATTTTGGCGGAGGTCTTCATGTCCGAATAACTTCAGAAGCAACGCGACGTTGGCCGCGACCGCCGCGGCGTGCGCCGGCTCGCCTTTACCTTGTAACAGCCGCGCCAAAATGTCACGGTTTTCTTCCGGCGTGCCGCCCAGCAAGGCTTCCAGCGGATAGGTTTCCAATCCGAAGGACTGCGGCGTGAGCTGGTAGCTGCTGATTTCGCCGTTGTTCAATTCCGCCACGTGCGTCGGGGCGTGGATCGCCACCTCGTCCATGCCGCCGCCGTGAACCACCGCCGCACGCTGATAGCCCAGCACGCGCAGGGTTTCGGCGATCGGCAGCACCAGTTCCGGGCTGTAAACGCCGATCAGCGCCAGTGGCGGACGCGCCGGGTTGATCAGCGGGCCCAGCACGTTGAACAGCGTGCGGGTTTTCAGCTGCTGGCGTACCGGCATGGCGTGACGAAAACCGGTGTGGTACTGCGGCGCGAACAGGAAACACACGCCGAGATCGTCCAGTGCCTTGCGCGCTTCTTCCGCCGGCAGATCCAGGCGGATGCCGAACGCCGCCAGCAGATCCGAAGAGCCGGAGCGGCTGGAGACGCTGCGGTTGCCGTGTTTGGCGATCTTCGCGCCGCACGCCGCCGCCACGAAGGCGCTGGCGGTGGAAATATTGATGCTGTTGGTGCCGTCGCCGCCGGTGCCGACGATATCGGCGAACGGGTAGTCAGGGCGCGGGAACGGCTGAGCGTCGTCCAGCAGCGCTTTGGCGGCGCCGGCGATCTCTTCCGGGCGCTCGCCGCGGACTTTCATGCTGATCAACGCCGCCGCCAGTTGGCTCGGCTCCAATTCGCCGCGCACGATGGCGCTGAACAGCTGTTGGCTTTCCTGCTGGCTCATCGACTCGGCGCGGTACAGTTTCTCAAGAATAGGTTGCATCGTCGTGTTCCTTATATTACTTCGCCAGCGCCCAGGCCAGGGTCTGCTCAAGCAGGCGCGCGCCGTGGGTGGTCAGAATCGATTCCGGGTGGAACTGGAAGCCGCACACGCGGCGATGATCGTCGCGCACCGCCATCACCATCTCGCCGAACCGGGCGTTGACGGTGAGATCGGCCGGGATATTGCTGCCGACCAGCGAGTGGTAGCGCGCTACCGGCAGCGGGTTGGCCATGCCGGCGAACATACCTTCGCCATCGTGAACGATCGCCGAGGCCTTGCCGTGCAGGATCTCGCCCGCCTGGCCGACCTGGCCGCCGTAGGCTTCGACGATCGCCTGGTGGCCGAGGCAGATGCCGATGATCGGCAGCCGGCCGCGCAGGCGCTGCAGCAGTTCCGGCATGCAGCCCGCTTCGGACGGGGTGCCGGGGCCGGGCGACAGCATCAGCACCGGCTGGGTCATGTGCTCCAGGCGTTCGATGATCACCTCGGCGGCGATCTGGTTACGGTAAATCACCACCTGGTGGCCGCTGGCGCGCAGCTGATCGACCAGGTTGTAGGTAAAGGAATCGACGTTGTCGAGCAGCAGAATATCGGCCATCAGAACACCTCCTTGGCATGGTGCGCAGTGGCGATGGCACGCAGCACGGCACGGGCTTTGTTGCGGGTCTCGTCGGCTTCCGCCTGCGGGATGGAATCCAGCACCACGCCGGCGCCGGCCTGCACGGTGGCGATGCCGTCTTCAACGTAGGCGGAACGAATGACTATGCAGGTATCCAGATCGCCGGTGGCGGTGAAGTAGCCTACCGCGCCGCCGTAGCTGCCGCGGCGTGTGCCTTCGGAGGCGGCGATCAACTGCATCGCCCGCACTTTCGGCGCGCCGCTCAGGGTGCCCATGTTCATGCAGGCCTGGTAGGCGTGCAGCACGTCGAGATCGGCGCGCAGGGTGCCCACTACCCGGGAAACCAGGTGCATGACGAACGAATAGCGGTCCACCTTGGTCAGGTCGGCGACGTAGCGGCTGCCGGCCTGGCAGATGCGCGCCAGATCGTTGCGCGCCAGATCGACCAGCATCAGGTGCTCGGCCAGCTCTTTGTGGTCGGTGCGCATTTCCAGCTCGATGCGGCTGTCGAGATCCAGATCCAGCGAACCGTCCTTACTCCGGCCGCGCGGGCGGGTGCCGGCGATCGGGTAGATTTCGATTTGGCGATTGCTCGCGTCGTATTTCAGCGCGCTCTCCGGCGAAGCGCCGAACAGGGTGAAGTCATCATCCTGCATGAAGAACATGTACGGGCTGGGGTTGTTGTCTTTCAAGGTCTGGTAGGCTGCCAGCGGCGCCGGGCACGGCAGGGAGAAGCGGCGCGACGGCACCACCTGGAAAATCTCGCCCTGGCGGATCGCTTCCTGCAGCCCGCTGACCACCGCGCCGTACTCTTCGTCGCTCTGGTTACAGCTCAGCTGCATGTTTTCCAGCGTTTGGTGCGGGATCGGCTGCGGGGTTTGTTGCAATTCGGCCTGCAGCTGTTCCAGGCGTTGCTGCAAACGCTGCGCTTCACTCGCCTGCTCACTGAAGACGCTGGCCTGCAGACGGGCCGTACCGCGTTGGTGATCCAGCACCAGCAGGGTTTCCGCCAGATAGAAGCAGAAGTCCGGGCAGCGCTGATCCTGGCGCAGCGCCGGCAGGTCTTCGAAACCGGCGACCAAATCGTAGGCGAACAGGCCGCCCAGCATCACGGCTTCGCGCTCGTCCGCCGGGGAGTCCACCAGGGTCAGCAGCGTGCGCAGCGCGTCGAACACCGACAGTGAACGCAGGCGGGCGTCTTCGTCCTGCACCGCGTCGATCGCCGGGAAGCTCAGCTCGCGGCCGTTGGGGCGCGCCTGATTGCGCACCTCGGGCGGCAGCGCTTCGTCCAGCAGCGGCAGCAGCGCCGCACCGTTGGCGCTCAGTGCCTGCACGCTGACGGTGTGGCCCAGTGCGGTAATGCGCAGCGCGCTGTCGATCACCAGCAGGCTCTGCAGATTCTGTTTGCTGTTGATTTCCGCCGATTCCAGCAGCAGGGTGGCCGGACGGGCGCCGCACAGCTGGTGGAAAATGGTGGTGGGATCGCCCCGGTAGCTGGCTTGCGCCTTCAGCAATGTCAGTTGTGGTTTGGTGTTCATCATCGGTGGTTCCAGTGAATTCTGTCCATAAAAAAGCCCGCATCGGGTGCGGGCTCAGGAAATCTGCATTGTCAGATGACAGCTATGCGCGATTACACCGCCCGCAAGAGGGAGGTACGCCACCAACCGTGAAGAGAAATGTAATTGTTCATTTGCAGACTCTCTCTGTTAACGCTCATCCGACACGGCCATTGCCGTGAACTTGTGTACTAGTTAACTGGTTCGAGGGGGCAAAGTCAACCCTCTTTTTGCACAATGTTTTAGCGGTCAGCGTGAATTCTATTCATCATTCCGCCTGGCGTCCGCGGCCGGGGCAGAATAGATTTCCGTCCGGCCGCCGATCGCGGGTATGATAGAAAACCAAGCCATTGCCGGATAGCCGTTTTGACAGACAGTAACCCCCCATCCACCGCCTTTACTCTGTACGACCTCCACAGCCACACAACCGCCTCCGATGGCTACCTGACGCCGACGCAGCTGGTGCAGCGGGCGGTCGAGATGCGCGTGGGCGTGCTGGCGATCACCGATCACGACACCACCGCAGGCCTGGCCGAGGCCGCCGCCGCCATTGCGGAGCAGGCGTTGCCGCTGCGGCTGGTCAACGGGGTGGAAATCTCGACGCTGTGGGAAAATCATGAGATCCATATCGTTGGATTGGGCATGGACGTCGCGCACCCGGCGCTGGTGGCGCTGTTGGCGGAACAAACCGAACGGCGCAATCGGCGTGCGCAGGAGATCGGCGTGCGTCTGGGTAAGGCGCGCATTCCCGACGCCTATGCCGGCGCCCAGCGGCTGGCGGGCGACGGCGCGGTGACCCGCGGCCATTTCGCCCGTTATCTGGTGGAGATTGGCGTGGCGGACAACATGGCGCAGGTGTTCAAGAAATACCTGGCCAAGGGCAAAACCGGCTACGTGCCGCCGCAGTGGTGTACAATAGAACAAGCCATTGATGCGATTCATCAATCGGGCGGCCAGGCGGTGATGGCGCATCCCGGCCGTTACGATCTGACCGCGAAGTGGTTGAAACGTTTGCTGGCGCATTTCGCCGAACACGCCGGCGACGCCATGGAAGTGGCGCAGTGTCAGCAGGCGCCGCATGAGCGCTCGCAATTGGCGAAATACGCCCAGGACTACCGCCTGTTGGCCTCGCAAGGCTCTGATTTTCATCAGCCTTGTTCGTGGATCGAACTGGGCCGCAAACTGTGGCTGCCGGGCGGCGTCGAGCCGGTGTGGCGCGATTGGCCGCAGCCTGGCGAGGCGGTCTGATTTTACGCGCGTGGCAACGCGCGCGGGCATCATTTTAGGAGCAAGTCATGAGTCAGCTTTTTTATATTCACCCGGACAACCCGCAGCCGCGTTTGATTAACCAGGCGGTCGAGGTGTTGCGCAAGGGCGGGGTGATCGTTTATCCCACCGATTCCGGCTATGCGCTGGGTTGCATGCTGGAAGAGAAGGCGGCGATGGAGCGCATTTGCCGCATCCGTCAGCTGGACGGCAACCACAACTTTACCCTGATGTGCCGCGATTTGTCCGAGTTGTCGACCTATGCGCACGTCGATAATACGGCGTTTCGCCTGATCAAAAACAATACGCCGGGTAACTACACCTTCATTCTGAAAGCGACCAAGGAAGTGCCGCGCCGCCTGATGAATGAAAAGCGTAAAACCATCGGCCTGCGCGTGCCGTCGAACCCGATCGCGCTGGCGCTGCTGGAGGCGCTGAACGAACCGATGATGTCCACCACCCTGATGCTGCCGGGCAATGATTTTGCCGAATCGGATCCGGAAGAGATCAGCGATCACCTGGGCAAGGTGGTCGATCTGGTGATCCACGGTGGTTTCCTCGGTCAACAGCCGACTACGGTTATCGATCTGACCGAATCCTCGCCGGAAGTGGTGCGTGAAGGGGCGGGCGACGCGGCGCCTTTCCGCTGATGTAAACCGTCGCCGACTTGCCCATTGTCTGAAAATCGGCTGAAGCGACGCTATTTCGGGTGAAAGCAGCTATTCTTGCTACTTCAGAATTGATAATGGGCAGGATGCGCACCAATGATTAAACGGGTTTCTTTTTTAGCGGCCTTATTATTTTCCTCGATGGCAAATGCGGGTTTTTATTCGGGCAGTTCCTTGCTGGCGGAATCCGGCGGTTACGTAAAAAATAAAAACGGTGAGGCCACCGTGGCCGAAGCGCTTAACGGCGGCATGTTTATGGGATACGTCGCCGGCGTATTCGATACTTATTCGATGCAGGGCAACCGCAATATTTGCCCGGAAGCCGGGATGAGTATCGGCACGGCCGCCGATGCGGTGATGCGCTATTTGAACGAGCATCCCGAGCAGTTGCATTACTCTGCGCCTTCGGTGATCATGCTGGCGTTAAGCGCCGCCTATCCCTGCGTGCGCCATTAAATTTGCATTCCATTTAGTGCGCATTTTTTCATAAGGTGCGCTCTCATACTTTCCGCACGAACTTCAATAGATCAATCTCCGCGGCGCTGTCACCTTAGCATCGTCGGCATCCCCCGAACGGGTCGGGGAGAGACGCGCAGGAGGTTATATGACCACATTTCACAGCGCCAACATCGCTCTCGATTATCAGGATATCGGCTCAGGGCCGCTCACGCTGGTGCTGCTGCCCGGCTGGTGCGAGCCGAAAACCGTGTTCGATCCCTTCATCGCCCTGGCGGCAGAACGTTATCGGGTGATCAGCATCGACTGGCGCGGCCACGGCCTGTCGTCAAAAACGGCGGAGATGTCGCTCGCGGCGGACGATTTGCTGGAAGATGTGCGTCAGCTACTGACGGCGCTGCGTTTGGACAACGTGGTGACTCTGTCGGTGGCGCACGCCAGCTGGTTGGCGGTGGCGTTGGCCGAAGCGTTGCCGCAGCGGGTGCGGGGCATGGTGTTTCTCGATTGGATCATGACGCAGCCGGAACCGGCGTTCTTTACGGCGGTGAGCCGCATGCAGCAGCCGCAGCAGTGGCTGGCGGCGCGCGACGCCTTGTTCGCCTTCTGGCAGGGCGGCATCCGCCACGAACGGGTCAAACGCCATCTGGAGGTTGAGATGGCGCAAGAAGATTACCGGCTCTGGCGTGCCGCCGGCGTGGCCATCGAACAGGCCTACCGGCAATTCGGCTCGCCGCTGCAACGTCTGGCGGGAATGAGCGTGCCGCCGCCGTGCCGCCACATCTACTCGCTGGATCGCCGCGACGACTATCTGCGGCGCCAGCAGGCATTTGCCGCCGAACAGCCGTTTTTCTCCGTGGTGCGTTTGGGGGAGGCTCGCACTCACCTCGGCATTCTGGAAAGGCCCGACGCGGTGCTGTGGGCGGTGGAGGATTTTTTGGCGCCGTAAACGCTGCCCGAGGGAGGTCGCCGCCGATAAAGTGGGTTTCAACACCTTAGAAAGCCTGTATAATGCGCGGTTCGATCCTGATAAATGTATTGTTACCGTTGTGGCGGTTGGCCGCGGCGGTTATCCCCCCGACGCCTGTGAAGGCGACATTAGAGGTTGCTCAATGAGCGAAAAGTTACAGAAAGTTTTAGCGCGCGCCGGGCATGGCTCGCGTCGTGAAATCGAAACCATGATTGAAGCCGGGCGCGTCAGCGTCGACGGCAAGGTCGCCAAGCTGGGCGATCGCGTTGAAGTGACGCCGGCGATGAAAATTCGCCTGGACGGTCATGTCCTGTCGATCAAAGAGTCTGAAGACGTGGTCTGCCGGGTGCTGGCCTACTACAAACCGGAAGGCGAGCTGTGTACCCGCAGCGATCCTGAAGGCCGCCCGACGGTGTTCGATCGTCTGCCTAAGCTGCGCGGTTCGCGCTGGGTGGCGGTAGGGCGCCTGGACGTCAACACCTCCGGTCTGCTGCTGTTCACCACCGATGGCGAACTGGCCAACCGTCTGATGCACCCGAGCCGTGAAGTGGAGCGCGAGTACGCGGTACGCGTGTTCGGCCAGGTCGACGATGCGAAAGTGAAGCAGCTGAGCAAGGGCGTGCAGCTGGAAGACGGCCCGGCTGCCTTCCGCACCATCAGCTTCCAGGGCGGTGAAGGCCTCAACCAGTGGTACAACGTGACCCTGACCGAAGGCCGCAACCGTGAAGTGCGTCGCCTGTGGGAAGCGGTGGGCGTGCAGGTGAGCCGCCTGATCCGCGTGCGTTATGGCGACATCGATCTGCCGAAAGGCCTGCCGCGCGGCGGCTGGGCCGAGCTGGATCTGCCGGCGATCAACTACCTGCGCGAGCTGGTGGAATTGAAGCCGGAAACGGTCAGCAAGATGCCGGTGGAGCGTGAGCGCCGCCGCGTGAAGGCTAACCAGATCCGCCGCGCGGTCAAGCGCCATTCGCAGGTGGCCGGCAGCGGCCGCCGCAGTGCGCCAGGCAGCAAGCCGGGTAAACCGGGCAAGCCGAGCAAACGCGGCTAATCTCTCATTCTGGCCCCGTTCGGGGCCAGAACTTTTGTTACCAATCGATCCCCTGTTGCGCCTTCACGCCCGCATCAAACGCGTGCTTCACCGGCCGCATCTCCGTGACCGTATCCGCCAGTTCCAGCAGATCGCGATGGCAACCGCGCCCGGTCAGGATCACCGTTTGGTGCGCAGGGCGCTCCAGTAACGCGGCCTTCAGCTCTTCCAGTTCCAGATAGCCGTAGGTCAGCATGTAGGTCACTTCGTCCAGCAGCACCAGATCCAGGCTGCTGTCGGTCAGCATGCGTTTGCCGTGTTGCCACACCGCCTGGCAGGCGGCGGTATCGCTGGCTTTGTTCTGCGTCTCCCAGGTGAAGCCGGTGGCCATCACCTGAAATTCAACGCCGTGTTGCTGCAGCAGATTCTTTTCGCCATTGGGCCATTCGCCCTTGATGAACTGGATCACCCCGGCGCGCATGCCGTGGCCGACCGCCCGGGTGACGGTGCCGAAGGCGGCGGTGGTCTTACCCTTGCCGTTGCCGGTAAACACCAGCAGCAGGCCACGCGTGTCCTGCGCCGCGGCGATGCGCGCATCGACCTGTTCTTTCAGGCGCTGCTGGCGCTGCTGATGACGATCTTCCGCCATGAAAACGCTCCTTATTCGGCCGCGCCGGGTTTACGGTTCGGCTGGGCGTCGAAGCTCATGCCGGTTTTGCGGCGGCTGTCTTCGCCCATCAGATACAGATACAGCGGCATGATATCGGCCGGGGTTTTCAGCTTGTTCTTGTCTTCGTGTGGGAAGGCAGATGCGCGCATTTTGGTGCGGGTGCCGCCCGGATTGATGCAGTTCACCCGCAGATTGCGGTTTTTATACTCGTCGGCCAACACCTGCATCATGCCCTCGGTGGCGAACTTCGACACCGCATAGGCGCCCCAGTCTGCGCGGCCGGTGCGCCCGACGCTGGAACTGGTGAACACCAGCGAACCCGCGTGGGATTTCAGCAGCAGCGGCAGCAGCGCCTGAGTCAGCATAAAGGTGGCGTTGACGTTAACCTGCATCACTTCTTGCCACATGGTCATCGACAGGTCGGCCATCGGCGCGATGTCGCCGAGCAGGCCGGCGTTGTGCAGCACGCCGTCAAGGCGGGGGAGCTGGCGCGCCAGATCGTCGGCTATCTGCCGGCATTGCTCCGGCGTGGCGTGCAGCAAGTCCAGCGTCACCACCAACGCTGGGGCGCCGCCCTGGGCCGCGATCTCTTGTTGTACCGCCAGCAGCTTGCTTTCGGTACGCCCCAGCAGCACCAGCCGGGCACCGAAGCGCGCGTAGGTCAGCGCCGCTTCGCGGCCGATGCCGTCGCCGGCGCCGGTGACCAGAATGATACGTTGTTCGAGCAGATCTTGCTTGGGTTGGTAATGCACGATAAATCCTCGCCTGGGTGGCCGTTCTCCCGCAGATATCGGGGAGCAAGAGTGAAACGCGCGGCCGGGGCGGGAGCGAAGGCTCGACCGTCTACGGGCCGCGCAGCGAATGCGTCTCATCATATTGATGAATAATGGGTGTTATATGCCTTAATCCGCCGGCATTTTCAATGCGTAGCAGGCTGAAATGGCATTCTTTTGTAACAAAAGCGCGGCGGCGACGGCTTGGTTCGGCCGCAAATCGTCCCCATAGTGATGCTCCGTGCGCAATGAATTTTCATTTAGCCGCGACAGCAGCCGCTGCGGTTGGCTAAAATGGGAAGAATCATACTAACAACCTGTAAATAAAGGCGGAATCTGTGGAGTTTATATCTGTTTATGGCCTGTTTCTGGCCAAGGTTGCCACGGTGGTGCTCGCCATCGCCGCGTTGGCCATACTGGCTGTCAGTCTGGGGCAACGCAAGAGCCGCCAGAAAGGGGAGCTGCAGCTGACCGATCTCGGTGAACAGTATCGCGAGATGCAGCGTGACATGCGCCTGGCGCGCATGGATGCCGCCGAGCAAAAGGTTTGGCTGAAACAGTTCAAGAAACAGACCAAGGCCGACGACAAGCTGAAAAAGCAGCGCGCCAAGTCCGGCGCGGTCGAGGTGGCCAAGCCGTGCCTGTATGTGCTGGATTTCAAGGGCAGCATGGACGCGCACGAGGTGACCTCGCTGCGCGAAGAGATCTCGGCGGTGTTGGCGGTGGCGTCGGCGCAGGATGAAGTCCTGCTGCGGCTGGAAAGCCCTGGCGGAGTGGTGCACGGCTACGGCCTGGCGGCCTCGCAGCTGGAGCGCCTGCGTAAAGGCGGCATTCGCCTGACGGTAGCGGTGGATAAAGTGGCGGCCAGCGGCGGCTACATGATGGCCTGCGTCGCGGATCGCATCGTGGCGGCGCCGTTCGCCATCATCGGCTCGATCGGCGTGGTGGCGCAGATCCCGAACTTCCACCGCCTGCTGAAGAAGAACGACATCGACGTGGAGCTGCACACCGCCGGGCAGTTCAAACGCACGCTGACGCTGTTCGGTGAAAACACCGAACAGGGGCGCGATAAGTTCCGTGAAGATCTGAACGAAACCCACGAGCTGTTCAAGCGCTTTGTGCATGAGCAGCGCCCGTCGCTCGACATCGACAGCGTCGCCACCGGTGAGCACTGGTTCGGTTCACAGGCGAAAGAGAAGGGCCTGATTGACGCTATCGGCACCAGCGATGACTTGCTGATCGCCGAGCTGGATAACCACGAAGTGATCGCCGTGCGCTATTCGCGCCGCAAACGCCTGATGGATCGCTTTACCGGCAGCGCGGCGGAAAGCGTCGATCGCTTGCTGTTGCGCTGGTGGCAGCGTGGGGAAAAGCCGCTGCTGTAACGGCGGCGATAGCGTGAATCAGCGGGGGCCGGGCGCCCCCGTTTTCTTTTCTCAATCGACCAGGTGGTATTTTTCCGAAAGCAGATGGGCCAAATGTTTAAACATATTAAATACCGCGGTGGTTTTGGCGGTGGGCAATCCGTCGGCATCCAAAAAGTATTCGCCGCGGAAAACTAAAACGCCGTTTTTTTGTTCAACGTCGGTGGCGATCATGCCGTGCAGATAATCTTCGTGTTGGCGGATGATGTTATTTGCTTCCGCCAGCAGGGCCTCGCGGCCGATAGGGGCAGTATTTGTGCGCATTTATTAGACTCCAAACTAAAAACTCTGCGCATATTCTAACGCCGGTTCGCTTTTATCCGCAAACCGACTAAGGTTTATTTGCCGTCTGGATGGCCATGCGCGGCCGCCGGTTGGCGAAATCGGTCTTTCCGTGCTAATTAGGTTGCGTGACGCTTTTTATCAGGTACAGTGTGGGATTTTGCGGCGTCGGGTGGAAGGTTTTGTTTACGCCATGAATAAAACTCACACAGCCATACTTCTGGGGCATGGGTGAATAGCAGGCAGGATCAACAACTTGCGTTCAGGTTGAGCGGTTGAGCAACTAAAAGAAAAAAATCTGTTGATCTCTTGCCAGACTGCCGCAATATAAAAAAAGAGACACGAATTGCCGCGGCACGGCGAGATAAAAGACTTCTTTTTAGAAGAAATAAATTAGGTAAAGGTAAATATGGGTAAAGCTCTCGTAATAGTTGAGTCCCCGGCAAAAGCCAAAACTATTAATAAATATTTAGGAAGTGACTACGTGGTGAAGTCCAGCGTCGGTCATATCCGTGATTTGCCGACCAGTGGCTCAGCCAGCAAAAAGAGCGCTGACTCAACCGAAGACAAAGCCAAGAAAAAAGTTAAAAAAGATGAGAAGGCGGCGCTGGTAAATCGCATGGGCGTCGACCCTTATCACGGCTGGAAAGCGCATTATGAAATCCTGCCGGGTAAAGAAAAAGTGGTCGCCGAGTTAAAATCGCTGGCGGAAAACGCCGACCACATTTATCTCGCAACCGACCTTGACCGCGAAGGGGAAGCCATCGCCTGGCACCTGCGGGAAGTGATCGGTGGGGATGACAAACGCTTTAGCCGCGTGGTGTTTAACGAAATCACCAAAAACGCGATCCAGCAGGCGTTCAAACAGCCGGGCGAGCTGAACATTGACCGCGTCAACGCGCAGCAGGCGCGCCGGTTCATGGACCGCGTGGTGGGCTATATGGTCTCGCCGCTGCTGTGGAAGAAAATCGCCCGCGGCCTGTCCGCCGGCCGCGTGCAGTCGGTGGCGGTGCGCCTGGTGGTTGAGCGCGAGCGCGACATCAAGGCCTTCGTGCCGGAAGAGTACTGGGAGCTGCATGCCGATCTGCTGGCGAAGGGTGAAACCGCGCTGCAGATGGAAGTGACCCACGCGCACGACAAACCGTTCAAACCGGTCAACCGCGAGCAGACTCACGCCGCGGTCAAGCTGCTGGAAAAAGCCCGCTACACGGTGCTGGATCGCGAAGACAAACCGACCAGCAGCAAACCGGGCGCGCCTTTCATTACCTCCACGCTGCAGCAGGCCGCCAGTACCCGCCTGAGCTTCGGCGTGAAAAAAACCATGATGATGGCGCAACGGCTGTATGAAGCCGGCCACATCACCTATATGCGTACCGATTCCACCAACCTGAGCCAGGATGCGCTCAACATGGTGCGTGGCTACATCGGCGACAACTTCGGCGACAAATACCTGCCGAAGGCGCCGAATCAGTACAGCAGCAAAGAGAATTCGCAGGAAGCGCACGAAGCGATCCGTCCTTCGGACGTGAACGTGCTCGCCGAGCAGTTGAAAGACATGGAAGCGGACGCGCAGAAGCTGTATCAGCTGATCTGGCGCCAGTTCGTTGCCTGCCAGATGACGCCGGCGCAATACGATTCCACCACGCTGACGGTGAAAGCCGGCGATTATCAGCTGCGCGCCAAGGGCCGTACGCTGCGCTTTGACGGCTGGACCAAGGTGATGCCGGCGCTGCGCAAGGGAGATGAAGATCGCACCCTGCCATACGTCGAAATCGGCAGCGAACTGGATCTGCAGAAACTGATCCCAAGCCAGCACTTCACCAAGCCGCCGGCGCGCTACAGCGAAGCCTCGCTGGTGAAAGAGCTGGAAAAACGCGGCATCGGCCGCCCGTCCACCTACGCCTCCATCATCTCGACCATTCAGGATCGCGGTTATGTGCGGGTGGAAAGCCGCCGCTTCTATGCCGAGAAAATGGGTGAGATCGTCACCGATCGCCTGGAAGAAAACTTCCGCGAGCTGATGAACTATGACTTCACCGCACGCATGGAAGATGGTCTCGATGAGGTCGCCAACAACCAGGCCGAGTGGAAAGCGGTGCTGGACGAGTTCTTCGTCGACTTCAGCGAACAGCTGGAAACGGCGGAGAAGGATCCGGAAGAAGGCGGCATGCGGCCTAACCAGATGGTGATGACCAGCATCGACTGCCCGACCTGCGGCCGCAAGATGGGCATCCGTACTGCCAGCACCGGCGTGTTCCTCGGCTGTTCCGGCTACGCGCTGCCGCCGAAGGAGCGCTGCAAAACCACCATCAACCTGGTGCCGGAAGCGGAAGTGCTCAACATCCTCGAAGGCGACGAGGCGGAAACCAACGCGCTGCGCGCCCGCCGCCGCTGCAAGAAATGCGGTACGGCGATGGACAGCTATCTGATCGACAACCAGCGCAAGCTGCACGTCTGCGGTAACAACCCGGCGTGCGACGGTTACGAGATCGAAGAGGGCGAGTTCCGTCTGAAAGGCTACGACGGCCCGGTGGTGGAGTGCGACAAGTGCGGCTCGGAAATGCACCTGAAAATGGGGCGTTTCGGCAAGTACATGGGCTGCACCAACGAGAACTGCAAAAACACCCGCAAGATCCTGCGTAACGGCGACGTCGCGCCGCCGAAGGAAGATCCGGTGCCGTTGCCGGAGCTGCCGTGCGAGAAGTCCGACGCCTATTTCGTGCTGCGTGACGGCGCTGCCGGCGTGTTCCTGGCAGCCAACACCTTCCCTAAATCGCGCGAGACCCGCGCGCCGCTGGTGGAAGAGCTGGCTCGCTTCAAGGATCGCCTGCCGGAGAAGCTGCGCTATCTGGCCGATGCGCCGGTGGCGGACGCCGAAGGCAATAAAACGCTGGTACGTTTCAGCCGTAAAACCAAACAGCAGTACGTCTCTTCTGAAAAAGACGGCAAGGCGACCGGTTGGTCTGCGTTCTACGTGGACGGCAAGTGGGTCGAAGGCAAGAAGTAAGGCCAATGTCCCGCCCGCAAGATGAAAAACCAGCCCTGGCGGCTGGTTTTTTATTGGTGAAAAGGGGGAAACGGATCTATCCTTTGCTGTTTTTACCCCTCCGTCACCGCCGTTTCACGTTGATACCAATGCAAAATAATCGTTATCATAGTGTGACGCGGATCTATACTTGAAGCTGCAACGTGGTATAGTGGTTATATAAAAAGTTTTTTTATTATTAAAGCTTATTAACAACGGCGTTTTCTTCACCATCAGGGTAAAACACGGTGTTTATGGCTTGTGAGTTTCAGCATACCGGGGCGACACCGATATACCTGGCTGCGGGTAAGCCGCAGTGTTTAACCTAGGATGGTATAAGATATGAAATTGCAGCAGCTTCGTTACATTGTGGAAGTGGTTAACCACAACCTGAATGTCTCCTCGACGGCAGAAGGGCTCTATACCTCGCAACCCGGCATCAGTAAGCAGGTGCGCATGCTCGAAGATGAGCTGGGCATCCAGATCTTCGCCCGCAGCGGCAAACACCTGACCCAGGTCACCCCGGCCGGCCAGGAAATTATTCGCATCGCGCGTGAAGTGCTGTCCAAGGTGGATGCCATCAAAGCTGTCGCCGGTGAACATACTTACCCGGACAAAGGCTCGCTGTACGTCGCCACCACGCATACCCAGGCTCGCTACGCCTTGCCCAACGTCATCAAGGGCTTTATCGAGCGTTACCCGCGCGTCTCGCTGCACATGCACCAGGGCTCGCCGACGCAGATCGCCGAAGCGGTCTCCAAAGGCACCGCCGATTTCGCCATCGCCACCGAAGCGCTGCACCTGTACGACGATCTCATCATGCTGCCGTGCTACCACTGGAACCGCGCGGTGGTGGTGAAGCCCGATCATCCTTTGGCGGGCAAAAGCAGCATCAGCATTGAAGAGCTGGCGGCTTACCCGATCGTCACTTACACCTTCGGCTTTACCGGCCGCTCGGAGCTGGATACCGCTTTCAACCGCGCCGGCCTGACGCCGCGCATCGTCTTTACCGCCACCGACGCCGACGTGATCAAAACCTATGTGCGTCTGGGATTGGGGGTGGGGGTGATCGCCAGCATGGCGGTGGATCCGGTGCAGGATCCGGATCTGGTGACGGTGGATGCAAGCGATATCTTCACCTACAGCACCACTAAAATCGGCTTCCGCCGCAGCACTTTCCTGCGCAGCTACATGTACGACTTCATTCAGCGCTTCGCGCCGCACCTGACGCGCGACGTGGTCGACAGCGCGGTGGCGCTGCGTTCCAACGAAGAGATCGAGGCGATGTTCAAGGACATCAAGCTGCCGATTAAGTAACCGTTGACGATATCAAATCAAACCCGGAGAGGCGCCTGCCAAACCGGGTTTTTTTAGCCCGGAAATCCGTGCCTTCTTGCTTCTCAGGATCATCCTGAAAAGTCGCTGCCCTCTTTTCAACCCGTTAGCGTCTGAGTAGAGTGCAAACGTTCGGATCATTGAATAAGGAAATTCAACGTTATGCAGATATGCAGGCTTAACTACGCTGATTTATCAAGTGATGGCAAGATAGTGAAATTACGGTGCTATGGAGTGGGGACATTCGACGTGTTATCGGGTATTGAGTATTACATTAACAACCCAAACTGTTCGGATCGTGATAAAGCCGCCATTCCTCTAGGAACATACTGGATCGTCGACAGACCAAAGGGCAGTATTGCAAATCAAATTCGCTCTGAATTGGTTGACCTGTATCATCGCTACAAGAATCGCCATTCTGAATGGTTTGGTCTCTTCAGCAATGAAACAATGAGTGACTACACCGTCGTAAATGGCGCCATTCGAAACAGTTTTAGACTGCATCCACTCAACACAGATGGCACCGGTGTTTCTTGGGGATGTATTACTCTCTATCAGGCATCTGACTTTCAGATCCTTCGGGATGCGCTGCTAAGGCGTAGAAAAGTGAGAGTGCCTGGAGGTCGAGGGCTGATGGCGTACGGCCGTATAGATGTTCAAGGCGTGCCTGATTACAGTAAATGCGTGGTATCACGATGAAAAAAAGTCTCTGGATTGTTCTGTTCTTGTTGCTCACCCTTTTGTTGCTGCGCTACCTACCAGACGGAATTTTCGACAGTTTCGTTTCCAACAACATAGAAATTAGCGGTGATGGTGAAATAGGGATGAATAATTTCGACTCGGTTGTCATTGCCATTAAATTGGGTGTCTCTGCCATCATTGCGGCGGTTGTCCTAATAGTCTGTCGCCGCCTGGTGCGTAATCCCAGCTAAAACCGCGAGATCTTCCTCGCCAAAGTGCCGCCTCGCTGCGGCGTTTTCGTTGGCGCGCAGCCTAACCCCTTGGCGGCGTTCGGACTTCCTTTGCGCTGATTGTTCCCGCCTATCGTTGTGATCAAATCGTGTTGTTATCAAAACGTTAACTTATCTTTGTGGTATCTTTAAACAAGACCTCAGTGATTACCCTGTTTTATCACAATAAGAAATGGAGGAGCTATGTCGTCCGATCTTCGTGAAACAAGTATGGATAAGCTGGTTGCGCTGAATAGCGAATATTACTATTACAGTCTGCCGCTGGCGGCGAAGCAGCTGGGTGATATCGACCGGTTGCCGAAATCAATGAAAGTGCTGTTGGAGAACCTGCTGCGCCATGTGGATGGCGATACCGTGCGGGTTGACGACCTCAAGGCCATCGTCGCCTGGCTGCAAACCGGCCATGCCGACCGTGAGATAGCCTACCGTCCGGCGCGCGTGCTGATGCAGGATTTTACCGGCGTTCCGGCGGTGGTGGATCTGGCCGCGATGCGCGAAGCGGTGCGGCGGTTGGGGGGCAACGTCGATCAGGTGAACCCGCTGTCGCCGGTGGATCTGGTGATTGACCACTCGGTCACCGTCGATGAATTTGGCGATGACAACGCCTTTGAAGACAACGTGCGTATCGAAATGCAGCGCAACCACGAGCGCTACACCTTCCTGCGCTGGGGGCAGAAAGCCTTCAACCGCTTCCGCGTGGTGCCGCCGGGCACCGGCATCTGTCACCAGGTCAACCTTGAATACCTTGGGCAAACGGTCTGGCACAGCGACGAAAGTGGCCGCCGCGTGGCTTATCCCGATACGCTGGTGGGCACCGACTCCCACACCACAATGATCAACGGCCTCGGCATCCTCGGCTGGGGCGTCGGCGGCATCGAAGCGGAAGCGGCGATGCTGGGCCAGCCGGTGTCGATGTTGATCCCCGACGTGGTCGGCTTCAAGCTGACCGGCAAGCTCCGCGAGGGCATTACCGCCACCGACCTGGTGCTGACCGTCACCCAAATGCTGCGCAAGCACGGCGTTGTCGGCAAGTTCGTCGAGTTTTACGGCGATGGCCTGGCCGATCTGCCGCTGGCGGACCGGGCAACCATCGCCAACATGTCGCCGGAATTTGGCGCCACCTGCGGCTTCTTCCCGGTGGATGACGTTACGCTCGGCTACATGAAGCTCAGCGGCCGCAGCGCAGAACAAATCGCGCTGGTGGAAGCTTACGCCAAGGCGCAGGGCATGTGGCGCAACCCCGGTGATGAACCGGTCTTCACCAGCTCGCTGGCGCTGGACATGTCGACGGTGGAAGCCAGCCTCGCCGGGCCGAAACGCCCGCAGGATCGCGTTGCGCTGCCAAATGTGCCGCAGGCGTTCAAGGCCGCCACCGAGCTGGATATCGGCGGTCAAAAGGCCAAAGCCGACAGCAAAACCTTTACGCTGGACGGGCAGCAGCACGAACTGCGCGACGGCGCGGTGGTGATCGCGGCGATCACCTCCTGCACCAACACCTCCAACCCGAGCGTGATGATGGCGGCCGGCCTGCTGGCGAAAAATGCCGTCAAGAAAGGGCTGCGTAGCAAGCCCTGGGTAAAAACCTCGCTGGCGCCGGGTTCCAAAGTGGTGACCGACTACTTCGACAGCGCCAAACTTACCGCCTATCTGGAAGAGCTGGGGTTCAATCTGGTGGGCTATGGCTGTACCACCTGCATCGGTAACTCCGGCCCGCTTCCGGATCCGATCGAGCAGGCGATCAAAGAGGGCGATCTGACCGTGGGCGCGGTGCTGTCGGGCAACCGCAACTTCGAAGGGCGCATCCACCCGCTGGTGAAAACCAACTGGCTGGCCTCGCCGCCGCTGGTGGTGGCTTATGCGCTGGCGGGCAGCATGAAGATTGACCTGACCAAAGAGCCGCTGGGCGAGGGCAACGACGGTCAACCGGTCTATTTGAAGGACATCTGGCCGAGCAGCCAGGACATCGCTCAGGCGGTGGAAGAAGTGCGCACCGAGATGTTCCACAAGGAATATGGCGAAGTGTTCGACGGCGACGCTAACTGGCAGGCGATCCAGGTGACCGGCTCGGCGACTTATCAGTGGCAGGAGGATTCTACCTATATTCGTCATCCGCCGTTCTTCAGCACCATGAAAGTGACGCCGGATCCGGTGCAGGACATCAAAGACGCGCGCATTCTGGCGATTCTGGCCGACTCGGTGACCACCGACCACATCTCGCCGGCGGGTAACATCAAGCGCGACAGCCCGGCGGGGCGTTACCTGAGCGAGCACGGCGTGGCGCCGCAGGATTTCAACTCTTACGGCTCGCGCCGCGGCAACCACGAAGTGATGATGCGCGGCACCTTCGCCAATATCCGCATTCGCAACGAAATGGTGCCGGGCGTGGAAGGGGGCTATACCCGCCATATCCCGTCGCAGCAGCAGCTGTCTATCTACGACGCCGCCATGCAGTATCAGCAGGAAAAGGTGCCGCTGGCGGTGATCGCCGGTAAAGAGTACGGCTCTGGCTCCAGCCGCGACTGGGCGGCGAAAGGGCCGCGCCTGCTGGGCGTGCGGGTGGTGATCGCCGAATCCTTCGAGCGCATTCACCGCTCCAACTTGATCGGCATGGGGATTTTGCCGCTGGAGTTCCCGCAAGGGGTGACGCGCAAAACCCTGGGGCTGACCGGGGATGAGCAGATCAGCGTCGGCGGCCTGCAGCAGCTGCAGCCGGGCCAGACGGTGCCGGTGCACATCACCTATGCCGACGGGCGCAAGGAAGTGATCGACACTCGTTGCCGCATCGATACCGGCAATGAGCTGACCTACTACGAAAACGACGGCATCCTGCATTATGTGATCAGGAAAATGCTGTAATTAAGCAATAAAAAGGGCGCCGCAAGGCGCCCTGATTGTTTCCGCCGCGGCGGCGATCACTTCTGGTCGAGCAAATGGCCCATTTTGGCGGCCTTGGTCGCCAGATAGTGTTCGTTCTTCGGGTTGCGGCCGACGATCAGCGGCACGCGCTCGCTGATGTTGATGCCGGCTTCGGTCAGGATCTCGACCTTTTTCGGGTTGTTGGTCAGCAAGCGTACCGCGTCGACGCCCAGCAGTTTGAACATGTCGGCGCACAGGGTGAAGTCGCGCTCGTCGGCGGCGAAGCCGAGCTGGTGGTTGGCTTCCACGGTGTCTGCGCCCTTATCCTGCAGAGCATAGGCGCGGATCTTGTTCAACAGGCCGATATTGCGGCCCTCCTGGCGATGATAAAGCAGAATGCCGCGGCCTTCTTCGGCGATTTGCTCCAGCGCGGCTTCCAGCTGAAAACCGCAGTCGCAGCGCAGGCTGAACAGGGCATCGCCGGTAAGACATTCGGAATGCACGCGCGCGAGCACCGGCGCTTCGCCGGAAATATCACCGAATACCAGCGCCAGATGGTCATGCCCGGTCGCCAGTTCTTCGAATCCTACCATCAGGAAATCGCCCCAAGGTGTCGGCAGTTTAGCCTCTGCCACCCGTTTAAGCTGCATGTCACTCTCCACAAAAACCTACGATTCAATCATTGTCGCGCATCCTAAGTCCGGTTCGGTAAATTGACCAAGACTAAAACGTGCTGCGCCGATCTCTATTTCGTTAATTATCGGCTATTTTGCCACAACTTCTTGCCGGGCGGTGCTCAGCAAACCAGCAGATGGCGTTTTCCGGCTACCTATTATTGCGATAGGTTGCCTATCTGTTTAATTTTTCGCGTGTTATCAAGATTACACTCTTGTTACACTGCAGTCTGATTCACGCAGAGGAAAACGGGAATGTATGAGATAGCAAAACGCACGGCGGGCGGCGCGCTGCTGCTGCTGTTGATGCCGCTGGCGGTCTGGGTATCCGGCTGGCACTGGCAGCCCGGCGGCAATGATCGGCTGCTGAAAGCGCTGTACTGGGTGACCGAAACCGTGACCTCGCCGTGGGGCATTTTGACCAGCGCTATCCTTTGCGGTTGGTTTTTGTGGTGTCTGCGCTTTCGGCTCAAGGCGGCCATCGGTCTGGCGATCCTGCTTTCCGCCGCGTTGGTGATTGGGCAGGGGATCAAGTCGCTGATCAAGGATCGGGTGCAAGAACCGCGGCCGTTTGTGGTATGGCTGGAGCAAAACCACGGCGTGGACGGCAAATACTTCTATTCGCTGCATCGCAAAGAGCGCAGCGCGCTGGTGCGCGAGCAATTGCAGGATCAGACCCTGGTGCCGAACTGGCTGCGCAAGCACTGGCAGTTTGAAACAGGCTTCGCTTTCCCGTCGGGGCATACGATGTTCGCCGCCACCTGGGCGCTGTTGGGCGTAGGGCTGCTGTGGCCGCGCCGCCATTATAAAACCGTCGCGCTGCTGATGGTGTGGGCAACGGGGGTGATGGGCAGCCGTTTGCTGCTGGGCATGCACTGGCCACGCGATCTGGCGATGGCCACGCTGATCAGTTGGCTGTTGGTGGTGGTCACCTGCTGGCTGGCGCAGCGCTGGTTTGGCCCGCTGACGCCGCCGCCGCAAGAGCAGCAGGAAATCGCGGCGCGCAAGCCGGAATAAGCATTCTTCTCGCAGGCGCCCGTCAGGCGCCTGCCACCAACACCTTTACTCCCACCTTCTCAAAGGCCTGTATGGCGGTATTGCTGATACCGTCGTCGGTGATCAAATAGTCGATATGCTGCCAGTCACAGGGCAATGCGAACATCGACACCTTATCGATTTTGCTGGAGTCGGCAACCACATACACCGTGTTGGCTGCGTTGATCATCGCCGTTTTCAGTTTGATGTCGGTCTCGCTTGGGAAACTGAGGCCGTGGCGGGGTGAGATGCAGGCCGTTGCGAGGAACAGTTTCTGGGCCAGAACGTTCTCGAAGAAGCCGGCGGCTTTGTCCCCCGAAGTGGAAAGCGTCGGAAATTTGAACGAGCCGCCGGTCAGCAAAATGTTCACGCCCGGTTCGCCGCCCAGCTGCAGCGCGATATTGACGCCGGTGGTGATAACGGACAGTTTCTTGATGTGGCTCAGGTGATTGGCGATAGCCGTGGTGGTGGTGCCCGAATCAAGAATGATGGTGTCGCCCGGTTCGATAAAACCGGCGGCGAGCTTGCCGATGCGATCCTTGGCGGTCAGGTTGACCTGGCGTTCCAACAGCATGGCATGGGTGTTTTGCTTGCCATCGACCAGGGTTGCGCCGCCGTGGAAACGCTGCACATAACCTTGTTGCTGCAGGACCCGCAGGTCGGTGCGAATGGTCGCTTCGGTCAGCTTGAAGGTATCGGTCAGCATTTTGACCGTCGCCGAGCCGTCTTCGCGGATCATGTCGAGGATCTTTTCGCGCCGTTGCTGCATTTCCGCCAGCTGTTCGCTTTTGCTTTTCAATCGAAAGACTCCTGCACCTGTCAGTTCCCGCCGGGCGGTTTGCCACGGCAACTCCTTATTGATGCGCTGAATTTTAGCTCGCGATTATTGATAAAGCTATGGATAAACCCGGTCAACCCATATTGATTTTTATTCGAAAGTCTATGGTATCAGCGAAAGTCACCGGGTAAAACGAATTTTAAGTTATTTGAATGTTTTCATTTCATTGTTATTTATTGCTTTTTGTGAATTGTGATTCCGCCTGTTGCGTGCTTTTGCTTGAAATTTGATCTTGCCCACATTAATTATCGTTTTTGCTGCATATGATTTCCATTCGAAAATCAATGGCGGGTTAGCGGATCGTTTTAGAGGCGATAACGATAATCAACGTGCTCAAACAGAGGTGACGATGGACTTCCAGGCGATTAAAAACACGGCGCGCCAGGCGCGCCGATATGTGGTGACCATGAACCATAAGGCAGGCAAGGGCCATACCGGCGCCGATCTGTCGGAAATCGACATCATCTGCACCTTGTATATGGCGGTGATGGATCGCGGCAATGCCCGGCCCGATCAGGATCGGTTCATTTTGTCTAAAGGGCACGGCGCCGGCGGTTTTTACTGCAGCTGCGCGGCGATGGGCCTGCTCGATCCGGCGGTGCTCGATCAGTTCATGGGCGACGACACCTTGCTGGCCGGGCATCCGGTGCGGCAGAAGCTGCCGGAGCTGGTGGAGATCAACTCCGGCGGTTTGGGGCATGGCCTGCCTATCGCCGTGGGGCTGGCGCTGGGCAACAAACTGGCCGGGCGCGCACATCGCCGCGCTTTCGTGCTGCTGGGCGACGGCGAACTGGCGGAGGGATCCAACTGGGAGGCGGCGATGGCGGCCAGCAAATTCAAGCTGGATAACCTGATTGCCATCGTCGATCGCAACCGGCTGCAGCTGGCGGGCAAGACAGAGGCCATCATGCCGCTAGAGCCGCTGGCGGAAAAATGGCGCGCTTTCGGTTTCGAAACCCTGGAATGCGACGGGCACGATCCGGCGGCGCTGGTGGCGGCGATCCAACGCCCGAGCCAAGACAAGCCGCGGGTGATTTTGGCCAATACCGAAAAGGGGCACGGCGTGTCGTTTATGGCTAACGTTGCCGCCTGGCATCACGCGGTACCGGACGAACAACAGCTGGCGCAGGCGCTGGCGGAACTGGAGGGGTGAACATGCAGGACTTACGCGATGCCGTGGTGACGGCGTTGATCGAAGAGCAGCTGGCGGGGGCAGATCTGAGCGTGATGGTGGCGGACTCCACGTCCACGTCGAAAATCGCGCCCTTTGAGCAGGCTTATCCGGAGCGTGTGGTGAACGTCGGCATCGCCGAACAAAATATGGTGGGCATGGCCGCCGGCATGGCGCTCAGCGGCCGCACGGTCTTTACCGCTAACGCCGCGCCTTTCCTGTTCGCCCGTTCTAACGAGCAGATGAAAAACGATGTTTGCTACACGGAAACCAACGTGAAAATGCTCGGCCTGAATGCCGGATTCGGCTATGGGCCGCTGGGGGCGACGCACCATTGCATGAACGATATCGCCATCGCCCGCACGCTGGGCAATCTCAGCGTCTATGCGCCGGCGGATGCGCGACAAGCGGCAGAGATTGTCCGTTATGTCATCGCGCAACCCGGCCCGGCCTATATCCGTATGGACAGCGACAAGCTGCCGGTGCTGAACGCGAGCTATCACTTCCGCCCCGGAGAGCCGGAGGTGCTGCATCAAGGATCTGACAGCCTGGTGTTTTGCCTGGGGACGGTGGCGCACGAGGCGATGAAGGTGCTGGAATTGGGCGATAACCCGACCATCGTCTCGCTGCCTTCGCTCTGGCCACTCAATGAGGCGGCGGTAGTGGCGTTGATGCGTTCGCACCGCCGGGTGCTGACCATGGAGGAGCACGCCCTCAGCGGTGGCCTGGGCACCATCATCGGTGAGCTGTTGCTGCGGCATCAGCTGCCGCGGCCGTTTACCGCGCTGGGCGTGCCGGCTTATGAATTTACCCACAGCAGCAGCCGGGCGGCGCTGCGGCGGCAATACGCCATCGACGCCGCAGGATTGCATGCTCAGTTAACGCCATAGGGGGAATGCGATGGAGCAGAACGAATACGACGTTAATTTACGCTACGGTGTCGATAGCCAGATGTCGCTGGCAGGGAAAGTGGCGGTGATCACCGGCGGTCTGGGCGGCATCGCGATGGCCGCCAATCGCTTGCTGCTGGAGAAGGGCGCGCGCCTGGTATTGATGTATCCGGCCTTTGAACAGGACAAAGCCGCGGCGGTGCTGCGGGAGTTGGGGGAAGAACAGGTGTGCTGCCAGGTGTGCGACGTGACCGAACCCGGCTCGGTGGCCGCCGCCTTCAATGCGGCTCAGCGGCGCTTTGGCCGGCTCGATATCCTGGTCAACTGCGCCGGCTACGTCAATCTGCAACCGGCGACGGAAGTGACGCTCGAGGAGTGGCAGCGCCATCTGGCGGTCAACCTCACCGGGCCTTTTTTGTGCTCGCAAGAACTGGCGCGCCGCGCGATAGCCGCCGGCCACGGCGGGAAAATCATCAACATCGCGTCGCAGGCGGCCTCCATCGCCATTGACGATCACTGCGCTTACACCGCCGCCAAGGCAGGGCTGCTGGGCATGACCAAGGTGATGGCCAAAGAGTGGGCACCGCACGGCATTACGGTCAACACGTTATCGCCCACCGTGGTGCTGACGCCTATGGGAGAGAAAGCCTGGCGCGGCGAGAAGGGCGAGGCGATGAAAAAGCTGATCCCGCTGGGGCGTTTTGCTTATACCGACGAAATTGCGGCGGCGATCCTGTTTTTTGCCAGCAACGGCAGCGACATGATCACCGGTGCGGACCTGATGATCGACGGCGGTTTTACCATTTGGTAAGCGGCAACCGCAGCGATCGCCAACACCAGACGATGTTCAACACAACGATAAGAGAACACCATCATGAGAAAAATAGCCACTTACCTTACCCTGCTCACCGGTTTTGCCTGCACCTCTGCCATGGCGGCGGAAAAAGGCACGATCGCCATTCTCGTCAATTCGCTGGACAACCCTTATTACTCCGCAGAGGCCAAGGGGGCCGAGAGCAAGGCCAAGTCGCTCGGCTATCAGACGCTGGTGCTGTCGCACGGCGAAGACGTTAAGCGCCAGGGGGAGCTGATCAGCCTGGTTATCGGCCGCAAAGTACAGGGCATCATTTTGGATAACGCCGATTCCCAGGCCAGCGTCGCCGCCGTGCAGCAGGCGAAAAACGCCGGTATTCCGGTGGTGCTGATCAACCGCGAGATCCCGGTCGATGGCGTAGCGTTGGCGCAGATCACCCATAACAACTTCCAGGCCGGCTCGGACGTCGCCAACCAGTTTGTCGAAAAAATGGGGGAAACCGGCAAATACGCCGAGTTGACCTGCAACCTGGCGGACAATAACTGCGTCACGCGCTCGCAGTCGTTCCACAACGTGATCGACCAATACCCTGAGATGGTCAGCGTGGCGCGTCAGGATGCCAAGGGCAATCTGCTGGAAGGGAAACGCATCATGGACAGCATTCTGCAGGCGCATCCGGACATCAAAGGCGTGATCTGCGGCAACGGCCCGGTGGCGCTGGGCGCAGTGGCGGCGCTGAAGGCCGCCGGCCGGCAGGATGTCACCGTGGTGGGTATCGACGGCAGCAACGATGAACGCGACGCCATTCTCAACGGCAGCCTCTACGCCAGCGTGATGTTGCAGGCGCAGGCGATCGCCGCGCAGGGCATTGAAATCCTCGACGGCTATTTCCAGTCCGGCAGCTATACCGGCAAGGAGCGCGTGATGTTCCGCGGCATCCTGATCGGCAAAGACAATGCGCAACGGGTCAGTGACTTCAACTTCAAACCGTAATCCGCGCTGAGCGGCGTCTTTCACCACCCCGTCCCGGCGGCGGGGTGCGATCGGAGGTGTTGTTATGTCGATGCGCATTGCGCTGGCCGTCACCGTCGTCCTGGCGTTGAGCGGTTGCCGTATCGTTTCGGAGAAAAAGCTGGCGGAGCTTCGCTCCCCGGTGAATCCGCATGTGGCGCAGGCGGCGGAAATTTACCGCGGCCAAATCGCTCCGCAAGCGGTCAAAACGGCGCAGCCGCTGGGCGAGCTGCTCGCCCGGATCGCCCAGGCCAAGGATTTTGACAGCGCCTGCGGTCTGCTGGGGTACCGCGCTCAACCGGAGTTTCCATGTTATTTCAACGTTAAGGTCAGCGGTGAAGTCGCGGCGGTCAACACCCGTTCGCGCAGCGGAAAATTAACGCTCAAGCTGACCGATGCACCGCTCAGCAGCGTGGAGGTGCAGATCGGGCCGGTTTATCGCGGTACGGCATTGCGCGACAGCTATCGCGGGCTGAGCTACAGCGATTTCAATGACCAAGCGCTGTTCGGCGATTTTGCCAGGGCGATTAATCAGGCTTCGATCGACGAACTGGCCGGATCCCCGCCCAAGGTGGGTGACCACATTACCGTGTACGGCGTATTCAGCAGCTGGCAGGCGCCTGCCGAGCCGCTGTTGATCACGCCGGTACGCATTCAACCTAAGGGGGCGTGATGAGCGATCCGGTCATTATTCAAACGCGCAACGTTTCGCGTCTCTATCCTGGCGTCACCGCGTTGGATAGCGTGAGTTATCAAGTGTTTCGCAATCAGGTCAACGTGCTGATCGGCGAAAACGGCGCCGGCAAGTCGACCATGATGAAGCTGCTGGCGGGGGTGGAAACCCCGTCCTCCGGCACCATCGAGCTGGAGGGTAAAGCGGTGACGCTAACTTCCACGCAGCAGGCGGAGCGGCTCGGGATCAGCATTATTTTCCAGGAGCTGAACCTGTTCCCCAACCTGTCGGTGATGGACAACATTTTTATGGCCAACGAGTTCTTCCAGCGTGGCCGCATCAATGTGGACTATCAATATCAGCTGGCCAAATCCTTGCTGCAGCGGCTGGAGTTGGACATCGATCCGCATACGCCGTTGGGCAGTCTCGGCATTGGACATCAGCAGCTGGTGGAAATTGCTCGCGCCTTGGCGAAGGACACCCGGGTGCTGATCATGGATGAGCCGACGTCGGCGCTGAGCCAGGCTGAAGTGCGCACGCTGTTTCGGGTGATCGCCGATCTGAAAAAACGCGGCGTCACCATCATCTACATTTCTCACCGTCTGGAAGAGCTGATGGAGATTGGCGATCGCATCACGGTATTTCGCGATGGGCGTTTTGTTGCCGCCGAGCCGGTCTGCAACGTCAGCATCCCGTGGATCATCGAAAAGATGGTCGGGGAAAAGAGCAAGCACTTTGATTATTGCGCGGCAGAGCAAGGGGATGAAGTGCTGAAGGTTGAGCAGTTGACGCTGCCGCGTGAAAACGGCGGCTATTGCCTTAACGACGTCAGTTTTTCACTGCGTAAAGGGGAAGTGATCGGCATTTATGGCCTGTTGGGCGCCGGCCGCACCGAACTGTTCAAGGTGGTCAACGGCGTGATGCGCCAGACGGCAGGCCGCATTCTGCTCAACGGCAAAAGCGTGGAGCGGTTGGGGTTTCGTCAGCGCATGGCGTTGGGCATGGCGTTGGTGCCGGAAGACAGGCAGGCGGAGGGCTTGGTGCAGATGATGTCGATCAAGGCCAACATGACCCTGGCCAGCCTGGGGCGCAACGCGCTGCGGCCGTTGGCGTCGGCCGGGGAGTGTGCGTTGGTCGACGGCATGATCGAAAAACTGGCGATCAAGGTGAGTGACCGGGAGCTGCCAATCACCAGCCTGAGCGGCGGCAATCAGCAGAAAGTGGTGTTGGGCAAGGCGCTGCTGACCGGGCCGCAGGTAGTGTTTCTCGATGAGCCGACGCGCGGAATCGACGTCGGCGCCAAAACGGACGTTTATCACCTGATTGGCGCGATGGCACGCCAGGGGCTGGCGGTGATGTTCTCTTCGTCGGAGCTGGATGAGGTGGTCTCACTGGCCGACCGGGTGATGGTGATGGCGGACGGGAAACTGACGGCCGATCTGCCGCGCGAACGGGCCGATCGCGAAACGCTGATCCGCGCCTCAACCCCACACGCATAAGGATAAGGCAATGCAAACCAAGTATCGGTTGTATATGTATTTGCTGCAGGCGCGCACCTTCATCGCCCTGTTGCTGGTGGTGCTGTTCTTCAGCGGCATGGTGCCGAATTTTCTGACCGTCTCCAATCTGCTGATCATGACGCAGCACGTGGCGATTACCGGGTTGCTGGCGGTTGGCATGACGCTGGTGATCCTCACCGGCGGCATCGATTTGTCGGTCGGCGCGGTGGCGGGCCTGTGCGGGATGATCGCCGGTGCGCTGTTGACCGTCGGTATCCCGCTGTGGGATGGCAACCGGCTGTTTCTCAACGTTTTCGAAGTGATCGGCGCGGTGGCGCTGTTGGGCGTGTTGTTGGGTTTGGTCAACGGCACGCTGATCACGCGGCTCGGCGTTGCGCCGTTCATCTGCACCCTGGGCGCAATGTACGTGGCGCGCGGAGCGGCGTTGTTGACGGCGGACGGCAAAACCTATCCCAATCTGGTGGGCATGGAAGCGCTGGGCAACACCGGTTTCGCGGCCCTGGGATCCGGCACCTTTCTCGGGATTTACAACCCGATTTGGCTGATGTTGGCCATCGTGTTGTTGGGGATCTATCTCACCAAGAAAACGCCGCTGGGCCGTTATATCTATGCGATTGGCGGCAATGAGCCGGCGGCGCGGCTGTCGGGGGTGCCGATCGTCAAAGTGAAAATGTTCGTCTATGCCTTCTCCGGGCTGTGTGCGGCGCTGGTGGGGCTGGTCATCGCTTCTCAGTTGCAAACCGCGCACCCGATGACCGGCAATATGTTCGAGATGGACGCCATCGGCGCGACGGTGCTGGGCGGTACGGCGCTCAGCGGTGGCCGCGGCAGGGTATTCGGTTCGATCATCGGCGCCTTTGTGATCGTTTTTCTGGCGGACGGTCTGGTGATGATGGGCGTCAGCGAGTTCTGGCAAATGGTGATTAAAGGGCTGGTGATCGTTACCGCCGTGGTGATTGACCAGTTCCAGCAGCGTTTGCAGAGCAAGGTCATTTTGATGCAGCGGCAGGATAAAAAAGCGGTGCAGCCGCTGGCTGAGGTGAGCCATGGTTAAAGCGGATTGCATTGTCGCGTTGGACGAAGGCACCAGCAACGCCAAGGCTGTGGTGGTGGATGCGCAGGGGGCGATCGTCGCCAGAGCCAGCAGGCCGTTGACGCTGCAGACGCCGCAGCCCGGTTGGGTGGAACAGCGGGGCGAGGCCTTGCTGGCAGCCTCTCTGGCGGTGCTGCGGGAAGCGATTGCGTTGGCCGGCGCATCCCGTATTGCCGGTATCGCCATCAGCAACCAGCGTGAAACCGCCATTGGTTGGCGGCGTTCCGACGGCCAGCCGATCGGTCCGGCCCTAACCTGGCAATGCGCGCGCGCCGCCGATTTCTGTGAACGGCTGCGGCACGATCGGCAGGCCGAAGTGGTGCGTCGCGCCACCGGTCTTCCGCTTTCACCGCTGTTCTCGGCGGCGAAAATGCGCTGGTTGCTCGATCGCTGCGAAGGGGGGCAACGGATGGCGGAGAACGGAGAAATCTGCCTTGGCACCATCGATGCCTGGCTGCTTTGGCAGTTGAGCGGAGGACAGGCATTCGGCTGCGATACCTCCAATGCCGCTCGCACCCAGCTGTTGAACCTTGCCTCCGGCGATTGGGACGAGCGGATGCTGGCGCTGTTCAACATTCCCCGCCAGGCGCTGCCGACGATCTCCCCCTCCAGCCATGTGTTCGGCGCGACGTTGGGATTGGAAGGCATTGCCGACGGCATTCCGATTGGCGCGATGGTCGGTGATTCGCATGCGGCGCTGTACGGCCATGCGCTCGGCCAGGCGGGGCAGGTTAAGGCCACCTATGGCACCGGTTCATCGGTGATGGCGCCGATCGCCGAAGCGCAATGCGACACGAGCGCTCTGGCAACGACCGTCGCCTGGCACGATGGCGAGCGTATGCAGTATGCGCTGGAGGGCAATATTCCCCACACCGGCGACGCCATTGCCTGGATGCTGGATATCACCGCCATGCCGGCGGGGGGCGAGACGCCGTTAAGTGAACTGCCTGTTTGCGTGGCCGACAGCGGTGGCGTCTATTTTGTGCCGGCACTGACCGGGGTCGGCGCACCCTGGTGGGATGAGCAGGCGCGCGGCGTGATCTGCGGCCTCAGCCGCGGCACGCGGCGGGAACATTTGGTGCGGGCCGCATTTGAGTCGGTGGCTTATCAAATCGCCGATGTGATCGGCGTATTGCGGCAACAGCCGGGTTTTGCATTGCAGGGGTTAATGGCCGATGGCGGCCCCAGCCGCAATGACTGGCTGATGCAGTTTCAGGCCGATCTGCTGGGTTGCCCGGTGTGGCGCAGCAACACGGCGGAACTCTCGGCGCTGGGGGCGGCGCTGATGGCGATGCGCAGCCTGTGGGGGACTACCGATCGGCAACTGGCGGCATTGTTGCCCCAACATGATGAATTTAAACCCGATATGCAGCGCCACCGGCAGCTGCAGGAAAACTACAGCGCCTGGCGGCAGGCGGTGCAACGCACCCTGTGGCGGCCGCAGGCGAGCTCATTGATGACAGGAGAACAACCATGAATCGTGATTTCACGGGGAAAACCGTGGTGATTACCGGCGCATGCCGCGGCATTGGGGCCGGCATCGCCGAGCGCTTCGCCCGTTTGGGTGCCAATCTGGTGATTGCATCGAATGCGGAACGCATTCTGACCACGACGGAAACGCTGCGCCAGCGTTATGGTGTGGAGATTCTGCCGGTGATCCTCGACGTCACCGATGAGGCGCAGGTGGTTGATTTTTATCGTCAGGCTTGGGAGCGATTCGGCGCGATCGACGTTTCCATTCAAAACGCCGGGGTGATCACTATCGATCGTTTTGACCAGATGCCCAAAAGCGATTTTGAGAAAGTGTTGGCGGTAAATACCACTGCGGTGTGGCTCTGCTGCCGGGAAGCGGCTAAATATATGGTCGGCCAGCGCAAGGGGCGGCTGATCAACACCTCTTCCGGTCAGGGGCGTAACGGATTCATTTACACACCGCATTACGCCGCCAGCAAAATGGGCGTGATCGGCATTACGCAAAGTTTAGCGCTCGAGCTGGCACCGCATGGCATTACCGTCAATGCATTCTGCCCCGGCATCATTGAAAGCGAGATGTGGGAATATAACGACCGCGTTTGGGGCGAAATTCTCAGCGGGCCGGAAAAAACCTACGGCAAAGGGGAGTTGATGGCCGAGTGGGTGGCGGGTATTCCGCTCAAGCGCGCCGGTCAGCCCGAGGACGTGGCGGGTCTCGTGGCCTTTCTTGCCTCGGACGATGCCGACTACATCACCGGCCAAACCATCAATGTGGACGGCGGGTTAATCATGTCATGACGTGACTGTGTCACAAAAACGCGGCGTCGGAACGGCGCCGCATTAACCACTTACATTTTCCCGCCATTGCAATCCGCGCCGTCGCCCCCATATCCTTATAAATTCGACGTTTTGAGAAGCTTTCTCATCAATTTGTTCGCTAAGGCCGTTTACTGCCGAATATGCCAGCAGATATGTGGTTTTATCGTGCCGCAGGGTTTCCCTGCCGCAGTGGGAAATGCTAACTTAAGGGTTAGGGACGCCACGTTTTGGCATCGTTCATCCGATTCACTCGGCATCGCGGGAAAGAATGTGAAATATTTGCTGATTTTTTTGTTGGTTCTGGTGATCTTCGTGATTTCCGTCACCTTGGGTGCGCATAACGATCAGGTGGTCAATTTTAACTATCTGGTTGCGCAGGGTGACTATCGCGTATCGACCCTGTTGGCCACGCTGTTTGGCGCCGGTTTTGTTCTCGGCTGGATCATTTGCGGCCTGTTTTACCTGCGCACGCGCATTGCGTTGGGCCGCGCCGAGCGCAAGATCAAAAGGCTGGAGCTGCAGCTTGAGCAGCCCGCTGAACCGGCGGCTCAGCCCGTTGTCAGCAAGGAATAATCCTCTATGTTAGAACTGCTGTTTCTGTTGCTGCCCGTGGCTGCCGCGTACGGTTGGTACATGGGGCGCAGAAGCGCTCAGCAGGATAAACAGCAAGAAGCCAACCGCCTGTCGCGTGAATATGTGGCAGGGGTGAACTTTCTGCTTTCCAACCAGCAGGACAAGGCGGTCGATCTGTTCCTCGACATGTTGAAAGAGGACAGCAACACCGTTGAAGCCCACCTGACGCTGGGTAACCTGTTCCGTTCGCGCGGCGAAGTCGACCGCGCCATCCGCATCCACCAGGCCTTGATGGAAAGCGCCTCCCTGACCTTTGAACAGCGCCTGCTGGCGGTACAGCAGCTGGGCCGCGACTATATGGCGGCCGGGCTGTACGATCGCGCGGAAGACATGTTCAGCCAGTTGACTGACGAAGCGGATTTTCGCGTATCGGCGCTGCAGCAACTGCTGGTGATCCATCAGGCCACCAGCGATTGGCAAAAAGCGATCGACGTGGCGGAAAAGCTGGTCAAGCTGGGTAAAGAGAAACAGCGCGTCGAGATCGCGCACTTCTATTGTGAACTGGCGCTGCAGGCGATGGGCAGCGACGATCTCGATCGGGCGATGAGCCTGCTCAAACGTGCGGACGCAGCCGATAAACAGTGTGCGCGCGTATCCATCATGTTCGGGCGCATCTATATGGCGCAAAACGACTACGCCAAAGCGGCAGAGTCGCTGCAACGCGTGCTGAGCCAGGATAAAGAGTTGGTCAGCGAAACGCTGCCGATGCTGCAGGAATGCTACACGCATCTGCCGGAACAACAGCACAGCTGGGTTGAATTCCTGAAACGCTGCGTGGAAGAGAACACCGGCGCCACCGCCGATTTGATGCTGGCCGAGATCATCGAACAGCACGAAGGGCGCGACGTGGTGCAGGTCTATATCAACCGCCAGCTGCAGCGCCATCCGACCATGCGCGTGTTTTACCGGCTGATGGATTATCACCTGGCGGACGCCGAAGACGGCCGGGCGAAAGAGAGCCTGCTGCTGTTGCGCGATATGGTCGGCGAGCAAATTCGCACCAAGCCGCGTTACCGCTGCCACAAATGTGGCTTCACTGCGCACTCGCTCTATTGGCATTGCCCGTCGTGCCGAGCCTGGTCATCGGTCAAACCGATTCGCGGTCTGGACGGGCAATAACGCGGCGGCGGGGCAAAACAAAACGGGGCGATTTATCGCCCCGTTTTTTCGTTTGCCGCTTACTTTTTCTTGCCGCCTTTGGCGCCGGTTTTCAACAGCTGGCGCAGTTTCTTCAGTTCTTTCTGGCTCAGTGGCTGTTCAACCTCTTCTTCGGTGCTTTGATTGTCGATCTCGCCGTGGTGCAGCTCATCCGCCTTTTTGGCCGGCTTTTCTGCCTTGGCGGCGGGCGCGTTGAAGCTGTTTTCCAGGCGCTGGCATACTTCCACGCTCAACGAAAATTCGTTTTCAGCGGCGGCGGCGCGGATTTTTTCCTTCAGTTCCAGAGGAATTTTGATGGTAAGTGTCGATATCTCGCTCATTTTGAAAGCCTTTCTGCAGGAAGATGCCTTCAAGCTAAGCCACTGGCGATCGGGTGTCTAGTGTGTAATAAAAATTTAATATTTCTGTAACAAAGAAGGGTGAGGCAAACGCGGGTTTTTTAGGCGAGAAACAGAGGCAGGGCCCGAGCGTGCGGGCCCTGTACCGGAAACATTATTTATAGATGATCGCGGTGCCGCTCAGCATGTTGTTACCGCCGGCGGAGATGATGCGGTAGCTGCCGGCGCCTTGGGCATCGGCTTTAGCGGCCAGTTTTTTCTCCAGGCTGCTGAGGGTGGTCGCATGGCCCGCGGAAACGATGCCGCTGGCGGTCAGGCTGTCAGCCTGTTGGCTGTTGACCGGCTCAGCGGCGAAGGTAGCGAAAGAGGTCAGTGCGATAGCGGTAGCGGCTGCAAAATATTTGATGGTTTTCATAGGTGACTCCAGTCTGTTTATTTAGGAAGGAAGCCATTCGCTTCCGATGTGGTGAATAATAAAGCATCTGCGCCGTTTGAAAATCTGATAATGCTGAGCAAGTTGTTCAAAATGTTTGATTGAGAATTTACGCATCTTTACGACGTTTTACGCTGCGTGGTTTATCGCTGACGCGCTTTTGTTGACGCGCCATGACAAAGGTGAGAGGTAACATGACAGAGCGGCGGTACGCGCTGCGGCTGGGATTTCTGGCCCCCGGCATGTAGAATGCGGCGGTCAGTTTCGCGGGTGAGTACCTGATTATGTCCATTTTACAGAAGGTAGAAGAAATGAAGTCTGAAAATAACACTAATAACAATGACTTAAAATCATCTCCAATCGTTGTGGCGTTAGATTACGCCGATAAGAACGCTGCGCTGGCGTTCGCCGACCGTATCGATCCGCAAGACTGCCGGCTGAAAGTGGGCAAAGAAATGTTCACGCTGTTTGGGCCGCAGCTGGTGCGCGATCTGCACGGGCGCGGTTTCGACGTGTTTCTCGACCTGAAATTTCACGATATTCCCAATACCACCGCGCATGCGGTTGCGGCGGCGGCCGAGCTGGGCGTTTGGATGGTCAACGTCCATGCCAGCGGCGGCGCGCGCATGATGACCGCCGCTAAAGAAGCGCTGCTGCCTTACGGAGCGGATGCGCCGCTGCTGATCGCCGTGACGGTGCTCACCAGCATGGAAGCGGAAGACCTGCGCGGCATTGGCATCGAGGCCAGCCCGGCGGAACACGCCGAGCGCCTGGCGCGCCTGGCCCGCGACTGCGGGCTGGACGGCGTGGTCTGTTCGGCACACGAAGCGCAGCGCCTGAAGGCCGCCTGCGGGCAGGCTTTCCAGCTGGTTACGCCGGGGATCCGCCCTGAAGGCAGCGCGGCGGGCGATCAGCGCCGTATCATGACCCCGGTGCAGGCCCAGGCCGCCGGCGTGGACTACATGGTGATTGGGCGTCCGATCACCCAATCTGCGGATCCGGCCGCGACGCTGCGCGCGATCCGTGCCTCTTTGGCCTGAGGAGGCAATGATGAATGACGATAACAGCCGCCTGGTGTATTCCACGGACACCGGCCGCATCAAGCAGGAAGACGTTAAGCCGCAACGCGCCAAGGGCGACGGCATCGTGCGCATCCAGCGTCAGACCAGCGGCCGCAAGGGGAAGGGGGTATGCCTGATCGCCGGCGTCGATCTGGATGATGCCGCGCTCGACAAACTGGCGGCCGAGCTGAAAAAGAAATGCGGTTGCGGCGGTTCGGTGAAAGACGGGATTATCGAGATCCAGGGCGATAAACGCGATCTGCTCAAACAGCTGCTGGAAGCCAAAGGCATGAAGGTCAAACTGGCGGGCGGTTGAGGTGAATCGCCATGCCGCGGTGCAATACTGCGGCATGGCTTGAGGTTGTTGCTGCCGGGGGTTAGCCCGTTAACGGCAAAAGAACCATAGACTTAAAGTAAAACAGACCTGAAATCATCGTTATTCTGGTTAATACGTCAAAGCGCCGAGGCGCTTTTGCCAGCCTGTCGGCCGAGGTCTCTCGGTCAGGTTATTTGCCAACCTGGTGACCGATGATGCCCCCTACCGCAGCCCCACCCAGCGTGCCCAGCGCGCTGCCGTCTGTCAGCACTGCGCCGCCGACTGCACCGGCGCCGGCACCGATAGCGGTGTTGCGATCGCGTTTGGACATGTTGGAACAGGCGCTGAGTGAAAACGCCAGAGTCAGTGCCAGCGCGGCGGTGGCGAAACGTTTATTGATAATCATCATAATGACTTCTCCTTAGCATTGGCTATATGGAAGTGCCCTATAAGTATAGGCGTTAACCATAAATCAGGCCTGCCGTTGATTCCCGTACAGTATCGATATAAAAAAATGGCATTTTTTGTTAACGGCCGAATAATTAGCAAGTTACGGCCCAAAAGGCGCCGAAACTGAGTATAGGTTTCTCGGGAAGGATAAACAGGTAAATAGTCTTAAAATCCCGCTGCGCAAGGGGAAGGCGCGCGGTGTAGCCCGCGCGGTGCGGCAGTGACCTGCGTTATTCGTTGACCAGCTCCACCTGTACGCCCTGGCGTTTCAGCTGATGCTGATACTCCAGCGCCAAGCGCGAATCGGTGATCACCCGGCTGATCTGGCCGGTCTGCGCCAGCGGGTTGGGCTGGATCTGGCCGAACTTGCTCGAGTCCGTCAGCACGATATTCTCCACGCCCTTGGCCAGCACCGCGCTGACCACGTCGGCGCGCATCATGTCGCGGCCGGTAAAGCCGGTTTCGGCCTGAAAGCCGTCAATGCCGATAAACGCCTTGTTGAAATGCACCTGCTGAATGCACAGCCGCGTAAGCGGGCCGACCACGGTCTCGCTTTTCTTCTGGTACATGCCGCCCAGCACAATCACGTCGCAGTCGGTTTCTTTCAGCAGGTTGGCGATGTAGTGGCTGACGGTGATCAGCGTAATGCGCTTGCGCTCGGCGATGTAGCGCGCCAGCAGGGCATTGGCGCTGCCGCTCTCGATGAAGATCGTCTCGCCGTCGTTGACCTGCGCGGCGGCATATTGCGCCAACCGTTGTTTGAGGGTGAAATTGGACATCATGCGGGCGTCGACGTCGTCGCTCTCCAGCGCCACGGCGGAACCGTGTACCCGCTTCAGATAACTGCGCTTTTCCAGCAGGTTGAGATCCTGCCGGATGGTGACTTCCGAGACGCCCGAGGCGCGCGCCAGCTCATTGACGCTGATCCGCCGGCGATCGTTAACCAACTGCAATATGGTCTGTTGTCGTAAATTCATATCGGCCTGATGATGCGGCCGCCAAGGCGCGGCCGCTAAGAGTCAAAGGTTTAAAGAGTATGTTCTGTGCGCGCAATAATATCATCCTGCGCCTCAGGGGATAATGCGGTAAAGAAGGCGGAATAGCCAGCTACGCGAACCACTAAATCACGATATTGGTCAGGGTGTTGCTTCGCCGCCAGCAGCGTTTCGCGCGACACGATGTTGTACTGCACATGCCAGCCGCGATAGCTCTCGAAGAAGGTGCGCAACATCAGCATCAGCTTTTCCCGATCGCGCGGGTTGTCCAGCGTCGCCGGGTTCAGCTTTTGGTTGAGCAGCACGCCGCCGAGGATTGCCTCGGTAGGCAACTTGGCGAGCGAATTGAACACCGCGGTCGGCCCCAGGTGGTCGGTGCCGGACGCCGGGCTGGCGCCTTCCGCCAGCGGCTGGTGCGCCTTGCGCCCATCCGGGGTGGCGAGGGTGGCGGCGCCGAAGGGCACGTTGGCCGAGATAGACGAGGTGCCGGCGTAGTAGCCGCCGCCTATCGGCCCGCGGCCGAAGCGGGTGTTGCGATACTGCTTCAGTTCGTCGATGTAGGTTTGGTAGGCGCGCACCAGCAGCCGATCGACCTCGTCCACGTCGTTGCCGTATTTGGGCGCGGCGTTGAGCAGCCGCTGGCGCAGCTGTTCGCCATCCAGCCCGGCGAAGTCGTCGGCCAGCGCCGCCGCCAGCCGCTGCTGGCCGATCGCCCCCTGGTCAAACACCAGTTTGCGCACCGCCGCCAGGCTGTTGCCGAGGTTGGCGATGCCGACCTGCAGGCCGGAAACCCAGTCGTACTTGGCGCCGCCCTGCTTGATGCTTTTGCCGCGTTCGATGCAGTCATCCACCAGCGCGGAACAGAGAATATCGTGGGCGTTCTCCTCCAGCACGCTGTCCACCACGCATTCGATCTCAATTGACTTGCGCGTGTAGTAGCGGATTTGTCGGTCCCAGGCGGCCATCACCTGCTCGAAATCGGCGAAGTTTCCTTTGGACAGCGCCTGTTCCTGCGGCAGGAAAATCTGCCCGGAGGTGGCGTCGCGGCCCTGTTCCAGCGCCGCCAGCAGCACGCGGGCAAAGTTGATGAAGCTCATGCCGGTGCAGCGATAGCCCCATTTGCCGCCGACGGCGGTCTCGATGCAGCCGATGGCGGCATAGTCGTAGGCGTCCTGCGGTTCAACCCCCAGCTTGATGAACTCGGGAATGACGATTTCGTCGTTGTTGAACGCCGGCATGCCGAAGCCGCAGCGGATCACCTGCACGCAGGCGTCGAGGAAATCGGCGCTCATTCCTGCGTGGTAACGCACGCTGAGGTTGGGTTGGGTGGAGCGCAGGCGGCCGCAAGATTCGAGAATGGCGTAGGACAGCGGGTTGACCGCGTCGCACGGCCGGCCGTCGAGCAGTTTTTGGCCGCCGATGGTGACGTTCTGGTACAGCGGGCTGCCGGCGGAGGCCTTGGAGTGCGAGCCGGAGCGGATCTTGTTGACCTCCAGCAGCTTAAGCCAGCAGCTGTGCAGCAGCTCGATGGCGTCTTCCCGCTCCAGGTTCTGCTCCAGCTCGACGTCGCGCCGATACCAGGGATAGAGATATTGGTCGAGGCGGCCGAAGGAAACCGAATGGCCGTTGGATTCGATCTGCAACGTCAGCTGGATGAAATAGCACAGCTGCAGCGCCTGCCAGAAGGTGTGCGGCGGGCGATGGGCGATCAGATCGCAGTTGTCTGCGATGGCCAGCAGCTCGGTGCGCCGCCAGTCGCGGGTTTCGCGCTGCGCCATATCGCGCGCCAGGTGAGCGAAGCGCAGGATGTGTTCGCTCAGCGCCGCCAGCACGATGTCGATGGCGTTGAGAAACTGCGCTTTATGCAGATCTTCCCAATCGGTCAGGCGCAGGCGGCTGCGGCGCGCGTTCACCTTTTCACGCAGGCCGTCGAGGCCTAGTTCCAGCAGCAGCGGGAAGTTGACCGCCAGGTGGGCGTCGCCGGAGGTCATGTTGCCCTCGGCTTTGATGATGCCGGTGGCGAGCAGCGCCTTCTGTTCGTCGTTAAACATGCCATAGCAGCGATCCTGCACCGTTTGGCCGCGCCACCAGGGGCAAAGACGGTGCAAAATCGCCTTGTTCTCTTCGCTGACCGAGAAGCCGGCACCCGGCCGGTCGGCCAACTGGTCGATCTCGTTTTCTATCCAGCCGACGGTGTATTCGGGGAAGATCGGCGCGGCGCGCAGCTCGCTGGCCTGGTTGCCGACGATCAGCTCGTCGTTGGCGATCCAGATGCTGCGCTTCGCCAGGTGGTTGGCCAGCGCCAGCGCGCGGCGCACCGGCAGCGGCCGATCCTGATGCTGTTGATAGGCCTCGGTATAGTGCTGAGCGCGTTCGGTGCACACCGGCGGTTTGACGATGTGAATCAGCGCGTTCTTATGCGCCTGGATGCGGGCGCTGAGGGTGGTCAAATCCAACGTAGTCATGGCGTTATCCTCGCAAAATGGCGCTCAGGCCTTTGGCGCCGGCGTACGCTTCGGCGAAGGCCAGCAGATCGGGCGCGTCCAGCGGCGTGCGGGCGGCGCGGTAAGGTTCGCCGAGCAGGTGATACTTGTTGATGCCCAGCGTGTGATACGGCAGAAAATGGATCTCCGATACGCCGATCTCGTCGGCGGCGAAGTCGACAATCGCGCGGACAGAGTGGCGATCGGCATTGAAATCGGGGATCAGCGGCACGCGCACGGTCATTGGCACGCCGTGCGCCGCCAGCCGGCGGAAATTGTTCATCACCCGACGGGCGGAGCCGCCGGTCCAGGTTTTGAAACGCGCTTCATCGGTGTGTTTGAGATCGGCCAACAGCAGATCCAGCCAGGGCAACGAAGGGGCGATGTAACGCCACGGAACGTGCAGACAGGATTCGACGGCGGTGTGGATGCCGGCTTCGCGGCCGCGCCGCAGCAGCTCCGCCGCGACCTCCGGCTGCATAAAGGGTTCGCCGCCGGACAGCGTTACACCACCGCCGCTGCGCAGGTAGAAAGGCTTATCCCGCATCACCTCGGCCATGATATCGTCGGGGTTGACCGCGCTGCCGCACAGGCTGAGCGCGCCGGTCGGGCAGGCGGCGGCCAGCGCCGCATAGTCGTCTGCGCTGATGGCTTCGCGCCGCAGCGTCAGCGCGCCCTCGTCACGCTGCAGGCCTTGCGCGCAGCGCTCGGCGCACAGCGTACAGCCGCTCAGGCACAGGTGTTCGTCAAACAGCAGATCCGCGTGGCGCGAGCGGCTTTCGGGGTTCTGGCACCAGCGGCAGCTCAGCGGGCACCCTTTTAAAAAGACCACGCTGCGGATACCGGGACCGTCATGGGTCGAGTAGCGCTGCAGATTGAAGAACATGAGTCACCCGTTTGGCGTTGCTGAATCTTTCGCCATTAAAGATGTTTCGAATGAAAGTTGGATTGATTTTGGTCAAAGGTTGGCGGGGTTTTTGCCCTATGATGATCAGAGTTTGAATCCGCCCACAGAACATGACACAGGAGTCCGTGATGGAGCTTTATCTCGATACCGCCGATGTGACGGCGGTAAAACGCCTGGCGCGCATTCTGCCGCTGCACGGCGTCACCACTAACCCGAGCATTGTGGCGAAGGAAGGCAAGCCGATCTGGGAAGTGCTGCCCGCGCTGCGCGACGCCCTCGGCGGCACCGGCAAGCTGTTCGCGCAGGTGATGGCGGCCGATGCGGAGCGCATGGTGGCGGAGGCGGCGCTGCTTAGCCAGCGCGTACCGGGGCTGGTGGTCAAGATCCCCGCAACCGCCGAGGGGCTGGCGGCGATCAAGAAGCTTAAAACGATGTCCATCCCAACGCTGGGCACGGCGGTATACGGCGCCGGGCAGGGGCTGCTGGCGGCCTTGGCCGGGGCGGAATACGTGGCGCCTTACGTCAATCGGGTGGACGTGCAGGGCGGCGACGGCATCGAAATGGTGCACGAGCTGCAGCAGCTGCTGAGCCTGCACGCGCCGTCGGCGCAGGTGCTGGCCGCCAGCTTCAAGACGCCGCGCCAGGCGCTGGAATGCCTGTTGGCGGGCTGCCAGGCGATCACGCTGCCGGTGGATGTGGCGGAGCAGTTCCTGAGCGCGCCGGCGGTGCAGGCCGCGGTCGAGAAATTCGAACAGGATTGGCAGGGGGCGTTCGGCAGCAATTTGCTGGGCTGATAGCTGTCCGTCTCGTTTACTGATTCTCCTCCCGATCGACAATTAATTTTAAAGGATGGCGCATCATGGCGTCATCCTCCCGCCGTTTCGCCATTCTTCTTATGCCCGCCGCCTCCCTTATGGTTTTGTGAATCGCAGTGCCATAAAGCTGTTGATTTTTCCCCCCCGAAGCTCATAATTCGCCCCAGAGTAAGTTTATTTACATTAATTTACTTAACTTATGATTTTGACCAAATAAATAACTATAAGTAACGGTGAGGAGCCAAGGATGCGCTCAGATTCAGATACTGCTCGTGCTTTACTTTATTCTATCCGCTGCGGGCTGTCGGGATTATTGATCGGCGTTGTACCCCTGTTTTCCGCTTCGGCGTCTACCAGCGATGGAATGGCGTCCATTGATGCCCGCGAACAGCAGCGCCAGCAGGAGCGCGAACGCGCCCTGCAACAGCAAAATGCCCCACAGGCCGATGCGCGCCTTTCCCGTCCCGACGTTGTGCTGCCCGATTACCCAACCGATGAACGCCCTTGCTTCATCATCAATCGGCTAACGTTGGTCGGCGAGTCTGCCGATCGCTTTCAATGGGCGTTGAACGCCGCGGCGGATACCAGGGGCCGCTGTCTGGGTAGCCAGGGCATTGTGCTTGCCATCAACAAGGTGCAAAACGCCATACTGGCCAAGGGCTATGTCACCACACGCGTGATGGCGCAGGAGCAGGACTTGACCACGGGCGTGTTGGCGCTGACGCTGCAGCCGGGGCGTATCGGTGAGATCCGCTTTGAGGAGCCGGTCTCCTGGCGTGGGCGGCTGTGGAACGCTATTCCGGCCTCACGCGGCGATATTCTCAGCCTGCGCGATATCGAACAGGGGCTGGAGAACTTCAGGCGGGTGCCCAGCGCCAATGCCGATATTAAAATCGTACCCGGCGCCGAGGACGGAACCAGTGACCTGCAGGTCAACTGGCACGAAGGGCGCCCGGTGCGGCTCAGCCTGGGGCTGGACGACAGCGGCTCCAAAAGTACCGGGCGTTATCTCGGTTCGGCCACTCTGGCTATCGATGCGCCGTTTGCACAGAATGACCTGTTTTACGCCAACATCGGCAAGGATGTGTTTCAGCACGGGCCGTTCGGCAACCGTTCACATACGCTGAACTACTTTTTCCCGGTGGGATATTGGGCTTTCTCGGCCAATTACAACGACTACACCTATCACCAGAACATCCCCAACGCCAATGAGGTGCTGCGCTACAGCGGCAAGAGCGACAACATTCAGTTGACCGTCTCCCGGTTGCTGTACCGCGACCAGTCGCACAAGTTAACGCTCAACCTGCGCGGCTACCGCAAGCACTCGACTAACGCCGTGGACAACGTTGATATTGTGTCGCAAAAACGTCGGACCGCCGGCTGGGAGCTGGGGCTGAATCAGCGCAGCTACTACGGTACCACTACGCTGGACGCCAATATCAACTGGCGCCGCGGCACCGGCGCATTCAATGCCCTGCCTGCCCCGGAAGAGTCGCGTCATGAAGGCAGCGCACGTACCGGCATTTTGCTCGGCGACCTGGGCATCAATCAGCCGTTCTCCTGGGGCGATCAGCCCTGGCGGGTGTATACCAGCGTAAGGGGGCAGTGGAGCCCGAACGCGCTGACGCCGCAGGAGCGGATGGCCATTGCCGGGCGTTACACGGTGCGTGGCTTTGACGGCGAACAGATGCTGTCCGGCGAAAAGGGCCTGCTATGGCGCAATGAAATCGCCTGGAACGTGTTTTCTCGCGGGCATGAATTGTATCTGGCCGCCGACTACGGCCGGGTGGACGGCCCAAACACTCGCCACTTGGTTGGCCATCAATTGGCGGGCAGCGCGCTCGGCGTGCGCGGCGCGCTGTGGGCGCGATTCAGCTATGACCTGTTTGCCGGCGTTCCGCTCTACAAGCCTGCGGGGTTCCATACCTCCGGCGCGACCGCGGGTTTTAGCGTAAATCTGGAAATCTGAACATCGCGATACCGGCAGCGTTGCTGCGCTGATCTGAACGGACTGACTTTTCTCACGGATGTGACCTATGAACAAACATTGCTATCGCCTTATCTTCAGCCGCACCCACGGGGAGTTGCGGGTGGTGTCCGAACTGGCCCGCAGCTGCAGCAGCGAGCCGGGGCAGCGCATCGGTTCAGGAATAACAGGTGGAAGTCGTCTGTGGGTCACCGTGCGTCGGTCAGTGTGGCTGCTTGGGCTGTTGATGTTCGCCGGCCCCGTCATGGCAGACGGCATTGTCGCGGACGGCGGTGCCAATCCTTCCCAGCGGCCGGAGGTCATCACTACCCAGAACGGCTTGCCGCAGGTCAACATCACCGCCCCCAACCAGGCTGGGGTCTCACATAATCAGTATCAGCAGTTTGACGTTGACGCCAAAGGCGCCATCCTCAACAACTCGGCGGTGATGACCGCGACCCAGATGGCCGGGATGATCCAGGGTAACCCTAATCTCAATCCCAATTCCGCGCCGGCTCGCGTCATCCTCAACGAAGTCAACAGCAACAATCCCAGCCAGCTGCGCGGTTTTATGGAAGTGGCCGGCGGCAAGGCGCAGGTGATTGTGGCCAACCCCGCCGGCATTGTCTGCAACGGCTGCGGCACCATCAACGCTGGGCGCATGACGCTGACCACCGGCAAACCGCAACTGAACGCCGATGGCAGCGTGGCGGGCTACCAGGTCGAGCGCGGCGTGGTGCGCATCGAGGGCGGTGGGCTCAACGGCGATACCCGTCATGATACCGAGTACGTCGACATTCTGGCGCGCGCGGTGGAGGTCAACGCCGGCGTCTGGGCTAAAGAAGGCGTGTCGGTGGTGGCCGGTCGTAACCGCGTGAGCGCGGACGGCAAAACCGCCGCGCCGCTTTCGGACGACGGCAGTGCCAGGCCTGAGCTTGCCATCGACATGGGGCAGATGGGTGGCATGTACAGCGGCAGTATCCGCATGATCGGCACCGAAGCCGGCGTCGGCGTGCGTAACCAGGGCGGACAGGTCCGGGCGGGCAAAACGCTCACCGTGAGCAGCGAAGGCAAGCTCAGTTGGCGCTCTGATGCGCCGGATGCGGCCACCCAGGCCGGCGGCGATATTCAATTGGCGGCAAAAGGCGACATCGAGACGCACGGCAAAGTGTACAGCGGTGGGCAACTGGCCATAGAGAGTCGCGAGGGAATGTTGACGCAGTCCGGTACGCTGGCGGCGGCCGGGAATGTGCACCTGAACGCCGCGCGCGGCATCCAAAGCAGCGGCCACCTGCTGGCGGGCAGTAATGTCGAAAGCGCGCTGGTCCATGATGCCAATCTGCAGCTTGATAGCCAGGGCGATATCCGCGCCAGTGGCAGTCTGCTCGGTAAAAAGAACGTCAACGCGTCCGGGCGCCGGGTGGATATCAGCGGCGCGCAGGTTGCGGCCGGCCGCACCGCGCTGGCGGCCCGCGAGGGCGGCGTGGCCTTGCGCCAGTCCACCGTAGACAGCGGTGAGCTGGCCGTGAGCACGAAGGGAAATGTGGATGCGCAGCAGGCCAAGGTCAAGGCCGGGCGCTGGGCGGTCGATGCTGACAACCTGTTCAACCAACAGGCTACCTGGTCTCAGACCGGTGACGGTGAGAGCCGTTTCACCCTGGCAGGCGCGCTGGATAACAGTGACGGCACCATCGAGACGCAGAGCCTCCGGCTTTCGGCCGGTCAGTTAGTCAATCAGCGCGGTCGCCTGGTGGCGTTGGGGGAAACGGCGCAGCACTGGCGAGTGGGTGGCCTGCTCGACAATGGCGGTGGCACGATGGGCAGCAACGGAGCGCTTCGCCTCGACGCCGGCCGCCTCGATAACCAGCGCGGCACGATAAAAACCCAGGCGGGGCTCACGCTCCATGTTGATGGCGCGGTGAATAATGCCGGGGGCAATCTGCTGGCGGGGAACGGCCTGACGCTTGAGGCAGGTAGCGATCTGAATAACCAGTCCGGCACCCTGAGCGGCGATGACGTGCGTCTGGCGGTACAACGGCTGGATAACGCGCAGGGGCAGGTCATCGGCCAGGGAAATCTCGAAATGACGGCCGGCCGCCTGGATAACCAACACGGCCTGATTGGCGCCGGCAAGGCGCTGAATGTGCACGCCGGCGACTGGGACAACCGTGGCGGCACGGCGCAAGGCGAAACGGCCGTGACGGCAACGGCGAGCAATCTCAACAACGACGGCGGTAAGCTGCTTTCAGGCCATGCATCAACCCTGCAGACCTCGGGCAACGCCACCAACCGCGGCGGCGAAATCAGTGCCACGGTGCTGACGGTGCAGTCTGACCGTCTCGACAACACGCAGGGCAAGGTGATTGGCCGACAACGGCTTAACCTGCATGCCCGTCAGGGGCTGGACAACACGCAGGGGCTGCTGGGCGCCGATGAGATGCTGACGGTGAGCAGTGAGGGCGAGCTGAGCAATCATCACGGTAGGGTGCAGGGGAATGGGCAAACCACGGTGTCAGCGCGAGACATCCACAACGAGGCCGGCAAGCTGCTGGGCGGGCAGAGACTCTCTCTCACTGCGTCGGGCGTGCTTGGCAACCGCGAGGGGGAAATCAGCGGCGAGTCGCTCACGCTAACGGCGCAGCGCCTCGATAACGCTCAGGGCAAGGTGGTCGCCAGGCAGGATGCGAACCTGACGGCGAAGCAAGGGTTGAGCAACGCCGCCGGCTGGCTTGAAGGCGGCAGCGCACTCGCCGTCAACACCGATGGCGATTGGGACAATCAGGGCGGCACCGCACAAGGTGGCCGGCAGGTCACCGCCAACGCGCAGTCGCTCGACAATACCGGCGGGCGGCTGCAGTCCGGCGGAGGCCTGACGCTGGATGCGACAGGCAATATCCTCAACCGTTCCGGCAAACTGACCGCGCAGCAGGCCCTTGCCGTTAACGGCGGAGCAGCCAGCCTGTTCGATAATGACGGCGGCTCCCTGCAGAGCGGCGGCGATCTGTCTCTGCAGGGAGGCCAGTTGACCAACCGCGCCGCAGGGGTGGTGCTGGGCGGCCAGGCGCTTTCTCTGAATCTGGCGGGGGGCTGGGATAACCAAAACGGCACCTTGACCGGCAATGGCCGCACGCAGGTGCGCGCCGCCAGTCTGCTCAATGCTCAGGGCGCCATCAACGCGCTGGATAGCCTGGACATGCAGTTCACCGGCAAACTGGATAACCGCCAGGGGCGAGTTTTCAGTCAATCGTCTCAGGTGTTGCAGGCACAGGATATCGTCAACACGCAGGGCTGGATGGGCAGCCTGGGGAGCTGGCGGGCCATCAGCGGCGGTTTTGACAATACGCAGGGCAGCGTACAGAGCCGGCAGGAAACACAGCTTACGGCTGACTGGTTGGATAACGCCCGGGGCGTGATGCAATCGGCGCAAAACCTGGCGCTGCGCATCAAACAGGATATCGATAACCGCAGCGGTAAGGTCTCGGCGCAGGGGCAACTGACCGTACAAGGGGCCGCTGACGGCGAGCACGCCGGCGCCATCAATAACACCGGCGGCGAATGGCTGGCGGGCCAGGCGCTGACTATCGCCGCCCGCAGCCTTGATAACGTCCAGGCGGGGCAACTCTACAGCCAGAAGCAGCTGCGGCTCAATTTGAACGGCGGGCTGGACAACCGCGGCGGGAAAATACAGGGCGGCGATGCGCTGACGTTTGATGCGCAGGCGCTGAATAATGCCGGCGGGACGATAGACGGCCAGCAACGCGTGGCGCTGCGCATTCTTGGTTTGCTGGAAAATACCGGCGGTGCAGTGCGCAGCAATGGCGGGCAAGAGGTGTCGGCCGCCGGTATCAATAATACACGCGGCGTACTCAGCAGCCGCGGCGGCATCACGGTGGCATCAAAGCAACTGGATAATACCGGTGGTACGCTCATCAGTCAGGGGGCGGGCACCTACCGACTCGACCGGCTTAACAATCAGCATGGCAAGGTGCACAGCGGCGACGCGCTCACGCTTGAGGGGGCGCAGGTCAACAACCGGGGTGGGCAATTGGTGTCAACCCAGGGGCTGGCGCTCAAGGCCGGGACGCTCGATAACAGCGGTCAGGGCACGCTCAGCAGCCAGGCGGAACTGGATGTGCAGGCCGAGCGCCTGAACAATCGCGATGGCGGGTTGATACTGGGCACCACGCGCACCGATATCACCTCTCGTGATATCGACAATACCGCAGGCCGCCTGCAGAGTAGCGGCCAGATGACCCTCTCGGGGGTAACGCAGCTGGACAACCGCCAGGGGCGGATCCTGGCCAACGGCAACCTCAATATCAATACTGACCGGTCACGGACCGACTCGCCGCTGGCGCTGCTCAACCAGGGCGGGCGAGTGGAGAGCGCCGGGCAACTTACCTTGCATGCGCGTACCTTGGATAATCAGAACGGTACCCTGCTGGGGCTGCAGGCGTTGACGCTGTCCGCGCAGCAGGACTACATCCATCAGGCCGGCGAAACGATCAGCAGTAACGGTACGGTGACGTTCTCTCTGAGCGGCGCCTTTACCAACCTGGCGGATTGGTTGCTGCCCGGCAAGCTGGCGCTCCATGCTGCCAGCATCACCAATCCGGCGGCGCTGGTGGGCAAAACGCTGCAGCTGACGACCGGAGCCTTGCAAAACACCGGGCGTCTTGAGGCGGACAGCATGACGCTGAACGTCGATACCCTGGACAACGCCGCGGCGCTGATGGGCGACGACATCACCGTGAACGGGCGCATTATCGACAACCACGGTGCGCCTGCGGTGATGGCGGCGACCCACAGCCTGACGGTGCAGGCCGGTGAGCGGCTGACCAACCGGGAGGGCGCGCTGATTTACAGCGCCGACCGTCTGCACCTGCACAGCGATGACCTGATTGAAAACCGGGCCAGCTTTATCGAAGCGGACGGTGACGCCACCGTGGAAGCGCGTCGCCTGAACAACCTGCGCGAAGGGCTGGTGATTGAGCGTAACGCCGAGAAGAGCGACTACAAATGGCACCGCTACAACTACTACTGGCGCTCCTACGGTTCAAAGGTCAATCCCGATAAAATCACCATGGCGCCGACCACCCAGCAGCTGACCTATCAGGATGACGCGGCGGCGCAAACCAACCGCTACGGCACACTGCTGGCCATTGATGCGGCGGGCAAGCGCGCACAGGTACGGGTCAAGGACAATAAGGGCCAATTGACCGACCTGTGGGTCAACTACCTGGCGCTCAAGCCGAATGCCGATGGCAGCTATGCGATGACGTTCTATGAAACGCGTGGGGGCAATCAGCTGGCGACCATCCCGACGCCTTATCAAAACGGCTTCCATTGGGAGCACGACTGGACGCAGGTGATGACCTGGGATCCCGAAAAGCATGTCGATATCGACAGCGCGCCGTTCATCACCGATTACAACAACTTCCGCGAACGTACCGAGAGCGGCACGGTGACGCGCGATAAGCTGGTGAGTGAGGGGATCGGCGCGCGTATTCTGGCCGGCGGCAACATGGTGCTGCGCATCACGGGAACGTTGCTCAATGACGCCAGCGTCATTACGGCCAACGGCAACCTGAAGCAGGACGGCGGCGGCAGCGTGGACAACCGCGGTTACTCGGTTAACGAGCGGCGTCAGGCGGCTATCGTTGACCATTATGACAAGGACACGCATCACTGGTACCCCACGTTCAACCGGGACGAAACCACGGCGCTGGCGACCGTTGACGGGGTGATCACCGGCAATGGCACGGTCACCATCAACGGAGCCCGCATCACCAACACCACGGTCAATCAGGCGCAAATCAGTCAACTTGATGCGGCGTTAAAGGCGGTAGATGCCGAACGCGCCGAGCTTGAGCGCAATCCGCTGGCCTTCACGGTAGAGGGCGCTGCCCGACCTGACGGCGATACGACGCTGGCGCCGGGCGAGCAAATGACAAGACCGGGCGCCACGCCGTCCTCGCCGCTGGGGCGCCCACTGCTGCCGTCTGAGCTGGCGCTGACGCAGTTACAGCATCTGGGCAATGTGGCCACCGCCATCCCCAATAACGGCTTGTTTAGTCAACATACGGCGATCGGCAGCCCGTTCCTGGTGGTAACCGATGAACGCTTTACCCGCCGCGACAACTTTATCAGCAGCGACTACATGCTCGAGCGCGTAGGGTATGACCCCGCGCAGGCCCATAAGCGCCTGGGGGACGGTTTTTACGAGCAGCGTCTGGTGCGCGAGCAGGTGCTGGCGCTGACCGGCAAACCGTCCGTCAAGGGCTGGGATGCGATGGAGCAGTACCAGCAACTGATGAACAATGGCAGCAAAGTCGCCCAGGACTTCCATCTGGTGCCGGGCGTGGCGTTGACGCCGGAGCAGATTGCGGCGCTGCAACAGGATATCGTCTGGCTGGTGAGCGAGACGGTGCAAACGGAAGGCGGCCCGCAAACGGTGTGGGTGCCGAAGGTGTATCTGGCACAGACTACGCTGCGCCTGACCGGCGATGGCGCGCTAATTGGCGGCGGTGACCTGCAACTCTCGGCAAACAGCATCACCAATGCTGGCAACCTGTTTGCCGAAAAAGCCCTGACGGTTGACGCCGGGCAGTTCCTGCATCAGGGCGGCGACGTCAGGGCAGGCAGCATTGACGTGCAGGCAGACAGTCTGGCCATGAGCACTAACCTGCAGGACGCGCTGCGCCAGGCGACCATGAGCGCCGGCGACATTCGCCTGCGCGGCACCGATATCACGCTCACCGGAGCGAAACTGGATGCGACCGATACGCTCAGCCTGAGCGCGCGTAACGATCTGACCATCACCGCCGCGAAAAGCAGCCATACCGCCGATCTTGAGGTTATCTCCGGTTCAATGGGTAACCGCACCCGCGGCGGCACGGAAGCGGCAGGCTCCCGGATGGCGCACGTCAGCGGCGAATGGCAGCAGGCTCTGGGGAGTCAGCTTAACGCTGGCGGCAACCTCTCGCTCGATGCCGGGCGAGACGTCACGTTCACGGGCAGCCAGGCCAGCGTCGCCGGCAGCACCCGCGTGCAGGCCGGCGGCGATATCAACATCAGGGCCGAAAGCACCACCAATACCACGCACCTGGACGCCAACAGCCGTACTTCATCAGTCAGTAACGACCGCCAGGAAGAGCGCCTGACAGTAAGCGCACTCGGCGGAGACCAGGGCGTCACCCTGGTGGCGGGCAACCGCCTGTTGGCCGAAGGCGCGCAGATTGACAGTAAAGAGGGGCGTATTGGCGTCAGCGCGCGGGACGTGACCATTAAAGACGCGCGCACCCGCACGCAGGACCAGGACAGCGAAAACAAACGCGAGGGCAAAACCAAAAGCCATCGCATCGAACAAACCGGGCGCGAAATCAGCACCGGCAGCACCTTCAACGGGCGCGAGGGCGTGACCGTGATCGGGCGTGAAGGCGACGTCACGGTCACCGGCAGCACCCTGCACAGCGACCAGGGCGCCATCGCCCTGCAGGCGAAAAACGATGTGATCCTTAACCACACCACCGACAGCGAGCATCGCGTCTCCAACGAGGAAAGTCGCGGCCGGAAAACCAGAGGTGAGCGCGCCGAAGAAGTCCTACGGGAAAACGTGGTGGGCAGCACCCTCAGCGGGCAGGGCGGCGTCACGGTGGTAGCGCAGGACGGCAGCATCATCGCCACGGCAAGCACCCTGCACAGCGACCAGGGCGCCATCGCCCTGCAGGCGAAGCAGGATGTGACCCTCAATACCGCCACCGAACGCGAGTCGGCCCTCAGTGAAGAGCGGTCACAGAAAAAAGGTTTCCTGAAAAAAAGCAGCAGCCACAGCGTGGCGCATGACGCCACCACACGCGAGAAAGGCAGCCTGCTCAGCGGCAACAGCGTCAGCGTCAGCGCCGGCAACGATCTGACGGTCACCGGCTCGGCCATTGCCGCCGACCAGGACGTGAACCTGCAGGCAGGCCGTAACGTCGACATCGGCGCGGCCACCGAGACCGACACGCATTACCGGCTGGAAGAGAAGAAAAAAAGCGGCCTGCTGAGCAGCGGCGGCATCGGCTTCACCATTGGCAAACAGTCGAGCAAACACGAAATCGACGAGAAAGGCCGGACCCAAAGCCAAAGCGTCAGCACCGTCGGCAGCAGCCAGGGCAGCGTCAACGTCACGGCGGGCAACCAACTGCACATCGGCGGCGCCGATCTGGTAGCGGCCAAGGATCTGGCTCTTACCGGCGACAGCGTGACTATCGATCCCGGCGTTGATGCGCGCACGCGTAAAGAGACCTACGAGCAGAAGCAGAGCGGCCTAAGCGTGGCATTGTCGGGCACCGTGGGCGGCGCGCTCAACACCGCCGTCAGCTCGGCGCAGCAGGCGCGAAAAGAAGGCGATGGGCGCCTGAACGCGCTGCAAAACACCAAGGCGGCGCTGTCCGGCGTGCAGGCTGCACAGGCCTGGGAGCGGGATAATGCGCTGACCGCCTCGGCGGAGGCGAAAAACGCCGCCGCCGGTTTACAGCCGGGGGACGAAGGTGCGGCGCAGGGTGCCACCAACACAGTGGGCATCAGCGCCTCCTACGGCAGTCAGTCGTCGAAAAGCGAAACCCGCACCGACAGCCACCAGTCGCAGGGCAGCACGCTCACCGCCGGGCAAAACCTGTCGATAACGGCGAGCGGCAAGAACCACAACGCGCAAAGTGGCGATATCGTCGTCACCGGCAGCCAGCTGAAAGCGGGCAAAGATCTGTCGCTCGATGCGGCGCGGGACATTACCCTGCAGTCGGCGCAGAACCGCGAAAGCACCGTTGGCAAAAACAGCAGCAAAGGCGGCAACGTCGGTGTCGGCATCGGCGCAGGCTCTGGCGGTTATGGCATCAGCGTCTCGGCCGGCGTCAATGCCGGCAAGGGGCATGAGAACGGCAACGGCCTGACGCATGCCGAAACCACCCTGGATGCCGGCAGTAATCTCAAGGTGACCAGCGGCCGCGACACCCGGCTTACCGGCGCGCAGGCCAGCGGAGAAAAGGTCACCGTCGACGTGGGCCGTAACCTGGCGCTGGAAAGCCAGCAGGACAGCGACCGCTATGACGCCAGGCAGACCCAGATGAGCGGCGGGATCAGCGTGCCGATCGGCGCCGGCAGCGGCTCGGCGAATTTTAGCGCCAGTAAGGACAAACTGCACAGCAACTTCGACTCGGTAAAAGAGCAGACCGGGCTGTTTGCCGGCAAAGGCGGGTATGACGTCAAGGTCAAAGAACATACCCAGCTCGACGGCGCTGTGATTGCAAGCCAAGCTGACAAGGAGAAAAACCGCCTCGATACCGGCACGCTGGGCTGGACGGACATCCACAACCAGGCGGACTACAGCGCGACGCACAGCGGCGGGTCATTCAGCACCGGCGGGCCGGTGGGCAAGGATCTGCTGACCAACATGGCCGGCGGCATGCTGTCGGGCGCCAACCACAGCGGGCACGCCGAGGGCACGACAAAGGCCGGGGTTAGCGAAGGTACGCTGATAGTTCGCGACACCGGCAAACAGCAGCAGGATGTGGCGCAGCTGAACCGGGATACCGAGCATGCCAACGCCGGCAGCATCAGCCCGATATTCAACAAGGAGAAGGAGCAAAACCGGCTCAAACAGGCGCAGCTTATCGTCGAGATTGGCGGCCAGGCGATGGACGTCATCCGCACGCAGGGGGATATCGCCGGGCTGAAGGCGCAGAAAGACCCGGCGGCGCTGGCGCAGGCCAGGGAGCAGCTTGAGAAGAGCGGTAAACCGACGAACGATGCGGAGGTGATGCAGCGGGCGTACGACAACGCGATGCGGCAATACGGCACCGGCAGCGACCTGCAGAAGGCGGCGCAGGCGGTAACGGGGGCGCTGACGGCACTGGCGGGCAATAACCTGGCGGGCGCACTGGCGAGCGGTGCCTCGCCGTATCTGGCGACGGAAATCAAGAAACTGACCACCAATCCGCTGACCGGTGAAGTCGACGTTGCTGCCAACACAATGGCGCATGCAGTGCTGGGCGCGGTGACGGCGCAGTTGAATAACCAGTCGGCCGCGGCAGGGGGACTGGGCGCGGGGGGCGGTGAACTGGCGGCGCGCTACATTGCCGGGCAGCTGTTCCCGGGCAAGACGGCGCAGCAGCTGAGCGAAAGCGAGAAACAGCAGGTGAGCGCGCTGAGCCAGCTGGCCGCAGGGCTTGCAGGCGGGCTGGCGACGGGGGATACTGCGGGAGCGGTGACCGGCGGGCAGGCAGGGAAGAATGCGGTAGAGAATAACTCGTTGTCAGGAGATAAGGCGCGGGAGTCTGTTAAACAGGCCGCCGAGTCTCTGAAAAATCAGGTTAGGGAAAAGCTGGGTAAAGGCACCACTTCTGCTATCGCGAACGCCATTATCAATGGCCTTGCTGATACAGGTGATGCTGCACTAGGCTCGGCGGACTACGCCGCTGATGCTGCAATGGCACTGGCTTCATGTGCTGCGGGCGACAGCTACTGCAGCAAGGCGATGAGCGACCTGGCCGGGAAGAATCAGGCAGTGGCGGATACCGTTACTGCCCTGATGCAAAGTGAAACCTGGTCAGCGGTGAAAGACACGTTAGTTCAGGCATCTGAAGGGAATCAGGCAGCGCTGGAAGCAACAGGAGGGTTGATTGCTGGAATCATCCTTCCAGGTAAGAAAGTTCCATATGTTCCTAATGCTGGCTCTGTCGGAAATATGGGGGAGTTCTTTAAGCAGGCTGGTTTTGGTGTCTTGGCAAAAGATAGTTCACAGAAAACTAGCAAAATTTATCAAGGACAAACAGTTTATAAAGCTTCTAGTAACATCAGTGATGAGATCCGTAAGGGAGATCAATTTTATCTGGATGCTAGCCATAAAAATCATCTTGAAGTTTTTGATAGCAAAGGTAACTTTAGAGTTGTTTTAAATCTGGATGGCTCAGTTAATGTAGATAAAACAAAAAGTGCTGCTACTGAAGGACGGAAATTACCTAAATGATTAAAGAAATTAATTTTGATGAGTTAAAAGACATTTATCTTCAGTTATCGAAGATAATGCCAAAAAAACCAATAAATGAGAGTGATCTTTTGGTTGATTATAAAGCTCAACAATGTGCTTCATTCCATCGTCAACTTGAATTGCTTGGAAATGCAAAAGAGTTTTTGGTAAAGGCGAGCTTGGATGATGATAAGGTCGCAATACAAGCGGCACTAGTATATATCAGAGTGTACTCAATGAATTTATCAAGTTTTTTTGATGCATTTAAAGAGGATGCGGATTCTTTATTGAGATCTTCAGATTGGCCTGATATACCAGAGCATTATCAAATACCTGCGCATTATAATTGCCCTATCAAGTAGCAAAGTTTCCAGCAATTTGGCCGGGATCTTTGTTTCAAGCATGGTAGGCAAAGGACAGAGCCGCCTCGATACCGGCACGCTGGGCTGGACGGACATCCACAACCAGGCGGACTACAGCGCAACGCACAGCGGCGGCAGCTTTAGCACCGGCGGGCCGGTGGTCAAGGATCTGCTGACCAACATGGCCGGCGGCATGCTGTCGGGCGCCAACCACAGCGGGCACGCCGAGGGCACGACGAAGGCCGGGGTTAGCGAAGGTACGCTGATAGTCCGCGACACCGGCAAACAGCAGCAGGATGTGGCGCAGCTGAACTGGGATACCGAGCATGCCAACGACGGCAGCATCAGCACGATATTCAACAAGGAGAAGGAGCAGAACCGGCTCAAACAGGCGCAGTTGATTGGGGAGATTGGCGGCCAGGCGATGGATGTCATTCCCGCACGCAGGGAGATATCGCCGGGCTGAAGGCGCAGAAAGACCCGGCGGCGCTGGCGCAGGCCAGGGAACAACTTGAGAAGAGCGGCAAACCGACGAACGATGCGGCGGTGATGCAGCGGGCATACGACAACGCGATGCGGCAATACGGCACCGGCAGCGACCTGCAGAAGGCGGCGCAGGCGGTGACGGGGGCGCTGACGGCGCTGGCGGGCAATAACCTGGCAAGCGGCGCCTCGCCGTACCTGGCGACGGAAATCAAGAAGCGGGTCGGTGAAGACAATATTCCTAGGGGCGACATCTTCAGACAAACTGTCGTCCGTTAACGGCCCAACCCCTTAAGCAGCGCACTGCTCAAGAGGCCGGCCGTTTCTCCTAACGGCGAGACTCAGCCGCGGCCGGTCTCCTCCCGCAGCGCGGCGCTGACCTCATGCGTCGTCGGCTGTTCGGAGCGCAACGCCCGGCGGATCGCGAAGAAGGCGGCGATCAGCATGGTCACCGCCACCAGCATAAAGAACCCGCACAGCGCGGCGTTGATTTGGTTGCTGAATACGATGGTTTCCATGTCTTTCAGCGATTTGGCCGGCGCAATGATCGTGCCTTGCTCGATGCCGGTGGAAAATTTCTTCGCCTGCGCCAGGAAGCCGATGCTCGGTTTCTCATGGAAGATCTTCTGCCAGCCGGCGGTCATGGAGGTGACGAACAGCCAGGCGGTCGGCAGAATGGTGACCCAGGCGTAACGCTGTTTTTTCATCTTGAACAGCACCACGGTGCCGAGGATCAGCGCCATTGACGCCAGCATCTGGTTGCCGATGCCGAACAGCGGCCACAGGGTATTGATGCCGCCCAGCGGATCGACCACGCCCTGATACACGAAGAAGCCCCAGCCGGCCACCGCCACCGTGGTGCCCGCCAGGTTGCCGAACCACGAACGGTTGTTGGCCAGCTGCGGTACCGCCACGCCCACCAGATCCTGCACCATAAAGCGGCAGGCGCGGGTGCCGGCGTCTACGGCGGTCAGAATGAACAGCGCTTCGAACAGAATGGCGAAGTGGTACCAGAAGGCCATCATCGCCCGGCTGTTGAACACCTCGCTGATGATGTGTGCCATGCCCACGGCGAAGGTCGGGGCACCGCCGGCGCGCGACAGGATGGAGTTCTCACCCACCTCTTTGGCGATCAGCGCCAGCGTTTCCGGCGTGACGATAAAGCCCCAGCTGTTGATGACCTGCGAAGCATTTTCCACCGTGGTGCCGATTAGCGCCGCCGGTGAGTTCATGGCGAAGTAAACCCCCGGATCCAGCACCGAGGCGCAGATCAGCGCCATGATGGCGACGAAAGACTCCATCAACATGGCGCCGTAACCGATAAAGCGGATGTGGCTTTCGCGCTCCACCAACTTGGGCGTAGTGCCGCTGGAGACCAGCGCGTGGAAGCCGGAAATGGCGCCGCAGGCGATGGTGATGAACAGGAACGGGAACAGGGCGCCGGCGAACACCGGGCCGCTGCCGTCGATGAAGCGCGAAACCGCCGGCATTTTCATCTCCGGCATGGCGAAGACGATGCCGATGGCCAGGCCGATGATGACGCCGATTTTCATAAAGGTGGAAAGGTAGTCGCGCGGCGCCAGCAGCAGCCACACCGGCAGCACCGAAGCGACGAAGCCGTAGATCACCAGCACCCAGGTCAGGGTGGTGCCGTGCAGCGTGAAGAACGGCCCCCAGTAGGGATCTTGCGCCACGTTGCCGCCGTAAATGATCGCCAGCAGCATCAGCACGAAGCCGATTACTGAAATTTCAGCGATTTTGCCCGGCCGGATAAAACGCATGTAGATGCCCATGAACAGCGCGATCGGGATGGTGGCGGCGATGGTGAACAGCCCCCACGGGCTGTCGGCCAGCGCTTTTACCACCACCAGCGCCAGCGCCGACAGGATGATGATCATCACCCCCAGCGCGCCGAGCATGGTGATCACCCCGGCGAAGGCGCCCAACTCTTGCTTGGCCATTTCCCCCAGCGAACGCCCGTCGCGGCGCGTGGAAATGAACAGCACCAGGAAATCCTGCACCGCGCCGGCCAGCATGACGCCGACCAGGATCCAGATGGTCCCCGGCAGGAAGCCCATCTGCGCGGCCAGAATCGGCCCCACCAGCGGCCCGGCGCCGGCGATGGCGGCGAAGTGGTGGCCGAACAGCACCCATTTGTTGGTGGGCACATAGTCCAGGCCGTCGTTGCGGCGTTCGGCCGGGGTCAGACGGCGATCGTCCAGTTCAAAGACCTTGTCGGCAATGAACCGGCTGTAGAAGCGGTAGGCGATGCTGTAGCAGGCGACGGCGGCGACCACCAGCCAGACGGCGTTGACGTGTTCGCCGCGGCTGAGCGCCAGCATGGCGAAGGCGAAGGCGCCGACCAACGCCACCAGCAGCCAGATAAGTCCGGACCTGATGTTTTTCATGAAACAACTCCTTGGCGTACAGAGGTAAAAATCGACGTTGTTATTTGGAATGACGTTTTAACAGTAGAAGTTTTGCCGCTGAACCGCGGCAGGTCGGATGAGAAATGTGAAGCAGGTGGGGTTTTAGTGTAAAAACAAAGTGATGAAACAGCGTTGGCGCAGGCTGCCGCCCACAGAATCCCGGGCAGTTATTCATTCTGCATTTTCGCGGCGCGTACAGCGAATCATTGTCGTTTTTTATCTGGATACGGCGTCTGGCGGATTATTATTTTATCTGTCGAGGCGAGCCGAAATAAAATTATTCATGCCGTGTTATACCTTTATTTTCACCCCCAGGTTTATTCATTCACCAAATAAATAATAAAATCACGAAAGGAATGTAATTATGATAAATAAAATCATCGAAGGGTATTTACCGCAGCTCACGGCTATTCGGCACGATATTCATCAGCACCCCGAATTGGGTTTCGAAGAGTTTCGTACCAGCGATCTGGTCGCGGATTATTTGAGTTCGTGGGGTTATGAGGTGCACCGCGGATTGGCGGGCACCGGCGTGGTGGGCACGCTGCGGGCGGGCGACGGCGTGAAAAGCCTCGGGCTGCGCGCCGATATGGATGCCTTGCCGATCGAGGAGAACACCGGCAAACCCTGGAGCAGCAGCGTGGCCAACCGCATGCACGCCTGCGGCCATGACGGCCATACCACCATGCTGCTCGGCGCCGCCCGTTACCTGGCGCATACGCGCAACTTCAACGGCACGCTGCACCTGATTTTCCAACCGGCGGAAGAGATGCTGAACGGCGGCGCGCGCATGGTGGAACAGGGGCTGTTCGAGCGTTTCCCCTGCGACGCCATCTTCGCCATGCACAACATGCCGGGCATGCCGCTCGGTGAGTTCTTTTTCCAGCACGGCCCGTTTATGGCCTCGATGGATCAGTTCAACGTGCGGGTGCAGGGGCGTGGCGGCCACGGCGCCATCCCGCAGCTGACGATCGATCCGGTGCTGGTGGCCTCGCATATCACCGTTTCCCTGCAGAGCATCGTCTCGCGCAATATCGATCCGCTGGAAGCGGCGGTGATCACCGTCGGCAGCATCAAGGCCGGTGAGGCGGCCAATGTGATCCCGGACAGCGCGGAGATGAAGCTCAGCGTGCGCTCGCTGGATCGCCAGGCGCGCGCAACCTTGCTGGCGCGCATTCCGGCGCTGATCGAGGCGCAGGCGGCAAGCTTCGGCGCTCACGCGGTGGTGGAACATGTTAACGGCACGCCGGTGCTGATCAACGACGAAGGGATGACCCGTTTCGCCCACCGCGTGGCGGAACAGCAGTTCGGCGCCGCCCGCGCGCACTATGGCGCCCGGCCGCTGATGGGCAGCGAAGATTTCGCCTTCATGCTCGATGCGCACCCGCAGGGCTGTTACCTGATCATCGGAAACGGCGATGGCGAAGGCAGCTGCATGGTGCATAACCCGGGATATGACTTTAACGACGGCTGTCTGGCGGCCGGCAGCCATTATTGGGCAGCGTTGGCGGAAGCGTATTTAAAATAAACGCGAAAAATAATAACAGGGAAGATAATGATGAGTGAAAATACGGCTGAAACTCAAACGGCAATAATATCGGCTCCGAACGCCAGCGGCAAAAAGGTCATATTCGCCGCCTCTTTCGGTAATGCGCTGGAGTTTTTCGACTTCGGTATTTATAACTTCTTCGTTATTTACATCAGCGTATTGTTCTTTCCACCGTCCAGCGATCCGCATTTGGCATTGCTGTTGGCGTTCGCGACGTTTGGCGTCAGCTTCTTCATGCGGCCGCTGGGCGGCATTCTGATTGGCGCCTATGCCGATCGCTGCGGCCGCAAACCGGCGATGATCCTGACGATTTCCTTGATGAGCCTGGGCACGGCGATGATCGGCTTTGCGCCGACCTACGCCAGCGCCGGCTACTGGGGAACCGTCACCTTGGTAGCGGCGCGCCTGATCCAGGGCGTGGCGGCGGGCGGCGAGGTAGGGGCGTCGATGTCGTTGCTGGTGGAGTCCGCGCCGCCCAACCGGCGCGGCTTCTATTCCAGCTGGTCGTTGGCGACGCAGGGCATCGCCACCGTGGTTGGCGGCGTCACCGCGCTGGCGCTCAGCGCGGCCTTGCCGGTGCTTTCCGGCGAGCCGAACGCCATGGCCGAGTGGGGATGGCGTATTCCTTTCTTTATCGGCGTGGCGCTGGCGCCGCTCGGTTGCTGGCTGCGTCTCGGGCTGGAGAGCGATCGGCCGTCGGTGCCGCGGGCGCACGAGCCACCCGCGCAGTTGCGCAAGCACTCGCGGGCGGTGGTGCTCGGCGTGATGCTGACCATCGGCGCCACCGTCGCCACTTACATCTCGATGTATTATCTCGGCACCTACGCGGTGAAATACTTGGGGATGGCGCAGGCCTACGGCTATGCCGCGATGCTGCTGGCGGGGCTTGTCACCTTCGGCGGCAGCCTGCTGGTCGGGCACTGGTGCGATCGTTACGGCCGCCTGCCGCTGATCCGTTGGTCGCGGATCGCGATTCTGATCGTGGCCCTGCCGGCGTTTTGGTGGCTGAGCGCGGTGCCGCATCCGGCGGTGCTGTTGCTGATTGTCGCGCTGCTGGTCGGGTTGACCACGCTCGGTTCGGTGCCGACCATGTTGATGATTTCGGAGCTGTTCCCGCAGCGCATTCGCGCTTTGGGGTTTGCGTTGGTCTACAGCCTCGGGGTGGCGATCTTCGGCGGTTTTGCCCAGTACATCGCCTCGCAGTCGATCGCGCTGAGCGGCTCGCTGCTGGCGCCCGCCGTCTATTTGATGCTGGCGACGCTGGCTTCGCTGGCGGTACTGCCGCTGCTGCGCGAAACCGGCGGCGAGCCGCTGCGCTAGCCGGAATGAGGCGAAAAAAAACGCCGGCGGTTTTCACCGTCGGCGTTTGGCGCTGCTACCGTTTCAGGTTGGCGTTCAGGCCGCAGGGCGGGCGATCACGCTGCGGGTTTCCATGCGCACTTCGGCGATGGTGACCTGCAAGGTGTCGCTCTGGCGGTAAACCACTTCACCCTTGATCTGCACGGTGCCGGTTTCCTGGCTGCACTGCATCTCGTCGCGCACCGCGTGAATAAACGGTGCCGGAATGAAGGCAACCGCGCCGTTGTCCAGCAGGCGCACGCGCAGGCCGCCGCGGGTCACGTCGATGATCTCGGCGTTGAAGCGGGTATCGGTACCGGCCTTGTCCTGCAGGAAGCGAGCGTACAACCAGTCGCCGACGTCGCGCTCCGCCATGCGGTTGAGGCGGCGGCGCTCCGCCAGCTGTACCGTCACGTCATCCTGCGGTTTTTCCGCCGGCTGCTGGTTGATGATCGCCTTCAGCAGGCGATGGTTGACCATATCGCCGTACTTACGGATCGGCGATGTCCAGGTGGCGTAAGCCTCCAGCCCCAGACCGAAGTGTGGCCCCGGCGTGGTGCTGATCTCCGCGAAGGTCTGGAAGCGGCGGATGCGGCTGTCGAGGAACTGGGTCGGCTGCGCGTCCAGGTGGCGGCGCAGTTCGCAGAAACCGTCGAGGGTCAGCAGCTTGTCGGCTTCGGCTTCCACGCCGTTGGCCTGCAATACGGTGACCGCTTGCTCGACCAGCGCAGGATCGAAACCGGTGTGCACGTTGTACACGCCGAAGCCCAGGCGATCGCGCAGCACGATGGCGGCGCAGACGTTGGCGGCGATCATGCACTCTTCAACGATGCGGTTAGCGCTGCGGCGCTGCTCGGTAACGATCTCCAGCACGTCGCCTTTTTCACCCAGCACGAAGCGGTAGTCCGGGCGATCTTTAAACACCAGCGCATGCTGGTGGCGCCAGGCGTTGCGCGCGTCGCAAACGCGTTTCAGCAGGGCTACCTGCTGTGCGATGGCGTCGCTCGGCGGCTGCCAGCCGGCAATGCCTTCCAGCCAGTCGGACACTTCGTCGTATACCAGCTTGGCTTTGGATTCGATCTCGGCGGCGAAGAACTGAATATCTTCGCCCAGCGCGCCGTCGGCGGCGATGGTCACGCGGCAAGCCAGCACCTGGCGGCGCTCGTTAGGGCGCAGCGAGCACAGGTTGTCCGACAGATCGCGCGGCAACATCGGGATGTTGAAGCCAGGCAGGTAGTTGGTGAATGCGCGCACGCGGGCGATATCGTCCAGCTTGCTGCCTTGTTCGACGTAGGCGGTCGGATCGGCGATGGCGATGGTCAACTGCAGCGAACCGTCGCCGTTGTCGGTCACGTACAGCGCATCGTCCATGTCTTCGGTGCTGGCGCTGTCGATGGTGACGAATTCGAGCGCGGTCAGATCTTCACGCGCCGACGCGGCGGCCGGCTCGCTGAGAGCCAGCATCTCCGGCGCCTCTTTTTCCAGGTTGTGACGCGCCAGCGTCACCCACCACGGGGCGAAATGGTCTTCACCGTTGGTGATAAACTGGGTCAGATCGGCGTTGAAGCCGCGATCGCCTTTCAGCGGATGACGGCGCATTTCCGCCACCGCCCAGTCGCCGGCCTGGAAGTTGTGGGTCAATTCACGCACCGGGCGGCACGGAATCGCCTCTTTCAGCAACGGATGATCGGGCACGATGGACAGACGGTCGTCGCGCTTTTGCACGCGGCCGACAAAGCGCGACAGGAACGGCTCGACCAGGGTTTCCGGCTCGGCGATTTCGCGCTCTTTCTCGGTGTGCAGGGTGGCGATAATGCGATCCCCGTGCATGACTTTCTTCATGTACGGCGGCGGAATGAAGTAACTTTTTTGACCGTCTACTTCAAGAAAGCCAAAGCCTTTCTCAGTCCCTTTCACGACGCCTTCAACGCGCGGGGTTTGAGAGTGAAGTTGCTGTTTAAGCTGCGCCAGCAGCGGGTTATCTTGAAACATATCGTCCAGTGAATGGGTTGTGAGTGGCAAGATTTGCGGCTGACAGTTTTACGCGAATCACCCGCTGCGAGCAAGCCTAACGTCACTGAACCCCGCGTTGCCGCGCGATTTTGCGCAAGATTGGTCAATCGAAACGCTATCGATGAAAAACCCCGGCGCGAGGGCCGGGGTGGAGGGCGGGTGACCGTCAGTCTTGCAGCGGCGTCGGCTGCAGGATTTCAATCCAGTAATCGTCCGGATCGCGAATGAACGCCACGTAGTTCATGCGGCCTTCATGCAGGCGTTTCTGGAAGGTGACGCCGAGGCGCTCAAACCGCTCGCAGGCGGCGCGCACGTCCGGCACCGTGACGCACAGGTGGCCAAAGCCGCGCGGCTCGCCGTTGCCGTTGTGATAGTGGAAATCCGCCTGATTTTCGGTGCCGTGGTTATGGGTCAGCTCGAGAATGCCCGGCTGGCTCAGCGCCCAGCGCTTGCGTTCGTCGTCGTCCTGCGGGATCTGTTCACGCGGGCTGCGCGTCAGGTAGCAGATGGTGAAGGCGGCTTCTTCGAACGTTTCCAGATAAACCGGGGTAAAGCCCAGCACGCGGGTGTAGAAATCCAGCGCCTTGGTCAGATCCTTCACGCGGATCATGGTGTGGTTGAACACGTAACCGTCGGTTACCGCATCCGGTTGGGCCGCCACGCCGGGCAGCGTCAGTAGGTCATTCAGTGGCATCAGAGATCCTCCTCAGGGTGTCGGCAGACTGTAGGTGAAATCGATGCTAATCTAAAGTGATTGTTTTTAACTAAAACACTAACTAAAAGTGAATGATAGATGAAGCTGAGCCAGCTGAAGTTTTTCTGCACCGTGGTGGAACATAAAACCATCGCCGCCGCCGCGCGCGAGCTGCACTGCGTGCCTTCCAACGTCACGCTGCGGCTGCGCGAGCTGGAGGAGTCGCTGGGCGGCGAGCTGTTTTTCCGCGACAAGAACCGGCTGTACGTCAATCCCAAAGGGCGGCTGTTCTACCAGCAGGCGCGCGACATTGTGGCGCAGGCGGAGCGCAGCAAGCAGCTGTTCGCCGGCGAGCACCAACATGGGCTGCTGAACCTCGGGGCGCTGGATTTCTCGCTGGTCAGCCATTTGCCGGCGCGTATTGCCCGGCTGCGCCGTTTACAGCCTCATCTGCACATCAACGTGCTGAGCCGCGACTCGCTGGTGCTGGAACGCATGTTGATCGACAGCGATCTCGATCTGGCGATCACCGACGGCCCGATTGAACACCCTCTGCTGGCCAGCCAAAAGGCATTCGACGAACGGCTGGTATTGCTGATGCCGGCCGATGCCGGGGAACCCGACGCCGCCACGCTGGCGCCGTTGGAGTTTTACACCTTCAGCCGCGAATGTTCGTTTCGCCTGAAGGTCGATCACTGGCTGGCCTCGCGCGGGCTGAAACCGCGCATGACGCTGGAAATGGAGTCTTATGCCGCGATGGCGGCCTGCGTGCAGGCCGGTTGTGGCGTCGCCTGCGTACCCGGTTCGTTGCTGCCGCTGATCTTGCCGGCGCCGGGGCTGAAGGTGGTGGAAATGGGTGAGGAGGGGGTGAGCGACCTGTATTTCGTCTGGCGACGGCATCAGCTGTCCGACGAGTTGCAGACCATCCTGGCGATATTGGCGCGCCCGGGGTGAACCGGGCGCGCGTTTTCAGGCGATGCGCCGCGAAGGTTGCTGTTCGCTGCGGCGGACCACCACCGGAATCGACTTCGAAGTCGGCGTGCCGGTGCCGTCGCCGAAGCTGGCCAGCGGCACCAGCGGGTTGGTTTCCGGGTAGTAGGCCGCCAGGTTGCCACGCGGAATGTCGTAACTCACCAGCTTGAACCCGTCGACTTTACGCACCACGCCATCGTTCCACAGGGTTTCAATCTCTACCCGTTCGCCATCCTGCAGGCCCAGCGCCGCCAGATCCTCCGGATGGATGAACAACACTTCGCGTTGGCCGTAAACGCCGCGATAACGGTCATCCAGGCCATAGATGGTGGTGTTGTACTGATCGTGCGAGCGCAGCGTCTGCAGGGTAAACGGCGCTTGCTCGCCGCCCAGCTGCGGGAACAGGGTGGTAGGCAGCGCGGCGGCGCTGAATTCTGCCTTGCCGCTTGGCGTGGCGAAGCGCAGTTCGGCGGCGGCATTGCCCAGGTAGAAACCGCCGGGCTGGTCGCAGCGCCGGTTGAAATCTTCGAAGCCGGGAATGGTGGCGGCGATATGATCGCGGATCAGCGAGTAGTCGTCGGCCAGTTCCAGCCAGTCCAACTGCTGGGTGCCCAGCACCGCGTCGGCGATGCCGCAGACGATCGCCGTCTCCGAACGTTGGGTCTCCGCCAGCGGTTTGCCGATGCCTTCCGAGGCGTGCACCATGCTGAACGAATCCTCGACCGTAATGTACTGCGAGCCGCTGGCCTGCATGTCCAGTTCGGTGCGGCCGAGCGTCGGCAGGATCAGCGCGTCTTTGCCGGTCACCAGGTGGCTGCGGTTAAGCTTGGTGCTGATATGCACCGTCAAATCGCAGTTGCGCAGGGCGCGGGCGGTGCGCTCGGTGTCCGGCGCCGCGGCGGCCAGGTTGCCGCCCAGCGCGATCAGCACTTTCACTTCGCCGCGCAGCATCGCTTCGATCGCTTCCACCGTGTTGTGGCCCAGCGCGCGGTTGGCGGTAAAGTTAAAGTGGCGCTCCAGGCTGTCGAGCAGCGCTTTGGGCGACTTCTCGTCGATCCCCATGGTGCGGTTACCCTGGACGTTGCTGTGGCCGCGCACCGGGCACAGGCCGGCGCCCGGTTTGCCCAGTTGCCCGAACAGCAGCTGCAGGTTGGTGATTTCGCGCACCGTCGCAATGGAGTGTTTATGCTGCGTCACGCCCATCGCCCAGGTGCAGATCACCCGTTCGGCGCCCTGATAGGTGGCCGCCGCCTGGCGCAGCTGCTCCTCGCTCAGGCCCGACTGCGCGGTAATGGTCTGCCACTCGGTGGCGTCTACCTGCGCCAGGTAAGCCTCTACGCCGACGCAGTGCCGTTCGATAAACGCCAGGTCGAACAGGGCGGGCTCGCCGGCGGCCAGACGCTGGCGGTGAGTTTCCAGCAGGGCTTTCACCATGCCGCGCACCGCCGCCATATCGCCGCCCAGATTCGGTTGGTAATAGGAAGAGCTGATCGGCGAGGATTTTGGCGTCAGCATCTGTACCGGATCCTGCGGATCGGCGAACCTTTCCAGCCCACGTTCGCGCAGGGTGTTGAAGCTGACGATGCGCGCGCCGCGTCGGGCGGCGTTTTTCAGGCTGTGCAGCATGCGCGGGTGGTTGGTGCCGGGGTTTTGACCGAACACGAAGATGGCATCGGCCTTTTCGAAGTCATCGATGCGGATGGTGCCTTTGCCGACCCCGATGCTCTGTTTCAGCCCGACGCCGCTCGCCTCGTGGCACATATTGGAACAGTCGGGGAAATTGCTGGTGCCGAGCATGCGGCCGAACAGCTGATAAAGGTACGACGCTTCGTTGCTGGCGCGGCCCGAAGTATACAGCTCGATCTGGTTCGGGTTGTCCATGCCGTTGATGTGCTTGGCGATCAGCGCCAGCGCGTCCGGCCAATGGATAGGCTCATAGTGGTCGGTTTCGGCGTTGTAGCGCATCGGATGGGTGAGGCGCCCCTGATACTCGAGGAAATAGTCGCTTTGCTGCTGCAGGGTGCTGACGCTGTGGGCGGCGAAGAACTCTGGCTCGACGGCGCTGCGCGTCGCTTCCCAACTGACCGCTTTGGCGCCGTTTTCGCAGAAGCTGAAGGTGCTGTGGTTGTCGTCGCCCCAGGCGCAGCCTGGGCAGTCGAAGCCGCGAGCCTTGTTGACGCGCATCAGGTTGCGCATGTTTTTGAGCGTTTGTTTACTGTCGAGGACAAAGCGGGTGGTGGCTTCAAGCGAACCCCAGCCGCCTGCCGGGCCGGTGTAAGGCTTGATTGACGGTTTAAATTTCATGATGACACTTCGCAGGTGGTTGTAGCTAAAAAGTAAACGCTTTTTTATGCGTCTTGCGTATTTATGTCACAAGTTTAGGGGGGCTGCCGGGTGGCGTCTAATCGAATGGGGCAATGGCGGCATAGAGCTTATCTATCGCCGGCGGACGATGACGTAAACAAATGGTTGCATAAAGACACCCGCTGCAAAAGAGTAATGGTTTCGTCTGAAAGTGAATTAATGCAGTCTATCTCGCGGATTATATTGGCATTTTATTCAGCCTGCGGGCCTGAGGAACACAGCGTGAAGCGTTCAGTATCAGTGGTGATCGGCGGCATATTGCTGCCTTTAGCGGCGCAGGCGGCGGGAACGACGCCCCATTTTCCCACCATGACCCCGCCGGCGATAGACGCCGCCTCTTACGTTTTGATGGATTACACCACCGGCCAGGTGTTGGCTGCCGGCAATGCCGATGAACGGCGCAACCCGGCCAGCCTGACCAAACTCATGACCGGGTTGGTGATCGACCACGCGCTTGACCAGCACAAGATTGGTCTTGACGATGTCGTCACCGTGGGGAAAGACGCCTGGGCGCAGGGCAACCCGGTGTTCAAGGGGTCTTCGTTGATGTTCCTGAAGCCCGGTGACAGGGTCACGGTACGCGATCTCAGCCGCGGCATTATCATCGATTCCGGCAACGACGCCTGCGTGGCGATGGCGGACTATGTGGCGGGCAGCCAGGCCAACTTCGTCAAGCTGATGAACGAGAAGAGCGCGCAGCTGGGCCTGCAGAACACCCATTTCGAAACGGTACACGGGCTGGATGCGCCGGGGCAGTTCACCACCGCCGGCGATCTGGCGGTGATTGCGCGTGCCATTATCATGAGTGAACCGGCGGAATATCATATGTACAGCGAGAAGTCGCTGACCTGGAACGGTATCACGCAGCAGAACCGCAATGGGCTGCTGTGGGATAAGACGCTGCACGTCGATGGGCTGAAAACCGGGCACACCGCCTCGGCCGGCTTCAACATCATCGCCTCCGCCACCGAAGGGGATCGCCGCCTGATCGCCGTGGTGATGGGCGGCAAAAGCGCTAAGGGGCGTGAGGAGCAGGCGCGTAAGCTGTTGACCTGGGGGCTGCGCGACTTTACCACCGTACACCTGTTCAGCGCCGGGCAGAGCCTGGGGGAAGAGCCGGTCTGGTACGGCGAGGATCACCGCTTGCCGGTCGGCAGCGCGCAGAACCAGTCGCTCAGCCTGCCAAAAAACGAAGCGGACAAGCTGAAGGCGCAGTACGTAATCAATACCGCACGGCTGGAAGCGCCGATTGGCAAAGGGCAGACCGTCGGCGAGATCCGCATCAGCGACAATGGCCAGGTGGTGAAAACCCTGCCGCTGGTCGCGCTGCAGGCGGTGCCGCAGGGCGGCGTGTTCTCGCGCCTGGCGGATTACGTGAAGCTGAAGCTCTGACTCGCCGGGCGGGCGACGGCGCCCGGTGGTATACTGATGCGACTGCCGATCATTGAGCCGCGCTATGGATATTAAACAACTGATTTATTTGTGTAATTTAGAACGGGAACGCCACTTCGGCCGGGCGGCGGAAGCCAGCTTCGTCAGCCAGCCGACGCTATCCATGCGATTGAAAAATCTGGAGAAAGAGCTGGGCGTTTCGCTGATTAACCGCGGCAACCATTTCGGCGGTTTTACCGCCGAAGGCGAGCGGGTGCTGGCGTGGGCGCGTGAGATCGTCTCGGTCTACCAGGGGCTGAAGCTGGAGGTGGAGTCGCTCAAGCACGGCTTGCACGGCACGCTGCGCCTTGGCGTGGTGCCGCAGTGCAGTATCTCGGTATCGGAAATGCTCAAGGCGGTCAGCGCGCGTTACCCGCATCTCGATTACCGGCTGGCGGTGCTGAGCGCCGATCAGCTGCTGGAGGCGCTGACGGCGCATACCGTTGACATCGGCATCGGCTTTTTCGAGCTGTCGACCTTAAAGGAGCTGCATTTCCAATCGCAACCGCTGGTGGAAACCGGCGTCGAGCTGGTATTTCATCCGCAACACTTCCCTAAGCTGGTGGGCGACACGCCGTTGCCGCTGGAAGCGGTGGCCGCCTTGCCGCTGTGCCTGGCCGAGCCGACGCGTTATTTCCGCCGCTATCTCGATCAACACTTCCGCGACGCCGGGTTGACGCTGCACACGCGGCTGGAGACGGCCTCGATCTTCCAACTGCTGGAGGGAATTTTCGTCGGCCTGGGCTGCGGGCTCTTCCCGCGCGGCCAGCTGCAATCGCCGCTGATGCCGGCGTTGCAGCGGCGCCCGGTGGCCATCGGCGCCATGCCGCGTCATGCGGCGGTGGTGGTCGATATGGCGGAGCGCGCCACGCCGTTGGCGCAAAAATTCTTCGACGCCGCCAGCGAGTGGCTGCGTCGGCAAAATGAATAGAGACGTTTAAGTTTACCCGATGTTTCCGCAACGATTATGGCCCCGAGGGGCCATAATCATGTGGTGCCTAACGGTCGACGGAATAAGGTTAATTGCTGATGGTAATGGTCGGATCCCAATAGAAATAACCCAGTAATTTCTGATCGCCGCCATTTGGCCGATAATAGAGGCCAAATTGGATGCAATAATTTTCCGTGCCGGTATTGCTGATGTCCGCCTGGATGAACCAATAGGTTTGGTTGGTGAAGGTGACGGGGAACACGGTATTTTGCGCCGGCATCATCGAGCTGCGGGTGTACATTTTGAAGGTCGGGTTGGAAAAGACCTGGGTGCCGCTGCCGAACTGCGGCAGCCCGTAGATCAGCACGCCGGCGTCGAAATTGGCGGATTCTGAGGTGCCGGTCCAGCGAATGACGTCGCCGACATTGGCTTTAAAGTTCAGGTCCGCCGTGCCGGAACCGCCGATCACCTGCTCGGAGGTGACGACCATATAAGCGTATTGATGCCCGATACCTGTTGGGTTGCCGGAGTCCTGACTGGGGTTGTTATTCTCGAATGCTTCTATCAGAGCATCGGTATCGATGACGACAATCACGTTAACGATACTGTTGCTGGATTTAAGTTCTTGCTCAGACATGGGGTTACCTCACAATATTTTTTTGCTGTGATGGAAAATCAAAAAATAATGGGGTTGACGGCGAGCGTTTATTTTTAGTGAATATTTGAAATGGAAATCACAACGTCGCTATCGGCTTAATCATAGAAACTAAACAGCAAGCCCACCACTGCTGAAAAGTTAGAGGCGTTAATGTGTTTCTCTATTAATTAGCAGGGTTAAAACCTTGTTTTACTGCTTCTGCGATGAGAACGGTTACATAATTGAGCGAGGGCGCAATCTTTCTATTGCTTTGTTTGCAGACATAATTTTGACGAGTCGTTATTTTCGCGAGCGGCAGAGAAAAACGAATCATAATTCTGACAAATATTATTTTTTCGGATTTATACTTTATCAGTTCATCTTTTGGTGAAGTTTTTAGCCAAAATAGACCAAAGAGAGTTAACGGCGAAATTAGCCGTCAACTCAGTGATAGGTCATTGCGCCGGCTGTGCCGGCTCTGCATCGCCCAGCGTTTGGCGCAGGCGGTTTTCCCAGGCGTAGAGCGCGGCGGTGAGGATCACTTCCAGCGCCTGCGCCTGATTCAGGCCGCTGTTGAACAACGGCTGCACGCTCTGCGGGGTGAATTTCTCCGGAGCGCGCGTCAGCTCGGCGGCGGTGTGGATCACTGCACGTTTGACGGCATCCTCGGTAAAAGCCAGCCCCTGAGGCAGCCCGGCGAACAGCGCCTGGGCCAGCCCGTCGTCCTGTAGCTCTTGCGCCACCGTAGCCGCGCAGTAGCGGCTGCCGTTGATGCGCGAGACTGCCAGCGTCGCCAGCGCTTTCAATCGGCTCGATAACCCATATCCTTCGGCATTGATGCCGTTAAACACGCCGTTACGCTCGCGCAGCGCGGCGGCATCGTGCGCCAACAGCAAATAATAAGATTCGGCGCGCGCCTGCGGGTGGCTCTGATCCAGCACGTCAAGCTGTTCGGCGGCGGCGGCTTCCGTGTCGATTGTCGGCAGACGCGCAGTCCAGCTCAACTCGTCGGCGCTGAAAGCGACGCCATCGGCGTCTTCGACGTTCGGGAAGCCGGGCACCACCACCGCCGGGCGGCCGGCCAACGCCGCGACGCCCGCCACTACGCGCGCCTGATAGCTGACAAAACCGATCGTCTGAGAGAAGGTTACGATATCCGCCGGGCTCAGCCCGACGTCGCCGAGCTGTTGCAGCGCCCTGCGGCAAATCAGCGTGGGCTGGCTGGCGAGCTGGCGGGCATATTGGGTGATCTGGGCAAGGCGGATATTGCTTTCCCGGGAGGCGTCCGGGCTGTGCAGCGGGGCGAGGCGGGCGGCGTAGTGGCTACAAAGCGATTGCACGCCCGTCACCTGAGCGACGGTCAACGCGGTGCTGAGGCGATCGTAGGGTGACAATGTCACGTATCGTGACAGCGACACCTGGTCGGGAAACAGCGCGTGGTAACCGGCCAGCGAGGCGTTGAATACCCCGGCGCGGGCGCTGAGCGCAGCATTTAGCGCTTCGTCGGCGAAGGCGCCCAGCCCCAGCAGAAAACGATCGCGCAGGGTGGCCGCCTGCGGCTCCAGCGGCGCATCGCCCCGTACGCTGCTTTGGGTTTCGTGATACCACTGGGCATTATGTTGTCGACGGAGTCGTTCCATAGGGTCAATCCTTAATCGTGATCAACAGCCAACGCTGCGTACGGCAGCGGCGGCTGGACAAAGAGGCAACATGCCCGCTGGCGGGGCGAAAGGCGGATTCAGCGCAGCTCATCGCAGCACAGCGCGTGGCCGTAAACAGAGAAACCGGCGGCCAGCGTAAGCAGAAACTGCGAGAGGCGGCGATGGCGAAGGCTGTTCATCAGTGCGATATCCTGTCGTATGAGAGGCTCAACGTAGGGGATATCCTCACCGATCGCCCTGGCGAGATAAAATAATGTTACGGACTAATCAATAACTGAAAGGAATAAAATATAAGGATATATAACAAGAATGTAATTTGTATTTGCGTTTTCTGGCGTAGCGGCAGGCGCGTGCGGCAATAAAAAACCCGCCGCAGCGGGTTTATTGCAGGCCAGGACGGGCCTCAAAAACGGCCGCCGTCGCGCCGCCAGGCGTCGGCGGTCAGCGCCTCGCCGAAATGGCTGGCGATAAGGCGCTTGGTCAATTCGTGCAGCGGCGCCGCCAACACCTCGGCGGTGCTGCCGCGTTCGACGATTTCCCCTTCGTGCATCACCAGCACCTGGTCGCTGATATGCTTCATCATGCCGAGGTGCTGAGTGACGTAGATATAGGAAATACCGTGTTTTTCCTGCAGTTCCAGCATCAAGTTGATGATTTGCGAGCGCATCGACATGTCCAGCGAGGCCAGCGCCTCATCGGCGACGATCACCTTCGGCTGCAGGATCAGCGCACGCGCCAATGCGACGCGCTGTTTCTGCCCGGAAGCCAGCATGTGCGGATAGTAGTAGGCGTGATCCGGCAGCATGCCGACCTGGCGCAGCGTCTGGTTGATGCGCTGCTCGCGTTCGGCGGGTTCCAGACTGGTGTTCAGCCGCAGCGGCGCGTCCAGCAGCTGGCCGATGCGCTGGCGCGGATTGAGCGAGGTGCTCGGATCCTGAAAAATCATGCGAATGCGCTGGCTGCGATAGCGATAATCGCCGAATTCCAGTGGATGATCGTCGATCAGCAGTTCGCCGGCGGTCGGTTCCACCATGCCGGAGAGCATCTTCGCCAGCGTGGATTTGCCGGAGCCGTTCTCGCCGATCACCGCCAGCGTCTGGCCTTCGCGCAGGGTAAAGCTGACGGATTTCACCGCCTCGACGTGCTGGCGGCGGAACAGCCCGGTGCGGTAGCGGTAGGTTTTGCTCAGGTTGCGCACTTCCAACAGCGTTTCCATGTTATTGCTCCTCCATGTTCAGCGGGAAGTGGCAGGCGAAGAAGTGGTTTTTGACCGGGCGCAGGCGCGGCGTTTCGATGCACTTCTTCTGCGCGTAAGGGCAGCGCGGCCCCAGACGGCAGCCGATCGGCAGGTGTTCCAGCGAAGGAATGGCGCCCGGCAGCGTGTTCAACCGGCTCTTGTGCGGCAGCGAGCGGCCAAAATCCGGCATGGCGCGGATCAGCGCCTGGGTGTAAGGGTGGTGCGGTGCCGCCAGCAGCTCTTCGCACTGGGCGCTTTCCACCGTTTGCCCGCAGTACAGCACGTTCACCCGGTCGGCCCATTTACTCATCATCTGCAAATCATGGCTGATCAGCAGGATGGTGGTGTTGTTGTTCTGATTGAGGCGCGCCAACAGGCGGAAAATCTGCGCCTGGGTGGTCGGCTCCATGGCGTTGGTTGGCTCATCGGCGATCAGCAGGCGCGGCTGGTTGGCCAGCGCGATGGCGATCATCACTTTCTGACACTCGCCTTCGGTCAGCTCGTACGGGAAGCTGCCCATGATGTCGTCGTGATCCTTGATGCCGACGCGGTGCAGCAATTCGATGGCGCGGCGTTTGCGCCAGTTGAAGCGCTGCCACCAGTGGCCTTTATAAGTCCAGCCCGGGATCGCCTGCGCCAGCTGGCGGCCGATGCTCTCGGAAGGATCGAGACAGGACTGCGGCTCCTGGAAAATCATCGAGACGTTGTGGCCCACCAGCCTGCGCCGCTCGCGCGGGCTCAGCTGCAGCAGATCGATGTCGTCGAAGCGGAAACGGTCGGCGGTGACGCGCCAGTTGTCTTTGGTTACGCCGCAGATGGCCTTGGCGATCAGGCTCTTGCCGGAGCCCGATTCACCCACCAGGCCGCGCACCTCGCCCTCGGTCAGCGTCATGCTGACGCGATCGACCGCCTTGACCGGCCCTTCGGCGGTCATAAATTCAATCGTCAGATTGCGGATATCGAGTAACGGCATTATTCCACCCCGGCATTGATTGCGCGGCGCATACCGTCGCCTAACAGGTTAACCAGCAGCACGCTGACGAGGATGGCCGCGCCGGGCAGCATCACCGTCCAGGGGGCGACGTACACCAGCTCGAGCGAATCGCCGAGCATCGCTCCCCATTCCGGCGAAGGCAGCTGCGCGCCGAGATCGAGGAAGCCGAGCGCGGCGATGTCCAAAATGGCCATCGACAGCGCGCGGGTGAACTCGGTCACCAGCACCGCGGCGATGTTCGGCATGACGGCGTACCACAGGATCTGCAGCGTGGAAGCGCCATCGAGCCGCGCCGCCACCACGTACTCTTTCTCCAGCTCGTCGTGCACCGCGCTGTAGATGGTGCGCACCATGCGCGGCAGCAAGGCGAGCCACACCGCCAGCATGGCGTGTTCAAGTTTGGGGCCGATAAACGCCACCACCACGATCGCCAGCAGCAGCGACGGAATGGACAGCAGGGTATCGAGGATGTGGTTGAGCACCGCCGAACGCAGCCCGTGGGTGACGCCGGCGAACACGCCGAGGATCACCCCGCAGAACGCCGCGGCCAGCGTCACCGCCAGTGCCGAGCCGAAGGTGGCGGCAGTGCCGGTCAACAGGCGGCTGAGGATGTCGCGCCCGAGATCGTCGGTGCCGAGAAAGAACGACACGTTGCCGTAGCGTGACCAGGACGGCGGCAGCAGCTGATAGCCGAGGAACTGCTGATCCAGCGCGTAGGGCGCCAGCAGGCTGCCGAACAGCGACAGCAGCAGCAGGGCGATCACCCCGTAAAAACCGATCATCGCCAGCGCGTCGCCGTAAAAAATCCGCCAGGTGTAGCGCAGCGGGCTCGGCATTTTTTTCTCGCGGTATACGTTATCGAAGGGCATACCATTCCTTATGTTTCAGCGGGTTGGTTGCCGCACCCAGAATATCGGCCAGGACGTTAATGGTGATCACCAGCGTGCCGACCACCATGACACCGGCGGAGATCGCCGCATAGTCCTGCTGGCGAATGGCGTTGATCAGCCAGCGGCCGAGGCCCGGCCAGCTGAACACCACTTCGGTGATCATCGCCAGCGTGAGCATGGTGGAGAACTGCAGCCCCAGCTTGGGCACGATCGGCGGCAGCGCGTTGTGCAACACGTGGCGGCGAATGATGGTGAAGCGCGACAGACCGCGGGTGGCGGCGGCCTTGATGTAGTTTTGGCTCAGCACGTCGTCGGTGCTGATGCGCATCAGCCGCACCACTTCGGTGGTGGGCGCCACCGCCAGCGCGGCGATCGGCAGGATCATGTGGCGCAGGGCGCTGCCGATCATCTCGGCGCGGTACGGCGAGTCCGACAGCCAGGCGTCGATCAGCGCGAAACCGGTGATCGGCTTCACCTGATACAGCAGGTCGAAACGGCCGGATACCGGCAGCCAGCCCAGATGCAGCGAGAAGAACAGCATCAGCAGCAGCGCCAGCCAGAACACCGGCATCGAAAAGCCCAGCAGCGCGAAGGTGCTGATGGCGGTGTCCTGCCACTTGCCGCGCAGCACGCCGGCGATGATGCCCAGCGGAATGCCGATAAACAGCGCCAGGGCGAAGGCCAGCAGGCACAGTTCCATGGTGGCCGGGAACACTTCGCGCAGCTGTTCGCTGATCGCCTGGCCGTTGATGCTGGAAACGCCGAAGTCCCAGTGCAGCAGGCTGACGAAGTAGAACTGATAGGCGTCCAGCAGGGCGGCGCCGTTCAGCGGCGCGCGCGGCGTGAAATAGCTCAGGCTGAAGCTGACCAGCGTCAGGAAGAACAGCGTGATCAGCAGCAGCAGAATGCGGCGCAGGGTAAAGATAATCACTTTTTCACCTCCGGCGCGGATTCACGGTACACCCCGGCGAACGAGGCGTTGCCGAACGGGCTCAGCACCAATCCCTTGATGTCGTAGCGGTAGGCCTGCAGCCGCAGGGAAGAGGCCAGCGGCAGCACCGGCAATTGCTGCTCGAGGATCTTCTGCGCCTTGCGGTAGTTGTCGATGCGCTGAGACAGCTGCTGCGACAGCAGCGCGTTCTGCAACACCTCGTCGAAGCCCGGGTCACACCAGTGAGCATAGTTGGTTTGCGAACGGATTGCCGCGCAGCTCAGCAGCGGCCGGAAGAAGCTGTCCGGGTCGTTGCTGTCGGTGGCCCAGCCGGTCAGGGTCAGATCGTGGTTCATCTCCATCAGGCGCGCTTCCTGGAAGCGTCCTTCCACCGGCACAATGGTGACGTTGATGCCCACCTGGCCGAGATCGGCCTGGATCAGCTCGGCGGTCTTGAGCGGGCTCGGGTTGTAAGACTGCGAGGCGGTCGGCACCCACAGCTTCAGGTTCAGCTGGCCGACGCCGGCCTGCCGCAGCATTTCGCGCGATTTGGCCGGATCGTACTCGGTGACGTGCGCGTCGTTGTCGTAGGCCCAGGAGGCGCGCGGCAGGATCGAGGCGGCGGTTTCCGCAGTGCCGTAATAGATCGATTGCATCAACCGCTGGTTGTTGATCGCCAGCGAGATCGCCTGGCGCACGTTGAGGTTGTCGAGCGGCGGCTTGCGGGTGTTGAACGCCAGATAGGCGATGTTCATCCCCGGGCGCAGCGTCAGGCGCAGGCGCGGATCGTCGCGCAGGATAGACAGCTGGCTCGCCGCCGGATAGGCCAGCACGTCGCACTCGCCGGTCAGCAGTTTGGAGAGGCGGCCGGTGCCGCCGGCGCCCAGATCGATCACCACCTGCGGCATGCGCGGCAGGCCTTTCCAGTAGGCGGCGTTGCGCGCCAGGCGAATATATTGCCCCGAGCGGTATTCGTTGAGCAGGAACGGGCCGCTGCCGACCGGTTCGCGGTCGATCAGCTCCTGATGGCCTTCGCGCGTCAGCGTGTCGGCGTACTCGGCGGACAGCACCGGCGCGTAGTGGGTCGCCAGGTGCCACAGGAACGAGGCGTCCGGCGACTGCAGGCGGATCTCCACCGTGTAGTCGTCGAGCTTTCTCACGCTCTGCACCGAATCGCCGAACTGCAGGCTGTCGAAATAGGGGTATTCGCCGCCGTTGACGTCGTGATACGGGTGTTTTTGGTCAAATACGCGCGCGAAGCTGAACACCACGTCGTCGGCGTTCATCTTGCGGGTGGGCGTGAACCAGGCGGTGGTCTGGAACGGCACGTCCTTGCGCAGATGGAAGCGGTAGGTGGCGCCGTTGTCCAGCACTTCCCAGCTTTGCGCCAACTCGGGGATCAGCCGGTAGGTGTAGGGATCGACATCCAGCAGGCGATCGTACAGCTGGGCGGCCAGGGTATCCACCGTCAGGCCGCTGCTGGCCATTTGCGGGTTGAAGGTATTCAGTATGCCGCTGACGCAATAGACAAAGCCGCTCTGGCGAATGTCCGGCAGCGGCGCCGCGGCGGGCGCGGGCGGTGTGGTTGCGGCCAGGGCGGAGCCGGTAAAGCACAACGACACTATCCAAAGGGGTAAACCACGCATAGAGGCTCATGGGTTAATCAGCAATAGCGTTAGTGTATCGCACTCTGACCGGCAGCCCAATCCATTGAGCAAAATCGCTGAGTTTTCTGCGACTTGATTAATCAGGTCGTTCGCGATCGTGAAAAAAATCTTATTTGATATGTTATAACATAACAAAATCATGATACCGTTCCTCGGCAAAGTCACAATAACGCAAGGGGATGTATGAACGAAGTTGCACTTCCACCACGCCGTTCGCTGCCGGACGCTCAGGCATGGCGCGGCGAAATGAGTGATGTCGGGCTCGATTGGGTCGGGATGCAAGGGATCGCGCTGCCGCTGGAGCTGGCCGGCAAGCCACTGATGGCCAAGGTCGACGCCGGCATCAACCTGCGCGCCGAAGCGGCGGGCGAACGCGGCATTCACATGTCGCGGCTGTATCTGGCGCTGGACGAATTGACGCAGGGCGAGCTGACGCCGCAGCGCCTCGGCCGAACGCTGCAGGCCTTTCTGGATTCTCAGCCGGAACACAGCGATCGCGCCAGCCTGACGCTCAGCGGCGAGCTGCTGCTGTCGCGCCCGGCGTTGCTGTCGCCGCAGCGCGGCTGGAAGGCTTACCCGCTGCGCATCGAGGCCACCCTGACGGACAGGCTGACGCTGGCGCTGACCGTCGGCGTACCTTACTCCTCGACCTGCCCGAGTTCGGCGGCGCTCAGCCGTCAGTTGGCGCAGCAACAGTTTCAGTTTGATTTTGAACAGGCGGCGGAGCGGATCAGCCAACGGCAGGTGAGCGAGTGGCTGTTGGAGCAGGGAATGCCGGCCACCCCTCACAGCCAGCGCAGCTGGGCCTGGGTCACCGTGACGCCCGAGAATGAACGGGCGTTCGAACCGGTGAAATTGATCGATCGCATCGAACACGCGCTGGGCACGCCGGTACAAACGCTGGTGAAACGCCGCGACGAACAGGCCTTCGCGCTGGCCAACGGGCAGAACCTGATGTTTTGCGAGGACGCGGCGCGGCGTCTGTATCGCATGCTGCGCAGCCAGTGCGATTACCGCGCCTTCTCGCTGCGTGTCGAGCATCAGGAGAGCCTGCATGCCCACAATGCGGTGGCGGAGCTGAGCTGGCGGGGAGAAAATCATGCTGCGTAAAAATCCCAGCGGCCATCTGCCGCAGGTCTCGCCGCTGGCCTACATCGATCCCACCGCCATTATCTGCGGCCGGGTGATCGTCGAAGATTTCGTCTACGTCGGCCCGTATGCGGTGATCCGCGCCGACGAGTTGAACGCCGCCGGCGACATGGAACCGATCGTCATCGGCTCGCACTCCAATATTCAGGACGGCGTGGTGATCCACTCCAAGAGCGGGGCGGCGGTCATCATTGGCCGTTACAGCTCGATCGCCCACCGCGCCATTGTCCACGGCCCGTGTCGCATCGACGATCGGGTGTTTATCGGTTTCAACAGCGTGCTGTTCAACTGCCACATCCAGTCCGGCTGCGTGGTGCGTTACAACGCGGTGGTGGACGGCGTGACGCTGCCGGAAAACCGCTATATCCCCTCGACCGAGCGCGTAGGGCCGGACAGCGACCTGTCGCGCTATCGCCAGGTCGATCGCGGCGCGCTGCAGTTTTCGGAAGAAGTGGCCGCCACCAACGTCGAGCTGGTGCGCGGCTATCAGGCATTACGCAATGAATTTTAATGAGGCTCCCATGAAACAACTTCCCGTGACCGTGCTTTCCGGCTTTCTCGGCGCCGGCAAGACCACGGTGCTGAACCACATCCTGAACAACCGGCAGGGCATGCGCGTGGCGGTGATCGTCAACGACATGAGCGAAGTGAACATCGACGCCGCGCTGGTGGAAAATGCCGTGCATCTCGATCGCCAGGAGGAGAAGCTGGTGGAGATGAGCAACGGCTGCATTTGCTGCACGCTGCGCGAAGACCTGCTGGTATCGGTGCGTGAGCTGGCGCAGGACGGGCGTTTCGATTACCTGCTGATCGAATCGAGCGGCATATCCGAGCCGCTGCCGGTGGCGGAAACCTTTACCTTCGAGGACGAAAAGGGCGAAAGCCTGTCGCAGTTCGCCCGGCTGGATACTCTGGTGACGGTGGTCGACGGGGTGAATTTCATCCAGCAGTACCAGCGGGCGCAAAGCCTGCAGGAGGCCGGCCAAAGCCTGGGCGAGGACGATCTGCGCAGCGTGGCGGATCTGTTGATTGAGCAAATTGAATTTTGCGACGTGATGCTGGTCAGCAAGACCGATCTGTTGACGCCAGCCCAGCAGGGCGAAGTGATGGCGCTGTTGGCCAGCCTGAACCCCGATGCCCGCATTGTGCCGATCGCGCCGGGTAAGCTGCCGCTGGAGGCGGTGCTGAATACCGGCAGCTTCAGCTTTGAAAAGGCGCAGCAGGCGCCCGGCTGGCTGAAAGAGCTGCGCGGCGAACACGTGCCGGAAACGGAAAACTACGGCATCAGTAGCTTCGTCTATCAGGCGCGGCGGCCGTTTGCGCCGGACAAGTTTTACCGCGTGATCAACGGCGACTGGGGCGGCGGCAAGCTGCTGCGCTCGAAAGGCTTTTTCTGGCTGGCGACGCGGCCGCGGCAGGCCGGGCAGTGGAGCCAGGCCGGCGGCATCGCCCACTACGGCCTGGCGGGCACCTTTTGGCGCGCCATCCCGCAAGATAATTGGCCGCAGGATCCCGAAGCGCGGGCGCACATTCAGGAAAAATGGGTGGAGCCGTTCGGCGACATGCGTCAGGAGCTGGTGTTTATCGGCCAGCATCTGCAGCAGGCGGCGATCGTGCGTTTGCTGGACGAATGCCTGCTGAGCGACGATGAAATGGCCGCTGGCGTGGACTACTGGCTGGACATGGCTGACCCGTTCCCTGAGTGGTAATTGCGCAATCTTCGTGTGGAAATGAGAAAAATTCTCAACAAAGTGCTTTACAGACGATACTGATAACTATTATCATCGCCTGGCAGTTCACGGAAGGCCACAGTTTGCGGCTCTGATGTGGAAGGCACGACATTGCTCACATTGCTTCCAGTGTTTTTTAAGCCAGCTCGGGTGCTGGCTTTTTTTTTGCCTGCCTCAGACCGGAAACCTCGCCAGGCAAACAGCATATCCGCACTCTGCTGTTCAACCTGGACGATCTCGACAGAAGTTCGGGCTTTCATACATTCACAGTCCCGCGACGGAATTTCATACTCCTCCTCATCGACGCGCCGGCTGCGTTTGGCCTGCCACTGTTAACCGCGAGGAGAAAGCCTGTGATTATCCAACAAACCCCCATCAACTCAGGATTCGGGCCCAAAACGACCGCCGGCGAGGTGCTAACGGGCCTGGATCTGTCAGGCACTCAGGCCATCGTCACCGGTGGTCATTCAGGTCTCGGTCTGGAGACGACGCTGGCGCTGGCCGACGCCGGCGCACGGGTCATCGTCGCTTGCCGGGCACCGGCGGCAGCCAAAGAGGTGTTAGGGCAGAGCGCCGGCGTCGAGATCGCCGAACTCGATCTCGCCGATTTAAACAGCGTGCGCCGATTCGCCGCAGACTTTACCGCATCGAGCCTACGGGCGGATATTGTCATCAACAACGCCGGAGTGATGGCATGCCCGGAGGCGCGGGTGGGGCGCGGTTGGGAAAGGCAGTTCGCCACCAACCATCTCGGCCACTATGCGCTGACCAATTTGCTGTGGCCGGCCATTGCCGATGGCGGGCGGGTGGTCAGCGTTTCCTCCGCCGGGCATCACCATTCGGCGATCCGCTGGGAAGATGTGCAGTTCGAACGCGGTTACGACAAGTGGCTGGCGTACGGTCAGTCGAAGACGGCGAATGCCCTGTTTGCCGTCCGGTTGGATCTTCTTGGCCGCTCGCGGGGGATCCGCGCATTTAGCCTGCATCCTGGCAGCATCGCCACGCCGCTGCAGCGGCACATATCGAGAGAAGAGATGCTAGCCCTAGGCTGGATGGACGAAGACGGCAATCCGGCCGATCCCGACGCCCTTAAAACGCCTCAGCAGGGGGCCGCGACTCAGGTGTGGGCCGCCACCTCACCGCAGTTGCAGGGTTTGGGAGGACTTTACTGTGAGGATGGCGATATTGCCGGTATCGCCGCACACGACAGTCAGGCGCTGGTCGGCGTGAAGGAATACGCGATCGATCCGGAACAGGCGCAGCGTCTGTGGGCGCTTTCGGCGTCGCTGACCGGTGTCGATGCCTTCGCCTGAGCAGGCCGCTAATCGGATAAGAGGAGCGTCCATGATGTCGATGATGAAAGAAAAAAACCTGGCGATATCCAGCATGTTTTTCATGCTGGGGTTGTGTTTCGGCAGTTTGAGCTCAAGGATGGCGACGATCAAGGGAGGGCTCGCGTTGTCTGACGGCGTATTCGGCAGCGTACTGTTCGCCATGTCGGCCGGGGTGGTCTTGTCGCTGCCGATATCGGGATGGGCGATCGCCAAACTCGGCAGCAGGATGGTCGGCGTCGCGGCCATTCTGATCAACGCCATGCTTTTGCTTCTGGTGCCCTTTGCCGCGACGGTCCCTCAATTGGCGGCGTTGCTGTTTTTCTCCGGGTTCGCTTACAGCGCGGTCAATGTCTCTAACAACATGCAGGCCAGTATCGCCGAGGCGGTCAGCGGTAAAACGCGGCTGCCGTTCTTTCACGGTATATGGGGCGTGGCCGGGTTCGTCGGCGCAGGGATCGGGGCGCTAATGATCGGTCGGGATGTCGCCTTGCCGCTGCACTTTACTGGCATAGCGGCGGTGGCTCTGGTGTCCGCCTTGCTGTGTCGGCGGGCATTGTTCGACAAACCGGAGTTGGAACAGACCGGGCGCGCTTTCGCCATCCCGGACCGCTCGCTGTTCAACTATGGCCTGATCGTTTTCTGCTCGATGGCTTGTGAGGGCATCATGTATGACTGGAGCGTCGTTTATTTTCAGAATGTCGTCTCGGTCGATCGAAAATACATCGGCCTGGGTTTTACGGTATTTATGGCGGCCATGACGATCGGTCGGCTCATGTTGAACCGGTTCGTTGATCGGATCGGAGTGAGGAGAACGTTGCAGTGGGGCGGAATGCTGGCGTTCACCGGCATGACGCTAACGACCTGGTTGCCGGGGTTGGTGACATCGATAATCGGTTTTTTCCTGGTTGGGCTTGGCATTTGCGTCATTATTCCGCTGGTTGCGGGGGCGGCCGCAAGGTCTTCTTCCATGGCGCCAAGCGCCGCCATCGCGGCGGTGTTGACCATCGGCTTTCTGGGCACGCTGATCGGGCCGCCGTTAATCGGGTTCTTATCCGAAACTGTCGGTCTGCGCTATGCCTTTCTGGTCTGCGTCGCGTTGTCGCTCGGCGTCATTTATCGGGCAGGGAAAATACCGCAGTGATCTTGCAAGAAGGTGATTCATCGGCGGGAAAATCCCGCGCAGTGAAGTGACCGTCGGGAAAGGCCGACATCTCCAGGCGGCCGTCCTCAGGCCACATCTCCCAACCTGGGGCTAATAGCTGACGGCCGGGAAAGACCGGCACCCAATCCCTGCGTTACTAATCCTCGTCTTGCTCGCCGTTTTGCAGCAGCGCATGTTTTTTCAGCATGCCGCGCAGCTGATGATAGGTGAGCCCCAGCAGCTGCGCAGCCTTGCGCTGATTGAAACGCCCCTGCTGCAGCGCAGCTTCGATCAATACCTTCTCCTGCTCCAGCTGCCAGTTTTTCAAATCCAGCGGCAGCGCCGGTAACGCGCCGGCGCCTTCAGGGGCGGGCGCGACCGGCGCCGCCTCACGCGGCGCAAACGGGTTGATGATGATTTCGTCAAGCGGGCTGTCGCTGTCGCCGTGGCGATAAACCGAGCGCTCCACCACGTTTTTCAGTTCACGCACGTTGCCCGGCCAGCCATATTCGAGCAACGTTTGCCTGGCGCGTTCGGTAAAGCCGGGAAACAGCGGCAGCGCCAGTTCGCGGCACATTTGAATGGCGAAATGCTCGGCCAGCAGCATGATATCGGGCCGACGTTGGCGCAGCGGCGGCAGCTGCACCACGTCGAACGCCAGCCGATCCAGCAGATCGGCGCGGAATTTGCCCGCCGCCGCCAGCGCCGGCAGATCGTCGTTGGTGGCGCACACCAGGCGCACATCCACCCGCAGCGGCTGGCTGCCGCCCACGCGCTCCAGCTGGCCGTATTCGATCACCCGCAGCAGCTTCTCCTGCACCAGCATCGGCGCGGTCGCCAGCTCATCGAGGAACAGCGTGCCGCCGTCGGCGCGCTCGAAGCGCCCCAGATGGCGTTTCTGCGCGCCGGTAAAGGCGCCGGCCTCGTGGCCGAACAGTTCGGAATCCAGCAGGTTTTCATTCAGCGCCGCGCAGTTGAGCGAGATGAACGGCCCTTGCCAGCGGTTGGAAAGGTAGTGTAGGCGGTGGGCGATCAGCTCCTTGCCGGTACCGCGCTCGCCGATCACCAGCACCGGTTTGTTCAGCTTTGCCACCTGGGAGACTTGCTCCAATACGTCGACAAAGGCGTTTGCCTCGCCCAACAAATTCTCTGGCTGCTCGTTCATGATGAAATTCGCCAATGTTTGGTGAAAATAATCACTCTACAGCAAGCGCGCAGAGAGTCAAAAAATAATATCCATTATTTATCAATGATATAAAAGTTGGCACGGGTTTTGATTATATCTTCAGGCAAGCTGTACGACTTAACGCGGCGCTTCAGACGCCATCAGAACCAAGAGGAAGTGAATTATGGGTATTTTTTCTCGTTTTGCCGACATCGTGAACGCCAACATCAACACCCTGCTGGATAAGGCGGAAGATCCGCAGAAGCTGGTGCGGTTGATGATCCAAGAGATGGAAGACACGCTGGTTGAAGTTCGTTCTACGTCGGCGCGTGCGCTGGCGGAGAAAAAGCAGCTGCTGCGTCGCATTGAGCAGGGCGAAAGCCAGGTAGGCGACTGGCAGGAAAAAGCCGAACTGGCGCTGCGCAAAGATAAAGAAGACTTGGCCCGTGCGGCGCTGATCGAAAAACAAAAGGTGGTCGATCTGATCGCCACGCTGACGCAAGAAGTGACGACCGTAGAAGAAACGCTGGCACGCATGAAGAGCGAAATCGGCGAGCTGGAAAACAAGCTGACCGAAACCCGTGCGCGGCAGCAGGCGTTGGCGCTGCGTCATCAGGCCGCGTCTTCCTCCCGTGAAGTGCGCCGCCAGCTCGACAGCGGCAAGCTGGATGAAGCGATGGCGCGTTTCGAACAGTTCGAGCGCCGCATCGACCATATGGAAGCCGAAGCGGAAAGCATCAGCATCGGTAAAAAGAAGTCGCTGGACCAAGAGTTTGCCGAGCTGAAAGCCGACGACGCCATCAGTGAGCAGCTGGCGGCGCTGAAAGCCAAGATGAACCGCTCAGAGTAAGGCGAACCGCGGCCACACGTCGGAGGTGGCCGCCTATCCAGGACCCGATAAGAAGGAATAACAATGAGTGCTTTATTACTTGCCATTCCGCTGACAATTTTCGTGCTGTTTGTCGCGCCGATTTGGCTTTGGCTGCATTACAGCAATCGGCAACAGACCGGCATCCAGCTGAGTCAGCAAGAAATGCAGCGCCTGGCGCAGCTGGCGGAAGACGCCAAACGCATGCGTGAACGCATTCAGGCGCTGGAAGAGATCCTTGATGCGGAACACCCGAACTGGAGACAGTCCTGATGAGCATGACGCTGGGCAGTAAAAAGCTTTATCGCGTTCCCGAAGAAGGCATGGTGAAAGGCGTCTGCGCCGGTTTGGCCCACTATTTCGACGTGCCGGTGCGCCTGATCCGCGTGATGGTGGTGCTGTCGCTGTTCTTCGGGCTGTTTTTCTTCACGCTGGTGGCCTATATCGCGCTGGTGTTCGTGTTGGACGAAGCGCCGGCCAGCCGTTTCGAAGGCGAGCATCAGAAGACGCCGCGCCAGCTGCTCGATCAGCTGGAATATGAGTTGGGCAGCGGCGAGCAGCAGCTGCGTCAGGTCGAGCGCTACGTAACGTCCGATACCTTCGGCGTACAGAGCCGTTTCCGCAAGCTGTAACCCTTCTTGCGATGCCCGGCCTGCGCAGGCCGGGCATCTTCGCCGCCGTTATCCCGTTGAATGTACAATTAATCGTCTTGTGCCGGAGGGCATTGTCATGAATAAAATCGATGTTGCGAACACCGCCAGAACGGGTGGATTTAAACGAGGAGCGGCGGCAATGTTGAAGACATTGGCTAAAGTCATCATCATAGCGTTATTGAACTATGGCCCGGCGGGCGCCGCCGGCTGGCTGTTGAAGACCGTCGGCCGCAAACCGGTGCGCTTCGTGCTGGCGCTGGTGCTGGAACCGCTGTTCCGTAAAGGCCTGAACAAGGCATTCGGGCGTTACGTCAAGGAGAGCAATGAAACGACTGCAAAATGAGTTAACCTCGCTGGTCAACCGCGGAATGGATCGCCATCTGCGCCTGGCGGTGACCGGCCTGAGCCGCAGCGGCAAAACCGCCTTTATCACCGCCTTCGTCAACCAACTGCTGCATGTGCACAGCGGCGCGCGCATGCCGCTGTTTTCACCGGCGCGCGAAGAGCGCCTGCTGGGCGTCAAACGCATCCCGCAGCGCGATCTCGGCATCCAGCGTTTCACCTATGACGAAGGGCTGGCGCAGCTTTACGGCACGCCGCCGGCCTGGCCGACGCCGACGCGCGGCGTCAGCGAAATCCGTCTGGCGCTGCGTTACCGCTCCAACGACTCGCTGCTGCGCCACTTCAAAGACACCTCCACGCTGTACCTGGAGATCGTCGATTATCCCGGTGAATGGTTGCTGGATCTGCCGATGCTCGAGCAGGATTACCTGGCCTGGTCGCGCCAGATGGCCGGGCTGCTGCAGGGCGAACGCGCAGAATGGGCCAAACCCTGGCTTGAGCTGTGCAAGGCCTGCGATCCGCTGGCCCCGGCCGACGAAAACCGCCTGGCGGCGATCGCCCAGGCCTACACCGATTATCTGCTGCGCTGCAAAAGCGAAGGGCTGCACTTCATTCAGCCGGGGCGTTTCGTGCTGCCGGGCGACATGGCCGGCGCGCCGGCGCTGCAGTTTTTCCCGTGGCCCGACGTGGCCGCGATCGGCGAATCGAAGCTGGCGCAGGCCGACAAACACACCAACATCGGCATGTTGCGCGCTCGTTTCAACTACTATTGCCAGTCGATCGTCAAAAACTTCTACAAAGAACACTTCGTCCGTTTCGATCGGCAAATCGTGCTGGTCGACTGCCTGCAGCCGCTCAACAGCGGCCCACAGGCGTTCAACGACATGCGTCTGGCGCTGACCCAACTGATGCAGAGCTTCCATTACGGCAAGCGCACGCTGTTTCGCCGCTTGTTCTCGCCGACCATCGACAAACTGATGTTTGCCGCCACCAAGGCGGATCATATCACCGCCGATCAGCACGCCAATCTGGTGTCGTTGCTGCAACAGCTGGTGCAGGAGGCGTGGCAGAATGCGGCGTTCGAGGGCATCAGCATGGATTGCGTCGGCCTGGCCTCGGTGCAGGCGACCGAGAGCGGCATCGTCGATCATCAGGGGCAACGCATTCCGGCGCTGAAGGGCAACCGCCTCGGTGACGGCGCGCCGCTGACGGTGTTCCCCGGCGAAGTGCCCGCGCGCCTGCCGGGGCCGGCGTTCTGGCAAAGCCAGGGGTTCCACTTCGATGAATTTCGTCCACGCGCCATGAGCGTGGACAGCCCGTTGCCGCACATCCGTCTGGATGCGGTGATGGAGTTTTTATTGGGAGACAAATTGCGATGAGCGAGCCGATCAAACCGCGTATCGATTTTGACGAGCCGCTGCAGCCGCCGCAGGAGCCGGCGTTGCGCGCCGGCGTCGCTTTCGATGCCGAACAGGCGGAAAGCTTTTTCCCGGCGGCGCCGGAGCTGCAGCAGGAAGAAGAAGAAGGGCGCGCCGAAGGCATCATTAACGCCGCGCTGAAACCGAAACGCAGCCTGTGGCGCAAAATGGTCACCGCTGGCCTGGCGCTGTTCGGCGTCAGCATGGTGGCACAGGGCGTGCAGTGGGTGCATACCGCCTGGGTGCAGCAGGACTGGATCGCCATGGGCGGCGGCGTGGCCGGCGGCCTGATCGTGTTCGCCGGCGTCGGTTCGGTGGTCACCGAGTGGCGGCGTTTGTATCGGCTGCGCCAGCGCGCGGAAGAGCGCGACGTGGCGCGCGAGCTGTTGCACAGCCACGGGCTGGGCCAGGGGCGCGAATTCTGCGAGAAGCTGGCGCGTCAGGCCGGGCTGGAGCAGGGGCATCCGGCGCTGCAGCGCTGGCAGGCCTCGCTGCATGAAACGCAAAATGACCGTGAAGTGGTGGAGCTGTACGCCAAACTGGTGCAGCCGGTGCTCGACAACCAGGCGCGGCGCGAAATCAGCCGCTCCGCCGCCGAATCGACGCTGATGATCGCCGTCAGCCCGTTGGCGCTGGTGGATATGGCGTTTATCGCCTGGCGCAACATCCGTTTGATCAACCGCATCGCCGCGCTATACGGCATCGAGCTGGGCTACTTCAGCCGTATTCGTCTGTTCCGGCTGGTGCTGTTGAACATCGCCTTCGCCGGCGCTTCCGAGCTGGTGCGCGAAGTGGGCATGGACTGGATGTCGCAGGATCTGGCAGCGCGGCTGTCGGCGCGCGCGGCGCAGGGCATCGGCGCCGGCTTGCTGACCGCGCGGCTGGGCATCAAGGCGATGGAACTGTGCCGCCCGCTGCCGTGGCTGGAAGGGGAAAAGCCGAAGCTTGGCGATTTCCGCAGCCAGCTGATCGGCCAGTTGAAAGACACGCTGAAAAAGAGCGACGGCAAGGCCAAATAATCCCGCACGGCGCTCTCAGGAGCGCCGCTTTCTCAACGGCGCCGACGCCGGACGTAATCGAGACTTGACGACAGTCGATCCCCCTGCGAGTGCGTGATAAATCTCTGCAAAATTAATTCTGGTTGTGATAACTCTCTGTTTGTAGTCTAAAATGACGCCGATGCTGTTATTCGCTTGCGTTTAAAATCAGCAACCACGGCAATAAATCAGAGTTCTGTCAACTTTTGCTGACAGATCGCTTCTACCGCCCGGTGCGAGGGAGTATCATCATCGTCAACGATCCCCGCACCTGCAGAGATAAGGCCAACACTGATGCGTTTGGAAGTATTTTGCGAAGACCGCCTCGGTCTCACTCGAGAATTACTCGATCTTTTGGTATCGCGCAGCATTGACTTACGTGGCATCGAGATCGATCCCATCGGCCGCATTTACCTCAATTTCTCCCAGCTGGAGTTCGATACTTTCCGCGCGCTGATGGCGGAGATCCGCCGCATCGCCGGCGTGACCGACGTGCGCACCGTCAGCTTTATGCCTTCCGAACGCGAGCACCGCGCGCTGCGCGCGCTGCTGGAATCGATGCCGGAACCGGTGTTCTCGATCGACATGAAGGGCAAGGTCGAGCTGGCCAACCCGGCAGCGCAGGCGCTGTTCAGCCTGAACGAAGACAAAATCCGCAACCAGACCGCCGGGGCGCTGATCGGCGGCTATAACTTCAGCCGCTGGCTGGAGAGCGAGCATACGGCGCCGCACTCCGAGCGGGTGGTGATCCGCAGCCAGGACTTCCTGATGGACATCACGCCCATCTATCTGGAAGACGAACAGCAGCAGCCGGCCGCGGTCGGCGCTGTGGTGATGCTGAAGTCCACCGCGCGCATGGGCCGCCAGCTGCAAAATCTGTCGGTGAACGACGATACCGAATTCGACCACATCGTCGCGGTGAGCGCCAAGATGCGTCACGTGCTGGAGCAGGCGCGCAAGCTGGCGATGCTCGATGCGCCGCTGCTGATCGTCGGCGATACCGGCACCGGCAAGGATATTCTGGCCCGCGCCTGCCATTTGCGCAGCCCGCGCGGCAAACAGCCGTTCCTGGCGCTGAACTGCGCCGCGCTGCCGGATGACGTGGTGGAGAGCGAGCTGTTCGGCCATGCGCCGGGCGCTTATCCCAACGCGCTGGAAGGCAAGAAGGGCTTCTTCGAGCAGGCCAACGGCGGCTCGGTGCTGCTGGATGAGATCGGCGAAATGTCGCCGCGCATGCAGACCAAACTGCTGCGTTTCCTTAACGACGGCACCTTCCGCCGGGTCGGCGAAGAGCATGAGGTGCACGTCGACGTGCGCGTGATCTGCGCCACCCAGAAAAACCTCACCGAGCTGGTGCAGCGCGGCGAATTCCGCGAAGATCTCTATTATCGCCTCAACGTGCTGACCATCACCATCCCGCCGCTGCGCGAACGTCCGCAGGACATCATGCCGCTGACCGAGCTGTTCGTGGCGCGCTTCGCCGATGAGCAGGGCGTGGCGCGGCCCAAGCTGGCGAGCGATTTGGGCGGCTTCCTCAGCAAGTACGGCTGGCCGGGCAACGTACGCCAGTTGAAAAACGCCATCTACCGCGCGCTGACGCAAACCGAAGGCTACGAACTGCGGCCGCAGGATATCGTGTTGCCGGAGTTCGAGGTGGAGATGTCGCTGGGCGACGAGGTGCTGGACGGCTCGCTGGACGACATCAGCAAGCGTTTCGAGCGCTCGGTGCTGACGCGTCTGTATCGCACCTATCCCAGCACCCGCAAGCTGGCGAAGCGCCTGGGCGTTTCCCACACCGCCATCGCCAACAAGCTGCGCGAGTATGGCCTGAGCAGCCGCAAAGGCGGCGCCGAGGGCGAAGAATAAGAAAGGCGCCTTGCGGCGCCTTTAATGGGTATCCAAAGCCAGCGTTCGCCGGCTTTATTATTTCAGCGCAGCCAGCGCCGCGTCGTAGTCCGGCTCGGTGGTGATTTCGTTCACCAGCTCGCTGTACAGCACGTTGTCCTGGCCATCCAGCACCACGACTGCACGCGCGGTCAGGCCCGCCAACGGGCCTTCGGCGATTTCGACGCCGTACGCCTGCTTGAACTCGGCGCCGCGCAGGGTGGACAGGGTGACCACGTTGCTCAGGCCTTCTGCGCCGCAGAAGCGAGACTGAGCGAACGGCAGATCGGCGGAGATGCACAGCACCACGGTGTTATCCAGGCCGCTGGCCAACTGGTTGAATTTACGCACCGACGTCGCGCAGACGCCGGTATCGATGCTTGGGAAGATGTTCAGGACTTTGCGTTTACCCGCGAAGCTGCTCAGCGCTACGTCTGACAGGTCTTTGGCAACCAGTGAGAAGGCCTTGGCCTGTTCGCCCTGCTGTGGCAGTTTGCCCGCTACGCTGACCGGATTGCCTTGAAAATGTACTGTCTGAGTCATTGCTAGATTCCTTTTACAGGTGTTTATACAAAGGGTATGAACCTGATGAAACGGCGCACCGGCAACGGCATTTAACATCAGGTTCACACCCTGGCGCCAGTTTATGACAACCGGGGCGGATTGGATATCAAAGTTTGCTAAATAGTTGTATATATTAGGCTGTTCTATAAAACATCACCGCGCATCAGCCGGGCTGAATGCGCAGTTTTCGCTCAGGAGCCGTTATGAGAGACATGCGTTTTTACCCGGAAGCCTGGCCGCTGCATACCGCCTTCGTGATTGCGCGCGGCAGCCGCACCGAAGCCCGGGTGGTGGTGGTCGAAATCGAACAGCAGGGCGTGCGCGGCACCGGTGAATGCACGCCGTACCCGCGTTACGGCGAGAGCGAGGAATCGGTGATGGCGCAGCTGGCAGAGATGGCGCCGGCGATCGCACAAGGCATAACCCGCGAGCAGCTGCTGGCGCAGATGCCGGCGGGCGCCGCCCGCAACGCGCTGGATTCGGCACTGTGGGATCTGGAGTGCCGCCTGCACGGGCAGAGCCTGTGGCAGCGCAGCGGCGTGGTGGCTCCGGCGCATATCCGTATGGCGCAGACCGTCAGCATCGGCACGCCGGAAGCGATGGCCTTCGCCGCGCGCGAACTGGAGCGGCAGGGTGCCACGCTGCTGAAGATCAAACTCGACGATCACTATATCAGCGAACGACTGGTGGCGATCCGCGCTGCGGTGCCGCAGGCGACGCTGATCGTCGACGCCAATGAGTCCTGGCAGGCGGAAGGGCTGGCGGCGCGCTGCCAGCTGCTGGCCGATCTCGGCGTGGCGATGCTGGAGCAGCCGCTGCCGGCCGGTGACGACGCCGCGCTGGAGCACTTTATTCATCCGCTGCCGATCTGCGCCGATGAAAGCTGCCACACCCGCGCCGATCTGCCGCGGCTGGCGCCGCGCTATCAGATGGTCAATATCAAACTGGACAAAACCGGCGGCTTGACCGAGGCGTTGGCGCTGGCGCAGGCCGCGCGCGAACAAGGGTTCGACATCATGCTCGGCTGCATGTTGTGCACGTCGCGGGCGATATCCGCCGCCTTGCCGCTGGCGCCGGCGGCGCGCTTCGTCGATCTGGACGGCCCGACCTGGCTGGCGCGTGACGTCGAGCCAGGCCTAGCGTTCGAATGCGGGGCGATCGTCGATATCGCCCCGTAAGGATTAATTCGGGTAGGTCAGCAGCTCGGTCATCGCGTCGATGTAGCGCTCGCTGGCGGCATCGGCGGAGATCGGCGGGAATTCGGCGGTGATGCACGGCAGCGACAGATCCGCGCACCAGCTGCCGAACGAACCGGGCGTTTCATAACCGACGCTGGTCACCAGCGGCAGTTCGAACTTGTGCGCCAGCCAAACGCCGAGCCGCGAGCTGGCGGGATCTTCGATGCAGGCCAGCGGCTCATGGAACGACACCACCCAGTGCGGCTTCAGGCGATGGATCAGGTGACACAGCGCCTGGGTTTCCGGTTCGGAACCGGGGCGCCCGCCGGTGGAGAGCTTGACGTCGCGCACCGGCGCCGCGCTGTTCCAGCGGTAGACGGTGTCGCCGGAGCGCCAGTTGGCGGCCGGGAAGTTGCGGTTCAGATCGACGCCGTTGGCATTGGCGCGCAGCCCAAGTTGGCAGCCGTCGGGGTTGACCGCCAGCACCACGTGGTGCCGCAGCCGCTCGGGGGCGATGCTGCGCAGCGCGCAGGACAGGGTCACGATGGCGGCGCTCTCATCGCCGTGGGTGCCGGCGATGATCAGCCCGGTCTGCGGGCCGCTGCTCGCCGCCGGGAAATAGAGCAGCGGCGCGCCCAGCAGCGAGCTGCCGTAGTTCTCTCCTGCGATGGCCAACTGGCCACGTTCACTGCGTGGTCGATGTTCGGTCATGGTGTTGTCCCTGGATTAAAGGTGAGAGTCATTGTCATTTTATTCAGTGTATTACGCTTTGAGACATCTTTCCCATCGCAATTGTGCGGCGTTTGCGCGATCTGTGACGCGGCGGCGGCGAAAACGCCAATTAAACCGCACCTGGCCTGACGCTGTTGTTATACTAACGGCAGTGCTAAGCCAATCACCCGCAAGAGGATTTAACATGCCAGTAGCCAGAATCATCGCCAGCTATAGCGAAAATGAAAATGACACCATCACGCTGCTGTGCGGCGTGGACGCTGAAAACCAGATCCGCCAGGGGGAGTGGTTCGGCGTGGTGAAAAACGACGACGGGCGCGGGGATGAATCGAACTATCCGTTCACCCTGCATATCGATTACCAGAAAGATGCCTTCTACCTCGATTACGGCTACGACGACGCCGACGCGCGCCAGCTGCAAAAAACCGATATTTCGGCCCGTCCGCTGGCCGAGAAAGGCTTTTTCACCGTGTTCGATGAAGAAGAAGGCGAAGAGTTCAGCTACCGCATCAACAGCATCCACCTGTACGACTGACGGTCGCTGCTGCAAACACCGCCCGTGCCGCCCTGCGCCGCACGGGTTTTTTATCGCCTGAATCGCACTTTTTGCAACTTCTCGGCCGTGAGCGCTAGGCCGGACGGATCTTGTGCTATATGATAAAAAATTCAGATGGTTAACGGGGGAACATCATAATGACGGGAAGAAAAATGCAACGAGGTTTTCGTTTGGCGCTTTGCGCGGCGGCGATCGGCGCCTGTATGAGCAGCGCCATGGCGGCGCAGGTTCCCCCGGGCACCGCGCTGGCGGCCAAACAGGAAATCGTGCGCCATATTAAAGACGAACCGGCCTCGCTCGATCCGATCAAAGCGGTTGGCCTGCCGGAGGCCCAGCTGGCGCGCGATCTGTTCGAAGGGCTGGTCAATCAGGACGCCAGCGGGAAAGTGATCCCCGGCGTGGCTACGCGTTGGCAGACCAGCGACAACCAGACTTATATCTTCCATCTGCGCAAAGACGCGCGGTGGTCAAACGGTGACCCTGTCACGGCGAAGGACTTCGTCTACAGCTGGCAGCGGCTGGTAGAGCCGAAAAACCTGTCGCCGTTCGCCTGGTTCGCGCAGCTGGCGGGGATCCAGAACGCCGAACAGATCATCAGCGGCAAATTGCCGGCCGATCGCTTGGGCGTGTCGGCGCCGGACGACTACACGCTAAAAGTGCAGCTGGACAAACCGGTGCCTTATTTCGTCAGCCTGACGGCCAACTTCAGCCTGTTCCCGGTGAATCAGGCAGTGGTGGAAAAATACGGCAACGACTGGACCAAGGTCGGCAATCTGGTGGGCAACGGCGCGTTCAAACTGCAGGAGCGGGTGGTGAACGAGAAGCTGGTGCTGACGCCTAACGACCATTACTGGGATCATGCGCGTACCGTGCTGACCAAAGTGACCTTCGTGCCGATCAACCAGGAATCCAACGCCACCAAGCGTTACCTGGCGGGTGATATCGACATCACCGAATCCTTCCCGAAAAACATGTATCAGAAGCTGCTGAAAGACATTCCGGGGCAGGTGTATACGCCGGATCAGCTCGGCACCTATTACTACGCGTTCAACACCCAGCGCGCGCCGACCAACGACGTGCGGGTGCGCCAGGCCTTGTCCTATGCCATCGATCGCAAGATTATCGCCGAAAAAGTGCTGGGCACCGGCGAAAAACCGGCCTATCACTTCACGCCGGACGTGACAGCCGGGTTTAAACCGGAAGTGAGCTTGCTGCAACAGCAATCGCAGGCGGAGTTGGACGCGCAGGCCAAGGCGTTGTTGCAGGCGGCCGGTTACGGCCCGAACAACCCGCTGAAGCTGACGCTGCTGTATAACACCTCGGAAAGCCACCAGAAGATCGCCATCGCCGTGGCCTCGATGTGGAAGAAGAAGCTGGGGATTGACGTCAAGCTGCAGAACCAGGAATGGAAAACCTACATCGACAGCCGCAACACCGGCAATTTCGACGTGATCCGCGCCTCCTGGGTAGGTGACTATAACGAAGCGTCGACCTTCCTGTCGCTGCTGACCTCGACCCACAGCGGCAACATCGCCAAGTTCAAGAACGCGGACTATGACAAGCTGCTGGCGCAGGCGGGGCGGGAAACCAATCCGGCGGCGGTGACCGCCGATTACAACAAGATGGAGCAGATCATTGCCGATCAGGCGCCGATCGCGCCGATTTACCAGTACACCAACGGCCGCCTGATCAAGCCGTGGGTAAAAGGCTACCCGATCACCAATCCGGAAGACGTGGCCTACAGCCAGACGATGTATATCATCAAACACTGAGTCGCTTTAATTATCGCCCTCGCTTGATGCGGGGGCTTTATTTTTTTTCGACGATGAAACTAAGAAGATAATTAATTATTTCACGCGATAAACCCCGTTTAATAATAAACAGGGTTGCCATCATCACAGTATTTTCGCTATTTCAGAGAATGGTTACGCTTATAGACAGTCCCGCATGGCATCCACCACCACCCGGCCGTTCATGTCGGTTTGAGTGATGCGGTAACTGGTGGGGTACGAGCGTCGGGTGCTGAAACGATCGTGGACGGAGACCTTGCCAATCTGCAGGCCGGCGGCGTTTTTCACCACAAACTCACTGATCTCTTCCTGGCCCTGGTTTTGCAAATGGATATTGCTGATTTTTTCCAGCGTATCGCTGGCGTTTATTTTTAAATGGTCGCGTAACATAACTACCTCCTCGTAGTGAGAAAAGTATATGCCCCTAAAATTTGCGCTGAAACAGCTTTGTGTTGATTTGTTATTATCATTTTGAATTAAAAATGATAGCAATATGTTAAGTCATAATAATAACGGCATTGCCAGCGCTTTATCAGCGATATTGCCTGATTTGTCGGCAAAGGTTTATTTCATTGCCGTTATTATTAGTCTGCATTAATGGGGAAAAGCGCCTGCCTGGCCGCCGGGGCGGAAAATACGCAGGCGACGTTGTGCCCGCAGCCGGGAACGATCGTTAACCGATGCGGCTTCTCCGGCGCCAGGTAATGCCGATCGTAGTCGGCGTAGGCCAGGGCGCGCTGCAATCGATAGGGGCCCTGCAACTGGGCGGCGCAGGATTTGTCAAGTATCCGATAGTAGGCGCCCGGCGCGGCGCCGGTATCCTCGGCGGCGGCCAGATAGGTGATATCGGCGGCGGCGTAACGCCGACGAGCCGCGTCGGCGGTGCGCTGCAGGTGAGCGGGAAACGCTTCCAGACCGTATTTCCATCGGTTGGCCTGCGGACAATGGCCGGCGTCCAGCGTTTGCCAGCGAAAACGGCAGGTTTCTTCACTGCTGCAGTTTCCCCAACTGGTGGGCAGAGGGCGCAGGCGATCAAAATAGAGCCAGCTGCCGGGATCGGCCACCACATAGCGCAGACGCACTCCGCGTGGCGGCTGGGCAAAGCCGACATAATGCTGCACGAACTGGGCGCCGGCGGAAAAACCGGCCACGGTTATCGACTGCAGCGACGGCCAGCGCCGTTTCAGATCGGCCAGCAGGTTATCCATGGCGTTAAATGAGCCGGTCTTCCCGCCATTATCCAAATCGCCCTCGATCCAGGAGCCGCAGCGCCACAGGGCGTCGCCGTCTTGCGGCTGGGGCAGACCGGCGGAATGGCAGTGGGCGGCGAGTTTTACCGGTACCTGAAACAGCGGGGCGACAAGCAAGCTGCTGTCTCCCGCTCCCTGCGCGGCGTCGATCGCCGCTTGCAACGTCCTGGCGGCGTCGCGTGGATGGCCGTGCATCACCACCAGTGCGCTACGCGGCTGGGGGGATCGGGCGTGAGCGACAAAATAAGGCAGGGAACCGGCCGCCGTCGGCGCGCGATAGGGCGTGGCGAGGCGCTCCAACACCGGCTCTGCACGAACCGATTGGCCGAACAGCAGCAGGGCGGCCATTGCGATGCACCGCAGGCGGCGCATTCTCGTCAGGCTCGGCGCAGCGCAGTGCGCATTTGTCTCAGGACTTCCCGGCATCGTTGTTCCTCACGCGCTCGTTGGTAGTAGCGATAAAAGGCGCGTTCCGAGCTGAGGTTACCCGCGCGTGCCAGCTGTCTGAAGGTCAGGTATGCCAGGCTGAACATAATGATAATAAATAATAAGCCGGGGAACAGCAACGTCCAGCCGTCGGTGATGCGCGCATTAGGCAGATAGCTGAGTGAATGGGGCGTAATCAATACCCCTGACTGCTGCAGTCCCCATTGAGTCAACGCGGGGAACAGTACCAGCAGCGTGACGAACAGCAAATACAGCAAAAAATAGCGACACGAAAGCAGGAAACGTTTGAAGGCGTTATTGGCGCTTGGCCGCAAAACGAAGCCCGCGGACGTGGCGCGCAAGATTTGCTGGCGGCCACCGGTGAAGCGATAACGTTCCAGCGCCGCTACGCTGTCCGGCAATGCCAGCAGCAGTTGCAGCGCAGTAAGGCCGGCGCTGCTGTTGCCGAGATAGTCGCGAAATCGCAACAGGCGTATGGGGGCGCTCTGGCGCTTCTCGACGGATTCGAGCAGGTTCAGCAGCTTATCGCGGTTTTCCCGCCGAATGCGAAAAGGGGTTTTGACGACGGCGATAAACAGCGTAATGACGGTCGGTAAGACGATTTTCAAAATATCCGCGGCGCTGATTTGTAACATGCGAGTCTCCTCTCGGGCTGTCTTGCGTTCCTTGCGGCAGAAGTATAGACCACGCTTATAGGACAACGTGAAAACTGGCGTTACAGCTTGGCCTTTGATCTCCAAGGCGTTAACGCTAGACTCAGCAACATAAGCAAGACTGAGGGGATAAATGAATGGATGTGATTGAGGGGAGCGAGCTGCAGATCGCCGATGCGGTTTACGCCTACCAGCTGGACGGCAAGGGCGGCGTCACGCCGATCGGGCAGGATGACAAGATCACCTGCGACGCGCCGTGCTGGCTGCATCTTGATTACGCGCACCCGGCCAGCGCCGAATGGCTGAGCACCACGCCGCTGCTGCCGGACTCGGTGCGCGAAGCGCTCTCCGGCGAAAGCTCACGGCCGCGCGTCAGCCGCCAGGGCGAAGGCACCATGATCACCCTGCGCAGCATCAACTTCAACGCCAATTCCCGGCCGGACCAGCTGGTCACCATTCGCGTGTACATCACCGATAAACTGATTGTCTCTACCCGACACCGCAAGGTGTATTCCATCGATCAGGTGGTGAACGATCTGCAAAGCGGCGCCGGGCCGACCAACAGCGGCAGCTGGCTGGTGGAAATTTCCGATGCGTTGACCGATCACACCAGCGAATTTATCGAGGATCTGCACGACAAGATCATCGATCTGGAGGACGCATTGCTGGAGCAGCAGGTGCCGGAGCGCGGCCAGCTGGCGCTGATCCGTAAACAGCTGATCGTGCTGCGCCGCTATATGGCGCCGCAGCGCGACGTCTTCGCGCGGCTGGCCAGCGACCGCCTGCCGTGGATGAGCGACGACGATCGCCGCCGCATGCAGGACATCGCCGATCGCCTGGGGCGGGGATTGGACGATCTGGACGGCAGCATCGCGCGCACCGCCATCTTGTCCGACGAAATCACCACGGTGATGGCCGATGCGATGAACCGCCGCACTTACACCATGTCATTGTTGGCGATGGTATTTCTGCCTACCACCTTCCTGACCGGGCTGTTCGGGGTCAACCTTGGCGGCATTCCGGGCGGCGGCAATCCTCTCGGTTTTGCGGCGTTTTGCCTGATGCTGGGCGGGTTGGTGCTTGGCGTCGCCTGGTGGCTGAAGCGCAGCCGCTGGCTGTAGGCAAAAATGACGAAAACCCGGTTAACATTGAGCAATATCAACATTTAGCCGGGGGAAATGGGGCATGATCTCTCTCGCAGGTGAATGCAACGTCAAGCGATGGGCGTTGCGCTCCATAATTGTCTTACTTTCTTATTTTTGAATTACTGCATAGCACATTTGATTCGTACAATGCCGGTTTAATCACCGGCATTTTTTTATTCGGCTTTCCTCTTTTCTTCAGGCCGCGCTTTCATCCCAGAAGCTGGCTTCAATCTTGTGCCCATCCAAATCACGGACAAAGCAGCCGTAGTAAGCCTCGCCGTAGTGCGGCCGCGAACCGGGCGCGCCTTCATCGGCGGCGCCGGCCAGCAGCGCCTGGCGATGGAATTCATCCACCTGTTGTTTGCTGGTGGCGAAAAAACCGACGTGCGTGCCGTTGCCGGGCGAGGCCGGCCGGCCGTCGATCGGCACCTGCAGCCAAAACTCCGGGTAGTCGCGGCCGTAACCGATGGCGCCGGGATGCTCCAGCACGCGTCGGCAACCCAAGGCGGCCAGCGTGCGATCGTAAAAGGCGGCGGCGGCCTCGAAATCGTTGGAGCCCAGCGAGACGTGGGACAGGCAGGGGGTGATATTCATTGCGCGATCTCCATATGGCTGTATAAATAAACAGTATAGGGTAAAAACGGCACCGCCCAGTAAATTTTGCGCAAACTGTGAACAGGATCGAGATCGTCGAGAGAGGGGGATGTCGCCGCTTGCAGTGGGCAAGCGGCGAGAGGGGCTTATTTGATTTCCAGCACGTTCAACCGCTCTGGCGCTGGCACCGCGTCGTCTGAGTCTTCCGGCTGCCAGCCGACTGGTTGCATCGGGATGTCTTCGCGATCGAAGGCCAAATCGCCGCCATCCACCACGGCGCTACCGTGGTGAATGCCTTTGAAATCGAACAGGTTGATGTCGCTCAGGTGCGAAGGCACCACGTTTTGCATGGCGCTGAACATGGTTTCCAACCGGCCAGGGTAACGTTTGTCCCAGTCGCGCAGCATATCGCCGATCACCTGGCGCTGCAGGTTAGGCTGCGAGCCGCACAGGTTGCATGGGATGATTGGGAATTCCTTGGCGATCGAGAAGCGTTCGATGTCTTTCTCGCGGCAGTAGGCCAGCGGGCGAATGACCACGTGCTTGCCGTCGTCGCTCATCAGCTTGGGCGGCATGCCTTTCATCTTGCCGCCGTAGAACATGTTGAGGAACAGCGTCTGCAGAATGTCGTCTCGGTGGTGGCCCAGCGCGATCTTGGTGGCGCCCAGTTCGGTGGCGGTGCGGTACAAAATGCCGCGGCGCAGGCGCGAGCACAGTGAACAGGTGGTTTTGCCTTCCGGGATCTTGTCTTTGACGATGCTGTAGGTATTCTCTTCAACGATCTTGTACTCCACCCCCAGGCTTTCCAGGTAGGCGGGCAGAATATGCTCCGGGAAGCCGGGCTGCTTCTGATCGAGGTTCACCGCCACCAGGGAGAAGTTGACCGGCGCGCTCTGCTGCAGATTGCGCAGGATCTCCAGCATGGTGTAGCTGTCTTTACCGCCGGACAGACAGACCATGATGCGGTCGCCTTCTTCAATCATATTGAAATCGGCGATCGCTTCGCCCACGTTGCGGCGCAGGCGCTTTTGCAATTTGTTAAGGTTGTACTGCTCTTTTTGGCTAACGGATTGCTTTTCTGACATTTAAATCGTGCTCATTCTCAATGGGGGGCACTAGGGGCATGGCGTTGTAGCCGCGAGTTTACCATTCAACCGGCGGCTTTTGATCATTATTCATCATCCTGCTGCCACGCGCCCGACGCGAGGCCTGTATGGTACGGATTGCGCGCAGGAATGCCAGCGGGTTTTTGCTGCGGCTGACGCCGGCGGTAAAAGAACAGGGCGCGAATCGCTCGCGCCCTGAGGGAGGTTACTCTGCGGCGGATTTTTCCGCCTTGCCGGCCAGCAGGCTGAGGAAATCGTATTTCTCCTGCAGCTCTTTCTCGGCGGCCTGATACAGCGCGCTGGCCACTTCCGGCTGCTGCGCGTTCAGGCGGCGGAAACGCTGTTCTTTCAGCAGCGTTTCCGACAGGCTGCTGTTCGGCGGCCGCGAATCCAGCGCCAATGCGGCCTTGCCCTCGGCGCTGCGGCGCGGATCGAAGCGGTACAGCGGCCAGAAGCCGGTGGCGGTCAGCTGTTTCATCTGATCGTGGCTGAGCGCCAGATCGTAGCCGTGCTCTTCGCACGGGCTGTAGGCGATGATCAGCGACGGCCCCGGATAGGCCTCGGCCTCCTGAATCGCTTTCACCGTTTGGTTGAGCTGCGCCCCCAGCGAGATCTGCGCCACGTAGACATGGCCGTACATCATCATGCTGACGCCCAAATCCTTGCGCGCCTTGCGCTTGCCGTGTTCGCCGAACTTGGTCACCGCGCCGAGCGGCGTGGCCTTCGACTGCTGGCCGCCGGTGTTGGAGTAGCACTGGGTGTCGAGCACCAGCACGTTGACGTTCTCCGTCAGGCTGAGGACGTGATCCAAACCGCCGAAGCCGATGTCGTAGGCCCAACCGTCACCGCCGATCAGCCAGATGGATTTATCCACCAGGTAGTCGGCGCCGGCCGCCAGCTGGCGCGCGTCTTCGCCTTCGAGATTGGCCAACAGCGTGCGCAGTTCGGCGATCTGCTTACGGCGCGGCTCCGGCGCCACGTCGCCCATCTGCAGGGCATTGACCAACCGCTCCGGCAGCTGCGGCGCCAGAGCATTCAGCAGGCGCAGCACTCGCGCGCGATGTTGATCGACCGTTAAACGGAAGCCCAGGCCGAATTCGGCGTTGTCTTCGAACAGCGAGTTGGCCCACGCCGGGCCGCGCCCTTCGGCGTTGGTGGTGTAAGGCGTGGTCGGCAGGTTACCGCCGTAGATCGACGAGCAGCCGGTAGCGTTGGCGATCAGCAAACGGTCGCCATAGAGCTGGGTCAACAGCTTGATGTACGGCGTTTCGCCGCAGCCGGAGCAGGCGCCGGAGTACTCGAACAGCGGCGTGATCAGCTGCGAAGTGCGAATGTCGATGCGCTCCAGCTGCGCCGGATCGATTTCCGGCAGCTGCAGGAAGAAGTCGTAGTTGTCTTTTTCCGCCGTCAGATTATCGAGGCGCGAAGCCATGTTGATGGCCTTGATCTCCGGGTTCTGGCGATCTTTCGCCGGGCAGACCTCGACGCACAGGTTACAGCCGGTGCAATCCTCCGGCGCTACCTGCAGCACGTATTTCTGGCCGCGCATATCGCGCGCTTTGACATCCAGCGACTGCAGGGAGGCGGGGGCGTGCTCCATCTCCGCCGGCTGAACCACCTTGGCGCGAATGGCGGAGTGCGGGCAGGCGGCGACGCAGTGGTTGCACTGGGTACACAGGTCGGGCTGCCAGATCGGGATCGCTTCGGCGATGTTGCGCTTTTCCCATTGGGTGGTGCCCACCGGCCAGGTGCCGTCCGGTGGGAAGGCGGAAACCGGCAGCGCATCGCCCAGCCCGGCCAGCATCGCGGCGGTGACGGTTTTGACGAAGTCCGGCGCGGCGTCCGAGACCACCGGCGGGCGCATCGGGCTGCTGGCGTCGACCGGCTGCAGCGGGATCTCGGTCAGCGCGGCGCGGGTGGCGCCCAGCGCCTGCCAGTTGCGCTCGACGATCTCTTGGCCCTTGCTGCTGTAGCTGCGGGCGATGGCGTCCTGCAGCTGTTGCAGCGCCACGTCGCTCGGCAGGATCTGCGTCAGGTGGAAGAACGCCATCTGCATCACGGTGTTGATGCGCGCGCCGAGCCGGCATTCGCGCGCCAGCTTGGCGGCGTTGATGATATAGAATCGCGCCTGGCGTTGGTGCAACAGCGCCTGAACCTCCTGCGGCAGGCGCGACCAGACCTCGTCGGCGCCGTAAGGGGTATTGAGCAGGAAGGTGCCGCCGGGCTTCAGGCGTTCGACCATTTGGTACTTATCGATAAACTGCAGCTGGTGGCAGCCGATGAAGTCCGCGTGGCTGACCAGGTAGGCCGAGTTGATCGGCTGTTCGCTGACGCGCAGGTGCGACACCGTCAGGCCGCCGGCCTTTTTGGAGTCGTAGACGAAATAGCCCTGGGCATACAGCGGCGTGGCGTTGCCGATGATCTTGATGTTGTTCTTGGTGGCCGAGACCGAGCCGTCGCTGCCCAAACCGTAGAACAGCGCTTCCAGCGAGGCGCGCTGCGGCAGGATTTCGTCGCTCAGCGGCAGCGAAAGCCCGGTGACATCATCGAAGATGCCGACGGTAAAGCGCGGGCGCGGCTGCGGCTGGGCCAGCTCGCGGAACACCGCCAGCGCGCAGTCGGGGCCGAACTCTTTCGACGACAGGCCGTAACGGCCGCCGATCACCCGCGGCAGCGTGGCGCGCTCACCCCGGCTGTAGGCTTCCGCCAGCGCGGTCATCACGTCCAGATACAGCGGCTCGGCCAGCGCGCCCGGTTCTTTGGTGCGATCGAGCACCGCGACGCTGCGCACGCTGTCCGGCAGCGCGTCGAGCAGGTATTTGGCGGAGAACGGCCGGAACAGCCGGACTTTCAGCACGCCGACTTTCTCGCCGCGGGCCAGCAGGGTGTCGATCACCTCTTCGCAGGTGCCGGCGGCGGAGCCCATCACCACCACCACGCGTTCGGCCTGCGGGTGGCCGTAATAGTCGAACGGCCGATAGTGGCGGCCGGTGAGGGCGGCGAAGGCTGCCATGGCGTCGATCACGTGCTGGCCGGTGGCGTCATACCACGGGTTGGTGGCTTCGCGCGACTGGAAATAGGTGTCCGGGTTGGCGGAAGTGCCGCGCACCACCGGATGATCCGGCGACAGCGCCCGGCTGCGGTGAGCGTCGATCGCCGCCTGCGGCAGCATTTGCCGCAGCGTATCGTCGCTGAGCGGTACGATCTTGTTGATTTCGTGCGAGGTGCGGAAGCCGTCGAAGAAATGGATAAACGGCACGCGCGCGTTGAGGGTGGCGGTCTGCGAGATCAGCGCGAAGTCCTGCGCCTCCTGCACGCTGCCGGCGCACAGCATGGCGCAGCCGGTCTGGCGCACCGCCATCACGTCCGAGTGGTCACCGAAGATGGACAGCGCGTGCGTGGCTACGGTGCGCGCGGCGACGTGCAGCACAAACGGCGTCAGCTCGCCGGCCAGTTTGTACAGCGTCGGGATCATCAACAGCAGACCCTGCGATGAGGTGAACGAGGTCGACAGCGCGCCGGTTTGCAAGGCGCCGTGCACGGTGGCGATAGCGCCGCCTTCCGACTGCATTTCCACTACCCGGGGAATATCGCCCCAGATGTTTTGCCGGCCATCACCGGACCAGGCATCCGCCTGCTCCGCCATGGTGGAACTCGGCGTGATAGGGTAGATGGCAATCACTTCGTTGGTGCGATAGGCCACGGAAGCGACTGCATTATTACCATCTGTAGTTATCATCGGCGTTACCTTTTCATTGCTCTCAAAGCCGCGAAAGCGCACTTTCGCAGTAATGGAAAAAAGTCTAACAGAGGGTTTGAACGCGGCTTTATCGTGTTTGTGTGGCGGGTGACAAATCGTCAAAGGCCTATTTCCTCGTCGATTGGGGGCCGGCGGCAATAAATTGTTTTCACCGTTTAAAGACAATTTATTTCCGGCACGTCATAATTGCGCATCGGCAAACTGACAGAAGAAAATCATGAGCGCATTTATGTATTTGACGATGGCGATAGTCGCGGAAGTGATCGCCACCACCATGTTGAAAGCTTCCGAGGGCTTTACCCGCCTGTGGCCGTCGCTGCTGGTGGTGCTGGGCTACGGCGTGGCATTTTGGGGGCTGTCGATGGTGGTCAAGAGTATGCCGCTGGGCATCGTGTATGCGATTTGGTCAGGCATGGGGATCGTGCTGGTGTCGGTCGCCGCGGTATTTGTTTATCAGCAAAAATTGGATTGGCCGGCGATCGTCGGCATGGGATTAATTATTGCCGGCGTGCTGGTGATTAATTTACTGTCGAAAGCCACGGTGCACTGAGTGTTATTTTAATGTGAAAAAATGCCGGCGCGACAGCGAGTCGCGCCGGTTGAAGAATTCAGCCATCATTCACTGAAAATAGTGGAATGCTAATTACTTAGCGCCGCCAGCATAGACGCAAATATCGTCCTCTCCGGTAGCAAAAAATGCGCCGTTTCACTGAAAGCACGCGAAGATAATGAATAGCGATATCGCCGGAAAAACTTCCTGGTCGGCAGCGGTGACGTTATCACTTTCTGCGTGCGGCCGAAGCCTGGCAGCGGGTGGCGCCGTCACGTTTGGCACCGCGCGCCGGTGCGGAAATATTCTGCAAACAAAATAAATGTCCGGCCGACGCAAAAAAACGACAAATAATGGCTGGAATATATTTTCATTATTTATATATCGAGCTAGATTAAACAAGTTTGCATCAAAGATAGCGAAACGTGTCCGCCAAGTGACGCGCGTTATCAGCAATGGCGATTTTACACAGCGCAGTTCCGGGTTCAGGAGTGGGATAATGACGACATCAAAATGGCTGCTTGCCAGCGCCGTGCTGCTTTTAGCCGCCTGCAGCAGCAATAACGAAGAGCCAGTACAGCAGGGCAACAGTGCCAGAATCAATACGTTGCAGACCAGCGCCGGTTGCGCGGCGGTCGGCGGCGTCACCACCATCGCGCACAACCTGAACGGTGAAGCGCTGCGCATGTGCCAAATGCCGAACGGCAAGCAGTGCGAAGAACGCACGCTGGGCCTGGGCAGCTGCGCCGGGTAAGCCCGCGGCGCCAGGCCTGGCGCGCAGGATCAATACACCCAATCGCGCAGGGTATAGATAAGCGTGTGGCCGCTGCCGTTGAGCGTCAGCTGCTGGGCGTTTAGCGTCACTTCGGCGCCGTTTTCCAGCACGGCGGCGATCACTCGATCCCAGCGGTTGCGCTGTTCATCAGGGCACAGCCTGCGCGTCGTGGCCAGCGGTTTCACCGTCAGCACGCCGTCGCGTAATTGCCCCTGGCCGAAGAAGCGGTTGCACATCGCGCCGGAGACATGCAGGTTCTCGCCGAACTCCAGATTGAGCAGGCCGCCGCCCGCCGGTGGCTTCGCCGTTTCGCCATCCACGCTCTGCAACACGAAGTTGTGATGCAGCAGATCGCCTGGCGTGACGGCCGTATGTGGTTTCATGCTGCACCCCGCTAAAGCCAGCGCCGCAAGGGCGGCTACCGTGGTTTTTCTCATCGCGTTCTCTCAAATAAACAGGGCGCCGCAAGGGCGCCCCGAGGTGACGCTCAGGCGTTCAACTGGTTCGGGCAGGCTTCGCCGCGATCCAACTGGCTGATGTTCTGCAGCGTGGTTTGCGAAATGCTGGTCAGCGCCTCTTCGGTCAGGAAGGCCTGATGGCCGGTAAACAGCACGTTGTGGCAGGCCGAGAGGCGGCGGAACACGTCGTCCTGAATCACGTCGTTAGACTTGTCTTCGAAGAACAGATCGCGTTCGTTCTCGTAAACGTCCATTCCCAGCGCGCCGATTTTCTGCTGCTTCAGCGCGTCGATGGCGGCGGTGGAGTCGATCAGCGCGCCGCGGCTGGTGTTGATCACCATCACGCCGTTTTTCATCATCGCGAAGGCGTCGGCATTCAGCAGATGGTGGTTTTCCGGCGTCAGCGGGCAGTGCAGGGTGATCACGTCGGACTGCGCGTACAGCGTTTTCAGGTCGACATACTCCGCGCCCAGTTCCAGCGCCTGTTCGCTCGGGAACGGATCGTAAGCCAGCAGCTTCATACCGAAGCCTTTCAGAATGCGCATCGTCGCCACTCCGATTTTACCGGTGCCGATCACGCCGGCGGTGCGGTTGTGCATGTTAAAGCCGATCAGCCCTTCCAGCGAGAAATTGGCGTCGCGGGTGCGTTGATAGGCGCGGTGAATACGGCGGTTCAGGCACATCATCATGCCTACCGCGTGCTCCGCCACGGCTTCCGGTGAGTAGGCCGGCACGCGCACCACCTTGATGCCCAGTTCTTTGGCGGCGTCCAGATCGACATTATTGAAACCGGCGCAGCGCAGGGCGAGAATTTCGACGCCCAGCGCCGCCAGTTCTTCGAGCACTTCACGGCTGCCGTCGTCGTTGACGAAGATACACACCGCCTTGCAACCGGCGGCCGTTTTGGCGGTTTTTTTGCTGAGTAAAAAGTCGAAGAATTCCAGCTCATAGCCAAACTGCTGATTCACCAGTTCGAGATATTTACGGTCATACTGTTTGGTACTGTATATCGCCAATTTCATCGTGGTTTCTCCACCGTGATTTTGTGATCAATTTAACAGATTTTAGTAAATTCGACAATTGGTTAGCAGTTTGTCCCGCGCGGGGCTTGTTCTATCAGACAGGGGAGTGAAACCGGCCCGCATTGGGCCGGTTCACGCGGTTTTAACGAGCGATTTCCGTGTAATGATGCTCATCGTAATCATGGGTCAAATAACTGTTAACGACATCGTTAAAGGCGATCCAATGAGGCGTTTTCTGGTGTGCTGAAAGCGCCGCCTTATCGTCCCAGTTTTCGATCAGCGCGTAGCTGTTCTCATCGCTCTGGCATTGCCAAAGCTGGTAAAAAGAGCAGCCGGTTTCTTTATTGGATTCCTGCACCATGGTGTTGAGCAGGCTCAGAAACGCTTGCCGCTTGGCCGGATTGACCTGAAAAAAGACGTTGAGCGTAATCATGATTGATTTCCTCGGTCGGTAATGAAACTGGATATCTCCAGGGGCAGCATTGTGCTGACAGCGAGGATTTTACGGACTTGATGGCTGACTAAAAGTGAAATAAAGTTCGTGAATCGTTCACTTTTGGTGAAGGCTTAAGATGTTTAAACGTGCCCAGTTAGCCACCTTTTGCATGGTGGTGGAGTCGGAGAGTCTCACGGCCGCGGCGGAGCGGCTGTTTTGCGTGCCCTCTAACGTGACCAAGAAATTAAAAGAGCTGGAAATGGCGTGCGGCGTCACGCTGTTCGAGCGTGAGCGCAATCGGTTGTCGCTCACGCCGGAAGGCCGGGCGCTTTACCATAAGGCCAAGCGCTTTTTGGCTATCGAAGAGCGGGCGCGAGCGCAGTTTGAACAGGATCCGGTGCAGGGCGAACTGAGGCTTGGCGCGCTGGATATCGCGTTGAGTCATCATTTGCCGCAAAAGTTGGCCCATTACCGTGCGCAAAATCGCCGCGTTCAGCTGAGTGTGGTGCAGGGATATTCGCTGGATCTGGAGTTTCAGCTGCAAAAAGGGGCGCTGGACGTGGTGTTTTCAGATGGGCCGATCGAACATCCGCAGATGCAGAGCCGGCGTGCTTTCCAGGAGCGTTTGGTCTTCATTGGCGGGGCATGTCGGCCGGCGTTGTTGGCAAAAAGCGATCTCTATGTTTATTCGCGGCAATGCCACTATCGCCATCTGGTGGACGCCTGGCTGCAGAAGCAGCAAGTCATCCCCGCCGCGCTGCTGGAGGTGGAATGCTACGACGTGATATTTGCCTGCGTAACAGCGGGATTAGGCTATGCGTTTGTGCCCGAAAGCCTGGCGCGGCAGCGAAAGGTTGCATACATAGAATGCGGGAATGAAATGCGCAGCGATATTTATGCTATCTGGCGTAAAGCGAGCGACAGCCGCATTTTGCACGATTTTATTGACGCCGTGATTCGGCATTAAGGCAAAAAAATCCCCACGGGGGTGTGGGGAATGGCTTCTCTAGTACACAGTTAGCTAGCAGCTGAACTTTTATTAGAATGGTTGCAAGACTATTAATCATCAATGGCAACGACAATAACAAAAGTCTGAAAACTGTCCTGTTTATGTGATGCATATGTAACGAAAATCTACAACTCCGCACACGTTTGCGCCAAAAAGGTGCAAATCGCCGCTGCGACCCCGCTCAGCTTCACCCTATGTCAAATTCATGCCATCATTATTGTCAATTCAGGCATAGACTTAACCAATGCCTAACTCAGGAACGAAGCAATCATTTAATGACCAGGCGATTAAAAGTATTCATAGGGACGGTGGCGGGCTGCGCAATTCTGGTGCTGGCGTTGTGGCAAACTTTGCCGCGCTGGCTGCCGGGCGTGTTATCGCATTGGTTGCCGGCGGGAAGCCGCCTGGAGTTGCAGGGCAAATTGCACTGGCGCCAGGGCGGCCTGGCGCTGGCGGGGGCGCGTTTCACCGCGCAAGATTGCCTGCTGGCCAACGTCGGGCCGACGCGGTTGGCTTACCGCCAGGGCCGCTGGCAGCTGTCGAGCGATAAGGTCAGCGTCGATAGCGCCTGTTTGTCAAAACTGCCGGCCGGCGACGCCAACAGCGCGCCGCTGGCGCTCGATCAGCTGCAGCAACAGCTGCCGCCGCTGGATCTCACCATTAATGACCTGACGCTGGTTCCCTGGCAGCGCTATGCCGGCAAGCTGCAGCTTTCCTCCGGCCCTGACGGGCAACGCCTGCATTATCAGGGGCCGAATCTCAGCGCCGAGGCGCAGCTGGATGAAAAACAGCAGCTGACGTTGCAGAGCCTGACCGTCGTCCCGCCCAACAGCGCGCAACCGCTGCGTCTCGCCGGCAAGATAACCATTCCGCTGGATCTGGCCAGCCTGCCGACGCAGGGCGCGCTGCAGGGGGAAATGCAGACCGCCTATCTGGAAAAACCGGTATTGCTGGACATGCGCTGGCAACAGCGGCAGGGCGTGTTGACGGTAAGCGAAAAAGGCGACGATCGGCCGCTGGCGGTGCTGCCGTGGGAAGTCGCGCCGCAGCTGGTCAGCATCAGGCAGGGCGAGTGGCGTTGGCCGTACAGCGGGCAGCCGTTGAACGGCGGCCTGAGCGTTGCGCTGCACGACTGGAGCAAAGGGTGGGATGAAACGGAGATCAGCGCGCGGCTGAACGTGATCACCGCCGGCCACAACGGCAAGGGCAATGCGGTGCTCACCCTCGGGCCGGGCAAGGTAGGGTTGACCGACAGCGATCTGCGCTTCCAATTGACCGGTCAGGCCAATCTGGCCGACTTCTCCGCCACCGCGTCGATTCCGGGCGTGATCGGCGGCAGCATTCTCAACCCGACGCTGGTGCTGCAGCCAGGGGCGCTGTTGCGCCTGTGGGGCAAGGTGACGCCGGAAATGACGCTGGAAGAGGCGCGTTTGCCGCTGGCGGGCGTGAAGGTGACCGCCGCCGGTATCACCGGCCGCCTGCAGGCGATTCTGAACGCCAGCGACAGCTATTGGGGGCGCTTCAAGCTGCACCTGGACGGCCAGGCGCAGGATTTCTGGCCGGACAAGGGCGACTGGCAGTGGCGTTACTGGGGCAACGGCCGGTTGCCGCCGCTGCAGGCCGCCTGGGACGTCGCCGGCAGCGGCCGCTGGCAGGACAGCGAGTTGGTGCTCGACAAGCTCTCCACCGGTTTCGATAAATTGAAGTATGGTTTGGTGACGGTCGCCGCGCCGCGCCTGAGCCTCAACCGGCCGCTGCGCTGGCGGCGTGATGAACAAAGCCCGCAGTTCAACGGCGAGCTGCAACTGGCGGCGGATAAGGTCAGCTTCAGCGACGGCGGCCATCTGCCTGCGCCGGTGCTGGCGCTGCAGGTGAACGGCCTTTCGCCGGACAGTTTCCAGCTGCAGGGCAAACTGCAGGCACAGCAGATCGGGCCGATCGCGCTGCGCGGCCGTTGGGACGGCGAACGCCTGCGCGGTGAAGCCTGGTGGCCGAAACAGTCGCTGAAGGTCTTCCAGCCGCTGCTCGCGCCGGATCTCAATCTCACGCTGCGCGACGGCGAGTTTTATGCGCAGTCGGCGTTTTCCGCCGCTCGCGAGCAGGGCTTCGAGGCCGGCGGCCACTGGGTGGTGAAAAACGGCGGCATGTGGCTGAAAGACGGCGAAATGAGCGGCCTGGACTTTATCCTGTCGTACCGGTTCAAGCAGCATCAGTGGCTGCTGGGGGCCAAACAGCCGGTGTCGCTGCGCATCAAGTCTTTCAGCAACCTGTTCGAGATGCAGAACATTTCCGCCGATCTGCAGGGCACCTATCCTTATAGCGAAGGGCAGCCACTGACGTTGAGCAACGTCGGCGTGGACATGCTCAACGGGCATATCAGCCTGTCGGCGCTGCGGTTGCCGCAGCATGACGCCGCGGTGCTGAAGCTGGACAAGGTCGATCTCAGCGCGCTGTTTACCGCCCTGAAGCCGAAGCAGTTCGCCATGTCCGGCCGGGTCGACGGTGAGCTGCCGCTGTTCCTGAACCACCCGAAATGGCTGGTGCAGAACGGCTGGATCGCCAACGCCGGCACCCTGACGCTGCGGCTGGACAAAGACATGGCCGACGCCATCGGCAGCAACAACCTGGCGACCGGCGCGGCGATCGACTGGCTGCGCTACATGGAAATCAACCGTTCGCACGCCCGGGTCGATCTCGACAACCTGGGCGAACTGACGCTGAGCGCGCGTATCGACGGCATCAACCCGCAGAAGAACGCCAAGCGCGAGGTGATCCTGAACTATCGGCATCAGGAAAACGTGTTTCAGCTGTGGCGCAGTTTGCGCTTCGGCGACAATTTACAGGAGTGGCTGGAGCAGGCCCTCTCACAACCTGGGGAGCAACAATGAAAATCATGAGTGTGTCGACGCTGGCAGCGGTGCTGTGCGTTTCGCTGCTGAGCGGCTGCGTGCCGCGCATCGAGGTGGCGACGCCGAAGGATCCGATCACCATCAATATGAACGTCAAGATCGAGCATGAAATTCATATCAAGGTGGATAAGGACGTCGAAAACCTGCTGAAAACCCAAAGCGGTCTGTTCTAGGAGCCGACATGAAAAAACGTTATTTGTGGCTGGCCGGCGCCGCCTGGTTGTTCAGCGGCGTGGCGATGGCGTTGACGCTGGATGAGGCGAAGCAGCAAGGGCGGGTGGGCGAAACCCTGAGCGGCTATATCGCCCCGGTGAAGCAGGACGCGGAAACGCTGGCGCTGGTGAAGCGCATCAACGCCGGCCGCGCCGAGAAGTATCAGGAAGTGGCGGACGGCAACCATATCGCCGTCGACGAAGTGGCGCGCATGGCCGGGCAGAAGCTGGTGACGCGGGCGCAGAGCGGCGAGTATGTGCGCGGCATCAACGGCCAGTGGCTGAAGAAATAAAAAAAGCGCGCCGTCTGGCGCGCCAAGAGATACGGATAGATGATTATTATGAGGGTAGTGCAGGTTTGACAGGACTTGCTTCTTGTCCGGCAGGGGCGCGGCGCCCCTGCGCAGGATCTTAGGCAGACACCACCTGAGACAGGGCCGCCTTGGCGTCTTCCTGTGCTTTGGTCGCTACTTCCGGGCCGTAGGCGATGCCTTCCGCGAAGACGAACTCCACGTCGGTGATGCCGATGAAGCCCAGGAACAGACGCAGGTAAGGTTCCACCAGGTCGGTCGGGGTGCCTTTATGAATGCCGCCGCGGCTGGTCAGGATCACCGCGCGTTTGTTTTTCACCAGGCCTTCCGGACCGTTTTCGGTGTAACGGAAGGTCACCCCGGCGCGGGCAACCAGGTCGAAATAGTTTTTCAACTGGGTCGGGATGTTGAAGTTGTACATCGGCGCGGCAATCACGATGACGTCATTGGCCTGCAGCTCGGCGATCAGCTCGTCCGACAGGGCCAGCGCTTCTTGTTGACGCGGGGTCAACGGAGCATCGGAGGGACGCAGCGCGCCGACCAGTTCACCGTCCAGCACCGGGATGGGCTGTGCGGCCAGATCGCGCACGGTGATGGTGTCGCCGCTGTGGGCGTTGCTCCATTGCTCTACGAAGAAATCGGCCAGTTGGTTAGACTGAGAGTAGGTCGCCAGGATGCTTGATTTCAGAACCAATACGTTGCTCATCGATAATTCCTTACGTTGTGACAGTGACATCAGGACTCAGCGTCCCTTGCATGGAGTACATGCTATTCACATTCCTCCAACAGTGATAGCGCAATATTTCGAGATCTTCGTTCGATTTTATTGAATGACATGGCGAGGCTTTACTCGCGAAAGTAGGGGGAGAAAGCCGTTTGTGATAGGCTGTGCGGCTAAAGCAAAAAAATCGCTAAAAAAACATCAAACCGTTGCCAAGCCTGGCCTTGGCGGCGAAGAAACAAGGAACACCGAACGTGAAATCTCCGCTCGAGGCACTGCCGGCCCAACTGGGTGAGCTGATGCTCCGCGATCAACAACGTCTGCGTCGTCGCCTGCAGGGCGCACGAAAAATCAAAAATCCCGATGCCCAGTTGGCGGTGGCCGCCGAAGTAGAAAGCGACATCGCGGCGGCGCGGCAAAAAGTGCAGGCGCGCGCCGCGTCTTGCCCGCGCATTACCTATCCGGAAAGCCTGCCGGTCAGCCAAAAAAAGCAGGACATATTAAACGCCATCCGCGATCACCAGGTGGTGATTGTCGCCGGGGAGACCGGCTCGGGGAAAACCACCCAGCTGCCGAAGATCTGCCTGGAACTGGGGCGCGGGGTGAAAGGGCTGATCGGCCATACCCAGCCGCGCCGCCTGGCGGCCCGCACCGTCGCCAACCGCATCGCCGACGAGCTGGAAACCCCGCTCGGCGGCAGCGTCGGCTACAAGGTGCGCTTCAACGATCAGGTGGGAGAAAATACCCTGGTCAAGCTGATGACCGACGGTATCTTGCTGGCGGAAATTCAGCAGGACCGCCTGCTGATGCAGTACGACACGCTGATCATCGATGAAGCGCACGAGCGCAGCCTCAACATCGACTTTATTCTCGGCTACCTGCGCGAACTGCTGCCGAAGCGCCCGGATCTCAAGGTGATCATCACCTCGGCGACCATCGATCCGCAGCGCTTCTCGCGCCATTTCAACAATGCGCCAATCATCGAGGTTTCCGGCCGCACCTACCCGGTGGAGGTACGCTACCGCCCGGTGGTCGACGACGGCGACGATACCGATCGCGACCAGCTGCAGGCGATTTTCGATGCGGTGGACGAGCTTGGCCGCGAAGGGCCGGGCGACATTCTGATCTTCATGAGCGGCGAGCGCGAGATCCGCGATACCGCCGACGCCCTGAACCGCCTCAATTTGCCGCACACCGAGGTGCTGCCGCTGTATGCGCGCCTGTCGAACAGCGAGCAGAACCGGGTGTTCCAGTCGCACCACGGCCGCCGCATCGTGCTGGCCACCAACGTGGCGGAAACCTCGCTGACGGTGCCGGGCATCAAGTACGTCATCGATCCGGGCACCGCGCGCATCAGCCGCTACAGCTTCCGCACCAAGGTGCAGCGCCTGCCGATCGAACCGGTGTCGCAGGCTTCTGCCAACCAGCGTAAAGGGCGCTGCGGCCGCGTATCGGAAGGGGTGTGCATCCGCCTGTACTCCGAGCAGGATTTCCTGTCGCGGCCGGCGTTTACCGATCCGGAAATCCTGCGTACCAACCTGGCATCGGTTATTTTGCAGATGACCTCGCTGGGGCTGGGCGACATCGCCGCGTTTCCGTTTGTCGAGGCACCGGACAAGCGCAATATTCAGGATGGCGTGCGCCTGCTGGAAGAGCTGGGGGCGATCGCCACCGCCGACAACGGCCACTATCAGCTGACGCCGCAGGGCCGGCAGTTGGCGCAGTTGCCGATCGACCCGCGTTTGGCGCGCATGGTGCTGGAAGCGCAGAAGAGCGGCAGCGTGCGTGAAGTGATGATCATCACCGCCGCGCTGTCGATTCAGGATCCGCGTGAGCGCCCGATGGACAAGCAGCAAGCCTCGGATGAGAAACACCGCCGCTTCGCCGACAAGGACTCGGACTTCCTGGCGTTCGTCAACCTGTGGGATTATCTGCAGGAGCAGCAAAAGGCGAACTCCTCCAGCCAGTTCCGCCGGCTATGCCGCAACGATTTCCTCAACTACCTGCGGGTGCGCGAGTGGCAGGATATCTATACCCAGCTGCGCCAGGTGGTGAAAGAGCTGGGGCTGCCGATCAACAGCACGCCTTCCGACTACCGCAGCGTACACACCGCGCTGCTGACCGGCTTGCTGTCGCATATCGGCCAGAAGGATGCGGAAAAACAGGAATTTACCGGCGCGCGCAACGCCCGTTTCTCCATCTTCCCCGGCTCTGGCCTGTTCAAGAAGCCGCCGAAGTGGACCATGGTGGCCGAACTGGTGGAAACCAGCCGCCTGTGGGGGCGCATCGCCGCGCGTATCGAGCCGGAATGGATCGAGCCGCTGGCTCAGCATCTGGTGAAACACAGCTACAGCGAGCCGCACTGGTCGAAGTCGCAGGGGGCGGTGATGGCCAGCGAAAAGGTCACGCTGTTCGGTCTGCCGATCGTCGCGGCGCGCCAGGTCAATTACGGCTCCATCGATCCGCTGCTGTGCCGTGAGCTGTTTATCCGCCATGCGCTGGTGGAGGGTGACTGGCAGACGCGCCACGCCTTCTTCCGCGACAACCAAAAGCTGCGCGCCGAGGTGGAGGAGCTGGAGCATAAATCGCGCCGCCGCGACATTCTGGTGGACGACGAAACGCTGTTCGGCTTCTACGATCGCCGTATTCCCAACGACGTGGTTTCCGGCCGTCATTTCGACAGCTGGTGGAAGAACGCCGCCAAACAGCAGCCGGATCTGCTGAATTTCGAAAAAGAGATGCTGATCAAGGATGGCGCCAACAAGATCAGCGCGCTCGACTACCCGAACTTCTGGCATCAGGGCAACCTCAAGCTGCGGCTGAGCTACCAGTTCGAACCGGGCACCGACGCCGACGGCGTGACGGTGCACATTCCGCTGCCGATCCTCAACCAGGTGGAGGAGCAGGGCTTCGAATGGCAGATCCCCGGCATCCGCCGCGAGCTGGTGATTGCGCTGATCAAATCGTTGCCGAAACCGGTGCGCCGCAACTTCGTGCCGGCGCCGAACTACGCCGAGGCGTTCCTTGGCCGCGTCACTGCGCTGGAATTGCCGCTGCTGGACGCGCTGGAGCGTGAGCTGCGGCGCATGACTGGCGTGACCGTGTCACGTGATGACTGGCAGTGGGATCAGGTACCCGATCACCTGAAGATGACCTTCCGCGTGGTGGGCGAGAAAAATCAGACGCTGCGCGAAGGCAAAGACCTGGCCGCGTTGCGCCTGCAGCTGAAAGAGAAGGTGCAGGAGACGCTGTCGGCGGTGGCCGACGATGGGCTGGAGCAGAGCAATCTGCATGTCTGGAGCTTTGGCCAACTGCCGGCGTTTTACGAGCAGAAGCGCGGCGGCTATTCGATGAAGGCTTACCCGGCGTTGGTGGATGAAAAGGACAGCGTTGCGATCCGCCTGTTCGACAGCGAAAGCGAGCAGCAACAGGCGATGTGGCAGGGCACGCGCCGCCTGCTGTTGTTGAATATTCCTTCGCCGATCAAATACCTGCATGAAAAGCTGCCGAACAAGGCCAAGCTGGGGCTCTACTTCAACCCGTACGGCAAGGTGCTGGAGCTGATTGACGATTGCATTTCGTGCGGCATCGACAAGCTGATCGCCGAACACGGCGGCCCGGTCTGGCAAGAAGAAGGCTTTGCGCGCCTGCAGGAGCAGATCCGCGCCGAGCTGAACGACACGGTCGTCGAGGTGGCCAGGCAGGTTGAGCAGATCCTGACGGCGGTCTTCAACATCAACAAACGGCTGAAAGGCCGGGTGGATATGTCGTTGGCGCTGGCGTTGTCGGACATCAAAACCCAGCTTGGCGGCCTGGTCTACCGCGGTTTCGTCACCGGCAACGGCTGGAAACGCCTGCCGGACACGCTGCGCTACCTGCAGGCGATCGAACGCCGATTGGAAAAACTGGCCATCGATCCGCATCGCGATCGCGCGCAGATGCTGCGGGTGGAGCAGGTGCAGCAGGCCTGGCAGCAGTGGCTGAACAAGCTGCCGCCAAAGCGGCAGCAGGAGGAAGAGGTGAAAGCGGTGCGCTGGATGATCGAAGAGCTGCGCGTCAGCCTGTTCGCGCAGCAGCTGGGCACGCCGTACCCGATCTCCGACAAGCGCATTCTGCAAACTATCGAACAGCTTTCGGGCTAAGTTCGGGCGCGCCGGCCGGCGTCGAACGACAGACAGCACAACTGGCCGGGCAGAAGGTTTTGGGCCGCCGGGCGAGAGGGGGCACCGTGGAGGCATTCCCCTGGCATATTTCTGCCAGGGGGCGTTTGCCTGTCCAGGCTCGGCTCCGATGGCATGAAAGGCGAGCCGAACCCTCTTCGAGTGCACTGGAGGCTGCATTACTGAGAGAACGGGGATGTTTCAGGTGCATGTTTGTCTCAAAGTCTGTTTCGAAAACCTCGAATACCAGATGCGTGACTACACTGAATTTAATGATTCAGCGTGATTTCAAACGAATCGTTAAAAGATAAAAATGAGGGATGCCTGAGGTACAGAGGCCTTTTTTTAGCCATTATCTCTGAATGCCGCTCCATTTAAAAACATGTGAACTGCATGGCAAACCATTTCCTGAATTTGCGGTGTACTTAGCGGGGTTAATTGGCGCTGGTACACACGCATATCAACCTCTGCGGTTAATAGCGACAAAAATTGTAAAGCTCTAAGGTGCGGATCTGCCAAATGCAGTTCCTTACGCTCCATCGCTATCGCCATGAGTTCCGAGAGTTTTGTTACACTTTCTCGTATTCCTGCATCATAAAATAGAGTGCCGATATCAGAATTACCAGACTCGGCAACCACCATCCGATAAACGGCGATTGCGCTATTATCGTTGGCAACAACCTGCAGCTTTCGCTCGGCAAAACGCATCAAAGTCTGTTCCAGCGTGAAAGTTTGCGCATCAATCATCAGTCCCTCAGCGGCTTCTGTGAGGTGCTGAGTTGCATGTTCACGAACAACGGCGACAAATAGCGCCTCTTTAGAAGGGAAATAACGGTAAAGAGTCGCTTTCGATCCGCCAATCCGCTTGACCAGTTCATTCATTGACGCTCGTTCATAGCCCATTTCTTGAAAAAGCAATGCCGCTTCTTCGACGATAGCGTCGCGGCGTGCTTTAGTACGTACTTTCATTAGCATTCCTTACCGTTAAAGCAATGGTTACATGACAAGAGGCTTTTTCTTGACACGCGATGAAACTATGATAAAAGTGTACCAGGTGGTACTGTTTTGGTGTTTTTATGATCGCTCTTGGTTGTGTACACCACCATCCACCTAAAGAAAAGTCTTGTTAAGCACCATATTTCGGTTGTTTTTCTGGGGAAAAACAATCAGTTAAGATCAGTATCGATGATATCTCTGGTCGGGAGTCTTAAATGTCTAATTACATCAACGCTTTTCTCTTGGTTGTTGCGGTACCTACCGTTATTTTGGCCGGATGTTCGGCAAAACCACCGGTACGGTATGCTAGCATTGATTCATCATCATTGCTCACTCCTAACACTGATGATAAATCCAACCGTATTCCTTACCGCTATGCCCCGCCAGTGGACTGGAGTAAATACACCAATATCATTATCGAACCGGTCGTTATTTATCAAGGTGGGGATCACCAGTTTGGCGATCTCTTACCGGAAGAACGCAAGTTATTGGCGGATTATATGTATAACAAATTCAGCGAAAGTTTGCGTCCACACTTCCGAGAGGTCAGCACACCAATTTCCGGTACTATCCGATTAAAACTGACGTTAACAGGTGCTGATACGACGACGTCTTTTATCGGCACTATCACTAAGTTAGACCCTCTGGTGGGAGGGCCTTACAATATTGTGCAATCTATCCGTGGTGAGGAAGGATTATTCAACGGCTCAGTGAATTACGTTGTGGAGCTTTATGATGCTTCTAACCATAACCTTCTCAACGCCTACGTGGCCAGACAGTATCCGAATGCCATGAATATCGGTGCAAGTATCGGCTCGCTCAACGCGGCCGAGGTGGGAATTGACAAAGGTGCGGAAGAACTGGCTGAGATGTTGAATTAATTATGCTCAATGTGCTGATGGTGAAGCTGAATTACCGCCCTTAATGGCGAAAAGATATTTTACCAGAGCCGCCGACAGATAAACATGAGCGAGTCAAGTGGGTATATTAATCTACAACGGAGACAGTGCAATAACATACATCGGCTATCAGAGAACATATGTTTGAGCGCAGTGGAAGGAGGGATGATGACGGTGGGCCGGTTTATAGTGATATTTACAATCATAGACATTTCATTTCTTGTGTTTGTTGTCTTACTGATTTTGTAAACGACACTGATATTTATAATTGGCAATGGATAGCTCAGCGGGTTTTTCTGGATGCATTATGGGAATACGGCATTTTTGCCTTATGCTCCACACAGCGGCGCCTATTCTGAAGAGGTCGCGCATCAGTATTTGAAAGCGGAATGAGATGTTATCTGGCTTTTTTTATAAAAACGGTCAGTCGCCAACTTTTTGATGAGCGCGTTGGCGGAAAGCAAAGCAAGGCAAACCACAGTTACTGATAGATTTAACCCTCTCATCGGAGAAGATAGGGCATCATAATCTCAGTGATATTTGATGAATTATTTAAATGATAAATTTGTATAGGAGTAGCTTAATTATGGCAGATGAATATAGTATGCAATCGCAAGCGTCCTCTTGGCAGAGCGTATTACCCATTTCCCGTAATCTGTATTATGGCGGAAATTGGCATGCTCCCGTCGGAGGTGAAGTCAGAGCAGTGAATAGCCCAGGAACCGGAACGGAGTTATGCAAAGTTGCAGAAGCTGACGAACGCGACGTATCTTCCGTTATTGACGCTGCCAGAAATGGATTTCAGCTGTGGCGTCAAGTCAAGCCACTCGAAAGAGCAAAAACACTTCGAAAAATGGCTGCTGTAATCCGCAGCAATTTACGCGAGCTGGCGTTGCTTGATGCCATTGACTGCGGAAACCCTGTGCAGATGTTATATGGGGATGTGGCTGCGGCGGCAGAACTGCTGGACTTCTTTGCGGGACTTGTCACCGAGATGAAAGGAAGCTCAATCCCAATGGGAGTCGGGACCGTTAATTTTTCGACACGGGAGCCCTATGGTGTTGTTGCGCGAATAATTCCTTTCAACCACCCACTCCTGACGTGTGCGGGGAAAATAGCTGCGCCGTTGGCGGCGGGAAATGCCGTTATAATTAAACCCTCAGAGCAAAGTCCGCTCTCGGCGCTGAGACTGGCTGAGCTCTTTCACGAACTGTTGCCGCCAGGAGTCTTCAATGTGGTGACAGGAGGGAAGGCCGTTGGCGCTGCACTCTCGCAGCATCCAGGCGTTTCAATGATCACTGTAGTCGGAAGCATACCTACGGGGCGGGCGGTAATGCGTGCAGCCGCGGAAACGATAAAACCGGTGCTGCTTGAGTTAGGTGGAAAAAATGCCCTCATTGCCTTCTCTGATACTAATCCAGATCAAGTTGCCGATGCTGTGATACGTGGTATGAATTTTGAGTGGTGCGGGCAATCATGTGGTTCAACAAGCCGGGCATACATTCATAGCGATATATATGAGGATGTTATCGAAAAGGTTGCATCGCGCGTGACTCGATTTAAACCAGGCATACCGTCAGACCCTGAAACCACCATGGGGGCATTGATTTCTCAGGCTCAATTAAGCCGCGTGGAATCTTATGTTGAGCAGGCAAAGCTCGCTGGGGCACGGCTTATTGCCGGAGGCTCGAGGCCCGCACATGAATCACTAAAGAACGGCTGTTTTTTTGAAGCAACTGTATTTGCTGATGTAACCATGGATATGGATATTGCACGGGAAGAAATTTTTGGTCCCGTGTTGTCCATTATAAAATGGGATGACAAGAAAAGTCTTATTCAACAAGTGAATCAGTTGGATCTTGGGCTAACTTGTTCTATATGGACTGACAGCCTGCAAGACGCGAATCAATTGGCTCAGGATGTTGAGGCAGGGTTTGTGTGGATAAATGATGTGGCTAAACATTTTCTTGGTGCTCCATTTGGTGGTGTAAAACAGTCTGGGATTGGCCGAGAAGAGTGTTTGGGTGAGCTTTTGGCCTTTACCAGGGAAAAGAATATACATATCAATTTCACACCCAAATAAGTTGATTTGATACGGCATCGATTTTATGTAAAGGGAAATATAAGGAGTTTTCACGATGAGATTTCTGAGCATTTTATTAGAACCAAAGAGATAGAGTTATTTATATGTCATTATTGCCTCAGATTATTCCCCCAGAGCATGGCAATATTTTCAATCATTGGCATGACACAAAGAACTGTCGGGTTTTAATCAAGGCGATAATGGCATGTTTCTTAACATTAAAACCCTCTTTCTCTCGGACTAAACGCTGGTTAAGGGAGATCGCCTGAAACCAGCGCTTGTGGAGATAAAGACTATTTGCCTGCCGCCAGGGCGTCCAGTGCTTCCCGGATGCCGGGCACCGCCAGGGCGCGGTTATCGGCGCGGTAGCGATCTTTCGCCGCCGGCGCCGAGCTTTGGATGGCGATCAACTGCCAGCCGTCGGCGGTTTTCAACAGCAGCGGTGAGCCGCTGTCGCCGGGCAGGGTATCACACTGGTGCGACAGTACGCCTTGCTGGGCCCAGCCGGTGACCTTGCAGTTTTGGTGGCTGTAGAGGTCATCCAGATGATCCTCCGGGTAACCCGCCTGAGTAATCAACCGCTTGGCCTGTTTCAGGGCCTGGGTCAGCGCCTTGCTGTCGCCTTGCCACAGCGGCAACGGTGCGATCGGCAGCGGCTTTTTGTCTTTCAGACGGATCAGCGCAAAGTCATAAGCGGCGGCGGCGGGCGGCACGATCCAGCCATCGCCGTCCGGCTTCAGCTTTTTGCCCAGCTTGCTGTCGACCAGAGTTTCGATATTGTCGGTTTGATACCGCCAGGATTTATCACCCGCCACGAAGCGCAGGGCGATGGCTTTATCCAGTTGCCCCGGCGGCGCCAGCACACAGTGGCCGGCGGTCAACGCCAGGTGTGGGGAGATCAGCGTGGCGGTACACAGATTGCCGCTGGCGGTTTCGACCTGGCCGATGGCCTGCCAGGGCTGGGCGGTGGTATCCGTGACCTTGATGCGTTCATCTTTGCCGAAAAACAGACGCGTTTGCTCGGCCTTGGACGGGCCGTCGGCGCGTGCCGCCTGAGCAGCGATGAGCGGGAGTGAGCACAGCAACAGTAAAACGGATTTGCGCATAGATCTCTTGCCTGACAAATACGGATCATCCATAAACACACTGAATGCTAACTATAGACTGATTTAGCATCCGTGTGGATGGGCAATAATTGATTTTTCAATAATTTCCCGCCGGCGATGCGGCAGGCTACAGGTAAAAAAAGACGGCGATCAGGCCGCAAAGGATCAGGGCGGTCAGAACGATCTCGAACAGGTAGCGGCGCAGCATCAATGCGAACCCCCGATGAAAAAACACCCGGCGAACCGGGTGTTGTACACGTCAAGCCTGAAACGGTGAGGGGATCCTCACGTTGTTACGCCTTTTTGTGGCTGGCTTTCTTGTGGTGTTTTTTAGCCGCCTGGGCTTTTTGGGCCGGGGCTTTCGCACCGGCTTTTTTGTGATGCTTTTTGGCCGCCTGAGCTTTCTGAACCGGGGCTTTCTTGCCGTGGTGTTTCACCTGGGCTTTAGCAGGCGCAGCGGTGGCGGTGGTTGCGCTAGCCGCAGGTGCGGTGGTGGCAGCCTCGGCAGCGAAAGCTACGGAAGACAGACCCATTGCAGCGGCAACAACCAGAGCTAATACTTTTTTCATCGCAGAATCCTCAATATGGCTTTTGGGTATCAACCCCACTGCGGGGCCGTTGAAATGATAGTAGGCAAACGGCGTCCGCCTTTCCGTGAGTGATTGGTTTCGGCATGTAACCTAATGTACAGGGCGGCGGTGGGGAGTGGGATTGCTGTTATAATGACCGCCAGGCACGGTAAAAAGGATTTAACATGAACGAGATATCAATTCGTTGTGGCGTGACCGAACAGGGCGAGGTGCCGCTGGCCTATGAGGACTGGGGCGATGAGGCGCACCCGCCGCTGCTGCTCATCATGGGGATCGGCGCACAGCTTTTGCTGTGGCCTGACGACTTCTGCCGCGCCCTGGTGGCCAAGGGATTTCGGGTGATCCGCTATGACAACCGAGACGTCGGCCTTTCCGGCAAAACGCAGGCACAACGTACGCAGCCGTTGTGGCTGCTGATGTTGCGCGCCCAGCTCGGTTGGCAAACGCCGGTGCCTTATACCCTGGCGGACATGGCGGCGGACGCGGCGCATCTGCTCGATCATTTACGCATTCCGCAGGCTCACGTACTGGGCGCTTCGATGGGGGGGATGATCGCCCAGGTGCTGGCCGCCGAATACCCGCAGCGCGTCGCCTCGTTATGCATCTTGTTCTCCAGCACCAATCAGCCGCTGTTACCGCCGCCGGCCCCTTCGCTGCTATGGCTGTTGGTGCGCCGGCCTGCGGCCGATTTGACGCTGCAGCAGCGCCACGAGGGGATGAAAACCTTCCTGCGCGCGCTCGGCACCCGATTTTATCCGCCGGAGGAGGCGGAGCTGGATACGCTGGTGACGCGGTTGCTGAAGCGGGGCGTGGATCCGGAAGGCATGCAGCGGCAACTTTCCGCGTTGCTCGGCAGCGGCGATCTGCGTCGTTACAGCCGGCGCATAGCCGCGCCGACGCTGGTTATTCACGGCGATCGCGATCGGCTGGTGCGCAAGGCGGGTGGGGTTGCGATCGCCCGTGCGGTCGCCAACGCCAAATTGCATATCATGCCGGGCATGGGGCATGACCTGCCCGCGCCATTGAGGCCGCAGCTGGCGGCGATGATCGCCCGTCATGCGCTGGGATGAGAGGCCGGAAAGCCCGGCGTTTTTTGCCATTTTAGTTACAACATACTTATGGTAGGTAGCCAGCCGCCACTCTGTGGCCAAGGCGTTGTCGGCAAGGAATGCGCGCTATGAAACATTATCCGGTCATGCAGGCGGGAAAAGGGCGCGGCCGGGGCCGCGCCAGGAGAGATTACAGGTAGCGGGTTTCCAAATGCTGACGGAAGTAGCGTGGATTGAGCGCTTCGCCGGTCGCGTTGGCGATCAGCGTTTCGGTCGGGAAACGGCTGCCGTGGCGCCAAATGTTGTGCTGCAACCAGTGGAACAGCGGCTGCAGGTTGCCGGCGGCGATATCTTCGCTCAGCGAAGGCAGGGCCTGACGCACGCTGTGGAACAGCTGCGCGGCGTACATCGCGCCGAGGGTGTACGTCGGGAAGTAGCCGAAGGCGCCGTCGGTCCAGTGAATATCCTGCATGCAGCCGTTGCGGTAGTTGCCGATGGTGTCGAGGCCGAGGTAAGCCTGCATCTTCTCATTCCACAGCGCCGGAATGTCTTCCACCTCGATATCGCCTTCGATCAGCGCTTTTTCAATTTCGTAGCGCAGGATGACGTGGGCAGGATAGCTCACCTCGTCGGCGTCGACGCGGATCAGGCCCGGTTTAACGCGCTGGTTGAGGCGAATAAAGTTGGCCTCTTCCAGCGCCGGCTGTTCGCCAAACTGCGCGGTGACCAACGGACGCAAGATCTTCAGGAATTCATTGCCGCGCGCCAGCTGCATTTCGAACAGCAGGCTTTGCGATTCATGGATAGCGGTGGAACGAGCCAGGGCGACCGGCTGGCCGAGCAGATCGCGCGGCAGGTTCTGCTCGTAGCGGGCGTGGCCGGTTTCGTGCACGATGCCGAGCAGCGCGGTCAAAAACTCTTTCTCGTTGTAACGCGTGGTGATGCGCACATCTTCCGGCACGCCGCCGCAGAACGGGTGGGCGCTGACGTCGACGCGGCCGTTGTCGAAGTTGAAACCGAGCAGCTTCATCACGCTGAGGCTAAGCTGGCGCTGGGTGTCCACATTGAACGGACCCTGCGGCGCCTGGCAGGGCTCGTTAGCCTGTTTGGCCACCACGCGCTGCAGCAGATCCGGTAGCCAGGTTTTCAAATCGCCGAAGATGCGGTCGAGATCGCTGCTGCGCATGCCCGGTTCATACAGGTTTAGCAGGGCGTCGTAACGGCTGGTGCCGGCCGCCTGCGCGCGGATCTGCGCTTCTTCCCGGCTGAGCTTGACCACTTCGCGCAGGTTGTCGGCGAAGCCGTCCCAGTCGTTGGCCGGGCGCTGGGCGCGCCAGGCGTGTTCGCAGCGTGCGCCGGCGAGCGATTTGGCTTCGACCAGCGCGGCCGGCAGCAGCACGGCGTCTTCATATTGGCGGCGCATTTCGCGCAGGTTGGCGCGGTCGAGTTCGTCCAGCGTCTCTTGCTGCGCGCGATCCAACAGCGCGCCGGTGCTTTGTGCCGTTAAAATCTGGTGCTGCAGCACGCTCAGCTCGGCCAGCGCTTCGGAGCGCGCCTTGCTGCCGCCCGGCGGCATCATGGTTTGCATGTCCCAACCGGCGATGGCGGACAGGTGGCCGAAACGCGACAGCCGGCTGAACAGGGCGCGCAGGTGATCGTAAGCAGACGTGTTGGAATGTGCAGATGTCATTATTATTCGGCTCCAATGAGAAGGTCTGGCGGCATTACGCCAGATCGGCTTTTAAACTGAATGTCGGCTTCACCGGCCAGCAGAAACGGAAGCTGGCGCCGCCGAGCGAACTGCCTTCGACGAACACCTGTCCCTGGTGGGCGACGGCGATGGAATGGACGATGGCCAGCCCCAGCCCGCAGCCGCCGGTAGCGCGATCGCGGCTGGGATCGAGACGGACGAAAGGTTCAAACACCCGTTCGCGCTCTTCCGGCGGGATACCCGGCCCGTCATCCTCGACCTGCAAGCAGGCGAGGTCGCCGTCAAACCACAGGCCAACGCGCAGCCGCTGTTCGGAATAGCGCAGCGCGTTGTTGACCAGGTTGTCGAGCACGCGCTCCATCAGGCGCAGATCGACGCCGCCGAAGTCGCCGACGTGCGGGATATCGAGCTGGATGTCGCGATCCTGATGGAGCAGGCGGATATCATCGACCTTGTCCTCGAGCCACTTTGGCAGATCGATGGGTTCAATGTTTAACGCAACCTGCGGACGGTCCAGACGGGCATAGGTCAGCAGCTCGTCGATCAGCGACTCCAACTGGCCTATATCGCGGTTCAGCGCCTGCTGCTCGCTGTCGGACAGGTTATCGCTCATTTCAAGCCGGTAACGCAGCCGCACCAGCGGCGTGCGCAGCTCGTGGGCGATGCCGTCGATCAGCTGTTTTTTGCTGGCGATTAGGGTGTTGACGTTGTCGGCCATCTGGTTGAACGCCACGCCGAGCCGGCTCAGGCTGGAGGTGGGATCGAAGTGGGTGCGTTCATCCAGATGCCCGGCGCCGAGCCGCTGGGCGGCGTTTTCCAGCTTGAGCAGATCTTGCCAGTGCGGCCGCATCCACAGAAACACCGGCAGCGCCAGCGACATGCCGATAAACACCAGCAACACCAGATCCAGCAGACGCATCTGATGCAGGTAGAACAGATAAGGAATGGGGCCGACCACCAACACATAGTGGCTGCGCGGAATGCGCTGCATAAAGGTGTACTGATCGTCGAGGGCGATGATTTCCCCCAGCCGCAGCCGTTTTTTCAGATCCTCGCTCAGCTCCTGTTTGCCGAGCGGCTCGATATGCAGCTTGAACGACAGGTTGAGATCCAGCGTGGCGATGGTCTTGTTCCAGTCCTTCAGCGGGATTTCGCGCAGCTCGCTGCGCATCAGGTACAGCGAACTTTTCATCAGATCGTCCATCGACTGGCGGCCGGCGCGCTCGGCGGTCACCTTGTACACCAGACCGACCAGCATCGCCATCACCAGAAAACAGACGAACAGCAACAGGAAGAACTGGACGAAAAGTTTTCTCATTGTTGCACCGATGCCCAGGCGTTAGGGGCGAACAGATAACCTTTATTGCGCACGGTCTTGATGCGGAACGGCTCCAGCGCGTTGTCGTACAGCTTGCGGCGCAGGCGGGAGATCGCCACGTCGATGCTGCGGTCCATGCCGTCGTAGCTCACGCCGCGCAGGTTTTGCAGCAGCGCCTCGCGATCCATGATCTGTCCGGCGTGGGTCGCCAGCTCCCACAGCAGATCGAAATCCGAGGTGGACAGCGTGACAGTTTCTTCGCCCAGCGTGACCTGCCGGTTGACCGGATCGATGCACAATAGCCCGAAATACAGCGCGTTGTGCTGGGTGAGCGGCTGAACCGACTCTTCTTTCGGCTGTTGGCCGTGTTGGCGCAGGTGCAAACGCAGGCGTGCCAGCAACACCGCCGGCGGCGTGGTTTTCAGGATATAGTCGTTGGCGCCCATCTCCAGCGACAGGATATGGTTCATGTCGCTGTCGAGCGAGGTGAGCAGCACGATCGGGCCGGGGAAGGTGGGGCGCAGATCGCGGCACAGCGTCATGCCGTCTTTGCCGGGCAGCATGATGTCCAGCAGCACCAAATCGGGTTGCTCGCGCTCGATGCGCGCCTGCGCGCTGTCGCCGCGCGGCTCGATCAGCACCTCGATGTCGTGTTTGCCCAGATAGGCGGCGATCAGCTTGCCGACTTCGGGATCGTCTTCCACAAAAACAATTTTATGCATATGCCCGTGTTTTAATAAGAAAAGCGGATTTCAGCATAGCGCGGCCCGCGGCGATGCGCCATGCGGATCTTGGCCTCAGCGCAGCGGCCGGCCGCCGTCGACGCCGTGGGTGCGGCCGGTGACGTAGCGGCTCTCCAGCAGGTAGTTCACCAGGTTGACCACTTCGCTCTCGCCCGGCGCGACCTTCATCAGCGATTTCGCCAGCGCCTGCTGGCGATAAGCCTCGTCGTCGCCAGGATTGAAGATGATCAGTGCCGGCGCAATGGCGTTGACCTTGACCTCCGGCGCCAGCTTGCGGGCGAACGAACGGGTCATATTGTCCAGCGCGGCCTTGCTGGCGGCGTAGGCGATATGTTTGTCGCTGCCTTTTTCCACCACGTAGTCGGTGAGATGGATAATGTCCGCGCCGGCCTGGCCCTGGCCGGTCAGGCAGGTTTCAAGCAGTTGGTTGAGCAAATAGGGCGTATAGACGTGAATTTGCAGCATCGTCGCCATCACCTGTTCCGGCGGCACCTGCGGCGACTCTGCCTGCCAGGCGCTGGCGTTGTGGATCACCGCGCGCAATTTGGGCGCCACCTGCCGCACCTGGTCGGCGAAACGGTAGATACCTTCGTGCGTGGAAAAGTCGCCCTGAATGCAGCAGGCGCCCAAGGCTTTCAACTCGGCCATCGCCGGATATTCGCTGCGATAGGCGATGATGACGGGAACGTCGCGCTGGAGAAACGCTCTGGCGAGCGCCAGCCCGATGCGCCGCGCGCCGCCGGTAATCAGCACCGGGGCAGAGTTGGGGTGTTCCATTGATTAAAGCTCCTGGACAGACTGGCAAACAATAGGGGAATTATGCCATCATACGGCGGAAAGTCGTTAAAGCTTCGCATGATTATCCATTTCTGGATGTAAGATCCCCAATGCATTTCAGGTTGTCGCCCGGCGGCGGCTTGAAAGACCACGGGTTAACACTGGCCATGAGAGGAATGAGGGGATGAACAGCAATCACCTTGCATCCATCGCGCGCAGTGAGAAAATCTGTTTCGACTATATGGATTTTCTGTCCGCATCGTGCAGGAAGCACTGGCGCTTTGTTGATGCTATTTATGGTGTGATGCCGATCTTCGGCATGGTGTTGAAATCGCGCGTGACCACGTCACAAACGCGCAAAGAGCAGTTGAAAGAGCTGGCGCTGCAGGTGGTGTCAACCCAGGTCAGCGATGAAACCAACATTGTGCGCCTGATTGACCTGGCGCAGCAGCAGGGTCTGACGGTATTTGATATTCAGCTGCCCTATGAGCTGGAGGCGCAGCAGCTGGCGGCCATTCAGAAAGAGTGCGCGGAAGGCATCGCGATCGCCCTGGTGGGTGAGCGCATGACCGTCACCATTCCCCCTAAAAGCTGACCGGGAATCAACCCGGCCACTCGTTGATGGTTAGGCAATTGACTTGCCGCGATAGCCTAACCATGAACGTGATATTCCGCGCCGCGTAGCGGCCTGCCTTTAAAGCCGGGTCCCGGCATTGGGGCCGGAGCGTAGGGTATAAATGCCGTCTATATGAATCAGCACTGCGTATTTCGGCGGCTTCATTCCATTTTTTTCTGCAAACGCCAGCGCATCGTCAAACGGCTTGCCCGCCAGGAACAGTTCCGGGGTGCCGACGAAGCGGTAACCGTCCAGCGCCTCGCGATCGATAACCACGACGGCCATTTTCGATCCTTCCCTGATATTTTGCAGCGTCTGGCCGCCGGTATTTTCGTTGTAAATCAGCGTACGGTCGTCATACAGGCGCAAAGAGCGCTTGGGGCCGATATCGGGCATGCCGCTTGGGCTGCTGGTCGCCTGCACAGGCAGCTGTTTGGCCAGCATCTTTTTCATCTCATCATTCAATTCATTCATTGGCAGATTACCCCTCAGGTCGTGGTGGCGTTGTTAATGCACGGTGGCGGAATGGTTCGCCGCGGGCGCGCAGACGCTGGTTTCCGGCAGCCGGTGCTCGCGCAGCGCCTGCAGCGTTTCAATTCGGAACCGCAGCAGGTGCCGTTCGGCGATCTGCTGCATCTGTTCGCACAGCGAGGTGTCGTCCATCAGTTGCTCGATGGCGAGCCGGGCCTGATGCACGTGGGGTTCTACGCCGCGAAGCGGCTTTTGCCGCAGGCGCAGATGGGTGATGTTGTTGAACGTGACGATCAGCGCGGCCAGGGCGGATTCGAAAAGATGCAGTGCGTCAAACCGTTCGGTATATTCCGCGTTTTGCCAGGGCCGCTCGGCGACGAGCGCCTGAGCGGCCTCCAGCGCCTGCTGGTAGTGCGCCATCGCCAGGCGATCGCGCCGCTGATTGAATGCCGTGTTGCCCTCGGCGATCAGCGCTTCCCAGGCGGTAAACAAGGGTAATGCGTGCAGCAGTTTTTCAGCCATGAAATGCCTTCCATTTTCAGCCGGTCTAAACCCGCCTCCTGACGCCTCTCGGCAGGGGGCGCTCGCGTCTTGCCGTTAATGCTCAGATGATAATGATAATTAATTGCATTTAAGATCGCAAGAGGAGCAACTGACGGATCAACAACGGGTAGCGGGGTAACGGGGAAAGAAGAAAGAAGGGGGAAACGAAATGCGGCTGACGGGCAGCCGCATTGACAGGCGATTTTAGTGCAGCATAAGCCAACCGGCAGGCAGCGTGGCCGCCAGCAGCAAGAAGATGCTGCTCTTTTCCAGCCGGTTGAGCAGATTGATGTCCCGGTGGCCGCGGCGGGCATACATGAACACCAACAGCCCAGGCGCATACAGCAGCACCGACATCAGCAGGTGCATCAGCCCGGAAGCGTACAGCAGCCACAGGCCATAGACGCAGGCGCCGGTGGCGGCGAAGATCAGGCGTTTGTCGCGGCGGCGGTAAGCCACCTTGAACAGAAACGCGCCAACCAGGAAGTAAGGCACCAGGATCATTTCCGAAGCGATGGTCAGCAGCGAGTTATAGTTGCTGCCGGTCAGCCAGATCAGCACCAGCGCCAGCTGCACCGCGATGTTGGTCAGCCACAGCGAAGAGGACGGGGCATGATGGCGGTTCTGCTTGCCGAACACGCGCGGAAACGCGCCGTGCTGCGCGGCCAGCAGCGGCACTTCCGCCGCCATGATGGTCCAGCTCAGGTAGGCGCCGCACACGGAAATGATCAGGCCGGCGGCGATGAGCACGTCACCCCACGGGCCGATCAGTTCCACCATCAGCACCGCCATCGACGGATTGCGCATTTCGGCCAGTTCGCTGCGCGGCACCACGCCCAGCGACAGCAGCGTCACCATCAGATACACCGCCAGCGCCGACAGCACCGCCAGCATGGTGGCGCGGCCCACGTCTTTCTTATTGCGGGCGCGGGCGGAAACCACCACCGCGCCTTCCACGCCGATAAACACCCACAGGGTGATCAACATGGTGTCCTTGACCTGTTCCCACACCGGCTTGCCGAGGGCGATGCCTTTGAAATCCAGCGTGAACACGTCCATTTTAAAGGCGATCGTCGCCAGAACGGCGAACATTCCCAGCGGCAACAGCTTGGCGAGGGTGGCCGCCAGATTGATGCTGGCGGCGGTTTGCACGCCGCGCAGCACCAGCGCGTGCACGATCCACAGCAGGGCGGATTCGGCGATCAGCGCCTGCCAGGTATTGCCGTCACCGAGAATCACGCTGCCGCCGCGATCGGTGAAGATACTCAGCGCCGCGAACACGATCACCAGATACGAGACGTTGGCGATCACGGCGCACAGCCAGTAACCCCAGGCGGAGCAGAAGCCCACCAGCTCGCCGAACCCTTCCTTGGCGTAGGTGAAAATGCCGCCGTCCAGATCCGGACGCAAACGCGTAAGCAACAGCATGGCGAAGGCCAAAAACAGAATGCCGACGCCGGTGATCCCCCAACCCAGCAGCAGCGCGGCGGGGCTGGCGACCTGCGCCATGTTTTGCGGCAGACTGAACACGCCGGCACCCAGCATTGAGCTGAGCACCAAAGCGGTTAGCGCGGTAAGACCGAGTTTTTTTTCCAATGACGGATCCTGAACGCAGAATAAACAACTGGAAGGGAACTGCTTGGTGGCAACAATGTATTAACTACCACTGCGCGAATAGACAATAGCCCTAAAAATTGGCGCAAATTTTACGGAGGGATGATTAGAGATGCAATGATTGAATATGCGGAATTTACAAAAAACTATTCAACGCGCGATGAAAAAAGCGGCAATAAAAACGGGCAGCTCAAGGGCTGCCCGATGGTAAACCGAAAAGCGGGTTTTATTTGAACAGATCGGCGCTGACGGTCAGGTTGCCGCCGCTCTTGTTCTGCCACTGGCGGGTGACGTGGTAGTACTTGGCGCCTTTCTCGGCCGCGCGTTTCGCCACTTCGGTGGAGACATCGGTCATGCTGTTGAAGTGGCCGGTGAAGGTGACGGAATCGAACGGCACCATCTGCGCGGCGGTCACGTTGTTCACTTCCTGGATCTTGGTGCCGTTAGGCAGCGTGACGGTATAGCGTTGGCCGGTAGAAGACTGGGTTTCAAAGAAACGACCCACTTCGCGGCTTGGCGAACCGGAAGACGCGACGCCAGGAATTTCGACTTTCGCGGCAGCGGCGCCGCCGGCGGCCAGTGCGGCGCGGCCGGCGTCAGAATCGGCCGGAATGGCGTCCGGGCTCTGCACGCGGCGTTTTGGCGCATCGGCCTTATAGATGTAGGCGGTAACGAACTGGTTGCCGCCGGAGTTGGCGTCAACCTGGCGCACGATGAAGAACGAGGCGGCGCCTTTTTTCTTCGCTTCTTTGGAGATAGCGTCGTTGATGTCCGGCTGGCTGCGGTAGAAACCGCTGACGCTCACGGTATCGTAAGGCTCCAGCAGATAGGCTTCCTCTTTAGGCAGTTCGTTCACGCCGTTAAATACGCGGTATTTTGGTGTTTTGCTCACTTCTGGCGCATCTTTATGATAAAGGTCTGCGGTGACGCGCCAGTTGCCGCCGTTGTTGCTGTTGTTGCTGTCCTGGATATAGAAGGAATCGGCACCCAGTTTGTCTGCACGGCGGGATACGGCGTCGACGGCTTCATTGATGGCATTGAAGCGGCCGGTAATCGTGATGCGATCAAACGGCTTCAGCGCCGCTGCTTTCTCAGGAGTTAACTCTTGCGCCGCATGAGCAGACAGCGCGGTGAGTGATAACAAGGCTGACGCGATGATCGTGGTCTTCAGCTTCATAAAAAATCCTTTCGCCTAGCGCATTAACGTTTATAACGTACTGAACTGTTTAAGTGTAATTCAGCCGTCGATTATTACATGTAATTCTGAAAACTGTCTCAGCATTTTATGTTATCCCGTGCGACAAATCGCCGACGGTGACGCCGGGCGCACGGATGGCGCCATCGCCATAAGTTTCCATAATAACGGCTTTGGTGTCATTAATGTTAATTATTCACAAAATGATAACTTTTATGCTTATACACCGCGCATGGCCATAAATCGTTACGCCGGGCGTAAATCTCTTGTCACGCAGAATGCGCTGTTCTGTATGGATTTTTTCACAGTAAATTGCGATTTGTCATATCACGCGCGGCGTTTTTATGTAAAAACAGAGCTGAATGCGTAAGCAATTATGGATCATCGACCTTATTTTCAGTAGGTTATAGTTGGCGTCTGAAATCAGTGCGGGCAAGTTAATGCCACGCCCGCCGGTGACGCCGTGCTATGGGCAGGAAAATAATAAACATCATCCAAGACAGGTGAGAAGGGAACATTATGCGTATTGGTGTACCAAGAGAGCGGTTGGCCAATGAAGCCCGGGTCGCAGCCACGCCGAAAACGGTGGAACAACTGCTGAAGCTGGGTTTTACCGTCGCGATTGAACGCGGGGCGGGTAAACTGGCCAGTTTTGAGGACGTCGCCTACGAAGCCGCCGGCGCGGCGCTGGTCGACGAAAGCGAAGTGTGGCAGTCGGATCTGATCCTGAAAGTCAACGCGCCGCAAGACGACGAGATCGCCTTGATGCGCGAAGGCAGCACGCTGGTCAGCTTTATCTGGCCGGCGCAAAACCCCGAATTGATGGCCAAGCTGGCGGCGCGCAACGTCACCGCGCTGGCGATGGACTCGGTGCCGCGCATCTCGCGCGCCCAGTCGATGGACGCGCTGAGCTCGATGGCCAACATCGCCGGCTACCGCGCGATCGTCGAAGCGGCGCATGAGTTCGGCCGTTTCTTCACCGGCCAGATCACCGCCGCCGGCAAAGTGCCGCCGGCCAAGGTGATGATCATCGGCGCCGGCGTGGCCGGCCTGGCGGCGATCGGCGCCGCGGGCAGCCTCGGCGCCATCGTACGCGCCTTCGACACCCGCCCGGAAGTGAAAGAGCAGGTGCAGAGCATGGGCGCGGAATTCCTCGAGCTGGATTTTGAAGAGGAAGCGGGCAGCGGCGACGGCTACGCCAAAGTGATGTCTGAAGCCTTTATCAAGGCCGAGATGGCGCTGTTCGCCGCGCAGGCCGCGGAGGTCGATATCATCGTCACCACCGCGTTGATCCCGGGTAAACCGGCGCCGAAACTGATCACCAAAGAGATGGTGGCGTCGATGAAGCCGGGCAGCGTGATCGTCGATCTGGCGGCGCAAACCGGCGGAAACTGCGAGCTGACCGTGGCCGACACCATTACCGTGACCGACAACGGCGTGAAAATCATCGGCTATACCGATCTGCCGAGCCGCCTGCCGACCCAATCTTCGCAGCTTTACGGCACCAACCTGGTCAACCTGCTGAAGCTGCTGTCGAAAGAGAAAAACGGCGAGATCGACATCGATTTCGACGATACGGTGATCCGCGGCGTTACCGTGGTGCGCAGCGGTGAAATCACCTGGCCGGCGCCGCCGATCCAGGTCTCCGCCCAGCCGAAAGCGGCGCCCGCCGCCGCACCGGCCGCCAAACCCGAAGCCAAACCGACCTCGCCGTGGCTGAAGTACGGCCTGATGGCTCTGGCAATCCTGCTGTTCGGCTGGCTGGCGGACGCGGCGCCGAAAGAGTTCCTGTCGCACTTTACCGTGTTCGCGCTGGCTTGCGTGGTCGGTTACTACGTGGTCTGGAACGTCAGCCATGCGCTGCATACCCCGTTGATGTCGGTCACCAATGCGATCTCAGGGATTATCGTGGTCGGCGCGCTGTTGCAGATCGGCCATGGCGGCTGGGTGAGTTTCCTCTCCTTTATCGCCGTGCTGATCGCCAGCATCAATATTTTCGGTGGGTTCACCGTCACTCAGCGCATGCTGAAGATGTTCCGCAAGAACTAAGGGGTAGCAAATGTCTGGAGGATTGGTTACAGCTGCATACATTGTTGCCGCTATTTTGTTTATTTTCAGCCTGGCGGGCCTGTCGCGCCATGAAACGTCGAAGCAGGGCAACCTGTTCGGCGTCGCCGGCATGGCGATCGCGCTGATCGCCACCATTCTGGGGCCGGATTCCGGCAACGTCGGCTGGATCATCATCGCCATGATCATCGGCGGCTCAATCGGCGTCTATCTGGCCAGGAAGGTCGAGATGACCGAAATGCCGGAACTGGTGGCGGTGCTGCACAGCTTCGTTGGCCTGGCGGCGGTGCTGGTCGGCTTCAACAGCTACCTGGATCACGGCGCGCCGATGGAGCCGGTGATGGCGAACATCCATCTGACCGAAGTGTTCCTCGGCATCTTTATCGGCGCGGTCACCTTCACCGGTTCGATCGTCGCCTTCGGCAAGCTGCGCGGCATCATTTCTTCCAAGCCGCTGATGCTGCCGAACCGCCACAAGCTGAATCTGGCGGCGCTGGTGATCTCGTTCCTGCTGCTGGTGGCGTTCGTGCGTACCGACAGCGTGGGCTGGCAGGTGGTGACGCTGCTGCTGATGACGGCGATCGCGCTGGCGTTCGGCTGGCATCTGGTGGCCTCGATCGGCGGCGCCGACATGCCGGTGGTGGTATCGATGCTTAACTCCTACTCGGGGTGGGCGGCCGCCGCGGCGGGCTTCATGCTGAGCAACGATCTGCTGATCGTCACCGGCGCGCTGGTGGGTTCTTCGGGTGCGATCCTGTCTTACATCATGTGCAAGGCGATGAACCGCTCGTTTATCAGCGTGATCGCCGGCGGCTTCGGCAGTGACGGTTCGTCTACCGGCGACGCCGAAGAGATGGGCGAATACCGTGAAACCACGGCGGAAGAAGTGGCCGAGCAGTTGAAGAACTCCACCTCGGTGATCATCACCCCGGGCTACGGCATGGCGGTGGCGCAGGCGCAATATCCGGTGGCGGAAATCACCGAGAAACTGCGGGCGCGCGGCGTGAAGGTGCGTTTCGGCATTCACCCGGTCGCGGGGCGTTTGCCGGGCCACATGAACGTGCTGCTGGCGGAGGCGAAAGTGCCGTACGACGTGGTGCTGGAGATGGATGAAATCAACGAAGATTTCCCGGATACCGACACCGTGCTGGTGATCGGCGCTAACGACACGGTGAACCCGGCGGCGCTGGAGGATCCGCGCAGCCCGATCGCCGGCATGCCGGTATTGGAAGTGTGGAAAGCGCAGAACGTGATCGCGTTCAAACGCTCGATGAACACCGGCTACGCTGGCGTGCAGAACCCGCTGTTCTTCAAGGAGAACACCCAGATGCTGTTCGGCGACGCCAAAGACAGCGTGGAAGCGATTCTGCGGGCATTGCAGAAGTAATTGAGCAACCAAAAAAACGGGCCGCTTAGCGGCCCGTTTTTTATGCGCGAGGGTTAATCTTCGTCGTCGTGCTCATCGTCTTCATCCGTCTCAATCGGGCAGTTGAAGTTCTCCGGCTTAATCACCAGCAGATCGCATTTCAGATGGTCGATCACATGTTCCGCGGTGTTGCCGATAAAGGCCGCCGAAATGCCGGTGCGACCCAGCGTGCCCAGAACCACCACGCCGGCCTGCAGGTGTTCGGCCAGATCGGGGATCACCTCTTCCGGCAGGCCTTTTTCCACGTGGGTGAACTCTTCCTTAATGCAGAATTTCTGCCGCAGCGCCTTCATGGCGATCAGATGCTGGCCGCGGATGGCGTCGTTGTAGACGCTCGGATCGAAATCGGGCAGCTCGATGGCGATGTTGATCGGAGTAACGGGATAGGCGCCGACCAGGTGAACCTCGGTCTGGTTGACGTTCTGCGCCAGTTCGACGGTTTCTTGCACCAGTTTGATATTGAGCGGATCGTGATAGGGTTCTTCGCTGGCCAGGTTGACCGCCACCAGCGCTTTACCGCCTTCCGGCCAGGGCTGGTCTTTCACCATCCACACCGGGCAAGGGCATTTTCGCAGCAGGTGCCAGTCGGTGGGGGTGAAGATCACCGATTCCAGCCGGTCGTGCTGGTGCGCCATTTTCAACAGCAGGTCATGTTGGCCGGAAAGCACTTCCTGAATGATGGCTTCGAAGGGGCGGTTGTGCCAGACCACTTTGATTTCGATCGGCACGCCGTCGTTGAGGTAAAAGCGGCACTGCTCGTTGATCCAGGCGGCGCGTTGGCTGATCACACCTTGCCGCATCGCCGTTCTTTCGTCCGGAGAGAGCAGGGTCGTCATTTCGTAAGAGAAGTCATAAATGGGCAGGAAGGCTTTGATGCGCCCGCCGTTCCGTTTCACCAGGTACACGGCGCGGCGCAATGCCGGCTGGTCGTCCTGATTGGGGTCAATAGCCACCAGAAGATTCTGATACTTCGCCATAGGGCCTCCTTACAGCTGAAATCAACAGTCTGTTAATTTACAGAGTAACCCAACATTGAAAAACAGAACAACAACAGAAGCGGCGCCGGATCAACAATTTCAGTGAAATGTTGATCCGGCAGGAGAATCAGGCGTTAACGGACACGTTGATGCGCGGCGTACCGGCCAGCACCGACAGGGCGTCGGCGTTTTCGATGGTGATGTATTTGCCTTTCACGCTGAGGATTTCGCTTTTCTGGAAGCGGCCCAGCAGGCGGCTGATGGTTTCCACAGTCAGGCCGAGGTAGTTGCCGATGTCGCCGCGGGTCATGGTCAAACGGAACTCGCGCGGTGAGAAGCCGCGCTCCGCGAAGCGGCGCGACAGGTTGTAAACGAACGCCGCCAGGCGCTCTTCGGCGTTTTTCTTCGACAGTAGCAGGATCATGTCCTGGTCGCCTTTGATCTCGCCGCTCATCAGCCGCATGATCTGCTGACGCAGGTTAGGCATTTTGCCGGACAGATCGTCGAGGGTTTCGAACGGGATCTCACACACCATCGAGGTTTCCAGCGCCTGGGCAAAACTCGGGTGCTTCAGGCCGCCGATGGCGTCGAAGCCCACGAGATCGCCCGCGAGGTGGAAGCCGGTGATCTGCTCGTCGCCTTGCTCGGTGATGGTATAGCTTTTGATGGTCCCGGAACGGATCGCGTACAGCGACTTCAGCTCGTCGCCGGCCTTGAACAGGGTTTGGCCTTTCTGGATGGGCTTTTTCCTCTCGATAATGTTGTCGAGCTGGTCCAGCTCGTGGGCATTAAGGGTGAAAGGAATGCACAGCTGGCTGATGCTGCAGTCCTGGCAATGGATCGCACAACCACCAGACTGGATACGACGAATCACGCGTTTTTCCGGGATCATAGATTACGCTCATTCAATAATTGATATGAGTCAATTTTAACATCTTTTGCAGCAGCTGATAAGGGTGGCATTAGCATGAATAGGGGTATTGTGTGCGAATTTTGCGCACACATACCGACGATTATTCTGTATGGGACTGAAGTTATGAATATTATTTGTGACTTATGCGTTTTATTCACACAAGTTATTGATAGTGCCAAAGCGGGGACGAGCGCGGCGTTGAGCAACGTGCTTTATTAAGCAGCGCCAAACAATGGCGCTGGATGAGCTCATCGTCGCGGCTACAGCAAACTTTTCGGCAGGTAGCCTTCATGCTGCAACAGCCACTGCTTGCGCTGTACGCCGCCGGCATAGCCGGTCAGCGCGCCCTGCGAACCGATCACCCGGTGGCAGGGCACCACGATGCTGATCGGATTCGAACCGTTGGCCATACCGACCGCGCGCGAGGCGGTCGGACGGCCGATGCGTTGCGCCAGCTGGCCGTAGGTCAGGATCTCGCCGCACGGGATTTGGCGCAGCTGTTGCCATACGGTGCGTTGGAACTCGGTGCCGGCGGTCATCACCGGCAGCCGATCGATAATGCTCAGCTCACCGGCGAAATAGCGTTGCATCGCATCGGTCAGGCCGCCGGGATCGCGCTGCTCGCGCAGGGTGAAGCGATCGGTGCGGTAGTGGGTATTCAGCAGCTTCATCAGGCGCGCTTCGTGATCGGTCCAGTCAATCGCCCGCAGGCGCCCCTGTTCATCGGCAATCAGCACCAGTTCTCCCACCGGCGTGGCGGTACGATCAATCAAAAAAGTCTGCATCTGGATCACTCCTCGGTTTGGTATGGCGATTATCGCACGAAAGCGGGGGAAGAGATGGCGGATTTCGGACATGCTGATGGGCAACCGCAGGGTTGCCCAAATAGCCGGCTCAGGGTAAGCCGGGTAGTCATTGCCCGATGAATTTATAAAATAAATTTATAATTAATCAAGGCAAGTTGTGTTCTGTTTATTATTTCACCAGGCATTAACGCGTTGGCGTTACTTATAGCTGATGGTCACGCGCTTTAAATGGGGATCGTTATTCACTATTTCGCTGGTGACGGCAGAGACTAATTCTTTTGGCATCTCTTTTAACGAAGAGGAAATATATCCGTTCTGATATTCGGTCACTTTGCCGAAGCAGTTGGAGACAAGCTGTTCATCCTGATGTGTGATGGTGCAGGCCGGGGTGGTAATGGCGCCGGTAAAGCGCACGACGCCGGAGGAGACCTGGCTGCCGGAAAGCGGTTTTGCTTGCAGAGCGAAGGGCAAAATGACCAATGCGCTTAATACGGCTAAGTAATGGTTCATACGCTGTTCCTCTCAGATTAAAAATGCTGCCAATTAAAAAACAAGCACGCTTGTTTTTATCAAATAATCAATTTCGCCTGGCGAAATAAAAACGAATGGGCAAAAATCCTACTGCCTGCATTCAATGAATTTGATAGTAAGGAGGTAGGGTGGGTAAAACCATGATTTGGATCATAGTGAAGACCGGTTAATGGTTTCCGGCGCGGGCAGGGTAAAAGGCTGTGATCGTTCTCTCAGGAAAGCGGGAAAGGGCGGGATGTTTTCGCCCCCGTAGCGCAACCGCAGGAACCGGGGGCGAGCGGGGGTTACAGCATACCGCTGCTGCCGCAGATGCGGATCTTTTCCGCCACCACTTCTTTCATCGCCAGCTTGCCGGGGACGATGTATTTGCGCGGGTCATTGGCATCCGGGTGCTGTGAAAAGTAGCTTTTCACCGCATCGGCAAAGGCGATTTTCAATTCGGTGGCGACGTTGACCTTGCAGACGCCGAGCGAGATCGCGCGCTTAACCATCGCTTCCGGAATACCGGAGGCACCGTGCAGCACCAGGGGCACGTCCACCTGTTCGCGGATCAGCGCCAGGCGCTCGAAGTCCAGCTTCGGCTCGCCGTGATACAGGCCGTGGGCGGAACCGATCGCCACCGCCAGCGAATCGATGCCGGTGGCGGCGACGAACTCGCGTGCCGCCGCCGGGTCGGTATAGAAGCTGTCCGCCGTATCGACGATCAGATCGTCTTCCTGCCCGCCCAGGCGCCCCAGCTCCGCTTCCACGCTGGCGCCGTAGCGATGGCACAGGGCCACTGCGGCGGCCACCTTGGCGATGTTCTGCTCGAACGGCAAATGCGAACCGTCGATCATCACTGAGCGGATGCCGCTTTTCACCTTGTGCTCGATGTCGTCCAGCGCTTCGTGATGATCCAGATGCAGCGCCAACGGCAGATCGTAGCGGTGCGCGGCAGATTGGCAAATGCCGATCAGGTAGTCGGTACCGGCATAGCTGAAGGTTCCGGGCGTGCCGGCCATGATCACCGGCGAGCGCAGTTCGGCGGCGGTTTCCGCCACCACCTGCACGGTTTCCAGATTGTGGACGTTAAACGCCGGGACGGCGTAACCCTGACGCTGCGCCTTGAGCAGCATTTCTCGGTTGGCTATCAGATACATGGGATCTCCTTACAGCACCGGGGAAGGAAAACGGTAAATCGTCACGCCTTTCACCACCCGGTTGACCTCGCCGGTCGGGCAAGGATTGTCCGGGGTCAGCCCCTGCGCCAGCGAACTCTCGAAGGCCAGCATCTGGGTGAACAGCAGATACGGGAACAGCAGCCAGATATCGTCGGCCGCGTCGTGCATAGGCAGCAGGGCATCGGACAGGGGTTGGCGCTCGCCGGTCAACCCGACCAACTGCATCGCCAGCCCGTCGCGCTGCAGTTCGTTCCACAGATCGCGGTCATACTGGCGGGCGTAGTCGTCGCGGGAGAACATCAGCACCACCAACGTCTGGCCGTCGACCATGAATTTCGGGCCGTGGCGCAGGCCGAGCGGCGAGTCGTAGCGTGTAACGATGCGGCCGGCGGTCAGCTCCAGCATCTTGAGCGAGGCCTCTTCCGCCAGGCCGGTAAAACAGCTGCCGCCGAGGGTGATATAACGGCGGAAACCGCTGGCGGCCAACGCCTTCACCTGCGGCTGCAGCGTTTCGCGCAGTGTACGGCAGCGCTGCACCATGGCGTTGAGCGGCGCCTGGGCGGCCTCGAGCGAAGCCGAGCCGAGCAACAGCGCGGCGCTCAGCATCATGCAGCTGAAGCTGGAGGTCATGGCGAAGCTTTGATCGTTGGAGCCTTGCGGCATCACCAGCGAACAGACGTTATCGCGCCGATGCGCATACTGCGCCAGCCGGCTGTCCGGGTTGCACACCAGCATCAGGTGATAGCTTTCCGGCAGCAGCTGGTCGGCCAGCTCCACCGTCGCCACGCTCTCCGGGCTGTTGCCCGAGCGGGCGAAGGAGACCAGCAGCGTCGGCCGCTCAGGGTCGAGATACTGCAACGGATTGGCGACGATATCGGTGGTGCCGTAGGCCGCCACGTCGCGGCCGGTTCGTTCGCGCAGCCAGGGCGCCAGGGCGCGGCCGGCGAACGCCGAGCTGCCGGCGCCGCACAGCACGATTTGCAGGTGCGGATTGGCCAGCAGCGGCGCCAGGAACGGCTGCCACTGCGCCTGTTGATCCTGCAATTGCCGGTGCAGCGCGGCCCACAGATCCGGCTGCTGCCAAATCTCTGCGGCGGTGTGCCAGGCGTTGCGCTGCTTCAGCCAATCCGCCTCGTAAGAGAAATACGCGTTCATGATGACAACTCCTTAAAAGCCTTGGTTAACGGTCGGCGATAATCACGTCGCTCCCTCAATGGTGCAGCGCCTTTAGGCAAGCACCGATCCTGCACTGCTGCGGGTCGATAATTAATTCCCGGCGTTTTGCGGTATTGGGCATTAACGCAAACTCCTGATTTACCGGTAGCCGTGCCCGACCACGGCTTAATAAGCCGCGGCGATACCGACCGGAACGCTTTCAGTTAGTTATGGCGAATTACAGCAAACGAAACGCTGAAATGCAATCGGTTATTTTAAAAATACTTATATCTATCAGTTGGTTATATTTATTTTTGCTTTCGATTGAGCGGCAAGCGAAAGCGGTGTCAACGCAAAGTGAAAACGGCAAATTCGTTATTTATCAGTCGACAATTCTCGGCGTCTATTTATTCAGTCTGCCGATGACGAAAGCCGCAGCGGTAATTCGACAATCGCCGGGCTTTCACTGTTTTTTTATGCCGGCGCGCGTAACCGTGCTGTTCCGCGTACGCCGCTACCGGCGCCGATGTGAGGGCAAGTGGGGACGAAAATGCGTCTTTCGCTCCCAATTCTTCATTACTTTGCTATACCTGATAGTCGATGGATTCATTTTATTGTCATGTAACTGACACGTCAGAGTCACGGCTCTGGCTTAAGTTTGCAGCGACTACGTCAGGAGATAACGCGATGTTCAGCCTGGATTCTCTGTTGCAAGATGCATTTCCACACCGCAATACCCCTGCCTGGCAGCGCAGCCTGCTAAGAACCCTTCTCTTCGAAAAAGAATTCAAACAGTTCGCCGCCGACTATCCCCACCTGAAAGGGCTCGATCTGATCGAGCAGGTGGTGGACTACTTCAACCTCAGCTGCGAGCTGGTGGACGGCGATCTGGAAAACATTCCGAGCCAGGGGCCGGTGGTGCTGGTGGCCAATCACCCGATCGGCTCGCTCGACGGCCTGGTGCTGCTGCGCGCCGTCGCGGCGGTGCGCCCGGATGTGAAAGTGGTGGCCAGCCAGCTGCTGACCTACATCGAACCGCTGCGCAACCTGTTCGTGCCGGTGGATAACGTCGCTTATAAAACCAGCCGCAAACAGATTGAAGGCATGCAGCGGCAGCTGGACAATCAGGGCGCGCTGATCCTGTTCCCGGCCGGCGAAGTGTCGCGCATGAGCCCGAAAGGCATCCGCGACGGCCACTGGCATACCGGTTTTCTGCGCCTGGCCGCCAAGGCGCGCGCGCCGATCGTGCCGATCCACATCAGCGCGCGCAACAGCAACCTGTTCTACTTTACCTCGCTGGTCTACCGGCCGCTGTCGACGCTGCTGCTGGTGCGCGAAATGTTCCAGCAGCGGGGCGGGCGCATCAAGATCCGCGTCGGCGGCCGCGTGCCGTTCGCCAGCTGGCACGACGGCCACACCAGCGCCAAGGATCTGGCGGAGCGTTTTCGCCGCCACGTGTATCGCCTGGGGCAGGGCAAGCCGGGGCTGTTCGCCAGCGAATCGCCGATCGCGCTGCCGGAAGAGCGTCTGGAGCTGAAAAAGGCGTTGGCGAACTGCGAGCGGTTGGGGGTAACGCCGGACGGTAAAACCATCTACCTCTATCGCCGCCACGACGAAGCGCGCACGCCGATCCTGCGCGAACTGGGGCGTCTGCGCGAGATCGCCTTCCGCGCGGTAGGAGAAGGCTCCGGCCGCCGCCGCGATCTGGACAGCTATGACGACGATTACTACCACCTGGTGCTGTGGGATGAGGAGGAGCTGGAAATCGTCGGCGCCTATCGTTTTATCCCCACCGCCGAACAAATCGCGCGCAAAGGGCTGGAAAGCATCTACAGCAACAGCCTGTTCCACTACGATCGCGATATGGAGCCGATCCTGGCGCAGGGCATCGAGCTGGGGCGCAGCTTCATTCAGCCGGCCTATTGGGGCAAGCGCGGGCTGGACTATTTGTGGCTGGGCATCGGCGCCTACCTGGCGAAATACCCACAGTATCGCTACCTGTTCGGCCCGGTGTCGATCTCCGGCGGCATGCCGCTGGCGGCGCGCGATTTGCTGATCGCCTTCTATCGGCTCTATTTCTCGCCGGACCACGCCTTCGCGCAATCGCGCCGGCCTTATCCGGCGTCACTGCCGCAGGTGCTGGCGCAGTTTGCCGGGGATAACTACCAGGAAGATCTGGTGCGGCTCAAGAGCCTGCTCAGCAATATCGGCTGCTCGATCCCGACGCTGTACAAGCAGTACACCGAACTGTGCGAGCCGGGCGGGGTACAGTTTATCGACTTCGGCACCGATCCGGCTTTCAACAACTGCATCGACGGGCTGGTGCTGGTGGATACCACGCGGCTCAAGCCGTCGCGGTATCAGCGTTATATCGCGGTGCACCAGCCGCAGCCAGCCGAGACGGCATGACTACAGTCTGACTCATGCCTTTTTGATCTAAGCACGACCTTGGGGCCGGCGACGGGATAGCGCTACGATAAACGTTTTGCTTTCCACCGCCGGAGCCCGTCATGCCTCACTCGTTTATCCCGCCGTTATTGTCCGCCGACGAACCCTCTGCCGCCGCCGTTGAAATCCCGCGCGGCAAAGCGCCCTTTTTGCTGCTGTGCGATCACGCCGGCAAGGCGATCCCGCAATCCCTCGGCGACCTCGGTTTGCCGCCGGGGGAGATCGAACGCCACATCGGCTGGGACATCGGCGCGCTGAGCGTGTCGCGCCATCTGAGCCGCCAATTGGACGCCACGCTGATCCACCAGCGTTACTCACGGCTGGTGATCGACTGCAACCGGGCGCCCGGCATCGCCAGCTCGATCCCGCATTTGTCCGAGCTGACGCCGATCCCCGGCAATATCGGTATCGACGCCGAGCACGCGCTGGCGCGCGAGCGCGAGGTGTTTTTGCCGTATCACCACGCCATCGACGATCATCTGGGGCAACGCCAACTGCGTGAACTGCCGACGGCGGTGATCGCCATGCACAGTTTCACGCCGGTGTTCAAAGGGGCATCGCGCCCCTGGCAGGTGGGGCTGCTGTTTAACCGCTACCCGGAATTTGCCCATCTGCTGGCCGAGCTGCTGCGCGAAGAGGGAGATTTGCAGGTGGGGATCAACGAACCCTATGCGATGACCGATGCCACCGACTACACGTTGCCGGTCCATGCGGAACGCCGCGGTTTGCCTTATGTCGGCATCGAAATCCGCCAGGATCTGATCGCCGACGAACGTGGGCAACAGGCGTGGGCGAAACGTTTCGCACGCCTGCTGCCGCAGGCCTGGCAGCGCTGGCAAATTTGACTTTAGGAATATTCCCAGAGATGATAACCGTAAGGAATACGTAATACGTCATTAGAAAAAAAGTCAGGAGAGACGTGTGGAGCACAGCGATAACGGACTGTTTATCAAACGGGAGCGTTTTGAAGTTCTGGCGATTCTGCGTGAAATTTGCAAACAACGCACGCCGCTGCGCGTAGAAAATCAGCAGCACCGGTTTCAAAGTCTGTTATTGAGCGTCGGGCCGGACAATATCGTGTTTAGCGGTGAGGAAGCGGAAAACGCCATCGACGGCGCCTGCACCATCGTGATTGAAAGCAACGACGCCAAAATCGAGTTTTCCGTCGGCCAGGCGGAGCTGACCGAACATCAGGGCGTCCAGGCCTGCTCGACCCGGCTGCCGCAGGAGTTGGTCTACATCCAGCGCCGTCGCCAGTTCCGCATCACCACGCCGCACTGGCGCCAATTCTTCTGTACCGGCGAATACCCGAACGGCACGCCTTATGAGCTGCGGATCCACGATCTGTCCGCCGGCGGCGTCGGTTTGCGTTTCGACGGCCCGCTGCCGGATTTCTTCCAGCCGGGCCTGCAGTTCAAGAAAGCGGAGTTGGATTTGGGCAGCTACGGCAGCTTCAAGGTCAACATGGAGCTGGTGGTGGTCAACGACGATCAGGAAACCGACGATAACGATCAGGTGGTGCACTTCTCGCGCCTGTCATGCCGCTTCCTCAAGCTGGGGCTGGCGATGGAGCGCAAAATTCAAAGCGCGGTGTTCGCCTTCGAGCTGGATTTCAACAAAAAGAAAAAACGCTGATATTTATCAGGGGCGGCACGCTGCCCCTGACTCTCCACTGGCCTTACGGCTGTAACGCCCGCAGGCTGCCGATCTCTTCCCAACCGAAATGCGCCGCTTCGGCCAGCACGTCGCACACTTCGCCGCCGGCGGCGACCACGGCCGCGTCCAGTGCGGCGCCGTGCAGCAGATGGCTCACCAGCAGTGCGGCGAACAGATCGCCGGTGCCTTTGACCGCCGATTTGACCTTCGGATGGGTAAAGCACCGCGTTTCCTGCCGGGTGACCAGCATCAATCCCACTTCGTCTTCGTGCTGCGCCACGCCCGGCGCGCTGGTGACCAGCACCCATTCGGTGGTGTCGTTCAACAGCGCCTGCGCGGCGTGCTGCGTCTGTTCTTGGCTGCTCAGTTGCCGGCCGCACAGCTGCTCCAGTTCGAAACCGTTCGGCGTCAGGCCGTTGGCCAGCCGCAGGAACGGTGAGCGATAGCAGTTGACGATGCGCTCATCCACGTAGATCCCTTCGCCGTAATCGCCCATCACCGGATCGATATAGATCTTTATCTGCGGGTTGAGGGCGCGCACCCGCTGCAGCCAGTTGGCCAGAATATGGCACTGCATCACGTCGCCCAGATAGCCGACGATCACCGCCCGGGCGCGCTTCATCACGCCGCGGGCGATCAGATCGTCGAGAAAGCCGCCGAACCACTCGCCGGAGATGACGCCGCCGTGCGGCTTGCCGTAATAGGGCGGGCAGCCGAACAGCACGCTGGGCACCTGCAGCGCTTCCAGCCCTTTTTTCAGCAGGGCGCGGTAGGCGATGCCGTTGCCGACGCTGCCGTAGACCACCTGAGATTGAATGCTGATCACGTCGATGGACGGTGATCGCAAGGGTGAAGTCTGTTGCATGAGTTACATCCTTGGTTCGTTATTATCCAGCCAGCGGGCGAACACCTGCCGCGCGCGCTGTTCCAGCTGTGCGCCGTGGCGCGCCGCCTGTTCGCGCAGGCTCTGGGGCGCGATGCCGGCCAGTTCCAGTTCGCAGGCATGGCCAATCAGCCAGCGTTCGATATCGCGATGATCCGCCTCCAGATGGAACTGCAGGCCGAGCGCGAACCCCTGATAGTCGAAGGCCTGATGCGGGCAAACCGCCGTGCCGGCCAGGCAGCGGGCGCCCTCCGGGATCGTGAACATATCGCCGTGCCAATGCAGCACCGGCGTATCGGCCAGCGGTGCCAGCACCGAGTCGTCTTGCGCCGTGAGCGTGGTCAGCGGGGCGAAACCGATCTCTTTGACGCCGAGCGAGATCACGTCGGCGCCCAACGCCTGGGCGATCACCTGCGCGCCGAGACACACCCCAAGGGTCGGCCGCCGCTGCGCCAGCCGCTGTTTGACCAGCGCCAATTCATGGTCGAGAAAATCATAGCGCTGCGCGCCGGAAAAGTGTTGGGCGGCGCTGATCGGCCCGCCGAGCACCACCAACAGATCGGTCTTTTCATTATTGATAGCACGAATATCATCGCGGCCGGCATCGTAATAGTCGATCTGATAGCCGCGCAGCGAGAGCAGGGAACCGAGGATGCCAAGGTTTTCAAAATTGACGTGTCGAATGGCGACGGCTTTCTTCATTGTTTAACCTCGTGAGCGTGGGTGAACGGCGTCAGCGCCAGCGACTCGCCCAGCACCGCGATGCCTTGCGCGCCGCTCTGGTAGACGATGCGGCGTTCGCTGACCTGGCTGAGCTGCACCTGATAACCCTGCGCGGCCGGGAACAGCGCGCAAGCCTGCTCCAGCTGATCGGCCGCCCAGGGCGTGAACATCTGCAGGCGGGCAAAGGCCTTTCCTGCATACTGAATGTCGAGCACGTAATGTTTATCCATGGAACCCCTTACTTTTGGCCGCGGAAGCTGTTAATCTATTTTGAACTAGTACAAAAGGATTTATGTATGACTTCATTGTATGCAAAAGGCGGCGGCGCTGTCCAGATTGCCGAGCAGATCGCCGCACGCATCAAAGACGGCGCGCTGCGGCCGGGCGAGCTGTTGCCGCCGGTACGCCAGCTGGCGGCGGAGCTGGAGGTCAATCCGAATACCGTCGCCAGCGCATACGCCCGATTGCGCGATGCCGGTCTGGTGGTGACGCGCGGGCGGGCGGGAACGGTGGTGCTGGAGCCGCCGCTGGCGGCGGTGAGTGCGGCCTATGCGCCGCGCCAGGTGCCGGCGGGGATGTGCGATCTGGCCAGCGGCAATCTCGATGCCGCATTGTTGCCGGCGTTGGCGCTGGGCGTGGCGGAGGCGTTCCCGCAGCAAAACGGTTATGACATCAGCGGCGATCTGCCGGTATTGACCGGCCTGGGGCGCGAGTGGCTCGGCCGCCAGGGCGTCACGCTGGGGGAACCGGCGGTGTTCTCCGGCGCGCTGGACGCGATGGAAAAGGCGCTGCGCTGCCATATGCAGCCGGGCGCGGCGGTGTGGGTGGAAGATCCCTGCTGGCCGCCGCTATTGACGCTGCTGCGCCACCTGCGTCTGCGGCCGCTGCCGCTGGCGATGGATGAACAGGGGTGTCGGTTGCCGGAAAGCGGAGCGGCGGGCGCGGTGATCCTGACGCCGCGCGCCCACAATCCGACCGGCGCCTCGCTTTCTGCGCAACGCGCGCAGCAGTGGCGGCGTTTTCTCAGCGCGAATCCGCAGTGTCTGGCGATCGTCGACGACTTCTGGGGGCCGCTGTCGCAGCTGCCGCTGCATCTGCCGTTCGACGGCGATCGCGGGCTGTACGTGCTGTCGCTGAGCAAGTTTCTCAGCCCGGATCTGCGCATCGCGCTGGCCTGCGGCAACCCGACGTTGCTGCAGGCAATGCGCGCCGATCAGTACATCAGCGAGCGCTGGGTCAGCCATATCTTGCAGCAGATCGCCGCCAGGCTGTGGGGGCAGGCCTTGCAGGAAGGGCAGCTGCAGCGGGCGCAGCAGGCGTATCAGGCCAGAAGGGATGAACTGGTGCAACGGCTCAACGCGCTGAATCACACGGCGCTGGCGGTAGGTGAAGGGCTGCACCTGTGGTTGCCGGTGCGGTCGGAAACCGCCGCCGCGCAGCTGATGGCGCAGCGGGGGTGGCTGGTGCAGGGCGGCGAGCCTTTTCGTCTGAAGAGCGATCCTGCGATCCGCGTCAGCCTGGCCAACGTGGCGCCGGCGCAACTGGCGGCTCTGGTGCAGGATCTGGCCGACGCCATGCGGGCCAGTACGGCGATCAACTAGGCCGGCGTCAGGCTCTCCTCCGCCAGCAGCTGCAGTGAGGTGAGCCGGGCGCTCGGTTCGGCGATCGGCGTGTCGATGATGAACTCGTCCACGCCGTACCGCTGCTGCAGCTGCGCCAGTTGCTGATGCACCTGCGGCGCGGTGCCGAGCAGGATATGGCTTTCCCGCGGCTCGATGCGGTAGTCGGTGGCGCCGGCCTGCTGCACGAAACTCTCGGCCTGCGCCAGGCTGCCGACGGTCACGCTCTGCTCACCGGCGACGTGGACGCGGTATTGCTGTATATCCGCCGCCAGCGCCGCGGCCTGTTCCGCGCTTGGCGCCGCGATCGCCGCTACCGCCAGCAGCGCCTTGCGGCCGCCGCTGTGTGCGGCGTAGTGCGCCAGCGCTGCGCTGATATCTTGCGGATTGCCGTTCAGATGCGCGGCGAACACGAAGGCCCAGCCGGATTCGGCCGCCAGCGCCGCGCTCTCTTTGCTGGCGCCGAGCAGAAAGCGCTGGGCAGCATGCGGCGGCAGCGGCGTGGCGCTCAGGCCGGGCTCGGCGTCGTCGTTCAGATAGGCGGTCAGCTGCGACAGCTGCTGCGGGAAAGCCGGCTTGTGTTGCCGGTCATGGGCAGCCTGCAGCGCCTGGGTGGCGAGCGGCAGGCCGCCGGGCGCTTTGCCCACCCCGAGATCGACGCGCCCCGGCGCCAACGCCGCAAGCAGGTTAAAGTTTTCGGCCACCTTGTAGGCGCTGTAGTGTTGCAGCATCACGCCGCCGGAGCCGATGCGAATGCGCGACGTCTGGCCGAGCAGGTAGCCGATCAGCACTTCCGGCGACGGGCAGGCGAGCTGCGGCGTGTTGTGGTGCTCCGCCAGCCAGAAACGCCGATAGCCCCAGCGTTCCGCCTGTTGCGCCAGATGCAGCGTGCGCGCCAGCGCCTGGGCGGCGCTTTCCCCGTCGGCGATCGGACTCTTTTCCAATATGCTCAAGGCATAAGCCATTTTCCCGCTCCTTTCCTCATCAGATATGCCTGACAAATACCATGCGGGCGGCGCGCGCCTTAATACTGATTGGCGATAGGATATTCCATTGATCCAAAACGAATTTGGATATGCGCAGATCGGTAAAGCGCCGCGATATTATCCTTCGAGCCAGGCCTTCAGACGAATGGCGTCACGGTAGTGGCCGTAGCGCGACTGCGCGCCGAGCAGGATCATCACCACCGGCTGCCCTTTGATGGTGGTGCGCATCACCAGGCAGTGGCCAGCCTCGTCGGTAAAGCCGGTTTTCTGCAGCTGGATCTTCCAGGCTGGGTTGTTGATCAGGCCGTTGGAACTGCGGTAGACCAACTGGCCTCGGCCAGGACGCACGATCTGCTGCTTGTCGGTGCTGAAGCGGCGAATCGATTGATAGCGATAGGCGTGATTGACCATCTTCAGCAGATCGTTGGCGGACGCCACATTGCGCGGCGTCAGCCCGGTCGGATCGTAGAAGCGGGCGCGTTTCATACCGATGGCGCGCGCTTTCTGATTCATTTTCGCCACGAAGGCCTTGCGTCCGCCGGGATAGCTGCGGCTCAGCGCCGCAGCGGCACGGTTCTCCGAAGACATCAGGGCGATGTGCAGCATGTCGCGGCGGCTGAGCACCGAGCCGATGGTCAGGCGCGAGTGGGTTTTCTTCAGCAGATCGCGATCGGCGGCGGTGACTTTCAGCCTGCTGCCCATCGGGCGTTTGCTGTCCAGGGCGACCATGGCGGTCATCAGCTTGGTGAGCGAGGCGATCGGCAGCACGCGGTTCGGCTGCTTCTGATAGAGCGTCTTTCCGGTGCGTTGATTGACGACCAGCACCGATTTGGCGTTCAGCACCAGCGGCGGCGCAGCGGCATGCACGGGCGCCAAAACGAACAGCAGGCTGAACAGGAGGGCGGCGCCGAAGCGCCGGGCGGGCAGACGGAGAAAAGCGTGAGATAAAAGCATAACGGCGGCAATAGTGACCCTAAGTGATTAAAAAATATCAAAAGAGTCTGCCCGGCAAATGTGAAGAAAATAGGGCGATAATCGCTCAAACTGTTACAACAATCCCTTTTGTTGCAGCGTGAAGCGGGTGGCCTCGTTCAAATCGTAGTCCGCGAGACGCTCGCGCGGCACCCAGGCGTAGTCGTCGAACTCGTCGTTGATCGTCACGTCGCGGTTGGCGGCATGGCAGTCGAAAATCAGGTAAATCATGTAGATTTGCTCCCGGCTGCCGTCGGCATAGGTTTTGATGCGCACATCGTCGCGGAAGGTCCAGGGCGTGATGCTGTCGAGGATCAGCGCGGCGCCCAGCTCTTCGCGCACTTCGCGCCGCAGTGCCTGTTCTATCTGTTCACCCGGCTCGACGCCGCCGCCGGACAGTGCCCATTGGCCGGGGAACACGCCCTTGTGCGCCGCCATTTTGCACAGCAGGAAGGCGTTATCGTTTTCAATCAGCGGGCAGACAATGATGCGCTGGCGCATGGAAGACTCCTGTCAAAATGGAAAGCAACCACTTTAACATGGGGTTTAACCCCTTAGCGTGAGAGAAATCAAAGCGTTGTATTAGCGCAGAGAAGCGGTAGCCGCCTCTCTGCGCTAAGGTCAGTAGATTTCAGGCACCACCATGTTGTCCGGCACCGGGCTACGGTGGTATTCCGGGCTGCGTTTGCGCTGCGGCAGCGTGATGACGTTGCCTTCGGCTTCCTCATAAGGCACCTGCTGCAACAGGTGGGTGATGCAGTTCAGGCGGGCCTTTTTCTTGTCGACGCCCTGAACCACCCACCAGGGCGCTTCGGCAATGTTAGTGCGCGCTAACATGATTTCTTTGGCCTCGGTGTAGTCCTCCCAGCGGCGGCGGCTTTCCAGATCCATTGGGCTGAGCTTCCACTGCTTGAGCGGATCGTGAATGCGGCTGAGGAAACGCAGCTCCTGCTCCTCATCGGTGATTGAAAACCAGTATTTGACGATTTGGATGCCGCTGCGCGTCAGCATTTTTTCGAATTCCGGCACGCTGCGGAAAAACTCCTCATACTCTTCGTCGTTGCAAAAGCCCATCACGCGCTCCACGCCGGCGCGGTTATACCAGCTGCGGTCGAACAGCACCATTTCGCCGGCGGCCGGCAGATGCGCGATATAACGCTGAAAATACCACTGGGTGCGTTCGCGATCGTTCGGCGCCGGCAGCGCCGCCACGCGGCAGGTGCGCGGGTTGAGGCGCTGGGTGATGCGCTTGATCACGCCGCCCTTGCCGGCGGCGTCGCGGCCTTCGAAGATTATCACCAGCCGGTGGCCGGTGCGCATCACCCAATCCTGCAGCTTCACCAGCTCGCCCTGCAGGCGCAGCAACTCGCGGAAGTATTGCTTGCGCCAGGCTTTCTTCGCGTCGCTGTCGACTTCTGCCGCGTCGAAGCGCAGGTCGTCCAGCTCCATTTCCAGCTCTTCGTCGTAGCTGTCGTAAAACTCTTGCAGCAGGCGCTGGTTGAAACCGTCATCGCGGTTGACTTCATGCATGGTCATCAGATTTTCTCCGTATCGGCCCGGTGTTAGAAATGGTTGAAGATCCAGTACAGCACCGCCGACAGCAGCACCGAGGCCGGCAGGGTTAGCACCCAGGCCATCAGCAGATTGCGCAGGGTGGCCATCTGCAGCCCGGAGCGGTTGGCGGCCATGGTGCCGGCGATGCCGGACGACAGGACATGCGTGGTCGAAACCGGCAAGCCGAAGGCGTCGGCCGCGCCGATGGTGGTCATCGCCACCAGTTCGGCGCTGGCGCCCTGGGCGTAGGTCAGGTGCGATTTACCGATCTTTTCGCCCACCGTCACCACGATGCGGCGCCAGCCGACCATGGTGCCGAGCCCCAGCGCAATCGCCACCACCACCTTCACCCAGAAGGGAATGAAGCGGGTGGCGTTGTCGAGTTCGCCCTTCAGCGCGTCGAGGTTGCGCTGCGCGTCGGGATTGATCTGCAGCTGATGCTCTGCCTTCAGGTGCTTGATGGTCTCGGACGCCAGATACATGTCGTTGCGGGTGTTCGACACCGCCTGCGCCGGGATCTTGTCGACCGAGCCGTACTGACGAATTTGATCGCCGATCGCGCCGGCCAGCTGCGCCAACGCCGGCACCACCTCCGGCGTTAGCTCGCTGGTGCGCACATAGCCGGTCAGCACCTCGCGCGGCGGCGTTTGGCCGCCGGCCGGGAACTGGCGCAGCAGCTGGTTTTGGGTCACCTCCGCCAGCGCCGCCACCCGGGGAATCTGCTCCGGCGGCATCGAACGGTTCAGGGCGTAGGCGATCGGCATGGTGCCCACCAGGATCAGCATGATAAGGCCCATGCCTTTCTGGCCGTCGTTGGAGCCGTGGGCGAAGGAAACGCCGGTGCAGGTGAGGATAAGCAGCCCGCGGATCCACAGCGGCGGCGGGGTATTGCCCTTAGGGGCGCTGTACAGCTGGCGGTTCTTGACGAACAGCTTTAGCGCCAGCAGCAACAGGCCGGCGAACACGAAGCCGATCACCGGCGACAGCAGCAGCGCGTAGCCCACCTTGATCGCCTGGCCCCAGTCCACGCCGCTGGTGCCGGTGCGGCCGTGGATCAGGGCGTTGGCGACGCCGACGCCGATAATCGAGCCGATCAGCGTATGCGACGACGAGGCGGGCAGCCCGAGCCACCAGGTGCCGAGGTTCCAGATGATGGCGGAGAACAGCAGGGCGTACACCATGGCGAAACCGTTGCCGGTGCCGGCCTGCAGGATCAGCTCGACCGGCAGCAGCGAAATGATGCCGAAGGCCACCACGCCGCTGGAGAGCAACACGCCGAGAAAGTTGAAGAAACCGGACCACACCACGGCGACCATCGGCGAAAGCGAGTGGGTGTAAATCACCGTTGCGACCGCATTGGCGGTATCGTGGAAGCCGTTGACGAATTCAAAGCCCAGCGCAATCAATAGCGCCAGCCCCAATAATAAAAACGGAACGTAACTGGTATAGACGGCGCCGGCGTCGCTGACGTCGTTAAATAAGTTCATCCCGGCGAACGCGATCCCCAGAATTAATAAGAACATAAAAAAAAGAACAGTGAGTCGACTGTTCTTTTGATGCAGTTTGGGCAGGCTGGAGGCGGCCGGCATGTCCGGTTGAACGGCGCTGTTATCGCTCATAATGACCTTCCTGAGAGGATTGGATGCGGTAGCTGTCGCCTGAAAAGTATTCTGAATGAATGTGGCTTTTTTATGACGAAAATATTAATCATCGGGAACGGCGAAAATCATTAACGCCGATAAATAAAGATTGTTATAACAGCGGGGACGGTCTTGGGTTAACGGCAACAGGCAGGATAGGGCGTTATGGTGCAACGGTTAGCGGAAAAGATGCACAAGCTGGATTTTGATGATGAAGTGACCGGGCTGATCTACGGCCATGTGTTTCGTTCCGGTGAGCCGCCGAGGCGCCTGAACTCGCAGCAGGTCTGCCAGGCCTACCAGACGTTGCCGCCCGGCGACGGTTTTATCTGGCTGCACCTCAATCTCAACCACGCGGCGGCGGAGAAGTGGTTGAAAAATCATTTCGCCATTTCCGATTTTTTCTTCCACGAGATTCGCCACGGTTCGCACACCACGCGCATTGAGCGCCAGGGCGACGATCTGTTCGCGGTGCTCAACGATGTGATCTTCCACCCCGAGGACAGCAACCCGGAAACGGCGACGCTGTGGCTCTATTGCTGCCGCGGGCTGGTGGTGACCGTGCGCCATAAACCGGTGCGACTCATTGAACGGCTGCTCGGCCGCCTGACGGCGCTGCAGTTGGCCTCGTCCACCGAACTGCTGGCGCACCTGCTGGAAGAGCAGGAGGACGTGCTGGAGCAGGTGGTGCGACAGGCCAACCAGTATGTCGATACCATCGAGGATCGCCTGCTGACCCGCCGCGTGAAACGCAATCGCACCGAGCTGGGGCGCATGCGCCGCATGTTGCTGCGCTTTCAGCGCCTGTTGGCGCCCGAACCGGCCGCGCTGTTTCGCCTGTTGAACCGGCCGCCGACCTGGCTGAGCCGTGAGGTGGTGCAGGATCTGCGGCAGTTTACCGAAGAGTTCACCGTGGTGTTGAACGATCTCGCCAGCCTGACCGAACGCATCCGGCTGCTGCAGGAGGAGCTGGGCGCTAAGCTGATGGAGCAGAACAACCGCACGCTCTACACGCTGACGGTAATCACCGTGCTGGCGCTGCCGATCAATATCGTCGCCGGTTTCTTCGGCATGAACGTGGGGGGGATCCCGCTGGCCAGCAATCACCACGGTTTTATCCTGCTGGTGTTGCTGGTCGGCAGTTTTACGCTGATCGCCGGTTATCTGGCGTTCAGGCGCAGGGACGAGTCGTAATTACAGGCGGGCGCGGTACTCTTCTTCCAGCCGGGCATGGGTGCTCCAGAACGGCTGCGGCGCCCGATCGTGCAGGCGATCCTGCAGGATATCCAGATGGGTGTGCCAGCCGCCGGCGACGCTGAGCATCTCGTCGCGGTTGGCCAAGCGCCGGTGGGTGACCGTCAGCAGCACCGCGCTTCCCTGTTCCGTCAGTTCGAAGGTCACCTCGGAAGGGCGGCCCTGATCCTGTTCGGCCCAGGTAAAGCTCAGCAGGCGCGGCGGGAACAGGCAGGTGATGTGGCCGCGGTTGCAGACGCAGCCGCCGTGCTGTTTGTACTTGGCCGGCGGGGGTTCGTGCTCGCCCGCCAGATCGGAGTTGCGAAATTCCAGCTCCAGCGGCGCGCCGTTCTCCAACGTCATGGCGCCGGCCGCCAGCCAGGTGGCGCGCTTGTCGGATTCGGTCAGGTAAGCCCACACCCGCTCGATGGGGCCGGGCAGCAGCCGCTGGATGCGCAGCGTACCGGGTTCGATAATCATGCCGTAATCATTCATGGTTCACTCCTTGGGAGGAAGCTGTTCGGGCTGCAGCAGCGCCTGTTCGAGCGCATCCAGCCGTTCAGTCCAGAAATGTTCATAGGTTTGCAGCCAGTGCATGGCCTGCGCCATAGGCTCGGGTTCGAGCCGGCAGATATGGTTTCTTCCTTGCACGGTGCGTTGCACCAGGCCCGCATGTTCCAGTGCTTTCACGTGCTTGGAGGCGCCGGCGAACGACATCTGCAGCGGCGCGGCCAGTTCGCCGATGCTGCGCTCACCGCCGGCCAGCGCGCGCAACATCGAGCGGCGCGTCGGGTCGGCCAGCGCATGAAAAATGGCGTCCAGCTGTGAGGAAGATAATTCAACCATATGGTTGAATATAGAACAGGCGGGCTAATATTCAACCGTTTTGTTGAATATTTTTTGCCCCGGCGAAAACCGGGGCGGGGATCAGGCGCCGGCGTGCGCCAGCAGGGCGTTCAGCAACACGTCGGCGCCGGCGGTTGCCCAGGCGGGGGTGATGTCTTCCCGCTCGTTGTGGCTGATGCCGTCCACGCAGGGAATGAAAATCATGGCGGTTGGGGCGACGCGGTTAAGGTAACAGGCATCGTGGCCGGCGCCGGAAATCATGTCGCGATGGCGGTAGCCCAACGCTTGCGCGGCATGACGTACGCTGTCGATGCAGCCCCGATCAAAAGCGATCGGGGGATACTGGAAAATGCGCTCGGCGCGAGCGGTCAGGCCGCCGCCGTTGACGTGGTTTACCGCCGCCAGCAGGCGCTGCTCCATCTGTTCCAGAATTGACTCCTGCGGATGGCGGAATTCGACGCTGAAAAAGACCCGGCCCGGCACCACGTTGCGTGAATTGGGGGTAATTTGCGCCATGCCCACCGTGGCGCGCGCGTCGGGCGCGAAATCCCAGCCGATGCGGTTGACCGCCGTCACCAGCTCGGTGAAGCCCAGCAGGGCGTCGCGGCGGCGATCCATCGGCGTGGTGCCGGCGTGGGCGCTGAAGCCGACGACCTCCAGTTCGTACCAGCGCTGCCCCTGTGCGGCGGTTACCACGCCGATGTCGAGGTGCTCCGCTTCCAGAATCGGCCCCTGTTCGATGTGTAGCTCGAAGGCGGCATGGATCGGCGTGCCGCCCACCGGGTGTTCGCCGGCGTAGCCGATGCGTTCCAGCGCGTCGCCGAGGCTGACGCCGTGCTCGTCGCGGCGCGTCAGGCCGTATTCCAGCTCGAAGACCCCGGCGAACACGCCGGAGGCGATCATCGCCGGCGCGAAGCGAGCGCCTTCTTCGTTGGTCCAGTTGATCACTTCAATTGCGCGTTCGGTGACGATCTGCCGATCGTTAAGGCTGCGAATCACCTCCAACCCGGCCAGCACGCCGTAGATGCCGTCGAAACGGCCACCGCGGGGCTGCGAGTCGCCGTGAGAACCGGTGACCACCGGCGCCAGCTCGGGCCGCGCGCCTTCACGGCGCAGGAACATGTTGCCCATCCGATCGACGCGCACGCTGCAACCGGCCTCCAGCGCCCACAGGCGCAGCTGGTCGCGCGCCTGGCGATCCTCTTCGCTGAGCGCCAGGCGGGTGACGCCGTTGTCGGCGATGGCGCCGAACTGCGCCATCGCGTGCAGGCTTTGCCACAGGCGCTCGCCGTTGACCCGATACGTCATTGTTCTTCTCCCGGCGTTTTGGCGGTGTAGCGGAAATCGCAGCAGGGGGCGCCGGACATGATAGTTTGGCTGCGCTGCAGCTCGACCTCCGGCGCATAGCCGACGATAAACTGGCTGTCGCGCGCGCAGGAGAGCAGGTGGCCGATTTCCCCCAGCCCCATCTCGTGGTACATCTCGGCGTAGCGGCAGCGGGTGACGTTATAGTCGAAGTGTTGTTCGTCCTGGTTGATCACCTCAACGCGCAGCGCGTCGTCTTTTTCCCACAGATACTGCAAGGCGGCGAAGCTGCGCAGATCCGCGCCGTTCGGCTCCTGTGCGGCGAACCGTTTGCCCGCCTCGATGGCGGCATTCTCGATGGCTTCGCCGATCACCGCCTGAGCGCGCGCCTTGCCGATTTCACGCACCAGGATCTGGTAGATCGGTTTGATGATCTCCGCTTCGATCTTTCTGCGGGCCAAAATGCCCAACTCGTTGTTTGCACAGCTCATCGCCTTGCTCCTCTTGATTTATTGTGGTTTGGCGCCGCCCAACACGGTTTGCGGCTGCCATTTGCCGTCCACTACCCGGTACAGGGTGAAGCTCGGCTGTTGCAGGTTGCCCTGCGCATCGAAGGCGATGGCGCCGGTCACGCCCTGATAATGGATGGCGCGCAGTTTCGGCAGGTAATCGGCCGGATTGGCCGAGCCGGCCTGTTCGATGGCGGCGATCAGCACCCGGGTGGCGTCGTAGGCGAAGGGCGCATGCAGTTCGATGTGGGTGTGGTAACGGTCGCGGTAGGCTTGTTCAAACGCCTTGCCGCCCGGCATCTGTTCCAGCGGCAGCCCCGGCTCCAGCGCGACGACGCCTTCGCCTTCACGCTGCGCCAGCGTCAGGAAGGTCTGGCTGACAAAGCCGCCTGCGCCCATCAGCTGCGCGTTCATGCCCAGCTGTTTCAGTTTGCGCGCCAGCGGTGCCGCCTGGGAGTCCACGCCGCCGAAGAAGATCAGATCGGCGTTTTTGCTGCGCACGGTGGTCAGCACGGCGCTGAAATCGACGGTCTTGTCGTCGACGTATTCGCGGGTGACCGGCTGCACGCCCTGGGCCTGCAGCGATTTGATGAACTCGTCCGCCAGGCCCTGGCCGAAGGCGGTGCGATCGTCGATCACCGCGATGCGCTGGGCTTTCAGCGTTTTCACCGCATACTGCCCGGCATAGTTGCCGCCGTCGTCGTCATGGCCCATCACGCGGAAGCTGGTGTCAAAGCCTTGTTGCGTGTAGCCGTGGCCGGTGGCGACCGGCGCCACCTGGGCGATGCCGGCATCGTGATAGATGCGTGCCGCCGGGATGCTGGTGCCGGTGTTCCAGTGGCCGACCACGCCGGCGACGCCTTCGTCCACCAAACGCTGCGCGACGGCCACGGCGGTGCGCGGATCGGACTGATCGTCCTCGGACAGCAATTTGAAGGTGACCGGTTTGCCGTTCAGCGTCGGCTTTTGCGCGTTGGCGTCGGCGATCGCCAACCGCGCGCCGTTTTCGAGATCTTTGCCGATACGCGCGGAAGGGCCGGTCAGCGGCCCGGCCAGGCCGATCAGCACGGTGTCGTCCGCCAGCGCCGGGAGGCTCAGGATCATCGTCACGGCGGCCAGCGCCAACGGCTTGATGCGAAAGTTCTGCTGCATGTCATACTCCTGGTGCGGTTAAAGGTAACAACGGTTATTCACCCAAATAGATCTGTTTGATTTTTTCATCGTCCAGCATCTCGGCGGAGCGGCCGCTGTGGCTCAGGCTGCCGCTGTCCAGCACATAGGCGCGATCGGTGGATTCCAGCGCCAGGCGGGCGTTTTGCTCGACCAGCAATAGCGTGACGCCGTCACGCGCCAGCTGTTTGATGACCGAAAAAATGGCCTCCACCACAATCGGCGCCAGCCCCATCGACGGCTCGTCCAATATCAACAGGCGCGGGCGGCTGAGCAGCGCGCGGCCCATCGCCACCATCTGCTGTTCGCCGCCCGAAAGCAGCCCGGCCGGTTGGTTCAGGCGCTCGTTCAGGCGCGGGAAGGTGGCGCATACCCGTTCAAAATCGTGCCGCACCGCCGGTTTGTCACGGCGCGCATAGGCGCCCAGCTGCAGGTTTTCTCGCACCGTCAGGCGGGTGAAAATGCCGCGACCTTCCGGCACCATCACCAGCCCCTGTTGCAGCAAGCGGTGCGGCGCCATGCCGCGAATCGAACGGCCGTCGAACAGGATGTCGCCCTCGAAAGGCTGCAGACCGGTCAGCGCCCGCAGGCTGGAGGTCTTGCCCGCGCCGTTGGCGCCGATCAGCGTGACCTGTTCGCCGGCGTTGACCGTAAAATCGATGCCTTTGACCGCATGAATGCCGCCGTAGGACACTTTGAGTCGTTTAACGCTCAGCAGGGCTTCAGACATGTGCGCCGCCTCCCAGATAGGCCTGAATGACCGCCGGTTCACGCCGAACCTGCGCCGGTTCGCCTTCGGCGATCGCTTTGCCGTAGTCCAGCACCGTCAGGCGATCGCACAGACCCATCACCAGCTTGACGTCGTGTTCGATCAACAGCAGCGTTTTGCCGCTGTCGCGAATGCGCAGCAGCAGCTCGCGCAGCGCCACTTTTTCTCCGGCGTTCATGCCGGCCGCCGGTTCGTCCAGCGCCAGCAGCCGGGGTTCGGTCGCCAGCGCGCGGGCGATCTCCAGGCGGCGCTGATGACCATAGGCGAGATCGCCGGCGCGGTAATGGGCGAATTGGCCGATGCCGACGTACTCCAGCAGCGCATGGGACTTATCGCGCACCGCCTGTTCCTCCTCCCTGGCGCGGCGGTGGCGGGCGATCGCCGCCCACAGGCCGTTGCGGGTGCGCACGTGGCAGCCGACCATCACGTTTTCCAGCACGCTCATTTCGTTGAACAGCCGCAGGTTCTGGAAGGTGCGGGCGATGCCGGCCTGCGCCACTTTATCGATCGCCTGGGGCCTATAGCGCTGGCCCGACAGGCGGAATTCGCCCGCGTCGGCGCGATACAGACCGGTGATCAGATTGAAGCAGGTGGTCTTACCGGCGCCGTTCGGCCCGATCAGGCCGTAGATTTCCCCCTGGCGGATGCTCATGCTGACGTCATCCACCGCCGTCAGGCCGCCGAAGCGTTTGCTGACGTGATTTAAAGTGAGCAAAGGCGTCATGCGGCGTTCCCCCTTATATGGCGTGCCGGCCACAGGCCCGCCGGGCGATACAGCATCACCAGGATCAGCGCCAGGCCGTAAAACAGTTGGCGAATGATTTCCGGGTCGATCAGCACCTGGCCGAACAGCGCCTGCTGTAGCGGCCCCATGCTGCTGCGCAGCAATTCCGGCAGGGCGGCCAGCAGCAGCGCGCCCAGGATCACCCCGGGGATGTGCCCCATGCCGCCGAGCACCACCATCGCCAGGACGGCGATCGACTCCTGCAGGGTGAACGATTCCGGCGACACGAAGCCCTGAAACGCGGCGAACAGCGCGCCGGCCACGCCGCCGAAGGTGGCGCCGATGGCAAAGGCCAATAGCTTGAAGTTGCGGGTGTTGATGCCCATCGCCCGCGCGGCGTCCTCGTCTTCGCGGATCGCCGTCCACGCGCGGCCGATGCGCGAATTTTGCAACCGCAGGCTGATAAACAGGATCGCCAGCAGCAGGGCGGCGAACAGGTAGTAATAGAGGTACAGGCCGGAGAAACGCACGCCGAACCACTCATGCATGCCGGAAAACTTCAGGCCGAACAGGCTGACCGGGTCGATGCCGGAAATGCCTTTGGGGCCGTTGGTGAGGTTGACCGGGCGATCGAGATTGCGCATCAAAATACGTACGATCTCGCCGAAACCGAGCGTGACGATCGCCAGATAGTCGCCGCGCAGCCGCAGCGTCGGCGCGCCAAGCAGAATGCCGCACACGGCCGCCAGCAGCGCCGCCAGCGGGATCAGCCACAGCATCGACAGATGAAGCCCGTCGGGGAACCACTGCAGCAGCAGCGGGAACTGCTGCGTCAGATGCGGTGACGACAGCAGCGCGGCCAGATAGGCGCCAACGGCGTAAAAAGCGATAAAGCCCATGTCCAGCAAGCCGGTCATGCCCACCACGATGTTCAGCCCGAGCGCCAGCATCAGGTACAGCAGGGCGAAGTCGACGACGCGCACCCAGTAGTTGCCGCCGGCGGCGCCCGCAACCCAGGGCGCCAGCAGCAGAGCGAGAATGAACAGCGTCAGCCCCAGTCTGGCGCGCCGAGGCGTGGCCAGGGGAAGCGTGGAAGTTAAAACGGTCATCGTGATGTCCTTATGCGCGCGTGGCGATGCGTTCGCCCAACAGCCCGGAGGGGCGGAAGACCAGTACGGCGATCAGCACCAGAAACGCGAAGACGTCCTGGTAGTTGCTGCCGAATACGCCGCCGGTCAGCTCGCCGAGATAGCCGGTGCCCAGCGATTCGAACAGCCCCAGCAGCAAACCGCCGAGCATCGCGCCGCGCAGGTTGCCGATGCCGCCGAGCACGGCGGCGGTAAAGGCTTTGATGCCGGGCAGAAAGCCCATCGAGAAACCGGCGTTGCCGTAGTTGCTGGCCATCATGATGCCGGCTACCGCCGCCAGCGCGCCGCCGAGCGCAAAGGTCAGAACGATGATGCGGTCAGGACTGATGCCCATCAGGCCGGCGACCTGCGGGTTTTCCGCCGTGGCGCGCATGGCGCGGCCGAAACGGCTGTGTTCGACCAGCAGCCAGAGGCCGGCCATGACCGCCATGGCCACCGCCAGCGTGACGATCGCGGTGCCGGTGATCACCGCCGGCGCATGTTCGGCGCTGCCTGCGGTCAGGGCGATGGGCGCCATCGGCAACAGCTGCGGAAACATCAGGGGATTGCGTGACCAGATCAGCATCGCCAGGGTTTGCAGCAGCAGCGAGACGCCGATGCCGCTGATCAGCGGGGCCAGGCGCGGCGCATTGCGCAACCGGCGATAGGCCAGACGTTCGATCGCCATCGAGGTGATGGCGCAGACGGCCATGGCGAACAGGGCCGCCAGCAGCAGCGTGGCGTAGGGCGAAAGCGCGGGAAAATGATGCTGCAACACGCCGATCGCCGACAGCGCGCTGAGCGCCCCGACCATCAGCACGTCGCCGTGCGCGAAGTTGATGATGCGCAGGATGCCGTACACCATGGTGTAGCCGAGCGCGATCAGCGCATAGATGCTGCCGAGCATCAAACCGTTGACGGTCTGCTGTACCAGCGTATCCATAAGGAGAGTCCGGAGATAATGAGTCAGGAGGCTCACAGTAGAGAATTTAAAAAAATTGTAAAATACGGAAAAATACTTTCTTATACAAAAAACGAGTGATTTTAATTTGTTGATTTTTATGTATATTAAATAAATCCTCTCTCCGTGACTTCCATAAAACAATAGATATATGAAAAAAACAGAACAGTATGATGAGCCGTTGCCGATGCTGCCGAACGATCCGCCGCTGCGCGCCGTGCGGGCGTTCGAAGCCATCGCGCGCCTGGGCAGCATCAGCGCGGCGGCGAAGGAGCTGATGATTTCGCCTTCGGCGGTCAGCCATCAGCTGAAAACGCTGGAGGCGTTTTTGCAGATGCCGCTGACAGAACGGCAGGGGCGTCATCTGGTGCTGCGCAGCGAGGGGCGGGAGTATTACCGTTCGATCCGCTCGGCGTTTAACGTGCTGCGCCAGGCGACCGAACACGTGCGCGAGCAGTCCGCATCGCGGCAGGTCACCATCAGCCTGATCCCGCTGTTCGGCATGGGATGGTTCATTCCGCGGCTGCGCGGCTTTCTGCGCGAAAATCCGGATATCGACATCAATGTGGTTTACGCCAACCACCGCAATTACCTGAGCGACGCCGCCGATCTGTCGATCCGCTTCGGGGTTGGGCAGTGGACCGGCTATCGCAGCGAAAAGCTGATGTCCGGCCAAATGGTGCCGGTGTGCAGCCGGGCGTTCAGTAAACTGCACGGTTTGCTCGATACGCCGGATCAGCTGGCGACGCTGCCGCTGCTGCACGACGAGGAGCGCAATACCTGGATGCAATGGTTTCAGCAGGCCGGTGTTAAACGCCCGCTGCGCAGTATCGGCCCGATGTTCGAAGACGGATTGTTGACGCTGGCGGCGGTGCAGGCGGGATTGGGATGCGCGCTGATGCGTGAGCCGTTAATCGCCCACTACCTTGAGAGCGGTGAGTTAATCAAAATGTTCGATCTGCCGATCGACGACGGCCGCGATTATTACCTGTGCGCTCGCCTGGATAGCGAACTGTCGCAGGAAGGCGAAAATCTGCGGCAGTGGCTGCGCCGTGAGGCGGCGGCTCAGAACGCCGGGGCATAATCTGCAACCCGTCGATGCGGCCAACATCAAAGCGCTGCGCATGGACGCGCGCCGCATTGAGGATGAAGAGCATGATTACGGCGAAGGCGCGCTGGCGATTGCCGATCGGCCGGGAGATTAAGCGTTGCCCAGGGCCGTCAGCGCCACCTTTACCGCCGCCAACAGTCGTGTTTCAGTGACGCCGTCACGCGCCTGAATCGACAGGCCGTGCAGGAAGACCGCGAAAAAGTCCCCCAGGCTGTCGGCGTCGGTGCCGGCCGGCAGTTCGCCGGCTTGCACCGCCTGCCGCAGCCGTTCGACGATCTGCTGGGTGCGCTGCAACCGATGCTCAGCCAGCCAGACTTTGAGCCCGTCGTTTTCCGCACTGACGCTGGCGGCGGAGGAGACCACCATGCAGCCCTGCGGCAGATCCGGCCGGCTGTAGAGCCGCACGGCGTCTTCCAGCAGGCGTTTGATCGCCGGGCGAATGCCGCTTTCCTGCGCGAAGGCGCGATCGGCGAAGCCGCCTTCCTCGGTTTCATAACTGGCGATCGCCTCGCGGAACAGCTGCTCTTTGGAGCCGAACGCCTTGTAGATGCGCGCGGAAGCAATGCCCAATTCCGCCACCAGATCCGACATCGAAGTGCCTTCGTAACCCTGTCGCCAGAATAAGTTTCGCGCCTTCAAAAGCGCCTGTTCGCGGTCGAACTCGCGCGGTCTGCCTGCCATTTGCTGCTCCAATTTACCTGCCATTCAGCGACATAGGATCGCTTAAATCGTCGGGAATACCAATATCTTTATAAATTTCACTTGCGGTCATCGCGCTTTGCTCCTATTGTTTGTCAATCGACAACCAATAGGAGTTTACGATGAAAACCCTCAAAGGTCCAAGCCTGCATCTCGCGCAGTTCAGCGATGAGACAGCGCCGTTCAACAGCCTGCCCGCCATTGCCGAGTGGGCGGCGCAGACCGGCTTTAGCGCGCTGCAGATCCCGGCCTGGGATCGGCGTTTATTCGACGTGGCCACCGCCGCAGAAAGCCAAACCTACTGCGATGATTTGACCGGCATGTTGGCGGAACAGGGGTTGGTGGTCAGCGAATTGACCAGCCATATCTTCGGCCAGCTGATGGCGGTACACCCGGCTTACGATGCGCTGTTTGACAGCTTCGCGCCGCCGGCGCTGCAGGGCAATCCGCAGGCGCGAGGCGAGTGGGCGCGGCAGCAAATGCTGCTGGCGGTGAAGGCGTCGGCGCGGCTCGGGCTCAGCGAGCTGGGCACCTTTTCCGGTTCGCTGGCCTGGCCCTATCTGTTTCCGTTCCCACAGCGTCCGGAAAGGCTGATCGACACCGCGTTCGACGAGCTCGCCAGGCGCTGGCTGCCGGTGCTTAACGCCTGCGACGAGCAGGGGATCAACCTGTGTTACGAAATTCACCCGAGCGAGGATCTGCACGACGGTGTGACATTCGAAATGTTTCATGAGCGCGTTGGCCATCATCCGCGCTGCCGGGTTCTGTTCGATCCGAGCCATATGGTGCTGCAGCAGCTCAACTATCTGGAGTTTATCGATATCTATAAAGAGGTTATCGGCATGTTCCACGTCAAGGACGCCGAGTTCAATCCGACCGGTCGCCAGGGTATTTACGGCGGCTATCAATCCTGGATCGATCGCGCCGGCCGCTTCCGCTCGTTGGGCGACGGCCAGGTCGATTTCAACGGCATCTTTTCGCGTCTGACGCAGTACGGTTATTCGGGCTGGGCGGCGCTGGAGTGGGAATGTTGCCTGAAAAATCCGCAGGACGGCGCGCGCGAAGGCGCAGCCTTCATCCGCGATCGCATTATCCGCGTCACCGATAAAGTGTTCGACGACTTCGCCGGCGCACCGGTCAACCCACGGCAAATCAACGCGTTGCTCGGCATTCGCTGAGCCTAATCCTTCAGGGAGTCACCCCATGCAACACCTACAGAACGAGATCCCGTTGGCGGATCTCGCGGCGGAACACGTCTATCTCCAGGTCAACGGCCGGCGCCTTCACTGCGTGATGGCCGGTGAAGGGCGGCCGGTGCTGCTGATCCCCGGCTGGCCGCAAACCTGGTACACCTGGCGCTATCTGATGCAAGCGCTGGCGGCGGCCGGTTTTCAGGCGATCGCCGTCGATCCGCCGGGCATCGGCGATTCCGACAAGCCCGCTGGCGGCTACGACACCGGCAGCGTTGGTGCGACGTTGCACGCGATGATGGCGCAGCTGGGCCATGAACGTTACCAACTGGTTGGCCACGACATCGGCATGTGGATCGGTTACGCCATGGCGAGCGATTTCCCGCAGGCGGTGGAACGTCTGGTGCTGACGGAGGCGGTGATCCCCGGGCTGGCGCCGCCGCCGCCGATTTTCGTCGCGCCGGAGGAGAACATCTTCCTGTGGCATTTCATGTTCAACCAGCTGGCGGATTTGCCGGAGACCCTGACCCAGGGGCGTGAGCGGGAATATCTTGGCTATATCTTCAATCGCTGGTCCTATCGGCGCGATCGGGTGGCGGCGCAGGTGTATATCGCCGCCTATTCGGCGCCGGGCGGCCTACGCGCCGGATTCGACTATTACCGGGCGATCCCGGAGACCGTGCGGCAAAACCGCCTGCGCGCCGCCACGCCCCTGACGATGCCGGTGTTGACGGTGGGGGCCGAGCACGCCACCGGCGACGCGCCGCTGACGACGCTGCGGGGCAATGCGCACGATCTGCGGGGCGAAACGATCGCCGGCTGCGGGCATTTCATTACCGAAGAGTGTCATGAGGAATTTACTGCACTGATTACGCCGTTCCTGGCAGGAGAACCACATGCCGCTCGATGAACGCATTGCCGCCTTTTTGACGGCATCGGCCGATGCGCCGCCCCCCGCGTCGCTGGCGGAAATGCGCGCGGCCGCGGAAACCGGTTTACGCCAGCTGCAGGGCGAGGCGGAACCGAGCGGCGGCGTCAGGGACTTTACGGTGGTCGCCGCCGATGGGTATCGGATCGCGCTGCGCGCCTATCTACCGGCGGGGGAAAACCGCGCCGCCGCGCAGCCGGCAATGCTGTTCGCCCACGGCGGCGGCTGGTGCCTCGGTTCGCTGGCGCTGTACGATCGGCCCTGTCAGGCGCTGGCCAACGCCACCGGCCGGGTGATCCTGTCGGTCGACTATCGTCTGGCGCCGGAATACCCGTTTCCGCAGCCGCTGGAAGATGTCTATCGGGCGCTCTGCTGGGTGGCACAACAGGCGCCGCAGTTGGGGATCGACGCGAAGCGCCTGGCGGTGGGCGGCGACAGCGCCGGAGGCAATCTGGCGGCGGCGGTCGCGCTGCTGGCGCGGGATCGCGGCGGCCCGCACATCGAGCGCCAGCTGCTGCTGTACCCGGCGCTCAGCCGCGAGATGACGACGAAGAGCTATTGCGAGTTTGCCGAGGGGTACTTTCTGACGCGCGATGCGATGGTATTTTGTTGGCAGCAGTATCTGGCCCAGCGGCGCGATCCCGGCGCCGAACCGCTGTACGCCGCTACGCTGCACGGATTGCCGCCGGCCACCATCCTGAGCTGCGAATATGATCCGCTGCGCGATGAGGCCGAGCAGTATGCGCAGCGGCTGCGCGAGGCGGGCGTGCCGGTGCGCTGCGAACGGTTGCCGGGCATGGTGCATGCCTGCATTCACATGCTGGGGCTGACCCCGGCGGCGCGGCGGCTGTTCGAACTGGCTCGCGAGTAAAAAAAAGCCCCGCACAGCGGGGCTTTTGGCCATTCATCCGGCGTGCGATTAACGGCCGGCGACGGTGACGAAGCGGGTTTCCAGGTAGGATTCGATCGCTTCGCTGCCGCCTTCGGTGCCGTGACCGGAGTCTTTCACGCCGCCAAACGGCGTTTCCGGCAGGCCGAAACCGATATGGTTGATGCTCAGCATGCCGCTCTCCACGTCGCGCCCCAGCGCATTGACGGTGGCGATGTTGCGGCTGTAAGCGTAGGCGGCCAGGCCATACGGCAGGCGGTTGGCTTCGGCGATCGCCTCGTCATAGGTGGCGAACGGGCGCAGCAGGGCGACCGGGCCAAACGGCTCTTCCGACATGGCGCGGGCGCTCAGCGGCACGTCGCGCAGCACCGTCGGCTCGAAGAAGTTGCCTTTGCCCGCCACGCGCTTGCCGCCGGTGCAGGCTTTTGCCCCGTGGGCGACGGCATCCTGCACCAGCGCCTCGATATTGTCGACGCTGCGGCCCAGCACCATCGGCCCCATGGTGACGCCGTCTTCCAGCCCGTTGCCGAGCTTGAGCTCACGCACGGCGGCGGTGAATTTCTCCACGAAGGCTTCATAAACGCCTTGCTGGATCAGGAAGCGGGTCGGCGCGATACAGACCTGGCCGGCGTTGCGGAACTTGGACTGCGCCAGCTCTTTGGCCGCCGCGTCGAGATCGGCGTCGTCGAAGATCAGCACCGGCGCGTGGCCACCCAACTCCATAGTGGCCTTTTTCATATGCTGGCCGGCCAGCGCCGCCAGATGCTTGCCCACGCGGGTGGAGCCGGTGAAGGAGATCTTGCGAATGGTCGGATGCGGGATCAGGTATTCCGAAATTTCCGCCGGGGTGCCGTACACCAGCGCGATCACCCCGGCCGGGATCCCGGCGTCGGCGAAGGCTTTGATCAGCTCAGCCGGCGAGGCCGGCGTTTCTTCCGGGCCTTTGACGATGATGGAGCAGCCCGCGGCCAGCGCGGCGGACAGCTTGCGCACGATCTGGTTGATCGGGAAGTTCCACGGCGTGAAGGCGGCCACCGGGCCGACCGGCAGCTTGAGGGTTTGCTGCTGCACGTCGCGGGCGCGGGACGGAATGATCTGCCCGTAGGTGCGGGTGGCTTCGCCGGCGAACCAGTCGATAACGTCGGCGGCGTTGAGAATTTCGACTTTGGCCTGCGCCACCGGTTTGCCCTGTTCCTGCGTCATGACGGCGGCGATGGCGTTGGCGCGTTCGCGCAGCAGCGCCGCCGCTTTGCGCATCAGGTTGGCGCGCTGGTGCGCGGCGGTGTCGCGCCAGACGTTAAATCCGCGCTCGGTGGCGGCCAGCGCCAGATCGAGATCCTCTGTGGCGGCGTGCGCCACTTGACCGATTACCTCGTCGGTGGCGGGGTTGGTGACCGGCAGGGTTTTCCCGGCCAGTGCGTTGCGCCATTGTCCATCGATATACAGTTGAGTATCCGGATACATTGTTGCCTCTTGTTTGCGGAGTGTCAGGGGCCGATGAGCTTCGCGATGCGGCGCGCCTGAAAGGGACAGAGATCTAAACCCTACGCCGAATGGCGGCGATCGTCCAGGCGAGGGGCACGAAAGCGCCAGGGCGGCTACTCAACCGGCGATGTTTTGGCTATGCTGAGCAGATTGTCAGCACGGACGAGGAGGTCGAGTGCAAGGGGTACCGCAACAGTTTCCGTTCGAGAAGGATTGCGCGCAGTTCCGCCATTTGTCGCATCTGCCGGGCGTCGAACTCTATCAGGCGCACATTGAGCGCTATGCCTTCGAGCCGCATACCCACGACGCCTTCGCTATCGGCACCGTAGATACCGGGGCGGAGCGTTTCCGCTATCGCGGCGCGCAGCATCTGGCGGCGCCGGGCGCGCTGGTGCTGATGAACCCCGACGAGCTGCATACCGGCGAAGCCGAAACGCCGGGCGGCTGGTGTTACCGCATGCTCTATCTGGCGCCCGAGGCGCTGGAGCAGCTGTCCGGCGATCGGAGCCAGTGGTTCACCGATGCGGTGCGCCACGATCCGCGGGCGGCGCAGCGCCTGTCCGCCATTCTCGCCACGCTGTGGCAAACCGACGATCCGCTTACGCTGGACGGCCTGCTGTTGGAAGCGGTCGAGCTGTTGCACCCGCATATCCGCATCGGGCAGCGGGAAAAAACCGAGGCGGCGCACCGTTTCGAGGTGGTGAAAAGCTACCTGCACGATAACTTCGCCGAGGCGGTGACCCTCAATCAGCTGGCCGAGCTGGTGTCGCTCAGCCCGTACCATTTTCTGCGCAAGTTCAAGGCCGAATACCACGTTTCGCCGCAGCAGATGCTGATGGCGATCCGGCTGTCGCAGGCCAAACGCATGCTGGAGCGTGGCATGCCCGCCGCACAGGTGGCGGCGGCGGCGGGGCTGACCGATCAGGCGCACCTGACGCGCGCCTTCGCCAATCGTTACGGTGTCACGCCGGTGCGTTTCCAGAAACAGGTGAAATTGGGTTAAAACAGCAACCTGCTACAATAATTCCTCCCCGCGTTTTCGCTACTCTGCCGCTGTCTTGTCGGGCGGGTTGGCCGCGCCGGCCGTTTGTCGGAGTCGTTATGTTCATTGGCGTTGTGTTTGCCCTGGCCGCCGGGCTGATGTGGGGATTGATCTTCGTCGGCCCGCTGCTGGTGCCGGATTATCCCGCCGCGCTGCAGTCCACCGGGCGCTATCTGTCCTTCGGGCTGATCACCTTGCCGCTGGCCTGGCTCGATCGTCGCCGCCTGCGCAAGCTGCGGCGCCAGGATTGGCTGGAGGCGCTTAAGCTGACGGCCATCGGCAACCTGCTGTACTACCTGTGCCTGGCCAGCGCCATTCAGCGTACCGGCGCACCGGTGTCGACCATGATCATCGGCACCTTGCCGGTGGTGATCGCCCTCTGCGCCAATCTGTTTTACGGCCGGCACGACGGGCGGCTGGCCTGGGGCAAGCTGGCGCCGGCGCTGCTGCTGATCGTCTGCGGGTTGGCGTGCGTGAACGTCGCCGAGCTGCGCGGCAATGCGCTGCCGGTCGACGGCTGGCGCTATCTCAGCGGCCTGGGGCTGGCCGTGTTGGCGGTGGCGTGCTGGACTTGGTTCCCGCTGCGCAACTCGCGCTGGCTGCGGGAGAACCCGACGCAGCGGCCGGCTACCTGGGCCACGGCGCAAGGGCTGGTGACGCTGCCGCTGGCGCTGCTGGGCTATCTGGCGGTCTGCGGCCAATTGGCGCTGAGCGAACCGGCGTTCGCCTTGCCGTTCGGCCCGCGCCCGGAGGTGTTTATCCCGCTGATGCTGGTCATCGGCGTGTTCTGCTCCTGGCTGGGGGCGCTGTGCTGGAACGAAGCCAGCCAGCGGCTGCCGACGGTGTTGGTGGGGCCGCTCATCGTGTTCGAAATTCTGGCGGGGTTGGCCTATACCTTTCTGCTGCGCCAGGCCTGGCCGCCGCTGCTGACGCTGGCCGGCATCGTCTGCCTGATCGCCGGCGTGGTGTACGCCATGCGCATCAAGCCGCAGCCGGTGGTGGTGGCGCTGGAAGACAAGCAGGGGTGACGCCCGCCGCGAAGGCGGGCGCGAGGGTTAACGCTTGCTGTGGTGAATGATCTCTTCGGCCACGTTGCGCGGCGCTTCAGCGTAGTGGCTGAATTCCATGGTGTAGGTGGCGCGGCCCTGCGACATCGAACGCAGGGTGGTCGAGTAACCGAACATCTCGGATAGCGGCACCTTGGCGCGAATTTCCTTGCCGCCGCCGCCCGGGATCTCTTCCATGCCCTGCACCAGACCGCGGCGTGAGGAGAGGTCGCCCATCACGTTGCCGGCGTAATCTTCCGGCGTTTCCACCTCCACCGACATAATCGGCTCAAGGATCACCGGATCCGCCAGGCGGCAGGCGTCTTTGAAGCCGAAGATCGCCGCCATGCGGAACGCCTGTTCCGACGAGTCGACGTCATGGTAAGAACCGAAGGTCAGGTGCACCTTGACGTCTACCACCTGATAACCGGCCAGCACGCCGTTGTTCAGCGCCTCGAGCACGCCTTTTTTCACCGCCGGGATAAACTCGCCCGGAATGACGCCGCCCTTGATCTCATCGAAGAACTCGAAGCCTTTGCCGGGTTCGTTCGGTTCGACGGTCAGCACCACGTGGCCGTATTGCCCTTTACCGCCGGACTGGCGCACAAACTTGCCTTCCACGTCGGCCACCCGTTTGCGGATGGTTTCGCGGTACGACACCTGCGGCTTGCCGGTGGTGGTCTCCACCCCGAATTCACGGCGCATGCGATCGACGATAATCTCCAGGTGCAGCTCGCCCATGCCGTAGATAAGGGTCTGGCCGGATTCTTCATCGGTGCGCACGCGGAACGACGGATCTTCCGAAGAGAGGCGCTGCAGCGCGATGCCCATTTTCTCCTGGTCGCCCTTGGTCTTCGGCTCAATCGCCTGGGCGATCACCGGCTCGGGGAAGGTCATGCGTTCCAGCGTGATGATGGCGCCGGGGTCGCACAGCGTATCGCCGGTGGTGACGTCCTTCAGGCCGACGCAGGCGGCGATGTCGCCGGCGTGCAGCTCGTCGATGTCCTTACGATCGTTGGCGTGCATCTGCACGATGCGGCCGATGCGCTCCTTTTTGCCCTTGATCGGGTTGTAAACGCTGCTGCCTTTGGCCAGCACCCCGGAGTAGACGCGCACGAAGGTCAGCTGGCCGACGAACGGGTCGGTCATCAGCTTGAACGCCAGCGCCGAGAATTTTTCGTTGTCGTCGGCTTTGCGGGTGATGATTTCATCATGTTCGCCGTGGCCCTCCATCGGCGGCACGTCGAGCGGCGAGGGCATCAGCTCGATCACCGCATCCAGCATGCGCTGCACCCCTTTGTTGCGGAACGCCGAGCCGCACAGCATCGGCTGGATTTCGCCGGCGACGGTGCGCACCCGCAGCCCGTGGACGATCTCCTCTTCGCTCAGCGGCACCTGGTTGAGGTATTTTTCCATCAGCTCTTCCGAGGCTTCGGCGGCGGCCTCAATCATGTTTTCGCGCCACTCCTGCGCCGAATCGCGCAGCTCGGCCGGGATCTCTTCGAAGCTGAAGTTCATGCCCTGCGAGGCCTCGTCCCACAGAATGGCTTTCATCCGCACCAGATCCACCACGCCGCTGAAGTGGTCTTCGGCGCCGATCGGAATAACGATCGGCACCGGGTTGGCTTTCAGGCGCTCGATCATCATTTTGCGCACGCGGAAAAAGTCCGCGCCGATGCGGTCCATCTTGTTGACGAACGCTAGCCGCGGCACCTTGTATTTATTGGCCTGGCGCCAGACGGTTTCCGACTGCGGCTGCACGCCGCCCACCGAGTCATAGACCATCACGGCGCCGTCCAGCACGCGCATCGAGCGCTCCACTTCAATGGTGAAATCGACGTGGCCGGGGGTGTCGATGATATTGATGCGGTGCTGCGGATAATTATGCTGCATGCCGTTCCAGAAGCAGGTGGTGGCCGCCGAAGTGATGGTGATGCCGCGTTCCTGTTCCTGCGCCATCCAGTCCATGGTCGCCGCGCCGTCATGCACTTCACCCAGCTTGTGGCTGACCCCGGTGTAAAACAGAATCCGCTCGGTGGTGGTGGTTTTGCCGGCATCGATATGCGCGGAGATGCCGATATTGCGGTAACGTTCGATAGGGGTGGTGCGAGCCATAATCAACCTTTCTTAGCCGCGTGAAGGAGAGCGGCTTAAACAGCATGGATAATGGTGATAATCCTCATAGGGTTATCTGCCGGATCGCAGAGCCTCGCTCTGGTCACAAACTAATCGTAGTTGAAGGCGTTGGTTTTTTTAAGCGATGGCTGTGATAGATGAAAGTTAGCAAGCAGGTGGAGGAGAGGGCGAAAAAAAGGCCCGTAACGGGCCTGTTGTCGAGTGGCGAATTCGCCGTTATTTGCGTCCCAGCAAGAAGCCGAAAACGATGCCGACCGCCGCCGCAACGGCCACGCCGGCCAGCGGGTTGGCTTCCACCTGGGTTCTTACGCTGTCCGCTGCGTCTCGGGCGGCATAGCTGGCCTGGGAGGCGTATTTGCGCGCCGCGCCGCGCACCTGATGCTCCGGCGAATCGACGGCTTTGCCGAACGCTTCTTCTACCGCGCCTGCGGCTTCATTGGCTTTGTCTTCCGCTTTTCCAAACATGCTGCTCTCCTGTTCCTTGTGGGTTAACGAACCTTAAGCCTAGCAGGTGAACGGCACTTTTTGCAGCATTCTGTGCGTTATAAGAGCAATCTGAGCAAAGAAAAGTCTTGCCGGGCGCGCGGTGACGGCTTCACCCGCGCGGTTTTTTGTGTTCTATTGGCTAGCGGTTTAACCGAGTACCGTTAACCTTTGACCGATTCGTTGCGTTGAAAGGACTCCCCATGTCAGTACTGCGTATTCTGGCGCTGCTCGCCGCGACCGCCGCCGCATTGCCCGCCCAGGCCAGGCCTGCGGCTCACGGCGCGGCGGCCGAGAACGGCATTCGTTGGCAATCTTGTCTCAACAGCGGCTTTCAACGCTGGTTCGATGAGCCGCCGCCGCCGGGGCTGCGCTGCGGTTACCTTGAAGCGCCGCTGGCGTACGCTACGCCTCCTGCTCATGCGGCGCGGGCGGGCGAACAGACCGTGCGGCTGGCGCTGACCCTGCTGCCCGCTACCGGGCCGAAAAAGGGCAGCGTGGTGATGATCAGCGGCGGGCCGGGTCTGCCGGGCATTAACCCTTATTTGGGCAACGACGCCCACGTCGCCAGACTGCGAAAATCCTACGACATCATCGGTTACGATCCGCGCGGCGTCGGCCAATCGACGCCGAAAATCTCCTGCCAGCTGGCCGAAGGCGACGAAACCCCGTCACCGGACGACAACGACGTGGCCGGTGCGGAAAGCCAGACGCGCACCCTGATTGCCGCCTGTATCAAACAGACCGGCGCGGACGTGCTGCAACATATCGGCACCGACGAAGCGGTCAACGATCTGAACGCGATCCGCCACGCGCTGGGCGAACCGGGGCTGACGGCGGTGGCGTACTCTTACGGCACCAAGGTGGCGGCGCTGTATGCCGAGCGTTTTCCGAAGAAAACGCGCGCGCTGGTGCTCGACGGGGTGGTGGATCTGGCGGAGGACGATTTCACCCAGCGGCTGAACCAGGAGCGGGGCTTCCAGAAAAGCTTCCTGCGCTTCGCCGCCTACTGCGGAAAAACCGACAGCTGCCAGCTGGGTGGCGGCGCCAATCAGGCGCTGCAGCGCTATCACGCCTTGCTGCGCAAGCTGCATGAGCAGCCGTTCGTCACCGCGGCGGGTTATGAAATCTCCGCCGACGACGTGCTGACGGTCACGCGTTCGCTGCTGCTGTGGCCGGAGCGTTGGCATGAGCTGGCGACCGTGCTGCGCCAGCTCGATGCCGGGATCGCCGGGCAGCAGGTTTCCGATCTGATCGACGAAAGCTATTCGCCGGATGCCGATGACGCCCTGAACGTCATCACCTGCGCCGACGTCGCCAACCCGACGGCCGATCCGCAGCAGTTGCGCCGGCAGAGGCAGGAGATCAATACCGCCGCTTTGTATGCCCACTATCTGCCGCTGCACGAATACCCGCTGGAGATGTGCGATCTGTGGCCGTATCGCGGCAAAGATCGGCCGCACACGCCGGTGGCGTCCGCCGCGCTGCCGCCGCTGCTGTTCGTCGCCCAGCGCTACGATCCGACCACGCCGTACCGCAATGCGCAGGTGATGGCCGCCGCCTTTAAAAGCCCGCTGATCACCCGCGAACGCGACGGGCATACGCTGGCGCTGAACGGCATCGACAGCTGCGTTGACGAAAGCGTAGTGGATTATCTGCTGGCGCCGAAAAAGCCGCGTCGCGACAAAATTTGCCGTTGAGAAGGCCGGGCGGAATGCCGGCCTGACAGGGGCTGATGGTGATGAAGGATCATGGCTTCGGCGCCGAGCGCCGCCGTGTCCGAACTGCCGTTTTTCGTCGTTCTGTCGCCACTACACCTTTGATAATGAAAGAAATTCAACACCGCTTTTGGTTATGACTCATAGCGATTAATGATTTAATTTATTCCACTGCCTCATTGCATATTGAACGCGATAAAACACTTAACAGGTATATCGATGTGAAATATTCATTTAATGGCAAGAATTTGGCTGGTTTAATCCTCCTGGCTTTTAACGCGGCGAACGCTCAGGCGGCCGAGGTGCCGGCGGGCGCTAAACTGGCGGAGGTGCAAGAGCTGGTGCGCGCCAACGGGTATGAGCCGGCGACGCTGGATCCGAACCTGGCCGAGAGCAATGTGGAGTTCTACATCTTTAACGATCTGTTCGAAGGGTTGCTGCGCGTCGGTAAAGACGGCGAAGCGGTCCCGGCGCTGGCGCAGAAGTGGGAGCATCAGGGCAACGTCTGGACTTTCCATCTGCGGCCGCAGGCCAAATGGTCGAACGGCGATCCGGTGACCGCCGACGATTTTGTCTACAGCTGGCGGCGCCTCACCGATCCGAAAACCGCGTCGCCGTACGGCAGCTATCTGGCTTCGGCCTACGTGCTGAATGCCGCGGCGATCAACGCCGGCAGCAAGCCGCCGAGCGAGCTGGGCGTCAGGGCGCTGGACGCGCACACCCTGCAGGTGACGCTGTCGGAGCCCAACTCCTACCTGCTCAAGCAGCTGGTGCATTTTCCGGTCTTGCCGGTTAACCGCAAGGTGGTGGAGCGGTACGGCAAGAACTGGACTCAACCGGCGCATTTTGTCGGCAACGGCGCATTTCGCCTCAGCCAGTGGGTGGTGAACGAAAAGGTGGTGGTGGAGCGCAATCCGCAGTATTGGGACAACGCCAACACCGTGCTCAACAAGGTGACGTTCTTGCCGATACAGGGGTTCCCGGAAGTGGCGCGTTTTCGCGCCGGTGAGGTTGAGTTGGGGTATACCACACCGCCGGAGCTGTATCAGCAGCTGAAAAAAACGCTCGGCGAGCAACAGCTGGTGACCTATCCGCTGCTCTCCACCAGTTACTTCGCCTTCAACAATCGCCAGGCGCCGTTTAACGACCTGCGGGTGCGCCAGGCGCTGAATCTGGCGCTCGACAAAGAGATTATCGCCGGCAAGGTGCTGGGATACGGCCAACAGCCGGCCTGGACCTTTACCCCAACGGGGGCGGGCGGCTATAGCCTGCAGCCCGGCGCTGCGGCTGGCTGGACGCCGGAACAGCGGCACGCCCAGGCGAAGCAGTTGCTGGCGCAGGCCGGTTTCAACGCCGAGAATCCGCTGCGCTTTACCGTGCTGTACAGCAACGACGCCACCATCAAGAAGATCGTCATCGCCGCCGCCGCCATGTGGAAAAAGAACCTTGGGGTAGAAGCCCGCTTGCAAAGCCAGGAGCGTAAAGTGACGCTGGATAATATCAACCGCGGGCAGTACGGCGTGGCCTTTACCCGCTGGCTGGCGGACTATAACGATCCGTCTACTTTTCTGAACGTGTTCCGTTCCGACAGCAGCGAGAACAGCGCCAAATACCATAACCCGGACTATGACCGCATTCTGCACCAGGCGACGGCGGCGCAGACGCCGCAGCAGGTGCAGCGCTACTTCCAGCAGGCCGAGGCGGTGCTGGCCGCCGATACGCCGGTGGCGCCGGTGTACTACGAGGCCAACGCCACGCTCATTAAACCCTACGTGAAGGGGATCGACTTTACCCGCCAGGGCGCTTTGTACGATAAAAACGTCTACCTTCTCGAGCACTGAGAAATAAAAAAACGGCTGATTTATATCAGCCGTTTTTATAGATTCGTGTTTAATAACATTATCCTAAATACTCCATAAACGACGGGCAATCTTTTCTTCCCGCCGGATAAAACACCGCCTATACTGCGCCGGTAGTTTATATGCAGTATCTCGTTTGGCGAGGCTCCTATACAAACACAGGTTACTGATCTGACGACATCGAGAGATGCCCAAGGTTAAGACAGGCTTTATCGGATTAAGGTTCAGCCCAAAGTAACTTCCGAGCAACAATTCGGATACGTTGTATAGTGCTAAAACCTGGACGCGGAGATAGGCAGTCTGCACTCCCCCTCTGTGGTTACGCCCCTATGCGATTCGCTGTTGAAGTTCAAAACAGAAATAGGGACTGACAAAATGATAAAGTCACATCAACACTATTCTTCTCCGGCGCTGAGCGCGACTGAAACTCTCGACGAGACATCGGTCGCCGGTTATATGAACGCCGATTTTATTACCGTTCCCGCGACGATGACGGTCAATCATGCCCGGGAATATTTACTTTCACAGCTTAAAACGGACGAAATTCCCACCCGGGTATTTATTACCGCGGACGATTATCATCTGCGCGGCACGCTGTCGGTGAAAAAACTGCTGCAGTGCGACGAGCAGGATAAAGCGGTCGGCGTGATGATGGACCACAGCTATTTTCAGGTTTCACCCGACGACGATCGCAACGACGTGGCGCATCTGCTCGGCAAGGGCGGCCTGGACGTGGTGCCGGTCGTGGCGAACAACACGCTGGTCGGCGTGCTGGGGGAGCGAGAGATCGCCCGGCTGGTCGAGGCTGAAAACACCGAAGACGCGCAGCGCCAGGGCGCGAGCCTGCCGCTGGACAAACCTTATCTGGAGACCAGTCCGTGGGCGCTGTGGCGCAAACGCTCGGTGTGGCTGCTGATGCTGTTCGTCGCCGAGGCTTACACCGGCAACGTGCTCAAGGCGTTTGAAGAGCAACTCGAAGCGGCGATCGCGCTGGCGTTCTTTATCCCGCTGCTGATCGGCACCGGCGGCAACAGCGGCACCCAGATCACCTCGACGCTGGTGCGCGCCATGGCGCTGGGCGAGGTCAGCCTGCGCAATCTTGGCGCGGTGATCCGCAAAGAGGTCACGACCTCGCTGCTGATCGCCGTCACCATTGGCCTGGCGGCCTGGGTGCGCGCCTGGATCATGGGCGTCGGCATGGAGGTGACGCTGGTGGTCAGCCTGTCGCTGGTGGCGATCACCGTGTGGAGCGCGATTGTTTCGTCGATCATTCCGATGCTGTTGAAACGGCTCGGCATCGATCCGGCGGTGGTGTCGGCGCCGTTTATCGCCACCTTTATCGACGGCACCGGCCTGATTATTTATTTCAAAATTGCCCAGTACGTTTTGGGGATTTAAACGGTTCCCGCTCTAAAAATGGCGGGAGTGTGACAAAAAAGAGGAGGGCGTTAAAAAATATGGATACCGACCAACCCCGATATTTAACGCGAGGGGCTTTTATCGATAACATTTAACCTGAGGAAAAAACAATGGGAAACATGACTATTTTTATGGGATTCCTGGCAATGATCAGCTCACTGGGCCTGTTGGCGGCCTATATGAGCACCAAATGGGATGATTGATGAACGCAAAAGATCCGCCTAGATGCATCCTCCCCGTAACCGTTATTTATTATGGGGAGGATTTTTAGCGGCGCGCCGAACGCGCGGCCTGATACGGGAGTTGATAATAATGACGATTCTTATTCTGGGATTGCTCTACGCCATTTTAATGATCTCGGTTGGCGTTAATGAGATTTATTTTTATTCCACCGGAAAATCCAATTTTCTTACTAGCCTCATGCTGACATTCTCTGGCAGTATGTTGCTGATCGCCGTTGTATGGCAATTATCCTCTAAAATAAAAAAATAAATCACCGTCCGAATGTGAGCAGCATAATGCAGAATGAAAAACAGGCCGTGGCCAGAAACTCGATGATCGCCAGCGGGTTACTGGCCACGGGCAAATTTGTCGCCGGCATTTTTACCGGCAGTATTGGTCTGATATCCGAAGGGATCCACTCTTTCACCGATTTTATCGCCACCAGCATCACCTGGCTGGCGGTGCGCATCAGCGATAAGCCCGCCGATGACGATCACCACTTCGGCCACGGCAAGGTGGAAAACTTGGCGGCGCTGTTTGAGGTGCTGCTGTTGCTGGGCGCCGCCGGTTGGATTGTCTATGAGGCCGGCAGCAGCCTGCTCGGGCAGCCGCATGAGATCGTCGCCGCGCCGGTGGTGATCGCGGTGCTGTTGATTTCCATCTGCGTCGATTTCTTCCGCGTGCGGGCGCTCAACCGCGTCGCCAAAGCGACCGACAGCGCGGCGCTGGAAGCGGATGCGCTGCATTTCTTCTCCGACATGCTTTCGTCCGGCGTGGTGCTGCTGGGCATGGTGTTTGTGCTGCTGGGCTTTGGCCGCGCGGACGCCATCGCCGCGCTGATCGTCGCCGGCTTTATCTTTGTCGCCGCGATCAAACTGGGTAAACGCTCCTTCGATTCACTGATGGATGCCGCGCCGGCCGGGGCTACTGAGGCGATCCGCGCCACGCTGGCGCGTTTTCCGGCGGTGCTGGCCTGCGACAGCGTGCGCATTCGCAATGCCGGCGCGGTGCTGTTCGTCGAGATCACGGTGGCGGTGTGCCGCACCTTGCCGCTGGAGCGCATCGACGCGCTGAAGCGAGAGATCGTCGAGCGACTGCGGGAGCACTACGCCAGGGCGGAATTCACCGTCATCGCGGTGCCGCAGACCCGCAGCGATGAAGACATGGCGACGCGCATTCGGGCGATCGCCGCCAACCACGGCGCGCAGGTACAGAATGTGACCTTGCAGCAGCTGCCGACGCGCATGGCGATCGGCATGGATTTGGCGGTGCCGGCCAACGCCAGCGTGGCGCAGGCGCATGACATCGCCACGGAGATAGAAGGGATCCTGCGCCAGGCGATCGGTGAGGACACCGAGATAGAGACGCACCTGGAGCCGCAGACGCCGCACTGGCTGACCAGCGAGGATGTCGATGCGACGGAGCTGGCCGATATTCGGCGGATCCTGCAGTCGGCGCTGGAGCAGGGAGAGAGCGTGCAAGACGTACACAACGTGCGTGCACGCAAGAGCGACGGCGGCATCATTGTCAACTTCCACTGCCGGGTGTCGCCGGCGGTGACCATCGCCGCCGCGCACGATGCGGTCGATCGGGTCGAGCGCCGGTTGCGCGCGCTTTATCCGGCCATCACGCGCGCGATAGGGCACGTCGAGCCGATCAAGCCCGGCATATGAATCAGCTCGGCCAACTGCGGGTAGAGCGCCGCGTTGGCCAGCAGCAACGGGTTGCCGCGCCGCAGCCCGTCGTTGTGCATAAAGTCATTCGCCACGCCGCCGGCTTCGCGCGTCAGCACCCACCCAGGTAGGCTGTCCCAGGCGTTCATATGCGGTTCGTAATAGCCCAGCAGCCGTCCGGCGGCCACCTGGGCGGTCATCAACGCGCCGGAGCCGCTGCGCACAAACATCCCGCCCGCCTGCAGCAGGCGACAGAGAAAGCCGCTGAATTCCGCCGCCGAGGCGCGCGGGGAAATCCCGACGCCCATCACGCCATCCGCGACGCTGCGCCCGGCATGCACAGCGATCGGCTCCCCATTGAGAAAGGCGCCGCCGCCGCGACAGGCGCGGAACATCTCGCGGTGGTTGGGATCGTAGACCACGCCTATCGTCGGCTCGCCGTCGATCACCACGCCTATCGCGATACACCAGGTATGCAATCCGTTCAGGAAGCAGGCGGTGCCGTCAATCGGATCGACGACCCAAATGCAGGCGGCATTCTCGCCGGCGCTGCCGCTTTCCTCGCCGAGAAACCCGTCCTGGGGAAAACGGCGGCTGATCATGCGGCGGATTAGCGCTTCGACGCGGCGATCGGCCTCGCTGACCACGTCCTGCAGCCCCTGTTTGAAGTCGATGGCCAGGCTTTGCCGCCGTTGATAAAAGCTGAAGGCGAGATCGGCGGCGGCGCGGGCGATCTCACGCGCGAAGCGGTAGCGCGCCTCGATGTCCCGAGGCGAAAGTGAAGTCATGGCAGCAATGTTCCGAACAAAGTTTAGCGTGCAGGGTGCCATAGTCAGATGACAATACGGTGTTGATTCCTGCTTGATTTCAGATTTGATTTAATTTATTTACTTTACTGTAAAGTAATTGACGTCATTAGATGCATCATCAAAGCATCCGTAAGCGAGATAATCAGAGGAGTCAGGCATGCTAGCGCATTTTTTCGTCTTTCGACCGGTATTTGCGGCCGTGCTGGCCATCTGCATTATGGCGGCGGGCGCACTGGCGCTCTGGACATTGCCGGTTGAGCAATATCCCGACATCGCCCCACCCGGCGTCACGGTGACCGCCAATTACCCCGGCGCTTCGGCCAAAACGGTAGAGGACAGCGTAACTCAGATTATCGAACAGCAAATTAAAGGGATCGATGGCCTGTTGTATTTCTCATCAACCAGCAGTTCGGCGGGTCAGGCTCGCATCAGCCTTAGCTTCGAACAACAAACCGACCCGGACATTGCTCAGGTTCAAGTGCAAAATGCGGTCAATCAGGCAACGTCGCGATTGCCGCAAGAAGTGCAGCAGCAAGGGATCACGGTGACAAAATCGCAGGGCGATAGCCTAATGGTAGTCGCCCTGTACGACACGCAAGGCCGCATGGACAGCGTTGATATCAATGATTTTCTGGTCAGTTCGCTGCAAGATCCGCTGAGCCGGGTGGATGGCGTCGGGGAGACGACGGTATTTGGCGCTCAATATGCGATGCGCGTTTGGCTCAATCCGATCAAGTTGAGCGGTTATGGCCTGATGCCATCTGACGTGCAAGCCGCGATAGAAGCGCAAAATGCCCAGGTCACCAGCGGTGAGATCGGCGCATTGCCTACGATGGATGGCCAGGCGTTGAACGCGACCGTGACCACGCAATCGCGGCTGGAAACGCCGGAGCAGTTTGAGAATATTATTCTGCGCACCAATACCGACGGTTCGGCGGTGTATTTGCGCGATGTTGCGCGCGTGGAGATCGGTGCGGAAAACTATCAAAACCAAACGCGCCTCAACGGGTACCCAGCGGCCGGCATATCGATTCAACTGGCTTCCGGCGCCAATGCGCTGGAGGTTGCCGAACGGGTGCGGGCTGAAGTGGATCGCATGGCGCCGCAGTTTCCGCCGGGGCTGCAGGTGGCTTATCCGCGTGACAGCACGCCGTTCGTACTGGTGTCCATTGAAGGCGTCGTGCAAACCTTGTTGGAAGCGATCGCGCTAGTGATTGTGGTGATGTATCTGTTTTTGCAAAATTGGCGCGCCACATTGATCCCCGCCATTACGGTACCCGTAGTGCTGCTCGGCACTTTCGGCATTTTGGCGCTGTTGGGTTACAGCGTAAACACCTTGACACTGTTCGCCATGGTGCTCGCGATCGGCCTGTTGGTGGATGACGCGATAGTGGTGGTTGAGAACGTTGAGCGCGTGATGGAGGAAGCGCAATTGCCGCCGCGCGAGGCGACGTTGCATTCGATGCGGGAGATCAATGGTGCGCTGATCGGCATCGCGCTGGTACTTTCGGCGGTATTTGTTCCGATGGCATTTTTCGGCGGTTCAACCGGCATAATCTATCGACAGTTTTCCATCACGCTCGTCGCCGCTATGGTGCTGTCGGTTTTGGTGGCGTTGACCTTGACGCCGGCATTGTGCGCCGGTTTGCTAAAACCGTCGGTGCAGCGGCCGCGCAGCCGCTTTTTTCGCGGCTTTAACCGCCTGGTGGAATACGGACAGCGGCGTTATGGGTTGGGATTGAACCATGTGATGGCGCGCAAAGGGCGTTTTTGCATGTTGGCGCTGCTGCTGGTCGGTTTCATGATCTGGCAATATCTGCGGATGCCTACCGGTTTTCTCCCAGTCGAGGATCAGGGCTCGGTAATGGTCCAGTTTTCTCTGCCGCCAGGCGCCCCGATGGCCAGAACGCAACAGACTGCTGACGCTATCGTCGACTATTTCATGACCGCCGAGCGGGATAACCTGAATGTGATCTTCATGGTTGTCGGGCGCAATAACGCCGGCAGTGGTCAGAATGTCGGCATGGCGTTTGCCGAACTTAAACATTGGTCGCTGCGCAGCGGTAATGAGAATAACGCGCTGGCGATTATTAGCCGCGCCAATCGCCATTTCAAAAACTATCGCGACGCGCAGATCAATGTGTTGTCGCCGCCGGCGGTGCGCGGATTGGGGCAGTCCAGTGGATTTGAACTGTGGTTACAGGATCAAAACGGCGTTGGGCATGACGCACTGCAAGCTGCGCAGAGGCAAGTGATCGCCGCCGCTGCCGAAGATCCGTTGTTAACGGCGGTACGCATCAATGGCCTCGAAGATAAAGCACAATTGCAGGTCGATATCGATCAGCAAAAGGCCAGCGCACAAGGGCTGCAGCAGGCTGACATCACCAACACGCTTTCTGCCGCCTGGGGGGGCGCTTATATTAACGATTTTATCGATCGCGGCCGCGTAAAGCGGGTCTACATGCAGGGGGACGCGGCCTGGCGATCGGCGCCGGATGATATCGATAATTGGTTCGTACGTGGTGAAAGCGGCAGCATGGCGTCCTTTGCCAGCTTCGCGACTACGCGTTGGCTCTCAGGGCCACAAATGCTGCAGCGCTTTAACGGGCTGTCGGCCACGCAGTTACAGGGGACGGCAGCCGAGGGCGAAAGCTCCGGCACCGCGATGGCGCGTATGCAGAGCATCATCGGCGGTGTAGACGGCTACCGCCTTGAGTGGAGCGGGCTCTCATATCAGGAGCAATTGGCCGCCGGGCAAACATTGCTGGTGTATCTGGCTTCGGTGTTGTTCATTTTCCTCTGCCTGGCCGCGCTGTACGAGAGTTGGTCTATCCCATTGTCCGTGATGTTGATCATTCCCCTCGGGATTATCGGAGCCGTTGTCGCCGCGCGCCTTGCGGGGTATGAAAACGATATTTACTTCCAGGTGGGAATGTTGACGACGATTGGCCTGTCGGCGAAAAACGCTATCCTGATCGTCGAGTTTGTTGAAACACGGCTCAAAGCGGGATCCGCTTTGTTGCAGGCGACCCTGGAAGGGGCGCGAATGCGTCTGCGGCCCATCGTGATGACCTCATTGGCGTTTGTCGCGGGTGTGATCCCCCTGGCGCTTTCTGTCGGTGCCGGGGCCGCCAGCCGGCGCGAAATCGGGATTGCGGTGATCGGCGGCATGATTTCTGGCACACTGCTGACATTATTGTTCGTACCGTTGTTTTTTGTTCTGACCAAACAAGGGTTGGCACGACTTAAGGCGCGAAAATGAGCCTCTGGGCTGGAGAGAGAGCATGATCAACCGCCAACCGGGACGGCCGATGAAGGCCAGGCCACGGATACTGGAAACCGCCTGCGTTCTGTTTTTGCAGCAGGGCTTGGATATCTCGTTGGACGAGATAGCCAACGAGGCGGGAACCACCCGTCAAACCTTATATAATCACTTCCCGAGCAAAGACGCCCTGGTGCTGGAGACGTTCAACCATCTTATCGAGAAGATGCAGCCGCCGATCGCCGCCATTTTGGCTCAGGAGAGTATGGATTTACCGCAGGTGCTGGCGCGTTTCGCTTCGGTGGTGCAGGCGCATTTTTTCAGCGTTGATAACGTGCATTTTCAGCGGCTGATGGTGCAACTGCTGTTGCAGAAACCTGAGTTGTACGCCACGTTGCGTGAACGCAATGCCGGACGGGTGCTGCAGGCATTTGTGAAAATGTTGGAACAGGCGCGGCAACATGGGCAAGTCCAATTTGCTGATGCGCAGCCTCAGGCTATGGCATTTCTGGGCGCGGTGATGGGGTATCCGTTGCCGGCAGCTCTGTTATCCGACCAGTGGCCGACGCCGGAACAGTTGCAACAGATGGCCGAAGCGGCTATCACCGCGTTTCTTTTAGCCTGGCGATATTCGCCGCCTGCCATTACCGAATAACCAAAGAGAACGTGATCCTGGCGCTTTGCTGCATACGCAAAGCCACGGCCGGTATCGCCGCCCGCGCGGATTATCCTGGCTGGCCGACAGTGACCAGCAATCGGGATGCCGTGCGAACCAAGGGAAAGCGACAAGCGGCTTTCCATCAATACATCAATAAACAGGCCGCCTTTCGGCGGCCTGTGGGGTTAGCCCAGATTCAACCGGGCGGTGATGTCGGCAATCTCGCGGCGCCAGCGCGCCTGAAGCGCCGGTTTCTGGTGCTTGGGCTTGCGCGCCAGGTCGTCCTCCAGTTTGCTTTCGAGGGCCAACAGCGCGGCCAACAGCGCTTCTTCGTCTTCCAGTCGTTCGTGCGGCGTCGGACAGTCTGCGTTGGCCTTGCCCGCCGTCGGCAGCGCCGGCGCTTCGCCCGCCAGGCGCTGATACACCGGCGCCAGATCGTGCCACTCCTCCAGTTTTTGCTGGTCGATCAGCCAAAAGCGGTTGCAGCTTTGTTCGATCAGCATCCGGTCATGGGTGACCAACATGACGGCGCCGGCGAACTGGCGCAGCGTTTCCGCCAACTCTTCTTTGCCCGCCATATCCAGGTGGTTGGTGGGCTCGTCCAGCAGCAGCAGCGAATGGTTGGCCAGCGTCAGGCCGACGAACAGCAGCCGCGAACGCTCGCCGCCGCTCAGCGAACGGATCTGCTGATGATGGCGCAGGTAAGGGAAGCCGGCGCCGATCAGCGCCATTTTCCGCTGTTCCTCGGTCAGCGGCGCAAACTGCGCCAGCGCTTCGCTCAACGTGTCTTCATCGCGCAGCTGTTGCAGGCTCTGATCGTAATAGCCGATGCGCACGCGCGGGTGGAAGAGCGCCGGGCGTTCCGTGGGCTGCTGATACGCCTGCCACAGCAAGCGCAGCAGCGACGATTTGCCGCAGCCGTTGCGCCCGACGATGGCGATGCGATCGCCGCTTTTCACCCGCAGATGTGCCAGGCTGAACAGCACCGGCGCCTCCGGCGCCGGGCGCACGGCCCATTGCGGCAGCGCCAGCAGGCGATCGGCGTCCAGCGCCTCTCCCTGCAGTCGCAGCCGCCACAGGCTGCCGGCGGTCAGGGTGGTCTGTTCTTCCTTCAACCGATCGACGCGCTTTTCCATTTGCTTGGCTTTGCGCGCCAGATCTTCGTTGTCATAGACCTTGCCCCAGGTCGCCAGACGTTTGGCGCTTTTTTCCACCCGGTCTATCTCTTTTTGCTCGGCCCGACGGCGGTGCTCGTCCGCAGCGTCCTGTTCCGCCAGCGCCTGACGCGCGGCGGAGCAGGGCAAGCGGAAAAACTGCAGCGTTTTGTCGCGCAGGATCCAGGTACAGTTGGTCACCTGATCGAGCAGATAGCGATCGTGCGACACCAGCACGAAGCTGCCGTTCCAGCTGCGCAAGAACTGCTCCAGCCACAGCAGCGTGGGCAGATCCAGGTGGTTGCTGGGCTCGTCGAGCAGCAGCAGATCGGGCTGACGGATCAGCGCGCGCGCCAGCAGCAGGCGGGTGTGCTGGCCGCCGCTGAGGGTGCCGGCGGTCAACGCCCAGCTCGCCGGTTCAAACCCCAGCTCGGCGAGCAGCGCTTCACAGCGCCAGCGTTCGCTGAGGTGTTGGCTCGCCGGAAGCCGCGCCAGCACCGCATCCAGCAGAGTGCTGGCGTGCAGCTCGGGCGGCAGGTGTTGTTCGATGCGCGCCATCAGGCACTGTTGTGACAATGTCACCGTTCCGCTGTGGATGGGCAGGGCGCCGCTGAGCAGTTGCAGCAGGGTGCTTTTGCCGCAGCCGTTGTCGCCGATCAAACCGATGCGATCGCCTTTTTTCAGGGTGAAGGAAATCTCGCTCAGCAGGACGCCGAACGCGTTGTCGTAACCGACAGATTGTGCAGACAGTAGTGTGCTCATTGCTTACTCAAGAGTTACAGGCATGACAATGCCTATCGTCAAACATCGCTGACGACAACCCGGTAAGCCGGAGGGAAGATCCTGGATTTTAGTAAGCTTCGCTCAAGCTGGGTTATCGCAGCACGATACCGGTAATGCTTGAGCGGCGACGATTACCAAAGAAGTGTGAGTGAAAAAACAATTCACACGTCAGCATAGTAAGTCTCCTTTTATTGGTTGCAGGTTAATCGGTGGCTGGAGTATAGAGCGCCTTGTGCCGTATCGCCAGTGTAAAAGCGCCTGAATAATCAGCAGGCTAAGGAGGGCGCGCGCGCGTGGCACACAATGGGAATAATTACTGTATTTCGGCCGACATTAAGCAGCTATTATAATTAGCGTTTATGGTTAAGCGACGGTTCATCCGCCGCCTGTTCGTCTGTCTATCAGATAATGATGCTGAGCACTGAATTTATGTTAAAGCCTCGCCCGTTCCTGCTGTTGTTGTTATTGCTGTTTGGTTTGCAACTGACGCCGTTCGGCGCCGTCGCCGCCGCCCAGGATGATCCCGCCGCCGAAAGCGCGCCCGATCCCGCTACGCAGCTGAAAGCCGCGCAAAAGCAGTTGGACAGCATGAAGCAGCTGGTTTCCAAAGCGACCACCGATAACCAGCTCAGCAAACTGCGGCTGGCGACCGACGATCTGGTCGCCAGCATGGAAAAGCTCGCCACCGATCTGCAGCCCGAGCAGGACAAACTGAAAGCGCAGCTTGACGTCCTGGGGCCGGCCCCGGCGGCCGGCGCGCTGCCTGAAACCCCGGCGGTGGCCCAGCAGCGCAACGCGCTGAACAACAGCAAGAAACAGCTGGACGATGCGGTAAAACGCGCTCAGGCCATCAAGACCAACGCCTTCGAGCTGGGGCAACAGATCGGCGATCTGCGCCGGGTGGCGTTTAAAACCCAGCTGGCGCTGAATACCGGCAGCATTCTGGGCATCAAATTCTGGGCGCCGGTGCTGCAGCCGTCCGAAAATGACGTGCAGCGGCTGGATCAGTTCAACGCCGAGATGAAAGCGGCCTGGGATGCCAGTTGGCAGGACGAGTGGCGTTACGGCACGCTGGCGTTGTTGGCGCTGGCGGTGATTGTCTGGTCCTGGGGGCGCTATTTCTCCGAGCGTTTCCTCGCCTGGGTCAGCATCCGTTTCCTGCCGGACGGGCGTCTGCGCCGCAGCTTTATGGCGCTCGTCACCGTGGTGGTGACGGTGATCACCACCTCTATCGCGCTGAACCTGCTGTATTACGTCTTTGTTCGCGTGCAGCCGCTGCCGGTGATGCTGGAGGACTTCGCCGAAGGCTTTAACCGTCTGGGGATTTTCTGCGCGCTGATCGCCGGGCTGGGGCGTGCGGCGCTGTCGCTGAATCGCCCGTCGTGGCGCTTGGCTTCCATGGATAACGAGGTGGCCGCCGGGCTGCGTTACTTCTCGCCGCTGCTGGCCGGCCTGGCGTTGGCGTTCGGCACCGTGGAGCTGATCAACAACGTCGTCAGCGCCTCATTGGCCACCACCATCTTCGGCAACGGCCTGGTGGCGGGGCTGATCGGCATGGTGCTGCTGGCGGCGCCGCTGCGCGGCCAGCGCATTCGGCGCCGGCTGGAACAGCAGGGCGCGCACCTGGAAAAACGCACGCTGGTCAGCGGGCTGGTGCACCTCGTCACCCTGGTCTGTTCGGTGGTGATCCTGTTTTCCCTGCTTATCGGCTACATCGCCTTCGCCCGCTTCCTGACCTACCAACTGATCTGGGTGGTGCTGGTGCTGATGGCGTTCTATTTTATGGTGCTGTTCGCCACCGATTTGTGCGCCGCGCTGTTTTCGCCGCAGACCGTCAGCGGCAAGATGCTGAAAAAAACGCTCAGCTTCAAGGATCGCCATTTGGAGCAGATGGCGATCATCACCACCGCTCTGGCCAAATGTTCGCTGTTGCTATTGATGATTGTCTCGCTGTTCAACGGCTCGTTCGGCAGCACCACGCCGGGCTCGCTGATGGAGAAAATCGTCTCCATCCTGACCGGTGAAGGCTTGCAGCGTTTCAACATCGTGCCCGGCAACCTGCTCAACGCCGTGATCTGCCTGGCGATCGGCATCTATATTCTGCGCGCGGTGCGGCGCTGGCTGGGATCTGAACTGCTGCCGAAAACCATCTCGGACGTCGGCATCCGCGCCTCGCTGGTGACGCTGTTCAGCAATATCGGCTATGTGCTGGTGATACTGATCACCCTGGCGGCGCTGGGCATCCAGTGGAGCAACCTGGCGTGGATCGTCAGCGCCCTGTCGGTCGGCATCGGTTTCGGTTTGCAGGAGATCGTGAAGAACTTTATTTCCGGCCTGATCCTGCTGACCGAGCGCCCGGTGAAGGTGGGGGATATGATCGGCATCGGCGGCGTGGAAGGCGACGTGCGGCGCATCAACGTGCGCGCCACTGAAATCCAGCTCAGCGACCGCTCCACCATGATCGTACCGAACTCGCAGCTGATCTCGCAGAACGTGCGCAACGCCACCATGGGCAACGCGCAAGGGGTGGTGACCATCGCGCTGACGTTCCCGACCGACATTGATCCGGAGCAGGTGCGCAATATTCTGCTTAACGCTTACCACGAATACGAAAACATCCTGGAAACGCCGGCGCCTTACGTGCGCTTCAGCCAGCTGGGGCCGGACGGCATTATCCTGAGCGTGACCGGCTATGTGCCGAGCCCGCGCATGGTCGGCGCGACCAAGAGCGAACTGCTGTTCAACATCCTCAAGCTGCTGCGCGCGCAGCGTGTCAGCCTGTCCAGCCCGCAGGAAGTGGTGTTTATGAAGCAGCAGGCGACGCGATATCAGGCCAACGAAGAGGAACACTCCTCCTAATTCAGCCCTGAGGCGGCGGGCCGTTAAGCGACGGCCCGCCGAATGCGGCTAGTACATCGACGGCTCCACCGATTGCGAACAGTCGCTGTTGGCGCTGGATTTGGTGCAGGTATAAGGCTCATTCGGCGAGGCCGAAGGCGCATTCGACGGGCTGCCACCGCCGCCGATGCACCCGCTCAGCATCAGCATCAAAAACACGAGAATAATCTTCTTCATCTCACCGTCCTCCATTGCGATTCCTCCCTTAAGTATATGTCGGGAAAGCGAACGGCACCGCTCGCCGGTGCGATCTATACAGCGGTATCGGTAGTGTCCTGATATCTCCTGATGACTTACGCGATACAGCAGACCATAAGTCCGCGGGTGGAGTCACACACAAGACGGATCACTTTGGTATACAACGGTTGTACCGTTCGCAATATGTGTGTAAATCTGCACATTCGGCTCCTGGCTGTCTCTCTGCTATCGCTCCGTGATTGTCCATTAATGCACCTAAGCGCCGCGCAGGGTAGTACGCCATACTGGTGGAAAACGTTATGCGACCAGTTAAAAGTTGGGCAATAGCGCCGAGAAGCCGATCGCCGTTGGTCTAAATACTCGGGACATCGCCGATCCGTAATGTCTTCTGAAAAAGCTGGAGGATTGCAGGAGTCTGATGAAGAACGCCTATGAAAAAAACATCGAGCCAAAACCCGACCTGACAATGGGTTTTTTGCTGATGAAGCAATTTACGCTGGCTTCGGTTGCCGGCCTGGTGGAATCTCTGCGCTTTGCGGCGGATGAATCCTTCTCCAGCCGGCAGATTTTTTGCCAGTGGGAGTGGATGACCTGCGACGATCGGCCGGTCACTGCCAGCTGCGGTTTGCCGGTATCACCGACTGCGAAGCTCGATTTTTCCCGAGACTGGGACTATTTCGTGGTCGCTGGCGGATTGCTCGAAGAGACTCGCACCCCGCCAGAATGGTTGTTACAGGCGCTGCGGGATCTGCACGCCCGCAATATTCCAATCATTACGCTGTGCAGCGGAGCGTTCGTTGCCGGTAACGCCGGGCTGCTGGATAATCATCACTGTGCGATCCACTTCACTACCCGCGACGAGTTTCGGCTACGTTTTCCAAAAGCCATTCCGGTAATCGACAAAACCTATATTAAAGACGGCGGGATTATCTCCTGTCCGGGCGGCATGGCAATTGACCTGGCGGCCGATCTGATCCGTCAGCATTGCGGCCTGGTACGCTCGCAGAAGGTACTGAAATATCTACTGATGGACGCACCGCAACCTGCCGGAAAGGCGAAGCAGAAAGCCCCGCTTAATGCGCCGGATGTGTATGAGAACGAACGGGTCAGTAAGGTAATTGAATTTATGAAACAGCACCTTGATTCACCGATCCCGCTCGCCGACGTGGCGGATTTTGCGGGTGTGACCTTTCGTCAGCTCAATCTGATATTCACCAAATGCACTGGCCACTCAGCAGCCGTTTACTGGCGCAGTATGCGGTTGGAGCAGGCGCGAAAGCTGATGGCCGATTCAAGTAACAGTATTAACGAAATTGCCACCGCGACCGGATTTTCGGACGCGTCGCATCTCATTTCGTGGTTTCGTAAGCAATACGGTGAGACACCGAGTTCGTTCCGCAAGCGACGCAGGGAAGTGGAAAAGTTGGTGAAGGAGTAAATAGGGCTGCAGTTATGCAGCCCCGGTGAATCAAAGAGAGTGTCGTTTCGGCATGACCCCCTGCATTGAAACCTTGTTACGCGGAGGTTCCTCCTCTAATGAGGAGGCGTCTTCCAGACTGCGTGCATTGGTTTCCGGTGCCATAAACCACGACACTATCAGACCAAAGAAGGTGATCGCTGCAGCGATATACATCGTCGGACCAATCCCAATATTCTGCAACGAAAGCGGCACCAGCCAGGTGCCCACCGCCGCGCCGATGCGCGACAGCGACGTCCCTACGCCTACGGCACCGGCGCGAATTTCAGTCGGGAAGATCTCATTGGGATAGACCAACTGCAGCACCTGCGCCCCTCCGATGAACAGCGCGTACAGACCGAACATCAGCAGGATCACCGCAGACGGACCATCACGCAGAAAGCCTAGCAGCAACAGCGCAAGGCCTGACCACAGGAAACTGTGCAGCAGCAGCTTACGGCGTCCCAGGACATTAATCAGGCGAGTCGCGATGACGCAGCCCACCACGAACAGCAGGGTAATGGCAACGGATCCATAGGATGCCCAGTTGCCCCTGAGGTGCAGCGCATCCAGCACCTTAGGGGCAAAGGCATAGACGGCAAATACCGGAATGACGGAGCAGGTCCAGAAAATCGCCACAAACGCCATGCGCTTGCCGTAACCGGAATGGAGCAGGTTGGCAAAAGAAAGGTTTTTGCTTTCAGCCTGTACCGGTAAGTTATCCAGACCAAACTCAGGGCCGTAAACGCGGCGGATGATCGCTTCTGCCTCGGCATGGCGGCCTTTACTTAACAGCCAGCGCGGGGATTCCGGGGTGCCCAGACGCACGATGAACAGCAGAGCGCCAATGACGGCCGTACTCGCCAGCGTCAGGCGCCAGGCGTCAGGTCCACCAAAATTAAGAATGGCTTCGCCGGCCAGGTACGCCACGGCTGCGCCTGCGAACCAGAGGATGGTCAGCGTCGCGAGGCAGGGGCCGCGGTTTTTCTTCGGCAGAAACTCCACCAGGAAAGCGGTCGCGACCGGGTATTCAATCCCGACGGCAACGCCATTCATAAAGCGCAGCGCAAACAGCACTTCACCGCTTTGCACCCAGTATTGCGCCAGAGAGCAGACGACAAACAGCGTCGGCCCAACGAAATAGAGTACGCGGCGGCCAAGACGGTCAGTCAGCGCACCGCCGATAAAACCACCGAAGAAGATACCGATCAGCGCCGAGGCGGCAATCAATCCTTCCCAGAATGCGCTCAGACCTAGTGCAGGTGAGACTTTCATCATGGCGATGCCGATAATACTGAGCACGTAGCCATCGACAAAGGATCCACCTCCCGAACGCACGGTCAGCAACCGGTGAAAGCGGTTAAGGGGAACGTCTTCTACAGAAATGGTATTTGACATGGTAACTCCTGTCTTTCCCCGATGTCGTCGGATTAACGGCCTGCAACGGGTACACGAAGCCATTGCCGCTAATCCGACGATCGCGGTTTAAATGTAGGTCAGGTAATATTGTTAAATCGAACGTAATGAATATTTTTTCTGTTAATTTTGGTCGTTCATTATAAATACTCCTCCGGTGCAGGATGGTCGGGTAAGATGTTTTTTATTATTAGGGCCTTACTTACTTTCTTTTATTACAGGTAAGGCTTTCGGCGCAGAACTGCGGGTAGACCACCAGCAGAGCAGCGAGCCCAGGCTCACCATGGCAGTGCCTTGCCAGAACGCGATGTTCAGGTGTGACTTCAACATAACCGCAGCCAGTACCGCCGAGATAATCGGGATAAAGTACGAAGCGGCCGCCAGCACTGTCACATTGCCGTGTAGAATGCCGACGTTCCAGGCGGCATAACCAAACCCCATGGCGATGGCGGCCAGCAATAAACTTATCCATGTATGCCAGGAGAGAATAAATTCTGGTTGCGGGGAAGTGAGGTATTTCCCCCATAACGTCAGTGCGGTCAAAATAAAGAACAGGGTAATGCCGTTATTGCCATTGGCGATGATTTTGGTGACCACGCAATATATTGCCCAAATAATGGCGCCACTAAATGCCAGGCCATAACTGAACGGATTTTCCATTACGTTATGGGTCATCTCAGTGAAAGAGAAACCCTGTTCGCCTCCTAATACCCGGCAAATTCCGGCGACGGCTAAAATGACGCCCGGAATAATCAGCGGGTTGGTCTTTTGTCGGTTCACGATAACCGACAGTAATATGGTCATACTCGGCCAGAGATAGTTCACCATCCCGACCTCAATGGCCTGACGGCCGGAATGGGTGAAGCCCAGCGACAGCGACAGACAGAGTTCATAACAGACAAACAGGATGCTGCCGAGGATCAGATAGCTCGGTGGAAACAGCCGCAATTTCGGGAAGCCAACGGTGAATAACAGCAGGACTGCGCTACAGGTATAGATCAGCGCCGCACCGCCCACCGGGCCAAAACCTTCGCTCACGCTTTTAATCAACCCAACGATTGCGCTCCACAGCAGGATGGCTATCAGTCCGATGAGCGTCGCTTTTTTCTGGGGCATACCCTGTACCTCTATTTACATTTCCATCACAACCGAACCGGCTTGATGTTAAATTCTGGTTAAATCATGCCTTAAAGCTATGCCTCCGTATTGGTGCTGTAAATATGTCTCAGGAGGCCAAAATTCCGGAATGTGATCGTTATCTGAAATCATGTATAAAATTACTACATCAAAATTTAACTTTTAATTTATTGATTATTAATGATTAAAAATAACATCGGTGTAGGATTTTACTACTCATTGGTATTTATGTTGTATTTTCAATGTATACAAAAAATATTCATTCATTGACCCCTTTCACATCTGTGTGCAAATTCTTAACAAACGCAGCCTCGAGCTGCTGAACAGACCATCGCGGTCGTGAATCCCCCCCTGGAGGTTATCGTGTTGACATTTGAAGGTATCTACACCCCGGCAATTACCCCTTACGCGGCCGATGGCAGTATTGATTTCGCCCGCTTTGCGGATGTGCTGGAATCCCTGATTGAAGCTCGAGTTCACGGCATCATCATTGGCGGTTCAACCGGCGAATACTATGCCCAGAGCGCCGAAGAGCGTAAGGCGCTGGCCGAGCATGCGCGTCAAGTCATTGGCAACCGTCTGCCGCTGATTGTTGGAACCGGGGCAATCCGTACCGAAGATGCGGTGGACTACGCGAAGCATGCCCGCGAGATTAAAGCCGACGCTATTCTGGTGACCTCGCCGCCGTACGCGCTGCCTACAGAGCAGGAAAATGCCCATCACGCGCTAACAGTGGATAAAGCCGCGCAGCTGCCGATCATGCTCTACAACTACCCAGGCCGTATGGGGATCACCATGGGTGAAACCTACTTCCGCGAGGTAAGCCGCTCGTCCAACGTGGTCGCCATTAAAGAAAGCTCGGGCGATTTCAATAACCTGCATCTGCTGGCCTGTAAATTTCCGAACATTGCGCTCTCCTGCGGCTGGGACGATCAGGCGCTGGAGTTCTTTGCTTGGGGAGCACGCAGCTGGGTGTGCGCCGGTTCTAACTTTATTCCGCGTGAACATGTGGCGCTGTATGAGGCTTGCGTAGTGGAAAAGGACTTCGCGAAAGGCCGCAAAATTATGGCCGCCATGATGCCGCTGATGAACTTCCTCGACGGCGGAAAGTTTGTGCAGTCCATCCGCTATGGCTGCGAATTGAACGGTCTGACCTCGGGTCCGGTGCGTGCGCCGCTGCAAAGTCTGGACGAAGAAGAGAAAGCACAGCTGAAAGCGGTGATTGCCGGGGTGAAACGCAACGTGGCTGCGGCCACGGCGGCGTAAGGGGGCGAAATGAAACAGCTTCAGACACTCAACGATGTAACGCGCTTGGCGCATGAACTTACGCTTCCGGACAAGGCGTTTATCAATGGCCGTTTCGCCCCGGCGCGTTCCGGTAAAACCTTGACGACGTACAACCCGGCGACCGGTGAAGCCATCGTAAATCTTGCTGCCTGCGATGAATCCGACGTTAACGCGGCGGTGAGCACGGCTCGCACAGCCTTTGAGGCCGGAAGCTGGAGCAAATTGGCTCCGGGCGAACGCAAGGCGGTGCTGCTAAAACTGGCGGCGCTGATGGAACAGCAGCTCGCATCGCTGGCTGTGCTGGAAAGCCTCGACAGCGGTAAGCCGGTCAGCGAGTGTCTGGCGGTGGACGTACCTGAGACTATCCATGTGCTGAAGTGGCATGCGGAAGCCATCGACAAGCTTTACGACCACACGGCGCCGGTAGGCAATAATGCGATGGCGTTGATAGTGCGTGAACCGATTGGCGTGGTGGGCTGTGTTCTGCCGTGGAATTTCCCGCTGCTGATGCTCGCCTGGAAAATTGGCCCGGCGTTGGCGGCAGGGTGTTCGGTGGTGGTGAAACCGGCTGAACAAACGTCTCTGACGTCGCTGCGCGTGGCTGAACTGGCGTTTGAAGCGGGCGTTCCTGCGGGGGTATTGAATATTGTGACCGGTACCGGAAAAGAAGTCGGCGAGCCGATTGGTTTGCATCCGGATATTGATATGGTGAGCTTTACCGGCTCCACCGCCACCGGACGTCGCTTCCTGCACTATGCGGCGGAATCCAATCTCAAAAAGGTCGTGCTGGAGTGCGGCGGCAAAAACCCGGCGCTGGTGTTTAACGATGCCGACGATATCGCTGCGGTTGCCGGACATGTGCTTAACGGTGCGTTCTGGAACATGGGCGAGAATTGCTCCGCGACCTCGCGCCTGCTGGTGCAGGAAGATGTGAAGGAGGCGCTGTTGGCGGAGATGGCGAAGCAAATCGGTAACTGGACGATGGGTAACCCGTTCGATCCGCGCAATCGGCTGGGTGCGATGATCTCTCCTGAGCACTTTAGTAAGGTGAGCCGCTATCTTGATATCGCGCGCCAGGAAGGGTTACCTATTCTGCACGGAGGTAACACGAAGCAGGGGGCTTACGTGCAGCCGACCCTCATCGATGGCGTGACGCCGGAAAGCGCGCTGTTCCGGGAGGAGATTTTCGGCCCGGTGCTGTGCGTCACCACGTTTAAAACCGAAGGCGAGGCCATCGCGCTGGCCAACGACACCCCATACGGCCTGGCGGCGTCGGTTTATACCGGCAAGCTTAATCGCGCCATCCGCGTTTCTCGCGCTATTCGCGCCGGAACAGTGACCGTGAACTGCTTCGGAGAGGGGGACGCAACCACGCCGTTTGGCGGCTACAGGCAGTCCGGTTTTGGCGGTCGCGATAAATCAGTGTTTGCGCTTGACCAGTACACCGAGCTGAAGACCATCTGGGTTGATGTTGCTGAAGACGACGCCTGAAGCCGTGCTTCGTGGCCTGGAAGACAGAATCCATTTCTATTTCTGTCTTCTGGTGGCGGTGGGGCTGTCGAAGAAGCTGGGACGCATTACCTCCAACCGGCAAAAAAATGCCTTTATTATTAAATGGCTAAAGAATGCTCGGGAGATGGGATCTTTCCATCAGTGCGCCGACAGTGAAATTGTATGGCTGCGTGGGGAGATCCTGCGTCATTCGCCCGATCGGGACCCGGAACCGGTTCTGATGCTGATTTACCGGACAGCCAGTAAAATGCACAGAACGTGATCGCCGTTGCGGATAAATTTTGCCGTAGCTGACCTTTATCTGTAGGTTAAGCAGCATCATAGTTAAGCATCATGGGGCGATTTTCAGGAGGCGGTAATGAGAACGGGTAAGACAGCGCTGTACGAGGATCTCAAGCGGCTTATCTTAACGATGGAACTCGACCCGGATGAGCTGCTGGATGAAGCCAGTCTGACCGCTCAGTACGGCCTGTCACGGACACCGGTGCGCGAAGTGTTTCAGCGCCTGGCAGGTGAAGGGTATCTCGAGATCGTTGAAAAGCGTGGCGTACGCGTGATTCCCATGAGCCATGCCACGCTGCGCAACTTTTTCCTGGTGGCACCGATGATCTATGCGGCCACCGGGCGCCTTGCAGCTCAGCACTACAAACCCGCGCAGTTGAAGGCGCTAAAAGAAACTCAAAAGCGCTTTCGCAAAGCGGTTCAGAGCCATGATGTCGAAGCGTTGGCTCTGGAGAACAACCGCTTTCACGAGATCATGGGGGAAATGGCGGCTAACCCCTATTTGCAACCGAGCCTCGGACGCTTGCTGATCGATCATTGTCGTATCGGTCACACCTTTTTCCGTCCACGTAATGATGACATGGAGCGGCGTTTACAACTGGCTGCCGATCATCACGATGCGTTTATCGTCGCACTGGAAGCGCACGATGAGCAGGCGGTAGTGGATCTGGTGTTCGAACACTGGGAACTCTCCCGGGAAAACATGGAGATCTTTATTGCGCCGCAGGGACTCAAGGCCGATGAGCGCATCCAGTCACCTGAATAACCCCACCTGATGGCGTGCTCCCAGGCATTCGCTTGGGGGCTACTTTCAAATCGTAACACGCCCTGAGCGTTACTCGCTCGGGGTTTTTCTACGTCTAAATTAACCTGGATTTAACTATTTTTATACTTGTTGTATACATGGGATATTCATCACGTATTCATTTTTTCGACATGGATAACATGAGTTCATACCGCGCTTACTGACCTGCTAAGCGCAAAAGAAAAATAACAGCGAACCGGAGTAAACAGCGTGCAAAAGATCACTTCTCTCCCTGCTGATGACGCCCTGCCAGGGTGGTATCACACCAGCCCATCTCGCCCCCCACGGCCTGCTCACGTGGGGCAAAAACACGCTCGCTGGGCCATTGTGGGGGCCGGGTTAACCGGGCTGGCAGCCGCCCGCCAGATGGCGATCCACTTTCCTGACGATGAAATTGTACTGATTGAAGCGCAGGAAGTGGGCTATGGCCCCGCCGGGCGCAATGCGGGTTTTGCCATTGATGTGCCGCACGATATCGGCGCCAAGGACTACATCGGCGATGTCAAAACCGCCAGGCTTATCCTGCAGCTCAATACGCTGGGGCAGAACTATCTGCGTGCTATTGTGCAGGAGCACGGAATTGAGTGTCAGATGTCAGAATCCGGGAAATATCAAGCTGCCGTGGGCGAGCAGGGCGTGGCGATTCTTGAGGCCTACCGCCGCGGGCTAGAGAAGATTGGCCGCGAAACGCAGATGATAACGGGCGAGGATCTACCTGACCACATCGGCACCCGTTACTACAAACAGGCGCTTTATATTCCCGGCACCATCCTGCTGCAACCGTCGGCGCTGGTGAAAGGGCTGGCGAACAATCTGCCATCGAACGTGACGCTTTACGAGTATACGCCGATCACGGCTATTAATTATGGCGACAAAGTGACGCTGGTGCATGACAAAGGCAGCATCACGGCAGATAAGTTGATTCTGGCGAACAACGCATTTGCGTCGCACTTTGGCTTCCTGCGCGGACGCCTGCTGCCGACCTTCCTGTACGGTAGCCTGACCCGTCCGCTGACCGCCGATGAGCAGACCCGGCTGGGCGGCAAACCGGTCTGGGGCGTTATCCCCGCGCATCCGTTTGGCAGCACCGTACGCCGGACGGTAGATAACCGCATACTGGTACGCAACAGCTTCAGCTTCCACCCTGATGGTCGTCCGCGCGAGCACCATCTGAAGAACTTTATCGCTAACCACCGTAAATCCTTTGAGCGCCGTTTTCCGACGCTTGACCAGGTTGATTTCGCCTATTCCTGGAGTGGGGCTATTTGTCTGTCGGAGAATCATGAGGGTTTCTTCGGCCAGCTGGCACCCAACGTGTACGGCGCGCTGTGCTGCAACGGGTTGGGCATCACGCGCGGCACGGCTACCGGCAAACTGCTGGCGGATATGATTGCCGGTGAGCGCAATGAGTTGATCGACTTCCTTGTGGCGTCACCGGGCCCGAATAAAACCCCGCCGGAGCCGTTCCTCTCCATCGGCGTTAATTCGGTACTGAAATGGGGACAATATAGAGCAGGTTCAGAAGTTTAGTCTTTTTCACCCGAACCACCATCGTTGCCGCGCGTTTACTGGAATGCCCACGAAACCAACCAGACCGCCATGCTGCTGTATGACCAGATGGCGGAGCGCCCCGGTTTTGTGATGTACCGCAAGGCGCTTTGACGTGGGGGGAAAAAATCTCCGCACATCACCCAATCTTATTTTACTTTTTAGGAACAAGACGGCGGTTTTTGCCGGTGTCAGGCCGGCTTGGGCGTGGCTGCTTCAGCAGTTTCTGCGCCAGACGAGCAACTGCCGTCAATACATTGATACACAAATATATTTTCCCTTGATGAATAAACAGGTGCTCGGGCCGCTAAAACTGGCAATAATAGGCGGGTCGGCCGCTTATCTTCTCCTCATCGTCGACGGTTGTGACACGAACAGATTGTCACCTTACACAGCAGAAGTCTCTGGATCCAAGATGCAAACCACCTCGTTGTCCGATACCCGGAAAATCTGGCCCGCACTCACCGTCTTTTTGTTGGTGTTCGCGGCTTGCCTGCTGGGCATCGTCAGCCGTCCCGTCGGATTTTTGGCGGTATTCTGGCCGGTAAACGCCGTTCTGCTGGCGGTTCTGGTGCGCTGCCCGCAGTGGGCTACGCGCGCCGGCTGGGGCATGGCGGTGCTGGGGTATCTGGCGGCGGATTTGCTGACCGGCAGCTCGCTGCAAAAGGCGTTGCTGCTGAACGCCGCCAATCTGACCGGCGTGGTGGTGGGGTATCTGCTGTTCATGCGGCTGTCGCCGCCGGCGCGCATGCTGCAGCGCGGCGCCTCCAGCATGTACCTGTTCGGTATTTGCCTGGCCGCCGCCGCCGCGACCGGTGTGGTGGGCGCGGGAGTCTCGCAGTGGCTGTTCGGCAGGCCCTATTTAACCTCGCTGGCGCTGTGGTTCTCGTCCGAATTCACCAACTACGTCACGCTGATGCCGTTCATTCTGGTGTTTCCCGCTGATTGGCGCTATCGCCTGCGCGTGGCCTGCGCCATGTTGACGCAGCGCAGCCAATGGCCGCAGGCGGGGCGGAAAATGGCGGTGTTGGCGCTGCTGGCGCTGGCGGCGGTCTGCAGCGTGCTGATCGGCGGCCCCGGCGCGGTGATCTTTCCCATGCCGGTGCTCCTGTGGCTGGCGATGTCCTTTTCGCTGTTCAGCACCATGATCGCGGTGCTGGTTTATGTGCTGTGGTGCCATCTGGCGATCGATTTCGGGTTGCTGAGCACCACGCTCGACATGAAGGTGCTGCAGAACACGGTATCGATGCGTTTGGGCATCGCGCTGCTGGCGCTGGGGCCGATTGCCGTCGCCAGCATGAACTATGCGCGCAACGCGCTGTTGCGCACGCTGGAGCACGTGGCGAGTCACGATGCGTTGACCCACGTGCTGACGCGCAATGCGTTTATGCAGCGCGGCGAGCGAGTGATAGACCAGAAAGGCGAGCTGGTGTGCGTCATGATGCTCGACATCGATTACTTCAAATCGATCAATGACCGTTTCGGCCACGCCGGTGGCGATCAGGCGCTGATGGCGTTTACCCGTGCGATTGCCGCCGATCTGAGCGTCGATGATCTGTTCGGCCGCATGGGCGGGGAAGAGTTCGCCATCGTCTCGACGCTCGGCCAGCCGCAGCAGGGGGTGCAGCTGGCCGAACGGCTGCGGCAACGCATTGAGGCGGAATCGATCACCATGCCGGCCGGCCATCCGCTGCAGATCACCGTCAGCATCGGCATGGTAACCTGCCCGGGCGGTTCCGGCCACAGCCTGGCCGACCTGCTCAAACTGGCGGATCTGGCGGTATACAAAGCGAAAAACGCCGGCCGTAACCGGGTCGCCACGCCGGAATCTTGCCCGCCGAACGATCCTGACCGCTGAACTTCCGATCCGTGCCGCACGCCCGCCGTCTAAACTGGTAGGGGGCGCGGACTACTTTGCCCGCGCTGAACCGACTGTCCTTAATCAGACAAGAGGATATCAGAATGAAATACGTAGACGGGTTTGTGGTGGCGGTGCCGGCCGCCAATAAGGAGGCATATCACCGGTTGGCGGCCGCAGCGGCGCCGCTGTTTAAAGAGTTTGGCGCCACGCGCGTCGTGGAGTGCTGGGGCGATGATGTGCCCGACGGCAAACTTACCGACTTTCGCGGCGCGGTGAAGGCGCAGGAAGGCGAAGTGGTGGTGTTCAGCTGGATAGAGTACCCCTCCAAGGCGGTGCGCGACGCCGCCAACGAGAAAATGATGAACGATCCGCGCATGAAGGCGCTGGGCGAGATGCCGTTTGACGGCAAGCGCATGATCTTTGGCGGGTTCGCGCCGATCCTCGATACCTGAAGGAGGCGCAGATGGCCAGAATTACGCAACATCTGTGGTTTGAAAAAGACATGGAGGCGGCGCTGAATTGCTATGTCGCGCTGATCCCCGGTTCGTCCGTGAACTGGTTTTCCGATCTGCCGGCGGATACGCCGAGCGGCCCGGCCGGCAGCGTGAAGCTGGCTTCCTTCACCCTGGGCGACCAGCGCTATGCGGCGATCGAAGCCGGGCCGTTGGATCCGTTCAACCACAGCTTCTCCGTGATGGTGGAATGCGACGATCAGGCGGAGGTCGACCGGCTGTGGGACGCGTTGTGCGTGGGCGGCGAGGCGGAGCAGTGCGGCTGGCTGCGCGATCGCTGGGGGTTGTGCTGGCAGATCGTGCCGCGGCGCCTGACCGAACTGATGAACGATCCTGACGCCGCCCGCGTGCGGCGGGTCACGGAAGCGATGCTGCTGATGGGCAAAATCGACATCGCCGGCCTGGAAGCGGCGGCGCGGGGTTAGCGGATAAAAGATGCATCGAGAGCGCAGCACTTAACGCATCGGCGCTGGTTTCCTTCGGCATTCCCGGCGGCACCGCCGCGAAAACCGGCGGTGCGCCGATTTTGCCGGGCGTGGCGGGTATTCTGATCTGGTTTGGCGTCGCGGCCGGGTAGCGCCGCGCTTGCATCAATCTGTTGCATCTCAAGCTCAGTATTTATCATTTGTCAGCCGCCGGCGTTCGCGGCATGGTGACGGCAACGCCAAATCAGTCAGGGACACTTATGCAAAAATCACAGATTCAACCGTGGGTTGCGCAGCATCCGCTGTTGCAACGAATGGTCGCCCTCGAGCCTATCACCTGGTTCAATCCGCGCGCGACAACGCTGGCCGCAGGCTTGCCCCATGTCGGCCTGACCGCCGCCGACGTCGCCGCCGCGGAGCAGCGCCTGGCGCGCTTTGCGCCTTATCTCGCCGTGGCCTTCCCGGAAACCCGGCCGACAAAGGGGAGCATCGAATCCGAGCTGGTGGCGATCCCCGCCATGCAGCAGGCGTTGGACCTGCGCTATGGGCTGCGGCTTGGCGGGAAGCTGCTGCTGAAAAAGGACAGCCATCTGCCGATCTCCGGCTCAATCAAGGCGCGCGGCGGCATCTACGAGGTGCTGACGCACGCGGAGACGCTGGCGCTGGAGGCGGGGCTGCTGCAGATTGGCGACGACTACGCCCGGCTGTTTTCCGACGAGTTTCGCCAGTTCTTCCGCCAGTACCGCATCGCAGTCGGTTCGACCGGCAACCTGGGGCTCTCTATCGGCATCATCAGCGCCCGACTGGGGTTTGACGTCAGCGTCCACATGTCGGCGGATGCGCGGGCGTGGAAGAAGCAAAAGCTGCGTGACAACGGCGTCACGGTGGTGGAGTACGCCGAAGATTACGGCGTGGCGGTCGAGCAGGGGCGCAAGCAGGCGGCGAGCGATCCGCGCTGTTTCTTTATCGATGATGAAAACTCGCAAACCCTGTTTCTCGGCTACGCGGTGGCCGGCGGCCGCCTGAAGCGGCAGTTTGACCAACAGGGCATCGTGGTGGACGCACAGCATCCGCTGTTCGTGTATCTGCCGTGCGGCGTCGGCGGTGGGCCGGGCGGCGTGGCATTTGGCCTCAAGCTGGCCTTCGGCGACCATGTTCACTGCGTTTTCGCCGAGCCGACCCATTCGCCCTGCATGTTGCTCGGCGTTTACAGCGGGCTGCACGACGGCATTGCGGTGCAGGATCTTGGCATCGATAACCGCACCGCGGCGGACGGGCTGGCGGTGGGACGCGCCTCCGGCTTTGTCGGGCGGGCGATGGAGCGCCTGCTGAGCGCATTTTACACCCTGAGCGACGAAGAGATGTTTGCGCTGCTCGGGCTGTTGGACAAGCACGAGCATATCCAGCTGGAGCCGTCCGCGCTGGCTGGCATGGCCGGGCCGTGGCGCGTTGCGGCCCAGGCGCGGCAGCTCAGCGAGCAAGGCGTGAGCACAGAGAGCCTGGCGCAGGCGACGCACCTGGTGTGGGCGACCGGTGGCGGCATGGTGCCGCCGGCGGAAATGGCGAAGTACCTCGCCGCCGGGCAGGCGTCTCTGAGTCAATAAGGGCGTTTCTTGCGCTCGCTCCCTTTTTAGAGGGCGAGCGCCGTTCGAAAAGCGTCTGTGCCTTCAGGCCGATGGTCAGCGCCAAACAGGGTAGCGCCAATGTTTCTAAAATGTTAATTGAATCACAAACCCTCATTCTGTGGTAACGGAAAAAACAACCCCATCCCATTAATAGTAAATAAAATTATTTTATTTACCGTCCTCTGATGTTCGTTTATCGCACGCTTATTGTTTTAACAATATTGAAGCATTCGCCGTGGGGTGGTTTGATTTAATTGTCGATTAACGAACTATGTTCCGATAATCGCACAAATTAACCCTCTTGCCGGTACGCAGCCGGTTGTTCTGTGCGGTGAGGGTTGCCGCACCCCCTGAGGAGCAAGCCATGCCACACGATAACAACGTAGAAATCCGAGGGTTTATCGATGACCAGCCATTTTCTCGCTACCAGTGGTTGATACTGGTTTTGTGTTTCTTGGCGGTAGCGCTGGACGGCTTCGATACCGCCATTATCGGTTTCATTGCCACGTCGCTGGTGCAGGAGTGGGGAATAGAAAAAACCTCTCTGGGGCCGGTGATGAGCGCTGCTTTGGTCGGCCTGGCGGTGGGCGCGTTGGCCGCTGGGCCGTTGGCGGATCGTATCGGGCGCAAGAAAGTGCTGGTGATCTCGCTGCTGCTGTTCGGCGGCTTCAGTTTGCTGACCGCCTTCGCCGGCTCGCTGTCGACGCTGACGCTGTTGCGTTTCCTGACCGGGCTGGGATTGGGGGCGGCCATGCCCAATGCCGCCACGCTGATGTCGGAATATGCGCCTCAGCGCTGCCGGGCTCTGATGGTGAATCTGATGTTTTGCGGTTTTCCTCTCGGCTCATCGCTGGGCGGCTTTTCTTCCGCCTGGCTGATCCCGCATTTCGGCTGGCAGAGCGTGATGGTGCTGGGTGGCGTCATGCCGCTGCTGCTGGCGCTGGTCTTGATCGCCGCCTTGCCCGAATCCGCGCGCTTTATGGTTGCGCGCGGCTATGCCGCAGAACGCATCGCCAAAGTGTTGAAGCGCATTGCGCCACTCCCAAAGACGCCGCATTTCATGTTGCAGGAAGAGGGGCAGATAAAGGCGGCCTCGCCGCTGGGGATGATTTTTTCCCGTCGCTATCTGCTGGGCACCTTGATGCTGTGCCTGACTTACTTTATGGGGTTGATGATTTTCTATCTGCTGACCAGTTGGCTGCCCCTGTTGATCCGTGAAACCGGCGCTTCCGTCACGCAGGCGTCGCTGATCACCGCGCTGTTTCCGCTCGGCGGGGGGCTCGGCGTATTGATTATCGGTTGGTTGATGGATCGCATGAACCCGCACAAGGTGGTGGCCGTCGGCTATTTGCTCACCGGCCTGTTCGTCGGCATGATCGGCTTTGTCTATGCCTACCCGCCGCTGATGGCGATCACGGTCTTCATCGCCGGCACCTGCATGAACGGCGCGCAGTCATCCATGCCGGCCCTGGCGGCCGGATTTTATCCCACCCAGAGCCGGGCGACCGGCGTGGCATGGATGCTCGGTCTTGGGCGTTTTGGCGGCATTCTGGGGGCGATGAGCGGTGGTGCGCTGATGCAGATGCAGCTGTCGTTCAGCACCATATTCACACTGCTGGCCATCCCGGCGCTGATCGCGGCGCTGGCGTTGATCGCCAAGCACCTTTCCGGCTACCCGGCGCTGCCGGCGCCGCTCAATAAAAATGCTGTGAGGGAATAATACTATGCGCACACAGGTTGCGATAATCGGCGCCGGACCGGCCGGCTTGATGTTGTCTCATCTGCTGCATCTGCATGGCGTGGAATCGGTGGTGTTGGAAACGCGCAGCCGGGCGGCGGTGGAATCGACCATTCGCGCCGGGGTGCTCGAACAAGGGACGGTCGATCTGCTCAACCAGGTCGGATTGGGAGAGCGGATGCGGCGGGAAGGGGCGCGGCATCAGGGGATCCGGCTGGCATTCGGTGGCCGTCAGCACCGCATCGATCTGGCGGGATTGACCGACCGCGCCGTCACCGTTTATGCCCAGCACGAAGTCTTGAAAGACCTGATCGCCGCGCGTGTGGCGGCGCAGGGGCAACTGTTTTTCGAGGTGGAGCAGGTTGAATTGAAGGCGCTGGACAGCGCGCAGCCCGAGGTTCACTACCGTCACGCAGACCAGCCGCGCCGGCTCCGCTGCGACTTCGTCATCGGATGCGACGGATTCCACGGCATCAGCCGCGCGGCGATGCCCGGCGGGCTGCGGCAGGATTACACCCGCATCTATCCGTTCGGCTGGTTCGGCATTCTGGTCGAAGCGCCGCCCTCCAGCGACGAGCTGATCTACGCCAGCCATCTGCGCGGCTTTGCGCTGATCAGCACCCGTTCGGCCGGCGTACAGCGCATGTATTTTCAGTGCGATCCGGCGGAACAGGTCGATCAATGGTCGGACGATCGCATCTGGCACGAACTGGAACAGCGGCTGGAAAACCATGAAGGCTGGGCGCTGAAAAAGGGCCGTATCTTCCAGAAAAACGTGGTCGGCATGCGCAGCTTCGTTACAGAACCGATGCGCTACAGACGCCTGCTGCTGGCGGGCGACGCGGCGCATATCGTGCCGCCGACCGGTGCCAAAGGGCTGAATCTGGCGATGGCCGATGTCTGCCTGTTGTCCCAGGCGCTGGAGACGTTTTACCGGCGAGGCGACTGGCAACGGCTGGACGAGTACAGCGACACCGCTTTGCAGCGGGTCTGGCGCGCAGAGCATTTTTCCTGGTGGATGACCCACATGCTGCATACCCGTCGGGACGACACGCCTTTCGAGCATCGGCTGCAACTGTCAGAATTGCAGTACACGGTGAAATCGCGCAGCGCCATGACGATGCTGGCGGAGAATTATGTCGGGGCGCCATTCCCGGCACTATGAGCGAAAACGCCCATGCCGTGAGGCATGGGCGGCGTGCGGCGAGCAGAGCCACCTGATTGCCTGCGTGCGGTTACAGCTGTTCGCCGTTGCTGGCGATCACCCGGCGATACCAGTCGAAGCTCTTCTTGCGCGAACGTTCGAGCGTGCCGGTGCCGTCGTCGTGTTTGTCGACGTAGATGAAGCCGTAGCGTTTGCTGTACTCGCCGGTGGTGAACGACACGCAGTCGATGCAGCCCCACGGCGTGTAGCCGATCAGGTCTACGCCGTCTTCAATCACCGCTTTTTTCATCTCTTCGATATGGGCGCGCAGATAGTCGATGCGGTAGTCATCGTTGATCTGACCGTCCGCTTCCACCTTGTCGAAGGCGCCGAAGCCGTTCTCCACGATAAACAGCGGTTTCTGATAGCGCTCATACAGCACGTTCAGCGAATAGCGTAGCCCGACCGGATCGATCTGCCAGCCCCAGTCGGAGGCCTTGACGTGCGGGTTCGGCACGTTGCCCGGGAAGCCGAACATGCCGTCGCTGCCGTCCACCGCGTTAGCCTGCAGGGCGTTGCTCATGTAATAACTGAAACCGATGTAGTCGGTGCAGCCCTCGCGCAGGATCTGCGCGTCCTGCGGCTGCATCTCGATCTTCAGCCCTTTGCGTTCCCAATCGCGCAGCAGGTAGCTTGGGTAGTAGCCGCGCATCTGCACGTCGGTATACAGATAGCGTTGGTGCATCGCCTCGACGGCGTACATCACGTCGTCCGGCTTGCAGGAGTATGGGTAGAACGGCACGCAGGCCAGCATGCAGCCGATCTTGAATTCCGGGTTGATCTGATGGCCGAGTTTGACCACCTGCGCGCTGGCGACGAACTGGTGGTGCAGCACCTGATACAGCGCCTGTTCCGGGTTGTCTTCCCGGGTGTAGTCCACGCCGGAGCAGCAGTAGCCGAACAGCGGATAGCGGTAGTTGCTCTGGTTGTTGATCTCGTTGAAGGTCATCCAGTACTTCACTTTTTTGCGGTAGCGGCGCATCACCACCTCGCTGAAGCGCACGAAGAATTCCACCACCCGGCGATTTTTCCAGCCGCCGTAGGCCTTCACCAGATGGTAAGGCATTTCGAAGTGCGACAGGGTGATCACCGGCTGGATGCCGTATTTCAGCAGTTCGTCGAACAGGTCGTCGTAAAACTGCAGGCCGGCTTCGTTCGGCGCCGCTTCGTCGCCGTTCGGGAAGATGCGCGTCCAGGCGATGGAGGTGCGGAAGCATTTGAAGCCCATCTCGGCGAACAGCGCCACGTCCTGCTTATAGCGGCCGTAGAAATCCACCGCTTCGTGGTTGGGGTAGCGATAGCCGTCGAGCACGCCGTCGGTCATCACGCGATCCACGCCGTGCGAGCCGCCGGACAGCACGTCGGCGATGCTGGGCCCTTTGCCGCCCCGATCCCAACCGCCTTCAACCTGGTGCGCGGCGACCGCGCCCCCCCACAGAAAATCCTTCGGCAACTGTTTCATCGTCAATGTCTCATCGGTTTATTTAATGAAGGGTAATAACGCTGCGTTGAGAATAGAGTAGCAAGAGCGAAAGAAATGTCACGATATAACAAATCACCGTGGAAAGTGATTTGTCACAATAAAAAAACAGCCTGTTTTATTTGGCCGAATTAATATGCCCAAGCCGTTTACCTATGGTTTCAATAATGTAAAGCACGGGGATCTGCGTGGTGATATTGTGATGCCCGCCGATCAAATGCTGCGGAACGTGGTAGGAGAGGTTGAAGTCCGCCAGCCGCGCCAGCGAAGAGGTTTCGTTGTTGGTAATGCTGATGATCTTGCAGTGGTGCAGGCTGAACTGGCTGGCCAGCCGCAGGATCTCTTCGGTTTCGCCGGTAACCGACAGCACGATCGCCACCGCGTTTTTATACATGTCGCTGTTGACGGGATAATAAGGGTCGTCGATATGAGTGCTGAATTTCCCGACGTTGGAAAAAAAACGCGCGCCATATTTCCCCAATGCGCCTGAGGTGCTGATGCCGACGAAAATAATTCGCTCGGCGGCGGCGATATGCTGCACCGCCTGATCGATCAGCTGATTAAACTCATCGTTGCTGACGCTTTTAAAAAAGCTGAGGATTTCGCCGATGCCGGAATCGACCGGCGGCGCATCGCTCTGTTCGAGATACAGCTTGAAACGGATGCGAAATTCCGAATAGCCGTCACAGCCCATTTTCTTGCAAAACCGCAGCACGGTGGTGGTGGACACGCCGGCGGCCTCGGCCAGCTCGCGGATGGTCATGTACATCACTTGATTCTTGTGTTTGCTGACGTAGTTATAAACCATCAGCTCCAGGGCGTTGAGCTCGGCGATTGCTTTATGGGTAAACATGAGTCGGTCCGGCGGCTGAAAACGGGAAGCTTATCTGCGGCTTAACATAGCAAAATTCACCGCCGCTGGCACTGCCGGGCAAAAAGAAAAGCCGCACCAGTCAGGCGCGGCCCAGGGTTCACGACGAACAAATAAAGCAAAACGTTCCGGAAGACATGCCATGAAAACGCGTTTCATCACACCGGGTTAGCATAAGTCAGCGGATCCCGGCGGCAAAATGCCGGTTTCTGCTTTCTAAAGTGAAAGATCGGCAAAGTTATGGCGCCGAGGCCGCGTTGACGAACGCCAATAATCGCGGCGCGCAATCATAAAACCGAGCTTATCTATAGGAAATTTATAGAAAATACCCACTTTTCGTTAAAGCCATGGCGACTACATTCCCTTAACATTATCAAGTCTTTTGATGATAATTATTAGCACGCTGCGCAATTATTCGTCGCAGTGATGTTACGGATTAAATCCGTTTGTTTAAGGGATAGTTTCACCATGGAAATCAATGTTAACGGCCGGGTGGTTCCACTCGGCGATATCTCGCCCGAGACCCCGCTGCTGTACGTTTTACGCAACGATCTGCAATTGAACGGCCCCAAATACGGCTGCGGCCTGGGGGAGTGTGGCGCCTGCACGGTGCTGATCGACGGCGTCGCCGCACGCTCCTGCTCAATGCCGCTGTCTGCCGTAGGAAACAAATCCGTCACCACGCTGGAAGGCCTGGGCAGCGCGGAAGCGCCGCATCCGGTACAGCAAGGGTTTATTGATGAGCAGGCGGCGCAGTGCGGTTACTGCGCCAACGGCATGATCATGACGCTGGTCGCGCTGTTCGAACGGGAGCCGCAGGCCGACGAACAAACCATCAAGAAAGAATTGGCCTACAACCTGTGCCGCTGCGGCACGCATATCGAGATCTTGCACGCCGCCGAGCGCGCCCGCGATCTGCTGGCCGCGCGGAGGCAAGCATGAGCCGCCTCGAACTGACCCGCCGCCAGCTGCTGCAGGCCGGCGGTGTGGTGATGGTCAGCAGCCTGCTGCCTGCGCCATTGAGCGCCTTCGCCGCCGAGTCGGTTGCATCGCCCGCCGATCTGCCGCTGGATCGGGTGGACAGCTTTATCAGCCTCAGCGCCGACGGCCGGGTGACGGCGTTCAACGGCCACGTCGATCTGGGCACCGGCATTCGCACCGCGCTGGCGCAGATCGTCGCCGATGAAATTTGCGTGCCGTTTGATCACGTCACGATGATCCTTGGCGATACGCAACGCACGCCGGATCAGGGGCCGACCATCGCCAGCGCCACCCTTCAGGTGACCTCAGTGCCGCTGCGGCAGGCGGCGGCGCAGGTGCGGCACCTGCTGACGGCGCTGGCGGCCAAAGCCTTCGAACTGCCGGCCGAACAGCTGACGGCGGCGGCGGGGCAGGTATTTGTGACCAGGAACCCAGGGCGATCGCTGAGCTATGCGCAGCTGGCGAGTGGACAAAATCTGCACGTGATGCTGGATAAAAACGTGCAGTTGAACAGCGAACGGCAGAACCACTATGTGGGCCGCGCCGTGCCCCGGGTCGATATTCCGGCCAAGGTCAGCGGTGGGCTGACCTACGTCCACGACCTGCGCTTGCCCGGCATGCTGCATGGCCGCGTGGTGCGCCCGCCATACGTAGGCGCCGACAGCAGCGCGCCGTTGGGCGGCGGCCTGCTGTCGGTGGATGAAAGCTCGATCGCGAACCTGCCGGGCATCGTGAAACTGGTGGTGATCAACGATTTCATCGGCATCGTGGCCGAGCGCGAGGAGCAGGCGATCGCCGCCATGCGCCAACTGAAAACCGAATGGAAACCCTGGGCCGGGTTGCCGGATCTGTCGCCGGAAGCGCTGCCCGCCGCGCTGGAGGCCAATCCGAAAACCGACCGCGTGCTGCGCGACGACGCGGGCACTGACGCCGCGCTGGCATTGCTGCATACCGAAGTGCAGGCCGACTATGTCTGGCCTTACCATCAGCACGCCTCGATCGGCCCTTCCTGCGCGGTGGCGGAAGTCAAAGACGGGCGGGCGCAGGTGTGGTCCGGCACGCAAAACCCGCACGATCTGCGCAAAGACATCGCCAGGCTGCTCGAGCTGCCGCCTGGGCAGGTGCACATCACCCGCATGGAGGCCTCCGGCTGCTATGGCCGCAACTGCGCCGACGACGTTTCGGCGGACGCGGCGCTGCTGGCGCGGGCCACCGGCCGGCCGGTGCGCGTGCAGCTGATGCGCGAACAGGAATCCGGCTGGGAGCCGAAGGGCACCGGCCAGCTGATTCGGGTGCGCGGCGGCCTCGACGCGCAAAACCGGGTGGCGGCCTACGAATTGAAAACCAGCTACCCCTCCAACAATGCCGTGACCTTGCCGCTGGTGTTGACCGGCAAAGTGGCCAACCGGGCCGACGTGCAGCAGATGGGCGATCGCACCGCCATTCCGCAATACGAGTATCCGCACATGCGGGTGATCTGCCAGGACGCCGCGCCGATCGTGCGGGCTTCGTGGATGCGCGGCGTTTCGGCGCTGCCCAACGTGTTCGCCCATGAGTCCTGGATCGACGAGCTGGCCTGGCGCGCCGGCGAGGATCCGATCGCGTTTCGTTTGCGCTATCTGAACGATCCGCGCGCGGTGGCCTTGATTGAAGCCCTGAAACGGCAGGCGAACTGGCAAGACGGCCCGGCGCACCGCTCGCGCGCCGCCGGCGCCGAAGTGGTGAGCGGCCGCGGCTTCGCCTATGCGCGCTATTTTCACAGCAAATTCCCCGGCTTCGGCGCCGCCTGGGCGGCCTGGGTGTGCGATCTCAGCGTCAACCGCCGCTCCGGGCAGATCACGCTCGATAAAATCTTCGTGGCGCATGACTGCGGCCGCATGATCAACCCGGCCGGGGTGCGCCATCAGGTGCACGGCAACGTTATCCAGTCCGCCAGCCGGGTGCTGAAAGAGTTCGTGACCTTCAACAAGACGGGGGTGACGTCATTGGACTGGGGCGGCTATCCGATCCTGCGTTTCGACGAGTTGCCGCAGATCGATATCCAGCTGATCGATCGCCCGGAGGAAGCGCCGATGGGCGCCGGAGAATCCGCCTCGGTGCCGAGCGCGGCGGCGATCGGCAACGCGCTGTTTGACGCGCTCGGCGTGCGCCTGCGCGAGGTGCCGTTTACGCCGGCGCGGGTGCTTGCCGCGCTGCGCGCCCAGGCCGGCCATTAATCCCCGTCACGAACAAGGACAGCAAAGATGAGTAAGATGAAAAAGATCGCCGGGTGGGGCGGGGTTACGGTGCTCGCCGTGGTGGTGGCCGGCGTTGTCGCCAGTTGGCAACCGGAAATCGCGCCGCTCGCCGCCGATGCGACGAACAGTTTTAGCGAGGCGCAGATCGCGCGCGGCAAAACGCTGGCCGATCTCGGCGATTGCGCGGTGTGCCACACCCGCTCAGGCGGCGAGCGCAACGCCGGCGGGCTGGCGATGGCGATCCCCTTCGGCACCATTTACAGCACCAACATCACGCCGGACGTGGAAACCGGCATCGGCAGCTGGAGCTACGCGGCGTTTGAACGCGCCATGCGCCACGGCGTCGATCGCCAGGGCCGCTACCTTTATCCGGCGTTTCCCTATACCGCCTTTACCCGCACGAGTGACGACGATCTGCAGGCGCTGTACGCCTACCTGATGTCGCAACCGCCGGTCAACTATCGGCCGCCGGCCACCGATCTGCACTTTCCGTTCAATATCCGCCAGGGCATCTTCGCCTGGAACCTGCTGTTCCTGACGCCGGGCGCGATGCAGGAAAACCCGGCCCAAAGCGCCGCATGGAACCGCGGCGCTTATCTGGCCGAAGGGCTGGGGCACTGCAGCGCCTGCCACTCGCCGCGCAACGTGTTGTTCGGCGAGAAAACCGGTAGCGACCACCTGGCCGGCGGCGTGGCGGAAGGCTGGACGGCGCCGGCGTTGACCGGCCGCTCGCCCGCGCCGCTCGATTGGACGCAGCAGGATCTGGTCGATTTCATGCGTACCGGCTACTCGGCCAACCACGGCGTGGCCGCCGGCCCGATGGCGCCGGTGATCGAAGAAGGGTTGTCCCGCTTGCCGCAGGCGGATCTGCAGGCGATCGCCGTCTATCTGCGCAGCTATCATCCTGAAACGGCGGCGGGCGCGACGGCGGCCACGTTGAACGCTAAGGCGGAGCGGCAGGTGGAGCCCCTGAGCTCGCAAGGCGCGCGGCTGTTTTCCGGCGCCTGCATGGCTTGTCATGCGCAGGAAAAGGGCGCGCAGATGGCGGGGGTGCGGCCTTCTCTGGCGCTGAACACCAACCTGTTCGCCGAGGCGCCGGACAACGCCATTCGCGTGGTGCTGGATGGCATACAGCGGCCGGCGAACGCCGAACTGGGCTATATGCCGGGCTTCCGCCATAACCTGGATGACGCGCAGATCGCCATCCTGCTCAACTATCTGCGGCAGCACTACGCCGGTCAGGCACCGTGGCCCGATCTGACCGCGCAGGTCAGCCGTTTGCGCGCCGAAACCGCGCAGAAATAGCCGTCGGGGGCTGGACAGCCGCGTCGCGTTGGCGACAATAGGATCTTTCACATGGACAGGGGCAGTAAAATGAATACGTTAGACGCAATCCGCCAGCGCCGCGCCACCAAACAGTTTGATGCGCAGCACGTGATGACGCTCGAAGAGAAAAAAGCGTTGCTGACTATCGCGCTGCAGGGCGCACCCAGCGCTTTTAACCTGCAGCACTGGCGCCCGTTGCTGATCGAAGATCGCGCCCAGCGCGAGAAAATTCGCGAAGCGGCGTGGGGGCAGGCACAGGTCACCGACGCGTCGATGCTGGTCGTGCTGTGCGGCGATCTGTCGAGCTGGGAGTCACAGGTAAAAAACGTCTGGGCCGAGGCGGCGGAGCCGGTACAGCAGTTCATGATCCCGGCCGTCGATCAGTATTATCGCGGTAAGCCGCAGGTGCAGCGCGACGAAGTGATGCGCAGCAGCGGTATCTTCGCCCAGACGCTGATGCTGGCGGCCAAGGCGCAGGGCTACGACTCTTGCCCGATGGACGGGTTTGATTTCGACGCCGTGGGAGAGATCATCAACAAACCGGCGCACTATCAGATCGCGCTGATGGTCGCCATCGGCAAGGCGGCGGGGCAGCCTTATCCGCGCATCGGCAAACTGCCGTTCGACGAGGTGGTGAAAACCGATCGTTTCTGAGCTGAGCGGTGAATGACAAAAGGGAAGGCTTGCGCCTTCCCTTATTTTTTTGCGACGCACAGTTCGTTCCAGTAGCTGAAACGGATGCGCCGTTGCAGGCGGTGATACCACATGGCCAACTCCTTCTACCCTACACGGTGTAAATAAATAACACCGCGCCGGGCGCAAGACGAATGCCTTATTGTGCATAGCTTGCCCGCCGGACGGGATTAACCGGTTTTATCAGCCCGCCGGGCGACCGGCGAGAGCCGCCAGCCGAAGTTCATGCCCGCCGCGGCGCCCAGGATCGCCAGCGTGCCCAGCAGCTGTAACAGACTGAGGCGGTGGCCGAACGCCGCCCAGTCCACCACGATCGCCACCGCCGGGTAGATGAACGACAGGGCGCCGACCAGAGAGGTGGGGATCTTCTGAATGGCGCCGTACAGCAGCGTGGACATCAAGCCGGTATGCACCAGGCCGAGGGTCGCCAGCAGCAGCCAGTCGATCGGGGCCGCAGGCGGCGTGGCCAGGCCGGCGAACGGCGCCATCACCAGCGCGCCGACGGTAAGCTGAATCAACACGATCAGCTGCGGCGGCAGCGCGGCCAGCTGTTTGACGATCGCCGCCGCAATGGCGTACATCAGGGCCGCACCCAACGCCAGCGCCACGCCGAGCAGATAGTCATCGCCGCCGCCGTTTTGCCGGCCGGTGACGATCAACACCATTCCCGCGAACGCCAGCAGAAGCCAGCCCAGCCGATTAGCCGTCAGCTTTTCGCCGAACAGCAGCGCCCCCAGCGCCACCAACATGAACGGCTGAACGTGGTAGGTAACGGTGGCGACCGCGATCGAGGCATGCGCATAGGCGGCAAACAGCAGCGTCCAGTTGAGCACCAGGGCGATTCCCCCCAGAATGGCGAAGCTCAGCTGGCGCCGGTTGATCGCGCCTGATTTCAGCTGACCGAGTGCGGCGCAGGTCGCCAGCATGGCCAGCGCGCCGAACGCGCAGCGCCAAAACACCACCGTCGCGGGCGGCTGCCCTAAAACGAGCACCGGCCACCCCACGGTGCCGGAGATGGTCATGGCGAGGATCATTTGCACTGCGCCGCGCGTTTTCGTTTTCATGTGGTTTCCCTCGTTGCCTGCCCGCACTTGCGGCAAAGCGGTGCAATCATTAAAATGAACAATCGAACATTATGATGAACATGAATACGAGTGTTCGTCAAGTCGAACAAATGGATGGTATAACGAACAATGAGCGATAGCCTAATGCAGAACATCACGCCAATCGGCCTCTTGTCGGCGGCGATCCGCCGTGAGCGGGAGCGAGTGAACCTGTCCGTCACCGAACTGGCGAAGCGTGCGGGCATCGCCAAGTCCACGCTGTCGCAGTTGGAAGCCGGCAGCGGCAATCCCAGCCTGGAAACGCTATGGGCGCTGGCGATGGCGCTGGATGTGCCGGTCAGCCGGCTGATTTCACAGCCGAGCAGGCAGGTGCAGGTGATCCGCGCCCATGAGGGAACGCCGGCACTGTCGGAGCAGGGCAACTACGCCGCCACGCTGCTGGCCACCTGCCCGCCGGGGGCGCAGCGCGACATTTACCGGCTGCGGGTGCAGCCCGGAGAAGCCAAGCTTTCCCGGCCGCATCCTCCCGGCACCGTCGAGCATGTGATTATCAGCAGCGGGCGCGCGCGCCTGGGGCCGGCAGACCAGCCGCAGGAGCTGAGCGCCGGCGATTACATCAGCTATTCCGCCGATCGCGAGCACGTTTTCGAAGCGCTGGAGCCGGAGACCACCGCCGTGATGCTGATCGAACAGGGCTAACCTGGGCGTTGACGGTTCGTTTATTGAAAATGATTCTCAATTATATTAGTGTGCCCGCCTGTTTTGACGCCGGGACGGGCGCGTAGCCCGGCGTCGCTGTTTATTGCCCTTCAAGGACCGAAGATGAAAATCGCTATTCCTTCCCTGCTGTTATTCGCCGGTTTGACGGCGACGCACCCGGCCACCGTGTTGGCCGTCGCACCGCCCGCCGCGGCGGATCAGGGCCAGAACGACACGGCCAACAACGATTTCAGCTTCGTACGCTATCGCGCGGATTACCGCGTCAACGCCAACGCCACCAACGTGAAGACGGAAAGCTACGAAGTGCTGCTGAAGACCAAGGCAGCGGTCGAGAAATTCAGCCAGATCCGCCTGAGCTACAGCGAAAAAATGGAAACGCTGGAGGTGGTCGCCGCCTACACGCTGACCGCCGACGGCCAGCGCCACGTCGTGGCGCCCGATCGCATCTATACCCAGGAGAGTTACTCCAGCGCCACGGCGCCGCTGTATGCCGACCGTAAAGTGCGCGTCATCGTGTTCTCCAACCTGGCGCCGGGATCGCGCGTGGTGTATGAGCTGCGCCGCACGCAAAACACGCCGTATTTCCCCGACTATTTCGGCCTGTGGGAGACGTTCAGCGTTTTCGATCAGTTCGACGATGCCGAAGTGACCCTGCAGGCGCCCGCCAAGCTGCCGATGCATATTTTCACGCGCGGCGTGGCGGGCGGAGACAAGCCGCAGATCCGCGACGGGCAGGCGCACTGGCGCTGGCATTATTCACGCAGCGCGCCGATGAAATCGCAAAACTGGGCGGCGGACAGCTGGACCTTCAGCCCGACCATCATGGCCAGCACCTACCGCGAGTGGCCGCAGTTGGCCAAGGCCTACCAGCTGAAGGCCGGCGCGGCGGCGAAGGTGACGCCGGGCATCCAGGCGTTGGCGGACAACATCACCGCCGGCATCAGCGATCGGCGCGAGCAGGCGGAGGCCCTCTATCGCTGGGTGGCGCAAAACATTCGTTACGTGGCGGTGTATCTGGGCAACGGCGGGCTGGAGCCGAATTCGGCGCAGAGCATTCTCGACAACCACTACGGCGACTGCAAGGATCACGTGGTGATCCTGGAGGCGCTGCTCGCCGCCAAAGGCATTGCAAGCTCGCCGGTGCTGATCGGCATGGACGAAGGCCCGATACTGCCTAAAGTGCCGCTGCTCAGCCGCTTTAATCACGCCATCACCTACGTGCCGGAATTCAAACTGTACCTGGATTCCACCAATCCGTGGGCGCGCTTCGGGCAACTGCCGGAAGGCGATCTGGGGGCGCCGGTGCTGCTGACGCGCGACGCCAAGCTGGCGCGCACGCCGGGCAGCGACGAGCAGCCGGTCAAGAGCGCGCTGAGCGTCGATTTCGTGTTCGACAAAGCGGGTAATCTGCACGGGCAAACCGAGCGTCGGCTGAGCGAAGTGGAAGAGATTGACCTGCGGGGCTACTTCTCGCAGATCAACCGGCAGAACCGGGCGCAGGCCGAAGCGTCTATCATGTCCGCCTCCGGCATCGACGGCAGCGGCGAGGTGGCGATGAACAGCGATCCGCTGGATCTCAAAAAACAGTTCGGTTACCGCTTCCGCTTCAAGGCGGACGACTACGTCGATTTCGGCGTGGTGGGTGGCATGACGCTGCCGAATCCGCCCGGCGGCAAATCGTTCCGCACGCTTTACACCACCACGGCGGCGCCGGGCAACGAAACGCCGTTCTACTGCAGCGCGCAGCGCTACGACGAAACCTACCGTCTGCAGCTGCCGGCCAACGTGCCGATCATCGCCATTCCGCAAGACAGGCAGTTCCGCAATGCGGCGGGCGACTATCGTGTGGCGTGGCGGCGCGACGGGCAGCAGGTGATCGTCAATCATCAGCTGCAGGTGAACGCCATTCGCGGCAAGGAGGCGCTGTGCCAGGCGCAGGATTACCCGGCGTTCCGCGAGCTGTTCCAGCAGGTGCGGCGCGGTTTCCGCGGCCAGGTGGTGTACGGCGAATTGGCCACCGGCAAGTAAGCCGATGCCCCGTCGCGCTAAGCGGCGGGGCGCACGCCTCAGTTGAACTCGCCCGCGACCTCGGACCACAGGCTGACGCGGCAGCCGCGCGCGGCGAAATAGTCCATCTCGCGCTTGATGCCGCCGCTCTCTTGCCAACCCGGCAAATCGAGCACGATCAACTCATCCATCGCCGCCATGAACAGGGCGTCGATCGGCGCCCACAGCCTGCCGATGGCGGTTTTGTCGAGCTCTTGCAAACACAGGTTGATCGGATGCGACATGCTGACTTGGCTAAAAACGGCGCTGCCGGCGCGCACGATAGCGGCGGCGACCTCGTTGCAGGCGATAAAGCGTTGCTGCACGACGTTGGCGTCGGCGTGGCTGTAGGGGCAGGCCAAAAATATCTTTCTCATTACCGTTTACTCTCTCAATAACTAGAACGTGGGAAAAAAGGGCGCAGCTTTCCCGTGAGGCGGCGCCCCGTTTATTTTTTATGGCTCAGGGATAAATTCAGCGAGCGGCGGCGGCAATAGCCGTCGCTTGCCTTTGCGTCTGTTCTTTTTCCAGCAATTCGGCTTCCGGCACCGAGATCTTGATGGCGATCAGCACGGCAATCATGCCGCCGAGGAATTTACCCATCATGATCGGCAGCACCAGCGAAGGTTGGAAGTTGGCGGTAAACGCCAGGTGATCGCCCAACGTGGCCTGCGCACAGATGCCGAAGGCGACGCACAGCACCTTATCGCGCGCCCGCATGCCTTTGAACAGGTGATAAACCGCGATGATATTGGCCAACACCATAATAAAGCCCAGCGCGCCGGTATCTGATAAGCCGAGTTTTTTGCCGATGAAATGCATCGGCTTGCGGCAATAGCGCTGGAACAAATAACAAATGGGGAATGTGCCCGCCAACATAATGCCGATGTAACCGGCAATCTCGATGGCGCGGAATAATTCGTCTTTGTCGGCGAATAACGGATCGAATACCCAGCCGCCGAACACCTTTTTAAACACGCCGGTGAAATGCTCGATGATGCACAGCGCCAGCACCAGTTTGATAAAGGCGTCCGCCGCCTTGCCGAAGATCAGGAACCCCTTCACCATGGCCGCCGGCCGCAGCTTCAGGCCCAGCGCCAGCAGGAAACACAGGACGAACAGCGGCGACAGCAGCCGCAGCGCCTGCAGGAAGTCCAGCTGCAGGTAGTGTGCGGCGGGCGAGGTGGTGGAAATGATCTCCCTGACCGGCAGGTTGTTGAAGGTGATGGTCACCAGGGCGATCAACACGGCGAACGGAATGCTGATCAGGCCCGCCATCGCGCCCAGCGCCAGATATTTATGGTCGTCGCGGTTCAGCATGATAAGCCCGACCGGGATCAGGTACACGATGCTGGCGCCGGAGGTGTATCCCACCAACATGGCGACGATCCACATGTCGCGGTTGGCGGCGATGGCGTCGGCCAGCTGATAGCCGCCCATGTCCACGGCGATCACCGCCAGCGCCGCGATTGAGGCGTCGGAGCCCAGCGCCGAGAAGAAGGGGCCGATGCTGTGCATGATCAGGTAAGAGATGATCGGGATCGCCGCCATGATACCCGCCTGGGCGAGAAACACCGGGCCGATGGCGTGAATGCCGTTGACGAACTCGCGCCCCAATTCACCTTCCGGTTTGACGATCGACGCCAGCGCGCCGATCAGGGTGCCGGCCATGATGATATAGATGATGAAATTACCGAACTCAGCCATGGTGCTCCTCCTGCGATGAACGTAAGCCGCGCGAGCGCGCGATGATTTCCTGATAGCGGGCGAACCAGACCGCCATATCGACCTCGGCGGGCTCCGTCACTTCATAGCGGTTGAGCACCTTGAGCGGCTGTTCCATACCCAGCCCTTTACGCGCCTACTGCGCCACGCCCTGAGCGGTGATCTCTTTGTTGGCGGGCGTGACGATGCGCTTTTGGATCAGGTTGGCGAGGAACTGCGTGAAATAGCGGTTGGCGGACAGACCGCCGTCCACCGAAATGCTGTCGCCGATCGGTTTCAACTTATCCATGGCGTTGATCACCTCGGCGGAACGCATGGCGATGCCTTCGAGGATCGACTGCAGCAGATCCTTGCGTTCGGTTTCCAGCGACAGGCCGGCCCACACCCCGGCGGCGGAGCGGTCCCAATACGGGCAGGCCAGCCCGGAAAGTGCGGGCACAAAGGCCAGGCCGCGCGCGATGGCCGGCTGGGCCGGAAAATCGCCGAATTCATCGAAGTCGTTGAACAGGCCGATCTTTCTCGCCCAGTTAATGGCGGAGGCCGCGTTATAAACGCCGCCGTCCAAGCCATACACCGGCTCGCTGCCGGGCAGCTTCCAGCACAGCGTGGGCAACAGGCCGGACTCGCCGGCGTCGATCGGGCGCGGCCCGGTGATCGCCTGTAAAAAGGCGCCGGTACCGAAGGTGATCTTCATCTGCCCCGGTTGATGGCAGCCGTGGCCGTATGTGCCGGCAAACTGGTCGACGATGCAGGCCGACAGCGGCACCGGTTTGCCGTTGAGCGCGACGTCGCCGAAGTGGCCGATGTTGTCTCTGACCTCGGGCAGGCTGTCGATCGGCACGCCGAACAAACGGCACAGCTCCTCGTCCCACTGCAGGGTATGGATGTTGAACAACGAGGTGCGCGAGGCCGAGTTATAGTCGGTGAGATGCCGGCCGCACAGGTGGAACAGGAAGAAGGCGTCCATGGTGCCGAGCCGCAGGCGGCCGCGTTGCGCCAGCTGCCTAGCCCCCGGGGCGTTGTTCATCAGCCAGCCCATCTTGCTGGCGGAGAAGTAGGTATCGAGCGGCAGGCCGGTTTTCGCCATCACCAGCGGTTCGACGCCTTCGCGTTTCAGGCGCTGGATCTCCGGCTCGGTGCGCTGATCTTGCCAAACGATGGCGTTGTACAGCGGCAGGCCGCTGTCGGCGTCCCAGGCCAGCAGGCTTTCGCCCTGATGCCCCAAACCGATGGCGTCCACCATGTCGCACTGGCTGAGACAGCGGCGGATATTCGCCAAAATCTCCAGGGCGTCGTGTTCCACCCAGCCCGGATTGGGGGTGAATTGCTTGTGCGGCATGCTGGCCGGCGAATGGTGCCTGCCGTCTTCGCCGAACACCACGACCCGGGTGCCGGTGGTTCCCTGATCAATCGCGGCATAACGTTGATTCATCATTGCTTCACTCTCTTATAGGTTTTGTTTTTTATTGCGCCTGGTGTTGGTTGTGTGACCGTTTTAATAATCTATCTTCAATTTCACACATTAAAGCAACATAAATCACAAGATAAAATAACCCCGCGTGATCGACCTCATACTTTTTGCTTATAGCCGCGTTCTGCGGCTTTTTTTTGGGAGTTGTGTTGTTTTTGTCATTCCAAATGCGGTTATTGTGTGGTTTTATTGTGGTTATCACATCAAAACGGGACATCAGCATGATGGAAGAACAAACGGGTTGGGACATTGTCGTGATTGGCGGCGGTGTGGTCGGGTGTGCGGTATTCCGCAAATTCTGCCTGATGGGCGCCCGTACGCTGCTGTTGGAAAAGGGGGGCGATATCCTGTCCGGCGCCAGCAAAGCCAACAGCGCGCTGCTGCATACCGGCTTCGATGCGCCCAGCGGCAGCCTGGAGCTGCGTTGCATGCAGGCCGGCTACCGGGAATTTATCGCCATCCACGAACGCATGAATCTGCCGCTGCTGCCCACCGGCGCGCTGGTCGTGGCCTGGGACGAGCAGCAGTTGGAGGCGCTGCCCGCGATCGTGCAGCAGGCGCATGACAACGGCGTGCCGGACGTGGCGCAGATCGACGCCGCCGAGCTGTATCGCCGTGAGCCGCAGCTGGCGCCCGGCGCATTGGCGGCGGTAGAGGTGCCGGGCGAGAGCGTGATCGATCCCTGGAGCACGCCGCTGGCTTACCTGACGCAGGGTGTCAAACACGGCGGCGACTATCGCTTCAATACCGAGGTGACCGGCGCCGAACGCTTGCCGACCGGCTGGCGGCTAACCAGCAACCGGGGCGAGTTTCACGGCAAAATCGTCATCAACTGCGCCGGCAATCAGGGCGACCGGGTAGAAAGTTTCTGCCATCAGCCCGAGTTTGAAATCCGCCCGCGCAAAGGGCAGTTCCTGGTGTTCGACAAGGCCGCCGCCGGGCAGGTCAACGCCATCATCTTGCCGGTACCGACGGCGATCACCAAAGGGGTGCTGCTGTCGAAAACCATCTTTGGCAATCTGTTGCTGGGGCCGACCGCCGAAGAACAGCAGGATCGCGAGACGGCGACGGTGGACGAAACCAAAATGCGCGAGCTGATCGAACAGGGGACACGGCTGCTGCCCACGCTGGCAAATTACAGCGTGACCGCCAGCTATGCCGGATTGCGCCCGGCGACAGAGCAGAAACACTATCGCATTCAGCACTATCCCGAGCGGCAGTGGATCTGCGTGGCGGGCATTCGTTCCACCGGCCTGACGGCGGCGCTCGGCATCGCGCAATATGTGGAGCAGCTTTACCGCGACCATTTTACGCCGTGCTTCACGCCGACGGCGCCACAGACCGTGCATTGGCCGCAGATGCCGATGCTTGCCGACTACGCGCTGCGCGATTACGCGCGCCCGGACAACGGCGGCATCGTTTGCCATTGCGAACTGGTGACCCAGCGGGAAATCGAGGCGGCGTTCGATTCCGCCGTGCCGCCGGAGTGCATCGGCGGGCTGCGGCGGCGCACGCGCGTGATGATGGGGCGCTGCAACGGTTTTTATTGCAGCAGCCGGGTGGCGGAAATGGTGGGCGATCGTTTTGGCCAGACGCTGGCCGTAGGGAGCATTGATGAAAACTGAGTATCAGGTGGCGATTGTCGGCGCCGGGCCGGCCGGGATCGCCGCGGCGACCGCGCTGCGGCAGGCGGGGATCGAGGATGTGGTGCTCCTGGAACGGGAGCAGCAAGCGGGCGGCGTGCCGAGACACTGCCGGCACCCCACCTTCGGGCTGCAAACGTTTTACCGGCCGATGCTCGGCTCCACCTATGTCGATAAGATACTGGCGCGCGCCGGGCAGGTGGAGATCCGCACCGGCGTGACGGTGCTCGCCATCAAGCCGGACGGCGAGCTGACCATCACGGATCGCCACGGCGTCAGCACCTTGAAAGCGCAGCGGGTGATCCTGGCGACCGGCGTGCGCGAGACGCCGCGCCATCCGCGCCTGGTGAGCGGCCTGCGGCCGCAGGGCGTGCTGACCGCCGGCGCGCTGCAGCAGTTCGTCTATCTGCGCGGGCTGCAGCCGGGCAAGGCGCCGGTGGTGGTCGGCACCGAGCTGGTCAGTTTCTCCGCGCTGTGGACGCTGCGCAACGCCGGCGTGCGCGCCGTCGCCATGATTGAAAGCGGCGGCAGACCCGTCGCCTGGCGGCTGAGCGCGCTCTATGCGCGCCTGATGGGGGTGCCGATTCATTATTATTCGCGGGTGACCGATATTGCCGGCCGCGATCGGGTCGAATCCATCGAGGTGGAGAACCGCCGCGGGGAGAAACGGCGCATCGCCTGCGACAGCCTGATCTTCACCGGCCGCTTCACCGGGGAGTATACGCTGATCCGCCAGAGCCACCTGGCGCAGCGGCCGGACAGCGGCTGCCCGCTGACCGATCAGTTCGGCCGCTGTTCCGACGCCGCCTATTTCGCCGTCGGCAACATGCTGCATCCGGCGGACATGGGCGACCAGTGTTATCAGGAAGGGTTGCGCGTTGGCGAAGCCGTTGCCCGTTCGCTGCGGCGCACGCTGCCGCCGGCGCGGCAAATGCTTCCGGTGCGGCACGACGAGCGGATCCGCCTGACCGCGCCTGCCAACGTGGCGCTGATCGGCAAACCCAGCACGGTCACGATCAATATGCGGGTAGAGCGGGCGGTGTCCGGTTCGGTGGTGGTGCGGCTGGGCGAGGAAGTGCTGTATCGCAAAACGCATCGCTGCCTGCCGGAACGGCGGATCCTGCTGCGCAATATCGCTTTGCCGGCCGACGGCGAGCGTGACGCGCTGCACATCAGCATCGAATCCGCCGGGTGAACGACGGCTACGGCTTGCGTCTAACGCCCTGAAACCCGTAGTATTCGGTCAGTTGACGCCGCGAGTCCGGCGGAGGCAGTCACTCTTACTTAAGGCAGCGAGTGTAATGTGAATGGATATCTCTAATTCCGTGGATAGGCGCAATGAAATACTGGCGCTGATCCAGGCCAACGGCCGGGTTTACGTGAATGAGCTGGCGGATAAATTCCAGGTTTCGCAGGAAACCATTCGGCGCGATCTGAACAAGCTGGAAGATTATCGCCTGATCAAGAAGATCCACGGCGGCGCGGTCAGCAGCCAGTTCAAATTCGAGCATGAATTCAATGAACGGGCCAAAATCGCCGAGGCCGAGAAGCGCGCCATCGCGGAGAAAGCGGTGACGCTGATCCAGCCGGGCGATACGGTGTTCGTGGATTTCGGCTCCACCACGCTGGAGTTCGCCCGGCAGCTGGCGACCGTCGATCAGCTGACGGTCATCACCAATTCGCCGCTGATCGCCAACGTCTGTCTGGAAAATGACTCCATCGACGTGGTGCTGATCGGCGGGCAGTTCATCGGCTCCAAAATGGAGTGCCTGGGGGCGATCGCGCTGAATAACATCGAGGCGTTTTTCGCCGATTACGCCATCATCGGCGCCGGCGCGGTCAATGTGCAGACCGGGGTGATGGATCAAAACGTCAATGAGGCGGCCATCGCGCGCAAAATGATTGCGCAGAGCCGCAAATGCATCGTGCTGGCGGATGAAAACAAGCTGCGCGGGCATGCGATGACCCTGGTGGCCAAATGGCCCGAGATCGATTATCTGGTGACCTCCGACAGCGGCAACGCGCTGGAGGGGCTGGTTTTCCCGGCCAACGTCAATGTGTTGGTCGCACAGGTATAAAGGGTTATGAGCAGCCTTTCTCCGGGCCGAGCAACCCGGAGAAGGCCTTCAAACCGCTTTCCTCTAGGCGATCTTGACCTCACGCACCTCTTTGGATCTCAGCGTCACGCGAACTGGCACCGATTTGTACGAAGGCGTGCCGCTCTCCTCATCGATGTAATGCAATGGCACCAGCACGTTGGCCTCCGGATAGTAGGCGCCGACCGAACCGGCCGAGATGTTGTAGGCGATCACCGTGATGCCCTCCAGGCGCTGAGTGCAGCCGGGCAGCGCCGTTTCCAGGTCGACCACGTCGCCATGCTCCAGCCCCAAGCGTTGCAGATCGCTGTCATTCATGAACAAAACGTCGCGCCGGCCGAAAACCCCGCGGTAGCGATCATCCAGGGCATAGATGGTGGTGTTGTACTGATCGTGGCTGCGCAGCGTAATCAGCCGCAGCGTGTCTTTCTCTGCGATGGCCGCGTCTTCATGCAGCCCGCTGAACACGGAAAACATCGCTTTGCCCGTCGCCGTCGGCCACTGGCGTTCGGTCGGCGGCAATGGCATGCGGAAACCGCCGGGTTGACGAATGCGCGCGTTGTAATCGTCGAAGCCCGGAATGGTTTTTTCGATCAGATCGCGGATCACATCGTAATCTTCGATCAGCTCATCCCAGGGCACCTTGCTGGCGGGCATCACCGCTTTGGCCATGCCGGCCACGATGGCGGGTTCCGAACGCAGCAGTTCCGACGCCGGTTTGAGTTTGCCGGACGAGGCATGCACCATCGACATCGAATCCTCCACCGTCACCGATTGCCGCCCGCCGGCCTGCATGTCCAGCTCGGTGCGCCCCAGGCAGGGCAGAATGAGGGTTTGTTTCGCCACCAACAGATGGCTGCGGTTGAGTTTGGTGCCGATATGCACGCTTAATTCCAGCGCTTTCATCGCCGGGAAGCTCTGCTCGGGATCCGGCAGCGCCACGGCGAAGTTGCCGCCCAGGCAGATCAACGCTTTCGAGGCGCCGTCGATCATCGCCTGCATGCACTTCACGGCATCATGCCCGTGGGCTTTGGGCGGCGTGAAGCCAAACACCGCTTCCAGCTTCGCCAAAAAATCGGCCGAGGGCTTTTCGGTGATGCCGACGGTGCGGTTGCCCTGCACGTTGGAGTGGCCGCGCAGCGGGCAGATGCCGGCGCCCGGTTTGCCGATATTGCCGCGCAGCAGCAGCAGATCGGCGATCAGGCGCACGTTGGCGGTGCCTTTATTGTGCTGCGTAATGCCCATGCCGTAGGTCACGATGGTGGCGTTGGATTTTGCGTAGGCGGCGGCGACCTGTTCCAGATCCTGGCGCGTCAGGCCGCTCTCCGCCTCGATGGCCTCCCAACGGGTGGCCGCCAGATCGGCGGCGAAAGCCGCAAATCCTTCCGTGTGCTCGGCAATAAAGGCGTGATCCACGGCATTGCCTTGTGTTTCATTCAGCTGCAGCAGCGCTTTGGCAATGCCTTTCAGCGCCGCGGCGTCGCCGCCGGCTTTGACCTGATAGTAGGTTGAAGCGATAGGGGTCGAACTGTAGGTCGCCATTTCAATGACGTTTTGCGGATCGGTGAAACGCTCGAGCGCCCGTTCGCGCAGCGGGTTGAACACGATGATCGGCACCTTTTTGCGCGCCAGCTCATGCAGCGTGCCCATCATGCGCGGGTGATTGGTGCCCGGATTGTGCCCGATGGAGATAATCAGCTCCGCGCTGTCAAAGTCGTCCAGCGAGACGGTGCCTTTGCCGATGCCGATGGACTGCGGCAGGCCAACGCTGGTCGGCTCATGACACATATTGGAACAATCGGGGAAGTTGTTGCTGCCGAATTCCCGCGCAAACAGCTGGAACAGGTAGGCCGCCTCATTGGACGCCCGGCCGGAGGTATAAAACTCCACCTGCTCCGGCGGCAGCGTCTGCAACACGGCGGCGATGCGTTGAAACGCCTCGTCCCAGGCCAGCGGGCGCAGGGTGTCCGTTCCGGCGTCATAGATCAGGGGCGTGGTCAGGCGGCCATAATCCTCCAGCTCATAATCGGTTTTCTGCAGCAGCGACGTCACGGTGTTTTGCGCCAGGAATTCGGGCGTCACGCGTTTGCTGGTTGCTTCCCAGGTCACGGCTTTGGCGCCGTTTTCGCAAAACTGGAAGGTGGAGCGATGTTCTTTATCCGGCCATGCGCATCCCGGGCAATCAAACCCGTCGGGTTGATTGGTGCGCATCAGCGTCACCGGCGCTTCCAAGGTATCCATCTGCGTGCGCACGGCGATGGCCGTCGCTTTCAGCGCGCCCCAACCGCCGGCGGGCCCATCGTAAGGATGAATTCCAGGTACTGCTCGTCTTTTCGCCATGGTTGCTTGCCTCCGACATCGCTTACGATAATTACAGGTGATTGATTTATCATGAATATTATCTTTATCGTCCAAAACGGAACCCAGGCGCCGTCGCCGTTAAACGCGGGCCTGTCGATTCAGTATAGATGAGTGAAAAAGGAGGCAGCGGCAGTCTGTTCGGGGAGAGCGGCGGCCCGTCTAACCGGAGGCGGGCCGCCGGGGCGTTACTTGTTCACCACCAGGCCGACGCCGCGGCCACGCGGATCGGACGCGGTTTCCGGCGTGCGGCCATCGATGCGGATGGCCTGAATATCCCCCATGTTCCAGCCTTGGTCTTCGAGGGTGTAGCCCATGGCTTTCAGCTCGTCCGCCGGTTTGCCGGTCAGCGGCGCAAAGCTGTCATAGTACAGGGTGTCCTTCGGCAACAGCTGATGGTGCACACGCTGGGCGGCCACCGCCTGCGCCAGCGGCAGATGATAATCGTAGAGGTTGTTGATCACCTGGAAGATCGAGGTGAAGATGCGCGATCCGCCCGGCGTGCCGATCACCAGGCTGACCTCGCCGTCGCGGGTGATGATGGTCGGGCTCATCGAGGAGAGCATGCGTTTGCCCGGCTCGATGGCGTTGGCGTCGCTGCCCACCACGCCGAAGGCATTGGCGACGCCGGGTTTGGCGCTGAAGTCGTCCATCTCGTCGTTGAGCAGGAAGCCGGCGCCTTTGACCACCACGCCGCTGCCGAAGTCCCAGTTGAGCGTATAGGTGTTGCTGACCGCGTTGCCGGCGGCATCGACGATCGAGAAGTGGGTGGTTTGGTGGGTTTCCAGCCCCGGCCGCACCTGTTCGGTCGGCGAGATCGCCGTCGGGTTGATCTCGGCGGCGCGTTTCTTCAGGTAGTCGGGGGCGATCAGCTGCGCTTCCGGCACGTGAGTGAAATCCGGGTCGCCGAGGTAGTCGGCGCGATCGGCGAACACGCGTTTTTCGATTTCCGCCAGCAGGTGGATATAGCGCGCCGAGTTCAGCGGCACCCCCTTGAAATCGGCGGCGCGATCCTCTTTTATCCCCAGCAGCTGCGCCAGCGCAATGCCGCCGGAGCTGGGCAGCGGGGCGGTATAGACGGTGTTGCCGCGCCAGCTGATGCGCATCGGTTCACGCCATTTCACCCGATAGTCGGCCAAATCCGCCGCGCCGATCAGCCCATTGTCGCGCTGCATTTGCGCCACCAGCAGGCGCGCGGTTTCGCCGTGATAAAAATCGTCGGCGCCCGACTTGGCGATGCGCTCGAGCGTGGCCGCCAGCTCCGGCTGTTTGAACACCGCGCCGGGCTTCATGGCGCCGAAATAGTCGCCGAAGTTGGTTTTCCCGGCGAACAGTTTGTTGGCGTCTTCACGGTACTGATACTGCTGATCCGCCACGGTGAAACCTTGCCGGGCGTAGCCGATCGCCGGCGTCAGCAGTTCGGCCCACGGCAGCTTGCCGAAGCGTTTATGCGCTTCCCACAACCCCAGCACGGTGCCCGGCACGCCGGCGGCGCGGCTGCCCACCAGGCTAAGATTTTCGATCACTTCGCCTTTCTCGTTCAGATACATAGTTTTGCCGGCGGCCTTGGGCGCCACTTCTCGGTAGTCGAGGAAATAGGGTTTGCCGTCGACGTACAGCGTCATAAAGCCGCCGCCGCCGATATTGCCGGCTTCAGGGTAGGTGACCGCCAGGGTAAAGGCGGTGGCGACCGCTGCGTCGACCGCATTGCCGCCGGCCTGCAGAATGTGCGCGGCGACGTTAGCGCCATACCGATCCGGGGCGGCGACCGCACCGGCGGTGAGATCGGCGGCAAAGGCGGCGGGAAGGGGGCAGGCCAGGGCCACGCTCAGAGCTATCGTTTTCAATAAACCGGCAGACATAGACGATCCTTTTAGCGATGTTCAGTTATCAGGTGAATTCAACTAATTATTTTGAAACAGCAGGTTAGCGCGTTTTCTTCGGGCTGTTGCGGCGCTTTATTGAAGGTAGCAGCGGTCAGGCGGGGCCGCCTGACCAGAGTGGCGAATCGTGACGTGGCGCGTTATGCGCCGGCGGGCAGCGCCGACTGCAGCCATTGGCAGAAGTGGCGGGCGAGCGGGTTGTGTTCGCTGTCGCGGTGCAGCAGCCACGCCCAGTTGGCGCCGCGCACGCGTTGCTCGGTTAACGGTTGCAGCAGCCCGGCGTCGTGCGCGTGCTGCGCCAGCAGTTGGCTGACCAACGCGATGCCGAGGCCGTTGCAGGCGGCGTCCAGCAGCAGACCGGAATCGGAGAAGTTCAGCCCGCTGTCGCGCTGGCCGACGTGCGCGCCGCCCGCCACCGTCCAGTGGCTCCAGTCCATCTCCCGTTCGCCGTGCAGGGTCACGCGCTGCTCCGCCGCCAACGCCAGCAGGCTGGGGTGGCAGGCGGGATAAAGCCGGTCGCTGCAGAGCAGGTTAAAGGTGCAGTCCGCCTGTGCGCTGAGATCGTCGCGGATCGCCAGATCGATACTGTCCGTCGCCATATTCGGCGGTTCAAAGCTGGTGAACAGCCACAGGTCGACCTGCGGATGCTGCCGATTGAAGTCGCCCAGCCGCGGCGTCAGCCAGTGGCGGGCGAAAGCCGGGGTGGTGTTGACGATCAGCTGGTTGGGTTTGCGGTACTGATCCAAACGGCGAATGCCGACCGCCAGCTGTTGCAGCATCACCTGCGCGGTGCTGAACAGATCGTGGCCGGCGTCGGTCAGCGCCACGCTGCGGCCGGTGCGAAAGAACAGCGGCTGCTCCAGAAACGCTTCGAGGCTGCGGATCTGCTGGCTGATGGCCGACTGGGTAAGGTGCAGCTCTTCGGCAGCCTGATGAAAACTGCCCAGGCGCGCTGCCGCTTCGAAACCGCGCAGCGCGCTCAAAGGGGGCCAGTGTTTTAACATTATCGATAAGCCTGTCTAATCAGATATCCGCTAAATATATCGTTTGTCGCGGTGCCAGGGGAAGACTAGCATGAGATTCAACCGCATAAACGTGAATTATTCATTTAACTTTTTGAATTATAAATAATTAAAAGAGGTCTTCAATGTCAACTCGTCGCGTGTTTATTAAACAGCTTTCCGCCGTTGCCGGGGTCGGTTTGACGGCCTCGTTAGGCATTCCGTTACGCAGTCACGCAGAAGCTGCGCTTAATCCGGCCTGGCGGATGCCCGACGAAGGGGAACCGCAGCAGCGGGCGTTTCTCGCCTTCGGCGCGCAGCGGGCCATCTGGGGCGAATTCACGGCGGATGTGCAGGCGGCGCAGGGGCGTATCGCCCGCGCCATCGCCGAGTTTCAGCCGGTGACGGTATTTTGCCGCGGCAATGAACGGCAATTGGCCGAGGCCACCTGCGGCAGTCACAACGTCAGCTATGTCGTCACCGAGCTGGATGACATCTGGGTGCGCGACTTCGGCGCCAATTTCGTCGTCAACGGCGCCGGCGAACTCGGGGCGGTGGATTTCAACTTCAACGGCTGGGGCAATAAACAGCGGCATGCCAGGGATGCGCGCCTGGCGGCGTTTGCCGCCAACCGCTACGGTGCCGCCCAACTGCGCCGCAGCGCACTGACAGGCGAAGGCGGCGGTATCGAAGTGGACGGGCACGGCACCGGCATCATGACCGAGAGCAGTTGGGTGAATGCGAACCGCAATCCGGGCTGGAGCCGGGAACGGGTGGAGCAGGAGCTGAAAGCGATGCTCGGCCTGCGCAAAATAATCTGGCTGCCGGGCATCAAAGGCCGGGACATCACCGACGCCCACGTCGATTTTTACGCCCGCTTCGTGCGGCCGGGCGTGGTGGTGGCCAACCTGGACACCGATCCGGCCTCTTATGACCATGCGGTTACCCAGCAACATCTGGCGATCCTCAAGGCGGCGACCGACGCCGACGGCCGCCGGCTGCAGGTGCATACGCTTTCGCCGCCGCTGGCGCCGCGCGACAGCCGATTCAGCCGCAACAACCCGGATTTTGCGGCGGGCTACATCAACTATTTCGTCATCAACGGCGCGGTGATCGCCCCGGAGTTTGGCGATCCGCAGGCGGATCGGGCGGCGCTTGCGCTGCTGACGGCGCTCTATCCGCAGCGCAAGGTGGTGCAGTTGGAGATCGACGCCATCGCGGCCGGCGGCGGCGGCATTCACTGCGTGACCAGCCAACTGCCAAGGCACGGTCGGTAATACCGCGCAATGTTCAAAAAATGCGCACCGGGTTGTTTGTCACGATCGGCTGTGGTTGGCTTAGCGCTGACACAAGGAGAAAATCATGACCGATTCACCCTCGACCATTCCCACCTGGTATCGCGATCCGCGCGCGGAAGAGGCCATGGCCGATGGCCATGCGCCCATCTGGCGCCATCTTATCGGCCTGGTACCGGAAAACGAACTGTCCGGCGTGAAGGTGCTGGATTTCGGCTGCAATCAGGGCGGTTTTCTGCGCCTGCTGTACCAGCTCCGCCCATTTCAGCAGGGGCTTGGCGTTGATATCGCTCGCCGGTCCGTCGATGAAGCCAACCGGCTGAAAGGGCATCTGCCGGTGGTTTATCAAACCGATACGCGGCTGAACGGCTGGGACGACCATTTCGATATCGCCTTCAGTCATGAAGTCATCTATCTGATCGACGATATTGCCCAGCATGCTGCCGATATACTGCGGGTGCTGAAGCCGGGCGGCGTTTACTATGCGGTGACCGGTTGCCACACCGGCAACCCGCTGTGGCCGCAGTGGCGTGAACGGGTGGCTGCAGAAACCCATACCGTGGTGCAGGATCGGTCGCTGGCCGACTATGCGCGCATTTTCTCCGCCGCGGGGTTCCAGGTCTCTGCCCGCAGGCTGGGCTTTTCCGGCTTCGTGCCCTATGAACCGGACGGGTGGATGCCGGATATCGCGGCGGCAATCGACTACTATTGGCACACCAAAACGGTGTTCAGGCTGGTTAAACCCTAAAAATCCTACGTGGCGCAGCCCCCGGCTGAAGTGGAACGCTTTATTGCATTGGCTAAAAACCGCTGCGCCAGTTTGCTGAAACCACGCTGAGCGATATTGCTCCACCGTTTCCCGCTTCGACAAGATTTTACCGAATCCTTACGCAACCCTTTCAGAAGCGAATGTCGGCATTCGATATATTGAGAATAGTCATTCTCAATGGGATCGTATTGCAATGCAGAGGAAAACGCTTTTGGTGCTCGGGCTGTCGCTGTTGTTGGCCGCCTGCGATGGGCAAAACGCCGGTGCGCCAGCCGGCGCGGGCGCAGAACGGGAGGTCGGCGTGGTCACGCTGCGCGGCCAGTCAGTGACCCTGAGCAGCGAGTTGACCGGCCGGGTCAACGCCACCATGACATCCGACGTGCGGCCGCAGGTCGACGGCATCATCAAGCAGCGGCTGTTTACCGAAGGGGCCGAGGTCAAGGCCGGGCAGGTATTGTATCAAATTGACCCTGCCAGCTATCAGGCCAGCTACGATCAGGCCGCGGCCCAGCTGAAAAACGCCCAGGCCACGGTGCAATCCACCCGGCTCAAATCGCAGCGCTATGCGGCGCTGGTGAAAGAGAACGGCGTTTCTCAGCAGGATGCGGACGATGCCAAAGCCGCCTATCTGGCGGCCGTGGCGTCGGTGGCCCAATATCAGGCGGCGCTGGAGACGGCGCGCATCAACCTCGCTTATACCCAGGTGCGGGCGCCGATCGCCGGGCGTATCGGCATCTCGTCGGTGACGCCGGGCGCGCTGGTCACCGCCAGCCAAAGCGATGCGTTAGCCACCATCCGCGCGCTCGACCCGATCTATGTCGATCTGACCCAGTCCAGCGCCCAACTGCTTAAACTGCGGCGCCAGCAGGCGGCGTTACAGCGCGGCGCAATCACGCCGGTCGCCATCAAGCTGGAGGACGGTACGCCTTATGCCCATGCCGGCAAGCTCGAGCTGACCGAAGTCGCGGTGGACGAAGCCACCGGTTCGGTCACGCTGCGCGCGGTGTTCCCCAACCCCGAACATGAATTGTTGCCCGGTATGTATGTCCACGCCACGGTGGATAACGGCGTCGATCCCAAAGCCATTCTGGCGCCGCAGCAGGGCATAACCCGCAATGCCAAAGGGGAAGCCACCGCGTTGGTGGTGGACGAACAGAACAAAGTGGCGCAGCGCACCGTCAGCGCCGAACGGGTGGTGGGCAGCAATTGGCTGATCGGCAGCGGGCTGAACGAAGGCGATCGCCTGATCGTCGAAGGCACCAGCAAGGTCACGATCGGCGCCGCGGTGAAGCCGGTTGAGGTTTCGGTCGACAAAACCCAACGCGGGGAGCAGTGATATGGCGCAGTTCTTTATCCGGCGGCCGGTATTCGCCTGGGTGATCGCCATCATCATCATGCTGTGCGGCCTGATGTCGATCAATTCGTTGCCCGTTTCGCAGTATCCGGACGTCTCGCCGCCGCAGATCTCCATCTCCGCCACCTACCCGGGCGCGGACGCGGAAACGCTGGAAAACAGCGTCACCCAGGTGATTGAGCAGCAGCTCACCGGCCTGGACGGCCTGCTGTATTTTTCTTCGACCAGCAGCTCCAGCGGCTCGGTCAGCATCAACGTCACCTTTGATCAGGGCACCGATCCGGATATCGCTCAGGTGCAGGTGCAAAACAAGGTGCAGCAGGCGGAAAGCCGTTTGCCGAGCGCGGTTACCGCGCAGGGCGTGACGGTCAAGAAATCCCAGAGCAGCTTCTTGCTGATCGTCGGGCTGTATGACGAAAGCGACAAGGCGACGATGGCCGATATCTCCGACTATCTGGTCAGCAACCTGCAGGATCCGCTGTCGCGCATCGAGGGCGTGGGGGACGTGCAGGTGTTCGGCTCGGAATACGCGATGCGCATCTGGCTGGATCCGACCAAGCTGGCGAGCTATGCGCTGATGCCTTCCGACGTGCAGACGGCGATCGAAGCGCAAAACACCCAGGTGTCCGCCGGCAAGATCGGCGATCTGCCGGCCGCCGCCGATCAGCAGCTGACCGCCACGGTAAAGGCGCAGTCGCGGCTGCAAACGCCGGAACAGTTTCGCAATATCATCCTGAAAAGCGACAGCAGCGGCGCGCTGGTGCGGCTGGGCGACGTGGCGCGGATTGAGCTGGGCAACGAGGACTACTCCGCCAGCGCGCACCTCAACGGCCACCCGGCGGCGGGGATCGCGGTCAAGCTGGCGGCGGGCGCCAACGCCCTCAACACCGCCAAGCTGGTGAAGGCCAAGGTGGCGGAATACCAAAGCGCGATGCCGCAGGGCTACAAGGTGGCCTACCCGAAAGACAGCACCGACTTTATCAACATCTCGATCGAGGAGGTGGTGAAAACGCTGTTCGAAGCGGTGGCGTTAGTGGTGGTGGTGATGTTCGTGTTCCTGCAAAACCTGCGCACCACGCTGATCCCGACCATCACCGTGCCGGTGGTGTTGCTGGGCACCTTCGGCGTGCTGGCGGCGTTCGGCTATTCAATCAATACCCTGACGCTGTTCGGCATGGTGTTGGCGATCGGGCTGTTGGTGGACGACGCCATCGTGGTGGTGGAAAACGTCGAGCGCGTGATGCGCGAGGATAAGCTGCCGCCGCGCGAGGCGACGGAGAAATCGATGCGTGAAATCACCGGCGCATTGGTCGGCATCGCGCTGGCGCTGTCGGCGGTGTTTCTGCCGATGGCGTTCTTCGGCGGCTCCACCGGGGTGATCTATCGCCAGTTTTCGATCACCGTCGTCTCCTCGATGGTGCTGTCGGTGGTGCTGGCGTTGACGCTGGCGCCGGCATTGTGCGCCACGCTGCTGAAGCCGGCGCACGACGCGCAGACCGACAAGGGCTGGCTGGGCAAATTCAACCGCGGCTATGAGCGGATGCAGGAGAAGTACGCCGACAAGGTCGGCGGGGTGATCCATCGGCCGACGCGCTATCTGCTGCTGTACGGCCTGCTGTTGATCGCCGCCGCCGTGATGTACCTGCGCTTGCCGACCGGCTTTCTGCCCAACGAGGATCAGGGCACGGTGATGGTGCAGTACACCTTGCCGGCCGGCGCCACCAACGCGCGCACCTCGGCGGTGAGCGAGGCGGTGACCGCCTATTTCCTCGACCAGGAAAAGGCCAACGTCAGCACCATTTTTACCATTAACGGTTTCGGTTTCAGCGGCAGCGGACAAAACGCCGGCATGGCGTTCGTCAGCCTCAAAGACTGGAGCCAGCGCAGCGGCAGCGCGAACACCGCCGACGCCATCGCCAAACGCGCCATGGCGCACTTCGCCACGCTGCGCGACGCCCAGGTCTTCTCCATGAGCCCGCCAGCGATCGACGGTTTCGGCCAGTCCGACGGCTTCACCTTCGAGCTGCAGGCCAAAGGGGCGACCACCCGCGCCGAGCTGCAGGCGATGCGCGACCAGATCGTTGCCGCGGCCGCCAGCAATCCATCGCTGCTGGCGGTGCGCGCCAACACCTTGCCGGATACCCCGCAGCTGCAGGTGGAGATCGACAACGGCAAACTGCAGGCGCTCGGCCTGAGCGCCGCCGACGTCAACAGCACCCTCAGCAGCGCGTTCGGCAGCACCTACATCAACGACTTTATCGATCGCAACCGGGTGAAAAAAGTCTATATGCAGGGCGATGTGCAGTACCGCGCCAAGCCGGAAGATCTTGACCGCTGGTTTGTGCGCGGCACCAACGCGTCGGGCGCCAGCAGCATGACGCCGTTCTCCGCCTTCGCGTCTTCGCACTGGATCTACGGGCCGGAAAACCTGTCGCGCTATAACGGGCTGTCGTCGTTCGAGATCACCGGGCAGGGCGCCACCGGCGTCAGCTCCGGTACGGCGATGAGCGAGATGGAGAAGCTGGCGGCAACATTCTCCGCCGGCAGCAGCTATTCCTGGAGCGGGCTGTCCTATCAGGAGCGGCTGACCAGCGGCCAGGCGTCGTCGCTGTACGCCATTTCGCTGATCGTGGTGTTCCTGTGCCTGGCGGCGCTGTATGAGAGCTGGTCGATTCCGTTCGCGGTGATGTTGGTGGTGCCGATGGGCGTGGTGGGCTCGCTGCTGGCGATCACCCTGCGTGGGCTGGAAAACGACATCTACTTCCAGGTGGCGCTGCTCACCATCATCGGCCTGTCGGCGAAGAACGCCATTTTGATCGTCGAGTTCGCCGAGGAGATGCACCAGCGGGGTGAAACGCTGATTGGCGCGGCGGTCCACGCGGCGCGCATGCGCCTGCGACCGATCCTGATGACCTCGCTGGCATTCACCGCCGGGGTGCTGCCGCTGGCGGTATCCAGCGGCGCCGGCGCCAACAGCCGCATCGCCATCGGCACCGGCATCATCGGCGGCACCATCACCGCCACCGCCTTGGCGATCTTTTTCGTCCCGCTGTTTTATGTGTTGGTGCGCCGCATGTTTGCCCGTCGGCCCGCCAACCCGCCGTCACAGGCAGGAGAATAACGTGTTGCAACGAGTCATGATGTTAACTTTACCGCTGCTGCTGACCGGCTGTCTGTCGCTGGATCCGCACTACCAGCGCCCGGCGGCGCCGGTGCCCGCCAACCTGCCGCAGGGCGAGGCCGGCGGCAACCGGACGCTGAGCTACCCGGACGTCGCCTGGCGCGACTATGTCCAGGACGCCCGGCTGCGCCAGGTGGTGGCGCTGGGGCTGAACAGCAGCCGCGATCTGCGCGAGGCGATCGCCAATATCGCGTCGGCGCGCGCCCTGTACGGCGAGCAGCGCTCGGCGCTGTTCCCGACAATCAACGCCACCGCCGACGGCAGCCGCGGGCGGGCGCTGACCGGCAGCGGCAACGCCACCGCGCTGAGCCAAAGCTACGAAGCCGCGGCCGGCGTCAGCGCATTCGAGTTGGATCTGTTCGGCAAAAACGCCAGCCTGTCGCGCGCGGCGTTCGAAACCTATCTGGCGAACTCGGAGGCGGCGAAAAGCACCCGCCTGACGCTGATCGCCGATATCGTCACCGACTGGGTGGCGGTGGCGGCCGAGCGCAGCAATCTGGCGGTGGCCCAGCAGACGATGGCGAGCGCCAAACGGTCGCTGGACGTCACGCGCAACAATCAACAGCATGGGATTGCGTCGCTGGTTGACGTGGCGTCGGCGGAAACCGTCTATCAGCAGGCGCGATCGGACGCCGCCAGCTACGCTACCAGCGCCGCGCAGGCGAAAAACGCGCTGGATTTGGCGGTGGGGCAAAGCGTGCCGGAAAGCCTGCTGCCGAGCGGCATCGAGGCGCTCGGCGGGATCATGCGCGATCTGCCGGCCGGCGTCTCTTCGCAAGTGTTGCTGAAGCGGCCGGACGTGCTGCAGGCCGAGCATAACCTGAAATCCGCCAACGCCAATATCGGCTCGGCGCGGGCGGCGTTCTTCCCGTCGATCAGCCTGACCGCCAGCGGCGGGGTGGGCAGCGGTGAACTCTCCTCGTTGTTCAGCCACGGAGCCGGCGTCTGGTCGTTTGCACCGAGCATCAGCCTGCCGATCTTCAGCGGCGGCTATAACACGGCTCAGTTGAACTACACCCAAGCGCAGAAAGACCTGTATGTTGCCACCTATGAGAAAGCGGTGCAGACGGCATTTCAGGAAACCGCCGACGCGCTGGCGCGCAAGGCCACGCTGCAGGAACAGCTGGCGGCGCAGACCGGCTATGTGGCGGCGGCGCAGCAATATTATCGCCTGGCCGAGCTGCGTTACCGCCAGGGCGTTGACAGCTACCTGACGCTGCTGGACGCGCAGCGCACGCTGTACACGGCGCAGCAGGCGCTGATCGCCGCGCAGCAGACCGCGTATGACAATCAGGCCACCCTGTATAAAGTGTTGGGCGGCGGCGTTGCCGCCGAGCGGCAGGGGGACGGCGTCATCGCCGACAAGACGACGCTCAGCCGCTAACCGTCAACCGCGCGCGCCGGGAGTGTGGCTGCGCGCGGTTTTTTTATGGAAAGTGTAAAGAAACGGAAAACCCGGCCGGCGGCCAGAACTCGCCGGGGCAGGCAGAGTCAGACAGAGAACCGCATTCCTCTTTTATTCATACCGGCTCGAGGTCGTCATGGCAGAAGACATTCAGCAACAGGTCATCGCGCTTATCGCCGCCTTCAACGCATCAGGGCGGCTGAAGAAGGGCGTGGTCATCACCCCGGAAACCGAGATCAACACCGCGCTCAACCTGTCGTTCAGCGATTCCAATACGCTGATGCGCCGCTACTTCGATACCTTCGGCGTCGACAGCGGCAACTATAACCACGAGCTGTATTTCCAGCCGCCGACCAACACCGGCCGCTGGTTTTCCCCCTCCGCCTGCAAAGAACACCCCCGGCCGCTGTGCGTGTCGATGCTGGTGCGTTCCGCGCGCGCCAAACGCTGGTTGTACGATATCCACTTTCTTATCGAACAGCTGCGCCAGGCCTGACGCGCCGCTTAATCCGGCTCGGCCGGAGGAAAACCGGCTTCGTCCAGCGCGGCGCCGAAGGCAGCGCTGTGCAACGCACTCTCGATGAGCACTTCCCGCCTGGCCGGATCGGTTTGAATACGCGCCTGCGGGTCAACGTTCAACAACGCCCGGGTGACGGAACTGGCGCAGCCGCCGCAGGTCATGGCTGGAATATGAAAACGAATCATTTTTACTCTCCTCGTCGATTACGGTGTTTGATAACGGTAAAGCTTGCCAGCGTGACAGGGTCAAACTCTTTTTATGACGATTCACGCGGTCGTCGTGGTTTCGGCTCGCGCATCACCCCGAAATGCGGCGTTTGGCGCGGCGCGATGAGCGCCACCGGTTGCGCTAAACCCGCCAGAATAGGGCAGTCGGGGCGCGTATTGCCATGGCAATGGCCGGCAAGGCGTTCCAGCGTTTGCGCCATCGTCTGCAGTTGCGCAATCTTGGCTTTCAGCACGGCGATATGGGATAGCGCTACGGCTTTAACATCGGCGCTGGCGCGTTCGCGGTCGTGCCACAGCATCAGCAACGCAGATATCTGCTCAACGGAAAAACCCAGGTCGCGTGAGCGCCGGATAAAACGCAGGCCATGCACGTCCGACATGCCGTAGTGGCGGTATCCCGCATCGGAGCGAGCCGCTCTCGGGATCAGGCCTATTTGCTCGTAATAGCGAATCATCTTCGCCGAAACGCCGGATAACCGGGCTGCTTGTCCGATGTTCATCCTGTCCTCCTGTTACGATGATGCCGATATTCCGCCGGGTGGCGTGGTTGCCGCCGCCGCTTCAGCGCGGCTCTCGACGGCCATCGGCGCCTGGAAACGTTTGAGCCGCAGTGCATTGCCAAGGACGAAAACGCTGGAAAGCGCCATCGCGGCTGCGGCGAAAATAGGCGAAAGCAGCGTGCCGTTCAGGGGATAAAGCGCGCCGGCTGCCACTGGGATCAGGACGGCGTTATAGGCGAAGGCCCAAAACAGGTTCTGCTTGATGTTGCGGATCGTCGCCTGGCTGAGCGCAATGGCGTTGGCTACGCCGCGCAGGTCGCCCGACATCAGCACCACATCGGCCGCTTCTATCGCCACATCGGTGCCCGTACCGATAGCCAGCCCAACGTCCGCCTCCGCCAGTGCCGGCGCATCGTTGATGCCGTCGCCGACGAAGGCGACTTTCACGCCGCTGTTGCGGAAGGATTTCAACGCCGCCACCTTGCCTTCGGGAAGCACTTCGGCCGCGACTTCGTCAATCCCCAATTGCCGGGCGATCGCCGCCGCCGTCGCGGCATTGTCGCCGGTGATCATCGCAACCTTGAGCCCAAGCGCATGCAGCGCAGCGATAGCTTCCGGCGTTGTTTCCTTAATCGGATCGGCAACCGCGATCACCGCAGCCAAACGGCCATCAATGGCGGCATAAAGCGGGCTTTTCCCCTGGTCGCCGAGGCGCTCGGCGACGGGCTGAAAACGTGTCACATCAAGCCCGAGCCTGGTCATGAAGCGATCTGCGCCAACGGAGATCCGGCGTTGGCCGATGCGCGCCGTTACGCCGAAACCGGGTGTGGCGTCGAAACTGTCGACAGCGGCGAGCGTAAGATTCTGCTCTCTTGCCGCCGCGACGATAGCTTCGGCGATGGGGTGTTCGGACCGTGTCTCGACCGCAGCGACCAAGGCCAGTACTTCGTGGTATTCGAAACCGTCAGCGGGCACCAGATCGGTCAACTCGGGGCGGCCTTTGGTCAGCGTGCCGGTTTTGTCGAGGGCGATAACGCCTACATCGCGCAGGGCCTGCAACGCTTCGCCCTTGCGAAACAGCACGCCCAGCTCGGCGGCGCGCCCGGTGCCGACCATGATAGAGGTTGGCGTCGCCAGGCCCATGGCGCAAGGGCAGGCAATAATCAACACGGCGACCGCATTCACCAGCGCGAAGGTCAGCGCGGGCGACGGCCCGAAGAACAGCCAAACCAGAAAGGTCAGTACCGCCGCCGCCATGACGGCCGGAACAAACCACATCGTCACCTTATCGACCAACGCCTGAATCGGCAGTTTGGAACCCTGCGCTTCCTCCACCAATCGAATGATTTGCGCCAGGACGGTATTCGCGCCGACTTTTGTCGCCCGAAAACTGAACGCGCCGGTTTTGTTGATGGTTCCGCCGACCACATCGGCCCCCACGGTTTTCTCGACCGGCACCGGTTCACCGGTGATCATGCTTTCATCGACATAAGACGCGCCTTCCAGAACTTCGCCATCCACCGCGATTTTCTCCCCCGGCCGGACGAAGACCACATCACCGGCAACCACCTGTTCGAGAGGGATTTCAACCGTTTCGCCATGCCGTTCAACGCGTGCGACCTTGGGTTGAAGGCCGACGAGCCGTTTGATGGCCTGTGAGGTGCGCCCCTTGGCGCGCGCCTCCAGCACGCGTCCGAGCAGGATCAGCGTGACGATCACGGCGGCGGCTTCGAAATAGACGTTGGCGGTGCCCTGCGGTAACACCCCGGGGGCGAAAGTGGCGACCAGCGAATAACCGTAGGCCGCCGCCGTGCCGACCGCAACCAGCGAGTTCATGTCGGGGGCGCCGCGCAGCAGCGCAGGAACGCCTTTGCGGAAGAAGCGCAGGCCGGGGCCAAATAAGACCAAGGTGGTGAGGACAAACTGGATATACCAGCTTGTCTGCACGCCCAACCCCTCCATGACCCACTCATGTATGGCGGGAATGAGGTGCGACCCCATTTCCAACAGGAATACCGGCAGGGTGAACAGGGCGGCGCCGAACAGGGCGCGCCGCAACGCGCGTGACTCATTTTCGCGCCGTTCTGCGGCCTGGTCGTCCGCGCTGGGGCTATCCGCCGTCAGGCGGCGAGGCGTATAACCGGCGCGGGTGACGGCGGCGGCGAGGTCTTCCAGGGATACGGTGCCGGCCAGGTAGCGCACCCGCGCGCGTTCGGTCGCCAGATTGACATTGGCTTCGGTAACGCCGGCGACCTGGCTCAACGCTTTCTCCACCCGCCCGACACAGGAGGCGCAGGTCATATTTTCGATCGCCAGCTCAGTGGTTTCTTCTCGCACGGTATAGCCGGCGCCTTCGATGGCGCGGGCTGCCGCCTGCGGATTCGCCTGGCCGGTAAACGTGATGTCGGCGCGTTCGGTGGCGAGATTGACCGTTGCCGCCTGCACGCCGGGAACCGCCGTCAAGGCCCGCTCGACGCGACCGACGCAGGAGGCGCAGGTCATGCCTTCAACCGGCAGACTCAGACGCACGGACGAAGGCTGGGGGAAGTTGGCATTGGATGAATTCATGTTATGTGCCCTTAAAGGAGTGGCTGGTATCAGCAAGGCTAGAGCTTCCCATCGGGGGAAGGTCAAGGTTCATCGCCGATTTTTGCCGTCATGAACGAACCGGTCGCGCCGCGGCAATCATTTTTTGCCGCCGCGCACGTCTCCCAGCCGCCGCCGAGCGCTTTGTAGATGCCCACCACGGCAAGCCGCTGACGCGTGCCGGCCTGCGTCAATGCGCGCCGGCTGGCGAAGTCGGCCCGTTCTGCCTCGAGCACCTCCAGATAAATGCCTTCGCCCGCGGCAAAACGCGTCTGGGCGAGCCGGGCCGCTTCGCGATTCGCCGCCGCCTCAAGTAACCGCAGATCCAACGTGCTGACCGCCTCAGCATAGGTTTTGAAAGCATCGTCCGTTTCGCGCAGCGCGCTCAGCACCGTCCGCTCGTAAATCAACAGCGCCTGTTGTGTTCGCGCCTCGCTGGCGGCGATCCGGGCGCGTACGCGCCCGATATCGAGAAATGCCCAGCGAATCACTGGGCTGATCACACCGGAGAACGCACCGGCGCCAGTCAGCGCATCGAGGTTGCCGGCGACCAGCCCGATCGAACCTCGCGCTTCGATGCGCGGGTAGAGCGCCGCCGTTTCCACGCCAATCATGGCGGTGGCTGCCGCAAGTTCCCGTTCAGCCGCCACAATGTCGGCGCGCCGGGCGAGCAGGGCGCCGGGCGTGCCCACGGCGATCGCCCGCAGCACTGGCGGCTGGCTTCCCCATTCGGCGGAAGGGGGGCGGAATGTCTGGGGCATTTCGCCAAGCAGCGTCGCCAATGCGTTGACGGCGGCGGCTCGGCGGCGTTCCAGCTCTGGCGTCGCCGCTTCGACGTTGCGCAATAGCGCCTCGGCGCGCAATCGGTCGAATTCGCTGGCGGCGCCGGCGCTCATTTGTTTTTTTACCAGCACCAAACTTTCACGCTGGCTGTGGCTAATTTCGGCGACCATCTTAAGTTCGGCGTCTAAACCTCGGAGTTCTAGCCAGGTGGCGGCCACTTCCGCAGCGACGCCCGCCTGAACGCCACGCAGCAACGCTTCGCGGCTTCCCGCCAGCGCCTGAGCGGCCTCAATCGAGCGCCGAACGTGTCCAAAGAGATCGATTTCCCATGTCGAATCAATCGCACCGCGATAGGTTTGCGTATGGCGTGGCTGGGCGGCCAGCTTCTCCGCTTCACCCAGTCGACGCGTCTCATAACTCAGCGCGGCACCGGCGCGCGGCAGGAAATCCTGCCGTTGTTCACGCAACAGGGCTCTGGCTTCGTCTACTCGGGCGACGGCGATGCCGACATCATGGTTCGCCGCCAACGCGCGCTGAACCAAATCCGTGAGAGCAGGATCGTCAAAGAGGCGCCACCAGGCGAGTTCGACATTTCCGGCACTCAGCCCCGCCGGTGGTTGGCCGAAGCCGGCAGGGTGACGGGCGACGGGCGGCGAGTAATCGGGGCCCACCGCCGCACATCCGGTTAGCAAGGCGAGCGCGCTCAGCGGCAATAACAAGGTTCTACGAAGATTTTTCATCAGACTCGCTCCTTACGGCTGGCTTTGGCTTTGGCACGATATTGCTCGAATCGGGTCGCCAGGCCGCGAATCACGACATAAAAGACCGGCGTCAGGAACAGGCCGAACAAGGTCACGCCCAGCATGCCGGCGAAGACCGCCACCCCCATGGCATGGCGCATTTCCGCCCCCGCGCCGCTGGCGAAGATCAATGGAATGACGCCGGCGATAAACGCGATTGAAGTCATCACTATCGGTCTTAATCGCAGCCGGCAGGCCTTAATCACCGCCTCGAGCGCGTTGGCGCCTTCATCCTCCAGGCTGCGGGCGAACTCGACGATCAGAATGGCGTTTTTGGCGGCCAGGCCGACCAGCACAATGAGGCCTATTTGCACGAAAACGTTGTTGTCGCCGCCCAGCAGCCAGACGCCAATCATGGCGCTCAACAGACACATCGGCACGATCAGCAGCACGGCCAAAGGCAGTAGCCAGCTGTTGTATTGCGTGGCCAGAATGAGATAGGCGAGCAGCACGCACAGCGGAAAAATGAACAGCGCCGCGTCGCCCGCGAGCTTTTGCTGATAGGTGAGATCGGTCCATTCGACGGTCATGCCTTCCGGCAGCGTCTCTTTCGCCAGGCGCTCCATCAATGCGGCCGCCTGACCGGAACTGACGCCCATCGCCGCACCGCCCGAGATATCAGCCGATGGATAGCCGTTGTAACGAATGATGCGATCCGGGCCGGAGCCGGGCGTAACGGTGACAAAGGAAGACAGCGGCAGCATGTCGCCGGCCGCATTGCGCACCTGCAGCCGGCCGATAGCTTCGGCCTGCATGCGATGGGCGGCATCGGCCTGAGCGGTGACTTTGTAGGTGCGGCCGAATCGGTTGAAATCGTTGATGTAAAGCGAGCCGAGGTAGATTTGCAGCGACTCGAACACATCCGCCAGGCTGACGCCCTGACTTTGCGCCTGAGTGCGGTCGATAACCACATCGAGCTGCGGCGCGTTGATATCCAGACTGGTCATCAGACCGGCGACCTGGCCCGATTCGGTGGCTTTCATCATCAGGATCCGCGTGTGCTCAACCAGGGACTCAAGCCCCGCGCCGCTGCGATCCTCCACCTGCATCTTGAATCCGCCGGTAGCGCCGAGACCGGGAACGGGCGGTGGCGGAAATACGCCGAGGAAACCATCGGGAATGTCGGCGAATTTCGCCTGCAGCCGACCGGCTATGGCGGAGGCGGCCAGATCGGGCGTGGCGCGATCTTTAAACGGATCGAGCATGACGAACATCACGGCGGCGTTCGGCACATTGACGAAGCCGTTAATCGACAGCCCCGGAAAGGCCACGACGCTTTCCACCCCGGGTTCCGCCAGCGCGATCTTCGACATCTGTTTAACGACCGCATCGGTGCGATCCAGCGAGGCCGAATTGGGCAGTTGGGCGATGCCCACCAGATAGTACTTATCCTGCATGGGCACGAAGCCCGGCGGAACGGCCTGGAAGCTGAAAAACGTCAGAACGAGCAGCCCGCCGTAAATAGCCAGCGCCATCCCGCGGACGCGCACCGTTTTACGCACGGCATTGGCATACGCGTCCGGCGCCCGTTGGAAAGGCCGGACAGCGGCTTGCAAGACGCGCCCAATGCGGCCGGGAGCGCGAGGTTTCGCCGGATGAGGCCGCAGCAACATGCCCGCCAGCGCCGGGCTGAGCGTAAGCGAATTGAGCGCCGACAGCAGGGTTGAAATGGCGATGGTCAGCGCGAACTGCCGGTAAAACTCGCCCTGTAAACCGCTCAGGAACGCTGTTGGAACGAAAACCGCGGCCAGCACCGAGGTGATGGCGACGATCGGCCCGGTGACTTCATCCATGGCGAGTCGCGCGGCTTGCTGCGGCGTTTTGCCGTTTTCGATGTGTCGTTCGACGTTTTCCACCACCACGATCGCGTCATCGACGACGATGCCGATAGACAATACCAAACCGAACAGGGACAGCGTATTGAGAGAGAAGCCCATCAAGTACATGATGGCGAACGTGCCGACCAGCGAAACCGGCACCGCGAGCAGCGGAATCAGCGAGGCTCGCCAGCTGCGCAGGAACACCACTACCACGATCACCACCAGCAGGATCGCTTCCAGCAGGGTCGTCACAACCGACTCGAGCGATGCCCGCACGAAAACCGTGGGATCGTAGGCGATCCGTGAACTGAGTCCGGCAGGAAAGTTGCCCTCCAGGCGCTTGACGGTCGCTCTGACCGCCTGAGCGACGTCCAGCGCGTTGGCGCCCGGGCTCTGAATGATTTGCAGCGCGACGGCCGGCTCGCCGTCGAGCAGGCTGCGCAGCGCATACGCATCGGCGCCCATTTCTATACGGGCGACGTCGCGCAGGCGGGTCACCCGGCCGTCGCTGCCGGTGCGGATGATGATATCGCCAAACTGTTTCTCATCGGCCAGACGGCCGAGGGTATTGACCGTAACCTGAAATGCGGCATTGGAATCGGGCGCCTGACCGACGGAACCGGCCGCCACCTGAACGTTTTGCTCGCGCACCGCAGCGATCACATCGCCGGCGGTTAGCCCGCGCGCGGCGATCAGATCCGGATCCAGCCAGAGCCGCATGCTGTATTCGCCGGCTCCCCAGACCTGGACATCGCTGACGCCCGGAATGCGGGACAGTTCATCACGAACCTGCAGATAAGCGTAATTTGAGATATAAAGCGGATCGTAGCGTTGGTCAGGCGACAGGAGATGCACCACCATCAGGATGTCCGGTGAGGTTTTCTGCGTCACTACGCCCTGGTGCTGTACCTCTGCAGGCAAGCGGGGTAACGCGCGCGCGACCCGATTTTGCACCTGGATCTGCGCCATGTCGGCATTCGTTCCCTGGGCAAAGGTGACGGTCAACGTCATTCGGCCGTCGGTCGCCGCCTGTGAAGACATGTAAAGCATGCCTTCGACGCCGGTGATGGCTTGCTCAAGCGGTGCGGCCACCGTTTCCGCGATCACTTTCGGGTTGGCGCCGGGATAAGACGCCGTCACTTGTACGGTAGGCGGCGTAACCGCAGGGTATTCGCTGAGCGGCAACTGGAATAACGCCACGGTGCCGGCGATCAGCGTCAAGATGGAGAGCACGATGGCGAAGATCGGGCGTTTAATGAAGAAACGAGGGAAAGTCATGTCGCGTCTCCCGCAGCGTTCAATTGCTCGATAGGCGCGCCGTCAATCTCGGCGGGCTGCGGCGTGATTGACATGCCGGGGCGCACCAGCCCTTTCACGACGATGCGTTCTCCCGGCCGCAGGCCGTGCTCTATCACGCGCAGTCCTTCAACGACCGGGCCAAGTTCAACGGGGCGGTATTCGGTTTTGTCATTCTCATCGACGACCAGGACATAGCGCCGGTTTTGATCGGTGCCAATCGATTGGTCGGCGATCAGGATCTTGGCCTGCGGCGCGCCGGTTTCCAGCTTGACTCTGGCGAACAACCCAGGTGACAGTCGCCCATCCGGGTTATCGATCACCGCGCGCAGGCGCACCGTTCCCGTCGTGCGGTCGGCGGTATTGGACTGGAAATCGACGCGCCCGCGCCGGGAATAGGTTTTGTCTGCAAGTAACGCCACCGATACCCGAATGTCAGGTGGCGCCGTTTTATTGCGCCACGCGGTCAACGATTGCAAATAGGTGCGTTCATCCACATCGAAATAGACGTGGAGTGGATCGACCGAGACCAGCGTGGTGAGCGGCGTGACGCCGCCGGTGACATAGTTGCCTTCGGTGACGAGCGTCTGGCCTACGCGTCCGGCAATCGGCGCGGTGACGCGGGTGAACTCCAGATCCAACTTTGCCGCCTCCCGCGCCGCTTTCGCTGCGTTGACCTGCGCATTGCTCGCTTTCATCATGGCGGTAGCCGAATCAAACCGATCGCGGGCGATAACGTTTTTATTGAACAACGTTTTAGCGCGCACATAGTCGGCCTGGGCTAGCGTAGAGGCGGCTTCCGCTTCTTGCAAACGCGCCGTCGCCTCGTTCAGCGCGGCTTGAAATGGCCGCGGATCGATGAGAAAGAGCGGGTGGCCTTTTTCTATCAGGCGACCTTCCGGCACATTTACCGCCAGCACATAACCGGCGACCCGAGGCCGCAACTCAACGTGCTTGACCGCGGCCAGCGAACCGGTGAATTCGGCAAAGGGCGTTATCGGGCGGACTAAAACATCAGCCACAGGAACACGGGGAGGCGGCGCAGGTGTCGCCGAAGACGGGTTTTCTTTGCAGCCGGCAACGGCGAAAGCGCCGTTTATCGCCGCTGCGATCAGGATTATGGTTTTGGCTTTCATCATTTGACCTTTCCTACCGAAGTCGACAGTGGAATTCACTGCGTGGAAGCAGTTCATCCCGCGTTATCCGACTTCCAACGTTGGGAAGGTCAAGCGATTTTTGGTTTATTGCAAAGGGGATGCCGCGTCGTCGCTATCTGGTGCGATCCCCTGAACGGCTATTTCTGCAGCACCTCGACGAACTTCGCCAGCCACTGCGGATGCGCCGGCCAGGCCGGGGCGGTGACCAGATTGCCGTCAACGTGCGCCTGATCGATGCCGATCTCCGCATAATGGCCGCCGCCCAGCCGCACTTCCGGCGCGCAGGCCGGGTAGGCGCTGCAGGTGCGGCCTTGCAACACCCCGGCCGCCGCCAGCAGCTGCGGGCCGTGGCAAACGGCGGCGATCGGCTTTTTCGCGGCGTCAAACGCCTGCACCAGCGCGATCACGTCGGGATTCAGGCGCAGGTATTCCGGCGCCCGGCCGCCGGGGATCAAGAGCGCATCGTAGTGCTCTTCTTTGGCGGTGGCGAAGTCGGCGTTCAGGGTGAAACGGTGGCCGGGTTTCTCGCTGTAGGTTTGCGCGCCGTCAAAATCGTGGATCGCGGTCATGATGTAGTCGCCGACGGCTTTGCCGGGGCACACGGCGTCCACCCAATGGCCGATCATCTGCAACGCCTGAAACGGCACCATGGTTTCGTAATCTTCGGCATAGTCACCGACCAGCATCAGGATCTTTTTCTTGCTCATGATCACAACTCCTGCGGGATGGGGATTGCCTAAGGTATAGCCCAGCGGCCCTGGGAATGCGAACTGCGAAGCGCCTATCTATACTCGTGATACTGCGGCGCTTTTCTCGCCGCTCAATCCCAGGGAGGATCCCCGATGCTGAATCTGGCTACCTTGCTTGAAGAGAGTGCGCGCACCTGGCCGGAACGGCCGGCGGTGATACAGGACGATGTACCGCTCAGCTATCGGGCGCTGAACGACATGGCCAACCGGGTGGCGAATCTGTTGGTCGCGCGCGGCGTGCGGCGCGGTGAACGGGTGGCGCTGGCCTGCCCGAACCGGCCGGAGTTTCCGGCTGTCTATTACGGCATTCTCAAAAGCGGCGCGGTGGTGGTGCCGCTCAATATTCTGCTTAAGAGCGCGGAGTTCGACTATTACCTGGCGGATTCGGCGGCGGTGGCGCTGTTTTGTTTCGAAGGCAGCAGCGGCCTGCCGCTGGGGGAGGAAGCGCTGCGGGCGGCGGCGAAGGCGGAACAGTGCCGCGAGGTGTTTATCATCGGCGATCGGTTGCCGCTCGAGGGGGAACGTTTCAGCCAGGCGATAGCCGCACAGGCTACCGAATTCGCTTCGGCCGCGACGCTCGAAAGCGACACCGCGGTGGTGCTGTATACCAGCGGCACCACCGGCCGCGCCAAAGGGGCGGAGTTGACCCACGCCAATCTGGTGCTTAACGCCTTGGGATCGGTGCGGCTGTTCGACGGTTCGGAGACGACCCCCGATCGTCACCTGGTCACCTTGCCGCTGTTTCATACTTTCGGCTCGACGGTGCAGATGAACGCCGGGTTCGCCGCCGCCGCCACTCTGGTGCTGGTCGAGCGCTTCGACGCCGCGCAGGCCATCGCGCTGATGCAACGGCACGGCATCACCTTTTTCGCCGGGGTGCCGACCATGTATTGGGCGCTGTTGAATGCGCTGGATGAACACACGGATATCGAAAGCTTGCGCAGCACGCTGCGTATGGCGGTGTCCGGCGGCGCCAGCCTGCCGGTGCAGATCCTGGAGGATTTTTCGCGCCGCTTCGGCGTCAACATTCTCGAAGGATACGGGCTGTCTGAGACCAGCCCGGTCGCCACCTTTAACCATCCTCACCGCCTGACCAAGCCCGGCTCCATCGGCCAGCCGATCTGGGGCGTGGAGGTGCGCCTGCTCGACGCCACCGGGCAGCCGGTCGACGCTGTCGATCAGGTGGGGGAGATCGCGGTACGCGGCTACAACATCATGAAAGGCTATCTGAATCGTCCCGAGGCGACGGCGGAGGTGCTGGAAAACGGCTGGTTCCGCACCGGCGATCTGGCGCGCCGCGACGCCGACGGCTTCTATTTCATCGTCGATCGGGCCAAGGACATGATCATTCGCGGCGGGTTCAACGTCTACCCGCGCGAGATTGAAGAGGCGCTGATTCGCCACCCGGCGGTGTCGTTGGTGGCGGTGATCGGCGTCGAACATCCGTCGCTGGGCGAAGAGATCAAGGCGGTGGTGGTGTTGAAAGAGACGGAGGAGCCGATCGAGGAAGAAACGCTGATCGCCTGGAGCCGGGAACGGCTGGCGGCGTACAAGTATCCGCGCATCGTCGAGTTCGTCGAGCGTTTGCCGATGACCAGCACCGGTAAGGTGTTGAAGCGCTGTTTGCGCTGAGGAAAACCCGGCCTGCCGGGGCGGGCAGGCCGGGATACGGGCATCAACCTGGGTAGATGCCGCGCTCTTTACGTGCGGTCAGGATGCGCTCACAGGCCACGATATAAGCGGCGGTGCGCAGGCTGCACTCTTTCTCTGCGGCCTTGTTCCAGACGTGGACCATGGCGTCGGTCATGATCTTGTCCATACGCTCGTTGATCTCGGACTCGCTCCAGAAGTAGCTCGCCATGTCCTGCACCCACTCGAAGTAACTGACCGTTACGCCGCCGGCGTTACAGATAACGTCCGGAACCACGGTGATGTTACGGGAGCGCAGAATGTCGTCCGCCTCTGGGAAGGTCGGGCCATTAGCGCCTTCCAGCACCAGTTTGGCGCTGAGGATTTCGGCACGCTCACGGGTGATTTGGCCTTCCAGCGCCGCAGGGATCAGGATGTCCATGTCGACCGACCAGAACGCTTCGCTTTCGATCTCGCTGGCGCCAGGGAAGCCGGCGATCTGCTTGTGCTTGGCCTGGTATTCGGTCAGCGCGGCCAGGTCGATGCCGTCGGCGTTAAACAGGGTGGCGGAGTGGTCCTGGATGGTGACGACGCGCGCGCCGACGCCAACGAACAGGCGAGCCGCTTCGCTGCCCACGTTACCGAAGCCTTGCACCGCCACTTTGGCGCCTTCGATCTGCACGCCCAGACGCTTGGCCACTTCACTGCCGGTGACGAACACGCCGCGGCCGGTCGCTTTCTCACGGCCCAAGGAGCCGCCGAGGTGGATTGGCTTGCCGGTGACCACGCCGGTGATGGTGGTGCCGTGGTTCATGGAGTAGGTGTCCATCATCCAGGCCATCACTTTGGCGTTGGTGCCGACGTCCGGCGCAGGGATGTCTTTCTGTGGCCCGATGATGAAGCCGATTTCGCTGGTGTAGCGGCGGGTCAGTCGCTCCAGTTCGCCTTCAGACAGTTTGAACGGGTCGACGCGGATGCCGCCCTTGGCGCCGCCGTACGGCAGGTTGACCGCGGCACACTTGATGGTCATCCAGGCGGACAGGGCCATCACTTCGTTCAGATCGACGTCAGGGTGGAAGCGGATACCGCCTTTGCCCGGCCCACGCGACAGGTTGTGCTGTACGCGGAAACCTTCGAAGTGACGGATGGTGCCATCGTCCATCTGCAGCGGGATATCGACAATCAAAGCGCGCTTAGGGTGACGCAGCGTATCAACCCAGCGTGACAGCTCGCCGAGGTAAGGGGCGACGCGATCGATTTGTTGCAGATATGTAGCCCAAGCGGTGGTGCTGCTGTCTGAAGCGTAGGATAGCTTTTCCATAACCAACCTTTATATATTAGAGGTATTTATTTCGTTTAACCGTGGATTAGCAAGCGCATAACACTTTGCGACGCTAAATTTACCACTAATTATGCCGGTTGTTAGCCCCCCGCTCATCGGGCCAGCGGGCGGTTTTTCGCCGCCTGCAGGGCGGTAAATGAATAGTTAATTACTTTTTGTCGGCAGTGAGCGAGCACATGCATAATTTATGCATATAAAGCGCATAAAAACCCTTTTTATCTATTTTTCAGAAGCTTGAATGTGATCAAAAAGTTTCATTTTATTTAACAGCCATGTTGACAATGGCGTTTCCCCTCGGCAGCGTTAAAATCCTGTTAAAACGCCGTCTGCCGCCGCGTTTTACCTGGCAAAGAGGAGCATGATTCGAGGCTGTTTTAATGTGTTGCGGCAGAAGAGCGGGCTGAAAAGCGTGTTCACCAGAAACGGACGGGTGACCGATCCCCGGCAAGGACAATAAAGGCGCTTGCGGCGCAGCCGTCGGTGAAGGAGCCGCCAACGCCATCCACTCGGCAAGCGGCGGCAACTGCGGTATGCTAAGCGGCTGAACCGCAAACCAAACCGGGCTATACGGAGACCCCCCAGCGTGCCGAACTCTTCTTCTCAACTCGAACTTTTGCGCTCGGTCGCCGACGGCATCGCGGCGCTGTTTTTTCCGAATGCGGAAGTGGTGATCCACGATCTGGCCACCAACAAGATTGCCTATCTGGCCAACAACCTGTCGAAGCGCAAACCGGGCGATGACGCCGGGCTGGAGGACTTCGAGCTCGATGGCGGCGCCGGCGTGACCGGCCCCTATGAGAAGCTGAACTGGGACGGCAAAAAGATGCGTTCGGTGAGCATCGCCGCGCGCGACGAGCAGGGCAAACCCAGCTATCTGCTGTGCATCAACCTGAGCACCGCGATGTTCGAGGACGCCCGCAACGCGCTGGACATGTTCCTGTCGGTCACGCGGCTGCAGCCACAGCCGCAACAGCTGTTCAAAGATGACTGGCAGGAGAAGATCAACACCTTCCTGCACGATTGGCTGCGGCGCGAAAACGTCGCGCTCGGCGCGCTGAGCCGCGAACAAAAGCGGCGGCTGGTCAGCGATCTCTATCATCAGGGGGCGTTCAAGGCCAAAAGCGCCGCGGACTACATCGCCAACGTGCTGTCGATGGGGCGCGCCACGGTGTACAAGCACTTGCGAGAATTGAAGCAGGAGTAAAGGCGGCGGGAAAGGTCGAAAAATGGGCGGCGCTGGCCGCCCATTTTGGTTACCAGCGGTAGTTGACCGAAGCGATGATGCTGCGGCCGCTGCCGTAGAAACAGGCGTACTCGCCGCTGCAGGATGAAACGTATTTCTTGTCCGTCAGGTTCTGCACGTTGAGCTGGAGAGCCGCACCGCGCAGCGCCGACGAGGCCTGGCCAAGGTCATATTTCACCATGGCGTCGTACAGCGTGTAGTGCGGCACATCGTACTGACCGATGGCGTCGGCCGGCGCATCGCCGATGTAACGCACGCCGCTGCCGACGGTCAGGCCGTTCAGCGCGCCGCTCAGGAAGCTGTAGCTGCCCCAGGCGGAAGCCGCGTGGCGCGGGATGCCCGCCGGGCTGTGGCCGATTTCGTCCGCCGAGTTGGAGTCTTTGGTCACCACGTCGGTGTAGGTATAGGCGGCGGTCAGCTTGATCTCCGGCGTCGGCTGGGCATGCACTTCCGCCTCAATCCCTTTGGATTTCACCTCGCCGATCTGCTCGTAGGCGGAGGTGAGGCGGTTATAGGACGCCACATTGCGCTGGGTAATGTCGAACCAGGAGAGGGTCAGCAGGGTGTTGCCGCCCGGGATCTGGTACTTCACGCCCACCTCGGTTTGTTTGCCGGTGGTCGGCTTGAGCGGATCGGCGCCCGGCGCGCTCGGGTACAGGTTAGGATCGAACGAGGTGCTGTAGCTGACATACGGCGAAATGCCGTTGTCGAAGGCGTAAAGCAGGCCCGCGCGGCCGGTGAACTGGGCATCGTTGTAGGTCTGCTCTTTACCGCCGCTGGTGCGATCGCGGGTGTTGACCTGCGACCAGTCCTGACGGCCGGACAGCAGCAGGTTCCAGTTATTCCACTCCAGCTGGTCCTGCAGATACACCCCGAGCTGATTCAGCGTCTTCAAGTCGCTGGAAGCCAGCGCCAGCGTGCTGCCATCGATGCTGGGGCGAACCGGGTTGGCCCAGTCGATCGGGTAATCGTTGCCGCGATCGCGATACATCTTCGAATCGATATGGCTGTAGCGGTAATCCAGCCCACCCAACACCGTGTGCTTCACCTCACCGGTGTCGAACAGCCCCTTCAGCTGGTTATCCACGCCAAACTCGTTGGTCATCTGCGTTTCATGCTGCGCCATGCGGGTGACGGTGTGGTCATTGACGTCAGAGTTTACGTTATAAACCAGATATTTATAGTCTTCATCGCGGTGGGTGAAGCGCAGGTTCTGGGTAAACGACAGCGCATCGCTGAAGTTATGCTCTAGGCTGTAGCCGATCGATGCCTGCTCGCGCCGATCTGTTGAAGCTGGGTTCGCTGATGTTGAAGTCATAGGGCACATAGCCCGCGCTGGTCGAGAACAGCGTGCCGGCGCGCGGCAGGAAGTTGCGCGATCCGGCTTTCGGATCGTTCTGGTAGCTGGTCAGCAGCGTAAAGCTGGTGTCTTCGTTCGGCAGCCAGGTGAAGGCCGGCGCGATGGCCACCCGTTGCTGCTTGCTGTCTTTGACGAACTCATGCTCGGTTCTGGCGATGCCGTTCAGGCGGTAGAACAGGGTATTGTCGTCGTTGAGTTTGCCGCCGAAATCGAACGCCGTTTCCGCCAGATGGCGGTTGCCGGTGCTGAATTTGACTTCGTGAATGCTCTGGGCGGTAGGGCGCTTGCTGGTCATCACCACCACGCCGCCGGGGCTGACTTGGCCGTACAGCACGCCGGCCGGGCCGTGCACCATCTCCACGCGCTCCAGCAGCCAGGGATCGATCTGCCCGGCGCCGCCGTTTTGGCTCGAGAGGCCAAAGTGCAGGCCGTCGAGCAGCTTGGGCGCATAGCGGAAGCCGCGGCTGATCACTTCGTCATTGCGGTTGGAGTTGCCGCGGTAGGTGGTGATCACTCCGCTGGTGTAATTCAGCGCGTCGGCGACCGACGCCGGTTCCTGGTCGTTCATTTGCTCGCGCGTGACCACCGAGATGGACTGCGGCGTTTTGCGCAGAGCGGCGGCGGTCTTGGTGCCGGCGGCGCTCTCTTTGGCGACGATCCCTTTGACCGGCGCGGTCACGCTGTTTTGCGCGTCGGCGGTCACCAAAATCGTCTCGTCCGCCGCGGCGGACGCGTGTGGCGCGAAGGGCAGTAAGGCCAGCGCCGAGCCCAGCAACAACCGCTTGGCGGCCGTCGCCTCCGCATTCGAATTGTCTATCCCTTTGTTTTTAATCTTCATTCTCTCTCCTGCATACCTGCGTTGTGTGTCATGCAACCCTGATAAACCCCGAAATATCGGCGAGCGGTCTTTACCCGTCGATACGGAAACGCCGTGTGCGCACGACGGTAAAAATCCGACAAATAGTATTGAAAACGATAATGAGTATCAATACGATTGTCAGGTTTTGTAAAAATCACTCATGTTATGTAAGGGGCGCTATGGAGTTTTTGCCGGAAAAGAGGCCAGACAACGGTCATGAGGGATTGGCGGCGCAGTGGCTGCGTGAAGAGGCGGCGGGGCAGCCCGAGTGGTGGCAGAAGGTGGCCTCTCACGGCACGCCCATCGTCGAGCCGCACGATGACCGCCACGTCAAAATGACCTGGCTATGGCGCGATCCTGCCGGCGATGAACGGCGCTCGCCGATTCGCCGCGTTTATGCCGATATCAACGGCATAACCGATCACCACAGCACGTCCCCCAGCAGCCTGACCAGGCTGCCCGGCACCGACGTTTGGTACGGCGCGGCCGTTATCGAGCGCCGCTGGCGCGGCAGCTACAGCCTGATTCCCGTCACAGACCGGGATCTTCCTCCCGTCTTCAGCGACGACGAAACGCTGCGCGATCGCCAGCAGCGCGCCTGGTGGATTTCGCTGTTTCCACTGGCGATCGCCGATCCGTTGAATCGCCTCTCGCTGGGGCCTTCGCATCGTCCGCGCCCGGTTTCCCTGGCCCAGGGGCCGGATGCTGACGACCAAAGCGCCTGGCAGGCCGCCGATCGGCCGCTGGACGAGGCGCGGCTACAGCGTTTTCAGTGGCACAGCGAACGGCTCGGCACGCAGCGGCGCGTCTGGCTGTATGCCAGCGGCGACGCGGCGGTGAAAGCGAATCGCCCGCTGGTGTTATTGCTCGACGGCCAAAACTGGATCGAAAGGCACGCGCTGCTGCCGGTGATCGAGAACGAAACCGCAACAGGGCGGCTGCCGCCCGCATGCTGGCTGCTGATCGATGCGATCGACGGCGAACACCGGGAAAACGAGCTGCCCTGCAACGCCGCCTTCTGGCAGGCAATCATCGATGAGCTGTTGCCGCAGGCGCAGAAGCGCGAAGCGTTCAGCGAGGAAGGGGCGCGCACCGTCGTCGCCGGCCAAAGCTACGGCGGGCTGGCAGCGTTATATGCCGGTGTGCACTGGCCGGAACGTTTCGGCCACGTGCTGAGCCAGTCCGGCTCCTTCTGGTGGCCTACGGTGCAATTCGTTACCCAGTTCGAAAAACGCCACGAACTGGAGGAAGGCTGGCTGATACGCCAGGTTCGGCAACGCGACGCGGCGGCGCCAGCGCTCAACGTGATCCAACAGGCCGGCGATCGGGAGGCGGATATCGAATTCGTCAATCGCCAGATGCACGAGGCGCTGACGGCGGCGGGGCACCGCGCCGACTACCGCGTGTTTTCCGGCGGACATGACGCGCTCTGCTGGCGCGGCGGCCTGGTGGACGGCGTACGCCAGCTGCTTTCCGGGATGGAATAACCCACACATTTTGACAGACAGGTAATGAAAATGACTCAGGAACAACAAAACCCGTTCGATGACGAAAGCCTCCGTTTCTCCGTTTTGGTCAACGCGCAGCAGCAGTATTCGCTGTGGCCGCAGTTTGCCGACGCGCCGCAGGGGTGGCGCGTGCTGATGGGGCCGGCGTCGCGCGGCGAATGCATCGACTACATCGAAACGCACTGGCAGGACATGCGGCCGGCGGCCTTGAAAGCGGCGGGTGCGGCGCGTTAAGCGCCAGACAGCCACATCGATACATTCCGTTTGAGGAAAAGGACAGACACCATGTCAGAAACGCTTTCTTTGCCGGATACTCAGGTCGAGTATCGGGATTATCCGCTGGTTGCGGCGCAACCGGGGATCTGGATCGCCGACCAAATCGCGCTGCGGCGCAACGGCTTCGCGGTGGCGCACTACACCGAACTGCACGGCGCTATCGACCGCTCGGCGCTGGAGCGCGCGATCCGTCAGGGGCTGGCCGAAGCGGATACGGTTCAGGCGCAGTTCTTTGAGGCGCAGGACGGCCAGCCGGTGCAGCGTTTGCCGCTGAACGCCGATCCTGCGCGCGTGCAGGCGCCGGAGTGGTTCGATTTCAGCGCGCGGCCGGACGCCGAACAGGCGGCGCTGGCGCTGATGAACGACGATCTGGCGCAGGATCTGCCGGCGGACGGCGAGCGGCCGCTCTATCGCCATGCGGTGATCCGCGTCAGCGCCGATCGCTGGTTCTGGTATCAGCGCTTTCATCATTTGACCCTGGACGGCTTCAGCTTCGAAGCCATCACCCGTCGGATCGCCGATATTTATCGCGCGCTGCGCCACGGGCTGGCGCCGGCGGCCTCGCCGTTTACCCCGTTCGGCAAGGTGGTGGAAGAGTTTCAGCAATGGCAAACCTCGCCCGCACGTGAGCGGGCGGCCGAATTCTGGCGCCAGCATCTGCGCGATTTGCCGTCGCCGCTGTCATTATCGACGGAGAGTCGGGAGGTTGAGGCGGGCGCCCGGCCGCTCAAACAGGCGCTGGTGCTGCCTGAATCGCTGTTTGACGAAGCGCTGCGCGATGGCGCGCTGCAGTCGCTGCAGCCGGCCGATATCGTCACGGCGGCGCTGGCGCTGTACCTGGCGCGCATGAGCGGCGAAACCCGCTTCTCAATCGGTTTTCCTTTCATGCGCCGGATGGGATCGCAGGCGCTGGCGGCGGTCGGCCCGGTGGTCAACGTGCTGCCGCTGCTGCTGAACGTGACGCCGGAGATGTCGCTGGCGGATGTCTGCCTGGCCACCGTGGCGCAGATCAAGCAGGCGCGCCGCCATCAACGCTATGAGGCGGAGCAGATCAAACGCGATCTCGGCCTGGTCGGCGGCCATCAGGAACTGTACGGGCCGGTGGTCAACGTCAAGGTCTACCACAGCGCCTTGTCGTTCGACGGTCAGGCGGCCACCACCCATACGCTGGCGATGGGGCCGGTCGACGACCTGGAGTTCGAGATCGGTTTTCGAAGCGGCGTATTGACGCTGTCTTTGGTCGCCAACCCGGCCAAATACTCGCCGCGCACCTTGCAGCACCACGCGGAGCGCATCGGCCATTGGCTGCAGCAGTTGGCGCGGCAGCCGCACCAGCCGAACGGTCAACTGGCGTTGATCGGCGAGGGGGAACTCAGACAACTCGCGGCCTGGGGGCGCGGCGCTGAGCTGACACCGCCGGCGGGCATGGTTTCGATCATGGATGCGTTCCAGCGCCAGGTTGAGCGTCAGCCCGAGGCGTTGGCGGTGTCCTGCGGCGACGTGCGCCTCAGCTACCGGCAGCTCTCCGAACGGGTGATGCAGCTGGGGCGAGTGCTGATCGAAAGCGGCATCGGCGCCGAAGACGTGGTCGCCATCGGCATTCCGCGCTCGGTGGACACGCTGGTCGCGCTGTTCGGCGTGCTGGCCAGCGGCGCGGCCTATATGCCGCTCGATCTGGACTATCCGCGTGAACGTTTGGCGCTGATGTGCGACGACGCGCGGCCGCCGAGAGCGCGCCGATAACGGACGACGAACGGCGTGTGCCGCTGAACGAGGCGCATCTCGCCTACATGATTTACACCTCCGGTTCGACCGGCAAACCCAAGGGCGTGATGTCCACGCACCGCGGGCTGCTGAACCTGTTCCTGTCGCACCAGGCTTCTCTGTTCGGCCCGGCGATCGAAAAATTCGAGGCCCGCCACGCGCGCCGCTTGCGCGCCGGCCATACCGCCTCGTTCTCTTTCGATTCCTCCTGGGAACCGCTGTTCTGCATGATGATGGGCAGCGAACTGGTTATCTTCGATGAGGAGCTGCGCCGCGACCCCTGGGCGCTGCTGGAACAGACCCAGCAGACGCCGATCGATCTGCTGGACATCACGCCGTCGTTCTTCTCGCAACTGGTGGACTGCGGTCTGCTGAAAGGGCAGTTCCCGCTGCCGTCGTTCGTGATGATCGGCGGCGAGGCGGCGACGCCGACGCTGTGGAACCTGATGCAGCAGCATCCGGAGGTGGAGATCCACAACTATTACGGCCCGTCCGAATACACCGTCGATACCCTCGGCGCGCCGGTGACAGCCGCAGACCAGCCGGTGATCGGCCGTCCCCTCGCCAATACCTCAGTCTGGCTGCTCGACAGCCGCCTGCAGCCGGTGCCGATCGGCGCGGCGGGCGAGCTGTACATTTCCGGCAAGGGCATCGCGCGCGGTTACCTGCGCCGCCCGGATCTGACGGCGGCGCGCTTTGTCGCCAACCCGTTCGCCGAAGGCGAGGTGATGTACCGCAGCGGCGACCTGATGCGCTGGAGCGCGGAGGGCCAGCTGGTATTCATTGGCCGGACCGATCACCAAATCAAGGTGCGCGGCTTCCGCGTCGAGCTGGGTGAGGTGGAAAGCGCCTTGGCCGCCTTGCCGGACGTGGGGCGGGCGGTGGTGATCGCCGAACCGATCGGCGCCACCTATCGCCTGATTGGCTACTGCTCGGTGCAGGATGACGCGCGCCGCGCCTCGCCGGCACTGCAAAGCGAGCTGCTGGGGCAGTTGGCGCAGCGTCTGCCGGATTATATGGTGCCGGCGATCCTGGTGGTAATGCCGGAGCTGCCGCTGAACGTCAACGGCAAGATTGACCGCCAGGCGCTGCCCAAACCGCAGGAAACGCTGGCGCAAAGCATTCGCGAACCGGCCACCGAGCAGGAGAGGCTGATTTGCCGCGCGATGGCCCAACTGTTGGGAATGGAGCGCGTCGGCGCAGACGACGATTTCTTCGCGCTCGGCGGCGACAGCATCTCGGCGATGGGGCTGGGCACCGCCCTACGGCGCAAAGGCTATCTGCTGCGGCCGCGCGAGATCTTCGCGCTGCACACCCCCGCGCGCATGGCGCAGGCGATGCAGCCGCTGGCCGTTGGCTCTCAGACCGCACGCAGCGTGCGACAAGGCCCGATCGACGGGCTGCCGATCCTGCACTGGTTCGCCGAGACGGGCGATATGCATCGCCGCTTCGCGCACGGCGTTTTCCTGCGCGTGCCCGCCGAGCTGCAACCGGAACAGCTGCGTTATGCGTTGGCACAGCTGCGCGCGGCGCACCCGGCGCTGAGCGCCAGGATCCGCGACAGCCAGTTGGTGGTCGAGGAAGCCGCTACCGCTGAGTTCATGCAGGTTCAGGCCGTATCCGGCGAACTGGAGCTAGCGGCGGAACAGGCGTTTGATGCCGCACTCGAGCAGCTCGATCCGGCGGCCGGCGCCATGATGCAGGCGATCCTGTTGCAGCGTGACGGGCAGAGCCTGGGGCTGGTGCTGGCGATCCACCACCTGGTGGTTGACGGCGTTTCCTGGCGCATTCTGCTCGACGAGCTGCGGCAAGTGGCCGACAGCGCCATGCAGGGGCAGCCGATCACGCTGCCGCCGGAGGAAACCTCGCTCTATGAATGGTCCGCGCGTTTAAGGGCCGACGTCGAACGCCGCGAAGCCGAGCTGCCGTTCTGGCGGCAGATGCTGGCGGACGGCGTGCCGCGTTTGGGGCGGCGCGCGCTGGAACCGCAGACCGATCGCATCGCCTCGGTGAGCGAACGGCGCACGCTGCTCGACAGCCGGCTGACCGCCGCGCTGCTCGGCACATTGCCGCAGGAGTATCGCGCCCAGGTTGAAGAGATCATGCTGTGCGCGCTGGCTCAGGCCTGCCGCCGCCGTTTCCAGGCCGCTTCGCTGCGTTTCTCTCAGGAGTCGCACGGCCGCGCCGAACTGGACGACGGCCTCGATCTGGCCCGCACCGTCGGCTGGCTGACGGCGGAGTACCCGCTGCGCATCGAACTGCATGACGCCGAGCATAATGAGGCGGTGCGCGCGGTGAAACGGGCGACGCGCGCGGTGGCCGATCGCGGCGTCGGCTATGGCCAGCTGCGTTATCTGCATCCGCAGCGTGACGATCTGGCGGCGCTGGCGCAGCGCAACGCCCCGGAGATCTTGTTCAACTACCTTGGGCGTTTCAGCCAGGATGAGGCGCACTGGACGCCGCAGCGCAGCCAGACCCGCTTCCGCGACGCCTTCGCCGTGGCGCAGGATGCGCAGCAGGCGCTGTCTTACGGGCTGGAGGTGAATATCTTTGTCGAGGAGCGGCGCGACGGCGCCTGCCTGGCGATTAACTGGAGCTGGCTGGAGGCAATGTTCAGCGAGAGCGACATTGCGCAGCTGCACGGCGGCATCGAGCACGCCGTGCGTTCACTGTGCGAGTTTGCCGAACGGCATCCCGAACGCGCGGCGGCGACGTTGGTGGCGGCCGAAATCGCCCAGCCGGGCGTCGATGATGAAGCGGTGCGCGCCTGGGAGCGGGAGTGCGGGCCGTTAGCCGCGGCGCTGCCGCTGTTGCCGCTGCAACACGGCCTGCTGTTCCATGCGCAGACAGCGCAGCAGGGCGGCAGCTACAACTCGCTGACGCGCCTGAGCCTCTGCGGCGAACTGGACGCGCATCAACTTCAGCAGGCGCTGAATGCGGTGATCCGCCGCCATCCGCAGCTGGCCGCCCGATTCAACCGCGAGGGCGAGCCGCTGCAGCTGATCCCGCAGGAAAGCCATTGGCCGCTGGACAGCCACGCGCTGCCGCCGCTGACGGAAGAACAGGAGGCGCAGGCACTGCACCGGCTGGAGCAGCAGGAACTGCAGCGCGATCTGTTCAACCAGCCGGGCGCGATGCTGCATGCATTGCTGGTCAAACACGGGGATAGCGAACGCTACACGCTGTTCCTTAACGCGCATCACCTGATCGTCGACGGCTGGTCGACGCCGGTGGTGCTCAACGATCTGATGCTGGCCCTCCGTGAAGGCGAGCAGGCGTTGCCGCCGCTGCGTTCGAACTATGCCGATATCGTGCGCCGCCTGACCGCGCGGGATGCCGAAGCTTCGCGCCGCCTCTGGCGCCAGACGCTGCAGGACGTGCGGCCGACGTTGCTGTTCGGTGAGGCGCAGGACGATCGCGTACACGAGCTGGAGATGACGCTGCCGCCGGCCGAGGAAAGGCGCTTGCTGACCCTGTGTCGCGAACGCGGGTTGACGCTCAATACCGTGATGCAGGGCATTTGGGCATTGCAGTTGGCCAGCTGTTGCGGCCAGCAGGACGTGGTGTTCGGCTCGCCGGTTTCCGGCCGCTTTGGCCAGATAGAAGGGGTCGAGGAACACGTTGGCCTGTTCAGCAACACGCTGCCGGTGCGGGTACGTCTGCAGCACGATCGTTCGCTGACGGAACAGCTGACTGAGCTGCAGCACCGGCAGATTGAACTGCTGGAGCACGATGATTTGGGGTTGGGGGAAATTCAGCACCTGGCCGGGGCGGGCACGCTGTTCGATACGCTGTTGGTGGTGGAGAACTACCCGGACAACGACGCTCTGCTGGGCGGCGCAGGGTCGCTGCGCTGCGACGCCATCCGCAACAAAGGCTATACCCACTATCCGCTGACGCTGCTGGTGCTGCCGGGCGAACGTCTGCGCCTGCTGATGGAATACCGCGCCTCGGTGCCGCAGCCTGAGCGCTTCGCCGCGCGGCTGATGGCGCTGCTGCAACAGTGGATCGCCCAGCCGGATCTGCCGCTGCCGCGCTGGCAGTTGCAAACCCCGCAGGAGCAGGTGCTGATCGCGGCGGTCAACCGCACCGGGCAGGCGGTGGCGGACACCACCTTGCATCAGGCGATCGCCGATCAAGCGCGGCGCACGCCGGATCGCATCGCGCTGCAGGATGCCGGGCACAGCCTCAGCTACCGCGACATGCAGCGCCAGGCCGCGCTGTTGGCCGAGCGGCTGACGGCGGCCGGCATTCAGCCGGGGGATATCGTGGCGGTGGCGTTGCCGCGCTCCGTACGCCTCAGCCTGGCGCTGACGGCGATTGTGCAGACCGGCGCCGCCTGGCTGCCGCTGGACACCGGCTACCCGGACGAACGTCTGGCCTACATGGTGGAGGACGCCAAGCCTCGGCTGATTATCACCGAGAGCGCGTTGGATGCCCGCTTTGCCGCGCTGGCGCCGACGCTGCTGTTCGATGCGCTGGACGACAGCGGGCGTGAACCGCCTGCGCGCCTGCCGGCGGGGAACGGCGATTATCCCGCCTACGTGCTGTATACCTCCGGCTCTACCGGGCGGCCGAAAGGCGTGGTGGTGAACCACAGGGCGATCGTCAACCGCCTGTTCTGGATGCAGCACGAGTATGCGCTCGATGCGCAGGACGTGGTATTGCAGAAAACGCCGTGCAGCTTCGACGTTTCCGTCTGGGAATTCTTCTGGCCGCTGATGGTCGGCGCGCGCCTGGTGATGGCACCGCCGGAGGCGCATCGCGATCCGCAGGCGCTGACGACGTTGATCGACGACTATGGCGTGACCACGCTGCATTTCGTTCCGTCCATGTTGGCTATCTGGGTGGAGGCGCTGAACGAGCGGGCGCCACAGCGCGCCGCCGCCAGCCTGAAACGCGTGTTCTGCAGCGGTGAGGCGCTGTCGTGTGAACTGGCTTCCCGCTATCAGGCGTTGGTTACCGCGCCGCTGCACAACCTGTATGGCCCGACGGAGGCGGCGGTCGATGTCACCTACCAACCGGCGTCCGGCGCGGCATTGGCGGCGGTGAGCGGCGCCGGCGTGCCGATCGGCAAACCGGTCTGGAACACCCAGTTGAGCATTCTCGACGCGATGCTGCGGCCGGTGCCCGTCGGCTGCGCCGGCGATCTTTACCTGCGCGGCATTCAGCTGGCCGATGGCTATCTGCATCGGCCGGGGCTGACGGCGCAGCGGTTTGTCGCCGATCCCGCTGGCAACGGCGCGCGCATGTATCGCACCGGCGATATCGCCCGCTGGCTGGAAGACGGCAGCGTCGAGTATTTAGGGCGCAGCGACGATCAGCTGAAGATCCGCGGCCAGCGCATCGAGCTGGGGGAAATCGAGCAGGCGCTGCTGGCGCAGCCGGGGGTAGCGCAAGCGGCGGTGCACGCCATCGAGCTGGGCGAGGGCGCGACGGGGCTTGGCGGTGCCGATATGCGCCAGCTGGTCGCCTGGCTGATCGCCCAACCGGGCGTGACGCTGGATACCGCCGTGCTGCATCAGGCGCTGGAGCAGCGTTTGCCGGCGCACATGATGCCGGTCAGCTATGTCATGACCGACAGCTTCCCGCTCAGCGCCAGCGGCAAGCTGGATCGCAAGGCGTTGCCGCGGCCGCAGCTGAGCCACCAAAGTGGCCGCATGCCACAGAGCGACAGCGAACGCCTGCTGGCGGCGCTGTTCGGGGAACTGTTGGGGCGCGAGACGGTGTATGCCGACGACGACTTCTTCGCGCTGGGCGGCCATTCGCTGCTGGCGATGCGTCTGGCGGCGGAGCTGCGTCGCCGCGTGCCTCGGCCATTGAGCGTCGGGCAGATCATGTTCGCCCGCAGCCTGGAGAAGATGGCGCACCTGCTCGATGACGCGCAGGCGGCCAACTCGGCCGAGAGCCGCGGCGTCGGCGAATGCCTGCAGCTGCGGGCCGGCCAAGGCCCGGCGCTGTTCTGCCTGCACCCGGCTTCCGGTTTCGCCTGGCAGTACTCGGGGCTGAGCCGTTATCTGCCGGGCAGCTACCCCATCATCGGCCTGCAGTCGCCAAGACCGGACGGCGCCATCGCCACCTGTGAGGATATCGAGCAGATGGTCGATCGTCATCTCGCCAATCTGCGCCGCCTGCAGCCGCAGGGGCCTTACTACCTGCTGGGCTATTCGCTCGGCGGCACGCTGGCGCACTCGATGGCCGCGCGCCTGCAGCAGCAGGGCGAAGAGGTGGCGTTCCTCGGCATGCTGGATACCTATCCGCCGGAAGGCCAGGATTGGACCGGCCCCAGCGAGGAGGACGCGCAGAAAGAGGTGGCGCAGGAGCAGGCCGAGTTTATGGCGGAAGATCATGGCGATCCGGCGCTGATGGCGGAGAAGGCGGCAATGTTCGATAGCATCGTCGCCAACTACCGCGACGCGGTGCGCATTCTGTCCCAGGCGCGCAGCCAGCGTTTCCACGGCACGGCGACGCTGTTTGTCGCCGACCAGACGCTGCCGCCGGAGATGGACATCGACGCCGTGTGGGCGCCGTATCTGGATGGGCTGATCTGCCATCACCAGCGCTGCGAACACGCGGACATTCTGTCGCCGGCTTCGCTGGAGACGCTCGGGCCGCTGTTGCATTCGTTGCTGACGCGGCAATACGGGTTGGTATAACGCAACCGGGCCGGGGGGCGTGCGTCCCGGCCCGTACTAAAACATGATATGCAGGACACTATGGCCAGACCTTCTTTTTTTCTTGATTTCAGTTTGCTGAGAAGCAATGCGCATTTCCGCGCGATTTTCTGCGCCCGCATGCTGTCGGTGTTTTCCCTCGGCATGTTGGCGGTGGGGGTGCCGATTCAGATCCAGGCGATGACCGGCTCCACGTTGCAGGTGGGCGTGGCGGTGGCGCTGGACGGGGTGGGCATGTTTATCGGCCTGATGCTGGGCGGCGTGCTCGCCGATCGCTACGATCGCCGTAAGCTGATCCTGTTTGCGCGCGGCACCTGCGGGTTGGGCTTTGTCGCCCTGAGTCTGAACGCCTTCGCCCCGGCGCCTTCGCTGTGGGCGCTCTACCTGCTGGCGGCCTGGGACGGCTTCTTCGGGGCGCTGGGCATGACGGCGCTGATGGCGGTGATCCCGCTGCTGGTCGGGCGCGAAAACCTGGCGGCGGCGGGGGCCTTGAGCATGGTGACGGTGCGCATCGGCGCGATCCTGGCGCCGGCGCTGGGCGGGATTATCATCGTGTTCGGCGGCGTGGGGCTGGCGTTCGCCGTGGCCGCCGCCGGGACGCTGGGCACCCTTGTCCCACTGGTGCGCCTGCCGACGCTGTTGCCGCAGCAGCAGGAGCCGGAACACCCGCTGCGCGCGCTCGCCAGCGGCTTTCAGTTTGTCTGGCGCAATAAGGTGGTGGGGGCGGTGGTGCTGCTGGGGATGCTGATGAGCATCGTCGGCGCCGTCCGGGTGCTGTTCCCGGCGCTGGCGCAGGACGCTTACCACGTCGGCGCGTCCTCAATTGGCCTGATGTATTCCGCGGTGCCGCTCGGTGCGATGCTGGGCGCGCTGACCAGCGGCTGGGTGGGGCGTTTCTCTCGGCCCGGCGTGCTGATCCTGGTCGCCGCTATCGTCGCGTTTACCGCTATCGCTTCGCTGGGGCTATTCAGCCACCTGGCGCCGGCGCTGCTGGCGCTGGTGTGCTACGGCTACGCCAACGCCATCGCTTCGCTCTTGCAGTTCATGCTGATCCAGAGCAATACGCCGGATCATCTGCTGGGGCGGGTGAACAGCCTCGGCACCGCGCAGGACGTAACCGGCGATTCGATCGGCGCGCTGGGGCTCGGCGTACTGGGCAGGATCTTTACCCCGTTGATGAGCGTGCTGTCGTTTGGCGCATTCGCCGCTGTGCTCGGCGTGCTGGTGGCCTTCAGCGTGCGCACGCTGCGCCAGTGCCGGCCGGCGGACGCGTTGGTCGAGCACGATGAGCCCGCGCCGGCAACCTCGGCGGCAGCGGACAACTAACCCCTCACGGCACCGGCTGTTCCGGCCGGTGCTGTTCCCCCCAGTTGCACATCATGTCGATCACCGGGATCAGCGAACGCCCGCGTTCGGACAGGCTGTACTCCACCTTGGGCGGGATCTGCGGATATTCCTTTCTCACCACCAGGCGATCTTTTTCCAGCTCTTTCAGCGTCGAACTCAGCGTTTTGTAGGAAATGGTGCCGATGCAGCGCTGCAGCTCGTTGAACCGCAATACCGGCTTATACAACGCCAGCCAGTAGAGAATAATCATTTTATATTTGCCGTTGATCACCGACAGCGTATAGCCATAGCCGGTGTCTTCGAGGCTGATGCCCGTTGGGCTGCAGTGGGATTCAGCGGTCATTGGGTACTTTCTCCAGGGTAAGTATGTGTCGTGAGTGTGCGTATTTTACATTGTTCCAGCATAACCTATGATGCGCCGGTAGACACCTGACTGGAGAAATCGATATGAAAACCTTGGTGGTGGTGACCCATCCCGATATGGCGAACTCGGTGGTCAATAAACGCTGGCTGGAGGAGCTGCGGCGCTATCCGGAGCGGTATACCGTGCACGAACTGCATCAGGCCTACCCGGACTGGCAGATCGACGTCGCCCAAGAGCAGCGGCTGATCGAAGCCCATGACAACATCGTGCTGCAGTTCCCGATTTTCTGGTTCAGCAGCCCGCCGCTGCTGAAAAAATGGCTGGACGATGTGCTGACCTACGGCTGGGCCTACGGTTCTCGCAGCGGCTACAAGATGCAAAACAAGAAGCTGGCGTTGGCGGTCACGGCTGGGGTGCGCGCAGAGGATTATGCGCGCGACGGGCGCTATCGCTACTCGCTGGAGGAAATCTTCCGGCCGTTTGAAGTCACCGCCGGTTACGTGCGGGCCGACTATGCCTCGTTCTTCGCCTTTTACGGTAGGGAGGCCGCTTCGGACGGCACGGTGGAACCGCTGCAATCCCACGAATTGGATCGCAGCGCGCAAGGCTATCAGGCATTTCTCGCCGCCCTGAATTAACGGCACGCCCCGGATGCGCCAGGGCGTGCGCGTCCGGCTACTTGCTGGCGGTGATTGTCAGCATCTATCGTGCGTGCTGTGTGAACGAGCGTGCAGAATGAAAACAGAGTGGGGGAATTACATGAACAGGAAGCGGTCGGCCAGCGGAACCCCACGTTCGAGACGCGGTGGCAACGCGTCGTCGCGATCGTCAGGCTGAGCAGCCTGCGGCGCGGCGTCTTCGGCTTTTTCGATCATCAGCTCGCCGAGCAGGGCCAGAAAACGAGTGATCTTTTGCATATTCCCTCCGGGGCAATGATTAACCTGAAGAGGATAGTAATCGCCGCCTAACCGAATGGGAAAAACTTAAAACTCATATCCTAAGAACCGGATCGCATATCGCCTGACCGGGCGACGGTGGCCCATCGCCCGGTGAACCGCTTAGAAGGTGACGTTAACCTTGGCCCACAGGGTGCGGCCCGGTTCATTCACCGCGCTGTTGGCCGAGTACCCGAAGGCGCTGTTGCCCGCCAGGTTGAGGTGTTCGCTGTAGGTCTTGTTCAGGATGTTATCCAGACCGGCGCTCAGCTTGACGTTTTTATTCACCTTGTAGGCGGCGTTGGCGGAAAGCACGCCGAAGCCGGCGCTTTCGGCAAAGTCTTTGCCCACCACGTTGCCTTCGTTGATCGCCACGCGGTGTTGGCTGCTGACCAGACGCCACAGGCCGGTGCCGCTCCAGTCGCCGTACTCATAGGTCAGCCCCAGGCGCGCCTCCAGCGGCGGGATCTGCGGCAGCGGGCGGCCGTCGCTGGTGTTTTTGCCCCAGGAATAGGCCAGGCTGGCGTCGGTTTTCCAGTGCTCGCTCAGCTGATAACCCATGCCCATTTCGCCGCCCATGATGTTGGCGTTGACGTTATCGGCCTGGCTGAGGCGCGCGTTGTGCGGATCGTATTTGAACAGGATGAAATCATCGACGCGGCCTACATAAGCGGAGACCCAGCCGTTGAAGCGTTTGCCGTTGTACTGCGCGCCGATATCGAGCTGTGTGGTTTTCTCGCTCTTGACGCTGGAGAACGGATCCTTGCTGCCGTTCGGGCCAAGCTTCGGCGAGAACAGCTCCCAGTAATCCGGGAAGCGCTCGGTATAACCGACGCCGGCATACAGCATCAGCGGCAGGTCGGCCAGCGTATGCTCCAGGCGCATAAAGCCGCTCGGCAGGGTGTCCGAACGTTCCCCAGCGCTGCCGCTGCGGAAATTCTCCACCAGGGTGCGGTCGAGGCGCGCGCCGCCGATCAGTTTATCCTGTTCGCTGGTGGACCAGGTCAGTTCACTGAAGGCGCCGTAGCTGTTGAACTGGGCGTCTTTTTCCCAACTGCCGCGGTTCATGCTGCGGTGGGTGTTGGTTTGGGTGTCCAGGCCGCTTTCAAGCTTCACGTCCTGCCACTGCCAGGTGCCCATCACGCGGCCGCCGACGGTGCGGCGATCGAGCTGCATCGTCATGCCGGAGGACATCATGTGCCCGCCGTGGCCGCCCATCCCCATGCTCATGCCGCCATGCCCCCCGTGCCCAGCCATGCCGCCGCTGCCCGGCGATCGCAGGGTGACGTTGTCCATCACGTGGTTGGCGTAGTTGTAGTAGACCTGCGCTTCCAGCTTATCCAGCACGTCGCCGATGTTGGATTTCTCCACCCGCATGCCCAGGCTTTCGCGTTTGAACTGCGAACCGTCCATGCTGCGGCCGGCATAGCGCGCTTCGCCGTTGCCGCGGCCCATGGTCACTTCCAGCAGCGTGTCGGCGTCCGGCGTCCAGCCGAGTGCCAGATCGCCGTTCCACTTGTCCCAGCGCGATGGCACGCGCGTATTCGTGCCGTCCTGATAGTCGTTGGAACGGGATTTGTTGGCCATCACCCGCAGGTAGCCTTGTTCGGCGCCGAGGCTGGCGTCGATGTTCTCGTCCCAGCGGCCGTTGGAGCCGGTCAGCACGCTGGCGTTGCCCTTGATGCCCGGCTTGTCGAAGCGCGGGCGTTCACGCTCGAAGCGCACCGTGCCCGCCGACGATCCCGGCCCCCACAGCACCGTCTGCGGCCCCTTGGTAATGGTCAACAGATCGAAGCTTTCCGGCGAGATGTAAGAGGTCGGTGCATCCATCCGCGCTGGGCAGGCGCCCAGCATTTCCGAACCGTCGGTGAGGATCTTCAACCGAGAGCCGAACATGCCGCGGAACACCGGGTCGCCGTTGGTGCCGCCGTTGCGGATCTGCGAAAAGCCGGGGATGGTTTTCAGGTAGTCCGAACCGTCGCTGGCCGGCACCGGCTGGCGTGGGGTTTTCGGCGAGGTGACGATGGTCAGCGGGGAGTAGAGCGGCGCGGTGACGGTGATCACGTCGCCATCATTAACCTGTGCGCCGGCAGGGTGTTGATGCGCCTGCGCCGCGTGGCCGGCCAGCAGAAACAGCGGCATGGCGGTGGTAATGGCGCGGTTGACGGCGTTCTTTTTATAAGTCGGTTTAAACATCATCTTTCCTTAAGCTAACTTTTTCCGTGCTTGGCCGAGGGATTATTCAGGCGTGGGGCGGCCTGGCGAAAATCACCATCGGAAAATACGGGGGTTAATTCCATCAACCTGGAAATAACCGGATTAATAATGTCGTCTCGATGATTAACCGTTGGGCGAATTAATTCCGCCGGGTTGAAACGATCAACGGCAATACAGAGAACGGCAATGGGCTTATTGTTAAATCAGAGGAAAGAGATGGGGGGCGCGCGCGGCTGTAATTCGGTGTGAACAACGTGGGCAAACAGAGGGACGAGATAGTGGATCGGCGGCGGGCGCGAAGCCAGCGACTGGGACCAGAACAGCGGGCCGTGGCTCACGTCCAGCAGCGGCGCGTGCAACAACAGCACGCAATAGCCGCAGGCGCTGTCGTCCATCATCATCGCCATGTTGTGGTGGCCGCCGCCGTGCTGCATCAGCGGCTGTGAGGCTTTCTCAGGCTCAGGCGGCGGCGAGTGCATCCCGTGATGCATCGGCATATCCATGCCGCAATCCGCCATGACGGTCGCTCCAGCACTTCCGGCGCGCACATGCTCCAGGGATCGCGAGACCACCGGCGCAATGAACAACATCAGAATGGCAAACACCCCTAACCAGGCGGCGGCCCGATTTCGCGATGTAGAGGGCTGAATTAACGACACAATCAACCTAAAAAAAGGGTTAACACAGGGTAGGGAATTGTACTGGTTTATGTCGAAATGTTAAAACCTTTTATTTCTGGCCAACGATCTGTTGATGAAAATGAGATCAAAACAGTGATTCAAATTTAAGCGAAATTATATGCAAAGCGGCCAAGGGATACGCAGCCAGTTATAAATTCCAAAGATATGTCGAAAATGGAACCCGCAAAAATATACTCAATAACAAGGGCGTGCTAGGCTTTTATTCTTCGCTTGATAAGGGGAAACAACGATGGATTTGACCACTCAGGACGCACTGGACTGGCTTAATGACGGTATTGAAACGCTCAAAACCGGTGAGATCAACCGTTACAGTGCAGAGGGCTACGCGCGGGGGTATGAGCTCGGTTTTCTGTACGGAACCTTGCGCACCTTACTGGCCACGCAAAAAATTACCCGTGAAGAGTACGATAAGTTACACAGTACACTGAGCCATACCCGCCACGCTTGCATGCGAGAATGACAAGCTGGCTTTCACGCGGCGTTGCCTGCCGACAACGCCTTGAGCTTATTTCGATTTAACGCGCCAAACGGTGTTGCCGACGTCATCAGCAATCAGCAGGGCGCCGGTCTTGTCGACCGCCAATCCTACCGGTGCGCCATAGAGTTCCTTCTCGTCGTCGGAGACAAAGCCGGTGACCACCGCTTTGAGTTTGCCGACCGGCTTACCTTGCTCAAACGCCACGTAGCTGACCCGGTAGCCGTTCAGCGGCGAGCGATCCCAGCTGCCGTGTTCGCTGACGAAGGCGCCGCCGCGATACTCAGCCGGCAGAGCGTTCGCCGTGTAGAACAGCAGCCCCAGCGGCGCGACGTGGGAGCTGAGGGCGTAGTCCGGCTTGATGGCTTTCGCCACCAGATCCGGCCGCGCCGGCTGCACCCGCCGATCGACGTGCTGGCCGAAATAGCTGTAAGGCCAGCCGTAGAAGCCGCCGTCCTGCACCGAGGTCAGGTAGTCCGGCACCAGATCGGCGCCGATCTCGTCACGCTCGTTGACGATGGCCCATAGCTTGCCGCTGTGCGGTTCCCACTGCAGCCCGGTCGGATTGCGCAGGCCGCTGGCGAAGATGCGGCTGGCGCCGGAGGCGGTGTCCACTTCCAGCACGGCGGCGCGGCGGTACTCTACGGCCAGGCCGTTTTCGGTGATGTTGCTGTTTGAACCGACGCCGACATACAGCTTTTTACCGTCCGGGCTGGCCAGCAGGGCCTTGGTCCAATGATGGTTGATGGTGTCCGGCAGGTCGGCCAGCTCTTTACCCGCATCGCTGATGCGCGTTTCGCCCGGCTGATAGGCGTACTGCATGATGTTGCCGGTGTTGGCCACATACAGGGTGTTGCCAATCAGCTGGACGCCGAACGGTGAATCGAGCCCTTCGAGGAAGACATGCTTTTCCCAGCTGCCATCGGCGGTTGGGCGCAGCAGGGTAATCCGGTTGCCCCCTTTGCCGCCTTTACCGGACTGGCCCTTCACCAAACCGGCGATCATCTGCTTGGGCGTGCTCACCGCTTCGGTGCCCGGCCCGTTGGCTTCCACCACCAAAACATCGCCGTTGGGCAGGGTAAGCAGCTGGCGCGGGTGCAGCAAACCGTCCGCCACCTTATCGATTTTCAAGCCTTCAGCCACTTTCGGCATCTGATTTTGCTGCCAGCCGACGCCCTTTGGCACCTGCATCGGCGGCATCAGGAAGTCTTGCGCCGCCGGCAACGTCGGATCCGGCCCCATTTGTTGTTCCGGTGAAATGACGGCGCTGTTATCGCAGCCGGCCAGCGCCAGCACGGCCGAAAGCGCAATCGCGATCGATGATAGCTTCATGAAAACCTCCTTATTATTTTGCACGGGCACCCACGGCCAGCAGAATGTTGGCGAGGCTCAGCAGGGCGACCACGATCGCAGACAGCACCAGACCTTGCGGCACCACGGCATACGCATCCCGGCTATGCACGAAAGCGTTGATGATGGCGAGAACGATGGCCAGCAAGTTCAGCCAGAAATGGAGCTTGACCGATGGCCCCTGCAGCCGGCCGCTGCCGAACCACACCTGCACCAGGTTAATCAGACGAGGAATAATGGCAAAAATCAGGCCGATGGCGATCAGCCAGCTGGCACCGTTGACCCATTGAATATTCGCCGTGCAGGCATAGATAATGTCGAAAATCAGCGCAGCGGTGAAAAATCCGTAGGGTATCGGATTGAGCCATTCATAGACGGCCACCGCGACCGCTGAAGGCCTTGCTGTCGTTTGCGTGGTCATGCAGGTATCTCCATGAAAAATGATAGGTAAAAAAGGGCGTTGGCCCCTTAAAGCTTTGTTCAGATTCACCGATTTGAACAATTTTGATTCTCATTTTTAGCATGCGATGTTAAAACCGAAACCCTCACTGCGGCATTATCAATGGCTTACAACATCGGGAGGAGGGCATGAGTATAGAGCGCGTTCAGCGATTTCTGGCCGAGCACGCGCCGGAAACGGCGGTGACGGTGCTGGCAAAGAATACCGCTACGGTGGCGCTGGCGGCGGAAGCCTTTGGCGTGGAGAGCGGGCAGATCGCCAAGACGCTGTCGTTTCGCGTGAACGACGGCGTAGTGCTGTTGGTGATGGCGGGAACCGCCAGAATCGATAACAAGAAGTACAAACAATTCTTCGGCGTAAAGGCGCGCATGCTGCCGGCGGAGGAGGTGGAGGCGCTGACCGGCTATCCACCGGGCGGCGTTTGCCCCTTTGCCGCACCGGCAGCGGTAAGAATTTACTGCGATCGCAGCCTGTGCCGCTACGGTGAAGTGCTTCCGGCAGGCGGCAGCGATAACTCAGGCGTGAGAATTGCGCCACAACGCCTGGCCAGCATCACCGGAGCAGAGTGGATTGACGTGACGGGGTAACGTTAAGTGACCATGTCACAATTGCGTTATGTTAAATAGCGTGCATCAACTCGTGATTAACATGCTGTTTTAGCTGGAAAAATCACTAGTTCATCGGGTTATGGCACACCGCTTCGATATTGTGGCCATCCGGGCCGATCACAAATGCCGCATAGTAGTGGGCATGGTAATTGGGCCGTAAACCGGGCGCGCCATTGTCTATGCCGCCGGCATTTAGCGCGGCGTGGTAGAACGCATCGACCTGTTCACGGCTGCTTGCGGCAAATGCCAGGTGCAGATGCGCCGGTTTTTCATCGGTTTGAAACAGGCACAATGACACGTTACCCCGATCGTGACAAAGTTCGACGCCATAGCCGGGTTCGCCTTCGGCAACGATCTTTACGCCCAGCGGCGCGAGTGCATTGAGGAAAAACGCTTTACTAAGGGCAAAGTCGCTGACGCCAAATTTCACATGGTCAAACATGGGGAGGCTCCTGGAATGTGTCCCCATTCAGTATAGCCAACGCCGTGGTGGGCGCCGAAAACGATGAAAACGGACGCCAATGCGCATTTAGCGTACAAATAGTGCCCGTTGAAATGACGCGTTTTGGAGAAATCTGCAGTATCGTAGCAGCCACGTTTTGCCAGATTTTACGTAGCGCGATCAAAAAAGCAGGGGATTTTTACTCCTTATCGACGGAGATGCGCCATTGAAATCATGTCCGGTCATCATTATTGGAGCGGAAAATGACAGAGCGCATCATCACGGTCGAGCCTTATGATTCGCGTTATAAAGATGCAGCGCTGAAACTACGCGAGATATTGGCTGGCGTATTAACGGCAATTCATCATATCGGCAGTACAGCAGTGCCAAACCAACGATTGATATCTTGCTGAAGATTGAAAGCCTGGCGGCGTTGGATGGTGTGAATGACAAGATGCATGACATGAGATCTACGCCGCGTGGCGAGAACGGCATTACCGGCAGGCGTTGCTACAGCAAGTGAACAGGCGATCAGACAGTTGGCGTTCAGACATTATCTGCACAAGCATCATGGTGTTGCTGAGCAACACAAACACCAGACAGCAGAAGACCGGCGGGCTTATGGCCGGTTGAAAAACGAATTAGTTCAGCGGCATGAGCAGCCGGCACTGGCATGATTGGCCGCAGGAGAAAGCCCATAGATCAGGCCTGGACGGCAGAATCCACATATCATTATCTAGGTGCGCATAATGTATATTATGTTAAATTGAATTGCTGGATACGCACCAGGGTCATCCCTGAGCATCTTCTCTCCTCACCTGCAGCTTTATCCCTCCGACATCTGTCTTTCTGCCAGGCTTGTTGTCATTCCATTAGATCGGCTTTTAAACCAGGCTCAATCAGCAGTCGGCGTGCCTTGATGAAACCGCATCTGCCAACCCGCCTTGGCTGTCAGAAGCCAAATCGACGAACGCTCTGTGCAACGCGCGGCGTGGCCCTGCGCGTCACGCTGAAAACTTTTATACGTCAGCAATACGGCGCTATCACTGATTTGCGCCAGCTTAAAACCTTCGGCGAAAATCTGCGGATAATCCGTTTCCATCTCCAGCGCCGCAACGGTCTGGCGTTTGTCATAACGTAGGCCTGAGCGGCCAATCTCTTCAAAGTCTTCATGCAGCAATGCCGCGACACGCTTCGGATCGCAGCGCGTTGTTGGCTGGTGCAGTTCAACCTCAAGCGCCTGGATGTGGCTAAGCCACTCTGCAAAATGGGTCAAAATGCCCTCCTTTTTGATCGCGCTACGTGAAATCTGGAGGCAAGAAACTCCACAGTGTTCAGATTTAAGCTGATGTGATTCCTGCCGTAACGGTTGAAAATCAAACCTGATATTGCTTATTTTAAACCATTACTATAAATTAAACGCAATATCAATTTTTTGGCGAATGGAATCATGCCCGATCGGTCATTACTCTTTTTTTATAGTTTAGCCTTTGCTGCAGTAATTTATTTTATTGTTAAATTCAGGAAGGACATCACAAAAAAAGATGGGTTGATACATATAGCTTCATATCTAGTTATCGCCATTGCAATAATACTCTTGCTCAATTCAGATCTTTCTGTTACTAGCATTCTGATTGCCATGTTTTCTTTTCTTGCAGCAGGTTTTATTTTTTTATGCGTTGCCATTTTCCTCAAGGATGTATACTCAACGAAAAAGTATACATTAACTGCCATAAAGCGAATAAAAACGGAAAATTCAATTGATTTCAAAGGAATGCCAGAATTCAAAAGCGGCATTTTTTGCTATAAAAAAACATGGTATGCCATCTATTCACCCTCTTTGAATTTACTTGAAATAGGCGTTAATGCGTTTGATAGCCAACCTGAGTTTGGCAAAAAATTCACCGTACGAACGTTGTCTAGACGCGCTATTACATTCGTTCCGGAAGTAATTCCTGATAAAATCAATGATGACACTGAACTATTCGGCCAACTGGTAATATTTTGTGAGATATCTGAAAAAAATCAGATTATGGTGGAAAATTATATTGAAGCCATAAAAAATAGCTCTGCGACACCCTGGCTTATCTCTGTGCCAGATAAAACGCCATAATTTTAGCATAGCGGACATGGCGGAAATGTTATCCGCCATGCACTCAATCAGCGATCTGAATTTCGTCTTGCTTCACATGCGACCGCCGAACCCGCAATTCCCCGTGCCGCCAGGCGCCGTCTGCCGTGGCGCGATTGTCGATCAGGCGATTCAAGGCCTCTTCGACCAGCCGGTCAATGCGTTGGCTGTAGCTGGTCAGCGCCCAGTTGGCTGAGCCGGCCTCGTCGATATCATCGAAACCTACCACGGCCATCGCGGACGACGGCGCCGTTTGCCTGAGCGCTTCGAGCGCCCCCAGCGCCAACACGTCGTTCTCGCAGAACAGCGCCTCAACCCGTTCGTTTTCCGGCGTTGCCTGCAGGTATTCGCTCATCAGCTGGAAACCGCGTTGGCGATCGTAATGGCCGGCGGTGAGCACCCGATCCAACTGAAAGCCGGCGGCCATCAGTTTGTCGCGGTAACCTTCCATGCGCAGCAAATGGCTGCTTTGCGTGTCCGGCCCCTTCATGTAACCAAAGCGCCGATGGCCTTGCTCTATCAGCAGCGCGGCGATCTCTTCGCCGGCGCGGTAGCCGTCGATATTAACCACATCAATGTGTTCGCTTTCCGTATTGCGGCATACCTGCACCAGCGGTATCTGATGCAGATCTTGCGCGATCGCTGCCCACTCCTTGGTTAACACCGTCGCCAGGAACAAAATGCCGTCGACCTGCAGCTGATCGGCCATCGCCATCACCGCCCGGTAGTTTTCCCCGGCGGTGATGTTCAGCAGCAGCGCCATATAACCGCGGGTTTGCAGCTGTTTGGTCACCATATCGAGCATCATCATTGAATGCGGGTTCTTCATCTCGTCGATGGCCACGCCAATGATGTGCGTGCGTTTTTGCGACAGGCTGCGCGCCAGCAGATTTGGCCGATAGCCCAGCTCAGCCGCCGCCGCCAGCACGCTTTCACGCGCGCTGTCCGAGATCGAGGCGCCGGGCGTAAAGGCGCGCGATACCGTCCATTTAGAGACGCCGGCCTTTTCGGCGACGTCGCTGGCGGTGGCTTTGTGGTGTTTCATCATGGTTGCGTCGATCCCTGCTTCGGTGAAGTCAAACTATACCCTGCCCGCTCAGATCCCCTAAGCGCCCGCCGGCATTTCTGCTGCAATTATGTCCCGTTTATGCACCCGATTGCAAATCGTTATGCAACCGGGTGCAAAACGTAAACAGTTTGTGATCGCCAGCGCTGTTTTCACCTTTCCCCTGTTGACCAAATTTTATTCATGGCCGACATTCACGGTGGCATTCAGAGACGCATCGCCGTTTTGCCTCCTGCTTTGCACCCGGTTGCAAATACACTGTTTTTACACAACGCCTCTCTTCTCAACAGGAAACCGTAATGAAAAAAACCAGACTGTTGTTGATGTTAGCCTGCTCGCTGTTTGTGGTGACCGCCCAGGCCAAGACCTACCAGGTCGGCGTGGCGCTGGCCAACTTCGATCTCAACTTCGTTTCCATCCTGCGCAGCCAAATGGCGCGGGAACTGGCTGCGCAGCAGCTGCAAGGCCAGTTCGTCGATGCCAAAGGCGATGTCGCCCTGCAGGTGCAACAGGTGGACGATCTGATTAATCAGGGCGTGGACGCCATTATCCTCAACCCGGTTGATACGCAAGGCGTCCAGCCGATGATAGCGGCCGCCAAACGCGCCGCGATCCCCCTGATCTTCGTCAACCGCAAACCCGAAGTGCCGCTGAGCGGCGCGACGGCCTACGTCGGCTCCGATTCGGCGCTCAGCGGCCGCCTGCAGATAGAGGCTCTGGCGAAAAAAATGAATTACCGCGGCAACGTGGCGATCCTGATGGGCGCCCTCTCCAACGAAGAGACCCGCGAACGCACCCGCGCGGTTGAAGCGGTGATCGCCAAACACAAAGACCTCAAAGTGGTAGAGAAACAGACCGCAAAATGGCAGCGCAATGAAGCGGTCGATGTGGTTTCCGGCTGGTTGCTGAACGGCGTAGCGATCGATGCGATCGCCGCCAACAACGATGAGATGGCTATCGGCGCGATCATGGCGCTGAAGCAGGCCAAAAAGAGCGGCGTGCTGGTTGCCGGTATCGACGGCACGCCCGACGGCCTGCAATTTATCAAAACCGGCGACCTGGCGGTGACCATTTTCCAGGATGCCAAAGCCCAGGCGATCGGCGCGGTGCAAGTGACTCGCGCCCTGTTGGATCACGCCAAAACCGAGCCTTACAACTGGGTGCCTTACGCCACCGTAACGCGAGAAAACTACCCGCAATTTGCGCAGATGAACCAGAAATAAACCGTTGCCACTCTCTTTTTCAACCTATTTTGCACCCGAGTGCAAAGCCACAATATCAGGAGTCAGCATGTTAAATGGTGAAAGAAGCATCCCTCGCCCGCTGCGTTGGGCGATGATCGGCGGCGGCCGCCTCAGCCAGGTGGGCTACAAGCACCGTTCCGGCGCACTGCGCGACAACACCGCCTATCGGTTGGTTGCCGGCGCCTTTGATATCGACGCGGCGCGCGGACGCGAGTTTGGCGTCAACCTCGGCGTGCCCGCCGAACGCTGTTATGACGACTATCAACAGCTGCTGGATCAAGAAGCCGACCGCGAAGATGGCGCTGAGGTGGTGACCATCGCCACCCCTAACGGCACCCATTATGCAATCACGCGCGCCGCGCTGAATGCCGGCCTGCATGTCATCTGCGAAAAGCCGCTGTTCTTCACCACGGCGGAGGCGAGAGAAATCAAGGCGTTGGCGGCGGAGAAAGGCCTGATCGTCGGCGTAACCTACGGCTTCTCCGGCCATCCGCTGCTGATGCAGATGCGCGCCATGATCGCGAACGGCGACATCGGCGAAATACGCATGGTCGAATTGCAATACACCCACGGCTTCAATGCCAACGAAAGCGCAGACAAGTTCGAGGCGCAAAAGTGGCGCGTCGATCCGAAAATCGCCGGCCCCTCTTTTGTGCTGGGCGACATCTCCACCCACACCTTCTACATCTCGCAGCTGGTGATGCCCGATATGAAGATTGCCTCCCTGCTGTGCGATCGCCAGAGTTTTATTCCTTCCCGCGCCCCGCTGGAAGACAACGCCATGGTGCTGATGCACTACGAAAACGGCGCCGTCGGCCGCATGTGGGCCTCCGCCGTCAACGCCGGCGCGATGGACAGCCAAAGCATCCGCGTGGTCGGCTCGCTCGCCAGCCTGCAGTGGAGCGACGCTGCGCCCGGCGAATTGCGCTATGAGATCCAGGGGCGGCCCAACCAGATCCTGCACCATGGCATGCCCTATCTGGACGACAGCGCCCTAGCCGAAGAGCGGCTCGGCGCGCTGCACACCGAAGGCCTGGCCGAATCCTGGGCCAATATCTACCTCAAGTTCGCCATCGCCATCAGCGCCAGCCAGCGCGGCGATCGGCAGACGCTGGCCACGCTGATCTACCCGGATATCGACGCCGGGCTGGAAGGCGTGCGCTGGATTGAAAACTGCGTTCGTTCCGCCGACAACGGCGCCACCTGGGTTAATTACCAATAAGGAAAGCACCATGAAACTTTCATTCTGTACCGACAGCCTGGGTCATTTACCCTTCGAGCAGATGCTGGATCGGCTGCTGGAGCTGGGGGTGCGCGGCGTGGAAATGACCACCGGCGGCTGGTCTCCGGCGCCCCATCTGGATGCCGACGATCTGCTGGCCAACCCCGCCAAACGCCGGCAGCTGCTGCAGGCGCTGGCCAGCCGCGGCATGGAGATCGCCGCGCTCAACGTCTCCGGCAATCCGCTCGATCCCGGCGAACTGGGGCAACGCCATCAGCGCCAAACCGACAATACGCTGGAGCTGGCCGGGCTGCTGGGGGTGAAAAAGATCGTTATGATGAGCGGCCTGCCCCCGGCCAGCCCGCATGACACCATCCCCAACTGGATCACCTATACCGTCAGTTGGCCGCCCACGGTGAAAAACTGCCTGGACTATCAATGGAATGACGTGGCGATCCCCTATTGGCAGGCGTTGGTCGCCCGAGCCAAAGCGTGCGGCGTCGAGCGCTTTGCGCTGGAAAACTTCAGCGCCATGCTGGTGTGGAACCCGGAAACGCTGTTCCGGCTGCGCGAGGCCGTTGGCCCGATGGTGGGCCTGAACCTCGATCCCAGTCACTTGCTCTGGATGGGGGCAGATCCCATCGCAGTGGCCCGCGCCCTTGGCCCCGCCATTCACCATGTGCATGGCAAAGACGTGCGCCTTGAGCGCGGCGTCGTCGAGGTTAACGGGCTGCTGGAGACCAAACCGATAGATGACGTGGCCGGCCGCGCCTGGAACTATGTCGCCGTCGGCTGCGGGCGGGATCTGCAGTGGTGGAAGGAGTTCTTCTCGGTGGTGCGCATGATGGGCTACAACGACTGGGTGTCGCTGGAAATGGAAGACCTGACCATGTCGGTTGATGCCGGCATCGTTTCTTCCGTTCAGGCGCTGCAGCAATCGATTAGCCAATAACACCCTGCGCGGCGGCCATGACCGCTGCGCCTCTTTCTCACCACAAACACGGGGATTAACCATCCCCGTGTCCTTGGTTCGATTAGATGTTTTAGCTATTGTGACCGTCTCTTGCGTGCCAGATATGGTCATAGGATGATTCCAGAATAACGCTTATGCTGTCCATTTTCGCCGGCCACTTCAGACTGGCTGGCAAAGCCGGTTCAGAACGGCCCATCTGCGGAAAAATCTTCTCAGGCAGTTCGGCAATCGGCCGGTACATTCCCACCACCTCACCAATAATTACCAGGGCTGGTGATTCGACCTGCTCCTCTGCAACGATCTTTCCTAATGCATCCAGAGTGCCCACCAGCACGCGCTGCTGTGGCTGAGTGCCGCGTTCAATCACCGCCACGGGCGTTGAGCCGGGTAAGCCATGGGCAATCAAGCGCTGGCTGATAACAGGGCTGTTGGCAATCCCCATATAGAAGACCAGCGTCTGGCGCGCGGCGGCCAGTACGGACCAGTCAACGTCCGGTTCCCCTTCCGGGCCATGTCCGGTGACAAACCTGACGGACTGTGCCAGGTTTCGGTGCGTCAGCGGGATCCCGCTGGCTGCGGCACAGCCCATTGCCGCCGTGATACCTGGCACAACATTGCACACAATCCCCTTCTGCTGGCAGCAGGCCATTTCTTCCCCACCCCGGCCAAAGATGAACGGGTCGCCGCCCTTCAAGCGCACTACACGGTGCCCCGCCAGCGCCAGATCAACCAGCAACATATTGATTTCATGCTGTTCAAGGCGATGATTGCGCGGGGATTTGCCGACATCGATCCGCAGTGCAGTGTCCGGCGTCAGCGCCAGCACCGCATCGGACACCAGCCGGTCAAAGACCACGACATCGGCCTGCCGGATAACGCGCAGGGCTTTCAGGGTAAGCAGTTCAGTATCACCCGGCCCTGCGCCCACCAGCCAGACGTCACCCCGGCGCACCGGGCTGCGTTGGTCTGCCAGGGCCATAATCTGCGCTATCGGCAACATGTTGCTAGTTTTCATGGGCGTTCTTCCATCGTCAGGGCGGCCAGCTGGCCGGCAATAAACGTTTTCAGCTCCGGCACGCAGGAGCCGCAGTTAGTGCCACATTTCAGCTTTGAGCCGAGCTGTTGCACGCTGTGGCATCCCTGCCGCACGGCGTCGACAATCTGCGCTTCGCCAACAGAAAAACAGCTGCAAATCATTTTGCCGGTGGCGGCCTTATGGCTGCCGGCCTGGCCCGCCAGTAACGCCAGCCGCTGCGGTGCCGTGTCCGGCGGGGTGATAAAGGCAGACAGTATCGCTTGCCTGTCCGGCAGCAGTGGGCTTCGGCGCGCGTAAAATGCCAGCTGCAGTTCGCCCTGCGCCCACACCAGCAGGTTGAAGCCCTCATCCCCCATCCGGGCGCTCTGGCAGGTTTTCCCCTCCAGCGGATAATGTTCATTCAGCCACGCCATCCACTCCTCCTGGAGCGAAGAATCCGCTAACGTAAAATGCGTGACGCCCGGTTGGGTGATGCGGCTCCAGTAGGCGGTGGCAGGCGCGGCGATCCCCTCTCCCCGAATAAACAGCTCTGCATACCAAGCCGCTTTCCATTTCGTCAGATTGACCGGCATATGCTTACTTTCCGGTTGCCCGGAAAGAGGATCGGTAACGGGAGCTATCAGCGCATCGACCCGGGCCTGCCGGCTAAAATGGCTGTTCCAATGGATCGGCACGAAAATACTGCCGCGAGGCTGAAGATGATCGGGTTGCGCGCGTAACAGCAGCCAGCCATGGGATGAGGTTACACGCAGCAACTCACCCGCCTGAATGCCCGGCGCATCATCCGGATGAAACTGACAGTACGGCTCGCTGATATGCTGCATCAGGCGAGCAGACTTGCCGGTTCGCGTCATGGTGTGCCACTGGTCGCGCACCCTTCCGGTGTTCATGATCAGCGGATAAGCCGCAGTGGGCTGGCTGGCGGGCAGCGCCGGGGTGACGGCGATCAACCGCGCTTTACCGTCAGGGTGAAAAAAGGTTTTATCTGTAAATAGTCGCGGCGTACCCTGCGGCCGTGCGGCATTAACCGGCCACTGGATCGGCTGCAGGGTATCCCATTCTTCATTGGACAACTGCGCCAGCCCGCTGATGTCAAACGCCCGAGTGCCTGCATTTTCAAAGCCGGACAAGGCCGCATGTTCGCGGAAAATATCTGCCGGATGCTGCCAGGCAAAGGCCTCCGCAAACCCCAGCCGCTGCGCAACCTGGCTGAGGATCCACCAGTCAGGTTTGGCCTCCCCAGGTGCAGCCAGAAACGCGCGTTGCCGGGAGATACAGCGTTCCGAATTGGTCACCGTGCCATTTTTCTCCCCCCAGCCCAAGGCGGGCAGCAGAATATGCGCGGCGCGGGTGGTGTCCGTGTCACGCAGAATGTCGGACACAATAACCAGAGGACAACGCGCCAGACCGGCCCGCACGCGATCGGCATCCGGAAGTGACACCAGCGGATTGGTGCCCATGATCCAGACGGCTTTTATCTCTCCCTTCTCGATAGCGCGGAAGAGATCGATGGCATTGAGTCCAGGGCTCTGCGCGACGTTATCGCTGTGCCAGAAACGCCCGACCCGTGTAATCTCTTCGGCGGTAAATCCCATATGGCAGGCCAGCTGGTTTGCCAGCCCGCCGACTTCACGTCCGCCCATCGCATTCGGCTGGCCCGTTATCGAAAATGGCCCGCTGCCAGCGTGTCCAATCTGGCCGGTTGCCAGATGCAGGTTAATTATCGCGTTGCATTTGTCGACGCCCGAACTGGACTGGTTGATCCCCATCGAATACAGCGTGACCAGCCGCTGGCTCCGGGCTATCCGTTGATAAAACGCCTGTAATTGCGAGGAGGCGATCCCGCAATAGTCCGCCGTCTTCTCCAGGCTCCACGCTTTTGCTGTCTGTAAGGTTTCTTCTGCCCCGCTCGTGTGGTGCTGCAGAAAAGCGGTATCCAGTTTTCCGCGCGCTGCCATCTCGTTCAGTGCGCCGCAGAACAGCGCCGCATCGCTGCTCGGACGCAGTGCCAGATGCAGATCGGCAATATCACAGGTGGCGGTCTTACGCGGATCAACGACGATAATCTGCATCTCCGGCCTCTCCGCTTTGGCTTTCGCCAGCCGCTGATACACCACCGGATGCGCCCAGGCGGTGTTCGAACCTACCAGAATAACGCAGTCTGCCTGCTCCAGATCATCATAATTGCAGGGGACGGCATCGGCGCCGAACGCCCGCTTGTAGCCCACCACGGCGGAGGCCATGCACAACCTGGAGTTGGTATCCATGTTGCCCGCCCCGATAAACCCTTTCATCAGCTTGTTGGCGACGTAGTAATCCTCCGTTAGCAGCTGGCCCGAGCCATAAAACGCGACCGACTGCGGTCCATGCTCGTCAATCGTCGCCTGTAGCCCTTGTGCGACAGCGTCTAACGCCTGCGGCCAGCTCACGGGTTGATGATGGATTTCAGGCTGGAGCAGACGCCCCTGTAAGCTCAGCGTTTCACCCAGCGCGCTGCCCTTCACGCACAGCCTTCCGCGATTCGCCGGATGTGCCGGGTCGCCGCTGGCGGCGAAGCCATCAGCCTGTGGCTGCATACTGACGCCGCAGCCCACGCCGCAATAGGCGCAGGTGGTTTTCACGACCGGAGACGCTGTTTTCATAGGTTGACCGTTTCAATGATTTTGGCGGACGCAACGCCCTGCATTTGTGCCTGAACCCAGACGCGGCCATCTTCCACTTTCACCGCCCAGCTTCGCAGCGCATGCGGCGAATTGTCCAGGCTGCGGCCGTCCCGTAAGCTGAAGCGCTGTTTATAGAGCGGGGAAATCACCACCGGTTCGCCTTTGACATCGCCCACGAGCCCGCGCGCCAGCACATTGGCGTCGCTGTCTGGTTCATGATTGCTCAGCGCAAAAACCTGCTGTGGATGACCGGGCAGATAGAACAGCGCAATCTGCTGGCTCGCCAGGCGCGCCGCCATTCCCGCATTCGCCGGGATGGCGCTCAGGCTGCACACTTCCACCCAGCCCGGTGCGGGCTCCTGCGTATTTTCTGCGGCAGGCACGGCGAGCATGCTGCGCTCCTCATGCGTTGCAGGCCGCAGTTGTTGACGTTCGCTCACCATCACGACCCCTTCGTCAGGGACCTCGCTGTTTACAAACGGTCTGAACAGCGCCAGGCGATCCGGCGAGGCCAGAGTGGTCTGCCATTCACACTGGTACGTCGCCACCACCGCAGACATTTCACGATCCAGTTCATCCGCAATTTGCAGGCTGTCGTCCAGAATCACCTGGCGCAGGTAGTCGATGCCCCCTTCGAGGTTATCCATCCAGGTGCTGGTGCGCTGCAGCCGGTCAGCGGTGCGGATGTAGAACATCAGTAAGCGGTCAACGGTACGAATGAGCTGCTCTGTGCTCATGTCCTGCGCCAGCAAATCAGCATGGCGGGGCTTCATTCCCCCGTTGCCGCAGACATACAGGTTCCAGCCCTTATCCGTGGCAATTACCCCCACATCTTTACTTTGGGCTTCGGCACACTCGCGGGTACAACCCGAGACGGCCATTTTGATTTTGTGAGGCGAACGCAGCCCTTTGTAGCGGTGCTCTAATTGTAGCGCGAGCGAGGTGGAGTCCTGTACGCCGTAGCGACACCAGCTCGACCCGACGCAGGATTTCACCGTACGCAGAGATTTGCCGTAGGCATGACCGGTTTCAAAACCGGCATCAACCAGCTGCTGCCAGATCTCCGGCAGTTGCTCCAGACGCGCGCCGAACAGGTCGATTCGCTGCCCTCCGGTAATTTTGGTGTAGAGCTTGTAACGCCTGGCGACTTCGCCGATGGCGATAAGCCCTTCGGGGGTTATCTCTCCCGCCGGAACGCGCGGCACGACGGAATAGGTCCCGTCCTTCTGGATATTGGCGAAATAACGATCGTTGGTGTCCTGCAGTGGCAAATGTTGCGGTTTCAACAGGTAGTCGTTCCAGCATGATGCCAGTATCGATCCGACCAGCGGCTTGCAGATTTCACACCCGCTGCCGTGGCCGTGCTTTTCAATCAGTTCCCCGAACGTGCGGATATTGCCCACCCGAACCAGGTGATAAATCTCCTGGCGCGAATACGCGAAATGCTCACAGATGTCTTTTTTCACCTCGACGCCCATGTCGGACAGCGCATATTCCATCACCTGCTTGGTGAGTGCGGCGCAGCCCCCACAGCCCGTCGCCGCTTTGGTGCAGGCTTTTATCGCCGCCATATCGTGGCAGCCGTTCTTCACGGCGTTACGGACATCGCCTTTACTGACGTTGTGGCAGGAACAAATTTGCGCGCTATCGGGCAGGGCTGCGATGCCCAGCACGGGTTTGTCTGCGCCCGACCCGGCAGGCAAAATGAGGGATTCAGGTTTGGCTGGCAGCGGCATATCGTTGAGCATCATTTGCAGCAACGTGCTGTATTCCGCGCTGTCGCCCACCAGCACCGCCCCCAGGAGCCGTTTGCGATCCTGCGATACCACGATTTTCTTATACACTTCCGCCGGACCGTCTACCCAGCTGTAGTTCTGGCTACCGGGGGAACGCCCATGCGCGTCACCAATCGATGCCACCTCAACACCAAGAAGCTTAAGTTTGGTGCTCATGTCCGCGCCCTTAAAGACGGCGTCGCCGCCCGTCAGGGTATCCGCCAGCGCGCGGGCCATCTGATAACCCGGCGCCACCAGGCCGAAGATCTGCCCGTTCCATAGCGCACATTCGCCGATCGCATAAATAGCCGGGTCGGACGTCTGGCAGCGATCGTCAATCACAATGCCGCCGCGCGGCCCCACTTCAAGCCCGCACGCTCTCGCAAGCTGATCGCGTGGGCGGATCCCTGCGGAAAATAGCACCAGATCGGTTTCCAGATAGCTGCCATCGGCAAACACCATCCGGTAATGGCTCTCCTCGCCCGCAGTAATGGCCTGGGTTTCTTTCCCGGTATGCACCTTCACGTCCAGCGCTTCAATTTTACGGCGCAGCATCGCGGCACCGCCGTCGTCGAGCTGAACCCCCATCAGCCGCGGTGCAAACTCCACCACGTGCGTATCCAGCCCGAGCTGTTTCAGCGCGTTGGCCGCCTCCAGCCCCAGTAATCCCCCGCCGACAACCACGCCCGTTTTGCCGTTTGCCGCGCAGGCCTGAATGGCCGCAAGATCGTCAAGCGTGCGGTAAACCAGGCAGCCCGGCGCATCATTGCCAGGGATCGGCGGCACAAACGGATAGGATCCTGTTGCCAGCACCAGTACATCGTAAGCCGTCTGCCGCCCCTGGTGATCGACCACAAAACGGTGTTTTGTATCAACGAGCCCGATGCTGTGCCCCAGACGCAGTTCAATCCCGGTCGATTCGAAAAATCCCTTTTCAACCATTGAGAGGGATTCCGCCGTGCGGCCAGAGAAGTATTCGGACAAATGCACACGGTCGTAGGCGGGCGAGGCCTCTTCGGCAAACACAATCACCTGGTATTGCAGATGCAGCTCACGCGCAACCAACTGCTCTAAAAAATGATGGCCTACCATGCCGTGTCCGGCCATAACCAATACGGGTTTCGACATTGAATGACTCCTCGCCACCTCGACGGGTAACGGTTCTGATTTAACAGGCTGTAAGCCAGAGGCATCCGGCTCATTACCGGGACTGAAGACGCTGAAGGGCAACGGTTGACCAGCGGGCGTGCCGATCCGCTGGAGGTATTGCGGGCCATCGCTGATATCGCCCCACAGCAACACCCCTTTCAGTTGGTTGTCGCAGAGCACCAGCCGGCGATAATGCCCGTCAAACGGGTCAAAGGTGGTATGGGTCTGAGCGCCATCGCGGCTGTGTAATTCACCGGCGCAGAACAAATTCAGGCCTGTGACCTTGAGGCGCAGCGGGACATTCTGCACCTCGAATGAAGTGGCTTTGTCGCCCCCCGCCAGCCGCGAGGCCAGCGTTTCAGCCTGCTGCCAGCACGGGGCCACCAGGCCAAAAGTGAGTTCGCCCCACTGGCAACATTCTCCAATTGCCGAGATGTGCGGGTCAGCGGTTTGCAGCTGCGGGTTCACCAGAATACCGCGATCGCACGGCAAGCCTGACCGTTGTGCCAGCGCGATGTTCGGCCGCACGCCCACGGAGAGCACGACCCGCTCCGCCGCTATTCCGCGCCCATCATTAAGATTCACCCTGCTGACGTTGCCAGCGGCATCAGCGCTGAATGACACCGTTTCAGCCTGCAAAATGACGTTGATGCCGCGTAATGAGAGCCCCTCGTGCAACAGTTTTCCGGCGTGTTCATCCAGCTGCTGATCCATCAGATGTGTGCCGCGATGTAGCAGGCTCACCCGCATTCCACGCCGCGCCAGGGCCGCCGCCGCCTCCACGCCCAGCACGCCGCCGCCGATCACCGCAACCGGTTGGCCTGCGTAGGCTCCCTGCAGAATATTTTCGACATCCTGCTGAGTGCGGAACCCGTGGATACCCGGCAATTCGACCCCAGGCAGGGGGGGCAGAAATGGCCGTGAGCCAGTGGCCAGAACCAAATGATCGTATGAATAGATCTGCCCGGCGGCCGTGACGGTGCAAGCGTGACGGTCGATTGCCGTCGCCGCCGTGCCTGCGATCAATGTGATGTTGTGATGCTCATACCACTGCGCGTCATGCGTGACTATCTGGCCAAAATCTTTCTCACCGGAAAGCACCGGCGTCAGCTGGATACGGTTGTACGCACTGTGTTTTTCATCGCCGATGATCATGATACGGTAACGATCTGGTGCGAGCTCACAGAGATATTCCACCAGTCGCACGCCTGCCATACCATTGCCGATAACGATTAGAGTCGGTTTAGCCATTGCAAAACTCCCCTCATGGAATCAGGCCACTGCCCGGTGTTTTGCATAGAGAAAATGCAGCACCTGCTGGCGATACTGGTGGAACAGAGGATCGTTCGACAAAGCCAGTCGACTGCGGGGGCGTGACAGCTCAACCTGTAACACTTCACCGACTTTCGCCGCCGGACCATTAGTCATCATCATCACGCGGTCAGACAGCAGCACCGCTTCATCAACGTCGTGGGTGATCAGCAAAATGGTGGTTTTCAGACGCGCCTGAATGTCCATAACGGCGTCCTGAAGATGCGCCCGCGTCAGCGCATCCAGCGCCCCGAAAGGTTCATCCATCAGCAAAACTTTCGGTTTCATCGCCAAGGCACGGGCGATACCGACACGCTGCTTCATGCCGCCTGAAATGGCGCCCGGGCGCTTATCGGCCGCATGCTCCATGTGCACCAGTTCGAGATTGTGCAAAATCCAGTCGTGCATTTCGCTTTTGTTCATCTGGTCTTTAAAGACCTGCCGCACCGCCAGTTCGACATTCTCAAAAGCGGTTAACCATGGCAGCAGCGAATGGTTCTGGAAGACGACCCCGCGCTCTGGCCCCGGCCCGGTAATCTCTTTGTTGTCGCACAGCAGCACGCCTTCCGTCGGGCGACTCAGCCCGGCAATCAAATTCAGCAGGGTCGATTTTCCGCAGCCTGAGTGGCCAATCAGGCTGACCGTTTCGCCTTCTGCGATATCAAAGCTGACGTTATCGAGCGCCAGAAAGGTGGTTTTCGCTGAAGGAAAACGTTGAGTGACGCTCTGGACGCTGATAATCGATTTTTCTTTTTTCATCGCGGGCTCCTAGTGATTGTCGTAACTTAAGCGACGGGCAACGGCCATCAGCCCCTGCTCCAGTAACATCCCCACGGCACCAATCAGCAGAATGGCGACGATAATGTTTTCCACGTTGAGGTTGTTCCATTCGTTCCAGATCCAAAAACCGATGCCCACGCCGCCGGTCAGCATTTCAGCCGCAACAATCACCAGCCAGGCGATACCGATGGACAACCGCACCCCGGTCAGAATGTACGGCAGCATGGCAGGAAACAGGATCTTGCGCATTACGGTGAATTCGCTGAGTTTCAGCACCCGCGCAACGTTGAGATAGTCCTGCGGAATGCGCATCACCCCTTCTGCGGTATTGAGGACCATCGGCCAGATAGAACAGATGAAAATGGTCCAGGACGAGGCGGGCTCCGCGCGCTGGAACAACAGCAATCCAATCGGCAACCACGCCAGCGGGCTGACCGGGCGCAGCAGCGAGATAATGGCGTTGAACATGCTGGCGATGAAGCTGAAGCGGCCAATCAGGAACCCGGCCGGGATGCCGACCAGCGCGGCAAGCCCGAAACCAATCGCAACTCGCTGTAGCGAGGCCAGGACATTCCAGCCAATGCCCATGTCGTTTGGCCCGTTGATATAGAACGGATCGGCAAAAATCACCTTCGCCGCCTCCCAGGTCTGAGCGGGCGTCGGGAAGCCTTTACTGCTACTGGCGGCGATTTGCCACAGGAGCAGCAGCACGACGGCCCCGAGAATGGCGGGGATCATTTTCTGCATGAAGCGGCGAACGCTCGCGCGAAGCCGGACAATAAAGGTATCCGTTCTGGCTACCGGGGCGGCTCTCTCGATCGTGATCACTTCTGCGCTGGCGGGCGATTCAACGCTGACCGCGGCAGGCTCCGTCAACGTGACGACATTGGTTTTCAAATTTACGGACATCTGTGGCCTCACTTAGCGTTTCATTGCAAAACTGTTGGCGTAGTCAGCAGGGTTGCTGCCGTCCCAGACTTTGCCGTCAATCAACGTGCTGCTTCGCATGTCGCTGGATGGCAAATTGATCCCGCCAACCGCGGCGGCAGCTTGTTTGTAGACGTCAATACGGTTAATTTTTTGGGCGATACCGAGGTAGTCAGGATCGCTGTCCAGCAATCCCCAGCGCTTCTGCTGAGTCAGGAACCACATGCCATCGGAGAGATACGGATAATTGACCGCGCCATCGTTGAAGAAGCGCATGCGGTGGGCATCTTTCCACGTTTTCCCCAGCCCATTTTCGTAGTCGCCGAGCATCCGCCCCTGAATCGTCTTGAGTGGCGTGTTGATGTACGCCCGCGCCGCAACGACCTGAGCGGTTTCACTACGATTGGCATCAGAGGTGTCTATCCAGCGGGAGGCATCCAGCACCGCGGCGGTCAGCGCGCGAGCCGCATTCGGGTTTTCAGTCACCCAGGCAGAGGTTGTGCCGAGCACTTTTTCCGGATGATCCGGCCAGATTTCCTGTGAGGTGACAGCAGTGAAACCAATGCCGTCCTGAATCGCGCGCTGGTTCCAGGGTTCCCCCACGCAAAAACCGCTCATATTGCCGATTTTCATGTTCATGACCATTTGCGGCGGAGGCACCACGACATTGCGCACGTCGTTAAAGGGATGGATACCGGCGTTTGCCAGCCAGTAGTAAAGCCACATCGCGTGCGTGCCGGTCGGGAACGTCTGCGCAAAGGTATAGGTCCCCTTCGCACTGGCCTGGACCACTTTTTGTAGCGATGCAGCATCCGTCACGCCCGCCTGCTTTAACTGCTCAGAGAGCGTAATGGCCTGTCCGTTCTGGTTGAGAGACATCAGCATCGCCATCTCATGCTGCGGGCCGGACACGCCAAGCTGCAGGCCATAGAGCATCCCATACAGAACATGCGCCGCATCCAGCTCGCCAGACACCAGTTTGTCGCGTACTGACGCCCAGCTCGACTCCTTGCTCGGGATGATTTTAATGCCGTACTTCTCATCAAATTTCTTTACCGCCGCCATCACCACTGAGGAGCAGTCGGTCAGGGGAATGAACCCGACGCGAATCTCTTTCTTCTCTGGCGTGTCGGAACCGGCAGCCCAGACCCGGTTCATGAATCCTGACATCAACATGCTGCCGCCGAGCACCGCACTCCCCGCAAGAAAGCAGCGGCGGGAGAGTTGTCCCGGAGTCTTTTTGTCGTCTTGTGTCATCAGGGCTTCCCGTTAGGTTGAAAAATGGAAAAAAAAAAGCGTCCAGTTAGCGCTCAGTTCCCTGAACGCTAACGGACGCCTTTATCCGTAATGCTGACTAAACCGCCATTGGTTTAGTGCTGTTGCTATTAAAAAGAATGCAGCTTGTGTGCCAACCTGCGGTATCAAAAAAATCAGAGGGTTAGCCTTATTCTGTCGCTTTGACGCCCTTTCTGGTGCACCGGAACTGCACATCCTGCACAGCGTAATTGCACACAGAAGGTGCAGTTATTGGCCCGGTTTGTGCCCGTTTTTGCCTAACAGCGCAGATACGGCAAGCATCGCGTCAGCAATTTCCGAAAGTTTCTTATTCTGATTCATTGCCATCTCAAGCAGTGCCTTATGCGCCTGGGGTTCCGTTAAGCCCTGATGCTGCATCAGCAGGCCCTTTGCCCGCTCAACCAGCTTACGCTCGGTCAGCGTGACGCGAAGTTGAGAAAGTTCTGCATCGAGCGCCTGCAGCTGGCGGGACTGCTGTTCAACAAGCTCAAGAACCGAACGACTAAGCTGCGGCGAGAGTAGCGCGGAGTAATGGCTTTCAGACTGCGGGATTTGGTCAATATTCTGCTGCTGAAGCGCAAGGGCGGCCTGTGCTTCACGGATACGCTGGCGGCAGGAGGCCATCAGAGCCGCTTGCAGCTCATCCTCCACCACTTTCATTCCATCGATTCGCGCCGTCGCAACGTCAAACCAGCGTAATGCGGTATCCGTCGTCTCACCGCCAGGCCTGACGCGCGTGCAGGCAATTCGCCTGAAACGTTCAAATTCACTGCTGTCCTGGTTCATCTGCTGCCGCCACATTGCCAGACAGCGGGGAGCCGCGAATTCCATGAAGGTCTGAAAGCAGCGCTCCTGGCTCTCGATTAAGCCTGTGAATTGCTGTTGCGCGATGACATCAAAATGCCCTGCCGCAAAACCGGCGGCGGCCGTGGCCCGCTCTTGTGCGGCCAGCTCTTTTCCCTGCATAAAACTGAACATCGCCAGCAATGCCCGTGAAATTGACGGATCGCCGGAGATATCCGCCGTTTCGAAGACCAGTGACAAATGCGAGCGAATCACCTCGTTGTAGGCATTCATGGCATCAGGCTGACTGATAGACAGTCCAAGAACCTGCTGACGCAGTTGCGGTAACGTACTGAGGCTATGCAACACCGAGGCAATGCGGCTGAGTAATCGCGGTGCATTCGCCAGGTTGGGGCCGGTAAGATCCTGAGACGCAAGCCACTGACTGACGGCCTCCTCTGCCTTCCGGACCTCCAGTGCCCGCTCACTCAGTTGCTTTCCCCAGGTGTTCCCATGAGAACATAAGAAGATGTTCGAGGTGCCTCGTTCCCGTTGCAGTGCGTGGATCATCAGGCTGACCGCACCAACCAGTTCACCCAGTTGCAACAGCTGCTGCAAACCCGCGATTTCGCTTTTTTTCGACGCCTGTACAAAGCTCAGAGCAGAAAGGGCCATGGAGTAACCTGCTGATAAGAGGAGACTCCTGGATAAAGCAAGAAACGTGCCTGAGACAGGGGCGCTTTTCCCTCCCGCCGCGCCGTTACAGCATCCATTCGATCGGCAGCCAGCCGGCCACGATGAGAACGATGCGTTTTACCCAGCCGGCGCCGGGCTCTTGCTGATGGATCTCGGTGTGGCCGTCTTCGAAGGCTTCGTTCCAGACCATTTTGCCCGCGGGCGTCAGCGCCGGGCGGTAGGCGGCGTACTCGAGCGGGCCATCAAACAGCTGGCGGGTGTCGGCCGCCAGCGTCGGGCTGTCGATCAAGAAGCCCATTTCGCAGTTCAGGTGCGCCGATCGCGGATCGAAATTGAACGAGCCGATAAACACCCGTTTATCGTCGATGGCGAAGGTTTTCGCGTGCAGCGCCGCGCCGGACAGCCCCAGCGGTTTGAGTTCCTGCCGCCCCGTCGGCTGGCCGGCGCGCAGCTTCAGCTCAAACAGCTCGACGCCCGCCTGCAGCAGTTCACGCCGGTATTTGGCGTAGCCGGCATGCACCACCAGCACGTCGGTGGTGTTCATCGCGTTGGTCAGCACGCGAATGGATTTTCCCTGTTTGGCGAGCGATTCAAAAAAGCTCGCCCCTTCCCGGCCCGGCACGAAATAGGCGGAGACCAGATCCAGTTGCCGGCCGACGCCGCCGATAATCTTGCTCAGCTGCGTCACCATCAAACGATCGCGCGAAGCCTTGCCCAGCCCTTTCGCCGGATCGTCGGCCACCAGCTCTACCTGGGTGAATTCCGGCTGGACGACGCCATCGCGAAAGCGCACCGCGCTGGTTTCCAGCTGCACCGCCAGTTTGCGGGCCCGTTCGCTGCTTTCGGTCGCGGTGGCCTGTGCCAGGAAGGCGGAAAGGTCGCCTTTGCCCCGGATAATCTGCTCAACGCCAAACACCGACGCGCTGTTCCAGTAGCGATCGAAGACCTCGGCGGTCTCCGCCACCACGTTGCCGACGCTCAGCACGTCGAGATCGAGGAAATAGTTTTCGTCGCCGACCTGGAAATACTCGTCGCCGATATTGCGGCCGCCGATGATCGCCACGGCGCCGTCGACGATGTAAGACTTGTTATGCATGCGCCGGTTCATGCGCATAAAGTCAAAGGCGTAGCCGGCCAGCTTCGGCGTGCGCACGGTTGACGGGTTAAACAGGCGGATCTCGACGTTTTCCTGGGCGTTCAGCGCCGCCAGGGTCTCGTCCATGGCGACGCCGTTATCGTCCAGCAACAGCCGCACGCGCACGCCGCGTTGAGCCGCGTCATACAGGGTTTTCAGCAGGATCTGCCCGGAGGTGTCGTTATGCCAGATGTAGTACTGGGCGTCGATCGACCTTTCCGCCATCCGCGCCAGCGCCAGGCGGCTGGCGAAGGCATCGTGCCCGCTGGCCAGCGGCACCACGCCGCTCAGGCCCGGATGCGCCACCATCAGTTCGGCGGCGCGCGCCGGCAGCTGGGCGGCAGGATCCGCCGGCAATGCCGCCTGCGGCAGACGCTGGGAGATATTCGGCAAACGAAAGATGACTCTGGCCGCAATAATGGCGATCGTCACGGCGAGAATCAGATACACGACAATTTTTATCACAGGAAGCGGCCTCGGAGGTTGACTGCTTTGCTTTATACGTCATTAGGTTGCTTCAATCTATAGGAGAAGCGCGCTATGCCATAAGGCTATAGCGTAAAGCGCGAAGGCGAAACACCAAACAGTTTTTTGAACGCCACCGAATAGGCGCTGTGGCTCTCGTAACCGCTTTCGAAGGCGGCGTGGATGATCGAGTGGCCGGCCAACAGCAGCGGAATGGACGACAGCAGCCGCAGGCGCTGTTTCCACTGGCCGAAGGTGATGCCGGTTTGTTGGCTGAAATGGCGTTGAAAGGTCTTTACGCTGATCGACAGTGAATCGGCCCAGGCCTCAATGCCGCGATCGTCAGCCGGCGTGATGACCAACTGCCGGCAAATCTCGGCCATTCTCGCTTCTGCCGGCCAAGGCAGGTGCAGTGCCAGCTGCGGCTGCAGGCTCAACTCCTCAAGGAACAACGCTCTGAGCAGCGCATTGCGTTGGGTCTCCGCCCCTTCGGGCGCCAGCGTCGCCAGCTGAGCGATCAGTTCTCGCAGCAGCGGTGAGACCTGCAAGACGCCGTCGCGCAGCGGCAAACGCGCGGCGGTGATTTCATCGACCAAAATCCCGTAAACGCAGATGTTGCTCTGCATGACGATCTGATGCTCTACCCCCGGCCGCAGCCAGACTGCGGTGGTGGGCGGCACGATCCAGCGCCCGCTGCTCGCCTCGACTGCCATAACGCCCTGCTGCGAATAGAGCAAATGGCAGCGCCTATGCGAGTGGTAAGGAATGACGAAGCCCGCCGGATAGTGTTTCACCAGCCCCGTCACCTCGAACGAGGAGTTTTCGTGGCTGCTGAGGTCGATGCGTTTCGTTTCGGCGTTGTCGACTTCGAATCCCATGGTCGTTTGTCCCTTTTGATAACGCGAATGTCTTTTATTTGATAGAGAGGCCGCATGATCCTCCATATAGTGACGCTGTCGCAAGCCACACCAGGGGCCTTATGCGAAGAAACTCACTATTTACACCAAAATTTCATCGTTCTGCGTAAAACGCAGGCGTTGCGCATGCGCTGCGCAATGGCGGCTCGTTGCGGGGGCGACGTGGCCGAAAGTGATGGATAGGGAAAGCGCGGTGGCATAATCAGGAGGTATACGCATCAATCAGCAGGCAGCTCAGCCCGGGGGGGCGGCTTAATGCTGAAGGGATAGGGAGAGCGCCTAGGCTCTCCTCCATCCAGAGTTGTTATTTCATCAACGGGCCAGCTCGGCACCGTCCAGCTCGGAAATCGCCAGACAAATCACTTCCGTAATGGCCTGTACCGTATAGGCGGTATTGGCAGGAATGATTAACATCTCATGGGGTTGCAACGTCTGATCGTCAACCTTCAGTTCACCGCTCAGCACCATCAGTTTCACCCAGCCCGGATGAAAACGCGCCGGTTGCCGGCTGCCCGCATCCAGCTTCAGCAACGCCGTATGGCCAGGCGTTTCCCGTTTCAAAATATGAAAGTGTACCCCATCGTAAGGCATGTTTTCGTAATGCAGTGACGCCAGTGTTCTCTTATGCATGGTAAGTGTCCTCGTGACCTGTGAGTAGCTGCTCCGCCTTCGGTCGCCGTAAAAACGATTGGCGGCTGTCCCTACCGAAAGCACAGGCTCGCAGCCTCTTGGCGAACGGATTAACTGTCGTACTTGCAGCGGCCCGACCGACCGCCGTTTCATGCCTAACCTGCCTCAGGCATGCTACTAAATATATAAGAGCCTCGCCGACGGCGCAAAAAACCGCGGTTCTTATCATTTAATGATGCCCGAACCTCATTTCAAGTGTTGCCGCCAAAGCCCCCATACCGCCATTCAGACGGCATGGGACTGGCCCCCTGCTTTCGCCGCCGGGCGGCGCACTTTCCAGCCCTAGCCGTGGAGCGCCAGGCCTTTTATCGCCTTATCCACCGCTTTCTTCGGCCCGCGCAGCCCCAGGCCGACCAAATCCAGATTGTCCGCGTCTTCAGCGCGAAAAACCTGGCGGTTGGCTTCATCGTGCCCGGTCGCGAACATGGCGTGCACATAGGGGATCAGCGTTAATTCCCGCTCCAATCCTTTGCGATGCACATTTTGCAGGCCCGGCAGATCCGCGGCGAAAATCAGCATCGGCTGCCCGGAAATGGCGCCGTAGCGTCTGCCCTGCGCATCCACGTAACGCTCGCCGATGATTTCCGGGGCCGCGGCGGCGATGCCCGTCGCCAGAAAGGCCACCACGTTCAGCCGCTGCCAGGTTGGCAGATCGTCACGCACGATAAACGCTATCTTGGTATCAAACATATTTCGCTCTACTCCGTTGTGCTGTTAAACGCGCATCATCGGAGATGGCAAGTCAACGGTATAGAACGTTTGTGCACTGGCGTTGATAGGCCGCCGGCGATAATCGGTAGGCGCGCTGGAACCAGCGGCCCAAATGGCTCTGATCGGCAAAACCCACCTGCATGGCGACCTGCGCCGGTTCTTCCCCCTGCGCCAACAGCAAGCGTGCGGCCCGCAGCCTCAACCGAACCAAATAAGCGTGCGGCGACTGGCCGAAAGCCCGGGTGAACTGGCGAGTCAGGCGGAAACGATCCAGGCCGCACTGAAGAGCAAGTTCATCCAGGCTGGGGTTATCCGCCATGTGCTCGTGCAAATAGTCCCGCAAGCGATTCATCTCAATTAAAGCGTCATCGCTTTGGGAAGTTGGCCGAACGCGAATATGGCGTGCCAAAAGCGTCAGCAGTTGATCCAGGCTTTGATCGCGCGCCAGCCGGCCTTCCCCCTGATGCAACGCAAAAAACGCCTGGTGGATCGCGGTCGCCAGCATCGGATCGTCGGTCAACGTGCTGTGGAAGGCGCCTTCCAGCACCGAAGCGTCCCCCAATCCGCGGCGGCTCATCGCGTCGGAGACCCAGCGCTGCGGCAGATAAAGCATCGCATAGGTAAACCCCTCGGCCTGCGGCGCATGGCCATCGTGCACCGCGCCCGGCTCGATCAGCATGGCGCGCCCCGGCCGGCTGGTATGCAGCGAGCGGTGGCAATGGAAACGCTGCAAGCCCTGCTGCGTGACGCCCACCAGCATTTCATCATGATCGTGAGGATCGTAGGCATGCCCCTGAAAGTGAGCGTTGACGCTCTCAATACCGGTTTCGTCATCGCGTCGCAATTCGAGCCAGTCTTTATGTTGATGATTTGACGCCATGCAATCAGTCCGGAGTTCTGCTCACAGGAAAAGAAAAAACAGCTTACCCTGACACCGCCGCGGTTGCACGCTCACAGCTCGCAGATGGCGTAAGTGCCCTTTCCGGCCGATTTCGCCTGATACATCGCGCCGTCGGCGCGGGTCAGCAGCATCTCCTCCGTCACATCGCCGCGTGGGGAAATGGCCGCGCCGATGCTGGCGGAAAGCCGTACCTTCTGCGGCCCGATCTGCGTAATTGTGGCCAGTTGCGCCAACACGTTTTCGCAAAACTCGCTGACCTCGCGCCGCGGATCCGTCAACGGCCACAGGATCACCGTGAACTCGTCACCGGCCAGACGCGAGACGCTGTGGCGCTCGCCGGCGCAGGCGCTGAGCAACGTGGCGAAGGTTTTCAGGATCGCGTCGCCGAAATCATGGCCATAGCTGTCGTTAAGGGTTTTGAAGCCGTCGAGATCGATAAACAGCAGCGCCATCTGCCGCTGATGGCAACAGGCCTGCAGCGTGCCCGACAACCGGCGCAGAAACGCGCGGCGGTTGGTCAATCCGGTCAGCATGTCGTGGGTCGCGTCATATTCCAGCCGCTGCTGCAGCCGCTTCAGTTCGGTGATGTCCATGGCGAGAATGTAAAAGCCCTGCGCTTCGCACGGCACCAGCGTGGTGTGGATCATCAGCAGCCCCTGCCGGGTCTGCAGCTCATTCTCAAAACTCACCATTTCGCCCGCGAGGGCCCGTTCGATCATCGGCTTTGCTATCCGATAAACGCTTTCCCCCATGAAATCGCGCACCGTCATCCCCCTGAGGCTGGACTCCTCCAGACCGAACCAGGTTTTGTAGGCGCTGTTGGCGAACAGGTAGCGTTCATTGCCGTCGATCTGGCTGATTAAGGCCGGCATGTTGTCGGTAATGGCGCGCAGACGCTCCTTCTCCGCACTGAGCTGATATTCGGCGAGCACGCGGGTTTCAATCTCTTCGTTGAGTTTTTTGACCACCACGTTCAGCTCCCGCGTGCGGGTTTCGACGCGTTCCTCCAGCTCATGCTGCAACGCGAACAGATCGGCCTCGGCCGCCTTGCGCTCGCTGATATCGACGATAACCGAGATGAAATGGTCCGGTTTGCCGTTCGGCAAGCGATTGAGCGCCACCGTCAGCTGCACCCAAACGATCGAGCCGTCGGCGCGGAAATAGCGTTTTTCCATCGAGTAGGTGCTGATTTCATTTTTCAACAGCTGCTGCAGCTTTTCCAGGTCGGTATTGAGATCGAGCGGATAGGTAATGTCCTGGAAGGTGCGATCCATCAGTTCGCGCTCGGAATAGTGCAGCATTTCGCAGATGCGCGGGTTCACCCGCAGCCAATACCCCTGCAGCGAAACCAGCGCCATCCCTACCGCCGCCTGGGCGAAGGTCTGTTCGAACAGGGCCTCCGTGCGCTGCAGGTCGGACTTCAGGTTTTCGGTATAGACGTGGCGCTCAATACTTTGCAGATACTCCTCCACCACGGCGGCGAAATCATGCAGATCGGCCAGTTGTTCCGGGGAAAACGGCTGCGGGTGGCTGTCGATAATGCACAGGGTGCCGAGCGGCAGCCCGTCGAGCGACAGCAGCGGCTGCCCGACGTAGAAACCGATCCTCGGCCCGCCGATCACCAGCGGATTATCGAAAAAGCGCGGGTCGTTGGCGGTATCGGGCACCACCAGCGCTTCGCGTTGCAAGATCGCATGGCCGCAAAACGAAATATTGCGCGGCGTTTCCCGGGCATCCAGACCGTAGCGCGATAAAAACCATTGGCGATCCCGGTCGATCAGCGACACCAGCGCAATGGTCACGCCGAAGTATTTCGCCGCCAGCCGCGTGATGCGATCCAGTTTTTCCACCGAGTTTGAATCCAGCACGTTCAGCGAATTCAATACCGACAGGCGTTCGGCTTCGTTTTCGGGGAAGCAGGGTTCGAACATGTTGTCTCCCATTGTGTCACCCACGGTTCCGGCGCAGCCAGCCGGCGTGAGTCCGTTCGCCCTATCCGTCGGTAGCGACAAATATCCTTGTCCATCATAGACTCACTCAGTATCAATCCGATTGCGCATTCTCGCCAGCTTTGCCGGACGTTGCGTTTACCCCCGCGCTGCGCTACAGTCGTTCACGAGGTGATGGTGTTCCACCTTTCCCAACCGCCGCGTTCACTCGAACCGGATGATGACGCCTGATATACAACTTCGCTTTATTTTTTAGGCAGGTATGTCAGGAGTCGCTATGAATGAAATCTCACGTCTTACCCCTTTTCCGTTCCAGCCCGATGCCGTCGCGCGGGAAATGCCCCTGTACGTTTTCGGCCATAAAAATCCCGACAGCGACAGCATCTGCAGCGCGCTGGTGGTCGCGGACTGGCTCAATCACCTAGGCAAACCGGCCGTGGCTTTCCGCCTAGGCGACCTCACGCCGGAAACCCGCTACATACTGGCTGCCGCCGGCGTACAAGCACCTGCGCTGCTGACAGACGATCTCCGTGACCGCAAAGTCTGGCTGGTCGACTTTACCGATATCGAACAAGGCCCGGCCTCATTGCCCGACAGCGACGTGGTCGGCGTTATCGACCATCACCGGCTGGGCACGTTAGTCACCCGCAACCCGCCCGATGTCTGGGTGCGCGCCGTCGGCTGTTGCGCCACCGTGATCCTGCAGATCCTGACGGCAGAAAGGCCGATGCCACTTAGCGCCGCGCAGGCCACTTGCTGCTGGGAGCTATCCTGAGCGACACCGTCGCGCTCAGTGCGCCGACCACCACGGAACAGGATCGGCTGGCGGTCACCCGGTTGCGCGCAATCTCTCACGTCGACTATGACGCTTTCATCGCCGGGCTGCTGGCCGCCAAAACCGATCTCTCCGGGCAATCCGCCCCGCAGTTGCTGCAGCGCGACGCCAAGAATTACCGCATCCATACCGTTTCGCTGCTGCTGTCGCAGATAGAAGTGCGGGCCATGAGCGACATCGATCCGCTGTTGCCCGCACTGCAACAGGCGCTTGAACAAGCGAAGCAGGAAGCCGGGCTGGAGATGGCTGCACTATTGGTCACCGATATCACCCGCCGCCGCTCCACCCTGTATTTCTCGTCGAACCGGGTGCTCGGCATTCGTCAGGTATCGCTGCCCGATATGACGAGCCGAAAAAAAGAGGTTTTACCGTGGTTAACCATCCAGATCGCTAACGCAGGGAGATAAGTCATGCCGCTCTATCAACACGCTTTACTGCTGGTACAGGATGAACGCGACGGCCGGCTGCTGTTGCGCCATGCCGAACGCCTCAATAAGCAGATGAATACGCGCATTACCGTGGCGCACATCAGCGCCGACTATGCCGAGCTGGACTACCTCAGCGATGCGCAAACCAAAGATCGCCAGTCCAGCGAGGTGATCGCCGCCAAAGCCATGCTCAGCCGCCTGGTGGAAGACTGCTCAATCCCCCTGGAGGTGCGCGCAATCGTCAGCATCCATCGCTTCAAAGACGTCGAAGCCCTGATTGCCCGTGAAGGCGTCGATCTTTTGTTGCTCGGCCATCAGAACCGTCCGTTTGGCGTCTTTGCCTCCTTCGGTTTCGAATTCATCAACCATTTATCCATCGACGTGCTGATAAAACACGTTCCCACTCCCTAGAACGAGGTGACTACCCATGAGCTATGAGATTGAAAGCGTAACCGCCAGAGAGATCCTGGATTCGCGCGGCAACCCGACCGTCGAAGTTGACATGAGCGCGGCGGGCGTCGTGGCCCGGGCTTCGGTGCCTTCGGGAGCCAGCACCGGGTCGCGCGAGGCGGTGGAGCACCGCGACGGCGATCCGCACCGTTTCGGCGGCAAAGGCGTACTGGAGGCGGTGCACAGCGTCAAAACGGCGATCAATGAGGCGCTACTCGGGGTGGATGTGCGCCAACAGGCGGAGATTGACCGCCGGCTGATCGCGCTGGACGGCAGCGAGAACAAGAGCCGATTGGGGGCCAACGCCCTGCTCGGCGTTTCTCTGGCCGCCGCCCGCCTCGCGGCGCAATTGTCGCAGCTGCCGCTGTATCGTTATCTGGGCGGCATCGGCGCCAACCTGCTGCCGGTGCCCTGCATGAATATCATCAACGGCGGCGTGCACGCCCGGTGGCAAGGGGCGGACTTTCAGGAGTTTATGATAGCTCCCCTGGGCGCGCCGTCGCTGCGCGAGGCCGTGCGCTGGGGTAGTGAAGTTTATCAGGCGCTACGCCAAATCCTGTTGGAAAAAGGCCTGTCGGTCGGCGTCGGTGACGAAGGCGGTTTCGCGCCGGCGGTCGCCTCAAATCGCCAGCCGCTCGAGCTGATCGTGCAGGCGATAGAAAAAGCCGGCTACCGGCCGGGAGAAGATATCGCGATCTGCATGGATCCGGCCTCGAGCGAATTCTACGCAGACGGCAAGTACCGTCTGCGCAGCGAGAACCTCGAGTTGGACGCAGCCCAGATGACGGCCTATTACCAACGGCTGGTGCAGGACTTCCCCATCGTGCTGATTGAAGACGGCTTGGCCGAAGACGATTGGGCCGGCTGGCGTATTCTGAGCGATGCCCTGGGCGACCAGGTGGAGCTGGTCGGCGACGATCTGTTCGTCACCAACGTGAAATACATCCAGCGCGGGATTGATGAACGGTTGGCCAATGCGGCGCTGATCAAGCTGAACCAGATCGGCACGCTGAGCGAAACCTTCGCCGCCGTACAGCTCTGCCAGGCGAACGGCTGGGGCACCTTTATCTCGCACCGCAGCGGTGAAACCGTCGACAGCTTTATCGCCGACATGACGATCGCGATGCGAGCCGGCCATCTGAAAACCGGCGCGCCGAGCCGCGGCGAGCGCATCGAAAAATACAATCAGCTGATGCGCATCGAAGACCAGTTGGGCGCCGCGGCGGTGTATGCCGGGCGTTCCGCCTTTAAACGCCGCTAAGCTTTGCCGGCCGGGCCGGCGATGCGTCGGCCTGTTTTTCGCCCTTGGTTTGGCACAGCCCTGCCACACCGGACGCCAATAAGGTCAGCCGGGTCGTCAGCAAGGTTTCTCGTTGTTCATTCAGCGTGGCCATCATCAGCTCGATCTCCGCCAGCCGTTCATCGACGCCACGTATCAACCCATCCTGATAAGCGCTGCCCTGCAGCGCCAGCACCCGTTGGATCGCCTGCAGCGAAAAACCCAGATTCTGGCCGATTTGGATCAGGTGCAAACGCTCCAGCGCGCTGTCGCCGTACACCCGATAGCCGTTGACGCCGCGCACCGGTTTCGGCAACAACCCCAACTGCTCGTAGTAGCGTATCGCCGAGGCGGCCATGCCGGCGCGCTGCGCCAATTCTCCGATCTTCATGCCCTATTGACCTTAAAGTTAACTTTAAACCTAGTATAGCGCCATTCCCCGTACGACAGGAGCGCAAACCGATGTTTACCCCACTGACACTGCCCAACGGCAGCCGTTTATCCAACCGTCTGGCCAAGGCGGCGATGGAAGAAAATCTGGCCGCCCCGGGCCAATTGCCCGGCCCGGCGCTGTGGCGCTTATACCGCTACTGGGCCGAAGGCGGCGCCGGCTTGATCATCACCGGCAACGTGATGATCGACGGCCGCGCCATGACCGGCCCCGGCGGCGTGGTGCTGGAACAGGACACGCCGCTCGCCCCGTTCGAAACCTGGGCCAAGGCCGCGCGCCAGGGCGGCGCGCAGGTGTGGATGCAGCTTAACCACCCGGGCCGGCAGGTGATGGCGAACATGGGCGGTAACGCGTGGGCGCCCTCCGCCATCCCGCTGGCGATGGGCAAGCACAGCAAGCTGTTCGCCCAGCCGCAGGCGATGGATGCAGCGCAGATTGCCGAGGTGATCGCGCGCTTCGCCGCCAGCGCGCACGCCGCCGAACAGGCCGGTTTTACCGGCGTGGAGATCCACGCGGCGCACGGCTATCTGATTTCCCAGTTTCTCTCGCCGCTGACCAACCAGCGCAACGATCGCTGGGGCGGCGAGTTGGCGAACCGCGCCCGGTTGCTGCTGGAGGTAGTGCGTGCGGTGCGCGAGCGCGTCTCGCCGGAATTTTGCGTGGCGGTCAAACTGAACTCCGCCGATTTCCAGCGCGGCGGTTTTTCATCGGACGATGCCCGCCAGGTGGTGCTGATGTTGAACGAGTTGCCGGTCGATCTGATCGAACTGTCCGGCGGCAGCTACGAAAGCCCGGCGATGCAAGGCGACACGGCGGACGGCCGCACTCTGGCGCGCGAAGCCTATTTTCTGACCTTCGCCCGCGATCTTGCCGCCGTCGCGCGCATGCCGGTGATGACCACCGGCGGCATCGCCCGCCCGTCGGTGGCGCAGCGGGTGCTGGACAGCGGCGTCGCGGTCGTCGGCATCGCTACCGCCATGGCGGAAATGCCCGATCTGCCGCGGCACTGGCAAACCGGCGCGGCCCCCCATGCGCTGCCTGCCCCGATCACCTGGCGCAGCAAGGTGATGGCGTCGCTCGCCCGCATGGCGTTGGTCAAGCGCCGGATGCGCGCGTTGAGTGACGATCGGCCGCGCAATGTGCGCTACTCGCCGCTGTTCACGCTGGTCGTCGATCAGTGGCGTACCCGCCGTATCCTGCAGCGTTACCACGCCTGGTTACGGCAACGTTAATGACCGCGGCGCCGGCAGACACGCCGGCGGCCGCACAAAAATCCCGCTTTTTTGATCGCGCTACGTAAAATCTGCAAGAAATCACCGCTCTGGATACTGCGCTTTTAACGCTCGGCTGCTTATATTCATCACAAATTTTGTGTATATAACCGCTTTAGGACTTAAGGTGGTGAATAGATGAAAATAAGCCGCTATTTTCTATTTATGTTATTAATCGGAAATTCACCTTAATAATAAATGCATTAAAGAAGCAGCCAAAGGAAAGCAGAAAAGCATTTTTACGTAATGTTAAAGAAATGTTGTTTTTTGCCGGCAAAACCAACGGTCAACAAATCAACAACATATTGATGAGCCTAAGAAAAAACTAAACAATTCAAAACAAAATCGGCTATTGAGTCCCAGGCGAAAAAGCCATATATTGGTCGCGCTTTTCACAAGGCAGTTACTTTTCTAATTCATTAATTCAATCGTTGCGTCTTGAGACCTTCGGTTGTAGGAGAGATATGATGACGGATAAAGTCCGTATTGATACTTTAGTTGCAAACTCATTAAACGGAAACAATGAAACCTATTTGGCGCGCCAAGCCGAATTTGAGTCGAATGTTAGGAGTTATCCGCGCAAATTGCCGTTGGCAATTGCGAAAGCCCAGGGCGTTTGGATCACTGATGTTGAGAATAATCAATATCTTGATTGCCTGGCCGGGGCGGGAACGTTGGCTCTTGGACATAATCACCCCGACGTCCTGCAAAGCATCCAAAATGTCATTACCAGCGGCTTGCCGTTACATACTCTCGATCTCACGACCCCATTAAAAGATCGTTTCTCCGATTACCTGCTCTCTCTGTTGCCGGGCGAAGGCAAAGAATATTGCCTGCAGTTCTGCGGCCCGTCCGGCGCCGATGCGGTGGAAGCCGCGCTGAAGCTGGCGAAAAAGCACACCGGCCGTTCTGGCGTGATCAGCTTCTCCGGCGGTTATCACGGCATGACCCACGGCGCGCTGTCGGTCACCGGCAACCTGTCGCCGAAGGCGGCGATCAACGGCATGATGCCGGAAGTGCAGTTCATGCCTTACCCGCATGAATACCGCTGCCCGCTGGGCATCGGCGGCGAAGCCGGCGTCAAGGCGCTGACCTACTACTTCGACAACCTGATCAACGACGTGGAAAGCGGCGTGCGCAAACCGGCGGCGGTGATCCTGGAAGCCGTTCAGGGCGAAGGCGGCGTTAACCCGGCGCCGGCCGAGTGGCTGCAGCGCATCCGCAAAGTGACGCAGGAGCATGGCATTCTGCTGATCATCGACGAAGTTCAGGCCGGTTTCGCCCGTACGGGCAAACTGTTCGCCTTCGAACACGCGGGCATCGAGCCGGACATCATCGTGATGTCGAAAGCGGTCGGCGGCGGCTTGCCGCTCGCGGTGCTGGGCATCAAGAAAGAGTTCGACGCCTGGGAACCGGGTCACCACACCGGCACCTTCCGCGGCAACCAGCTGGCGATGGCCACCGGCCTGACCACCCTGCAATACCTGAAAGAGCACCAGGTCGCCGACAAAGTGGCCGCGCAGGGCGAGTGGCTGAAAGGCAAACTGGCCGAGCTGCAGAAACGGTATCCGGTGATCGGTCACGTCCGCGGCCTGGGCCTGATGATCGGCATCGAGATCGTCAAGCCGAACGAAGCGCAGGATCACATGGGCTGCTACCCGGCCGATGGCGAGCTGTCCGCGTTGCTGCAGAAAAAGTGCTTCGAATCCGGTTTGATCCTGGAGCGCGGCGGGCGCAATGGTTGCGTGCTGCGTCTGCTGCCTTCCCTGCTGATCACCAACGATGAGCTGGGTATTTTCCTGGATAAATTTGAGCAGGCGCTGTTGGCCGCCGGCGTCAAGCCAGTCTGATTGGAGCGAATGACCGCGATGTCCAAGTTAAACCCGATTCTGGCTTCCTCGGCGCACAGCGCCGAGGCTTACCGCCAGGCGATCGCGCAGAGCAGTGAAGCCGTCGTGCAGTGGCTGCAACAGCCCGAGATGTATCAGGGCAAAAGCGTTGCCGAACTGCGCGAACGCATCAAGCTCGACTTCACCCCGCAAGGCCTGGGCAACCAGGCGGCGATCGATCGCGCCATCGAGTACTTTTTGAAAGACAGCCTGTCGGTGCACCACCCGCAGTGCGTGGCGCACCTGCACTGCCCGAGCCTGGTGATAAGCCAGGCCGCCGAAGTGCTGATCAACGCCACCAACCAGAGCATGGATTCCTGGGATCAGAGCCCGTCGGCCACGCTGATCGAAATGAAGCTGATCGAATGGCTGCGCGCCCAGGTTGGTTACCAGCCCGGCGACGCCGGGGTGTTCACCAGCGGCGGCACCCAGAGCAACCTGATGGGGCTGATGCTGGCGCGCGATGCATTCTTCGCGCGTCAGGGCCACTCCGTGCAGCAGGACGGCCTGGTGGGCGATCTGCGCAAGCTGAAGGTGTTCTGTTCTGAAAATGCCCACTTCTCGGTGCAGAAGAACATGGCGCTGATGGGCCTCGGCTATCAATCCGTCACCCTGGTGAAAACCGATCGCTTCGCCCGCATGGACGTGAACGATCTGACGGAAAAACTGGCGCAGGCCAAGGCCAACGGCGAGCAGGTGATGGCGATTGTCGCCACCGCCGGCACCACCGACGCCGGTGCCATTGACCCGCTGCGCGACATCGCGCGGCTGGCGGCGCAGCAGCAGATTTGGGTACACGTGGATGCGGCCTGGGGCGGCGCGCTGCTGCTTTCCGAGCAGTACCGCGACTACCTGGACGGCTTGGAACTGGTGGACTCCATTACCCTGGACTTCCACAAGCAGTTCTTCCAGACCATCAGCTGCGGCGCCTTCCTGCTGAAAGACGAGCGTCACTATGAGCTGATGCGCTATCAGGCGGCCTACCTGAACTCCGAGTTCGACGAAGCGCAAGGCGTGCCGAACCTGGTGTCCAAGTCGCTGCAAACCACCCGCCGCTTCGATGCGTTGAAGCTGTGGATGGGGCTGGAGGCGCTGGGGCAGAAGCAATACGCCGAGATCATCGATCATGGCGTGACGCTGGCGCAACAGGTGGCGCGTTACATCGCCGATCAGGAATCGCTGGAACTGGTGATGCAGCCGCAGCTGGCCAGCGTGCTGTTCCGCTACCGTCCGGCGCAGCTGGCGGCGAACGGCGACGCGGCCGTCGCCCTGTTCAACCAGCGCATCGGCGACGCCCTGCTGGAATCGGGCCGCGCCAACGTCGGCGTGACCGAGTTCGATGGCGTAACCTGCCTGAAGATGACGCTGCTGAACCCGATCGTGACGCTGGAAGACATCAAGCTGTTGCTGGCGCTGGTCGAGAAAACCGCGCAGCAGCTGCCGGCGTAACGTCGCGCAGTCTGCCACTCAAGCCGATAACTTGCGTTATCGGCTTTTTTATTCCCTCAAATACGCGACAGGTACTCTTCCAGCACCAGCGGATAGCCGCCGCCTGAAGGATGCTCGATCGCCGCGCCGGCAAACGTGCTGGCTTCCGCTACCCATTTGCGCTGCGGCGGCAGCCCCCAGGGCAACAGTTGCTGGCGTTGATCCGCCTCAAGCAGATTAGTCCCCAGCTCGATATCGATCATCTGATACGGCGTGTTATGCAGCTCGAGGCGGTGCCCGTCAGGATCGCGCAGATAGACGAACAGCACGTGCCCCATACCGTGTCGGCCCGGCCCACGCTCCACCGCGTCACCGAACCCCAGGTTGCCGGCGGTATCGCAGGCGCGCAGGATCTCCTGCGAATCGGGAATGGTATAGCCGAAGTGATGCAAACGCGGCCCCGGCCCATGCAGATACACCAAATCCTGCGTATTGCCCTTGCGTTGCAAAAAGGCGGCACCCATCCCTTGCTCGTTCATATAAATGTCCGAGGCGCGAAATCCCAACTGCGTCATATAAAATTCGGCCGCCCGCTGCACATAGGGTGTATGCAGCTGGAAATGGTCCAGCCGTTGGGCGCTGCCGCCGCGGTACAAATGCACCTGATGGTGCAAGCGCGGCATCACCGGCATACTGGCGCAAAGTTCAATCGGTGTGCCTACCGGATCGGTGAAATGCAGGGTGAGCCCCTGAAACGGCACCTCCGCCCAGTGATTATCAAGGCCTTGCAGATCCAAAAACCGCTTGGCCGCAGCCAGATCCTTTTCCTGAAACACCCGTAGGCCAATGCGCTCGCAGTGCGGCTCCGCTTTGCTGTAGGCGATCACCAAACTGTGATGACAGGCCTCTTCCAAACCGCGCAGATACAGATGGCGATCGTCCTTGTGAGTCAACACCATGCCTGCTACCTGGGTGTAAAACCGCTCGCTGGCGGCCAGGTCTTGCGAGGTCAACACCAGATGGCTTGCGCGTGTGATGGCGAATGGCGGATCATACTGGGTAACCGGTATTCGGCTCATTACCGTTCCTTAGGGGCACACGGCCCCGGTTCCGAGGAGCTCAGTAGCACATGATGACGGATTTCAGCTCGGTGTAGGACTCAATGAACGCGCTGCCGAATTCACGACCGATACCGGAAGCCTTCCAGCCACCGAACGGTACGGCCGGATCCATGATGGTGTGCGAGTTGATCCACACCATGCCCGCCTCAATGCGCCGCATCAGGCGCAGTGCTTTGCTGAAATCATTGGTCCAGAGACTGGCGGACAGACCGTAGGCGCTGTCATTCATCCACTGCAGCAGTTGTTCTTCATCATCGAACGGCATGAAACTCAGCACGCCGGCAAAGGCCTCTTCTCGCATCAGCGGATCGTCATGCCCGTTGGCGCGGATCACCGTCGGCGTGACGTAAAACCCGTCCCCCACCAGCGCCTGCCCACCGCTCAACACCTGGCCGCCCTGCCGTGCCCGTTCGAACAGCGCCTGCATGCGGGCAAAATGCGGTTGGTTGGCCAGCGGCCCGTACTGCGTCGCTTCATCCAGCGGCGAACCGATGCGCAGCGTTTCGACGCGTGCGATTACCCGCTCGACGATTTCGTCGAAGCGCGATGCGTGGATATAAAAGCGCTCGGCGGACGAGCAAACCTGCCCCTGATGCACTAGCCCGGCGAGCATGATGCCGTCTACCGCCCGCTCGGCATCGACGTCGGCGAGAAATGCCGCCGGATTTTTGCCGCCCAGTTCCAGCGTCACGCGGGTCAGATCGGCTTTGAGCGCCGCCTGACCGATAGCGATACCGGCAGGCACGGAACCGGTGAAACTGACTTTGTTGACGCGCGGATGTTCTATCAGCCACTGCCCGACCTGACGTCCGCCGTTGACCACATTAAATACCCCTGCGGGCACGCCGGCCTGATGAGCCAGCTCAGCGAGACGCAGCAGCGTCAATGGTGCGAACTCACTCGGTTTGACCACAATGCAGCAGCCGGTGCAAAGCGCGGCGGCGATTTTCCAGATGGCGATCATCAACGGGAAGTTCCAGGGCACGATCGCCGCCACCACCCCGACTGGCTCCCGGTAGGTCATGGCGGTGTACTGCTCGCCAGCGAACGAAGGGATGGACGGCGCCAGCGTCTCGCCATGCAGCTTAGTGGCCCAGCCTGCGTAATAGCGGATAAAAACGCAGGTATGGTCAACCTCGAAGCGACGCGCGTCGCCGATCAGTTTGCCATTGGTCAAGGTCTCCAGTTGAGCAAACTCCTCGCGATGCGCCTCGAGCAGATCGGCAAGGCGCAGTAAAATTTGCTGGCGTTGCGCGGGCAGACAGCGGCCCCAGTCTCCCTGCAACGCACGCCCGGCGCTCTCCAGTGCCCGATCCACGTCGTCGGCAGAAGCCGCAGCCACATCGGCTATCGTCCTGCCGTTAGCCGGATTCACCACCGGCAAACGCTCTACGTTGGGCGTCGCTCGATACTGCCCATCAATAAATTGTCCATGATCCTGCGCCAAAAAGGCGGAAACCTGCGGCAGAATGTTAATATCAGCCATCGTACTCCTCCTGTTTCATCGGGGGCTAGCAAGCGCCGTCAGGCGCCGGTATCGTGCATGACCGGATTGCTGAGCGTGCCCAGGCCGGCGATCGCCACCTCGACCCGATCGCCGGCCTGTAGCCAGACAGGCGGCTGACGGAAAGCGCCTACGCCACCGGGCGTGCCGGTTACCAGCACGTCGCCCGGCGCCAGCGTGGTAAAGGTCGAACAGTATGCGATCAACGCCGGAATAGAGAAGATCAGTTCCGCCAGCGATGCCTGCTGCATAACCTCGCCGTTGACGCGGGTTTCCAACTGCAGCGCGCTCGGTTCAGGAATGCGATCGGCGCTCAGCAACCATGGGCCGAAGGCGCCGGTGCCGCTGAAGTTCTTGCCGGCGGTAAACTGCGAACTGTGGCGCTGCCAGTCGCGCACGCTGCCGTCGTTATAACAGGCATAACCGGCGACATGGCGCATGGCGTCGCGTTCGGCTATGCGGCGCCCGCCCTGGCCGATCACCACCGCCAACTCGCCTTCATAATCAAGCTGCGCCGATTCCGTCGGGATTAGCAGCGGCTGCCCCTGACCGACCTGCGAGGCGGGCAACCGCAGAAACAGCGTCGGATGGCCGGGTGCTTCGCGGCCCGTTTCCCGCAGATGTGGGCGATAGTTGAGGCCGACGCACAAGATCTTCTCCGGATTGACGATCGGCGGCAGCCAGCTCACCTCATCGGCCTTCAGGCTGGCCGGCGCGTCGCGCAGCGGTGCAAACGCCTCAATGCCACCGGCGGCCAGCGCACTGCGAACATCGGGGTAAGGCAGTATGGCGCTGCCGTCCACAATCTCATTCTCTCCGCGCAGCAGGCCGTAACCGGTGCGCCCATTGGCAATAAAACTGACGATTCGCATGGGATCTCCTAGCGTGGGGAGCCACCGGTGAGAGCGGGGTTGTCCGTCTGTTCAATAATTCGCTGCGCGGTATCTTGATAGTGCCGGGCCAACAGTTCGATCGCTCGATCCGTGTCGCGCGCCAGCGTGGCGTCCATAATCGCCTGATGCTCGCCGTCCACATCCCGCTCCGGCACTGCGCCGGCCAGTTCATAGCCAAAACGCAAGCGGCGATAACGTTCAGACTGATCGAACAACAGATCGGAAAAACGCAGCATCCACGGTGAACCGCAGGCCATCAGCAGACTGCGATGAAACGCATAGTGAAGCTGGCTCCAGGCGTGCGTTTGCCCCTCATTTTCCAGACGCGGGCTGCGTTTGAGGCGGTGAAACGCGGCGACGATCCCTGCCTCCCATTCGGCGTCGCCGTTGGCGATAGATAGCCGCAGCGCGTGAGTTTCGATCATTTGCCGGTTGGCGGTAATGTCCTGCAGCTCCTTCAACGACACCTCGCTGGCCCGGAATCCCCGCTGTTCATGGGCGATCACCAAGCCTTCGGTCACCAACCGCGACAGCGCTTCGCGCACCAGGCCGGGGCTGATGTCCAGTTCGGCGGAAATATTGCCGATCACCAGCTTGCTGCCGGGTTGATACTGCCCATCGATAATGCGGCGACGGATCAATGCCACCGCAGCGCCGCTCAGGCTCTTGAACTCCCCCTGTTGCTGCAGCGGGCTTTCCGTGGATTTCATGTTCATTGCCCTCTCTTTTGGTTGCTTCGCTATAACAGGGCGGGATAGGCACCGCCATCCAGGTGCATGTTTTGTCCGGTCATGTACCCGCTCATCTCGCTGCACAGGTAGACGCAGGCGGCGCCGAACTCCTGCGGCAATCCCATGCGCCCGGCAGGAATGGAGTCTATCTGGCTCTGCCGCGCCTGTTGAAAGGTGATACCGCGTTGTTCCATGGCGATATGCGCCATCTGCTGTTGACGCGGCGTATCGAAACGCTCGGGCAACAGATTGTTGATCGTGACATTATCGGCGACGAACTCGCGCGACAACCCCTTGCAGGCCGCCGTCAGGCCGGCGCGCGAGGCGGCAGACAGCGTCATGTGGGCACGCGGCGTGCTGACCATAGCCGACGTAATATTGATGATGCGGCCGAATTTACGCGCCCGCATTCCCGGCGCCAGCGCGCGGATCAACATCAGCGCAGCAAGCAGATTTCCTTGCAGCGCGTCAAGCCACGCGTGTTCATCGAAATCGAAGAAGTTGCCCGGCTCTGGACCAGCATTGTTATTGACCAGAATATCGGCGTCCGGACAGGCGGCCAGCAGGGCCGCACGGCCTTCTTGCGTGGTGATATCGGCGACCACCGCCTGCACTTGCCCGCCGATTTCGGCCTGGAGTCGTTGCCGTGCCGCCTCCAGCCGCTGCGCATTGCGCCCATTGATCCAGACGCTCGCCCCTTCTTTTAACAGCGCGGCGGCGCAAGCATACCCCAAACCGCTGCTGGACGCGCAAACCAGAGCGTGTTTATCCGCCAGCTTCATATCCATAACCGCTCTCTCCTGTCGCCAGATAAGCCCATCGCTGAGCATGGTGATGTTGCTTAAATGTCATGCTAGCGATAAAAAATATAGACATCAACAAAAAATATTCTTTATTATAAAAAATATATTTTTTCGTATTTCTGGCATTTTCACTATCACCCCACTTCAGGGAGAGCGCATGCAAGAGAACGAACGATATGACTATATTGTGGTGGGCGGCGGTTCCGCCGGTTGCGTAATCGCCGGTTTGCTGGCGGAAAAAACCTCCGCGCGCATTCTGCTGCTAGAGGCCGGGCAGGAAGACAAAAACCTGTTCATCCGAATGCCGGCCGGTTTTCCGGAGATCGTCGGCAAGCTGATTTGGCCCTACCAAAGCGACGATGAACCCTATATGAACCATCGGGCAATGGGCATACCGCAAGGGCGCGTATTAGGCGGCGGCAGCTCGGTGAACGGACAGCTGTATGTGCGCGGCCATGCGCAGGACTACGATGACTGGGAGCAGCTCGATGGCTGCACCGGCTGGGGGTACCGCGATGTACTGCCCTATTTTATCAAAGCGGAGTGCAACCAGAGCCTGCACGATGAATACCACGGCGATCGCGGCCATCTCAAAGTCAGCGACTCCGGTTACCGCCACCCGCTGAGCTATGCCATCGTCAAAGCAGGACAAGAGCTGGGCTATCCCTATTCCCTGGATTTCAACGGTAAGCAGCAACAGGGCATCGGTTTTTATCAAACGACCACCTTTCAGGGGCAACGCTGCAGCACCGCCACGGCCTATCTGACGCCGATGCGCCGCCGGCCCCATCTTCACGTAATGACCGGCGTTCAGGTGGAGCGCCTGCTGTTAGAGCGCGATCGCGCCGTGGGCGTTGCCTACGTCGATGCTGACGGCAAACACCGGCAGGCAATGGCGGCTCGCGAGATCGTGCTGTGCGCCGGCGCCATCGGCACGCCAAAGCTGTTGATGCAGTCCGGCATCGGCCCGGCAGAGCATTTGCGCGAGGTCGGCATAAAACCCACACTCGACAGCCCCCTGGTCGGCCAACGCTTGCAGGATCACCTGCACTTCTCCGTCATCGCCACCTTGAAACAGCCCATCAGCCTGCTCGGACAAGACAAGGGCGTCAAAGCGCTGGCGAACGGCCTGGAATGGCTGCTGTTCAAACGCGGCATTTGCGCCTCCAATCTGCTGGAGTGCGGTGGCTTTTTCGCCACCGGCGATGATGAACGTCCTGACGTGCAACTCATGGGGCTGGCGGCGGCAGACAACGTGGACGACAAAGGCCGACAGGCTCAGTGCCAGCATGCAGTCTCGCTGAAGCTGGCCCACCTGCGGCCACTCGCACGTGGTGAAGTACGGCTGCGGGACAGCAACCCGCGTTCGTTGCCGGATATTCGTCTGAATTATCTGGCCGAGGAAGCGGACGTCGCCGCGCAAATCAGGGCGGTGCATTTGGGATTACGGCTCTTTCAGGCGCCTGCATTAGCCAATGTGATCGACCGCGTGCTGCTACCGACGCCGGATCAGCGCAGCGATGAACAGTTGGCAGAGTTCGTGCGCCAACACGGGAAAACCGAGTACCACCCCATCGGCACGTGTCGCATGGGTGCCGAACCGGCGGATTCGGTCGTGGATTTAAAACTGTGTTTGCGAGGCATTAGCGGCGTTCGCATCGCGGATGCCTCGGTGTTCCCACGCATTCCGGCAGGCAATACCAATGCGCCAACCATCATGGTGGCGGAACGCGCGGTCGATATGATGCTGGCAAGCCTCGAGGAGCGAAATAATGCATAAAAAACTGACGCTGACGTTTGACAACGGCCCCCATCCGGTGGGCACCCCGCTGGTGCTGAAAACGCTGGCAGAACGTCGAATTCTGGCTAACTTCTTCCCCATCGGCGAGAAGATCGCCGCAGAAGGCGGCGAGGCGCTAGTCGCCGCCGTCAAACAGGCCGGACACCGCGTCGGCATTCACACCCTGACTCACTCGCTGCCTTTGGGGTTGGGCGCCCCGGGCTTCGCTCGCTATGAGATTGTCGAAGGACAAGCCCGGCTCGGCGCCTACGGCGAATCGCCCCCGCTGTTTCGCCCCTATGCCGGCAAAGGCATTCTCGGGCCTCACGTGCTGAACCAAGAAGCCATCGAGGTTCTGCAGCAGCAGGGTTTTACCCTGGTACTGTGGAATTCAGTGCCGCGCGACTGGGAACTGCCGACCCACGCCTGGGTAGCGCGTGCGCTGGAGGACGTCGCCAGCCAAGCCTGGACGGTGATGGTGTTGCACGACGCGCGTTCGGAGGCGATGGAGCATCTCGGCGATTTCCTCGATCAACTGGTGCTGAGAGACGTAGAGATCACCCAACAATTACCCGACTGGGTGATGCCGATCCAGGCCGGCGTAGCGCGCCATTCTTTCAGCTCGCTGGTAGCGCCGGCAAACGAGTGACAGTGCGATAAGGAGACAGATGATGCAACCCGATAACGTGATTGGCGAATTTCATTATCAACAATACCCGGCTCGGTTACCGCCGCGGGAGGGCGATCGCGAGACGCATCGCCATCAGGTAACGATTGTCGGCGGTGGGCCGGTCGGTCTGGCCACCGCATTGGCGCTGGCGCGGCAAGGCGTCGCCTCGCTGATCCTGGAAAACGACACTCAGGTATGCATCGGCAGCCGGGCGGCCTGTATCTCACGGCGCAGCCTCGAGATCCTCGATAAACTTGGCGTGGCCGACGCCTTTATCGACAAAGGGTTAGCCTGGACGCGCGGCCGCAGCTTTTATCAGGGTGAACAGGTGATGCAGTTCGACATGCTGCTGGATGACAACCAGCAATTTCCGGCAATGATCAATTTGCAGCAGTACTACATCGAGCAGTTCCTGCTGGATGAAGCGATGCGCAATGACGATTTGATCGAAATTCGCTGGGGCTCGGAGGTGCAACGCATCGTCTCGTCACACGATGGGGTCAGCGTGTCGGTTCAGGCGGCGGGCGTTGATTATCGACTCGAAACCGAATGGCTGCTCGCCTGCGATGGCGGCCGCAGCCGTATGCGGGAACAACTGGGATTGCATATGCAAGGCCGGGCGCACAAAGGCCGTTTCGCCATCATTGATATCGAACTGGAAAGCGAAACGCCGGCAGAGCGCCGGGTCTGGTTCGAAACGCCGCTCCGCCCCGGACCGATGTGGATGCATCGCCAGCCCGACAACATTTGGCGCATCGACTACCTGCTGGAGGACAACGTCAGCGACGAAGAGGGGCTGAAACCGGAAAACGTGCTGCCGGTCGTGGAAGACTTTCTGAAGATGGTCGGCGAAACGGGAAAATGGCGACCGATCTGGATCAGCATGTACAACGCCAAGGCGCTGTCGTTGGATGAGTACCGCCACGGTCGGGTGTTATTCGTTGGCGATGCGGCACACGTTGTGCCGATCTTCGGCGTGCGCGGTCTCAACGGCGGCCTGGACGACGCCTACAACCTGGGGTGGAAGTTGGCCTATGTTCTGCAAGGGCGTGCGCCGGAACATCTTCTGGACAGCTACTCCCATGAACGCCGCGGCGCCTGGCGCGAAAATGCCGATAGCGCAAGCCGCAGCGCGGAGTTCATGTGCCCCTCTACGCCCGGCGGCGCCACGCTACGCAACGCAGTGCTGTCGCTGGCGGCCCGTCATCCGCAATTTTCGTCGCTGATCAATCCGCGCCAGACCCACAGCATCCGTTATGCGGACTCATCGCTAAATACCCCGACGAACGGTGATTTGCCTGGGCCGGCAGTGGGTGCGGTGCTGACCGAGTATCCGCTGTTACGGGATGAGCGCCCTCAGGCCTTGACTGGGCTACTCGATGCGCGCTGCTTCACCCTGCTGCGCTTCCCGGCGCAAGAGGAATATGGTGAAACAACACCGCCGGCACAGGCGTTGCAGGCGCGTTATCCACTGCGCATCGTCACCGTCGGTTTGCCGGGGCGTCCACGTCACGGCGATGCCGGTGACGTGGAGGATCCACACGGGCGGCTGCATACCGCTTACAGCACGGCGCAAGGCGCCCTGTATTTGATTCGGCCGGATGGCCACGTGTGTTGGCGTTGGGGGCGAGACGAAACGGCCATGACCCAACAGATTGAGCAGGCATTGCTGCGCGCCTGTGGTAACCCAAGTGGCTACGAGGAGAATACCGATGAACGCTGAGCTGAACGACCGTCAACGCGATGAGATCTATCGCCATTTCGAACAGACTGCCGGTCGTTTCACCGGTGAAGCGCTGGCGCTGTTTCTGGCGCGGCTCAATCTGTTGCTGTTGGAGATGCTCGCGGATGAACATGCGGCTCGGGCTTTGATTACCGAGGCCGCTCAGTGTTCCCCCGAAAGCGATCAGCCTCCGGGGGAGAACGCCGCACGCTGATAATATTCTGCCAGGAAGTCCACGAAACTGCGTATGTTAACCGGCAGGTAGCGCCGGTTAACATACAGCACATACAGTGAACGACTGGTCCAGACGTATTCTGCCATCACCCTGACCAGCGCGCCGGCGGCCAGCGCTTCCCTGACCACGAACTCCGGTTCAAGGATAATGCCCCGGCCTTCAAGCGCGCTGGCTAGCAGCGCATCGCCGCTGTTGGCGCGCAGCGTGCCGAACACCGGTACTTCTACCGCTCGGCCCTGCGCATCTAGATATTCCCATTGTTCCGTACGCGGCAACAATGAATACATCAGGCAGTTGTGGTCGCGCAACGTTTGCGGTGAGGTGGGTGCGCCATGTTTCGCCAAATAGTCGGGCGAGGCGCAGAGAATCCGCGGAATGTCGCACAACCGGCGCGCCACCAGAGTGGAGTCTGACAAATTGGCCACGCGGATCGCCACGTCGATGCCCTGCTCAATGAGGTTGACCAACTGATCGCTGAGGCAAAACTCAACCGCGACACGCGGATAGCGACGTTGATAAGCCGCCACGATGGTCGCCAGCTCGGCGCGGCAGTATGGGTGCGGCGCGCTGATACGCAACGTGCCGCCCGGTTGCCCTTGATTACCCATATACTCCTCCAGCGCCTGGCATTCGGCGGTGATGCGCTGACTGAAGGCATAGCATTCACGCCCTGCCTCGGTCAGCGTCATCGAGCGCGTCGTGCGCTGCAGCAAGCGCACGCCGAAATGCTGTTCCAGTTCGGCGATGTGTTTGCTAACCCGCGGGCGTGAGAGATCGAGCATCTCAGCAGCGGTGGTGAAACTGCCACCGCTCACGACGGCGTTAAACACGCGCAATGCGCTGATCATATCCATTTTGCTTCCCGTTAATTCAGCGCGTTATTAGCACACTATAAGCCATCTATTGGTGCTTGTCCGTTACCAGTGTGGTGCCGTTTGCCCACTCGTCGCAATGCCGTCGTCCCGCTAGTTTAATGGCTCACCCGCTAAGCGGTGTCCACTAAGGGAACCGAGATGAGTAGCCAAAACAAAACTTTCGCCCAATGGCGGCAACAGGCCGCCGGGCTGCAAATTGAAGGCCGAGCCTATATCGCCGGTCAGTATCAGGATTCAGCCGATGGCATGACCTTCGTCGATGCCAGCCCAATCGACGGGCGCCCGCTGGCCAACATCGCCGATTGTGATGAAGCCACGGTCAATCACGCGGTGGCGGCCGCGGAACAGGCTTTCCAAGCCGGTGACTGGGCGCGGCGCACGCCAGCGCAACGTAAAGCAACACTGCTGCGACTGGCCGATCTGGTAGCCCAGCATCAGGAAGAGTTGGCACTCTTGGAAAGCCTGGATACCGGTAAAACCATCCACGAATCGCTGGATATGGACATGCAGGATGTGCAGACCGCCATCCGTTATTACGCCGAAGCGATCGACAAGATCGCCGGTGAAATCGCCCCGACTGGCGACGCGTTCCATGGCATGATCACGCTGGCGCCGCTCGGCGTGGTGGCGGTGATGACGCCCTGGAATAACCCGCTGATGATCGCATGCTGGAAGATAGCTCCGGCGCTGGCGATGGGCAACTCAGTGGTATTCAAACCGTCGGAGAAAGCGCCGTTGACCGGTATCCGCTTCGCCGAGCTGACCCGTCAGGCCGGTATCCCCGACGGAGTATTCAACGTGGTAACCGGAGGCGCGCAGGTAGGCAAAACGCTGGCGCTGCACCCCCGGGTGCGCGCAATGGCGTTTACCGGCTCCACGCAAGTCGCCAAACAGCTGCTGATTTACGCCGGGCAGTCAAACATGAAACGCACCTTCCTTGAAGGCGGCGGTAAAAATGCGCACATCATTTTTGCCGACACGCCGGATCTGGCACGCGCGGCGCGCTTCGCCGCGCTGGGGTTCTGCGCCAATCAGGGGGCGGTGTGCGCTTCCGGCACTCGACTGCTGGTGCAATCTTCCATCAAAGCTCAGTTCCTGGCCTTGCTGTTGGAAGAGTTGAAGAAATGGCAGCCGGGCCATCCGCTGGATCCGGCCACCGCAATGGGGCCGTTGATCGATGTTCAACATCAGGCCAACGTGTTGCGCTATATCGAATCGGCACGCGCTGAAGGCGCAAGCATCCTCAGCGGCGGCCAGGCCGACAATACCCTGCTGCCGGGAGGGTATGTACTGCCGCCTACGCTGATCGACAACGCCACGCCGGAGATGACCGCCTCACAAAACGAGATCTTCGGACCGGTCGCCTCGTTGATGACTTTTGAAGACGAGGAGCAAGCCATTCAACTGGCGAATGACAGCGAATACGGCCTGACCGTCGGCTTCTGGACGCCAGACATCGCCAAGGTGCACCGCGTCGCGCGGCAACTCGAGGCCGGTACCGTGTGGGTCAACCATTTCCTGACGCGCGACATTCTTTCGCCGTTCGGCGGTTTCAAGCAATCCGGCATCGGTCGCGATCTGTCGCTGCACGCCTTGCCGCAGTACGGCGAAATGAAGGCCACATGGATTGCGCTGCAAGATATCGCCGCCCATTGATCGGCCGCGAGGAGACATCATGAAACAAGATAAAATCACCGCTAACGTCGGGCGCCGCAAGTTCATTGCCGCCAGCCTGGCGATGGGGGCAGCGGCGGCGCTGCCGTTTTCCGGCTATACGCGTACCACCACTCGCGCCAACGATCCCAAATACGATTTTATCGTGATCGGCGCCGGCTCCGCCGGCTCGGTCGTGACTCGTCGGCTGGTGGACGCCGGCCTGCGCGTGCTGCTGCTCGAGGCGGGCCCGCGCGACGACATGCCGGCGATCCATAATCCGCCGGAAGCGATGGCGCTGTGGCACTCCGCCGTTGACTGGGGTTTTTCAACTCAGCCGCAGACCTTCGCAGGTAAACAGGATATCTATTGGCCACGCGGAAAAACGCTGGGCGGATCCAGCGCCATCAACGGCATGATGTACGTGCGCGGCCTGCCAGAGGATTATGACAATTGGGCCGCGCTGGGCGCCGCCGGTTGGGCCTGGCGGGATGTACTGCCTTATTTCCGCAAAGCGGAAAATTGCAATATCGCCGGCCTTTCCGCACAGCACGCCACCGGTGGCCTACTGCAGGTTTCTCGTCCGGCGATGACCCCGCTGGCCCATGCTTTTGTCGAAGCGGGTCAACAGGCAGGCTTGCGCTGGGTAGGGGATTATAACGACGGCAACGATCCCAGCGGCGTCAGCTTCCCGCAATACACCATGACGCCGGACGGCAAACGGGCCAGCGCCTGGGTATGCTATTGCGATGCCATTAGCCAGGCACCGAACCTGTCGGTCATGACGGAAGCCCGGGTACTGAAATTGTTGAACCAGGGCGATCGCATTACCGGGGTGCACTTCCTGCATCGCGGTATCGATTATCGCATCGAAGCCAAACATGAAGTGCTGCTGTGCGCCGGGTCGCTCATGAGCCCTTCCATTCTGCTGCACTCCGGCATCGGCCCGGCGGAACAGTTGGAAAAACTGGGCATGACTGCGTTGGTCAACCTGCCCGGCGTTGGCGAAAACCTTCACGACCACCTGGTCTGCCCGATGGTTTGGTCTTCTCCGCAGCCGGTCGCGGTCGGCTTGGCCTCCGGTATCGAAGCGCAGATCTTCCATAAATCGGCACCGCAGTTAAGCGGGCCGGATACCCAGTCGCTGTTGTTCACCATGCCGTTCCTGCCCGGCGTCAACCAGGGGTATACCGTTACGCCGGGTTTGGTGCGGCCGAAAAGCCGCGGGCGTCTGTGGCTTGGTTCGAACGATCCCCTCCAACCTCCGTTGATGGATCCGCAGGTGTATGCCGAGAACGAGGATTTGGAGATCATGACCGACAAAGCGCTGTTGATGCGCGACGTGATGCACCAGAGCGCCATGGCGCCGTGGCGCGGTCGAGAGCAAGGCATGGATGGCGTGAACAGCCGCGCGCAAATGCGCGACTATATTCGCCGCACTACCGGCTCCTATCACCATCAGGTAGGCACTGCACGCATGGGTGTCGATGACATGGCGGTGGTCGATCCGCAGCTGCAGGTGCGCGGCTTATCGGGGCTGCGAGTGATCGACGCCTCGGTGATGCCGGTCATTCCCAGCGGCAACACCAATGCGCCCAGCATCATGATCGGTGAAAAAGCCGCCGATATGATCCTCTCCAGCCGTTAAAATCTTTGCCGCCCGCTCGCGGGTGGCACTCTTCACATTCTCAACCGGATAAATCATAGCGTGCGAAAAAGATAACCATGCATAATGGCAGACAACGGATGTACATGGGCGGTTTTCATCTGCACCAAATGCTTCCTTTCCTTGCCAGCCCACAGGATACGCACGCATGACCGACCCTGATTTCAACCTGTTGATCGCGCTCGATGCGCTGCTGACGGCGGGCAGCGTCGTCGGCGCCGCACGGCGTCTCGGTTTAAGCGCTTCGGCGATGAGCCGCACCCTCAACCGGCTGCGCGCGGCCACCGGCGATCCCCTGCTCGTGCGCGCCGGCCGTCATATGGTGCTTACGCCCTATGCCGAAACGCTGCGCGAGCGGACGCGAAATACGGCATTCGAAGCCCGTGCGCTGCTGCGCCCGGCGCAGGGAGCATTAGATCCCGCCGAGCTGGATCGTACCTTCACGCTGCGTGCCAACGACGGCTTCGTCGAAGCCTTCGGCCCGGCGCTGATCGCCGCCGCTGCCGAACAGGCGCCGCGGGTGCGGCTGCGCTTTGCGCCCAAGCCGGAGAAAAGCGACCGCCCGCTGCGTGAAGGGCTGGTCGATCTGGAGATAGGCGTGCTGGGTGACATGGGCCCGGAAATCCGCCTGCAGGCGCTGTTTCGCGATCGCTTCGTCGGCGTGATGAGAAGCGCGCATCCCTTGGCGCCGCAGCGGGAAATCGGCGCCGCCGACTATGCCGCCTGCGGCCACGTGGTGGCCTCGCGCAGCGGGCGCATTCTCGGGCCGGTAGACGCCGCGCTGGCGGAGCTGGGGCTGACGCGCCAGATTGCCGCCGTGGTGCCGAGTTTTCCGGCCGCGCTGGCGGTGGCGCAGGCCTCGAACCTGCTGGCGCTGTTGCCCGCCTCCTTCCTGCACGCTCAACCTGCCGACGGCCCGCTGCGCGTCTTCGAGCTGCCGGTGAAAACGCCGCCTATCACCGTGTCGCAAATGTGGCACCCGCGCCTGGACGCCGAGGCGGATCACCGCTGGCTGCGGCAATTGGTGCTGTCGGTCTGTCGCCAGCGCGTGCAGGAACCGTTTCGCGAATAGTGACAATGTCACTAGATTTTGCATTACTGACGTCGAGTGATCCAGCCAACGGTAAAGCCCCATACCCTGAGGGTTGTTCCCCCTCGCGCGATGGGAGAACATAGCGTTCACGATGCCTGACTCAGTGAAACGCTCATGACGCTTCCCCCTCTCTGGCCGGTATTCGACGGCCATAACGACCTGCTGCTCAACCTGTGGCTGCAGCACGACGACGATCCGGCCGCCGCCTTCTATTCCCGCGTCACGCCGGGCCACCTCGATTTCTCCCGCATGCGGCGCGGCGGATTTTTTGGCGGACTGTTCGCGGTATTTATTCCCCCGGTCAGCTATATCGCCCAGATGCGCAACCAAACGCAGGACGAGGCGCAGGCCGCCTTCGATCCGCTGGCGATCGCCGAACGGCAGATCGCCATCCTGCAGCAGTTGGAGCAGGCTTCTCAGGGGCGACTGCGCATCTGCCGCACCGCCACCGAGATAGAACAGTGCCGCCTCAACCGGCAAATTGCCGCGGTGCTGCATATCGAAGGTGCCGGCATGATCGACGCGGAGCTGACGCAGCTGGAGGCCTTCTACCGGCTGGGCGTGCGCAGCATCGGGCCATTCTGGAATCTCCCGAACGCCTTCGGCACCGGCGTCAGCGGGCCGTTCCCGGGCTCACCCGATACCGGCCCCGGCCTGACGCCGGCCGGCGAGGCGCTGATCCGCGCCTGCAACCGCAGCCGCATCATGATCGACGTCTCGCACATGAACGAGAAAACCTTCTGGCAAACCGCCGCGCTGAGCAACGCGCCGCTGGTCGCCACCCACTCCAACGCCCACGCCCTCTGCCCCCAGCCGCGCAACCTGACCGACGCACAGCTGGGCGCCATCGCCCAGAGCGGCGGGATGGTCGGCGTCAATTTCGGCACCGCCTTCCTGCGTGCGGACGGTAAACGTGACAGTGCAACAACTGGCTTAACAGAAATTGTTAAACACGTTGAGTATTTGATCGCTAAACTTGGTGAAGATCGCGTGGGATTTGGCTCTGATTTTGACGGGGTCAACGTACCGCAACCGCTGGAGGACGCCGCTGGCCTGCCGCGCCTGACGCAAGCGCTGGCGCAGGCCGGGTTCGATAACCGGTTGCTGGAGAAGCTGACCTGGCGCAACTGGCTGAACGCGCTCACCGCCGCCTGGGGTGAATAACCCGGTTACGTTTTAAAGGTTGCGATCTCCGTCACACTTCGCCAACATTGGGCCGGCCGAATGCGAACGTTTCTCATTGGGTTCGACTTATTACGATGCATGCAAAGGAGCACCGCTATGACTACCTGGACTAAACCTGAGTTTGTTGATCTGCGTCTGGGGCTGGAAGTGACGCTGTACATTTCCAACCGTTAATCGCCCGTCTGCCCGCCTTTCGCGCGGGCATTTCTTTCCTTCTTTTCTGGTTTAGACATGCAGATAAAAGTTCTCGGCTCGGCGGCGGGCGGCGGCTTTCCCCAGTGGAATTGCAACTGCGACAACTGTCGGGGCGTTCGCGACCACAGCATCAGCGCCACGCGCCGCACGCAGTCCTCCATCGCCGTCAGCGACGACGGTAAAAACTGGGTGCTGTGCAACGTTTCCCCGGACATTTGCCATCAGCTGCTGGCCTCGCCCGAATTGAATAATCCCGAGGTGCTGCGCGGCACCGGCATCGGCGCGATCGTGTTGACCGACAGCCAGATCGATCACAGCGCGGGCTTGCTCAATTTGCGCGAGGGCTGCCCGCATCACGTCTGGTGCACCCCTGAAGTGCATGACGATCTCAGCACCGGTTTCCCGGTATTTCCCATGCTCTCACACTGGAACGGCGGCCTGATTCACCACCCGGTGACGCCCGGCGAGCCGTTCCGCACGATGGTCTGCCCGAACGTGCGCTTTACCGCCATTCCGCTGCTCAGCAACGCGCCGCCCTATTCGCCGTTCCGCGATCGCCCGATGCCGGGCCACAACGTGGCGCTGTTTATCGAAGATACCGCGCGCGGGGTGGCGCTGCTGTACGCGCCGGGCCTGGGTGAGCCGGACGAGGCGCTGCTGCCGTGGCTGCGCCGCGCGGACTGCCTGCTGATCGACGGCACGCTGTGGCGCGACAACGAGCTGGCCAACGCCGGCGTGGGCCGCAATACCGGCAAGGACATGGGGCATCTGGCGCTGGCGGAAGAACACGGGCTGGCGGCCCTGCTCGCCACCTTGCCCGCCAGGCGTAAGATCCTGATCCACATAAACAATACCAACCCTATCCTCAATGAAGACTCGGTAGAGCGGCAAAGCCTGACCGCCGCCGGCATTGAAGTGAGCTGGGACGGCATGAATATCGAACTGTAGGGAACCGCCATGACGCAACCACTGCCCCTGACTCCGCCGGCATTTGAAGCGGCGCTGCGCGCCAAAGGCGCTTATTACCATATTCACCACCCGTACCACATCGCGATGCACAACGGCGAAGCGACCCGCGAACAGATCCAGGGCTGGGTGGCCAACCGGTTCTACTACCAGACCAGCATTCCGATCAAAGACGCGGCGATCATGGCCAACTGCCCACAGCCGGAAACCCGCCGCAAATGGGTGCAGCGCATCCTGGATCACGATGGCTACGGCGGCAGCGAAGGCGGCATCGAAGCCTGGCTGCGCCTGGGCGAAGCCGTCGGGCTGCAGCGCGACGCCCTGCTCTCTGAAGAATTGGTGCTGCCGGGCGTGCGCTTCGCGGTGGACGCCTACGTCAATTTCGCGCGCCGCGCCTGCTGGCAGGAAGCGGCCTGCAGCTCGCTGACCGAACTGTTCGCGCCGCAAATCCACCAATCGCGCCTCGACAGCTGGCCGCAGCACTACCCGTGGATCGACGCCGCCGGCTACGACTATTTCCGCAGCCGCCTCGGCCAGGCCAACCGCGATGTTGAACACGGCCTGGCGCTGGCGCTGGACTATTGCGACACCGTAGAAAAACAGCAGCGCATGCTGGAGATCCTGCAGTTCAAGCTGGACATTCTGTGGAGCATGCTGGACGCCATGAGCATGGCCTATACCCTGAACCGCCCGCCTTACCACAGCGTGACCACCGCGCGGGTATGGCACAACCAGAGGCTGGTGTAATGACGCTGAACCCTGAACACACCCCCGTCTTCCGTCGCGGCTACCGCCTGCAATGGGAGCAAGTGCAAAACAGCCACGTGATCCTCTACCCGGAAGGCATGGCCAAGCTGAACGACAGCGCCGCCGCCATCTTGCAGCTGGTCGACGGCCACACCACGCTGAACGGCATCATCGCCCAGTTGAACGCCCGCTTCCCCGGCGCCGAAGGGCTGGCGGAAGACGTGCTGGAGTTTTTCCAGCGCGCCTACGAACAAAAATGGGTGACCTTCCGTGACTGAAGCGCGCGCGCCGGCGGTGAACCCGCCGCTCTGGCTGCTGGCGGAGCTGACCTACCGCTGCCCGCTGCAGTGTCCGTATTGCTCCAACCCGCTCGATTTCGCCGCGCAGGAAAAAGAGCTGACCACCGCGCAGTGGATCGAGGTGTTTCGCCAGGCGCGGGCGATGGGCAGCGTGCAGCTCGGTTTTTCCGGCGGCGAGCCGCTGGTGCGTAAAGACCTGCCCGAGCTGATCGCCGCCGCGCGCGCGCTCGGCTTTTACACCAACCTGATCACCTCCGGCATCGGCCTGACCGAGAAAAAGCTGCAGACCTTCGCCGACGCCGGGCTGGATCATATCCAGATCAGTTTTCAGGCCAGCGATGAAACGCTGAACGCCGCGCTGGCGGGCTCCGCCAAGGCGTTTCAGCAGAAGCTGGTCATGGCCAGGGCGGTCAAGGCGCTCGGCTATCCGATGGTGCTCAACTTCGTGCTGCATCGCCATAATATCGGCCAGATCGACCGCATTATCGAACTGGCGATCCAGCTGGACGCCGACGACGTCGAGCTGGCGACCTGCCAGTTCTACGGCTGGGCGCACCTCAACCGCGAGGGGCTGCTGCCGACCCGCGAGCAGATCGCCGACGCGGAAGCGGTGGTGAAACGCTACCGCGAACGCATGGCCACCGACGGCAAGCTGGCCAACCTGCTGTTCGTCACGCCGGACTACTACGAGGAGCGCCCCAAAGGCTGCATGGGCGGCTGGGGCGCCATCTTCATGAGCGTGACGCCGGAAGGCATGGCGTTACCCTGTCACAGCGCCCGTCAGTTACCGATCGCCTTCCCGTCGGTGCTGGAGCACGATCTGCAGCATATCTGGTACCACTCGTTCGGCTTTAACCGCTATCGCGGCTATGACTGGATGCCGGAGCCGTGCCGTTCCTGCTCGGAGAAAGAGCAAGACTACGGCGGCTGCCGCTGCCAGGCGTTCATGCTGACCGGCAACGCCGACAACGCCGACCCGGTGTGCGGCAAATCGCCCCACCACGGCACCATTCTGGCGGCGCGGGAAGCGGCGAATCGCTCGCAGATCGGTATCGATCAGCTGCGTTTTCGCAATCAGGCCAACTCCCGTCTGATCTTCAAGGGTTGACGATGACACCCGCCGGCGACTCGTGGCAGCTCGACAACGGTTTGGCCGTCAAGGCGATAAGCGATCCTGCCGCCGCGGGCGCCGCCGCGCTGGTGCGCATTGAAGCGGGCAGTTTTCAGGCGCCCGTCGCCTGGCCGGGCCTGGCGCATCTGCTGGAGCATATGTTGTTTCGCGGCAGCGCGAACTACGGCGTGCAAGATGGTCTGATGGCCTGGGTCGCCTCGGTGGGAGGCCGGCTGAACGCCACCACCCAGGCCTCGCAAACCGCCTTCTTCTTCGAGGTGAGCGCAGACCATTTGGCGCCGGGGCTGGCGCGGCTGAGCGATATGCTCGCCGCCCCGCAGCTGGCGGCCGAGGCGATCGCTCAGGAGATTGAGGTCATCGACGCTGAATATCGCCTGCTGCGCGCCGATGTGGAAACCCGCTGCGAAGCCGCGCAGCGACAGATGTTCAGCGGCCTTGACGCAATGCATCGCTTTCATATCGGCAGCCGCGCCGCCTTCGGCAGCGATATTTCCGCGTTGCAGCTGGCGCTGCGGCAGTTTTATCAGCGCTATTTTCGCGCGCCAAACCTGACGCTGTGGCTGCAAGGCCCGCAATCGCTGGCGCAGCTGCATGCGCTGGCCCAGCGCTACGGCAGCCGGCTGCCGGCGGGCAACGGCTCACCGCACGAGAGCTCACCGCCGCTGACCGCTGCGGAAGATTACACCCTGACGCTGCCCGGCACGCCGCAGCTGAGACTGGTGTTTGCCCTGCCGCGCTCCCATTCGCGCGGCTGGCTGCGGCGGCTGGAGCGCCTGCTGCTGGACGAAGCCCCCGGCGGGCTGCTGGCCCGGCTGCGCGCTCAGGCGTGGTGCGATGCCGTTCGGCTCGATTATTCGCGCTGCAGCGAGAACAACGCGCTGCTGAGTTTTATCTTTACCGTCAATCACGGTTCAGCCGCTGAGGCTGCCTGCATCGAAAGCGCCCTGCTGGCGTGGCTGCAGGCGCTGCAGGTGCTGACACCGGCCCAGCTTGCGCATTACGAGCGGCTGGCAAATCGCGATTTCCACCGTTTGGCGCCGCTCGACCAGCTGCGTGCCAGAGCGTTTAGGCTGCCGCCGGCGGAGCCGAACGACGATTGGCCACGGCATATTGCGGCGTTGATTAGCGCGCCGCGCCGTCGCCTGGCCGTGCGGCCCGAAGGCGGCGGTGAAACCCGTGAAATTCAAGGGCTGCCGCTGGCGCTTGGCCCCTTCGCCGGCGCCGCGCTGACGGCTACGACTGAACCCTTCCGCTTTTTCTCCTCCTCGGCGGCGCTGCCGCCCCCGACATTGCCTGCCGGCCTGGCGCCGGTGCGGCATCTGCGCCCCGACGAAGCGCAGCCGGTGCTGCTGCTGCGGCCGACGCCGTCCAGCCCCTTCAGTGATGCACAGGCCTACGGCTTACAGGCGGCGCTGCGCGCCGGGGCGGCCGAACTGGCGCATCGGGAAGGACATTTAAGCTTCGAACGCCACCAGGGTGCGTGGCTGCTGCAGCTGGCGGGCAGCCCCGCGCTGCTTTGCCACGGGCTGAGCGAGGTGAACCGGGCGCTGGCGGCGTTGCCGTCGGCCATTCTCAACGAGGCGGCGAGAAACCTGCGCCATACGCAGTTGCAAGAGCAAAACGACATCGCCATTCGTCGCCTGCTGGCCCAATTGCCCGCGGCGCTCAGCGCGCCGACAGCAACAGCGGTGCAGTGGCATGCCACCTTAGTCGGCGGCGATGGCGAGTTAAAACGGCAGCTGTCGCACCTGCTGTACGACTTCCCCTATCCCGTGGCCGCCGAGCCGCCGCTGCCGATATATCAGCATCATCGCCCCGTCACGCTGACGGAAAGCGGCGCCGAACACGCCTTGCTGCAGTTTTACCCGCTGCCGAACGGCGAAGCCGAAGGCCGTTGGGCGCTGCGCGTGCTGGCCCAGCTTTACGCGCCGCGCTATTTTCAGCGGTTGCGCGTGAATCGCAACGTGGGCTACGTGGTGCAATGCGCCTTCCACCGCTGCGCCGATGCCGAAGGCCTGCTGTTCGCGCTGCAATCCCCAACGTTCAACGTTGAACAGCTGCGGCAGTTAACCGACGAATTCTTACTACAGATGCGTCATGAGCTGGCGCACGTGGGCGCAAACGAGCTGGCGCAAATACAACAGGCGCTGCGGCAAAGCGTGCAGCGCCTCAGCGCCGAGCCATTGCAACGCGCCCGCGAAATCGCCCTGGAAAATCACGCAATCATTGCCGCCGAGCCCATGACATTGACGCAACTGGCCTATTGGCAGCAGCGGCTATTCGCCGCAGGCTGATGTTGCGTCGGAGCCAACCCGACGCAATATAAACGTAGCGAAACAACTAATAACCAGAGGGAGATATATCTCAATAATCGTGTTCCCTCCTGTAAGAACTACTTCGGGAAATTACTTGAATAACAGCATGTTGATTAATCGCCTAACCGACGCCCTCCTTTTCCTTTTATGCCAGGCATATATTCTTCGCTTTTTCATTCTTTTAAACTCATAAGCTAGCGATATATAAAACACCATGAGCAGCAACATTAATATAACAATCATAAGTTAGCCCAAATCCATTTAGCCATTTCATACGATTATTATCTAATTTAATAAATTAAAAAATTAGAAACATCCTGTTCTAAAAATTACTTTATCATATCACTCAAACCGGCCTTTTATGCTGGCCGGGATGCAGGAGAATTATAATTGCACCGCCCAGTTAGCCCGTCGCGAACAACACAATGGGTAGGCGATACCGGTCAGCACCATGCTGATCACCCAGGAAATGTCTGCGCCCGGGATCAGATTGGCGTAAGGGCCGGAGAAGAATGCGTTCTCGACGAAAGGCACCTGCACCGCAATACCGCCGAAATAAACGCCGAGCGCGCGGGTGTTTAGCAGGCCGTAGCGCCCGCCGTCGGCGCTGAAAATGGCCGAAATGTCATAGCGTTGGCGGTTAAGCAGGTAAAAATCAATCAGGTTGATCATGCACCAGGGGATCAGCACCGAAATCAAGGCAAAAATCAGGTTCAGGAACAGATGAACGAAGTTGGCCGAGGCAACCAGCGCCACCCACACAGCCCCCAGCAAAATCAGCGCCGAGAACAGCGTGCGTATACGCGCATTCGGCATCCACTGCGGTAAGAAGGTTTGTACCGCAGTGATGAGTGAAAGCACCGCGCCGTACAAATTCATCGAGTTATGGCAGATGATGTTGATCAGAAACAGCACCATCAGCACCGGCCCCAGCCCTCCCGTCGCCTGGCGCACCGCCTCCATGGCATCGTCGCTGCCGGCGACCAGATTGACCGCCACCACGCCGAACACGAAGGCCAAAATGGTGCCGCTGCAGGCGCCCAGGTAGGTATACAGGAAGGGTTTGGCAATGCCGACTTCCGCCGGCAGGTAACGCGAATAGTCTGACGTGTAGGGCGAGAAGCTGATTTGCCAGACGGCGCCGATGCAGAACGTGGCGAACCAACCGGCAATGCTGAACGATCCCCGCTGCCAAAAATCCGCCGGCAGCGGTTGAGAAAACATCAATACCAATCCGAGAATCAGCGCGCTGCCCATCACCCAGGCGCCGATTTTGTTGATCTTGTGGATGAAACGGTAGCCCACCACCCCGATCAACGTTGCCAACACCGCGCCAATCACCGTCGCCACGCCCATGTTCAATGACGGGATGACGTTATGGATGACCTTGCCGGAAAGCGTGATGTTGGAAATAAAGAACCCCAGATAGATCACCGTGGCGAACACGATCACCAACAGCGAGCCGTAGCGGCCAAACTGCGCCCGGCTCTGCACCATTTGCGGTATTCCGACCTGTGGCCCCTGGGCAGAGGTCAGCGCCAGAAAAATACCGCCGAACAGGTGGCCGGCGATAATCGCGCTCAGCGCCGAGAGAATATCGAGATGAAACGTTTGTGTGGAGATGGCCCCGGTCACCACCGCCAGCGGCGCAATATTGGTGCAAAACCACAGGGTAAACAGGCTGCGGGCATGGCCATGACGCTCCCCGGCGGGAACAAAATCTATCGACTTGTCTTCAATAAACGCGGTCTGCTCTGGCTGAGAGTTCATATATCCCCCGGTTAACGTGGATTATTATTTTTTACAGCGTGTTAGGGTGCGAATAGGTCGAAAAAAGCGTGCGTCTGCCCCGGCGACATTGCGGTCGCCTGTATCAATGCGATGAAAACGGGGCTGCCGGCGCGATCTGAAATCGTGCCTGATTGCGCTGACTCAGCGCATGACAAAGGGATCGTCTATCGGATCGTCGCTGGTGCGCAGCCACACCGTTTTGCTGGTGGTGTATTCCAGCGCGGCGTCAATCCCGCCCTCGCGGCCAAACCCCGACTGGCCGTAGCCGCCAAACGGCGCCAGCGGCGATACCGCTCGATAGGTATTCAGCCACACCACCCCCACCCGCAGGCGACGGGTCACCCGATGCGCGCGCGTCAGGTTCTGCGTGAAAATGCCGGCCGCCAGGCCATAGGCAGAATCATTGGCAAGCTGAATGGCCTCCGCTTCGTCCCTGAAGGTCAACACCGACAGCACCGGGCCGAACAGCTCTTGCTTCACGCACTCGGCGTCGGGTTGCGCGCTGCAATCGACAATCGTCGGCGGGTAGTAAAAGCCCGGTGAGTCGATCGCCGCGTGGCCAATCACCAGTTTTGCCCCCTGCTCCAGCGAACGGCTGACGATGGCGGCGATCCGCTCTTGCTGCTGCCTGGTGCAAAGCGGCCCGAACTGGGTGTCCGGGCGATCCGGCGGCCCGATGCGGATGCTGCGCACCTTCTCCGTCAGCCGGGCCAAAAACGTGTCCTTGATGCTTTCCGCTACCAGCAGGCGCGAGCCGGCTACGCAGCTCTGGCCCGACGCGGCGAAAATGGCCGCCACCTGCGCATTCGCCGCGCTGGTCAGATCCGCATCATCGAAAACGATAAACGGCGATTTTCCGCCCAGCTCCAGCGAGGTGCTGGCGAGGTTTTCCGCACTGCCGCGAACGATGTGCTTCGCGGTTTCCGCGCCGCCGGTAAAGGCGATGTGGTCTACCTGCGGATGCGCCGTCAGCACCGCACCACATTCGGCGGCAAAGCCGGTGATCACATTGCATACGCCGCGTGGAAAACCGGCCTCGTCTATCAGTCTGGCGAACGCCAGCAGCGGCGCCGGCGCGGTTTCCGCCGCTTTGACCACCAGCGTGCAGCCGGCGGCGATCGCCGGGCCGATTTTCACCGCCGCAAGAAACAGCTGGCTGTTCCAGGGCACGATCGCCGCCACCACCCCGATCGGTTCGCGACGTACCCAGGTTTCCATGTCGGCTTTGTCGATCGCCAGCACGCTGCCTTCCATCTTGTCGGCCAGGCCGGCGTAGTACCGGTAGTATTCCGCCACATAAGCGATCTGCGCCTGGGTTTCCCGGATGATCTTGCCGGTATCCAACGTTTCCAGCCGCGCCAGCTCGGGGGCGTGCTGCTCCAGCAAGTCGGCCAGCCGCAACAACAGCTTGCCGCGCGCGCCGGCGGTCATATCGCGCCACTCGGCCCCCTGGAAAGCCCGGTGCGCCGCCGCAACGGCGCGATCCACATCCTGCGCGCGGGCTTCCGCCACCTGCGCCCAGGGTTCGCCGCTCGCCGGGTTGATCGAGTCGAAGGTGGCCGAACCGGCGTCAAACCGGCCATCGATGTAGAGTTTGAACGATTCCATCAGCGCCTCCGTCAGTGAAATTCCGGCATCACGCAGCGAATGAACCGCTCCAGAGAGGCCTTTTTACGCGCAAAGCTCATGCCGCTGTCGATCCACAACGCAAACTCGTCATACCCCAGCGCCTCATATTTTTTCAGCCGCGTAATGACCTCATTGGCGGTGCCGATAGCCAGGTTGGTGCGCATCATCTCGGCGGAGTAATAGGTATTGGCGGCGATCTCTTCGTCGCTCAGCGGCTGAATCAGCCCTTGCCGCACCGGCCGCTGGTTCTTGAACCAGGCGCCGAAGTAGTGGTAGAAACGGTTGAGCTCTTCCGCCGCCAGGCGGGCGTCCACCTCATCTTCCGCTACGTAGCCATGCTGCAACAGCATGATCTTCAGCGGCTGCTCGGCGGCGAAGCGTGCACGCGCCTCGTTGAAACAGGTCACCAGCCGCACGATCTCCTCTTCCCCTTGATGAAGCGGCGTAACCTGAACGTTGCAGCCGTTTTGCACCGCAAATTCGTGGCTGTTGGGATCGCGCGCCGCCACCCAAATCGGCGGATGCGGCTGCTGTTTCGGCAGCGGCGACGAGGTGGTCGCCGGGAACGACCAGTATTCCCCCTGATGGGCATAGTCGCCCTGCCACAGTTTTTTCACCGCCGGGATCAACTCGCGCATGCGCTGCCCGGCATCCCAGGCGGTCAAACCGGGCATCAGCCGTTCGTATTCATAGGAATAGGCGCCACGCGCGATGCCCAGCTCCAGCCTGCCGCCGGTGATGATGTCGGTCATCGCCGCCTCGCCCGCCAGACGGATCGGGTGATTGAACGGCGCAATGATGGTGCCGGTGCCGAGCCGCACCCGCGAGGTGCGCCGGGCAATGTCCGCCAGATTGATGAACGGATTCGGCGCAATGGTGAAATTCATGCCGTGGTGCTCGCCGGTCCAGATGGCGTGCATGCCGCCGCGATCGGCGATTTCACACAGCTCGATCATCTCCTGGTAGAGCTTTTCCTGCGGTTCGTCGGGTAACGTTCGTTCCATATGCACGAATAAAGACAGTTTCATCACACTCTCCCGTTCAGCCTCAACCGGCGAATTGCTTGATGGCACCGCTGTGCTCATCGCCATAATAGATACCGTAATTGCCCACGGCGTTTTCTTTGACGAACCGGCCCAGCATCGATCGCAGCGCCGGATCCTTGATCGGCAGCCGCGCCAGCGTCGGCATGTCGAACCATTCCGCCGCGCCCAGCTGCGGCGTCAGGCTGCCGGCGTCGGTCGGCAGCGCGCACAGAAAAACGATGTGTTGCTGGTGCTTTTGGCGGTCGTCATAGACGGAATAGACGAAGCCCGGATGGGCATTAATGCCCAGCTGTTGCAGTAAATCTCCCAACGTTTCGCTGACGCTGCGTTTCTCCACCGCGCTGGACGGCAGTTGATAGCCGCCGTCATTTTGCCGCACCATCACGGCGTGCCCTTCAAACTCGATCAACGCGCTTACCACCACCTGCGGCCCACCAATCAGCGACTGCGCGTTTTGATAAGGCGTGAAATAAGCGCCGCGGTAATACCCCAGACCGGCGGTGGCGTTGGACTCGAACCCTTCGACCTTGCCGATCAGAATGGCATGGTCGCCGGCGTCCACCACCTGATGCAGCGAGCAGTCGAACCACGCCGAACTGTTATCGATAAGCGGCACCCGTGACGCGCTCCAGCGCCAATCGATCTGCGCAAAGCGGTCTTCGTTCTTTTGCGCAAAAATGGTTGAAGCCTCTTTTTGCTGTTCCGCCAGAATATTGATGGCGAAATGGCTGCACTGGGTAAAATGCGCCAGATTCGCCGAACGTTTATCGATGCTCACCAACAGCAGCGCCGGATCCAGCGACACCGACGAAAACGAATTGGCGGTGAAGCCAATCGGCTTCCCCTGCTTGTCTACCGAGGTCACAATGGTGACGCCGGTCATAAAGGCACCGAAAGCGTCGCGCAACTGCCTGCGTTTATCCGCGTCCATTTGCCGCTCCTAAAGTCAAAGGTTGCTCTGAGGTCAGAAAATCGAGCATCAGCGCGTTGACGCGTTGCGCATCGGTCAGACTGACCATGTGTTTGGCGTTCTCAATGATTACCGCGCGCCCGTTCGGTGCGGCCTGCGCCATTTGCCGCGCCATCTCCGGGCTGGAGTTGGCGTCGTGCTCGCCGGTCAGCACCAACACCGGGCAGCGGATAAGGTGCCAACGCTGGGCATACACCCGATCGCCGGTAGCAAACGCCTGATAGGCGCGGGCGTAGCCCGATATGTCCACCTGTTGCAACCAGCCGCCCACCTGCCGGCGCAGACGCTGTTCGGCGGGATCGGCGCCAAACCACCGGCTCAGCGGCGAGTCGAGCTGCGTCTGGCCGCTGGCCAACGCGCTGGCGCGTTGCGCGACCGCGGCGCTGGCCTTTGCTGAGCGCTGAAACACGCCGCTCATCACCACCGCGCGATTGACCCGCTCCGGATAATCGATCGCCAGACCGGCGGTGATCAACGCCCCCATCGAGTGCCCCGCCACCGCAGCGCTCGGCGCGCCCAGGGTATTTAAGAAGGCCGCCATCCAGCGCACGTAATCCTCCAGCGTCGCGGCGTGGGCGAAGCCTTCGCTTTCTCCGTGGCCCGGCATATCGACGGCGATGACCCGAAAGTGCGCGCTGAGCGCATCGAGCTGGGGATACCAGGCCTCCGCGTTCATGCCTACGCCGTGGATCAATACCAGCGGCTCGCCACGCCCGGCCTCCAAATACCCCACCCGCAAAGCGGGTTCAGACAGCTGCCGGATTGTTCTGATCATGGCCCAGCTCTTTCAGATCCAGATAACGGTTGCCGATGCGGTGGTGCGGCCGCCCCCCCAGCGCCGCGCCCAGTGCGATGACGATTTCATCGTCGAAGGGCGCGTCGTTGATGTTGAACTGAAATGTCAGGTAGTGCTCGCGGCTGCCTTCGTCGTTTTTCCCCATCATCGGGATCAGGATCGGCGCGTTGGCCGGCCCGCGGGTATTGTTGAACGCCAGATAGCTCTTGCCGTTGACCGCCGAACGGTAGTGGTTGCCGAAATGCAGCGTGTGGATCAGCGCCGAGGCATGTTCCAACTCGCCGCCCAGCCCCACCACCGCGCTTTTGCCGAAGGCTTCCACCCGCTCGCCGGAGCCGGCTTCTTTGAGGATCAAACCGGTCAGCAACTCGCCCAGCACCGGCGCCATTTCTCGAATCTTTGGCGCCAGATCCTCGACAAAGCCTTGCCCGGCCCAGGGGTTTTTAATCACCGCCGCCGCCGCGATCATCACCAGCGGTTTACTCGCCGATTTGCCGCCGTCGGCGTAGAGGGTTTCTGTGGAAACCAGGGTCTTGCGGATGTCTTGATGCATAAGGGACCTCGAAAAGTAAATCAAATGTTAATCAGATGTCGCGAGTCGAGGGTATAGCATCGGGCAGATTGGTATGTCAAAATTTGGTATACCATAATATGGTATTCTTATTTTCACTTGAGGCGGTAGAGCACATTTGAAAATAACAGCGGTTAATCAATGCATTAGTAAATTTTCGTGGACTTTGGCAGGGAATGAAACGCCGGCCACAACCGCGTCCGCTCAGCACCCTGTGCCCGTGCCGCAGCCGTTGAGCCAGCGGCTATCGGCACCGAAAAGCGGTTTTTTTAGGCTATCTTTCGATTTTGTGAGCTGCGGCAACATTCACCGTTTTGGCGATGCGGCGCGAAATCGGCCGCCGTTGCTTTGCAGGTTGGAAAGATGTTAATAGTACCGGGCAAACGGAAATACGCGTCGTTATCCGGATTAATGATGATCCACAAAAAATAGAGACAATTATGGTTCAGGCGTCATTGAAAATTGAGAATGCACCGGTCACCTTGCGCGAATTGGCATTGGCGAAAATTAGGCAGGCGATTATCTCAGGGTATTTTCAGGCCGGCGATCGTTTGGTGGAACGCAGCCTGTGCGAGGAGCTGGGCGTCAGCCGCAGCGTGGTGCGCGAGGTGATCCGTTATCTCGAAGCGGAGGGGCTCATTGAAACGCTCGGCAAGAAAGGGCCGATTGTCGCTATTCTGACCTGGGAAATTGCCGAGCAGATTTATACTATTCGCCTGCTGCTTGAACAGGATGCCGCTCACGACTGCGCCCTGAAAGCCGGGCCGGAAGATAAAAAGAAACTGCATGAAAAATTAATTGCGATTAATCAGGCGTCGGCCGGGCAGGACGATATTCAGCGCGTTGAAGCCTCGCAGACCTTTTATGAAACCATTTTCCAGGTGGCCCATCACGCCATCGCCTGGGAAATCGTTCAACGCCTGAACAGCCGCATCAGCCGCCTGCGCGCCCTGACCCTGAAAACCCCGGAGCGCCAGCTGGCCGGCTTCGAGCGCATGACGCGCATTTATCACGCCATCGAACAAAACAATCCGACGCAGGCCAGGCAAGAAGTCATCGATCACCTGACCGAGGCCGCCGCGCTGGCCAAGCGCATTCTGCAACAGGAGTCCTGAGATGCCCGCTTACTGGATTGCCCATGTTACCGTGAAAGATCCGCAGCAATATCAGCATTACATGGATTTGGCGCCCCAGGCGTTTCGCCAGTTCAACGCCCGTTTTCTCGCCCGCGGCGAACAGGCGCAAACGCTGGAAGGCCCATCGTTTGTGAAACATGTGCTGATCGAATTCGACGACTACGCCACCGCGTTGGCCTGCTACCATTCGCCGGCCTATCAGTTGGCGAAACAACAGCGGCGCCACGTGGCGGAAGCCATGATTACCATCGTCGACGGCTTGCCGCCCGCCCATTAAAAAGCCCCCGCCGTTACGCGGAGGCTGGGTGATGTAGGCGTGATAACCGCGTTCAGAAGCGCCGGGTCAGGCCGGCGTTTTCCGCTCGTTATTTCTCTTCAGGATCTTCCCAGTTTCAGCCCAGATCTGGCTGCGATAATGATCGTCTTCCTGAGAGAAGAAAAGTACGGTCAGCCCATCCTTGTCCAACAGCGCAATGCCATCGGGAGCAGGACGCCACGCCACAGGCTCTTGCGGCAAGACGTCGGGCGTGCAATCAGATAAAAATTTCAGGCTATAGCCGCCGGCCGATTCCACACTCTCCGCGTTGAGCTGCACAACACAAGACTTTGATTTATCACTGACCGTCCACTGCCCGGATAGCGTTTCGGCGGAAGGTAACACCAGACTGCTTGCCATAGAGGCTCCTGAAAACAAGAAAATTATTCCGACAAGAATAAATTTGCACATAGCTGGCCCATGCGAAACGGTGGGCATCATCGCCCACCGTTGCCGTTTTACACGATAAAGTCAACAGCGACGTCGGCCTGCCCGACGATGTGCACCAGGAAGTCTGGATTTGCACCGCCATGGATATTGAAGGCCAATTCACTCAGATTGCTCTGGGTATCATAGGATACCAGCGCCTCACCGGCCTGCCCGCTGAAATGATCGACAAACTGAATGAAATCACTGCCTTTAGCGCCCTGGTTGAAGAAGGACAGATCGATCTTGTCCTTGCCTGACTCAAAGTCCCAAATGGTATCAGGAGCCCGAACAGGCGAGTCATTCACATCAGAGAAGACAAAAATGTCGTTGCCTTGCCCTCCCCATAATTGATCCTGGCCCGCTCCACCGTAAATGACATCGTTGCCGGCGCCGCCTTTGAGCGTATTGTCTGCGTGATTCCCAACAATGACGTCATTACCTGAGCCCCCTATCGCGTTTTCGATGGTGACGCCAGCGGCGATGGAAACATTCCCTTTTAATCCCCCGACGTCGGAGAAAGCGCCTTCGTTCAAGTTGATACGTTGATTTTGGCTATACCCCGAGAAATCAAGGGTGTCATTACCGCCTGCATCCCAAACAGACATCACCAGTTTGTCGTGGCTGTCGTTGAGCGTATAGAAGTCTCGGCCTGTATTTGAATTAAACCCGTAAACGGTGTCGCCGGTTCGGGTGGTCATATTGGCGCCGTAAAGATGCTGGATGGCCGCGATATCATCAACCAGCGGCGCAGCGGCATAGTAATGGCCATGATCCGCGTTGGTAATGGATTCATTCCAGTAACTCATTACGCTAAACTGCCGGGTATCTTCGGCGTAAACTGCCTTGGTATAATTTGGGCTGCCTTGCCCCGCATTATAAGTGCCCGGGTGATCTAACCCGAGAGTATGGCCAACTTCATGGGTAATGGTTAAGCGGCCGTAATTACCTAGCTCAGGATGCAAATTTTCGGAGTGATTCTTAATGTTGTACCAACTTTGCCCATCAGAATTGAACCCCCTGTAATCATTGCCATTATATGAGAACGGTTTCAAGGCATACGCTTGTCCTGTCCCCTCATAATTGCCAAAGGTAATATTGGAGGGTTGGCCTGCGGCAACTTCGACAAATTTGATGTTGGCAACATCAGCCCAGGATTGCAAAGACAGCTTCGCCTGTTCTTGTTGCTGCTGCGTGAACGCGCTCAGCCCCGTATCACGTTCCGGGGAGCGGTGGCCCAGGTTCAGTTCGTTATAATCCCAATCCGGGAAGGAATAGGTCACCGTCGCCTCTTTTCCCGTGACGTGTACGCCATTCCAGGTTTTATCGCCGCGCGCGATCTGCAACCCCGCCTGATTTATGTCATAAGACGGTTTGTTATTTATCGTCAGACCATTTCCGCGTTCATGGTAGTGAATAAGATCGTTAACGCTGTCCCAACCCGTTTCGTTTCCATTCATGGTATTACCCATAACTTTCTCCACAAAGTAGCTAGTATTGCTATGACATCCGAAATGTCCCTTGGGGATAATCAAGATCCTGAGAATAGCGATCACCCGATACGCCCCACTCTTTTTGCCTATCCCTTTACAATTGACTTTTAACTACCCGATGCCTCCTTAACCCATGATTGAGAACTGATGCAACTGCGTGAGATCGCGATATTTCCGTGCAAAATGCACGGAAATAATAGGCGCATTGATCCGGCAAGGGTTTGATTCCAGAGTTTGCGCGTTGAGGCTAAGTTGAGATGCCGCTCAAAGGGGCGGATGACAACGGCCGTTCGATGCATTGTCTCGTTGCCAGAGACCACAGCAGACGTGGTCTCGTGTTGTGACCGTTGCCTGTTATCCGAACCGTTACCCGAAGAAAATTACGTGAATGCATTTGCGCCACCATCCAGTTTTGCTAATGATTATCATTCGCGAGGCTATCTCACACGTAAGCGAAGTGTCAACAGATGAAACAAAACATTTCTTGATTTGCATCATGATTTGTTTGCTAAGCCCCAGTGAACGGGCGATGACGGGCGTTGCAGAGTGCATAAAATGGCGTTTATCACCGTCTGGACTGCGGTTTTTGTCAGTGTTACCGCATAGAGCAGGCAGAATACCGTTCGGAAGTACATCATGGCGACTGAACATTTGGCCACAGAGAAACATCAGGAATGATTAATTTTCACGGCAATAACGCGGCGTGGTCCGATTACTTATTTTTCGCTGCAATATAAGGGATGCTTATAAATAACAGGAGTATTCCTAATGCGTTCACGCGGGATGTATTCCATGCTGGCGGGCCGATTTTTAGCCGCGCCCGCTGGCTATTCCCATTTTAATTGGCAAGACTATATTGAAAGAAGCTCTGCCCTAGAGCGAGAATATGGGTAATTTTCCGAGGAAATACCGCATGACCCTGTTGCCCAAGCAGAGCAATAACAAAAATCCGATTGATCTCTATGGCGAAATCGTAGACGACTTGCCCGGCCTGATTTGCTTCGGCAACCGCCTTGGCGGTTACTTCAATAAACAGTGGCGCGACTATACCGGCGCCATCGCCGGTGAACACGGCGCCGCCGACTGGCTCGATGCCCTGCACCCCGACGATCGCGAGCGGCTGGCCGCGCAATGGCGCCAGGCGATCGTGGCCCTTTCCTCGTTCGCCGGCGAAGCCCGCCTGCGCGATCGCAGCGGCGCCTACCGTTGGTTTATGCTGGCGTTCAACGCCCGGCAGGACGGCATGGCGCTGGAGCTCAGCTGGTACCTCACGGCGACCGACATCCATCCGCAAATGCTGCAGCGCCAGCAAAACGTTCAGGCGCTCTCTATCCAGCAAGACATGCTGGACGCCAGCGTCGACTGCATCAAAGTGATCAATCACGACGGCACGCTGCGCCACATGAACCGCTCCGGCAGCCTGGCCCTTGGCCTTGATCCGGCGCAAAAAGAGTTTGGCATGCCCTGGCTGGGGCTGCTGTCGCCCGAGATCCGGCGCCGCGGCAGTAAGGCGCTGCGCAGCGTCAGAGCCGGAAAGAATGCGCGCTTCACCGGATTGAGCGTGACGCCGCAGGGTAAAAAACAGCACTGGGACAACATTCTCACGCCGGTCAGCGACGAACACGGCGCCGTGGCCGAGATCTTGTGCGTCTCGCGCGACGTGACTTCACAGCGCGTGATGGAACAACGTCTGTTGCTCGCCAGCGAATATGATGAATTGACCGGCCTGCCCAACCGGCGCCTCTTCAAGAAAAAGCTGAAGCAAGAGATGAAGCGCGCCCTGCACGGCAACAAGTCCCTCGGGCTAATGCTGCTGGATCTTGACCACTTCAAGCTGGTGAACGACACGCTGGGCCACGCGGCGGGCGACCATCTGCTGCGGGTTTTGGGCAAAAGACTCAGCGCCTGCATGAATACGCACTCGTTTGTCTCCCGCCTCGGCGGCGACGAGTTTGCCGTGGTGATTAGCGACGTCGAAAACGAGCAGGATATTTTCCGCATCGCCAACAAGTTTCTGCTGCAGCTGGAGACGCCGATCACCCACGGCGGCAAGACGCTGCATTGCGGCATGAGCCTCGGCGGCGCCATCTATCCCAAAGACGCGCGCGACGCTTCAGAGCTGATGAAATGCGCCGATACCGCGCTGTATGAGCTGAAAGACGGCGGCCGCGGCGGTGTCTATATGTTCGACCGCAAAATGATGGACAAAGCGCGCGCCCGCGCCAGCCAGCTCAACTACGCACGCCAGATCGTGCGCGACAACTGCATCCGTCCCAGCTACCAGCCGAAGGTCTGCCTGACCGACGGCAGCATCGTCGGCTTTGAAGCGCTGCTGCGCTGGCACTGCCCGATCAACGGCGTGCAGTTGCCGGCAACGGTAAGCGAAGCGTTCAACGACTACGAGCTGGCGACCAAGATCAGCGAGGCTATGCAGCTGAAGGTCTTCGCCGATATCGCCCGCTGGCGCGCGGCCGGCGTGGCGGTGCGGCCCATCTCGCTGAACGTGTCGCCGATCGAGTTTTTACGCGACAACTACGCCGAAACCTTCCTGCAGCGCCTGCTGAAGTTCCACATTCCCCACCCTCTGATCGAACTGGAAGTGACCGAACACGCGTTCAACAAGCACGGCTCGAAGTACGTGCTGCGCGCGCTGCAAATGCTCAAGGAGATGGGCATCCGCATCGCGCTGGACGATTTCGGCACCGGCCACTCCTCCTTCAGCCATATCATGGATTACCCGCTGGACTGCATTAAGCTGGACTGCGACTTCGTTCAACGGATGAATACCGAACCGGCGATCCTGGCGATCGTGGAAAGCATCGGCATCCTCGGCCAAAAACTGTCGATCGATATCATCGCCGAGGGCGTGGAAACCGAGCAGCAGCGGCAAACGCTGTGCGAAGCCGGTTTCCATATCGGCCAGGGTTATTTGTTCAGCCGGGCTGTGGAATCCCAGCGGGTGCCCGAGCTGCTGCAGGCGATGCCGCAACTTGTCGACGGCCGTTAAGCGCCCCGCCGTTCGCCGAACGGCGCCAGCTGCATGCCGACCAGCGTCACCACGCAGATGAGCGCCCCGGCGTAGAAGGTGGAGGCGGAACCGAACAGCTCCCACAGGGTTCCGGCTCCGAGACTCGCCAGCAGCAACGCCACGCCGCTGATCAGATTGAACATGCCGAACGCGGTGCCGCGCAGGTGCGCCGGCGCGGTATGCGCCACCATCGCCGCCAACAGTCCCTGCGTCATGCCCATGTGCACGCCCCACAGCGCGACGCCAAACAGCACCCCGCCCCAATGATCGCTCAGCGCCAACACCACATCGGCGGCGATCAGCACCAGCAGCCCGGCTTTCAGCAATCCTTCATGGCTCATGCGATCGGACAGTTTACCGAACGGATAGGCCGAGCAGGCGTAGACGAGATTCATGGCGACCATCACCAGCGGGATCAACGCCAGCGGCGTGCCGCCCTGCTGCGCCTTCAGCACCAGGAACGCTTCGCTGAAGCGCGCCAGCGTGAAGACGGCGCCGATACCCACCACCCACCAATAGCCGCGCCCCAGCAGCCGCAGATTGGCGCGGGTGATCGGGTTGGTGCGCTTGTGGGTTATCGCGGCGGCCGGCTCTTTCAGGCCAAAAAACAGCAGCGCAATCGCCAGCGCCGCCGGGATCGCCGCCACCCAAAAGATGGCGCGAAAATCGTTGTGCCACAGCAGCATCAGGCCGACGGCCAGCAGCGGCCCTAAAAAGGCACCGACGGTATCCAGCGACTGGCGCAGCCCGAAGGCCGCACCGCGAATCTCCGGCGGCGTCACGTCGGCCACCAGGGCATCGCGCGGCGCCCCGCGGATGCCTTTGCCCACGCGATCCAGCAGGCGCGCGCTCATCACCATGCCGGACGACGACGCGATGGCGAAAAACGGTTTGCTGATGGCACCCAGCCCGTAGCCCAGCAGCGCCAACCCTTTGCGCTTGCCGAGGTAATCGCTCAGCACGCCGGAGAACACCTTGACGATCAATGCCGTCGCCTCCGCCAGCCCTTCGATCAGCCCGATGACGATCACGCTGGCGCCGAGCGTCGTCGCCATAAACAGCGGCAGCAGGCTGTGGATCATTTCCGAGGAGACGTCCATCAGCAGGCTCACCCCACCCAACACCCACACGCCGCGCGGTATGCGGCCCAACGTAGCGAAACGCGACAGCATGGTTCATCCTCGAGAGATTCAGCGCCACCGGCGGCGCTTCATGACATTTCCAAGATTGGATAGTTGATTTTGTTCGTTCACAGATCTGCCGCCTTTAGAGATAGTGCAACGACCTTGTGACACCCATAATAATGAAGGTAATTAACATAATGATATATAGCAAAAAGATGATTGTGATGGCGGCGCTGCTGAGCTTTTCCGCCGCGGCCGCGCCAGGGGTGGATCTCGTCGCCAACGAAACGCCGATCCACACGGTGAAGAGCGCCGAAGCCGTGGCCAAAATCCCCGCCGGCTTCCGGTTCGTGGAACCCGGCACGCTGACGGTGGCCATTTCCCTGCTGGGCAGCGGCCCGCCATTCGGCCTGTACGCCCGCGACAATAAAACGGTGATCGGCAGCGAGGCGGACATCGCGCGCCTGGTGGCCGACGGCTTGGGATTGAAACTCAAGCTGGTGCCCACCTCGTGGGAAGACTGGCCGCTGGGGGTGGCCTCCGGCAAATATGACGCCGCGGTTTACAACATCACCGTAACCAACGAACGCAAGACCAAATTCGATTTCGCCACCTATCGCCAGGATACGCTGGGGTTCTACGTCAAATCCGACAGTAAAATCACCCAGATCAACACCGCGCCGGATATCGCCGGCAAGAAGATCATCGTCGATTCCGGCACCAATCAGGAAGCGGTGCTGCTGGCCTGGGACAAGGAGAACCGCGCCAAGGGACTGGCGCCGCTGCAGCCGGTGTACGTCACCGACAAGGCCGCCTCCACGCTGGCCATTCAGTCCGGCCGCGCCGACGCCACCTTCGGCCCCAACGTCTCCGGCGCTTATCAGGCGCGGCTGACCGGCAAAACCCGGCTGGTAGGCATCGTGCCCGGCGGCTGGCCGAAGACCGCCAACATCGCCGTCACGCTGAAGAAAGGCAATGGCCTGGTGGATGCAGTGCAGGCATCGCTCAACAGCGCCATCGCCAACGGCAGCTATCTGCAGGTGCTGGATCGCTGGGCGGAGAGCGACGAGAAGATCGCCCATTCGGAGATTAACCCGCCGGGGCTGGGGGATTGAGAGAGCAACAGGCTCCGCGCAGCGGGGCCTTATCGCCGCTCAATCGAGAAGTGTCATTCCGCCGCCGCTTTCTGCCTTCCCAGCTTGCGGTACAGCGTGCTGCGCGAAACGCCGAGCGCCTTGGCCGCCCGGCTGAGGTTGCCGCCCGCCCTGTCGATCGCCGCCTGCAGCGCCTCCAGGCCGGTATCGGCGCTCTCTTGGCGCGGCGCCAGCACCGCGATGGACTGAGGCAGATCGTCCAGAGTGAGCACCGCATGATCGTCCGCCAGCGCCAGCAGCACCTTGAGCGTACTCAACAGCTGCCGCACGTTGCCGGGCCACGGGTAGCGCGCCAGCATCGCCAGCGCTTCCGGCAGCAGGCGAATGTCGCGCCGCTCACCGCCCAGCTCTCGCCACAGCTGCATAATAAAGGCCTCCAGCTGCGCCCGCTCTCGGAGCGGCGGAATACGCAGGCTGTATTCCTGTATGCGGTACAGCAAATCCTCGCGAAACGCCCCCGCCTCAACCTGCCGAGGCAGATCGTGGTGCGTGGCGCAGACCAGCGCGAAATCGACCGGATAAGCGCTGCGGCTGCCGAGCGGCGTGACCGTTTTTTCCTGTAACACCCGCAGCAGCCGCGTTTGCAGGCCCGCCGGCATGTCGCCGATTTCATCGAGGAACAGCACGCCGCCGTCCGCCTCGCGGATCTTGCCGATATAGCCTTTCGGGTTGGCGCCGGTAAACGCCCCCGGCGCATAGCCGAACAGCTCGGATTCGATCAGCGGTTCAGGCAGCGCCGCGCAGTTGATCGCCACGAAGTTGCCGTTGCGCCAGCGGCTCTCTTGAAACAGGCGTCGGCTGAAGTGCTCTTTACCGCAGCCGGTTTCGCCGGTCACGCACAGCGAAAGGCCGGCATTGAGGATCCGCAGCGCTTTCTGATGCTGCTCGTCATGCCGTTCCGCCGGCGGCGTGGAACGCAGGGCGCTGACGCGGCGCTGCGGCGCCTCGAGCAAAGAATAATAGTGCCGTTGATTGCCGGCCAGCGTCTGACGCGGCGCGCCGGAGGGCTGTCGCAACAGATCGGGGAACAGCTGGGCGAACTCGACGGAGCCGAATGCGGCCGGCGAGAGCTGAAACTCCATCATCGCCAGCCGATTGGCGGCGACCAGCACTTCGTCGTGAAACACCAGCAGCAGCTCCTGCGCGCTGCCCAGACGACCGGCATCGGCGTGCAGGCGCAGCGTCCAGTGACGATCGGCGATCGCGCTTCTGACCCAGCGGTGTTCAATATGCCGCACCGCCTGCATGATCAGGCGCTGCGCATCGCGATACGGCCGCTGCGCGGGGGCGGAGAGATCCAGTATGCCGGCAATGCGGCCATCCGGCCGATAGATCGGCGCGGCGGTGCAGTTCAACCCGGCGTTTTGGTTGAGGAAATGCTGGTCGCCGCGCACTTCGCAGAACGCGCCCAGCGCCAGCGCGGTGCCGATGGCGTTGGTGCCCCGCTCCGCTTCTCCCCACTGGTTGCCCGGCGCCAGCGCAAAGCGCGACGCCTTGTGCAAAAAGTCGGTATTGCCGCGGGTTTCCAGCACCAGCCCGTCGGCGTCCGCGATCACCACAATGGCGGGCTGGCGCGTAATTTGCGCGCCCAGCTGCTCGATCAGCGGCTGTACCCGTTGCGGCACCCAGTCGTTGCGGCTGCGCAGCTCTTCGAGCAGTCCGGCTTTGATAAACGGGATATGGCGATCGGCGCGCGTCAGGCCGTAGCCCCGGCTGCGCTGCCAGGATTCCGCCAGCGGACTGGCGCCCTCGGTGGGCAAGCGGTCGTCAGGCAACATGCGTTTCTCCCCCGTTCGCGAGTGTTGCAAATATGTACCACAGATGTGTACCAAGTGTTGCGACACGGGACACAAAAAAACACCGACGGCGGCGGAATCGCCCGATTCGCTAAGCCACATCATTTTTTAACACGCTAATAAATAAGCCCTTTTAATCAGCATTCTCGCCTTTTGTTAATCTGGCACGCGCCGTGCTTCTCTGTGCTGCGGCGGCATGCCGCATTCACAGGCGCAGCCCAATAGCGCTGATTTTCATCTGCAGAGAGGTGCTTAACATGAAATATGTCCACCCCGGTTTGCCTGGCTCGCTGGTTTCGTTCCGCAAACGCTATGGCAACTACATTGGCGGCAAATTCGTCGAACCGGTATCCGGCAACTACTTCACCAACACCTCGCCGGTGACCGGCCAGCCGATCGCCGAATTCCCGCGTTCCGACGCCAAGGACATCGAGCTGGCGCTCGACGCGGCGCACGCGGCGGCGGACGCCTGGGGCAAAACCAGCGTGCAGGCGCGTTCCAACGTGCTGTTGGCGATCGCCGATCGCATCGAATCGCGGCTGGAGATGCTGGCGCTGACCGAAACCTGGGACAACGGCAAACCGATCCGCGAAACCCTGAATGCCGATCTGCCGCTGGCGGTCGACCATTTCCGTTACTTCGCCGGCTGCCTGCGCGCGCAGGAAGGCACCGCGGCGGAGATCGACCAGAACACCGTGGCCTACCATATCTATGAACCGCTGGGCGTGGTCGGCCAGATCATCCCGTGGAATTTCCCGCTGCTGATGGCCGCCTGGAAACTGGCGCCGGCGCTGGCGGGCGGTAACTGCGTGGTGCTGAAACCGGCGGAACAGACCCCGCTCGGCATCAGCGTGCTGATGGAAGAGATCGGCGATCTGCTGCCGCCGGGCGTGCTCAACGTGGTGCAAGGCTTCGGCGCCGAGGCCGGCGAAGCGCTGGCTCGCAGCAAACGTATCGAGAAGATCGCGTTCACCGGCTCCACGCCGATCGGCCGCCACATCCTCGCCTGCGCGGCGGAAAACATCATCCCCAGCACCGTCGAACTGGGCGGTAAATCGCCCAACATCTATTTTGAAGACATCATGCAGGCGGAGCCGGAGTTTATCGACAAGGCGGTTGAGGGGCTGGTGCTCGGTTTCTTCAACCAGGGGGAGGTCTGCACCTGCCCTTCACGCGCGTTGATCCAGGAATCCATCTACCCGCAGTTTATGGAGAAAGTGCTGGCGCGCATCGCCACCATCCGCCAGGGCGATCCCTTCGACACCGACACCATGCTCGGCGCGCAGGCGTCGCAAGAACAGTACGATAAGATCCTGTCCTACATCGACATCGCCAAGAATGAGGGCGGCAACATCCTCGCCGGCGGCAAACGCACGCAGCATGGAGATGAATTGCAAAACGGTTTCTACCTGCAGCCGACGTTGATTACCGGCAACAACAGCATGCGCTTCTTCCGCGAGGAGATCTTCGGGCCGGTGATCGGCGTCGCCACCTTTAAAGATGAAGCCGAAGCGCTGGCGCTGGCCAACGACACCGAGTTCGGGCTGGGCGCCGGGCTGTGGACCCGCGACATCAACCGCGCCTACCGCATGGGCCGCGCGATCAAGGCCGGGCGCGTGTGGACCAACTGTTACCACCTGTATCCGGCGCACGCCGCGTTCGGCGGCTACAAGAACTCCGGCATCGGGCGCGAAACCCACAAGGCGGCGCTGTCGCACTATCAACAGGTGAAAAACCTGCTGGTCAGCTACGACGCCAAACCGCTGGGCCTGTTCTGAGCCGGGCGTAACAACCAGAAGGCCACCCGCAGGTGGCCTTCCTTTTTAGTTTAGCAACGCTTACTTCGCCATGCCGAGATCGATCACCATGCGACCGCGAATGGTGCCCGCCTTCATCTCGTCGAAGATGGCGTTGATGTCGCCCAGCGGTCGCTTGGTCACTTTCGGCGTCACTTTGCCTTCGGCGGCGAACTGGAACGCCTCTTTCAGATCTTCGCGTGTGCCCACCAGCGAACCCACCACCTGAATGCCGTCCAGCACCAGGCGCGGAATGCTCAGATCCATGCTCTCCGGCGGCAGCCCCACCGCCACCACTTTACCGCCGGCGCGCACCGCATTGACCGCCGAGTTGAAGGCCGCTTTCGCCACCGCCGTCACCACCGCCGCGTGAGCGCCGCCGGTTTGCTGTTGAATGATCTCCTCGGCGTTTTGAGTTTTGGAATTGATGGCCAGATCGGCGCCGATCTGTTTGGCGAACTCCAGCTGGCCGTCGTTGACGTCGATGGCGATCACTTTGGCGTTAAACACGTTCTTGGCGTACTGCAGCGCCAGGTTGCCCAGCCCGCCCAGGCCATAGATGGCGATCCACTGCCCCGGCTTGATATCGGAAATTTTCACCGCCTTGTAGGTGGTGACGCCGGCGCAGGTGATGCTGCTGGCGGCGAAAGAATCGAGCCCGTCCGGCACTTTCACCGCGTAGTCCGCCACCACGATGCACTCTTCCGCCATGCCGCCGTCAACGCTGTAGCCGGCGTTTTTCACCGAACGGCACAGGGTTTCGTTGCCGCTGACGCAGTATTCGCAATGGCCGCAACCCTGGTAAAACCAGGCGACGCTGGCGCGGTCACCCACTTTTAGCGAGGTGACGCCCTCACCGACGGCGGAGACCACGCCGATGCCCTCATGCCCCAACGTAATGCCCGGCACCTCGCCGAAATCGCCGTTTTTCACGTGCAAATCGGTGTGGCACACCCCGCAACACTCCATTTTCAACGCCGCTTCGCCGTGTTTCAGCGGGCGCAGCAATTTATCCTGAATGTCTACGGTATGGTTTTTCGTCACTACGGCAGCTTTCATGGTGTTTTCCTTAGCAGAGTGGGAAGTACAGTTGTTAATGTAGTGACTGTATTCGGTGAGGGCAAGCGCCGCATGATTTGTGTAAAAACAAATAATTAAATATGAACCAGCATGATTATTTCATAAAAAACAATTAACAGACGGCGCGATCTCATTCGCATTGACCGCAGCGGCGGCGAACGATCGCGCACCTCTGGCTTGATTCAGCGCTTAAATCGATTCACGGGAATTTTCAGGTAGCGTTGCCCATCGTCTTCGCAGTCAGGCAACACACCGCCGCGAATATTGACCTGCAGCGCCATCAGCATGAGTTCCGGGTGCGGCAGCGTGGCGTCCCGCTGCTTTCTTTGCGCAATAAAGCGGGATTTATCCATATTGACCACCCAGGGATTGTTCTCGCGCTGCTCTCTCACGGTGCTTTCCCAGCGGGCCTCACGCCCCGCCGGGCGATAATCATGGCCGGTAAACAGGCGGGTATCCGCCGGCAGGCTCAAGATCCGCTGCAATGACTCCCACAAGGCTTCCGCATTGCCGCCAGGAAAATCGGCCCTTGCGGTACCGCTGTCCGGCATGAAGAACGTATCGTGGATAAACGCCGCATCCGCAATGTAATAAGTGACGGACGCCAGCGTGTGCCCGGGAGACAGCAGGACTTCAGCGCGCAGGTTGCCGATAAAAAAGACGTCGCCGTCCGCGAACAGCGCATCCCAGACGGTATTGGCCGCAGGCAGGTCTTTTAAATTATAGATCTCTTCCCACAGCCCCTGAACGGCGGTAATTTTTTCACCGATGCCGGTGAAGGCGCCGGTTTTCTGCGCCAGCCAGGTGGCGGCCGAAAAATGATCGGCGTGCGGGTGCGTATCCAGCACCCAGGCCACTCCCCACCCCCGTTGATGAATAAAATTCAGGATATCGTTGGCCTGTTGATGCGAGACCGTGCCCGATCGGCGGTCAAAATCCAGCACCGGGTCGATAATCGCACAGCGGCGCGCCTCAGGATCGGCAACCACATACTGCAGGCTGCCGCTTTCCGGCTCATAAAACGCGTGAACTTCCGCCGTGGCCCGCACGGACTGATGCTTGTAGTACCAGCTGAGCGCCTTATCGGCGTCCGCGCCGTATTCGTCGCATTGGCGGCGAAACTGCGCTTCATCTATCTGACCTTCGCGCAGCGCATACAGCAGGGAAAGGCAGGCAGAGCGAGCCCCGCTTCTGCAGTGCGCCAGGGTTTTCTTGCCTTGCCGCAACAGAAACTGGAAGGTGTAAACGGTCTCCCAGGTCAGCGTATCGAACGTATAAGGGAGATAGACGTAGCGCATCCCCCCTTGTTCAGCCAACGCTTTCTCTTGCTGATGGTCAAGATACTCCCCCGGCTCCTCGTCCGGCCGATTGTTGACGATAAGGCGGTAGCCCTGTTGAGACAGCGCCTTGAAATCACTCGCTTCGGGCGCGGCCGAAAAGGAGAGTTGAGGGTGGTAAGTGCGGATGCGCATGTTTGTTTCCTTCCGTTTCATAGGCTTTTAAATAACATATACAGGGCCAGCGCCAGGAGCATGAGGGCATAGAGCACGTTGATAATGCCCTCGCGTTTTTTCAGGCGCTCGGCGAGCGCCACCCCCACCACGCCCCCCAGAACGCCGCCGACGATGAGCCAGCACGTAATGGCGAGCGACACCTTTCCGGACATGGCGTAGCTGGCGCTGGTCGACAGCCCCATGGCCGCCACGACCACCAGTGAGGTTGCCACCGCCTCAACCATCGAGAATCGAAAAAACCAGACCAGCGCCGGCACAACCAAAAATCCGCCGCCAATGCCCAGAAAGCCCGCCAGCCCGCCCAGCGCGAGAACGCTGGGCCATACGATGGCGGGATGAACGGCAGAATGGGAGGACGGCAAGGGGTTGCCGGCAAGGGGATTTCTTTTCAGCGTCAATCCGGCGACCACCAGCATCAACAGGGAGAAAGGCAGGGTTATGTAGTGTCCGTCCGTGATTTTTCCCATCTGAGAGCCGGCCAGAGCCCCCATGACGGCGAGCAGCGAAACGACAAGCCCGGTCTGCCACCTGACGTTGCCTTTGGAGGCGTGCGCGGCCAGGTTGATTAGCGCGTTAATGGCCACAGACATGGCGCTGGTCCCTATAATCAAATGCGTATCCGGCACTTTCACCATATACAGCAATAATGGCACGCAGACGATTGAGCCGCCGCCGCCGGTCAGGGCCAGGAGAAATCCCACAATTCCCCCGGTGACCACTAACAGCATCACGATATAAAAACTGAAATGGAAAAAATCCACTGCACTAATCCCTTAATGATGCCCATGCCATTTATTAACGATCAGTTAACCGGCAATGTCAAATAACTTATTTCGATTTGTTATTACATATAGCAAAATGGAATATTTGATTTTTTATATAACCACAAGTTCTATGAATTCGCTTTTAATCTGGGCGACAACCCCCTACTTTCTTATGAAAGGAGGCCTGCATGAAACCAGAAAAAATAAATACCCAGAAAAGCGTCGTTATTATTGGCGGCGGCTCATCCGGAATAGGTATCGCGGCAAGCATAAGGAAGCGAGTTAAAGACATCGATATAACGATAGTAGAGCCTAACGATTGTCATTATTATCAACCGGCATGGACTCTGGTGGGCGGCGGGCTCTTTGATATCACGAAAACACGTCGCTCCATGCATGCCGTTCTGCCCTCAGGCACCGCATGGATACAGGATAGCGTGGTCAGGGTTGAGCCCAGCCAAAAATACATCGAGACCCGTCAGGGGCGGAAAATAAACTATGACTTTCTTATTGTTGCATGCGGCCTCGTTTTACGCTGGGATAAAATAGAGGGCCTTGAAGAAACCCTGGGATTAAACGGCGTCACCTCTAATTATCGCTTTGATCTTGCCGAATATACCTGGCAACTGGTCCGCGAAATGAAAGGCGGTCAGGCGATATTTTCTCAGCCACCGCTCCCCATCAAGTGCGCCGGCGCACCGCAAAAAGCCTTGTATCTGTCATGCGATTACTGGCGTCGCCAAGGCATCCTGAATAATATTAACGTCAATTTCTGCCTTGCGGGCGCGGCGGTTTTCGGCATTCCGCAATTTGTTCCCCCGCTGACCGAGTATTTGAGAAAATACCGAGCACAGGTCAATTTCAATCATCATTTGATCCGCGTTGATGGCGAGAAGCGGCAAGCGACATTTGCCGTAGAGACAAAGGAAGAAGGAAAACGCGAGTTAACTCTGCCCTTCGATATGCTCCACGTGGTGCCGCCCCAATCGGCCCCGGCGTTTATTTCGCAAAGCGGCCTCGCTGATGGTGCCGGCTGGTGCGATGTGGATAAATCGACGCTGCAGCATAAGCATTGGCCGGATATTTTTGCGGTAGGCGACTGTTGCTCGACGCCAAATGCCAAAACCCTGGCGGCAGCCCGCAAGCAGGTGGTAGTGGCGGCGGAAAACGTCGCGGCGCTGATTCAAGGCGCGCCTCTCACTGCCCATTATGATGGTTATGGTTCCTGTCCATTGACGGTTGAGAAAGGCAAAGTTGTGCTGGCGGAGTTTGGCTATGACGGTAAATTGCTGCCCACGTTTCCGCTGCTCGACGCCACCCAGCCCAGCCGTCTGGCCTGGTGGCTGAAAGCCTGGTTTTTACCCCGGTTTTATTGGGCGGGCATGCTGCGTGGGGTTGAATGGTTTGCCGGCAGCAAGCGGCCGTGACGCGCGCTCGACCCCCCTCTCGTTCCTGCCGCTGCAGACGCTTGACTATTTGGCGAGACGAGGCCACCATCGTTTGCAGGTTCCTCAGGCTGATTGCAAGCCGTTACCACTACCGGTCGATCATCGATGAAAAATGCCCCCGCCGTTACGATCCACTACTGTTCACAATGCAACTGGCTGCTGCGCGCCGGCTGGATGGCGCAAGAGCTGCTGAACACCTTCGGCGACGATCTCGCCTCCGTCACCCTGATGCCGGGCACCGGCGGGGTCTATCAAATCAGCGTCGATGGCGTAATGATTTGGGATCGCAAGATTGACGGCGGTTTCCCCGATGCGGCGCAGTTAAAGCAACGGCTGCGCGATCACAGCTTCCCCGATCGCTCTCTCGGCCACAGCGACGGTAAAAAAGCCCGGCACTGAAAATCGGGCGGTAAGCACGGCTTCAGCTTAACGCATAGCTGGCCGCCATCACGACGCCGTTCATGGTCATATGCAGCCCGATGGGCAAATAGATCCCTTTGGATTTGACTCGTGCGGCCGTCAACACCAGCGAGATGAGCACCAGAGCTGCTAATGTGCGCCAATCGGTGTACTGGGTATGCAAAACGGCAAAGATGACAGACACCGTTAACGCGGCCCAAAGCACCTTGTCGTTAAACCAATACATCAGCGCGTTAAACAGACAGCCGCGAAATACGATCTCTTCATAGACGGGGACGACGAAAACCAACAAAGCGGCATTGAGCGCCAAAATCTCGCCGGGCAATGCCACCTGCTCCGTCACCCAGGTTTCCGTTTTCTCCACGCCCATCAAACGCGGGAAAATAAACTGAATCACCAACAGCGCGAACAGCAGCAGTGCAAAATCGCTGCGTTTAACCTCGCCTTTGCCCAATCCTTCTCTGCGGCGGAAAAAGAGCAGGTATAACGAAAAGATAGCGACGAATTCCATTCCATACAGCAGCGGCAGCAATAGCCCTTGTCGCATCAAGGCGGCTCTGTTCTCAAGGAACAGCGGAATAAACGTAATCAGGAACATCAGCAAAAACATGGAAAAGCAGCCGTTGACGGCTCGCGTTCTCGCGATAAACGCATTGTCGACCATATAACCATCCTTAGTTTTGAGCAGCGATTGACGGAACAGTAGCAAGGCAAGATATCGCGGCAGTTTATCCCCATGCGATATCATTGTCATGAACCCGTTCGAAGCGAACGTTCATTCGCGAATTTCTCCAAGCCATTGGCACGCGGTTGATTTCGCCCGGGTCTCCTGAGTTATACTGAGCGCTCTTTTAGCCACGTAATTAATAAATTTTTATGATTGAACGCTTGCTCGAAAACACGATGTACGCCTCCCGTTGGCTGCTCGCACCGGTTTATGTCGGCCTTTCACTGGCTCTGGTCGCCCTGTCGATCAAATTTTTTCAGGAGATCCTGCACGTCCTGCCCAACATTTTTTCTATCGCCGAAGCCGATCTGATCCTGACCCTGCTGTCGCTGGTCGACATGGCGCTGGTGGGCGGGCTGTTGGTGATGGTGATGTTCTCCGGGTATGAAAACTTCGTCTCGCAGTTGGATATCACCGAAGGGAAAGAAAAGCTGAGCTGGCTGGGCAAAATGGATGCCACCTCGCTGAAAAACAAAGTTGCTGCGTCTATCGTCGCCATCTCCTCCATTCACCTGCTGCGGGTGTTTATGGACGCCAAGAACGTGCCGGACAACAAGCTGATGTGGTATGTGATCATCCACCTTACCTTTGTGCTGTCCGCCTTCGTGATGGGCTACCTGGATAAAGTGACCCGCTCCAAGCACTAAACGCGCTGCCACACCCGATCGCCAGGATCGGGTGCCTCCCTCTCGCTCCTCTCTTCGCCTGTTTCTGCGCCGTCGTTTTTTTCATCTGGCACATATGATGATAATTTTATTATAATGTTATTACACTCATCATGGACTGAACGCCGGCCCTCGCACCGGTTTCGCCGCAGACAGGATCACGCTCTCTCATGCCATTGACTGGTCACCCCCTGCAATTCAACGATATTCAGGCGATTTTGCCTCATCGTTATCCCTGCCTGCTGGTCGATCGCGTGCTGCCCGCCGGCACCTGCATTGCCGAAGGGCGGCTGAGCGCCATCAAGAACATCACCGCCAATGAGCCGACGTTCTGGAACGGCCACGCGCACTTCGCCGGATTTCCCGGCGTGCTGTTGGTGGAGGCGCTGGCGCAAAGCACCGGTCTGCTGGCCCACTACTATCTCGGGGCGCTGAATGAGGGGGAGCATTACTATTTCGCCGCCATTCAGCGCGCGCGGTTTTATCGCGCCGCCCGCCCCGGGGACCAGGTGCTGATGGAGGTCGCTTTTGTTCGTCGGCGCGGAGCGATCGCCCGCTTTACCGGCCGCGCCAGCATCGATGGCCGGCGCATTTGCACCGCCGATTTCATGTGCGCCCGTAAATAGGCCGCTTGCCAAAGGAGCCCTGCGAATACCATGTCTCTGGTTGACAGCTTACTCAGAACCCTCGATTTCTCTCCGCGCGGCCAGGTGATCGCTCGCGAAGCCGACGCCTGGGGCGAAATCATCGTTTCCGATCATAAGGACTACCGCACGCTGCGGTTTGACGGCATCTGCGAACAGAGCAAGATGAGTCTCAGCAACCCCGCGCAGCCGATCCACAACTACATCAAAGCGATGCTGATGGCGGTGGCCTGGCAACCGCCGAGCTCGGCGTTGATTTTGGGGTTGGGCGGTGGCAGCCTGCTGCGCGCGCTGCACGCGCTCGATCCGGCCATGCGCCTCGACGTCGTCGAGCTGCGCGCTGCGGTGATCGCCGTCGCGCGCCGCTATTTTACGCTGCCGGCCACCGACACCATCAGCCTGCGCACCGCCGACGCCATGGACTTCGTGCGCCCGCCCGTCGAGACGCGCTACGATCTGATCTTCTCCGATCTCTATTCGGCGTTCGCCATGGATCCGCAGCAAGGCACCCAGACCTTCCTGGAAAACTGCGCCGCGCGGCTGAACGACGGGGGCTGGCTGGTGCTCAATTACCACGATCTGCCTGACGAAAACAGCCTGCTGTACCACAGCCTGCAGCGAATATTCGGCACCGTACTGTTTTGCGTCGCCCCCAGCGGTAACGTGATCATTTACGCCACGCCGGCCCAGGTGACGCTGCCGCTGAGCGCGCTGCGCAGCCTGGCCGCCGGCAGCGGCGAGCTGTTCAACTGCGAACTCGGCTACCTGTCACGCAAAATAGAGCGGTTGCATTTCCGCTAAAGACGGGCGGCGACGCGGTCTGGCTGGCCGCTTCGCCCACATGGTATTATCATTCAGTTATCATTCTCTGGAGGATCCTGATGGAAAAGAAAACGGCGCGGCTAACGGTGCTGATTGACCCGGACAAGAAGAAAGCCCTGGAGGAACTGTGCCTGCAGCAGGATGTCACCCCTTCCCAGGTGGTGCGCCAGCTGATCCGCGATTATCTGCACAAGCATCAGGTGGACTATCCCAGCCAACCGACTCACGCCAATCCGCGCGTCGAAAGCAATTGAGCGGCGGCCTGCCCCGCACACCGTGAAGCGCGCTTTGCCCCTGCGCGCGTCTCTAATCCGAATCCTCCGTTGCGGTCTGTCCATTCGGCAATATCGCTGCTACTGTTTTATGCGTTCATACTCTCTCTTCGGAAAGGAAGCGCCATGTTCAGCCATATTACCGTCGGCGTCAGCGATCTGGACGCCGCCGCCGCCTTCTACGACGCCATTCTGTTGCCGCTGGGGTTACAGCGGCGGGAAGTGACGCCGGACGGCGGCCCCGCCGCCCGCTGCTGGGTGATGCCGGGCCAAACGCTGCCGCGTTTCTATGCTTACCAACCCTTTGACGGGCAACCTGCCAGCGCCGGCAACGGCAGCATGCTGGCGTTTCTCGCCGCCGATGAGCTGGAGGTCAAACGCGCTTACGCCGCCGGCCTGCTGGCGGGCGGCAGCGGTGAAGGCGAGCCCGGCGAACGCGCGCATTACGGCAAGGGCTATTTCGGCGCTTACCTGCGCGACCCCGACGGCAACAAAGTCCATGTGGTGTACCGGGGCGATCTCGCCTGATGAAATGTTCGGTTTATATCGCCTCCAACGTGGCCGGATTCATCGCCGTCCCCCCCTAGGACAACGGGTTCGCGCAAGCACGTTACGCAGTTCAGCGCGAATCGTAACGCAGCATCAGGCGGCGGCCGCCGAAAGCGATGAGCAGCGCCGCTAACGCCAACAGCGCCGCCACGCCGTAGGTCACCTGCATGCCGTAAGCCGCGGCGGCGGCGGCGCCCGCCACCCGCTGCGAAGCCAGATAAAACAGCGCCCCCAGCGCCGAAGCGCCAGTGATCGCCCCAAGATTGCGCGCCAGGTTCACCATGCCGGCGACCAGCCCGCGCCGTTCGGGAAACAGATCCTTCATCAGCATGGTGTTGTTTGCCACCTGAAACAGCGCATAGCCGGCGGTCAGCAGCGCGATGGGGCCAACATAGCCGAGCACGCCCCAGCGGTTAAGCAGCGACAGCAACGCCGCCCCGGCGGCCACTGCCGCCAGCCCAAACTGGCCAATGCGCTGCGATCCGAAACGATCCACCAGATAACCGGCCGGAATGCCGGTCAGGATCGCCACCGCCGGCCCCGCCGACATCACCAGCCCGACCTGCGCTGCGCTTAGCCCCAGCGCGCGCGACAGGTAGAACGGCCCGACCACCAGCGTGGCGGTCATGACCGTCATCACCAGCGCGCTGGCCGCCAGCCCCGCCGTCAGGGCCGGGTGGCGGAACATCGCCGGCGCCAACAGCGGCGATGCGGCGCGGCGTTCCACGCCGATGAACAGCGCCCCCGCCAACAGCGCCCCCAGCATCAACGCCAGGTTGAGCGCACCGAAGTTGCCGCGCCCAAGGGTCATCGCCAGCGAATAGCAGAGCAATGCGCCGCCCAGCAGCAGCGTACCGGCGCGATCGAACGGTTCCTGGCGCGCTGCCGGGCGCGGCCCATTCGGCAGGTATCGCCAGGCAAGCCACAGCGCCAGCAGCCCCAGCGGCAGATTGATCAGAAACATCGCCCGCCAGCCGAAACCGGCGATCAGCGCGCCGCCCAACGACGGCCCCAGCGCGGTGCCCACTGCCGACAGGGTGCCGAGCAGCCCCATCGCGCGGCCGATTTTATCCGTGCCCAGCGCCTCGCCCGCCAGCGCCATGGCGATCGACATCATGACCGCGCCCCCCAGCCCCTGCGCCATGCGCGCCGCCAGCAGCAGCCAAAGCTGCGGGGCCAGCGCACAAGCGAGCGAAGCGGCGGTAAACAGCGCGATGCCCGCCAGCAGCAGGCGGCGGCGATTAAGGCTGTCGCCGAGGCGGCCGATGCCGATGATGCAGGTGGTGACGGCCAGTAAATAACAGAGCAATACCCACTGCACCGCCTGGAACGAAGCATGGAACGCGGCGGCGAGCGCCGGTAGCCCAACGTTGGCGATGCTGATGCCGAGCGATGACAGCAGCATGCTCAGAGACAGTGCGGCCAGTATGCCGCGGACGCCCTGCGGCGAAGGATGGGATAACATGGTAAACACTCCTGACATAGACTGAGGATTAGCCTATGCCAGGGGTTGGGATGGCGGAAGACGCACGGCATGCACTGTATCCATGCGTCTGACGCCTTATCTTACGCGAGCCGTTACCAGGCGGCGATCTCCGCCTCGGTGAGCGGCAGGGTTTGGGTGACGCCGGTTTCCGCCGCCAGGGTGGCCGCCTCCAGCACCGCCATCACCGCCAGCGCCTGCGCAGCGGTAACCGGATTGCTGCCGGCGCCGCGCAGGGCGTCGCGTACCTGGAAGTAATACTGGCGCTGATCGCCATCCGGCGTCGGCAGCGTGCGCACCGGCTCCGTGCCGATAAACAGGCTCATCGCGTCGTCGTCTTTGCCCCACTCCGCCGAGCCCGGCGTCACGCCGGCCAGCAGTTGGCTCTCCTGCCCGTCGGCGCGCGTTTTGACCACGCTGCCTTTCTCGCCGTGCACGGTAAAGCGCGACACGCCTCCCGCCACCAGCATGCTGCCATGCAGGATCACGCGGTGCGTCGGGTAGTTGAGCACCACGTGGGCCCAGTCGTTAACCTGCGCGTTGGGGCGCAGCGTGGCGATGTTGGCCTGCACGCTGTGCGGCAAACCGAACAGCTGCAGCGCCTGATCGACCATGTGCGGCCCCAGATCAAACCACAGCCCGCTGCCCGGCAGGTTCTGCTCGCGCCAGCGCACCCGCACTTCGGGGCGGTAACGATCGATGTGCGACTCAAAGTGCGTCACCTTGCCGATCAGCCCCTGTTCGATCACCTGCTTCACCCCCAGGTAGTCGCTGTCCCAGCGGCGGTTCTGGAACACCGACAGCAGGCGATCGTGTTTTTCCGCCGCCGCAATCAGCGTGCGCGCCTGTGCCAAGTCCAGCGTAAACGGCTTATCCACCACCACGTGCTTACCCGCTTCCAGCGCGGCCAGCGCCAGCGGCGCATGGGTGTCGTTCGGCGACGCGATCACCACCAAATCCACCTCCGGCCGGCGGATGGCCTCCCGCGGATCGGCGATCACCTGCGCGTGCGGCAGATCGGCATGCACCTTGGCGGCATCGCGCGAAGCCACCACGCTCAGTTCCAGCCCCGGCACCGCGTTAATCAGCGGCGCGTGAAACGCCTTGCCGACAAAGCCGTAGCCAATCAGCGCCACCTGCAACGGTCGTGCGGTATCGTTCATCAGTGTTCTCCTCTAGCGGTCGTCGGCGACGACACAAAGTTCAATCAGTGATTGTTCGTCCAGGTTGTCCCACGGGCGATCGGTAAACAGCCGTTGGATCTGCGCCAGATCCGCAACGTGATGCGGTTCGCAGCGGTCCAGTTTCATATGGTCGGCCACCAGCCAGCGCTCGCCGCTGTTGGCCAGCATGGCGCGTTTGACCTCTGCATCGGCCTCCTCGCCGGCGCTCAGCCCCAGCTGCGCATGCACCGCGCAGGCGCCCAGCAAGGCGATGTCCGCGCGGTAGCGTTCCAACAACGCCAGGGTGGCGCTGCCGGCGAACAGCCGCTGGCGCGCATCCCACTGGCCGCCGAGCAGAATCAGGTTGATCTCCGGCCTGTCGCTCAGGCACTGCGCGATATCCAGCGAAGCGGTGATCACCGTGGCCGGCCCGCGCAGCGCCTGCGCCACCGCCAGCAGCGTGCTGCCCGCATCCAGCATCAGGGTGCTGCCGGGCGGGATCTGCGCGGCCACCGCGCGGCCGAGCCGCTGCTTGACCTGCGGCAACAGCGCCGCGCGCGCCTGGCGCGGCATGCCGGACGGTTCGAGCGCGATCGCCCCGCCGTGATGTTTCTGCGCCAACCCTTGCCGCTCGAGATCGGCCAGATCGCGGCGCACGGTATCGACCGAAACGCCGATGGCGCCGGCCAATTCCGCCACCGCCGCCTGCCCGCGTTCGCTGAGCAAATCCAGTAAATGGCGCTGTCGTGCCGCTTTGTGCATGGGTTTATTCCGCAGTAAAAAGCATAAAACAGCAATATACAGCAGAAAACAGCAACAGAGAAGCCGCAATGATGCGCACCGAAGATCAAACATCTTTTCGCCTGCGGGACGACGATGAGGGCATAACGCATAACAATCAGGAGAGGTGATGAGCATCGATCTGACGTTTACAGACCTGAGCGCGCGCGCCGTGCAATACAACGCCCGCGCTTCGGTGGAAGATTTTGACGCCTGCATGGCGGAATACGCCGCGCTGGCCCAGCGTGCCAGGGCGCAGACGCCGGGCATTTACGATCTGCGCTACGGCATGAGCGCCGCCGAGCGCCTCGATCTGTTCCCGGCCTGCACGCAGCCCGCCCCGCTGCTGATCTTTATTCATGGCGGCTACTGGCATTCACAGCGCAAAGAGGAAGCCTGCTCGATGGCCGCCGCGTTTGCCCGTCGCGGCGTGGCGGTCGCCACGCTGGAATACACGCTGGCGCCGGAGGCGACGCTGGCGGAGATCGTGCACGAGGTGCGCAGCGCCGTCGCCTGGCTCTATCATCACGGGGCGCCCTTCGGCATCGATCCGGCGCGCATTTTCGTCAGCGGCAGTTCGGCCGGCGGCCACCTGTGCGGCATGTTGATCGCCGACGGCTGGCAGCAACGCTATCGCCTGCCGCCCGACGCGATCAAAGGCGCGCTGGCGCTGAGCGGCCTCTACGATCTGCGGCCGCTGTGCGATATCTATATCAACGACTGGCTGCACCTGACGCCCGAACAGGCGCAAGCCCTCAGCCCGCTGTTTTTGCTGCCGGCGAAATCGCATGCGCCGCAGATCCTGCTCGACGTCGGCCAGCGGGAAACCCAAGGCTTCAAAAACCAGACGCAGGCCTATTATGACGCCTGCCTGGCGCGCGGCCTCGACGTCCAGCTGCTGGCCGATCGCCACTGCAATCACTTTACGCTGGTCAACGAGCTGGCCGATGCGGAAAGCGCGATGTTTCGGCAGGTGATGGCGATGATTGACGCAACGCAACCGTAGCCTGCCGTTGCAGCCACAGCCTGGCGGCGATCGCGATCGCCGCCAGTGCGGCAAACATGGCCCCACACAGCAGGCTGCCCTGTAGCCCCCAGGCAGCGATAAACCAACCGCCCACCAGCGACCCCACCGCCACGCCCAGGTTGATAAAGGCGATATACAGCCCGGTGGCGAACGCCGGCGCCTGCGGCGCTTCGGAGGTCAGCCAGACCTGCGTCACGATCAAACCGCTGGTGTGCGCCGCCCCCCAATACAGACAAAGCGCCGTCATGGAACCGATATTCACGCTGCCGTAGCGATACAGCAGCGCATAGGCCGCCATCAAGGCTATCGGGTGCAGCAACACCGTCACCGCACGATGACGGCTCAACCACTTGCCGGCCAACAGGTTGCCCGCGACACCGCCCACACCGAACGCCACCAGAAGCAAGCCGATGGCGCCGCCGCTGAGGCCGATTTCACGGCTGAGATACTCGGCCGCGTAGGCGTAGACGGCAAACATGGCGGCAAAGATCAGCACGCAGGTGGTGATATTCAGCCACAGCGTGCCGCTGCGTAGGATGGCCAACTGCTTGCCATAGCTGAGGCGCTGCACGGCCGCATCAGGCAAGCGCCACAGCAATCCCAGCGCCGCCAGCAGATTGACCAGCGCGCAAAATCGGAACGACGCCTCGTAACTGAACTGCCCGGCGATCCATTGCGTCAACGGTATCCCCAACACCATGCCCATGCTGGTGCCGATAAACGCATAAGCGGTTGCTTTGGTGGCCAGATGCGGCGGATAAAGCGCCGCGGCCGCCACCATCGCCAGTGAAAAGTAGATCGGATGAAACAACGCCGGCAAAATGCGCAGCAGCATGAGCATGGCAAAGCTGTCCGCCTGAGCGGCCAGCGCGCTGGCTGCCGCAAACACGGCCAACGCGATCAACAGCATGCGTTTGCGATTAAACCGCGATGCCAGCAGCACCAACAGCGGCCCGAACAGCGCAATGGTCAGGGCGAAGACCCCGACCAGCCAGCCGGCCTGCGCCGTGGAGATGCCATAGCGCGCGATGATCTGCGGCAAGATACCCACTACGCCAAACTCGATGCAGTAAACGCCGAACAGCCCCAGCGCGATGAAGAAAATCGGTGGCAACAGGCCCATCACATCGCTCCCGTCGCGGCATAAACCGCCTGACAAATCTCGCCGACAAAGGCGCCGGACATCCCCTCCAGCGCCGTGTTGGTAAACGCCACCACGCTGAGCTGCCGGGCAGGATCGACAAACCACGAGTGGCCATAGGTGCCGCCCATCCGCCAGCTGCCAACGGACTCCGGCGTTTGCGCGGCGACGGGATCTTTCAGCACGGTGATGCCCAGGCCAAACCCGCGCCCTGGCCAAAACGGCATCGGCAGATCGCCGATTTGGTTGGTGGTCAGCGCCGCCACCCAATCAGCCGGCAGCACCTGCCCGCCCCCCTGGCGCAACGTTTCCAGCAGGCGCAGGAAATCCTCCGCCGAACCGACCATGCCGGCGCCGCCGGAGGCGTACGCCTGCGGATCCAGCGCTCGCGCCGGCGACAGATGAAAACCGGCGCTGCCGTCGATGAACGGCAAACGATCCGGCTGGCGCAGGCGGCGCGGCTCACCGGGATGATCGGCGTATGCGGCCGCCAAACGCGCGGCGTCCACCGCCAGGAAATCGGTATCCGTCATCGCCAGCGGCCCGGTCACCCATTTTTTGACCGCCTGCGCCAGCGGCAGGCCGCTCGCCTGTTCAATAACCGCGCCCAACACATCGGTGGCGATGGAATAACGCCACGCCGCGCCGGGCGGAGCCAGCAACGGCGCGGAAGCGATACGCCGCACATTTTCCTGCAGGCTGACAGACGCTTCATCCATGCCGTCGGAGACCGCCGACTGGGCGTAGAATCCTCCTTCCGGCTGGAAAAAACGGTAGCTTAATCCGGCGGTGTGGGTCATCAAATGCCATAGCGTCATCAACGGTTGGGTGCCGTCCGCCAGCCGCGGGCGAAAATTCGGCAGCCAACGCGTTATCGGATCGTCTAACCGCATGCCGCCTTGCGCCATCAGCGCCAACGCCGCCGTGGACACGATCGGTTTGGACACCGAAGCCAGCCGAAACAGCGTATTGCACGCCATCGGCTTGCCCGCTTCGCGATCCGCCATGCCCGCCGCGCGTCGATAAACGATCTCACCGCCCTGCGCCACCAAAACGACCGCGCCAACCAAGCGTTTTTCGCGCAAAGCTTTCTCTAGCGCGCCGTCGATCGCGTTGGTGGAGGATCCGTATTCACTCATCTTTATTGCTCCAGGTAGTCAGCCCATGCTGTCGCCACCGAGCATAGAGCGTGGTGATTAACGGAAAAACAGGCTAGATTTCCTTTCATAGCGGACATTCACGTCCGCAATGGGGCAAGCAATGGATAATCTGTCTGGGGTAAGCGTCTTTGTGCAGGCCGCGGAGACGCTGAGTTTCGTTGAGGCCGGGCGTGTGCTCGGCATTTCCGCTTCCGCGGTGGGGAAAAGCATCGCCCGCCTGGAAAACCGGCTGGGGGCGCGCCTGTTTCACCGCAGCACGCGCAGCATGACGCTGACCGCCGAAGGCCGGCTGTTTCTGCACCGCTGTCAGCGCATTCTCGGGGAATTGGCGGCGGCGGAACGGGAAATCAGCGATACGCACAGCGCGCCGCGCGGCAAGCTGCGTGTCAGTTTGCCGCTGGTGGGCGGCCTGTTGAATCCGGTGCTGGCGGAATTTGTTCGGCGTTACCCGGAAATTGAGCTGGAAACCGATTTTTCCGACCGTCGGGTCGATGTCATCGAAGAAGGTTTTGATGCCGTGGTTCGCGTCGGCGAGACCGAAGACTCACGGCTGATGAGCCGCCAGCTGGGCACGTTTCATCTGCAGCTGGTGGCCTCGCCGGATTATTTGCGCCAGATGGGGATCCCGCATCAACCGGCGGAATTGCAAGGCCATGCCTGTCTGCTGTACAAATTTCCCTCGACCGGCAAAGTGGAGCCCTGGCCGGTCGCCGGATGGGAAAAGCTGCTCACCGAAGGGGCCAACGCCCGGCTGGTCTGCAATACCGTCGATACCCTGATTTACCTGGCGGAAAGCGGACAGGGCATCGCCTGTTTGCCGGATTTTGCCGTGAAGCGCGCACGGGAACAGGGGCGATTGCAACCGATCTTGTCTGAGCATTGCCACCACACCGGCAGCTTTAAAGTTCTGTGGCCTTCCAGCAAACACCTGACGCCAAAACTCAGGGTGTTTATCGATACGCTGAGCGCCCGGCTTTTTCGGGACTAGAGACGGTATACGCGATGGAGTAATGATGGGAAGGGAAATGCGGGGGGCCGGAGGACGAGAACCGCCCCCGGGCGTGCCGATCAGCCTTTTTTGCGGCCGATAGCGGAAAAGACGTTGAACACTTCACCCAGGCCGTAAATCGCGCCGAGCAAGACGGCCACCATTACCGGCACCAGGACCACCACGGTGGCCAAGCTTTCAATCATTTCTAACATCGTTCTCTCCTGGTTTATAAGCACAGCGAATCTGTGCCGGAAGAAAAGGTTTCCGGCCAATCGGTTGAGTATCGTGGGGAGGCAGTCTAAAACGTGAGCTACATCACACTTGATGCGAGCTAATGTAACTTACACAATTACATTAACGCAATGCAAAAAATGCTCTGCGCGAAGAAGGAATTGGCGTGGGTTTTTATTGCGTATCCGCTTGATATTGCGGCGAACAAGGAACAAAAGGATAGCCTGCGCGCCGCTCGACCTGCCCGGCCATTTCGGCGATGCTGGTTTGCGCCAGGCTGGCTTCCAGCGCGAGACCGACGCGCGCAAACTCTTGCTCCAGCACCGGGGTAATGGCGTGGCCGATATAGCACGCATCGTTAGGCCGGGTACGGTGCAGCATGAAATACGGTTGATCTTCCACCGCGCGATACACGTCCAGCAACGAGATCGCTTCCGCCGGCCGCGCCAGCAGCGCCCCGCCGCCTTGCCCCATCTGTGAATAGGTCAGCCCCGCCTCCGCCAGTGCGCCGAGGATGCGCCGCACCACCGTCGGGTTGGTGTTGACGCTGCGCGCGATATCTTCGGAACGCACCGTCTGGCCACGGCACAGCGTGATATTGGTCAGAATATGGATGGCAACGGCAAATCGCGTAGAGGTAGACACCTTGGCACCTGCTCAGAGCTTCGTTTATGTCGGACTAAAACATAAGGAAAACGTATCAATTTCCGGTAATACACATAATGAGTAGGGATAAGAAGAATGTCAACCTGCCCACGCCCGGATGCGGCGGGGCTCAGGCTTCGGCACGGATTTCCGCCACTTTGTCGGGATAAAATGCCAGATGATCCTTGATCGCCACCACGGCGTTGTAGGGCATTTTATAGCACCAGGCCGTATTGGTGCCCTGCCCACCGTTAAGCGCCAGGGAGAAATAACTGCAGTCGCCCTTATAAGGGCAGCAGCTGACGTGCTCGTTTTTCTGCAACAGCGCCATATTCACGTCCTCACGCGGAAAGTAAAACACCGGCGGATAGGTGGCTTCCTGCAGAATGAGCGCGTTGTGGCTGTCGGCCAGGGTCTGACCGCCGGCACGCACCACGACCCGCGTCGGATGGCGGGCCAAGGCGATCGGGTGATCCGGGCCGGGGATTTTCACCGGTTTGCCGGATGCGGAAACGAGATCGGACATGGCGGCCTCCAGAGTGTGCGCCCCTCCGCGAGGCGTCTTCCCAGTATAGACCAGCGGTTTTGCCGGCGGCCGCGCATTCTGCGAGCAGTCGCTTTTCAGCGCCGCAAAATTAAGAATTTTTACCTGTTCGATTTTCTTACGGAGGAATACATTCATCTCAACTTCTACCGGCGGATTAATCGGATTATTTTTAATCCATTAATCAGCCAATTTACCAGGAACTCATTATGAATATTAAACGTGCCGCAGGAGTGTTGGTGGTGGTCATGGCAACGCTTTCCGTTACCGCATGCGGGCATATGTCCAAGCGCGATCGCAACACGGCGATCGGCGCGGGCGTGGGCGCCGTCGGCGGCGCTGTGCTGACCGACGGCAGTACGCTGGGCACCCTTGGCGGCGCAGCGCTGGGCGGTATTATCGGCCACCAGACCGGCCGTTAATCATCCGGTTAAAATAATCTCTGCAGGCCGGCGATTTTTTAACCCATAAGCGCCGGCCTGTTTTTTATTTATCGCGATAAATTCCCTCAGTGAGGGAAAATAATAAATAACGTTAAGCGCAGCTTTATTATTCATTAACCTGCATCGGAAGTATTTATTGCGCCGGTAGCCTGAAACGCGCCATCGCTTTTTCTAACCGTTCCGACTCGCCCTGCAACCGCTGCGAAGCCTCGGTCACCGCGTTCACCACCGTGCCGGTTTGCCGCGCCACCTGATTCAGCGCCGCGATGCGCGCCGTCACGTCCTGAATGCTCTCCCCCTGATTGAGCGACGCCAGGGAGATTTCTCCCATCAACGTACTGCATTTGTTCACCAGATCGATAATCTGGCGCAGGTTGCCCGTCAGTAGATCCACCGCCTGCGAGCCTTGATCGATTTGCAGCAGCGAACGGTTGATCAACTGCTGAATATCGCGCGTCGAATGGCTGCTCTTTTGCGCCAACAGGCCCACCTCTTTGGCCACGATGGCAAAGCCGCGGCCGTGCCCCCCGGCGTGCGCGGCCTCGATCGCCGCATTCAGCGCCAGAATATTGGTCTGGAACGCCACGCTGTCGATCAGCGCGACGATGCCGCGCATCTCGGCCGATTGGTTGACGATCCCTTGCATCGAAACATTGACGGTTTGCATCATCCGCTCACCGGCGCCGGCGCACTGCCGGGCCTGTTCGGTTCGTTGGCTGGCCTGCTGCGCATATTGGCCGTTTTCTTCCACCCGCGCCGCCAGTTGCCGCACGTGCTCGGTCGCCAACTGCAATTCGCCGTCCTGCTTCGCCGACTGCGCCGTCAACTGTCGATTGCCGTCCGCCAGCCGCCCGACGCCGTTCAGGATCCCGCCCGCCGCATCGCGCACCTCGCTCACCAGGCGTTGCAGGCCGCCCTGCATATGGCCAATGCTGGTCTGCAGCTGACGCATCTCGCGGTTGAACGCGCGCCCAGGCGGCAGCGGCCGCGAAAGGTCGCCGGCGGCCAGTACGTTGAGGTGCGCGATCGCCTGCCGCAGCGGTGCGATCACCCAGCGAGAGACGCCGAACCAAACGCCCACGGCGATCAGCGCCAGCGCGGCCAACGCGCCGAGCGCAAAGGTTTTGGCCTGCTCCAGCGCCGCCAACTGCCGCACGTTGACGTCATCGCCACGCCGTTCATTCAGCGCCTGGTAAGCGAGATACTTCTCGTTGAAATCCGCCTGAAACGCCTGGATCGGCACGGCGAAAAACGCATCGATGCTGTTGCCCTGCAATCCTTGCGCCTGCTCTTTCAGGCCGTCATAGAACAGGCGATAGCTGTCTTGCAGGGCGCCCGGCGCTTCCGGCGCATCCGCGCTCAAGCGCTCGAACCGGGCAAAGGCCTGCTCTGAAGCCTGCAGCGCCGCCAACGACTCATCCAGCAGGCTGTGCCAGCTGCCGTCGGAGCCGGTGGCTTTGTCCTGCAGATAATAGATGCCCGCACGGTTCAGGGTGTCGCTGGCCGTCAGTAGCGACAGCCTGGCACGATCCATCGTCGCCTGCTGGCGATGCAAGGCGTCGCCCGTCACCAGGTTAACCTTGGCGTCGCGCAGAATATTGGAAATAAATACGGTGGAAAACAATTGCAGCAGAGAAAATAGCGCGATAACGCAAATTACGCCGCTTAATAAGCCCATGCTCTTGCCGAAGCCAAACGCGCGCGGCAGCGCTGCCGCAGTTTTTACCCTGCGGCCCAGTGTCAGTTTTATGTTCATGATTTTTAGTCAGTAATACCAGGATGCCGCGAGTCTAACGGGCATTGATGACACTAATATTTCAGCCCGCTTTGCGTCGCCCCCGCAGGCCAAGGCGCCCCAATAATCGGTATTGCCCGTCAACTCTCATTTTTATTTCTTGACTTGTTTAATACCGGATTTATAGTTTTTCCATTAAACAAGAAACAAAGTTTCATATATTAACCGACGCTGAATTTAATATATGAAACGCACAATAAAATCGTCTCAAATATAAAACCAATGAGCGTAAATGCCCTGTTCACAGGTGAAACTCGCTCGCCTTAATAAACAGTCTACTTTCATCAGGGGCCTGGCATGCGCACGATCACGCTTTGTTTTTTCCTTGTTTCACCAGTGAGTTATGCGGCCACCGCCGCATTGCCCAACGACGCTGCCGCCACCGCGGCACCGGTAAAAAAAAGCCGTCCGGCATTGCCGCATATTCATTGGCAAAGCGAGGATAATAAAAAGAATATTGATATCGGCGGCGCGCTGCGTGCCAATTATCGCTATGAAGACTGGCACAGCAGCAATTATCGGAATCCGCCGCATTTACGCTTTGACGCCTTTCGCATCGATGCCGCCGGCCAGATAAACGACGCGTTTTTCGATAGCGGATTCTGGTTTCAGGATCGGCGCAAATACGCCATCGACCGCGCCTATGTCGGTTACCACCTGTCTGAACGTTCCGCCGTGCAGCTTGGCGCGCCGTTCAAACCGTTCGGCCTGATGCCCTACCCGCAGTTCGGCTGGTCGTACGGCATTCCGTTTTACCTCGGCTTTGGCGTCAACACCGGGCTGGGTGCCAAATACCAATATCAGCATGACGATTGGGCCTTCGACGCCGCCTACTACCCGCGCATGATGCCGACCGGCGTGCGTTACGCCCCCGACGTCGCCAGCTACGACGATCTGAAAAACACCAACTATGCGTCACAGCACCTGCAGCGCAACGAAAAACGCGATCAGGTAAACCTGCGGCTGACGCGCGCTTTCCATCAGGGCGGCTGGGACAATGAGCTCGGCGGTTCGCTGGCGGCTTCGCGGCTCTATAACCAGGCGACCGGCGATAACGGCAGCTTCTGGGCGGCGGGTTTACATACGCTGGTGAATTACGATCCCTGGCATCTGTCCGGCCAGGTGATCCGCTACGGTTACGACGCCAAAGGCCCGGCCGGGGCCAACAATTCGGTGATCCTGATGGGGGGCAACGGCCTGACGCCGGCCTATCTGATCCCGTCGCAGGCCACCACCGCCGCCATCAACCTGGCGCGCGACGTCGACGTGCCCTGGGGGCCGGTGAAAAAGCTGCGGTTCTACAACGACTACAGCGTGCTCTGGAAAGACAGGCACGGCGGCTCAGATTCCAAAATGAACACGCTGGGGGTTCAGGTGTTCGCCATGCCGGTGATGCTGTGGGTGGATCTGACCTGGGCGCAGAACGCCAATCCGTGGGGCGGCGTGGAAAACGCCACCGGCTGGACCGGCACCCAATCCTCCGGCAGCAATAAATGGTATTTTCGCACCAACGTAAACATCGGTTACTACTTCTGAACGCGGCGGGATCTACACTGAAGCATCGCCGCCAGCGGGGCATGGTCGACGCGCTGTTCGCCCGCGACGCCGGGCTGGTGAACGCCGATCTGCAGGCGCTGAAGCGCCTGCAGATCGGTTATCCCTTGACCGACGACACCACGTTAAGCGGCTGGGCGTCCGGCAGAATATTCATGTGCTCCAGCACCTGGGCCATGATCTTGCCGAACACCGGACCGGCCACCGAACCGCCGAAGTGCTTGCCGGCTTTCGGGTTGTTGACCATCACCACCAGCGCCACCTGCGGATCGCTGGCCGGCGCCACGCCGGCGGTGTAGTTGATGTAGCCGCCGTCGTATTTGCCGCTCGGGCCCATTTTCTCGGCGGTACCGGTTTTGATCGCCAGCCGGTAGCCCGGCACCGCGGCGCTCACCCCGCTGCCGCCCGGCAAGGCGTCGCTCTCCATCATATGCACCACGGAGCGTACCGTATCCGCCGGCAAAATGCGTTGCCCCATCACCGGCGGCGTCACCTTGGTGATCGACAGCGGCCGATAAATGCCGAAGGAACCGATCGCGGCGTACTCACGCGCCATCTGCAGCGGCGTCACGCGCAGCCCATAGCCGAAGGAGAAGGTAGCGCGTTCGATATCGGCCCAGCGTTCGCGATGCTGCGGCAGATAACCGCTGCTCTCGTTGCCGATGCCAAGCTCGGTCGGCCGCCCCAGGCCAAAGCTACGGTAGACCGCCGGCAGCACCGTGGCCGGCAGCGCCAGAGCAATGTGCGATACCGCGATGTCGCTCGATTTTTGCAGCACGCCGGTGATGGTCAACTTCGACCAGTGGCCGACGTCTTTAATCAGGTGACCGTTCACCCGATACGGCGTGGTGTCCAGCACCGTATCCGGCCGGATCAGCTTATGTTCCAGCCCCACCATCACCACCACCGGTTTCACCGTCGAGCCTGGTTCGAAGCTGTCGCTGCTGCACACGTTGCGAATGTCTTTCGCCGGGGTGCCGGCATAGTTGTTGGGGTTGAACGACGGGTAACTGGCCATGCCGAGGATCTCGCCGGTGTCGATCTTGACCAGCACCGCACAGCCGGAGTCGGCCTGGTTGGCCACCACGCCGTCGCGGATCTGCGCATAGAGTACGTACTGGATAAATTTGTCGATGCTGAGCGTCACGTTCGGCGGCGGCACCGGATCCACGCTTTTAAGCACGCCGATCACCGCGCCGCTGCCGTCCTTCTGATAGACCCGCAGGCCGTTTTTGCCCTGCAACAACGGGTTGAAGCCCAGCTCGATGCCCTCCAGCCCCTGGTTGTCCTGGCCGACGATGCCGATCAGCCCGGCGGCGTCCTGGCCCATCGGATAAAAGCGGCTGAAATCCTGCTCGGTGCTGACGCCGGTCAGGTGCAGTTTGCTGATGTAGGCGGCGTTGTCGTCCTCCACCTTGCGCGCCAGATAGACGAAACGCTTGTGCGCGTTGCTCTGGATCAGATGCTGCACGTCCGCCAGCGGGATCTTCAGCACGTTGGCCATGCTCTGCCAGCGCTCGTTGCCGGTGTCGGTCTGGGAATCGAGAATATGCTTCGGATCCAGCACGATGTCTTTGGACGACACGCTGACCGCCAGCGCCTCATCGTTGCGATCGGTGATCATGGCGCGGTTGGTCGGCACCACCTGGGTGCGGATCGAACGCTGGTCGGCCTGATCCGCCAGCTGCTGGTGCTCCAGCAGCTGCAGGTAACCGACCCTGAACGCCAACAGAAAAAAACAGACCAGCATGCCGGCGCAAATCCAGCCGAAACGAACTGTGGAATAGGTTTTACCGCTTTTTTTGGTCGATGGCGCCACTGTTGTGTTAACCCTGCGTTTTTATTCGGTTTATGGTGTTATTTCAGTCTACCTTGCCGGAAATGGTCAGGAGATTGCAGTTTGTAAGAAAGTAAAAACAAACCGCCTCACCGTTGCACATCGGCACTGTCGTTTAACTGCGGTTTACTTTGCCTCGCATCGCCGGGCTGCGGCGCGTTGGCCGGGTCAAAAATATGGTCGAGGATGGCGCGGGCGGTCGGCCCCGCCACCACGCCGTTACCGCCGCCGTTTTCCAGGATCAGCGCCATCGCCACCCGTGGGTTTTTGTAAGGCGCGAACAGCGTATAGAAGATGTGATCGCGCAGCCGCACCGGGATCATTTTGGCGTTGTAGGTCTGGTTTTGCTTCAGGCTGAATACCTGCGAAGTGCCGGATTTGGCGGCGATCTGATACGGCGCGGTGTGGAACAGCTTGTACCCGGTGCCGTTCGGCAGATTGGCCATGCCGTACATGCCGTTGCGCACGATGCCCCAGTAAGGCGAATGGGGATCGCCGATCTGCGCCGTTTTCGCCGGCGGCGGGTAGCGCGTCACCCGGTTGCCCTGCTGCAGCGAATACAGCAGGTGCGGCGTTTTCACCTGGCCGTTGTTGATCAGCGTGGTCAGCGCTTTCACCATCTGGATCGGCGTCGCCACCCAATACCCCTGGCCGATGCCCACCGAAACCGTATCCCCCTGATACCAGCCTTTTTTGTGCACCTTCAGCTTCCAGTCGCGGCTCGGCAGCACGCCGCGATACTCTTCGTTCAGATCGATGCCGGTGGACTGGCCGTAGCCGAACTGGCTCAGCCAGTGGTGTATACGATCGATGCCCATTTCATACGCCACCTGATAAAAGAAGGTGTCGGCGGATTCCTCAATGGCTTTGGTGACGTTGAGCATGCCGTGGCCGGTTTTCAGCCAGTCGCGGTAGCGGCGCTCAGTGCCGGGCAGCGTCCAGGTCGGCGCGCCGAAAAAGGTGGTGGTGGGCGCGATCACCCCGGCGAACAGCGCCGAAACGGCCATGTAGGGCTTAACCGTCGACGCCGGCGGGTATAAGCCCTGGGTGACGCGGTTGATCAGCGGCAAATCCGGGTTGGTCAGCAGCGCCTTATAGGCCTGATAGCCGATGCCTTTGACGAAAGGATTGGGATCGTAGCTGGGGCTGGAAACCATCGCCAGGATGCCGCCGTCGCGCGGATCTTCCACCACCACCGCGGCGCGCTGCCCCTTCAGCACCGATTCAATGTACTGCTGCAGCGGCAGATCCAGCGTCAGGTAGATGTTCTTGCCGGCCTTCGGCGGCTGCTCTTTCAGCAGGCGGACCACCCGCCCGTGATTATCCACCTCCACCTCCTGATAGCCGGTGGTGCCGTGCAGTTCGGCCTCGTAATAGGCCTCGATGCCCTGTTTGCCGATGTTGCGGTCGGCGGCATAGTTCTCGCTCAGCCCGGCCTTGTCCAGGCGTTTGAGATCGCTGTCGTTGATCTTCGACACATAGCCCAGCACGTGCGCCAGTTGGGCGCCGTAAGGATATTCACGCTGTTGATAGGTATCGATCGTCACTCCGTCGAAACGGTATTGATTGACGGCAAAGCGCGCCACCTCGGTGTCGCTCAGCCCGGCTTTGAGCGTCACCGGTTTGTAACGGCTGTTGTGGTGCATGTCGTCGCGAAACGCGCTGATGTCCTCCGGCGTCAGGTCGACGATCGGCGTTAGCGCCTGCAGCAGCGCCGCCATGTCGCTGATTTTGCTGGGCGTGATTTCGATACGATACAGTGTCACGTTTCGCACTAAAGGCGTGCCGTTGCGATCGAAGATCAGCCCCCGGCTGGGGGCGATCGGCAGCATTTTGATGTCGTTCTGGTTGGAGCGCGTCTGGTAAAAGCCGTGCTGGCGGATTTGCAGCCGGTAGAGGTTGACGATCAGCGCGCCGAAACAGACCACCACCAGCGCCAGCGCCACGCCTGCCCGGCGGATAAACAGCCTCTCTTCCGCAGAGTGGTCGCGAATTGTTTCTTTTAACAGGGCCATGCGGTGCCGATACCTTTTGCGTCACATTTCCCCGCAAAATCAGGGAACTGAAAAGCCGGCAAGCATAGCGTTATCGGGCGCACCGCCCCATGAAAAGGTTGCTAATGAAATGGCATAACTGTTTCAGCATATTGGAATGTTACCGGCGGCGTTTTTTTCACCGCGCTTCCCATTGAGCCGCCGTTCGCCCCAATGCTACAATGTGATCTGAATCACAATATTACCGATATTCCCCCGCATTTCCCTGTCGGCGCCCTGCCGGATGCGGATTTTTGTTACATAGGATCGAGTTCGATGAGTACCATTGCCACCGGTTTAGTCATGATGCGCTGGGAGTTGCTGAGCGCCGTGATGATGTTCTTCGCCAGCCAGTTAAACGTCGTTTGCCGTAAAACCAGCCGTAACGGCATGGCGTTCATGTTCAGCAGCCTGGGCCTGTTTACCGCCTGCTGGTTCGTGATGGGCCTGATGGGCATCCACCTCACCCTGGAAGCTTTCACCCAATTCTGGTCATCGACCTGGGATCGCTATGTGGACGTGGTCAGCACCATGCCGGTCGATTGGCCGATGCCGTAACCTCGCCGCGGGGGCGGCGCACCGGCCGCCCCGCCGATTATTCCGTTTCCGCTGACGGCGCCGCCGCCAGCCGCGCCATCAAGGCCCCCGCCTCAATCAACAGCTCCTGCTCCCGCTCCGTTAAACAGTTTTCCATCGCCGCCAGCAACCACGCCTCGCGCCGGGTACGGCTCTCCTGCAGCAGGCCCAGCCCGGCGGGCGTCAGGCGCACCCGCACCCGGCGTTTGTCTTCGGCATCCGGCGTGCGCACCAGCAGCCCATCGGCCTCCAGCTCACGCAACGCGGCCGCCAGGTTTGAGGAACGCATGCGCTCCGATTCCGCCAGCAGCGACGGCGTCGCCTCGCCGCCGTGGCGATCGATAGCCCCCAACAGCATCAGCTGGGCCCAGGATTTTTCGTCGCTGCGCGATTCGCGCCGCATACGGCGCACCAGCGACATTAACTGCGTGCGCAGCAGCGTCACGTCTTCAGGATGATCTTTTTTCATTGGCATCAATCTAGCGTTCAGTTTATCTCTGCTTTCACACCGCCGGATCGCGCGGCTCTGGCTTAACCCAGTTACCTATGATAATATAGCTATTAATATATAGCAAAAAGACACTGCGTCGGCAGGGTTACGTTTGCTCACGCATTGCCTCTCGCCGATTAATTTGCAGTGTTATTATTATTTTGCTCAATAAATCCCTCCTTATTCAACGTGGTACGGTAAGCCGATGGAAGCGTGGAAAGTCAATCTGATCTCGGTCTGGCTCGGGTGTTTCTTCACCGGGCTGGCGATGAGCCAAATCCTCCCTTTTCTGCCGCTGTACGTCGAACAGCTCGGCGTCAGCGATCACCAATCCCTCAGCCTGTGGTCCGGGCTGGTGTTCAGCGGCACCTTTTTGGTCTCGGCGGTGGTGTCGCCGCTGTGGGGCAGCCTGGCCGACCGCAAAGGCCGCAAGCTGATGCTGCTGCGCGCCTCGCTGGGCATGGCGATCGTCATCGCGCTGCAGGGGCTGGCCACCAACGTCTGGCAGCTGTTCGCACTGCGCGCCCTGATGGGGCTGACGTCCGGCTATATTCCCAACGCCATGGCGCTGGTCGCCTCGCAGGTGCCGCGCGATAAAAGCGGCTGGGCGCTGGGCACGCTTTCTACCGGGCAGATCTCCGGCGTGATCGCCGGGCCGCTGCTGGGCGGGCTGATGGCCGACCATCTGGGGCTGCGGGTAGTGTTTTTCGTCACCGCCGGGCTGATGTTCGTCAGTTTCCTGGTGACGCTGTTCCTGATTAAAGAGCGGCGCATCACGGTGAAGAAAGCGGATCAGCTGAGCGGCAAGGCGGTGTTCCGTTCGCTGCCCTATCCGACGCTGATCCTCACCCTGTTCGTTTGCACCCTGATGATCCAGCTGGCCAACTCGTCCATCAGCCCGATCCTGACGTTGTTCATTCGCGAGCTGTCCGGCGACGTCAGCAATATCGCCTTTGTCAGCGGCATGATCGCCGCCGTACCCGGCATTGCAGCGCTGATCTCGGCGCCGCGCCTCGGGCGGCTCGGCGATCGCATCGGCACCGCGCGCATCCTGATCGCCGCGCTGCTGTTCACCACCGGCCTGTTCGCCGTGATGGCCTGGGTCAATACGCCGCTGCAGCTGGGCATTCTGCGTTTCCTGCTCGGCTTCGCCGACGGCGCGCTGATGCCGGCGGTGCAGGCGCTGCTGCTGAAGTATTCCTCCGATCAGGTGACCGGGCGCATCTTCGGCTATAACCAATCCTTTATGTACCTGGGCAACGTGGTTGGCCCGCTGCTGGGGTCGGGCATTTCGGCGATGATGGGATTCCGCTGGGTGTTCGCCGTGACGGCGGTGTTGGTGCTTTGCAATGCGCTGCAGCTGCGCCATCAGTTCAAAAAAGTGGAGAGTCAACGCGCGGGATAACGGGGAATGTGGGGAAACGCCTCAAGCAGTGGCGGGACAATGACGCCCATCAACCGTGCCACCACTGCCAAAGGCGGCCGTAGCCTACTCGACGCGGCGATCGTTTGGTATTTATGTAAGTAAATAAAGTGTTGCGGGCGTGTTGAGGGCCGCCGCAGCGGCCCTTGCGGATCAGAACATGGTATTGTCGTTGGCCGATTTTTCCGGCACATCCTGATTGACGTCCCAATGCTCGGTGATTTTCCCCTGATCGTTCACCCGGTAAATATCCACGCTGGCGGTACCGCGATCCTGCGGGTTATTTTGGTATTTGACGTGAACATAGACCAAATCGCCGTTGACCGCGCTGCGGTATATTTTGGCGCTGTACTGCGGATTGTCTTTAAAGGTCTGGCTGAAGAAATCCAGGAACGGCTTGATGCCGTCGCCGACGAACGGGTTATGCTGCTTGTAGTTTTCCACAATCAGCTTCTGCGCCACGCCGATGTCGTGGCGATTGAAAAAGCCCGCGTACAGGTCTTCCACCACCTTCAGCTTCTGCTGAGCATGATGATAACCGCCTTTGCCGGCCGATTTGTCAGACGCCGCCTGATCCGTTGACAGCGCCGGGTAACTCGCCAGCAAGCCGCCGACGATCGCACAGGTGATCAATGCCTTTTTCATAACTGCTCCTTATTTTCCTGAGTGACCTACGATTTTCAGCTGCCCTTTCAGATGGGTGAAGCTGCCGTCCTTGGCGGCGATGTTGGTGTACACCTCGCCGCGCTCAAAGTCCTCGATATGCGTCACGTTGTCGCCGGACTGCGGCTCATGCCAATAGACCATATAGACCTTTGGCCGGATCTCCACCGCGGTGTACTGCACGGTGTCGGTGATGCCCTGCGACGCCTCGCCGATACCGGTGAAGGTCATGGTCTTGTCATCGGTAAAATCCAGCTTGAAGGCGAAATCGCCGAAGGTCACCTGCACCACTTTACCGACCGCAATGAACTGCCCGTGTTTTTCCGTCATCGTTGCCGCCTTACTGTTAGTCAGGGAGGGTTGCGCCGCCGTAGCGGCGGGTAATGCGAGGGGGAAAGTCAGGGCTATCGCCAGCGCGATGCCCGTTCTCTTCACTGTTTTCATCGTTCCTTCTCCTTTCCGTGGTTGAAAACGAGAATCATTATCATCATTTGGCAATGGGCAGAAATATAAGAATAATCTCTATTCCTATCAGGCACCTGGCGGCGAAAAAAGACGGCGAAAAATCGCCGCGGAATGGCATGGCAATAGCGCGTTCTGGCCATTGGTTTTTACGCAATGAACGGAATTTCTGCTTTCAGGAAGGGAAACTGCTCGGAGATTTGATGGGTCTATAGCGCAGATCGCTTTAAGCTAATGCGTATTTGTTCTTAAGCCGCCCACCCCCGAAAGGCGGCGGCGAACGGCGTGGCGTTTAACGCAGCCAGGGCGTATAGGTGACGCCGACCAGCAACCCTTCCGGGCTGAGCAAACGGGTAACGCTCTGCCCCCACGGCTCTTCGCGGTTGGCGACCAACAGCCGATAACCGCGATCGACCAGCCCCTGGGTGGCGGCCGCCATGTCGGCCACGTCGAACTCGATCCACGCCTGCGGCAGCGCGAGATCCGCCGGCCAGCGATCGTCGCCAAAGCAGGACTGCGCCGCCTGCGCCAGCGGCCACAGGGCGAAATGCTTCACGCCGTCCAGCGCGCCTTGCTCCGACAGCAGATAGGTTTCGTTGCCCGGCATCGGCTTGAGCGGCAGCCCCAGCGCCTCGACATAAAACGCCTTGCTCTCGTCGCTCTCACGCGTGATGGGCCCGAATCCGGCGACAAACAACACGCCCAGCCCGGCAAACTGTTGATCCATGCTGCACTCCCTTTCGGTTAGCGCCCCTGCCGCACCTGCAGCGGAGCAAATCCATAGGCCGCCTTGAAGCGGTTGCTGAAGTGGCTGGCGGAGCTGAAGCCGCACGCCAGCGCGATCTCGGTGATCGGCTGTTGGCTGTGCCGCAGCAGCCGTTCCGCCCGCTGCAGCCGTGCGCGCATCACAAACTGGTGCGGCGCCAACCCGGTGGCGTGCTTGAACATGCGGGCGAAATGGTATTCGCTCAACCCGGCCTGCGCCGCCAGATCCGCCAACAGCAAAGGCCGATCGAGGTGGTTTTCGATATATTCCCGCACCCGCCTTGCCACCGCAGGCGCCAGGCCGCCGCGCGCCTGCGGCAGCTTCCACTGCAGCTGACTGTAACGCTGGATCAGATGCGACATCAGCAGGTTCGACGCGCTGCTGAGCGCCAGCAGATTGGCGCTGTCCCGCCAGTCGCAGTTGAGCAAAAACTGGCGATACAGCAGCGTGATCCGCGGATCTTCGCCGAAGCTGCGCGGCTCTACGTTGATCGCCGCCGGGCTGCGATCCCAGGTCTGCTCCGCCAGCTGCCGCAGATGCCCGTCGGTGCAATACAGGTGCACGAACGACAGATCGCTGCGCACGTCCCAGGTGGAGGCGTATTGGCGCGGCATGATGCAGAACCGATCCGGCCCGCCGCCGTTGCGCCAGCCGCCCGGCACCTGCTGGTAGCACTCATAGCCGTCGGCGACGTACAGGCTCAGGGTATGGTGGTCGGCGCTTTCCTGCGTGACGCGATCGTTGCAGTTGGACCAGGCGGCCAGCTCCACGCCGGTGCCCAGCAGCACGCTGCCGTGCAGCCGCGCCTTGTGCTCACGCAGTGTTTCAAACGCCTGATAGTTGGACATCGCCGGCCCCGTTGTTCGACATGCCGACAGTGTAAAGAGTGGCGCCGCCGCATACCAGCCGCCGCCCCGCGCTTTTGGCAAAAAAAGCGCAAGAATATGCAACTGGCCGCAAAGCTCTGCAAGCGCCGCCGCGCGCCAAAGCGGATACTGCACCATCGGTTTTTTCGGAGTAACAAATAGAATGAATGCGCTGTTGTACCTCGCCGTAGTGCTGATTTGGGGCACCACCTGGATTGCGATCACCCTGCAACAGGAAGGCCCGGTGGCCATTCCCGTCTCGATCGCTTACCGCTTCGCCATTTCCGCCGCGGTGATGTTCGCCGTGCTGTTGCTAACACGCCGCCTGCGCCGCCTCGCCCCGCGCGATCATCTGTTCTGCGTGCTGCAGGGCTGCTGCGTGTTCGGCTTCAACTTCTTCTGCTTCTACCACGCGGCGGCCTACATCAGCAGCGGGCTGGAATCGGTGATCTTCTCGATGGCGGTGCTGTTCAACGCCCTCAACAGCCTGCTGTTTTTCCGCCAGCGTCCCAGCCCCAACCTGCTGCCGGCGGCGCTGCTGGGTTTGACCGGCATCGTGGCGCTGTTTTGGCAAGATCTGGCCGCCACCCGCATGGCGCCGGAGCTGCTCAAAGGCATCGGCCTGAGCGCGCTCGGCACCTACGGCTTCTCGCTGGGCAACATGATCAGCACGCGCCATCAGCGCCGCGGGCTGGATATCTTTTCCACCAACACCTACGCCATGACCTACGGCGCGCTGCTGATGGCGCTGATCGCCCTGGCGCAGGGCGCATCGTTCCAGATCGAATTCAGCAGCCGCTATATCGGCTCCCTGCTGTACCTGGCGATTTTCGGATCGGTGATCGCCTTCGCCGCCTACTTCAGCCTGCTCGGCCGCATCGGCGCCGGCGCGGCGGCTTACAGCACCCTGCTGTTCCCGCTGGTAGCGCTGACCATCTCAACGATCTACGAAGGCTATCAGTGGCACTTCAACGCTGTGCTGGGCCTGTGCCTGATCCTGCTGGGCAACCTGGTGATGTTCGCCAAGCCGGGGCTGAAATGGCGACGGCCAGGTATCTCAAAACAAAACTCAACCCTTTGAAGCCATTGGCGAATATCGTTATCATCAGGTTTTGTTGATAACGGATGATGGCAAATGCTCAGAAGTGATGATGTGACACCCCGCGCCTACAAACAGGTGGACGTGTTTACCCGTACGCCGCTGCAGGGCAACCCCGTGGCGGTGGTGCTGGAGGCCGAGGGGCTGAGCAGCGCGCAAATGCTGGCATTGGCCCGTTGGACCAACCTTTCGGAAACCACCTTTGTGCTTAAACCGACGCACCCGGCGGCGGATTATAAGGTGCGCATTTTCACCACCGAAAAAGAGCTGCCCTTCGCCGGCCACCCGACGCTGGGCACCGCCCACGCCCTGCTGGAAGCCGGTTTGACGCCTAAACGGCCTGGGATGGTGATGCAGGAATGCGGCGTCGGCCTGGTGGCGGTCGATATCCAGCAGGAAGGTACATTGGCGTTCGCCGCGCCCGAAGTTGAGCTCCGCCCAATGGCGGCTGAGGAAACAGAACGGCTGATGGCCGCTTTACGGCCCGCGGTGATGGCAGCAAGCCCTCTGCCGGTGATTGCCGAGATGGGCATTCGCTGGCTGATGGTGCGCCTGCCGGACGCACAATCCTGCCTGGCGGTGACGCCGGATCAGGCCACGATTAAACGCCTGCAAACGTCTTGCAATGTGGATGGCGTGGTGATTTATGGCGCCTGCTCCGCAACCGAACCGGCCGATTACGAAATGCGCGCGTTTATGGTGGAATGCGGCGCCTTGATTGAAGATCCGGTGACCGGCAGCGCCAACGCCTGCCTGGCGCGCTTATTGAAGGCCAACCACTTTCCCGACGGCAGCCAGACCGCACAGGGTTACCAGGTGCGCCAGGGCACCCAACTGAATCGAGATGGCCGCGTGAGCGTGCGCTTTATTGACGGCGAACCCTGGATCGGCGGACACTGCCGCACCCTGATTGATGGCACATTGGGTATTTAGTTTGGGGGGTAAGAGGATAGTGAGCATCTTTTGGGAACGTCAATTAGCAACGCTCAAAGCCTATGTTTAGCTGTTCTTCATTACATAGGTCAACAAACTGCTGAGAGACAATTATTCTTTCACAATAGATGCTATCCCTAGCAATAAAGAACTCCCTGTCACACTTGTAAGCAGGCACATCAATGAGCTTGCTTCCATCTTCAAGTTCTCTGAACGTCGAGGCTTCCTCATCAATAATTTGAAAATAATTATTCACTTTACACAGAAAAATTGTTTCAGTTACGTTTTCTACCGCACATTCATAGAATAACATCTCAGACGAAACCTTGCGTTCAAATACAGCCTTAGCTCTTTTTGAAAAGATTGGAATTCCGAGACTGGCAGGAAAATAGTCATGCAAATTAAAAATATCGCTACTCGAAGCGCTTGGCATTTTCCCTTTTGGCAGTGAGTAGGATAGGAAATTACCATCACCTTCATTCCAAATAAAAAAGCTGGACAATCTTGATTTCGGATCGGGAAAACAAATCAAGTTATCGCCAAATGTAAAACTATTGAAAGTATAGAAGTTCATGTCACTCTCATTCAACTTAACTTAACGATGTTGCATTTTATTTTCTTTCTTGCTAAGCGCTCTTTGATTAGAGAAAAAATAGCATCCCAATCACCACCTCCCAATCCTGCACCAATCATAGGCAATTGTATACTAAGCCTTTCTTTTAATGCATAATCAGAAACCAGACTTAGACATTCTTTAAGTGCTTCATATGAAACATACTGAGCATTATCATCTTTACTTTTCTTTAGTCCATCCTGAGCCAACATATTTGCAACATATATCCGCTCATTTTCGCTCACACAGATGAATTGTACATTCCCGAGAAAAAATCCTTTTTTTCAGAGAACCACTTTAAATATTCTTCCTTTACTGCTGGATAGCGTTTTGATAGAGGAACAACAAAGCCTTTTCCCCACTTACCCTTGTTATTCACAATATGAATGATCATTTTAGATTTTGACGAAGGAATAGATGCATCACCATAGCTAAAACTGACATAATCATTCAAAACATCAGAGGTGATCGTCTTATTCCATTCACTTTCAAACTCAAGACTAGTTATCAACTTTGACTCAGAAAGATCAAGCTCACTTTTCTTACCATCATAAAGTAAAAAACCTATATCTTCGTGCCAATCTTCCAAAGATGAGGATGAATAATACAAATCATTTATTATAGTTATTTGTCTTGTTGCAGCATCGCCATTAAACTCGGTATAGATCCTCCCTTCGCCAGAAATGAGTTCACATGTACCTTTATAATAATTCTTATCGGACTCCACAGTTCTTTCCTCCCCCTACGACAGATGGAATAAGTTATTTATAACTGTCAATCACCATGTTACTTACAATAACCCTCTAATTTTCAATACCACTATCAAAAAACTCAAAGCTTCAATTAACTACTAGCATTCAATAATCTCGAAATCCTTTTAACTATGAAATAAGAAAACCGAAAAAATTATTTGATTCTAAAGACAATAGCCGCTCATCGTCACCTGCCTTATATTTTAAGAAAACCCCTGAGAACGGATCGTCACTATAATTTACTCCAACTATGCTAACCTCCTGCTCAGTTTTAAATGACTGGGAATAAATTGACATCATGGAAAACTTATCATCCTCATCCACCTCAAACCATGGAACGATGTTTTCAACTAAACGTGAATTAACAATCCCATCATCATCAATATACAGTTCAAATATAGTTTCATCTGATATAAAGTAAACTCTGTCATACATCGGATGAAACACTGGTACTGTTTCCCCATCTATATAACCCGTGACAATTATATCACTGACGCTACTCCTAGTTACATGCTCAATAAATTCTTTCATATGCACTCCTATGGTGAAAAAACAATCCCAAGATCCATGCCTTTGCCAGACTCAATAAGAGTTACAAATTCCTCCCTACCATCAGACAGCTTTTTAGAAATATAGGTCATCCCTTCGCCTCTATATATCTCCATCACAGGCTGACCTTTTTTAATTGTCCCTTGTCCTACATGGACCAATTTCCCGCTATCTCGTAACTTTTCAACATCTCTCAAGAACTCAGCACCTTCATCCACTTTCCATTTTGGATATTTTTTCCCTAAATAGCCTTCTAGTATACCTTTATGCCGAATAAAGTGATCTTTAAAGTTTTTACCAGGTTGAATGCTACAACCAGTAAGGCCTAACGGGTCAACCCAAATGAGCGGATTTTTCGCGTATGCATATAAATTCAACCCGCCTTCCAACCCTATCGGATCCTGCGTGGTGAAACGCCCCACCTCGGGTTCGTAGTAGCGGAACAGGTTGTAGTGCAGGCCGCTTTCGTCGTCCTGGTATTGCCCGGCGTAGCGCAGCGGCTGCTGATATTGCGCGCCCTGCCGCTTCGCCGCGCCGGCCACCGTCTGGCCCTGCAGCTTGCCGAAGGTGTCGTATTGCCCGGACCAGCACAGGTTGCCCGCTGCGTCGGTCACTTCCAGCGGCGCGCTGTTCAGATCGGTGTGATACCAGTAAATATCCGCCGAGCGGCTGTCGCCCGCTTGCTCCAGCGCAGCCAGTGGGCTCCACGGGCTGGCCGGATCGTAGCTCCAGCTGCGGCGGCTGCCGTCGTCGCGCTGCTCCTGCAGCAACCGGTAACCCTGCCACAGGAAACGAGTCGTCTGTTCGGTTTTGCCCTTGTAGCGCACCGCCTTGCGGCTGCGGCGGCCCAGCGCGTCGTAATGGTACTGCACCTCGAACTCGCCCTGCGGGCCGCGGCCATGCGCCTGCACCAGCCGGTTGTCAGCGTCGTAGCGGTAGTGCTGTTCATACAGGCCGTTGCGCCGGCTGATCAGGTTGCCCCAGGCGTCGTAACGGTAAAACAGTTTTTGCCAGTGCGTCAGGCGGTTATCGGCGATCGGCGCCAGCGGCAGGTGCGCGTCGATGTCGCTCTGCGGGCTGCGCTCGCCCAGCAGGTTATCCGCCAGATCGTACACCAGCCGCGCGCCCGGTTTGCCCTGATTGGGTTCGCGGTGTTGCAGCAAGCGGCCTTCGGCGTCGTAACCGTAGTGCACTTCGCCGCGCAGCGCGTCGCTCACCCCGGCCAGCTCGCCGCGGCCGGTGTAACGATAGGCGCGCCACAGCACGCCGTCTTCCGGCCGGGTCAGTTTGTCGTGGCCGAAGGCGCTGCTCTGCCAGCTGCGGCGGCCCATGGCGTCGTAACGCCGCTGCTGCTGCAGCGCGCCCTGGCTGCGGCCGGTTTCCCGGTGCAGGCGATCGCGGGTGAACTCGCTCACCACCTGCTGGTTGAATTTGATGGCGCTGGCGTGGCCGGAGCCGTAATACAGCCACTGCAGGCGATCGCCCTGCGGCAGCGTCAGCGCCTGCAGGTTGGCCAGCGCATCCCACTGGTATTGCAGCTCGCCGTTCACGCCCTGCTCGCCGAGCAGCCGCCCGGCGGCGTCATAGCGCATCTGCACGCTGTCCGGCTCAATGCCCAGCGCCGCGCCGCTCGCCGTCGGCAGGCGGTTCAGCTCGCGCAGCCGCCCCATGGCGTCGAAGCGGTAATGCCATTCCGCGCTGGCGTTGCCGCGCCAGACCAGCTGCCCGGCCTCGTCGAAGCGGAAGCGCTGTTCGCGCTGCGTCAGCTCACCCGCGCTGCCAGGCAGGCCGACCTCGCGGTGCTCCTCCAGCAGCCCGGCCGCGCCGTAGCGATAATAGTGGCGGGTGTCGTCCGGGCGCTCTTCGGCCAGCACGCGGCCCACCGCATCGTAGCTGAAGCGGTATTCGCCGCCGTTGCCGTTCTCCAGCCGCGTCAGCCAGCCCTGCGGGCTGTAGTGATAGCGCCGGGTGCGGTTGATGCGGTCGGTGATGCTGACCGGCAGCCCCAGGGCGTTGTACTGCCAGCGGGTCAGGCTGCCCAGCGCGTCCTGATGTTCGGCCAGCTGGCCGTGTGCATTCCAGTTAAAGCGCTCTTCACCGCCGTCCGGGTGGATCAGGGTGTGCAAGCGCCCGCCGTTATCCCACCGGTAGCGCGTCTGGTGGCCTTCGGCATCGGTCTGCGCCGTCAGTTGCCCCAGCGCATCGTAGGTATAAGCCGTCACGCTGCCGGAACAGTCGGTGTAGCGCGTCAGCTGGCCGCGGGCGTCCCACTCCAGCTTCACTTCCCCGCCCAGCGCGTCGATCACGCCGGCCGGCAGGCTCTCTTCGTCATCCGGATAGCGGTACAGCGTGGCATTGCCCAGCGCATCGACATAGCGCGTCGGGCGCCCCAGCGTATCCCAGTGCTGCGCTTCGCTGCTGCCGTCCGGGTACGCGACGGCGAACAGCCGGCCGCTGTTGCGCGAATATTGATAGCGAGTGACGCGGCCGAGCGGATCGGTCTCCGACAGCAGGCGGCCGTAAGGATCCCATTCGCTCTGGCGCTGCGCGCCGCCGGGCAGCAGCACGCTGCACAGTTCGCCGCGTTGGTAGATAAAACCGTAGCGGCGCTGGTCGAAGTCGGTGTACTGCGCCACGTTGTCGTCGTCATCCAGCCGCCACTCCGCCCGTTTGCCGTCGCCGCGCACCGCGCTGCGGCGCCCACCGGCGAAGTCATAACCGAACTCCAGTGATTCTCCGGCGCTGTTGCGGTAGGCCGTCACGCGCGGCACGCCGTCAATCTCTTGCCATTGGTATTCGTTCAGCAGTCCGGCGGCGTCCTGGTGGCTGATCATCAGGCCGTCGCGCCAGCCAAAGCGGCGCGTCACCTCACCGGCGCGGTTGCTGACCGTCGTCAGTTGGCCCTGCTCATCGTAATCGTAGCGCGCCAGCGTCCGTTCGCCTTCGGCGGTTTGCAGCGCCACTTCGCGCAGGCGGCCCTGCGCATAGCGGCACATCAGGCGCTGCCCGGCGCTGTCCACCAGTTCGCTCAGCAGCCCCTCGTCGTCGTAAAACAGCGAGGTGGCGTTGCCGATGGCGTCGGTGATCATGCTGAGCCGGCTCGGCTGGTCGCCCGCCAGCGGCGGGTAGTGGAAAATCTGTTCGCCGACGTCAAACAGCTGCCAGCTGCCGTCGTCGTTGTGCATCAGCCAGCATTTTTCGGCTTCGCAGTAGGTTTTGTGGCCGCGCGGCACCCTGGGGAAAGCGACGAAGTCGCCGGAAGGCGCGCGCCACACCAGGCCGTCCTGATACGGCTGCAGGCTGCTCTCCCAGAACAGGTTCCAGCCGCGGCCCAGTACGCCGTCGCCGGGGTTGCCGCTGCGCCAATAGCGCTGCCAGGCGACCGGCAGGCGCGAAGGCAGCACGAAATCGAGATCGTCTTCGCCGTCGAGGAATTTCTGGCCGCTGACGATATCCACCGGCCGGGCGATAATGCCGACGGCGGCGGTGGCGGTCATCAGGGTGCCGGCGCGGCAGGCGATGCGCGCCAGCTTGTTGATGCCGGGCAGCTTGCCCAGCAGTTTGCCCAGCGCCCCCAGCTTGCCGGCGGCACCGCCCACGCCGCCCACCAGGCCGGCGAACAGCAGCGTCAGGTCAGAGACCTTGTACAGCCAATCCGGCACTTCGGGCTTGATCGGCAAGGTGGTGACGGTGCCGCCGCCGATAAACACGTTGGGCGAACCTTCCATCACCTGCGCGTCGCAGTTGGTTTTGTCCCCCACGCGCGAGGCGGGCTGGCCGTTGATGCTGACCTTGTCGGAGCCCTGCGCCATCTGCATGCTCGGGCCGTCGTCGCTGCAGGCCACCTGGCTGTTGGTGGCGAGCGCGGCGGGTTTGCCGTTGATGAAGACGTTGGGGGAGCCGGTGACGATATTGCCTTTGGGGGTCAGGCTACCGGCGCCGGCGTCGGCAATGCCGTCGCGCGCCGCGGTGGCCGCCTCCCCGGTGAGATACCCCACCGCCAGACTGGCGCCGATGAGCAGCACGCCGACGCCGATACAGGAAGCCGCCAGGCCGGCGACGAACAGCGCACCCGCCGCCACCGCGCCTGCGGCGGCGATCAGGCCGCCGACAATCGTGCCGGCAATCATGCCGGCCAGGGCATGGGAATGCCCGATGGTATCGCCGACGCGGGCCGCTTCGGTCATCGTAAGGTCCTTTTACGCAAAGAGTTCATCGTTAGGCCGCCCGGTAGCTGCTCAGCACCTGCTGCAGCAGCGCGTCGTCTTGCGGCGTCAGCTTGCGCGCCATCGCCAGGGTGAACACCAGCACCCGGCCCTCCGCCAGCGCGAACACCGCCTGGTTTTGCCAGATGCGCTTGCCGTCGCGCAAGTAGCTGGCGCGCACCCATTCACCGGCGGTTAATCCATCGCCCAGCGTCGCCGGCTCGCGGCTTTTAAACGCCCAGCCTTTCAGGCCCTGCGCCAGCGCATCAAGCTGGCGGGTGACGTAGCCTTCCAGGTTTTCCGCCGGCTGCAGCGCATCGCGGGAAATATTGATTGAGGGGGAAACATCATCGCCGGCCAACAGCACGTTGACGGTGCGATCGGCATAGCCTTCCGGCAAAGCGACGCTGCCTTCGCTGAAAGCGCAGCGGGATAAAGCGGACATGCGAGGATCCTTTTGCATAAATAATGCTTAAGCATCGCATAACTTAGCCTTGAAATAAAACCTTCAGGCTCCGCCAATATTGCGCGGCGTGACCGCGTTCACTGTGTACAAGGCCGTGGCCGGAACCTTGCCCGGGATCGGGCCGTAACATTACAGAATTATCTGAAACTGCTGGCGCGCCGACGCCCTGATTGTGGCTATACTCGGCTATCGTCCGTTTTTCAGGAGATCAGGATGCTGAGATTCACCCGTCGCGCGCTGCTGTGCGCCACGCTGGCCGCGTTCCCCGCCGCCGCCGAAACGCCGAAGTTCGGCCCGGAGCTACAGGGCTTTCACTACCCTTACCCGTTGCAGCAGTTCAGCTTCACCTCGCAGGGGCAGCCGTTAAAAATGGGCTATATGGACGTGCCGCCGGAAGGTGCCGCCAACGGCCGCACCGCGCTGCTGCTGCACGGTAAAAACTTCTGCGCCGCCACCTGGCAGGACACCATCAAGGCGCTGAGCAAGGCCGGTTACCGCGTCATCGCGCCGGATCAAATCGGCTTTTGCTCCTCCACCAAACCGGCACATTACCAGTACAGCTTCCAGCAGCTGGCGCAAAATACCCACGGCCTGCTGCAGAACCTGAAAATCAGTAAGGCCATCATCATCGGCCACTCCACCGGCGGCATGCTGGCCACGCGCTACAGCCTGATGTATCCGCAGGCAGTGGAACGGCTGGTGATGGTCAACCCGATCGGCCTCGAGGACTGGAAGGCGAAAGGCGTGCCGTGGCGCAGCGTCGATCAATGGTTCGAGCGCGAGCTGAACACCACCGCCGAGGGCATCCGCAACTATGAGCAGCGCACCTACTACGGCGGCCGCTGGAAGCCGGAGTACGATCGCTGGGTGGATATGCTGGCCGGGCTGAACAACGGGCCGGGCCATCGCCTGGTGGCGTGGAACTCGGCGCTGATCTACGACATGATCTTCACCCAGCCGGTGTACTACGAGTTCAAGGATCTGCAAACCCCCACCACGCTGATGATCGGTACCGCCGACACTACCGCCATCGGCAGCGATATCGCCCCGCCGGCGGTCAAGGCCAGGATCGGGCATTATGACGTGTTAGGCAAACAGGCGGCGAAGCTGATCCCGCACGCCACGCTGATCGAGTTCGCCGGGCTGGGCCATGCGCCGCAAATGGAGGAGCCGGAGCGTTTCCATCAGGCATTGCTCAAGGCGCTGCAGCCCTGAGCGGCCGGTTGGCGCAGCCGCCGCGCGGCGGCTAAACTTTCAGCTGGCACTCAACGGCAGGAGACAGCCATGCGACAGATTATTGCCAGCGCCTTCGTCAGCCTCGACGGCGTGATGCAGGCGCCCGGCGGGCAGGACGAAGACCGCAGCGGCGGCTTTCGCTTCGGCGGCTGGACAGCCCCCTACTGGGATGACGCCATTGCGGAAACGATGGGCGATCTTTTCTCCGCGCCGTTCGATCTGCTGCTGGGGCGGCGCACCTACGACATTTTCGCCGGCTACTGGCCGCAGATCACCGACGAGGCCGACCCGTTATCCGCCGATATCGCCCGCGTGTTCAATCAGGCCACCAAGTACGTCGCCACCCACCACGGCGAGACGCTGGCGTGGCAGAACAGCCAGTGGCTGGGGCGGGACATCCTCGCCCGGCTGCGCGAGCTGAAACGCGCGCAGGGGCCGGTACTGCTGGTGCAGGGCAGCAGCACGCTGATGCAACAGCTGCTGGCCAACGATCTGGTGGACGAACTGCGCCTGCTCACCTACCCGGTGCTGCTCGGCGGCGGCAAACGGCTGTTCGATGACAACGCGGCGCCGGCGGCCTTCACGCTGGCCCAATCGGTGGTCTCGCCCGGCGGCGTGATCGTGGCCCACTACCGCCGCGCCGGCGCGGTGACGACCGGCTCCTTCGTGGCGGAAAGCGCCGCGGTGGCCCAGCCGTAAAAAAAGGGCCGTTCGGCCCTTTTCTCTTTCCCCTGCATCGCCCTCAGGCAAACAGAATATCGCTCTGCTCTACCTGCCCGACCACATGGATCTTGAAGTCGGCGGCATAGCTGTTGCTTTGGGTGTTCATCAACAGATCGGTGGTGCCGTTGAAGGCGTCGAAGTTGAGCTGGATCTCGCCTTTCTGGCCGCTGAAGGCGCTGCCGCTGTCGATAAAGCGCAGCTCGCTCAGGCTGTTGTTGAAGCGTAGGCCGGAGAGATCGATCTTGTCGATGCCGTGCTCGAAGTCTTCAATCACGTCGAACGCCGCCACCGTGGACTCTTTGGCATTGAGATAGACGAAATAGTCGGTGAAGTTGTTGGCGTCTTTGCCGCCCCACAGATGATCCGCCCCCAGACCGCCGTACAGGATGTCGGAACCGGCGTTGCCCGCCAGCAGGTTGTCCTGATCGTTGCCGATGATCACATCGCGCCCGCTGCCGCCGATGGCGTTCTCAATGATCGCCCCGCGCGCGATGGCGACGTTCTGCGTGCCGCCGCCGACGCTGGAGAACGCGCCGTCGTTCAGGTTGATCATCTGCTGCTGGCTGTAGCCGGAGAAGTCCAGCGTGTCGTTGCCGCCGGCGTCCCACACCGCGAAGTTGACCGGTTTGCCGTTGTCCGCCGTGGCGGTCAGGAAATCGCGCCCGGTGTTGGAGTTAAAGCCGTACACCGTGTCGCCGGTGCGGGTGTTCATGTTGGCGCCGTACAATTTTTGGATCGCGGCGATGTCATCCACCATCGGGCCATAGCCATACACCCCTTTGGTGTCGGCACCGGTGTAACCGGCGTTGAAATAGCTCATGATCGAGTATTGCAGCGAATCCTGATAGTAAGCCGCGTCGTTCTGGTAGCTCGGGTTGCCCAACGAGGCGTCATAAGATCCCGGGTGCGCCAGCCCCAGGGCATGCCCCAGCTCGTGGGTGAAGGTCTGACTGCTGAAGTCGCCGCTAACCGGCGCCTGATGGGTGGCGAAGTTCTTGTTGAACCACACCGTGCCCGCAAAGGCGTTATCGCTGCCCGGTTTGGAGCTCGGCGGGTAATAGGCGTAAGCATTAATGGCATTCGGGCCGCTGCCGGCTGCGGTGCTGCCGTCGGCGCGCTGGGTGAAGTAGGCGAAGGTGATGTCCGCGCGATGGTCGATATCGGTGGACGCCGTTTCGGTAAAGGTCACGTTCGCCACGTCGGCCCAGGCCTGCATCGATTTCAGCGCCTGCGCCTGCGCCGCCTGGGTCAGCGGCTGCAGCCCCTTGTCACCGTCGCCAGTCTGGCCGATGCGGTTCAGCGCGCTCTGCGTCAGGAAGGAATAAGTCAGCGCGACCGGCTGGTGATACACCTGGTCGCCGTTGTGCGTAAGGCCCGGCCGCGTCAGCTGATCGGCGGCGCGATCGAAGCTGAAGTTATCGCGGATTTTACCCAGGTTGTTGATGGCTGCCCCGCCGCGCTGGTTACTGTAGAGGTTGGCGTTGTCCAGCGTAAACAGCGCGCCGTAGCCCAATCCGTCATAGGGGCTGCCGGGCTGGTGATAGTAAAATTGATAGTTATGATCGTTGGGGGATGTGGCGGCCAGGCTGGTGAACTCATCATCATCTTGCAAAATGTCATTGTGGCTACGGCGCATTGCATTCTCCTTTTACACAATAGGAACCCACTCGCTTTGTAAGACTATTCATCAGTCGTTCTAATCTAAGCCAAGGCTTAGGAATGACCAGTATAGTGACTCACCCCGGCGGCGCGAGCCCGCCCCGCCTGGCTTCACCGTGCCGGGCATTGAGATGGAGATGCTCGTAACAATTTGTATTCTCACTATATTAATGAGAAAAATAAGTGCATTAACGGGTTAATCATTCGTCTTTTTGCGCATTTTATCGCCGGTTAGATCAGAATAATCGAGGATTAAAAAACCTAATCCTTCCCTCATCATCAAGGTGGGTACGTGCTAAAGTGTGAACGGACAGCCGAAAGGAGTGACCCGATGCCAACCTTTTTTCTTATGCGCGCCTTGCGCCGCGCCAGCCTGACGGGAGTCGTTATGAGCGTATTGTGCAGCAGTGCCCTGGGCAGTTCACTGCCATTGCTGGAACCCGCCGCGCTGAAGGGCGACTGGCAGCTCGCCGCCATCGGCGACGGTAAAGCCGTCTGCGAGGTGCAGCTGAGCGACGAAGCGGTGGCCAACACCAACGCCTTCCGCTTCAGCGCCTCCGCCCAGTGCCTGCAGCCGCTGGCGCTGCAAACGTTGCCGGTCGCCTGGCGGCCGACGCCGGACGGCATGACGCTGACCGACGCCGAAGGCGGCATGGTGGCGTTTCTGGCCCTGACCGCGCCGAAGCGCTATGAGCTGATCGATCGCAACGGCCCTTCACGCTTTATGCTGATCCCGCGCTAATCCCTCAGGCGAACAGCAACCCGAGCAGCGCGCCGCCCGCCAGCACCCACAGCGGATGGAGGCGCTTGCTCATGCTCAATCCCGTCGCCAGCGCCACGATCGCCGCCAGCCGCCAGCTGGGCGCAGAAGCCTCGGCGATCAAGATGCCGCTGGCCGCCACCAGCCCCACGGTCAGCGGCACCAGACCGGCCTGCACGATGCGGCGCCACGGGCGATCCTTAAAGCGCCGCCAGGCGCCCATCACCAGCAACGTAACGATGGAAGACGGCCCGAACTTGGCGACCGAAGAAACCAGCAGCCCCGCCCAACCGGCCACGTGCCAGCCGACCAGCGGCACGATCATCATGTTCGGCCCCGGCGCGGCCTGCGCCATGGCGAACAGCGCGCTGAACTCCTGGGCGCTCATCCATTGATGCACCTCCACCACCTGCCGCTGCATCTCCGGCAGAATGGTCATGCCGCCGCCGAACGCCAACAGCGAGAGCTCGGTGAAGATCAGCGCCAGCGCAATCAGAACCCCGCTCATGACGGCCACCGCCACATCAGCAGAATGCTTAGCGGCGCCAGCACCAGCATGGTCGGCAGCAGCGGCAGGCGCAGCCAGGCGATGGCGATCAATGCCAGCGCGACGATCGCCAGCGCCGGCCATTTACCGCGCAGCGGCAGCAGCATCTTGATCCCGGTCGACAGCAGCAGCCCGGCAGCGGCGGCGGCCAGCCCGGCGAACACATGCTGCACGTGCGGATCGTTTTGGAAGCGGGCGTAGACCACGCCCAGCCCCACCACGATCGCCGTCGGCGCGCTGATGAGGCCCAGCAAGGCGCACAGCGCGCCGCGCAACCCGCGAAATTCCATGCCCACCGCCACCGACAGGTTGATGACGTTGCCGCCGGGCAGGAACTGGCACAGCCCCAGCAGCTCGGTGAACTGTTCGCCGCTCAACCAGCGCCGGCGCTCTACCAGCATGCTGCGCGCCAACGGCAGCACGCCGCCGAAGCCGATCAGCCCCAGCCACAAAAAGCCCACAAACAGCTCCGCGTTGCCCGGCGCTGCCGCCGGGTGCGGTTTTAACGTATTGATATCTGACATGACATTGCCGTTCCACATCGCTTGTTTTGATGTCTGGTATCATGCGCGCCGCCGTGCCATGATGTCTAATGCATTCCGGAACAACCAAAGATACCTTTGAGGTATGGCTATGATCGAACTGCGTCGCCTGCGGGCGTTCGTCACCGTGGTGGAAGAAGGCAACATCACCCGCGCCGCCGAGCGGCTGTTTATCCAGCAGCCGCCGCTGACCCGCTTGCTGCAGGGGCTGGAAGACGAACTGGGCGTAACCTTGTTGCAGCGCCTGCCGCGCGGCGTGCGCGTCACCGAAGCGGGCGGCGTGCTGTTCGAAGAGGCCCGCGCCCTGCTGGCGCGCGCCGAACGCCTGCGCGAAGCGGTGCAGCGCGCCGCCCGCGGCGAACAGGGGCACATCGCCATCGGCTTCACCAGCTCCGCCGCGCTGCACCCGTTCGTGCCCAATCTGCTGCGCCGCTACCGCGACATCCAGCCGGGCATCACTACCCAGTTGGAAGAGGCCGGCAGCGGCGAACTAATGGAGGCGTTGCTGGAACAGCGCCTCGACGCCGCCTTCGTGCGCTCGCCGGCCAACGGCATTCCCGGCCTGAGCGTCGAGCCGGTGCTCAGCGAGCCGATGATCGTCGCCCTGCCGCTGGGCCACCGGCTGGCGCAAGAAACGCAGCAACCGCTGCCGCTGGCCGAACTGGCGCACGAGGCGTTTATTCTCTATCGCCGCCCGGCCGGCCAGGGGCTGTACGACGCCATCCTGGCCGCCTGCCACCGCGCCGGCTTCAGCCCGCGCATCGTGCAGGAAGCGCCGCGCCTGCCGGCCACCCTCAGCCTGGTCGGCGCCGGGCTGGGGCTGTCAGTGGTGCCCGGCTCAATGCGGCGGCTGGGCGGCGACGGCATCGTCTACCGCACTCTCGCCGCAGAAGCGCAGCTCAGCGCCCCGCTTTACCTGGCGCTGCGCCGCAGCCCGGCTTCGCCGATCGTCGAGCGCTTTCGTCAGCTGGTGTTGGAGACCGTGGCGCAGTCATAAAAAGCCCGAACGGCCAATAATAAATGAAGTTCGTTTATTATTGATTTAAACTATTCGGCGACTAAATTTAATTCCACTTAATGACTATTCAACTTCAGATAAATTAATTAAACCTGCACTCACTTAGTAACAAACGCAAACAAATAAACGCCTACCCAATACATTCCAGCCGCTAGGATTTAAGGGTCGCAGCCTATTTTGTCGATGACAAAACACCTTTCAAGAGCAATTATGCCTTCCCTGCGCCTGCCTATTCAGACGCGCGGTTTTATATTGGAGAAAATGCTATGCTATCGCGTCGTGATATATTGAAAGTCTCCGCCGTCAGCGCGGCCGCCGCCGGCATGATCGGCGGCATCGTAAAAAATGCCGCTGCCGACGATCATCGCAATATCGTCCCCCCCAGCAGCTATCAGCCGCCTGCCGATGCGCAGCATCTCTATAAATATAAATTCACCGACAGCAAGAAGCGCAGCCTGCCCAGCGGCTGGGCGCGCGAAGCCACCGTCGAGCAATTCCCGATCTCCGAAGGCGTGGCGGGCGTGGACATGACGCTGGAGCCGGGCGGCGTGCGCGAGCTGCACTGGCACGCCATCGCCGCCGAATGGGCGTTTATGCTGGAAGGCCATGCGCGCATCACCATCCTCGACCCCGAGGGCAAATGCGAAGTGGCGGATTTCGGCCCCGGCGACGTGTGGTATTTCCCGAAAGGCTATGGCCATTCCATTCAGGCGCTGGCAGACGGCGCGCATTTTATTCTGGCGTTCGATAACGGCCATTTCTCCGAGTTCGGCACCTTCAGCATTACCGATTGGGTGGCGCATATGCCGAAAGAGGTATTGGAAAAAGCGTCAACATGCCGGCGGCGGTATTTTCCAAGGCCAAACAGGGCGAGGCTTATATTGTCGGCGGCGCCGTTCCGCCCACCTTGCCATTGCCGAAAAACGACGGCGGATTAAATAACGCCCCGCTGACCCACCGCTATGAATTAATGAAGCAAAAACCGTTCTTTGAAAATGACGCCGGCAGCGTCCATTTGGTGTCATCGAAAGAATTTCCCATTTCCACCACCATGACCGGCATCATCGAGATCGTGAAACCCGGCGCGATCCGGGAATTGCACTGGCACCCCAATGCCAACGAATGGCAATACTATATTGCCGGCAAAGGCCGCATGACGGTGTTCAGCTCACACGGCCACGCGCAGACGGAAGAGTACGCCCCTTCGGACGTCGGTTACGTGCCGCAGGGCTTCGGCCATTACATCGAGAACATCGGCGATGAGGATTTGAAGGTATTGATCGTGATGGACAACGGCATTTATCAGGATATTTCGTTGTCCGACTGGCTGGCGAAAACCCCGGCCTACCTGCTGGCGGACAACTTCAATAATCAGGTTGAGGACTGGCAGGACCGGCCGAAAGACAAGCGGGTCATGTCGCGGCGCAGCCGCTGACGCCACGGCGAGGGAGAAGCTCCCTCGCCGCTTTCTTTACTGCTTGCGCTGCTCCGCCACCTGTTTGGCGGTGACGTTGCCCTGCTTATCGCCGAAGTGGCCGACCACGAAGTTGGCGACCGCCGCCACTTCTTCGTCGGAATAGGCGCTGCCGAACGCCGGCATCATTTCATGCCGTTCGCCGATGCTGATGCTCGTCCCCTTCAGGATGGCCTGCACCACGCTGCGCCCCTGCGGATCGTTCACCGCCGTGCTGCCCACCAGCGACGCATACTCGCTCTGGCGGCCCGGCCCGTTCCACTGGTGGCAGCCGCTGCAGTCGTTGGCGAACACCCGCCGCCCGAGCGACTGCTCTTGCCCGCCCGGCAGGATCGGGGTGGAAGCCCCCGCGCCCTTCGGCTGCAGATTCACCGCCGCGGCGGCGTCGCCGGCGATCGGTTCGATATCGCGCAGGTATTTCACCAGCGCCAGATTATCTTCCGGCGTCAGGAACTGCAGGCTGTTTTCCACCGCTTCCGCCATCGGGCCGGCGGCGCTGCTGCGCCCCGGCGCATGGCCGGTGGCCAGATATTGCGACAGCTGTTGGTCGCTCCAGCCGCCGATGCCGGTCTGTTTGTCCGGCGTGATGTTGGCGGCGAACCAGCCCTGCACCACTTCACCGCTCAGGTGCTTGCTCTGGTTGAGGCCGAACCCCAGATTGCGCGGCGTGTGGCACTCGCCGCAGTGGCCCAGCGCAGTTGCCAGATAGGCGCCGCGGTTCCACTGCTCGTCCTTGTTGAGATCCGGCGTAAAGCGTTGCTCATGGAAGAACGCCAGGTTCCAGAATTTCATGCCCCAACGCTGATTGAACGGGAACGACAGATCGTTTTGTGGGTTGGCCTGCTTCACCGGCGGCAGGCTGAACAGATAGGCTTTGATCGCCAGCACGTCGTCGCGGCTCAGCCCAGTGTAGGAGGTGTACGGCATCGCCGGATACAGGTTGCCCTGCGGGCCGATCCCCTCACGCACCGCGCGTACGAACTGATCGTCGCTCCAGTTGCCGATGCCGGTCTCCTTGTCGGCGGTGATGTTGGTGCCGTAAATGGTGCCGAACGGCAGTTTGAAGGCGAAGCCGCCCGCATAAGGCGTGCCGCCCGGCGCGGTGTGGCACGCCACGCAGTCGGCGGCGCGCGCCAGGTACTCGCCGCGCGCCAGTTTATCGGTGATGCCGGCCGGCGCTCCGGCGATCGGCGCCGCAGGCTCCGCGCCGGTGGGCCGCAGCAGCGTGTATAGCGCATATCCTCCCGCCAACACCACCACGGCGATAATCAGCCATAACAGCCCTTTCAAGGCGTTGCTCATCGCATCTCTCCCTAACCCAACGCCTTGGCGGCCTGGTGGATGGCGGCACGAATGCGCACATAGGTGGCGCAGCGGCAGACGTTGCCGCCCATCGCCGCGTCGATGTCCGCATCGCTCGGATTTTTACTTTGCGCCAGCAGCGCGCTGGCGCTCATGATCTGGCCGGACTGGCAGTAGCCGCACTGCACCACGTCCAGATCAAGCCAGGCTTCCTGCACCGCCTTGCCTTCCGGCGTGGCGCCCACGGCTTCGATGGTGGTGATTTTCTTGCCGACGGCGGCGGAGACCGGCGTCATGCACGAACGCACCGGCACACCGTCCAGATGCACGGTGCAGGCGCCGCACATGGCGATGCCGCAGCCGAACTTGGTGCCGGTCAGGCCGGCTTCGTCACGCAAGAACCACAGCAGCGGCATGTGCGGATCGCCCTCGAAGGTCAGCGGCTGCTCGTTTACGGTTAATTGAATCATCAGGTTCTCTCCTTGTCAGACGCCGGGTTCGCGGTGGGATTATGCAGCGGCAGGCTCAGCGAGGTGCGCGGCCGCCCGAGCAGCGCCAGCGCATTGCCGACCGCCGGGGCGATGGTCGGCACCCCCAGCTCGCCCACGCCGGTCGGTTTCTCGCTCGAGGGCACGATGATCACTTCGATCTCCGGCATCTCATCGATGCGCAGCGGGCGGAAGTTATTGAAGTTGGACTGTTCGACCACGCCGTCTTTCAGCGTGATATTGCCGTACAGCGCCATGCTCAGGCCGTAGCCGATGCCGCCCTCGATCTGCGCGCGGATCACGTCGGGGTTCACCGCCACGCCGCAGTCCACCGCGCACCACACCTTGTGCACTTTCGGGATGCCGCCTTCGCCGATCGACACCTCGGCCACCTGCGCCACATAGGTATCGAACGCCTTGGCGACGCCCACGCCGCGCGCGCGTCCGTCCACCACTTTCGCGCCCTGCCAGTCAGCGGCTTTCGCTACCGCCCGCAGCGCGCCCGCCGCGCGCGGCGCGTCGCCCATCAGCGCCAGCCGCCCTTCGACCGGATCCTGGCCGGTTTCCTGCAGCAGTTGATCGATAAAGCTCTCCACCGCGTGGCCGGTGTGGGTGCTGGCGACCGACCGCAGCGAGGTGGTCGGCACCTTGCCGGGCACGATGTGCGCATCGCAGCGGAAGGCTTCGAAGGTGTATGACACTTCGCTGGCGCCCTCGACCATCATCTGATCGAGTCCGTTGACCACCAGCGCATCCATCGCGCTGTGGCGCGTCCAGGAGTGGCCGACCACGGTATCGGTCCAGCCCACCACCTTGCCGCCGCGAATGGCGCCGCGCAGGCGGTGCAGGATCATCGGGCGATACCAGCCGTTGCGGATGTCGTCCTCGCGCGTCCATACCACCTTCACGCCGTGGCCGGGGCCGATACCCTTGGCCGCCGCCGCCATGTCGGCCGCCAGATCCGGCCCCAGCGTCGGGTTGCCTAAATCGATGCGCCGGCCGAAGCTGCCGCCCGCCAGGATGGTTTCAATCTGCACCTTGTCCGGCGGCAACTCGAACAGATCGCACAGCTGCTTGTGATCGAGCGTTTGAATTTGGCAGCCGTAGTGCGCCTTGACGCTCTCGCCGTCCCAGAACAGATAGCCGTCGAGCGGCTCCATCGGGGCGTGGGCGACGTACGGGAAGGTGTATTCGGCCTCGATCACCTTGTCGGCCTTGTCGAACACCTCGTCCGGCTTGCCGTGGCTCTTCGCCACCACGCCGGTTTTCTGCGCCACCTGGCGGAATTCGGCGTAGATCTCCTCGGTGTTGCGCCGTTCGGCCTGCGCGTCGTCCCACGTCACCTTCAGCCGCTCCCGCCCCTGGATCGCCGCCCAGGTATTTTTGGCGTAAACCGCCACGCCGGTGGCAACCTGTTTCACCGCCACCACGCCCGGCACCGCCAGCGCGCGCTCGGCGTTGAAGGCCGCCACCTTGCCGCCGAAACGCGGCGGTTTCTTGATGGTGACGGTCAGCATGTCCGGCTCGTGGATATCCTGCGAGAACTGCGCGCTGCCGTTGGTTTTCGCCAGCGAATCGACGCGATGCAGGCCGCGCGTTTTGCCGATCAGGGTGAAATTGGCCGGATCCTTCAGCGTCAGGCTGGCGGGATCGGGCGGCGGCAGCGTGGCGGCCAGCGCGGCGAATTCGCCGAAGCCCGCTTCGCGTCCGCTGGCGGCATGGCGGATCTTGCCCGCCTGCACGGTGATTTCCTGCGCCGAGGTTTTCCAGCTCTGCGCGGCGGCCTGCACCAGCAGCGCGCGCGCCATGGCGCCCATGCGGCGCATTTGCTCATAGGCATTGGCCACCGAGCTGGAACCGCCGGTGCCCTGGAATCCGAAGGCCAGGTTTTTGTAGATATGGGTGTCCACCGGCGCGGCGACGACCCGCACCTGCGCCCAGTCGGCATCGAGCTCTTCGGCAACCAGCGTCGCCATGCCGGTATAGACCCCCTGGCCCACTTCGGTGTGTTTACTGATGACGGTGACGACGCCGTCGGCGCCGATCTGAACGAAGGCGTTGGCGTCAAACGCTGCCGCGCCGGAGGCGGCCGGGGCATTCGACCGCGCCAGCGCGCCGGTGGACGGCAGATAGGCGCCGATCACCAACGCCCCGGCGCCGACGATAAACCGCCGCCGCGAAAGCGGAACTTGGGATATGCTCATTGCTCATGACTCCAAAAAAGCCGAAGGCGTCACTGCCTTCGGCGAAACAAATCTTGTTATGGAAATGGGTTGTTGCGCCCGTCGGGTGACATAGCGCAACAGAGCAATAATTAGCGTAGCCTATTATCCAGCAGGCCTAATCTTGATAAGGGATTTTTTCGTTGAGGAATCGTGCGCTGCGGGCGGGTAGCCCGCACATCGTGCATCAATTCTGCGTCGTCGCCAGATACGAAAAGACGCTGAGCAGGCGGATTGGCGCCGCCATGTTGTCGCTGTCGAAGGCCACGGTGAGCGCGTCCTGGCGCTCCACGCCGGGCACCAGACTGAACAGATCCGCCAATACCGGTTTGGCCGCCATCAGCGTCAGCCGGTAAGGCGGCATGAAGCGGCGCTCCACCGGCAGCTTCCCGCCCTGGCGCACCTGCTGCATTGCCCGTTCGCGGATCTCGGCGCGCGCCCGCTGCGGGCTGAGCGATTCGGCGGCGGTTTGCGAGATCGCACGCTTGACGCAGGCATAGCCGACGTGCGGGTAACGTTCCGCTACCCAGCGTTGCAGCTCGTCGTCGCCGCTCACCAGCCACAGCGGCACGTTCAACTCGGCCGCCGCCGCCGCGTACAGATCGCTTTCGCCCACCGCTTCGCCGTTCAGACTGACGCGGTAAAAGGCCCGGCCGTTGATGGTATGCGCCAGCACGCCATGCTCGCCGGCGGCGCTGTGGTAGCCGATGAACATCAGGCCGTCGTAACGTTGGTGTTGCAGCCCTTCCACCATCGACAGCCCACGCGGTTTACCCTGCACCAGGCGCGCGCGCCCATCGAGGCGATCGGCGCGCAGGTTCTGCATCATGGCGTGGCTGTCGGCCACCGTCACCGCGGTGGCCCCGCCGGCGAAAGCGCCGTCGATGGCCGCGTTGACCTCCTGCTCCATCAGCTCGCGCGCCGCCGCATAGTCGGCATGGGCCGGGTTGCATTGCTCCGGCCGCATTACGCCGGCGATACCTTCGATATCCGCAGAGATAAAGACTTTCACGTCACGCTCCCGTTATTTAATTTTCCGCCAGCCGATCGAGCAGCGGGCCCAGCGCCATGCGATCGTGCCGCTGGAAACCGCTGACGCCCTCGGCGCTCAGCAACGCATCCAACACCGCGTATTCGGTGGCGTCCGCCGCCGCCGCAAACAGCGGCTCCAGCCGTTCGTCCGGCAGCGTGGCCCCCAGCAACCGGGTGGAAAACGCCAGCGCGATATCGCCGGAGCCGTGCCCCCAATGGCTGCCCACTCGCCCCAGGCCCGCGCCCGCTCGGCGGGCGATGCGGTTAAGCTGGCGGCTGTCCAGCGCCCGATCGCAGGCGATGATGATAATGACCGAACCGGCGTCCACCTGCGGCGGCGGATCCGCCAGCAGCCTGCCCAGCGCCTGGCCAACGCGCACGCCGCTCAGCGTCAACGAGTCGAGGGTGCCGAAGTTGGCCAGCACCAGCACGCCGAGCGTGGTGCCAAGCCCCGGGCAATAGCGCGAGGCGGTGCCGATGCCGCCTTTCAGGCCGAAGCTGCTCATGCCGCGCCCGGCGCCGACGCTGCCGCGCGCAAAGCGGGTGGAATGGTTATCCAGCGCGCTGAAGACGTGCTCCTCGCGCACCGCCATCGCCTGAATATCGTTGAGGTAGCCGTCGTTGCACTCCAGCACCAGCGGGTTGATGGTGGCGCTGCCGCGGCCGATCTGCGGGTAGCGCAGACAGCTGCGCCGCACCATGGCATTGAACAGCGTGCCGACGGCGAAGGTGTTGCTCAGCAGGATCGGCGTTTGCAGCACCCCCAGCTCGTTCAGCTGCACCAGCCCCAGCGGTTTGGCGAAGCCGTTGAGCACCGCGCTGCCGCACGGCAACGGCTGGTTGAACAGATCGCCCGGCGGCACGATGGCGGTAACGCCGGTCTGGCATTCGCCGTCGGCCAAGGTGTGATGCCCGACGCTGACGCCCGGCACGTCGCACAGGGTATCGGTCGGGCCGGCCGGATAGCGCGCGCCCGGCAGGCGGCGATGGCGCCGCCAATAGCTCAGCAGATTGTCGAGGCTTTGTTGTTCAAACGCCTGGCTGTCCGTCATGGTTCCCTCATCCGCCTTAGCCCATCAGAAAACCAGAATATCGCGCAATGTAAGCGCCCAGTAAATTGAAAACCGGAGCGGGCAGAAAAAATAGCCTTGCCCCATCGCCGTTCGGACCAACTCGCCGGCATGTGGGGGACCATTTTGGCGGCCCGCAGGCCTGAGCTTATTGGGTTTTTAGGGGGCAAAACAGGGTTAACGGCCGGTGCCGCTGGTGATATCCCCCCTTATCCAAAATGTATGACCCGATCTGCCGACGCAATGGTCGTTTCACGGTGGGCAATGATCACCTTCGTGATATTGAGTCTCTTGATGGCCTGATTCACCACAGCTTCGCTCTCCTTATCCAGCGCACTGGTGGCCTCATCCAGGAACAAAATCGCCGGCTTCTTGTAAATCGCCCGGGCAATGAACAGGCGTTGCTTCTGCCCGCCGGACAATCCTTCCCCCAGCTCGCCGATCGGGGTTTCATACCCCATCGGCATACGCATGAGCACGTCGTGCAGATAGCTGGCGCGGGCACAGGCTTCCATCCAGGCGTCGTCCACCTCGTCCGCGAACCCGCAGATATTTTCCCGGATCGAGCCGGAGAACAGCTTGTCGTCCTGCATCACACAGGCGATCATCTTGTGGTAGTTGTTGATGCCAAGCTGCCGGATATCGACGCCGTTCACCTCAACCCGCCCTGAGTCCGGGGGAAACAACCCGCACAGCACCTTCATCAGCGTGGTCTTGCCGGCGCCCGACGGGCCCACGATGGCCACGCTCTCGCCCGGCGCAACACTGATGTCCAAGGCATCAAAGACCGCCGGTGACTGGCTGTCGTAACGATAGCTCAGGGCATGGGTCGTCAATCCCAAAGGTTGCAGGCCCGCCGCGTAAGGAAGGTCCGGTTTACGGTTTTCTCGTGGGTGCAAGGCGATATCGGCGATGCGCTCGTTATGCAGGCTCATCATGCGCAACTGCAGCAAAAATTCCGTCAGCGACCCGATGCGGTCGGAAAACTGCCCGCGAAAGGCGCCGAACGCCACGAACATGCCGAGGGTCATCTGGTTATCGATCACCAGGCTGGCTCCCAGCCAAAGAATAACGACCTGATCGCAGGCGGCAATCAAGGTGTTGATCCCGCCAAACAGCATGTCCATACGGGTGACCCGGATACCGGTATTGATGGTGTCGATTTCAAGGTTGAGCCAATGGGCAATGCGACGTTCCGCCATGCCCTGCATCTTGACGGTGGCGATACCGTACAGCGTCTCCATAAAATACGAGCCGGCGCGGGCCTCCCTGACCAGCGCTTCTTCGGACAGTTGGCGATAATAGCCGTAGGTCAGCAGCCGCATCAGCACGTAGAGCGCGGTGAACGCAATCACCACCCAGGTCAACCAGCCGCCATACAGCACCATCATCACCAGCACGCCGATCACCATGATGCCGTCCATGATGGCCCCGACAATGCTCGTGGTGAAGGTGCTGCGCAGCGTATCCAGCGAGCCGAAGCGCGACTGAATGTCACCCAGCTTGCGCCGTTCAAAGTAGCCCAGCGGCAGGCGCAACAGGTGGGTAAACAACCCGGATTGCCACTGCACGTTGATGAGCGTCGACATGACCAGCCCGGACCAGGCGCGCACCATGCCGACAGCTGCCCGCAGCAGGATGAACAGCATCAGACCAACGCAGATGAGCGTCAGTAACCCGCGATCGCCGGCGGGAATAGCATGATCCATCACCAGCTGCGTGCCGATGGGCATCACCAGGTTGATGGTTTCGAACACCAGAGACAGGCAAAAGATTTTGCCGAGCGCCCCCTTAAGACCGTGTACGCTGCCAATCAGCGCGCGCAGGTGAATGCGGTGGCGGACGCTGCCGGCGGTGAAGGCGCTGCCGGGCTAGGCCTCAAGCGCCACGCCGGTAAAACTGTGCGACAGTTCCGTCAGGCTGATGGCCCGGTGCCCGCGCGCCGGATCATGCAGCACCGCGCGGTGCCCCTTGATACTGACCAGCACCACGAAATGGTTGAACTCCCAGTGCAAAATACAGGGGAGTTTCAGCGCGCTGAGCTCGTCAATATCAAGTGATAGAGGGCGAGTGGCCAGGCCCAGCTGTTCGGCTATACCGGTTAACCCGGTCAGCGTGGCGCCGCGGGTCGACAGGCTGAACTGCCGACGCAGCGCGATCAGGTCGACGTTTTTACCATAGTAACCGCAGATCATCGCCAGGCAGGCCAGCCCGCATTCTGACGACTCGGTCTGGTGCACCATCGGAACCCGCTGGCGCAGCCGCAGATCCAGCTGGCTGATCCGCTGTTTGAACGTGGGCTTACTCATTGATCGGCCCCGTCGCGCTGTGTTTCATGTCGTAAAACGGTGACAACATCCACTGATAAATCTGCCTTTTTTCCAAAAACAGGGTGCTTTGCGCTTTCATGCCGTTTTCCAGGCTCAGACGTTTACCGTCATAGGCAATGACCTGTTTTTCCGGAATGACGATCGTCTTGTAGTACGGCACGGCGGCGGTCAGCGCCGCTTTGGGCGCCCCCTGGTAGGTCAGCATTTCCTGCGGTGAGGCCGGGGCTTTGGAGATGACGGATACCGTAGCGGCAAACTGGCCGAATTTCTCCGCCGGAAAGGCGTCATAACGCACATTGACTTTGTCACCGGCGGCGATGTAGGGGATGGCGTCGTTGGGCACCCATAGCACCAGGGCGTAGTGAGCGATATTGTGGGGGATCACTTGCAGCAGACTGTCACCGACGTTGACCATCTGGCCAACCGTGACGCTCAGCGAATCGATGCGGCCGTCGGCCAGCGCGCGAACGATGATCGCCCCGCCGGCATCAATGTTGAGCCGCTCCTTCTGCAGCTCGTGGCGCTGCAGCTCCATCTGGTAAATCTGGTTGTCGAAGTTGGCGGCCTGGATATGGATCTGGCTTTCCAGCGCGGTGATCTGCAGCGAATTCTGTTCGTTCTGGCCGGACAGGCCCAGCAGGTTGTTCTGCTGTTGGTAATACAGCGCCACCTGGTTGGTGAGCTGATCCTTAGTGATCAATCCCTTGGTTTGATAGTGCCGGTAATTCTCCATATTTTCCTTCATGATGCGTATCCCTTCCTGGGCGCGTTTGAGGATGTCGGTTGAACGGGTGAACGCGGCGGTGTATTGCGCCTTCTGCTGTTCCAGCATGGTAAGCGTGGCCTGCTTGCTGCTTTCCAGCCGGCTGATGATTTGCGCAATGCGCGCCAGCTGGCCGTCGATATCCCGCTGCTGGTTATCGCTGACGACACCGCTGCGGGTGCTTTTGCTGACGTCAATCTGGTAAATGGGCGCGCCGGCGGCGATCACCTGCCCTTCGGTGACGAATTGTTTGACCACCACCCCCTGGACGGCGGAATAGACGTTGGCGGCCCGGGGATAGGTGCTGATTTCGCCGGTCACGTTGACCCGCCGGGTATAGGTGCCGGCGATGGCGAAGGTGAGAAAAGCAATGAGAAAAAACAGGCAGAGCCCTGCCGTGAGCCAAAAGGGAATACCGGGTAGCAGGATGGCCCGACCACGCCATTTCATTTTCTGATTATCGATCGCTTCCTGGCGAAACATCATCAGCGTCCCTTATTGAAAGCTAATATTCAAATTCACAGGCTATTGCATTGGTAATAAAACAAGCGGAACGTCAGTGAATCTGCATTACAAACCATCCCTTTTTATTTGCGCCACGTGGAATAGGCGCCATCAGGGGTATCTATAGTGTGTTGAAACAATGCAATTCCAAAATCAGGATTTTGCATATATTCCGCAATGCTGGAGGGCTCTATCAGACATCCAATATTAAAGGCCTTATAAGCCAACCCCAATAAAACCTCGACAATTAAACCCGGCCCCGTTAAGACCGAGGTAACGCAATAGTTCCTTGTTGTTAACTCGCTCCTCCATGGTAAGATCCTGGTCAGATAACACCTTGACCCATCATCAATATAACAGTCAAATATGCAATTGTTTCTTTCTAAAAAGCGGTATCTTTTTTTCATTACTCTAAGAATGATCCTTACCGCCTTGGATTTTTGGTGAGAGGATATGAAGTTATTAAAATAAACACCTTTAAATCTTCTGAGTGATCCTAGCGCCAATAAATTTTTATGAACGTATGTCTCACCCAATGGCAATATCATATCCAAAGAAAAATCAGTGAGATCCAGTTCGATAAGCCTTTTGATTTCTTCAAATCCAACAGCATCTAACCCTAACTCATTTTCATCGCAGCCGATCACGGCTTCAGGCAGCACCCCTTCTGAATTTATCTTTTTTAAAAAACATACGGTTTTAAACAATAGAAACGAGTCACTCTCGACAATGCCCTCTTTTCTTATATATTCATTTAATTTATGATATATATTGTCAATGTATGGGAGCGTATCAACATCTATATAAGTACCGCCATACTGATAGATAATTAAAAGTCTGACAATGTCACTTGCACTGGCAATGTTATGCCTTAGTATAATCTCATAGTGATAATACCTCATAAAATCATCGAAATCATTGCAAAAAAGCTCCGTTATAGACTTTTTTATAAAACCTCTGTTGCCAAACCATGCGTCTTCAATCGCTTTTGGCGGTCTCTGATAAGGGATTTTATGCTTGGTTAAGAATTCAATAACGAGCTCATCAAAAGAAAAACCTGCCTTTATTTTTGGATATATATATTTGAAGGCTTGATTTTTTATTTTTAATTCAGCCTTAACTTTATTTTTAATTTTTTTGACGCTGACGAAATCGCGTATGGCATTGTTTAGCAAATGGCACAGTGAAGAGTCTTGGTCATACCAAAAGAATATCTGCTTATCTTTGTTTGTTTTTTTCCATATGTCGATATAATGCGTATTTACTTCATTTAAGTCACCAATCCATACAAAATGCAGGATATTTGGAACGGATGACCTTTCTACCTTTGATAAATCAATACCCAATGCCTGATGGCTCATTTAAATCACCACGAAAACTATAGTATGGAAAACTTGAATGATTCAATGCTGGATTATGGCTTAGCTAAAAAAATAGACGATCGCCATCACAATAACACAAATAGAACAGAGCAATAAATCACCGGAAAAATTTTTCAATGAATCCAAATAGTCATTGCTGTTCTTATTTAATTTGTTAATGGCATCGCTTTCGTTATCAGCCTCTACTTCGACATGATGCTTTCTGAAGCCCTTCAGCTTCATATCCTTAATGATTTCGCGTGTAACCACGTCCTTTCTTAGCACTCTTGATTCATCACTCTTTATAAAAACAACATATCTATTCATCATATACCCCATAAAAGCACAGAATTTTACTTCTGTGCTGGGATTGCATCAGTTAATTAGCGTTTGGTTCCGAATTCTCTGGCTTCTCTCGGCCCAGTGCCATTGCCGCCATACCCATTTCTTGCAGAACTGCCATTCCCCCAGAAACCACTGGCGCCGGAACCACTGCCATACGGGCTATTTTTTGACAGGAATGACTGAAGCCCGCGGTCACCGCCGTTATTTCCGCCGCGACTTGAAGAACCGGAGCCTCCGTTATCAGACGATCTTTTTCCACTCCCATCTCGATCCTGCCATCCACCCGACACCGCATCGAGTTGGCTGCTTAAAATTTCCTTCATCAATATTCTCCTATGGATTCACTGGGGTTACCCTGTTTAAAACGGGTTGTAGTTGCAAAAGTAAAATACACTAATAACAATCCATAACCACTCTGTATTTCATAAACAAACCAATAAGCAAAGTGTATTTAAAATATCGAAAACCATCATATTAGAATAAAACCCAGAATAATATACCGAACCTGATTACACGTAGGTGCTATCGATTCAATTAATTGAACGCCAAATAATCTCAACGCCCAAGATGAATAACCCAATAAAGAAAAGGCGACGAAAAATCAGCGGGCTGCTGTGACGACGCGCGATCCCGCCCAGCCACATGCCGGCCAACGCCGGCAGCAGTGCCAACAGCGAAACACCGAGCAGCGCGCCGGGCAGCACCTGATGCCAGGCTAATCCGGCGGCCAGCGCCAGCGTCGAGACGGTGAACGACAGCCCCAGCGCCTGCACCAGATCGTCACGCGCCAGACCCAATGCGTTCAGATAGGGCACCGCCGGTATGACGAACACGCCGGTGGCGCCGGTCAGCACGCCGGTCAACAGGCCGCACAGCGGCCCCAGCCACGGCTCCGCCGCAGCGGAAACCCGCCAGTCGAAACGGGTAAAACCCAACAGCGCATAGCCGGTCAGGCAAATGCCCAGCGCCAGCGGCGCCAGGCGGCCGTCGATGGCGGTGAGCGCGCCGGCGCTCAGCAAGGTGCCCAGCGTGACGCACAGCATCATCGGCCAGAGCCGACGGCACAGCGCCCCCAACCGCGGCCCGCACAGCAGTTGCCACAGGTTGGTGATCAATGAGGGCAACAGCAGCAGCGCGGCGGCCTGCCCCGGCGGCATCATCAGGCTGAGCAGCCCCATCGACACCGTCGGTAATCCCAAACCGATCGCCCCTTTGACCGTGCCGGCCAGCGTAAAAATGCCCGTCAGGGCGACAATTTCGAGTAACGTCAGCGACATGCGTCTATCCTTATGGCGAATCAACGGCCCGATTGTGGCCGGCGCCGCGCCACGGCACAATGCGGCAATGGCAGAGCCTGCCTGCGGCAAAGACAGAGGAAGAACGCATGCATTTTGACTTTATCGATCTGCGGCTGTTGGCGGCGGTGCTCGAGACCGGCAGCATCACCGCCGGCGCCGAGCGCGTCGGGCTGTCGCTGGCCGCCGCCAGCGCACGCATGCGCGGGCTGGAGCAACAGGCCGGCGTGGCGCTGCTGACGCGCAATCCGCGCGGCGTCCAGGCGACGCCCGCCGGTGAACGCCTGTTGCAACACGCGCGCGTGCTGCTGCAGCAGCGCGACCGGCTGCGCGGCGACATGGCCGAGTTCGCACCGGGCCAGCGCAGCCAGCTGCGCATCGTCGCCAATACCGTCGCCGCCGACGCTTTTCTGCCGGAACTGCTGGCCGATTTTCTGGTGCTGCACCCGTACACCGACATCGCGCTGGAGGAGCTGCCCAGCCCAGCCATCGCGCAGGCGATCGCCGAACGGGCGGCGGATATCGGCATCGTGGCGGATCATGCCGATCTGCGCGGGCTGGCAAGCTACCCCTTCCGGCAGGATCGTCTGGTGCTGGCGCTGCCGCCGGGGCATGCGCTCAGCGGCCGCCGCCAGCTCAGCTTTGCGGACGCCCTGCCTTTCGACTTTATCGGCCTGCCGGAACAGAGCGCGCTGCAACAGCATTTGGAGCAGCTGGCGATACGCAGCGGCGGCCCGATGCGGCTGCGGGCGCGCGCCGCCAATTTCGACGCCATCTGCCGCATGGTGCTGCGCGGCGCCGGTCTGGCGGTGGTGCCGGAAGAGAGCGCCCGGCGGCTGCCCGAGATCCTGCGCAACGCCCTGCCGCTGACGGACGACTGGGCGATCCGGCGTCTGTCGATCGTGGTGCGCGAACGGGCGCAGCTGCCATTGCCGGCGCAGCGGCTGGTGGCATTTCTGCGCCAGGAGGAGGACGATATTACAGGTGCTCGTTGAACCAGGCGATCTGACGGCCGATGATGCCGGCGAAATGCGGGCCGGCGTACATGTCGTAGTGCTTCGCATTCTGCTCGACGTGCAGCGCCTTTTTCGCGCTGCCTACCGCCTCATACAGCGCGATGCCCTGCTCCGGCGGGTTGACGGTATCGTTGCCCGCCACCACCACCAGCACCGGGCATGTGACGCGCGCCGCATTGTCGCGCGGCTGATAGCGCAGCGTTTCGCGCACGGTCAGGAACGGGATCTTGATGTCCATCGCCGGGTAGCGCGCCTTGTTCTCCTCGAAGAACGCTTTCGACTCGTCATCGCTCAACACCCGGGTGACGGCGACAAACATCTCTTTGCCGGTGGCCTGTTTCTTCTCCGCCATTTTGTCCAGCGTGGCGATGAACGCCTGTTTTTCGTCGGCGGCCATTTTCCCCGTCACGATGGTTTCCCCGTCGGCGAAGGCCAGCTGGCTAACGATGCACTTGATGGCCGGATCGGCCGCGGCAGCGCCGAACACGTGGCAACCGCCAAACGATGTGCCCCACAGGCCGATGCGCTCACTGTCGATCTGCGGCTGCGTTTGCACCCAACGGCTCACCGCCAGAATGTCCTCAATCTGCAGCGCCGGCACCAGCCGCCCGCGTTCACCCTCGCTGGCGCCGAAGCCGCGATAGTCAAACGTCACCGCCGCAAAACCGGCGTTGACGAAGGCCTCGGCAAAGGCCGGCAGCAACAGCTCCTGAATGCCGCAGAAGCCGTGACACAGAATAATCGCCGGAACCTTGGCCTGATTCTCAGGTAAACGAACTGTTACGGCCAGGCCGCTTTCCATTTTATGCGTGGTTAATGCCATGTTAACTTCCTGTTTTTTATAGGTAAGGTGAAAATCAGGCTAACATTAATCACCAAATGAGCGCCGCCAGTCAATAACCCAATGTAACAATTTACAATGTTAATGATTCCCCGGCTCCGCGCGCAGCCGCGCCACCTGCTCCTCCACGTCGCGCCAGGCCGGTTTGTCGCCGGCATAGCGTTGGCGCAAATAATTCACCAGCGCCGTCACCTGCCGATCGGAAAAGCTGTCCTTAAAGCCCGGCATAAAGCCCAATTCGGCGGTAGCCGGTTTGGGGATCCCTTGCAGGATCACCTTGATCAGGTTATCGGGGCGATCGCTGAAGATATTGGTGTTATTGGCCAGATCGGGACTGACGCCGAACAGCCGCGGCCCGCCGGCGGCGGCGCTGTGGCAGGCCTGGCAAGCGCCCTGAAATAACCGCTCTCCGGCCAGTTGCCCCGCCGCCGGCAAGGCGCGGGCCGCCAACTGCGCCTGCGGTTCCACATTCAGCGTCGCCTTGGTGCTCAGCGACATCACATAGTTGGCCATCGCCCGCAGATCGCTCTGCGGCAACGTCGCCAGTTCGCTGACCACCGGCCCCATCGGCCCGGCCGCCACGCCGTGCTCGGCGGAATGCCCGCTGCGGAAGTACTGAAACAGCTGTTCCTCGGTCCAGGGCTTGTCCGCATTGGCCAATTGATTCAGCGCCGGCGCTTCCCACCCGTCCACCATTCCCCCCGCCAGGAAAGCCGCGCCGCCCTTTTCCGCCCCCAGCAGATTGCGCGGCGAATGGCAGGCGGCGCAGTGGCCGAGCCCGTTGACCAGATAGGCGCCGCGGTTCCACTGCGCGCTTTGTTGCGGATCGGGTTGAAATTCCCCCTGACGCAGGAACAGCGCGTTCCAGCCGGCCATCAGTGGCCGCAGGTTAAACGGGAAGCGCATCTGATTGGCCGGATTGCTCTGGCGCACCGCCGGTTGCGACATCAGATAAGCGTACAGCGCCTGCATGTCGCCGTCGGTCATTTTGCTGAAGGCGGTGTAAGGAAATGCCGGATACAGATGGCGGCCGTCGCGGGCGATGCCCTGGCGCATCGCCCGATCGAACGCGGTAAACGACCAGTTGCCGATGCCGGTTGCCACGTCCGGGGTAATGTTGGTGCTGTAGAGCGTGCCGAACGGCGTCGCCATCGCCAGCCCGCCGGCGTTGGTCGCCCCTTCCGACGCGGTATGGCAAACCGCGCAGTCTCCGGCAGCGGCCAACTGGCGGCCGCGCTCCAGCGTGGCCGCCGACCAGGTGCCGGCGCCGGGCGTCGCCACCGGCGCGATCTCCGCCCGCCACGGCAAGGCGCTGCCGGCGATGCCCAGCACCGCGCCGAACAGCCCCGCCGCACCGCCGAACCACCATTTGCCGCGCTTCTTTTTCTTGGGCGGGGCGGCCTGCCGCTCGGCGTCCGGCCCGTTCAGCGCCTCGCGCAGTTTATCCGAGGTGATCGGCAGCTCGCGAAAACGAATGCCGGTGGCGTCGAATACCGCGTTGGCGATGGCCGCCGCGCTGGGCACCGACGCCGACTCCCCGGCGCCCAGCGGCGGATCGTAAGGGCGCGGCATCATCACCACGTCCACTTCCGGCACCTCCGGGAAGGTCAGGATCGGGTAAGCTCCCCATTCTTTGGCGGAGACCGTCGATTCCTCAAAGGTCACGCGCTCTTTCAATACCCGGCTGGTCGATTGCAATACGTTGCCGTGAATTTGGTGGCGCACGCCGTCCGGGTTGACCATCATGCCCGCGTCGTGGCCGACCACGATGCGCGTCACCGCCACTTCGCCGCTGGCTTTGTCGATCGCCACGTCGGCCACCCAGGCGGCCCAGGCCGCGCCAAAGCCGGGAAACTTGCTGTGGATGTAACGGGCGTAGGCAAAGCCGCGCCCGCGCAGCACGCCGTCTTCCGCCGGGGTCTGCATCGGTTCGGTATGCGGCGTCCAGCCGGCGCGTTCTGCCGTGCTGCGCATCAGCTCACTGGCGCGTTCGTCATCGATATAGCGCAGCCGATATTCCAGCGGATCGACACCGGCGGCGTGGGCCAGCTCATCGATATAAGATTCGTGGGCGAAGGTGTTCGGCAAGGCGGAAACGCCGCGCATCCAGGAGGCGCGCACGATCGGCGCCATGTCCTCGATGCTGACGCGCAGCGCCGGATATTCATAAGGCGGCACCGAGGTACGGTCGCCCATTTCATAGGCCACCGGCAGCGGTTCAACCCGGCCGGTCAGCAGCAGCGCCAGCGTCGGCGCGCCGTTGGAAGGATAATAGGTGCGAAAATCGTAGGCGACCGGATGCCCGGCGGCGTCCAGCCCGCCGTCCACCTCCATCAGCTGCGCGGTGCCCTTCGGTTCCCACACATGCTCTTGCTCGCGGGTCAGCTGCACCCGCACCGGCCTGCCCACCGCGCGCGACAGCAGCGCCGCGTCGGCGCAGACGTCATCGGCGCAATTGCGGCCATAGCAACCGGCCGCCTCCATGCGAACGATCTCGATCTGCGCTTCCGGGTATTCCAGCAGCCAGGCCAGATCGGCGCGCAGCAGGTGCGGGTTCTGGCTGCCTGACCAGACCTGCAGGCGCTCCGGCCGGTAGTCCGCCAGCGCGCAGGAAGGGCCAATCGAGGCATGCAGCTGATACGGCCACAGGTAGCTGCGGGTGAAACGCCTGTCGGCCGTCGCCAGCGCCGCGTCCACATCGCCGGTATCGTGCACCACCCGGGTCGAGTGCGGGTTGTCGCGCAGCGCCTGCGCCACGTCGGTCATCTGCGGCAAATTGCGCCGCCAGTCTTTCCAACTGACCTGCAGCGCCTGCGCCGCCTTGATCGCCTGCTCTTCGCGCTCGGCGACAATGCCGATGAAATCGCCGATCACCACCAGTTTGACGATGCCGGGAATATGCGCGATCGAGGTTTCGTCCACCGCCAGCAGGCTGGTGCCGACAAATTCGCCGCTGTCGTACCCGGCATAGGGCGGCCGCACCACCCGGCCGTGCAGCATGTTCGGCAGGCGCATATCGTGTACATAGGTGGTTTCGCCGGTCGCCTTGGCCGGAATATCGACGCGCGCGGCGCTGGTGCCCACCAGGCGGTACTCCGCCTGCGGTTTCAGCGGCGCGTTGCCGGAAATCGACAGCTCGACATGACCGCCGGCCACCAGCTCGGCGTAGCTGAGCGCCTGCCCCTGCGGGCTGCGGATCACGCCCTCCTCCAGCGTGAGCTGTTCCACCGGCGCATCGAAGCGCTGCGCCGCCTGGCGCAACAGCCAACGGCGCGCTTCGGCGGCGGCGTTGCGCAGCGGCACGGCGGAGATCTGCAGCGTGGCGCTGGCGATGGTGGCGCCCTGATTCGGTGCGCGTTCGGTATCGCCCAACACCATGCGCACCTGATCCATGCGCAGGTACAGCTCTTCGGCGACGATCTGGCCGAGCGCGGTGCGCACGCCGGTGCCGAGATCGACATGGCCGTTAAAGGCATAGATTTCGCCGCTGCCGCACAGGGCGATAAACAGCCCTTGCTCCCTGGGCTTCAGCACCGGCGCTTGCCCTTTGGGCACCGGCCCCGAAGGCGGTTGCACGCTGTCGACGATCAGCAGCACGCCGTCGCGCTGCAGCAATTCGGCCTGGCTCGGCGATGAGGGACGGGAATCAGTCATAAGCGTGGGCGCCCTCATCGCGGCAGAGAATGATGGCGCGCTGAACCGCACGCAGGATTTCGAGATGGGTGCCGCAGCGGCACAGGTTGCCGGACAGCGCCTGACGGATCTCCGCCTCGCTCGGGGCGGGATTGCGATCCAACAGGGCTTTGGTGGTCATGATCATGCCGTTGAGGCAGTAGCCGCATTGCGCCGCCTGCTCTTCGATAAAGGCACGCTGCACCGGGTGCGGGCGCTGGCGATCGCCAAGGCCTTCCAGGGTCACGATCGCCCGGCCGGACACGCCGAGCGCCGGGATCACGCAGGAGCGCGCCGCCACGCCGTCGATCAACACGGTACAGGCGCCGCATTCGCCCAGGCCGCAGCCGTATTTCGGGCCGTTGAGCGCCAGATCGTTGCGCAGTACCAGCAAGAGCGGCGTATCCGCCATCACCTGCGCATGAAGCTGTTCGCCGTTCACCGACAGCATCAGCGGATGCTCCGTCAGCGTGGTTTTCGCGCCTTCCCTGGGCGATTGCACTTCAGATATCGCCATTGTTCGCGTCTCCGCCTGCACTTGATGGTCTTATGGGCTGGCCTCTCGCCACCGACCACCAGGCAACCGACGTTGCGCGGGCGAATCAGCCGGTGGGCGGATCTTCCAGCATTTTATTCAGCAGGAATATCAGCGCTATCCGTTCGGCCGGGTTGAGCGTGCCGAACGTCAGCTCTGTGATTTTCGCCGCCTGCGGCACCGTTTCCGTCAGCAGCACGGCGCCGGCGTCGGTCAGGCCGACCACCACCTTGCGCCGATCCACCGGATCCGGCGTCACCGTGATCAGATCGCGCGCCTTTAGCCGCTCGACGATGCCGCGTATGGTGGCCTGATCCACCGCCGTCACCTGCACCAGCTCGGTCAGCGAGCTCGGCCCCATATCGCGCACCGCGCACAGGGTGATGAACTGCACCGCCGTCAGCTGCGAATCGCCGACGTTTTGCTGAAAAATCGCCAGGTGGCGCTGATAAACCTTGCGCAGCAGGTGCCCGACTTGCTCGGTAAAATGATAATTTTCGGGTTGGCCGCTCACGGCTGACGGGTATTCGGGAGGCGTCATTGCGTTACTCTCACCATCTATGGAATTCACGAGAATAGTACAAACCCCCGCCGTTGGCAGCAACGATTAAGCCCGACGCACGCGCGAGGCCTCCGGCGCCACCACTTCCCCATCCGCCACCACCGTTTGCCCGTCGAGGCGGATGTCGCAGCGGCGCAGCGCGATGTCCATATGGCAAGGCGTTTTGCGCGTGCCGCCCACTTCGGTGTTCGGCCCGGTGGAGAACAGGAAGTTGCCGTAGAACGCGCGCGCGTCCATGCACATGCCGTCGTTCTTGTCGTGCAGGCCCATCGCCGTCCACTGGGCGCGCGGCTGCAGGCCCCAGCCGATATGCGAGATGCCGTACACCTCCGGATCGTCGAAGTATTTCATGTATTCGCGCAGGTATTCCGCCTCGAAGCCGCCGTGAATGCGGGTGACGAAGCCTTGTTCGATCTCCAGCGTGATGCGTTCGCGCGCGTAGCTTTTAAACGGCAGCAAGATATCGCCGACCTCCAGCACCAGCACCCCTTCCGCCTGCTCCTCATTCGGCCAGGTGAACAGGAAACCGCTCGGCCAGTGATCCCAGCGCCCCGGTTCATCGGCATAGCCGTACTCGGTCACCGTCGGGTATTGCCCGAGCGGCGCGCGGAAATCGCTGCCGGCGGCGGAGGTCACCTGCATCAGCTTCGCCTGCTCCAGCACGGCGGCGGCGGCCAGCACCCGCGCCTTGTCCTCCGCGTTAGGCAACATGCGCGCCAGCACCTCCGGCGGCTCCACCGCCAGCAGGATGCGGGTGCCGGTTTTCAGGATCTGCTCCTGCTCCGGCGAATGCAGCAGCATCATGGTATCGACGATCAGGTCGGCGGCTTCCAGCGCACGCTGCGCCGCCAGGTTGCCGGTCAGCGCGGTATCGCCGCAATAGGCGGTCATGTCGTTGCCCATCGCCCGCGGATGGTTGAACGCCGGCAGCTCGACGGCATACACCCTGGCGCCCAGCCGCAGCGCCGCGTCGGTCGCGGCGCGCACCGTGCGCGCATCGGAATAATGGCTTTTCAAAATCGCCACGCTCTGCGAAGCATCGACCTTCGACAGCGTAAGCACCTGCTCGAACAGCTGTACCAACTGGGTTTCATTGACCGCCATGGCCTGTCTCCTGTCTCGTCAAGGGGGTCCGACGCCCGCAAGGCGGCGGTGATTTTCTAAACAATTTAAAGCGAACACACTCATTTTTATCTAAGTCAAAAAATCAAAGGAAAGCAAGCTGCGAATATCCACCATAAGAAAGTCCTATTTCATCCCTTGTCAATCCTGTGATTAACATGAGTTTAACAGTAAAGCGCTGTCAATTAGCGTGAGCAAGATCTGATTTAACACTTTTGCAACTTTGCGTTATCTAGTGCATACACTATAAATCGATCGTCCAGCCATGCGTTGGACCTACGCTGAAAAAGCCAACAGACAGGGGAAACATGATGAGCAAACAACCACGCATCGCCGTCGTCGGCGCCGGGCTGGGGGGCGCCGCCGCCGCCGGGCTGCTGCAAAAAGCCGGCTTTACCGTCGATCTGTATGAACAGAGCCCGGCGTTCTCGCGCCTCGGCGCCGGCATTCACATGGGGCCGAACGTCCTGAAGATTTTCCGCCGGCTCGGTATTGAGCAGCGGCTGGAGCAGATGGCGTCTCATCCCGATTTTTGGTTCAGCCGCGACGCCGAAAGCGGCGACTACCTGTCGCGCATCGAACTGGGCGGCTTCGCCCGCCGGGAGTACGGCGCCGCCTATGTGACGGTGCACCGCGGCGATTTGCAGGCGTTGCAGCTCTCCGCGCTGCAGCCCGGCACCCTGCACTTCGGCAAATGCCTGAGCAAGATTGAAGATCGCGGTGACGAGGTGGTGCTGAACTTCATCGACGGCACCTCGGCCCATGCCGACATCGTGATCGGCGCCGACGGCATCAATTCGCGCATCCGCGAACATCTGCTGGGCGCCGAAGCGCCGACCTACAGCGGCTGGGTGGCCCACCGCGCGCTGATCCGCGGCGAGAAGCTGGCGAAATACAACCTGACGTTCGAAGACTGCGTGAAGTGGTGGTCGGCGGACCGCCATCTGATGGTCTACTACACCACCCAACGGCGCGACGAGTATTACTACGTCAGCGGCGTGCCGCACCCGGCCTGGGATTTCCAGGGCAGCTTCATCGACAGCAGCCGCGAAGAGATGTTCGAGACCTTCGCCGGCTACCACCCGATCGTGCAGGCGCTGATCGAATCCAGCGAGCAGGTCACCAAATGGCCATTGCTGAACCGCAAACCGCTGCCGCTGTGGAGCGAAGGCCGCCTGGTGCTGCTCGGCGACGCCTGCCACCCGATGAAGCCGCACATGGCGCAGGGCGCGGCGATGGCGATCGAAGACGCCGCCATGCTGACCCGCTGCCTGCAGGAAACCGGCCTCGGCGACTACCGCACCGCCTTCCAGCTGTATGAAGCCAACCGCAAGGAGCGCGCTTCACGGGTGCAGGCGGTGTCCAACGCCAACACCTTCCTGCGCACCCAGGAAGATCCGGCCTGGGTCTACGGCTATGACCTGTACGCGCAAGCGCTGAAATCGGAGAACGCCGCATGAGCACCTTCCTCTACGGCGCCCACGTTCACGCCAACGGCATTCGCCAACACTACCTGCGCTATGGCGGCCACGGCCCGGCGCTGATCCTGATCCCCGGCATCACCAGCCCGGCGATCACCTGGGGTTTCGTCGCCGAGCGGCTGGGGGAAAAATACGACGTCTACGTGCTCGACGTGCGCGGCCGCGGTCTGTCGTCCAGCGGCCCGGAACTGGCTTATGACGCGGAGACCTGCGCGCAGGACGTCAACGCCTTCGCCGCCGCGCTGAGCCTGGACAGTTACGCCCTGCTCGGCCATTCGATGGGCGCCCGCTTCGCCCTGCGCGCCGCCGTTTTGCAGCCCGCCGGCGTGCGGCGGCTGGTGCTGGTCGATCCGCCGGTTTCCGGCCCCGGCCGCCGCGCCTATCCCGGCCAATGGCCGTGGTACGCCGACTCGATCCGGCAGTCGCTGCCGGGCATGAGCGCCGAGCAGATGCGCGCCTTCTGCCCGACCTGGAGCGAAGAGCAGCGCCGGCTGCGCGCCGAGTGGCTGCACACCTGCTACGAGCCGGCGATCCAACGCGCCTACGACGATTTTCATCAGGTGGACAGCCACCGCGACTACCCGCTGCTGACCATGCCGACGCTGCTGATGGCCGCAGGCAAAGGCGGCGTCATTCAGCCCGAAGACCGGGCGGAGATCCGCGCGCTGCAGCCGGAGATCGCCATCGTCGAGGTCGAGAACGCCGGGCACATGATCCCGTGGGACGACTTCGACGGCTTCTTCCGCGCCCTGGGCGATTTTCTGGATTAACTGAGGAACACCGACATGAGCAACCACTACCGCATCGGCCAGATCGTGCCCAGCTCCAACACCACGATGGAAACCGAGATCCCGGCGATGCTGGGCGCGCGCCAGCTGATACGCCCGGAGCGCTTCACCTTTCATTCCAGCCGCATGCGCATGAAACACGTCAATAAAGAAGAGCTGGCGGCGATGGACGCCGAGTCCGATCGCTGCGCGCTGGAGCTGTCCGACGCGCGGGTCGACGTGCTCGGCTACGCCTGCCTGGTGGCCATCATGGCGATGGGGCTGGGCTACCACCGCGAATCGCAGGCCCGGCTGGCGCAGGTGACGAAAGACAATCAGGCCGCCGCGCCGGTTATCAGCAGCGCCGGCGCGCTGGTCAACGGCCTGAAGGTGATCGGCGCCAAACGCATCGCGCTGGTGGCGCCCTACATGAAACCGCTGACCCAGCTGGTGGTGGACTACATCCAGCACGAAGGCATTGAGGTCAAGGTGTGGCGCGCGCTGGAGATCCCGGACAACCTCGAAGTCGGCCGGCACGATCCGGCCAGGCTGCCGGGGATCGTCGCCGAGATGGATTTACGCGAGGTCGATGCTATCGTGCTGTCCGCCTGCGTGCAGATGCCTTCGCTGCCGGCGGTTCCGACGGTGGAGGCTCAAACCGGCAAGCCGGTGATCACCGCCGCCATCGCCACCACTTACGCGATGCTGACCGCGCTGGAGCTGGAACCGATCGTTCCCGGCGCCGGCGCCCTGCTGTCCGGCGCCTATTGAGGAGGCAGAATGAACGACACCCTCAGCGACAACTACCGCGGCGTCTGGGGCCAGCGCATCGGCTTCGGCCGGCGCCCGGCGCTGCTGGCGATCGACTTTATGCAGGCCTACACCACCGAAGGCGCGCCGCTGTTCGCGCCGGGCGTGGTGAGCGCGGTCGAGGAGAGCCGCGAGCTGCTGGCCTGCGCGCGCCGCACGGGAATTCCTGTCATCCACACCCATATCCGTTATCATGCAGGCCATTTTGCCGATGGCGGTCTGTGGGTCAAAAAAGCGCCGGTGATGAAGGACATGGTGGCGGGCAACCCGCTGGCGGCGTTCTGCCCGGCGGTAGCGCCGCTGGCCGATGAGGTGGTGCTGAGCAAGCAATACGCCAGCGCCTTCTTCGGCACCGCGCTGGCGCCGCTGCTGGTGGCGCAAGGGATCGACACGCTGCTGATGATCGGCTGCTCCACCAGCGGCTGCATCCGCGCCAGCGCGGTGGACGCGGTGCAGCACGGCTTTCGCGCCATGGTGGTGCGCGAGTGCGTCGGCGATCGTCACCCCGGCCCGCACGAAGCCAACCTGTTCGATATCGACAGCAAATACGGCGACGTGGTGCACAAACGGGAGGCGCTCGACTACCTGAACCGGTTATGAGTCAAGGATTCACCTGCAACGACAATAACGAAGGCGCAAACAGCGCCTCACGCGACCGCCCGAAACAGGGCGGCGCCCATGCAACGCAAACACAACAGGCGCCTCCTGCGGAGGCCAATACGCACCACCTGGAGACAACATCATGGCCATTGTCGACACCCCGCTGGCGGGGAAAGCGGACGCAGAATCGCTGCTGCTGTACCGCAAAATCACCTGGAAACTGATCCCGTTTCTTTGCCTGTGTTACCTGGCGGCCTACCTCGATCGCATCAACGTCGGGCTGGCCAAGCTGCAGATGGCCGACGCGCTGCAGCTGAGCGAAGCGGCCTTCGGCCTCGGCGCCGGGCTGTTCTTCGTCGGCTATATTCTGTTCGAAGTGCCGAGCAACCTGATCCTGCAGCGCGTCGGCGCCAAGATGTGGATCGCCCGCATCATGATCACCTGGGGGCTGTTGTCTACCGCCACCATGTTCGTCACCACGCCGACCCAGTTCTACGTCATTCGTTTCCTGCTCGGCGTGGCGGAGGCCGGTTTCCTGCCCGGCGTGCTCTTTTACCTGACGCTGTGGTTCCCGACCTATCGCCGCGGCCGCATCATCGCGCTGTTCATGATCGGCCTGCCGCTGTCCAGCGTGATCGGCGGGCCGCTGTCCGGCTGGATCATGGGCCATTTCGACATGCTTCACGGGCTGCACGGCTGGCAATGGCTGTTTTTGCTGGAGGGCATTCCCAGCGTGCTGTTGGGCGTGCTGACCTTTTGGCTGTTGCCTAACACCTACCAGCAGGCCAAGTGGCTGACGCCCGAGGAGAAACAGCGCATCGCCGACGATCTGGCGCGCGACGACGCCGAGGCCGATCACGGCAAGCACAGCTTCCGCGACGGCTTCTTCAACCTGAAAGTCTGGATGCTCGGCGGCATCGACTTCGCCATTCTGCTCAGCGCCTACGCCATGGGCTTTTGGATGCCGACCTTCATCAAAACCGCCGGCGTCACCGACATCACCACCATCGGTTACCTGACGGCGATCCCCAGCGTCGCCGCCCTGCTCGGCATGCTGCTGATCGGCAGCAGTTCCGACCGGCTGCGCGAACGGCGCTGGCATATCATCGTGCCGTTTATCGTCGGCGCGCTGGCGATGGCCGGCAGCACCTTCTTTACCCACAACGCGCTGGCCACGGTGCTGCTATTCTCCATCGCCCAGGCGGCGATCATCGGCGCGGTGCCGGTGTTCTTCAGCCTGCCGGCCACCTTCCTGCGCGGCACGGCGGCGGCGACCGGCTTCGCGCTGGCCTGTTCGCTGGCCAACATCGCCGGGCTGGTGAGTAATTCGCTGATGGGGCTGGCGCTGGATCTGACCGGCAAGAGCGGCGGCGCGCTCTGGGCCTTCGCCGGCTGCCTGCTGCTCAGCTCGCTGCTGGTGGTGGCCCTGCCGGCCAAGGTGGTGAACCGCTGAATGTCGACCAAGCCAAAAAGACCAAGGGCGCATAACGCGCCCTTTTGTTTGCTTACCGGGAGTGGCCGAACTTACTCGTCCTTCAGCCCGCGGTTGATCAGCATCGGTTCGATGCTCGGCTCTTTGCCGCGCCAGTCGATGTACAGCTTCTCCAGATCCTGACTGTTGCCGCGCGACAGGATCATGTCGCGGAAGCGCTGGCCGTTTTCGGCGGTCAGGCCGCCGTGTTCGGTGAACCACTGGAAGGCGTCGTCCGCCAGCATTTCCGTCCACAGATAGGCATAGTAGCCCGCGGCATAGCCGTTACCCCAGATGTGCTGGAAGTAGCTGGAGCGGTAGCGCGGCGGCACGTAGCTGAGATCGACCTTGTCTTTTTGCAGCGACTCGGCCTCGAACTTGTCCACGTCCTGCTGCGGCTGATCGGCGGTCAGCATGTGCCAGTGCATGTCCAGCAGCGCGGCGGACAGCAGCTCGGTCATGCTGTAGCCCTTGTTGAACTTGTCGGCCTTCTTGATCTTGTCGACCAGTTCCTGCGGCATCGCTTCGCCGGTCTGGTAGTGCTTGGCGAAGTGGCTGAACACTTTCGGATCGCTGACCCAGTGCTCGTTGAACTGCGACGGGAACTCGACGAAGTCGCGCGCGGTGTTGGTGCCCGACAGGCTCGGGTATTCCTGATCGGCGAACATGCCGTGCAGCGCATGGCCGAACTCGTGGAACATGGTGATTACATCGTCATACGACAGCAGCGCCGGCTGGCCCGGCGCCGGTTTGGTGAAGTTGGCGACGTTGTAAATCACCGGCTTGGTGCCGTTGAGCTTCGACTGATCGACGAAGTTGCTCATCCAGGCGCCGCCGCCCTTGTTGTCGCGCTTGAAGTAGTCGGTGTAGAACAGCGCCAGCGACTTGCCGTCCTTGTCGAACACTTCGTACACCTTGACGTCCGGCTGATAGACCGGAATGTCCTTGCGCTCCTTGAAACTGATGCCGTACAGCAGGTTGGCGGCGTAGAACACACCGTTGTTCAGCACGTTGTTCAGCTCGAAGTAAGGCTTGATCTGCGACTCGTCCAGATCGTACTTGGCCTTGCGCACCTGTTCGGCATAGAACTGCCAGTCCCAGGCCTGCACCTTGAAGTCGCCTTTCTGCTGGTCGATCACCGCCTGAATGTCTTTGGCTTCACGCTCGGCGCGCGCGGTGGCCGCCGGCACGATGTTGCGCATAAAGCTCAGCGCGGCATCCGGCGTCTTGGCCATCTGGTTTTGCAGTTTCCAGGCGGCGTAGTTCGGGTAGCCCAGCAGCCTGGCCTGCTCGGCGCGCACCTTGGCCAGACGGGAAATGGTCTGGCGGGTATCGTTGCCGTCGCCCTTCTCCGCACGCGTCCAGGAGGCGTCGAACAGCGCCTGGCGGGTGTCGCGATCTTTCAGGCTCTGCAGCAACGGCTGTTGCGTGGTGTTTTGCAGCACCAGCAGCCACTGTTTCTCCAGCTTGCGTTCGGCGGCCGCCTGGGCCGCCGCAGCCAGCTCGCCTTCCGACAGGCCGTCCAGCTTCGCCTGGTCGGTTATCGCCAGCGCACCGTTTTTGCTCGCCGCCAGCAGCTTGTTGGTGAACTGGGTGCTCAGCGTCGCCGCTTCCTGGTTCAGCGCCTTTAGCTTGGCCTTGTCGGCGTCCGACAGGTTGGCGCCCGCCAGCTCGAAGTTCTTGTAGGTCACTTCCACCAGCCGGCGCGACTCCGGATCCAGCTTCAGCGCGTCGCGATCCTGATAGATGGCCTTGATGCGCGCGAACAGCTTGCCGTTGAGCATAATGTCGTCGTTCAGCGCCGCCAGCTTCGGCGAGGTTTCTTCATCCAGCTTTTGCAGCGCGTCGCTGGTGTTGGCCGAGGTCATGGCGCCGAACACGTTCATCACCCGCGTCAGCAGCGAACCGGCCTGCTCCAGCGCCACCAAGGTATTCTTGAAATTAGGCTTGGCCGGGTTGTTGGCGATCTTCTCCACCTCTTCCCGCTTTTGCTTGATGCCCGCTTCGATCGCCGGCGCGTAGTCGCTCTCCTTGATCAGGTTGAACGGCGGCGCCTGGAACGGCAGACGGCTTTGATAGAAGAACGGATTTTGAGTCTTTTGCTTGTCGTGCTGATTGGCTTCACCGGTCACGTTAGCCTCCTTCGCCTGGCCGCTGGGCAGTGCGCTATGGTCGGCGTGAGGTTGGGTTTCTGCTGCCTGTGCCTGCGAGCCCAGCGCCATGCCGATCGCCAGCACCAATGTGGATAAACGCATCAAATCGAAACTCCTCCATGTCCACGGAATAAGGTCTCGGGGAATCGCTCCCTCTGAGTCACCTCCTAGCTTAGGTGCAGTTGGCAGTTTGAGCAAAAACAAGTGATTAGAAGTTAGCCGCCTCGCCGGCCGCTGCCAGAAGCGCCAGTGACATCTTTGTTTTTTATCATCAATATATAGTCACATAATGTAATTAGTTTATAGGAAATTAATTCAATGCCATTGATAAATAAAGAAGAATCATAAAATACCCTGTTGACTTATCAGGTTACTCAATGTAACTTGATGTAAATTTTGATTAATGGAGCTAATCAAATTGCAGCTTATAACGGAAATAGTTCTTATTGTCATTTTCATCCTCATTATCAGTGCAACTTATAAAAACGCGAAGAAAAAAGGCTTGCGCACGTACCATATCGTCATGCTGTTCTTGATATTCCCCCTTGCCGTATTTTTAGACTACTGCCTGCAGCGCCAAGCGATCCTTTTGGATACGGCCGCCCTTAAAATCACGGCAATGTATGGTTTGTCGATGGCAGTTATTTTTTCGCTTGTGTTATCTATTACCTCTCGCAAGAAGGAGCTTAAATGAGAGCCTTAACGGAAGTTGAGTTGTCATGTATTAACGGTTCTGACGGCAATGATTCTTATAATCCGACTTCACTTATTGTCGGCAGCCTGAGCACAATAGCGAAATTGCCCACCCCCGTATCATTAGCCGTGGGCGTGGGCACGGAAATCGCTATTCAGGCCGCACCGCACATGCCGGTTAACGTTGCTATTCCACAGGTTCCCATGGGCCCAACATGGAATGGCAGTGGCGGTGGTCGCCCTTCACCGTCGTCGTCACTTTCAACACCGGATTCTTCAAATTAAAAAACGTGGGCCTTATTATCCCTTGAACAACAAGGCCGATATTTAACTTGCCCTGCACCCATAAAAATAACGATTAAAAAAATGAAAAACCTCGCCATGCTTCACGAAAGCTTGATTCCTTTTGTCGCAAAAAAGACAGGTTCTCAATTACTCTGGCACAACGAATTAAGCCCTGCCGAGCAGGACGAACTGAAAAATGAGGCCAGCTATCTCATCGAAGAAAATAATCGTCATGCTATTTTTGATGACGGCACGCCGCTCTTAAACGATGAAAAAGTCTTTTTCGCCGAACGTTATGGCGGCGGGGCTATTTCGCGCAACGGCGGTGGCGCACGCTGTGGCTTTGATGGGCGATGGCAGGTTAAAGGCATCGGAGCCAATGCGTTAGTCGGTCAAGGGGCAAAGCATGTCGATGGCGAGTTGACAATGACCGGCGCAGTCTTGGAGGCATTGTGGGGAAACGTCATGGCCAAACTGCTGCCTTACGGCGCCGTGCCCAATAAGGCGATCTTGCTGACCGACAACCCCATCGCCACCCTCTCTCCTGCATCGGCGGGAGATGTCCATAACCGCAAGGCGTTGCTGGTGCGCGAACCCGTCGTGCGCCCTGCACATTTTTGCCGCGCGCCCTACTATCATCCTCATGATGCGATGCAAAGGCAGCCTTCGGATATTGAGCGGACCGAAAAGCTCATTGTCGCCGCACCGTCCTTTCTGCCTCGTCCCTCTGAGTTTGACGCTGTGCGCTGGTTGGCATTGCCGCAGGAAGAACGAGCATTCTACGGGCTCTGCGAGCTTGCCCGGCGCCTTGCGACGCAGATAGCTTACTGCCGTACCCGCCATTTGGTGATGATGACCTCACCCTCCAATTGCGATATGGCCGGCAGGCTGCTGGACTTTCATGGTGTTCGCAGCGTTTTTCCCGCAGAACGTCGAGATCCCGGCCGCAGCTACATTCAGCACAACAAACTCAACGAAGACGCCCCTTTGTTGCTGAGAGGCATGCAAGATCTCGCTTTTTATTTAGCCAAGCATCAATTTGGCCCGGCATTTCTCGCGGCAGCGCACCAAGGCATCGGCGCGGCCTTTAGTATGGCCTACAAGCGAGCCTGCCTGCTGGATAATCTCGGTATGGCGGGTTTTGCCCCTGCATTTTTACAACGCCTGCCTCTCACCGCCGAATGGTTCGCCTTAGGCGAACGCTTGCAAAAAATGTTCGATTTGGCTCCCGGCGTCTTTAGCCGTCGACAAGGTCTGGGCCAGGGGAATGCTCATCCGGCGATTGCCCTGTTGCATCGGCTCATCGACTCGCCCGTAAGGGTTTCCGCCGAACAACAGGGTACGACAGCGGAGGAGAAATTTTCTCTGGCATTCCAGCGGTTATACGCGAAGTACCTTCAGGAAACATCAGCGGATCAAACCGCCGCCGGATTACAACAGGCGATGAAGCAGACCGTCACCCGAAGGTTGGGCTCCCGCGCGTTCATGCGCCGTGAAGTGATTTTTCAAGAAATTGCCGGCTGGCGCGGTGAAGTCAGCGAGATCAGCGAACAGTTGCAAACCTATCTGGATCGTTTCGAGCGCCAGGCGATCAACGTATTACAATAATAACGCTGAGGATATTTCGTGAGTTTTATCAAAGAAAACCAGCAGGGTAAAAGTAAGTTCAGTCAATACGAGAGCCTGGGCTTCGCCGTTAACTGTATGCTGATGAATAAAAATTACAGTTTGTACCATATAAAAACGTTGCAGCTATGGACTCAGGAAGCGATTAATCAAAACCAATTCAAAATATTATTCGACCATTTGGACAATCCGTTAGGATATATAACCTGGGCCTACCTGAGAGATGAGACGCTGGGTCGATTTATTAACGATCCGCAGTTTCTTCTCCATACCTCAGAATGGGATGAGGGCGGCACGCTGTGTATTTTAGATTTTTGCTGCAAACCAGGCAGCGCGCATTTATGTTTGGAACACCTTAAAACAGTTCACCCAATCGCAGAACGTCGCACGGTTGTATGGCGTTCCCGCCGAACGGGCAAACTGATGACGGTAAAAAAATAAAGAAAAATAAACATCAGGGATGAGCCGATGAGCAAGCATCAACTATTGGATTCACAGGCGGGATTTTACTACGGCACCAAGATCGGCGATGACAAATCGAGCTATAATATCGCGGAATATGTCGAAATAAATCACACTCTCGATATCGCAAGAATGAAACGTGCCATTCATCGCGTCATCAGCCAAACGCCGACGCTGCACGTTCTGTTTGATGAAGATAACGGTACGCCTTATCAATATCCCGTCACCGCCAACATCTCAGTGGAATGGGTAGATCTTTCGCAGCGCGCCAACAATATGGCCACCGCTATCGAATTAATGGAAGCGGATACCAAGCGCCCGTTCTCGTTGAACGCTGCGCCGTTATTCAGACAAAAAATCATTAGACTGGGTGAGCAACGCTTTCTGTGGTATTTCTGCAGCCACCATCTGCTGCTTGATGGTTACGGCACTTATTTGCTGATCCACCAAGTGGCACAGGCCTACCGAGGCCAAACGCAGCAACCGCAAGACGTACCTGCGATCGATGCCTTGCTCAGGGCTGAATCTGAGTATAAACAGTCAGCCGCCTATCAAGCGGACCGACATTTTTGGCAAGCAGCCAGCGCCTCACTGCCAGACCCGATGACATTAGCCTGCGCCAATATTCCCTCGGGACAAACGATCCGCCATGTGACTTCGTTGCCCTATCCTGCCGAGCGCCTTGCGCTGCAAACCGGGCACCCTTCTTGGCTGGCGCGCACTTTCGTGGCAGTGATGGCATATTTGTACTTGTGTACCGGCGAGAAACAGCAAACGATCGGCGTCCCAATGATGGCGCGAACAGACTCCCTGACGAGGCAGGCGCTGACTTGCAAAACCAACGTTGTTCCTTTGACGCTCGATATTGAGGACACGGCCTCATGCCGACAGTTGGCGCAAACCATTGAACGCATGCTCAGGCAACTCAAAAAACATCAAGCGTTCCGTTACGAAGAGATAAAAAGTCTGAGGAGCGTCACCAGCCGCTCGCCGCTGTTCAACATCGTGGTCAATATCATTCCCTTTGAAGCGGCAGCCTCATTTTCTTCCGCGCAGCGCAGCGAAATCCGTAATTTACGCTCAGGAGGCGCGCAGGATCTGGTCTTCAACATGCGTCCCGATCTCGATAACCAAACGCTTCGGCTGGAGATCGATGCCGACTCAGGGCTTTACGATGCGGCCAGCCTGGTGCGGCACAGCCAGGGGATACAGACCTTGTGCGACTTGCTGTATCACGACCCGGAAAATCTTTCCGTCGCGGCATTGCGACAACGTTTCCCGCTCTCGCTGCAGGGTAAAGCAGCCAACGAGAACGTGGTCGATATAATGCAACGTATCGATCGTGCCGTCGTTCAAGCGCCGCAACGCACGGCGATCCTCACGCCCGCACACGCTTCGTTGTCGCTAAGAGCGCTGTCTTATGCCGTTTTGCAGCAACAGTGGCGTGCGCTGGCCGATACCCTCGCCCCCGCCCGTGCTGCATACACCGTGCTGTTGCTCGACTTGCTGCAAGGGCCGGAAGCCATCATCTGCATGCTTGCTGCGCTGCAGTTGAAAATGCCGTTCGTCAACCTGAATGCCAAAGGGGATGGAGCGGCTCATCGTCAACTGCTTGAACAGTTTAGCGACGCTATCCTGATTACCGATCGCACACTTCCCTCCTTTCATTCCGAACCTGACGCATTGGCGCATTGGCGCGCATCGACACTCGATATGCCGGCGGATTTCGCGCACTTCACCGTGTTTCGCCGGCAAACAGCGGCAGAGGCGCCGCCATTCCCGGCCGGAACCGGCTATATCATGTTTACCTCCGGCTCGACGGGAATGCCTAAAGGCGTGATAGGCGCCCGACATGCTCTCAACGTTTTTGTCGATGCGGCGATAAAATGCTATGGCATTCAACCGCATGAACGCGTGTTGCAATTTGCGCCCTTGCATTTCGATGCGTGCATTGAAGAAATTTTCATGACGCTGGGTGCCGGCGCCCACCTGTGTATCGCCCCTGAGGCCGTCAAGCACAGTTTTGCCGCTTTCTTCACATTCTGCGCCGATCATCAAATCAGCCTGCTGGATCTGCCGACCGCCTACTTTAATGAGATGCTGTTCGCCTCCGGCGGCGAACAGACGCTGCCGCCGGCCGTCACGACCGTTATCATCGGCGGCGAAAGCCTTTCACCGCGAGCCAAAGAAAGCTGGTTCGCGCACTATCCCAAAGGCAGAAAGTTATTCAACTCCTACGGCCCAACCGAGACAACCGTGGTGGCGACGGTCGCCGAAATCAAAAACGATGGCGCCGCCGTGACGATAGGCGCACCGTTGGACGGTATATACACGGCGATCGTCGGCGAGGATCTCAGGCTGTTGCCGCTCGGCTGCAGCGGCGAATTACTGATAGCCGGAGCGACCGTCAGCCTGGGATATTTGCATCAGCCAACGCTGAGCGCGGAAAAGTTCGTCACCCTTGAGGTTAACGGCCATCCCATGCCCGCCTTTCGTACCGGCGATATCGCCTGCCAGCGCCAGGATGGGCAGTTGGTGTTCCTTGGCCGCAAAATTCGTGAAGCGAAAATCGCCGGGCAGCGCGTCAATATGGGTGAGATAGAAAGCTGTCTGGCCCGGTTGCCCGCAATTGTCGAAATTGCCGTGCTGGCCAAAAGCGGCGACGCGGGAACGGAACTGTACGCGCATTATCACAGCCGGCAGCCGCTCAGCGAGGCAATGCGCCGCACGCTGTATGGCGAACTGCCCAATGCACATATTCCTCAGCGCTTCGTGCATCACCCAACGCCGCTGGCCAAACTGGCTAACGGCAAGATTGATTATCGCACCCTGGAAAGACAATCCCGGCTGCCTGAACCCACACGGGAATTGCGTTCGACGACATTCAACACCCTGGTGCATGAGGTTTGGCTGGCGACGCTGGGCAGTGACGATGGCGACTTCTTCACGCTCGGCGGCGAGTCGCTGCAGGCCATAAAAATCATTAACGCGCTTAACGCCCACTGTCGGTTGGATCTGAACCTGAGCGACATTTTTGAACATCCGAGACTCGCCGATTTCTGCCGACACCTAACGCAGCTGGCCCATGCACGCTATGGCCTGGATCCGCAGCATCTTGACATCCGTTGCGCTATCGGCCGCCGCCTATCAACCGAGGCGCCGGCCAGCAGCCGGCTGTTTATTCAATCTCCCGAAGGCGCAGATGAACGACTTTTGTTGGCCGCCCTCGCCGACAAACACGGTGTGGACATTCTGTCACCGCAGGCGCTGCCGTTGCATGCTGAATGGCCGCTGAACGTGGCCATATTCAACGTACCGAACGAAGCCACGCAATATGCCAGCTGGCTTGATGCGCTTTCGGCCCTGCTGCTCGTCCTGCCCGGCCGAGTTAACTACATGATCTTTATGCATGATACAGCCGGCGGCGCCAGACTCACGCAAAGCCTGCTGCGCGATTTTCGGCATGAGCGGCTGCTGTTGCTGCATAAAACCGATTCGCGCCGCCAAGCCGTCGACGCCGGCGTTACTGAGTTGATAGCCTTTTCCGCGCGGCTTGGCTATTTCCCGCACATCCGGTTCGATACGGCCAATGAGCGATTGAACGGCTGCGTACTGAGGATCTTCGGCTTCGATGATGGCGAGAATATCGATCATCGCGCCGCCTTCACAATGGCACAGCGGAGAAACCCGGGAGTGCAGTTGTGTAGCTTGTCGCATTGGCTGAATTTGATTTCCGCCCACAGCGACAAACGCCCGAATAAAAGCGGTCGAACAGGGAAAGCTATCGACGTCAACATAGAAGGAGTGCACTGATGAGCGTCATCGGCCTGATCAATCTGATGGAAATGGCGAAACAGGGAGCAACATTCGGCGAGCTGTCACCTCGACGCCAAACCATCGAGCATGTCGACGCCGCCGCCCTCAGTGCGGTGCAGGAAGACATCACCGCATTTTTATCTGTCTGTACGCCAGATAATGCAGTGCGAGACACCGGGGAGAAGCCTTGTTACACCGTCAATCACTACGCGGGGCAATACCTGTGGCTGTATGAAAACTTCACCAAGAACAGCCCGCTGTATAACATTCCGATCGCCAAAGAGATCCTGGGGCCCTTTGAACCCACGCGTTTGCTCGCCGCGCTGAAAAAACTACTCAAGCGGCACGGTGCGCTTTGCGGCCGCTATCGGCTAGACGGGGAAGCCATCACCGTTGACATCGTGCATCCTGATGAAACCATTTTCGAACACAGTCTCGAGGACATCAGCGGGCAGAATAGTGAGGAGCAGCAAAAAAGTATGCTGGCGGCGCTTAACGCCCAGTGCACGATTCCGTTTGATCTCGGTGCCGAGTATCCCCTGCGCTGCCGGATCTTGAGAAAGAGCGCGCAGCACCACTATCTGTTCTTGACCTTTCACCATTGCGTGGTCGACGGCTGGACGGCCAATTTGCTGGTGGATGAACTGAGCCGTGGCTATCACGCGCACGAAGAGCATTGCCATTATGACAACGGCCAGGCGTTTTTCCGCTACCTTGAAGACCCTTTCCTCGCCGTCGCCAATGTCGATGACAGCATGGCGTTTTGGCGCGATGAACTGGATGGTGCGCCGGAAAAACACGCGCTTGAATACGATATCGCCATCACCGCGGCAGGCAAAACACAGAATATCGTCAGAACATCGCTGACGAACGAACTGCAGTCGGCTCTGGCCCAGTTAGCCAAACATAACGGTACGACGCTGTTTACGCTGTTGCACTCCGCCTTCGCGTTACTGATTGCCAGAGAATCTGCGACGGATCGCGTGGTCATCGGTAGCCCGATCGCCAACAGGAACGAGCCGACGTTAAACGATGCCGTGGGCAGCTTCGTCAACACGATCGCTCACCAATTTATCATCACTGGCGACGACAGTTTCACCGCGCTGCTGCAAAAGAACGCGAATAAATTTGCGCGCGCTTTCAAACATCAGGGTTTGCCATTCTCTTACCTGGTTGAACAACTCAAGCCCACGCGCGGCAAGTTTCACCCCATTTTTCAAATCATGTTCGTCTGCCAACATCGCAAAAGCAATGAGCTGAATGTTGGCGGTGCGCAGGTTAACACCCTGCCGAGACGCTATGCGCCGCCCAAGTTTGATCTGGTTCTGGAGGTGATTTCCAGCGCGGAGGGCATTCAGTTGGAATGGCAATACAACGCCAAGCTGTTTACGCCGGAGCGCATTGACGGATTGGCGCAAGCTTACGCATTGCTGCTGCAGCAAATTGCCTGCGATCCCTCGCGGGCCGTCGGCCACTATTCGCTGGCGTCAATGGCCGATAACCGGCAATTGCATCAGCTCTCCATCGGACAGGCGATGCCGGCATTCTTGCGGCAACCTCTTTCCGATCGGCTGTTACGCACTGCCCACCAGCATGCGGATCGCCCGGCGTTGTACGAGGGCGATAGCGTATGGCATTACGATCGGCTGTTGCGGCACGCCGGCCTCGTGGCGCATTGGCTGATCGCCCATACCGCCCCAGGCGCGCTCATCGCCATCGATCTTCCACGCGGCGCTCATCAAGCTATTGCGGCGCTCGGCGTGATCCTCGCCGGACGCGCCTACTTGCCGTTGGCCGAAGGATTGCCGGATGCCCGCGCAGCCGCCATTATGCGGATATCAGGTTGCGCCTGGGTTTTGAGCAACCAGGCTCACCATCGCGCCCGCTATCCGCAGACTACCCGCATTCAAGATCCGGAGGCGCTGTTTTCCCCTCATGTCACAGACACAGCGACCTTCCCGCCAGGCGAAGCGGAAGCGCTCGCCTATGTCATTTATACGTCGGGGACGACCGGCACGCCAAAAGGTGTGGCTATGGAACAGGGTGCCGTCACCAATACCTTGCTGACCATGAACCGACAGTTTAACGTTTCTCATCGTGACAACGTATTGGCGCTCGCCGATCTGGCCTTCGATTTATCGGTCTATGACCTGTTCGGCAGCTGGCTAGCCGGCGCATCGGTAACGGTGCTATCGCCGCATGAAGCGAAAGAGCCGTCAGCATGGCTAAATGCGATACGCCAGCGGCAAATCAGCATCTGGAACTCGGTTCCCGCCATCTTGCAAATGCTGGTGCAATATTGCGCACAAGAAAACATCCTGTCGCTGCCTCAACTGCGGCATATTTGGCTGAGCGGCGATCGCATCTCTTCGCGGCTGATCGCCGAGGCACATCGGCTTTGCCCCAACGCCACCATCACCAGCCTTGGCGGTGCAACCGAAGGGGCAATATGGTCAATTTATCATCCGGTTACACGAGATACGCACTACAGAAACGCCATCCCCTATGGAACCGCATTGCCAAATCAGAGCATGTGGGTGTTGGATGAAAAACTCGAGCCGTGCGGTTTCGGCGTTACCGGCGACATTTATATCGGTGGCGTTGGGGTTGCCCGCGAGTATTGGCGCGATAGCCAAACCACCGCCGGCAGCTTTGTGCTTTTCCCAACCACCGGAGAACGCGTGTACCGCACCGGCGATCGCGGCCGTTGGCATCGCAGCGGTTACATCGAGTTTCTCGGCCGCGAAGACCAACAGGTGAAACTGCAGGGTTTTCGCGTCGAATTGGGTGACGTCGAATTCGCGCTCAAAAGCAGCGAGCTGGTCGCTGAAGCGTGTGTCGTCTGTCGCGATGAAACCGGGAACGGCACACCGCATCTGGAGGCTTACATCACATTGACCGAGGCGGGGAAAACCTGCATTCAAGCAGAGCAAAGAATACGCGAGCTGGTTACGGCCGCATTGCCCACGTATATGGCGCCATCCCGCTATCATCTCATTGAACGTTTCCCGCTTTCACGCAACGGCAAATTGGATCGCACCTTGCTATCGCCAGGCACCGAACGGAGTCAGGCCAGCGATGTTGCACCCGCGGCGTCCGCGGAACTCATGCTGCTACGAGAGCTGTTGGCGAATACGTTAGGCTGTACCCCAGACAAGATCGACCCCCATGCCAGCTTCTTCAGCAATGGCGGCAGCTCGCTTTCCGGCATCACGTTTTTGGGCAACATCAAGCGCGCCCTTAATGTGGAATTAACCCTGGCGGAAATCCTTGGCTACTCACAGCTCGATAAACTTGCCGAGCGTCTGCGCGCGAATGCGCCCCTGCCGTTATCGATGCTGTCCGGCTCAGCCGATCGCCCCTCTCTGCCCACCTTGTATTTGGTGCATGGCGCCGGCGGCCAGGTACATCAATATGCAAAGTGGACAAAACAGCTTTGCGCCTGCGCCAACATCATTACCATCGCCAGCCCGGGGTTGGCCGCGCCAGGCGCAGACGACACACTCACCCTGCAGCGATTGGCCGCCTCCCACTTGGCGGCCATACCGCGTGCCAAACGCGACACGGCCGTTATCGCCGGCTGGTCATTGGGTGGCCAATTAGCTGTCCATATGGCGGCGCTGGCCACGGAACAAGGCGCGCCCTTTGCGCATGCGGTGGTTGTCGACAGCGGTTTGCCCGCCCAGCAGCCCGCAGTGAAGCGACGTTTCAGCGTGGCCCAAAGTTACCTCAGTCTGTTCGACTCCCTCGGTATTGCGCGCCATTTGTGTCGGCGTCAAGAAACGAATGCGATAGACAGCTTCGCCAACGAGATAAAAATGCACTATGCGCTGAATCAGAGCGTGCTTGCGGAGAAGATCACGCTGGAACATGCCGAAACCTTCTGTTGGGCGCTGAAAAAATCGTTCGAACTAACGAATAACGCCGGCCCCCTGCCGCAGATAGCGATACCGCTAACGCTTTGGCTCAGCCAGCAACGTCAGCGTAAACACCCCCATCTTGCACAACGCTGGGAGATGCAATCCTCGCATAGCGTTCAACTCAGTTATTGTGCAGAAACGCATTACAGCATTTTAAACAACGCTCAACTTCTTCGAGCGCTGACGCAATTGCTGCACGCGTTGTCAACATCATTGGAATAACGCGAGAAGATACCCCCTATCAATCAAACCTATCGAGGCACTGATGAAATTACCAAGCAGTTGGATTTTTTTGTTCTGCTTTTACTACACATTTATGGATATTTTTTATTCTTTATTTTTTTCCGAAGACAGGAGGTTTACCAGCACAATCATTCAATCCTTTATCTTTTCAACCTTGCTAGTGGCATTTTTCTGGTATCGGAAAACTGCAAAAACCAAAAACCAATAATATAAGGAAGTCATTATGAGAGAGCTTACACTTAATGAAGTGAACTTTATCGCGGCAGCTGGGGATTTCAGCTATGCAGAGTTGGGCGGTGCAGTCGCTGCCGGCGCGGTTGGTGGAGCGATGACCGGCGCCATGGCTGGCGGCGTCGGTGCCGGCCCAGGCGCTGTTGCCGGTGCCGTTATCGGTGGTGCCGCCTATACCGCTGGCAAAATGGTGGAATCCATGTTGGGTGGCAATAAACAAACATCGACGAACAATCCTGCCGACAGTAACTAATGCAGGAAGATTCGTATCCATCATATGAAAAGATTATTCATTATATTGTTCGCCATTTTAATCGGGCTTGTTGTTGGCGCGATTGCGGATTATTTCAGCCTCAATCGTTTCTTGAAATACGCCCTTATCGCCTTTGCCGTTATCGCCACGCATAAATTGCTCAATAGCGATCGCGGGCGACGCTCAGCATGATCAACGTGGCTTATTTTAAAATTTAATTACTAAGGAGCAAGTATGCGCAATCTTACCTCTGAAGAATGTTCAATCATTTCCGGTGCAGGAGATCGCAGCGGTACATTGACGGTTTCCGCAGAAACTGTCGGCGCAGCGATCGGCGGCGGCATCGGCTCTATTGGTGGCGTGGCGGGCGGCGTTGTCGGCACTATTGTCGGCGGTGCTGTCGGTAACTATGTCACCGGCGATCGTGCCCCCGGCTCAGTTGGCCCATCAGGCATTCCCTGGGGCGGGAGCAACGGCGGCGGTACCATGTGGGGGAACAACAACAATACCGATTCGAACTGATCGGGGCCCTGCAAGCCTCGCGGTTGACCTCAGCGGTTAACATTGGCTTCAGCGCCTAAAGCGTCACATCATGCCAGGGTTATCATTGTGATAACCCTTTTTTCATGGGTTCACCGCAGGATGAGTGCGCGGTTGACGTAGCGAAAATATCGGGGTGAAGAGGCCAGGTAAAGCGAAGCTGACATTACCCGAGTCGAATGACTCTATCCGCAGAGGCAATCGTCGACGGACGGTGCGCAATAATCACGCGGGTAATGTTCAGTTGTGAAATAGCGCGGTTAATATGTGTTTCATTATCTAGATCCAGGTGGCTAGTCGCTTCGTCCATAAACAGAATGCTGGGGCGACGATAGAGCGCACGGGCTATCAATAAGCGCTGTTTCTGCCCGCCAGAAAGGCTCCCCCCCAGTTCGCCGATCAATGTTTCATAGCCCATCGGCATGTTTTGAATATCATCATGCATATTGCAACGTCGTGCGCACGCCTCAATACGCTTCAGATCCATTTCGGCATCAAATCCTGAAATATTTTCAGCGATAGATCCCGCCAGCAGCTTGTCATCCTGCAACACGCAAGCGATACATTGGCGATAATTATTAACGCCAATGTTGCTGATATCCATACCGTCGACCAGCACGGCCCCTTCATCCGGCGACAGCAACCCACACATTAACTTCATCAACGTGGTTTTACCCGCGCCGGAGGGACCGACAATCGCCACGCTTTCTCCCGCTGCAATGCTGAGATTCAAATCCGCGATAATGGGTTTCGCCAAGCGATCATACTGGTAGCGCAGATTCCGCACCCGAAGCTCCGCGGCTTTGCCTTTTGTGAAGAGCTGGCGCGCGGGCATTTGCGATTCCGGTGACGAAAGCACAATGTCCGCCACCCTTTCATTATGCAAACTCAGCATTCGCAGCTGAAGCATCATGTCGATCAGGCTGCTGGCACGCTCCGAAAACTGCCCGCGGTAGGCGTTAAACGCGATAAACATGCCGATCGTCATTTGATTGTCTATGACCAATGCCGCGCCTAGCCAAAGGATGATCACCTGATCGCAGGTGGCGATAAACGCCCCCAGGCCGCCAAACATCATGTTTAATTACGTGGAATAATCTGTACCAGACTGTCACCGCTATTGACCATCTGACCCGGGGTAACGCTGAGAGATTCAATGCGGCCATCGCTCGGGGCGTTCACGATCAATGCGCCGCTGGCATCGGCTTCCGCTAACTGCCGTTGCAAATCATTACGCTGAAACTGGTACTGTGAAATTTGATTATCGAAATCTGCCGCGCGCGTAACGATGTCGCTTTCCAAATTCGTAATTTGCAACGATTCCTGAATGTGTTGGCTATGCAGGTTTTGGAACAGACTTTGTTGTTGATAAAACGAATAGGTTTGTCCGCTAAGCTGATCTTTGGTAATCAGACCGCGCTGCTGATATTCCTTATAGGAACGCATGTTGTCCTGAGCAAATGCCACCCCTTCTCGTGCGTTATCCAACAGCTGTTTGGACTGCATGTGCGCCAATTCATACTGTTTTTTTTGCGCGCGTAGATTTTCCAGCGTCATGCGCTTGTTGTCTTGCAACTTAAGGATGATGCTGTCAACGTGTTTTAACTGGTTTTCCAGCGCCAGGCGCGTATTGGCGCTCACTTTCCCGTTATCCGTCACCCTGCTGACATCAATCTGATAAAGACGCTGGCCTTTTTTAACCACGTCGCCCACTTCGACGAAGCGTTCCGAGATAAAACCCTGCTGGGGTGCAAACACATTGACTGAGCGGGGGAAGGTGGTGATTTCACCATAAACATTAATGCGGCGAGTATAATGACTGAATATAAGAAAAGAGAGGAAAACAAGAATAAATAAAAACGATAAAAGACCAAAGCACCAGGCGGGCAAGCCGTTTATCAATAAGGCCTTACCCGCCCATTTCGCCCGCTGATGATCCGTGGCTTCCTGTCGAAACAAATCACGCATGAAATCCCTTTCCAGAAATAAAGCGCAAGCCAATCCTGGCTCGTAAAATGCAGAAGTACACCGAAAAAACAGCAACAGTGATTAAAACAAGCCTGTTGCTTTTTAAGCAGCGATATCGTAAAGATAATTATTCTCATTATGATATAGAGCCCCCCGAAGAAATGCAATGCTTTTTACGCACTTATCCAGCAACATGGCTGTATATCACTAGGTATATTCATAAAAAACCAATAAAGAGTCTCCTAACCAAATAATCGTATTCAGACTACATCTCGGCATGTCCAATAAATAATCATGCGCCGCCCTTCCATTGTCTGTTTTTCATCCACAATGTGTGCAGCAATAACGCTATCAAGGCTTTCACTTCCTTATGTTAAAATTGTCGCCACGCGGTGTCGGCGTATTCCAATATGCCTTTGCGCCGGCACCGCGAATGAAATCAGTCTGACACCGCCGCCTGATAAACCACCTTGCCGTCCACATAGGTGCGATAAATATTGCGATCGTCCCCCAGCGTCATCAGCACGAAGCCTTGTTCCGCCGGCGTGGCGCTGTTGGCGTAGCGTAACTGCTGCAGCGGCGTCACCGCCGGATCGAGCACCACGAAATCCGCCTCTTTGCCGACGTCGAAGTTGCCGATTTTGTCGTCCAGCGACAGCGCGCGGGCGCCGCCCAGGGTGGCGTGATAGAACGCTTCTACGGCGGAGAGCCGGTAATGCTGCAGCTGGCCGACCTTGTACGCCTCGCCCAGCGTGCGCAGCATATTGAAGGAGGTGCCTGCCCCCACGTCGGTGCCGATGCCGAGCTTCACCCGCTTGCGCCAGGCCTGCTGCAGGTCGAACAGCCCGCTGCCGAGGAACAGGTTGGAGGTGGGGCAAAAGGCGATCGCCGAACGGGTCTCGCACAGGCAGTCCCACTCCTGCTCCTCCAGGTGCAGGCAGTGGGCGAACACGCTTTTGCCGCCGGTCATGCCGTAGCGATGGTAAACGTCCAGATAGCTTTGGCTTTGCGGGAACAGCGATTTTACCCAGGCCACTTCCTGCGGATTCTCGCTCAGGTGCGTCTGCAGCCACACGTCGGGGAATTCTTCGCGCAGCCGCTGCACCTGCGCCAGCAGCGCCGGGGTGCTGGTTGGCGCAAAGCGCGGCGTAATGGCGTAACCGAGGCGGCCTTTGCCGTGCCAGCGTTCAATCAACTCGCGCGTGTCGCGGTAACTCTGCTCCGGCGTTTCCAGCAGCGCCTGCGGCGCATGGCGATCCATCATCACCTTACCGGCGATCAGGCGCATGTTCAGCGTTTGCGCCTGGCTGAACAGCGCATCGACCGACTGCGGATGCACGCTGCCGAACACCAGCGCGGTGGTAGTGCCGTTGCTCAGCAACTCCCGCAGAAAGAAGGCCGACATCGCGTCGGCGTGCCGCTCGCAGCCATAGCGGCTTTCGGTCGGGAAGGTGTAATTATTTAACCAGTCCAGCAGTTGGTCGCCATAGGCGCCAATCATTTCGGTTTGCGGATAGTGGATATGGGTGTCGATAAAGCCCGGTACGATCGGTTTGTCGCGATACTCCGTGACCGCGAAACCCGGCGGCAGCAGCGCCTCGCCCTGTTGCCAGCTGCCGAACCAGACGATGACGCCCCCGTTCAGCAGCAACAAACCGTCGGGAATGTGCCGCAGGCGTTCGTCAAGCTGTTGCGGTTCCTCCACGCAGGCCGCGATATCAAAAAAATTGCCACGAATAGCCGTGGTGAATTGCAGTGCCATTATTTTCTTCCTTGTGACGACCGGCCAATCTCACCCGCATAATAACCTGCGTCGATGAAACAATGCCTTCTGTTGCCCAAACTTAAAGACCGGGTTAAGCATAGCAAGCCGTGTGCCAACAGACCGACATAAAATATATTTTCACGTTAAAACAAAGTGATACTAATTAAACAAAGAAAACCAACCGAAGAAAAAGAATAAAACACGCGGCGATCTTCGACGGCAGACTAATAGCAACCGTTTGCTTACCGAAATAACACCGTTGCTGCACCTTTAATGGGCAAAGGGATATTTTCGCGCCCGTCAGCCTATTTCAACGCGATAAAAAGAGGCCGGAACCATTCAGGAACCCACCCGACAAACTTGAAACGATAACCATTCTCAATTATCATCCGCGCATCTTTTTGACCAGCAATGCGAAAACCATGTCCGCCACCGCTTCCGCCCCGCACGCCGCGCTGTCGCGCCTTTACGCCACCCATCACGCCTGGTTGCAGGGATGGTTGCGCCGTCGGCTGGGCTGCGCTTTCGACGCGGACGATGTGGCGCAGGACACCTTTATGCGCCTGCTGAAAAGCGACGCCGCGGCGACCCTGCGCGAGCCGAAAGACTTTCTGGTCACCGTCGCCAAGCGGGTGATGGTCGATCTGTTCCGCCGCAGAACGCTGGAGCGCGCCTATCTGGAGATGCTGACGCTGATCCCGGAAGGCTACGCCCCGTCGCCGGAACAGCGCCAGAGCCTGTTGGAAAGCCTGCAGCAGATCGATGCCATGCTCGACGGCCTGGGGCCGAAAGCGAAACAGGCCTTTCTGCTGTCGCAGCTCGAAGGCCTGGGCTATGCGGACATCGCCGTGCGCCTCGGCGTGTCGGTCAGTTCGGTTAAAAAATACATGGCCAAGGCCACCGAGCATTGCCTGCTGTTCAGCCTGGAAAACGACGTTTTCTCATGAGCAACGCCATTACCCCCGAGCAGCGCCAGGCGCTGAAGATGGCCGCACACTGGTATGCCCTGCTGTGCGATGAGCACGTCACCGACCGCCAGCGCCTACAGTGGCAAGCCTGGCACCAGCAGCACGCCGATCACCGCTGGGCCTGGCAGCGCGTCGAAGCGCTGCAGAGCCAGCTGCAGGGCGTGCCGGGCAAGTTCAGCTACCGCGCGCTCGATCGCGCCGGCCGCCAGTCGGCAATCGATCGCCGCACCCTGCTGAAGAGCCTGCTGCTGTTGCTCGGCGTAGGCGGCGGCGGTTTCCTTTACCAATCGCCGTTCGGCCGGGAGCTGCGCGCCGACTACCGCACCGCCACCGGCGAAATCAAACCCATTGTGTTAAGCGACGGCACCCAGCTGGTGCTGAACACCGCCAGTGCGGTGGACGTGCATTACGACGATCGTCAACGGTTGATCCGTTTGCACGCCGGAGAAATCAGCCTGATTACCGGGCGCGACCCCCGGCCGCTGTGGGTGCAAAGCCCGCAAGGGGCGATGCGCGCGCTCGGCACCCGCTTTTTGGTGCGCGAGATCGGCGGAGAGACGCGCCTGACGGTGCTGGAGCATGCGGTCGAAGCGCAGCTGGCGCAGGATCCGCAGCAAACGCGCCGGGTGGACGCCGGGGAACAGATCGGCTTCAGCGCCTCGGCCTTCAGCGACAAGCAACCGGCTGCGGCGGAGGACGGCTGGCTGCGCGGCGTGCTGAGCGTCAGCCAATGGCGGCTGGACCGGGTGATCGCCGAACTGGCGCGCTACCGACGCGGCCACCTGAGCTGCGATCCGGCCGTCGCCGGCCTGCGCGTCAGCGGCAGTTTCCCGCTCAACGATACCGATCGCGCCCTCGCCCTGCTCAGCCAGACGCTGCCGGTGCGCCTGCAGAGCTTTACCCGCTATTGGCTGCAAATCGTTCCCGCCTGAATTTTTTAAATGAAAATGATAAAAAATCGCATTCTTGATTGTCCCTTTTGCTTCGCTCATCCGACTCCCAGGAAAACACTGCAGCAATAAATAAAAAATGATTCAGGAGAAGGTATGAACAACGCTTGGGGAAAGGTAGCGCCGGCTTCGCTTTGGGGAAAACGCGCCACGCCGCTGGCCGTGGCCATTGGCCTGGCATTCGCCGCACCGCTGACGGCGAGCGCCGCCAGCGTCGCCGCAGCCTATCATATTCCGGCCGGTGAGCTGGACGGCGCGCTGAACGCTTTCGCCGCTCGCGCCGGCATCGCGCTCTCGGTGGACGGCACGCTGACCGCCGGTAAACGTTCGCCGGGCCTGAGCGGCAGCTACGGCGTCGATGACGGCCTGAACGCCCTGCTGGCGGGCAGCGGCCTGCAGGCTAAAGCGCTCGGCAACAACGGTTACACGCTGGCCAAACTGCCTCAGCCGCAGAAGGAAGAAGACATCACCGTGGTCGGTGACTGGCTGGCGGAAGGCCGCCAGGTAGACGTGTTCGAACATCCCGGCGCGCGCGACGTGGTGCGCCGCGAAGAATTCGCCAAAACCGGCACCACCACCGTGCGCGAAGCGTTGAACCGCGTGCCGGGCGTAGTGGCGCCGGAGAACAACGGCACCGGCAGCCATGACATGGCGCTGAACTTCGGCATTCGCGGCCTCAACCCGCGCCTCGCCAGCCGCTCCACCGTGCTGATGGACGGCATCCCGGTGCCCTTCGCTCCTTACGGCCAGCCGCAGCTGTCGCTGGCGCCGGTCTCGCTCGGCAATATGGACGCGATCGACGTGGTGCGCGGCGGCGGCGCGGTGCGTTATGGGCCGCAGAGCGTCGGCGGCGTCGTCAACTTCGTCACCCGCGCCATCCCGAAAACCTTCGGCATGGAGGCCGGCATGCAGGGGCAGCTCAGCCCGACTTCGCGCCAGGATCACCCGAAAGGCACCGGCAACCTGATGATCGGCGGCACCGCCGACAACGGCTTCGGCGCGGCGCTGCTCTACTCCGGCACCCGCGGCAGCGACTGGCGCGAGCACAGCGCGACCAAGATTGACGACGTGATGCTGAAAAGCCGTTACGCCCCGAACGAGGTGCACACCTTCAACAGCCTGCTGCAATACTACGAAGGCGAGGCGGACATGCCGGGCGGCCTGAGCCGGGCGGACTACAACGCCAACCCGTTCCAGTCGACGCGCCCGTACGACAAGTTCTGGGGCCGCCGCCAGCTGGCGAACTTCGGCTATCAGTATCAGTCGGATCAACAGCACAAGTTCGACGTGCAGAGCTTCTACACCTACACCCTGCGCAGCGGCTATCTGGATCAGGGCAAAAATCTGACGCTGTCACCGCGCGAATACTGGGTGCGCGGCGTGGAACCGCGCTACAGCCAGAGCTTCCGCTGGGGAGACTCGGCGCATGAGGTCGGCGTCGGCTATCGCTACGTCAGCGAATCCACCCACGAGCTGCGCTACACCAGCAAGGCCAGCACCGGCCGGCTGCCGTCCAGCGCCAGCCCGTACGATCGCGATACCCAGTCCGGCACCGAGGCGCACGCCTTCTATATCGACGATCGCATCGACATCGGCGACTGGACCATCACGCCAGGCATGCGCTACGAGTACATCAAGTCGTATCAGAACAACTACATCAAGAACAACCGCCTCGACGTCAGCTATAACGCGCCGCTGCCGGCGTTGAACGTGATGTATCACCTGAACGAATACTGGAACCTGTACGCCAACACCGAAGGCTCCTTCGGCACCGTGCAGTACAGCCAGATGGGCAAAGCGGTCGACAGCGGCAAGATTGAACCGGAGAAGGCGCGCACCTGGGAGCTGGGCACCCGCTACGCCGGCGATGCGCTGACCGGCGAGATCGGGCTGTTCCTGATCAACTTCAACAACCAGTACGACTCCAACCAGGTGACCGACAGCGTGACCGCGCGCGGCAAAACTCGCCACGCCGGGCTGGAGGGCAGCCTGCGTTACGATCTGTCGCAGCTGACGCCGAAACTGGACGATCTGACCGCCTACGCCAGCTACGCCTACGTCAACGCCACTATCCGCGAAGACGGCGGCTACAAGGGCAACCAGGTGCCGTTCTCACCGAAGCATAAAGGCACGCTGGGGCTGGACTACACGCCGGGCAACTGGGCGTTTAACCTCAACGGCGAGTTCCAATCCAGCCAGTTCGCCGATAACGCCAACACCGTGGCGGAAAGCGCCGACGGCAGCACCGGTCGCATTCCCGGCTATATGCTGTGGGGCGTGCGCGCCGCCTATGATTTCGGCCCGGAAATGGCCGGCCTGAATCTGGGCGTCGGCGTGAAAAACCTGTTCAACCACGAATATTTCACCCGCGCCTATGACGACAATAACAAAGGTCTGTACATCGGCCAGCCGCGCACGATCTATCTGCAAGGCTCGGTGAAGTTCTGATCCCCGACGGCGGGCGCACCTCAGCGCGCTCGCCGCTTCATTCATAACGTGACATTGTCACCAAGCCCGATCTTTCCATCTTGCCCAAGCGGCGAAAAATAAGTCGCTTCTGCCGTCAATGCGCGTAATATCGACGATCCGCCCTGATTTATGGGCGCGGATTTTTTGCCGTTCTGGCCTGAAAAGCGAGGGAAAATAAGATGAATCATAATGACCTTTCTCAGTGCCGCGTGGACACCGACCGTTTGTTGATTGCCCCCTTTACCGCAGCAGACGCCGACGATGTTTACCAGGCGATCACCCCCACTCTGACGCGCTTTATGGCCTTTGAGCCGGAGGCGTCGCCGGAAGATTTCGCCAACGTCTGGCAAGGTTGGCTGCCGCTGATGCGCGAAGGCGAAGAAGTGATCTTCGTCGCCCGTCGGCGCGAAGACCGGCAGTTTGTCGGCGTCGGCGGCGCGCACAACCTGCGCAGCCGCACCCCGGAGCTGGGCATCTGGGTGAAAGAGAGCCTGCACGGCCAGGGCTACGGGCGCGAAATCGTGCAGGGCATCGCGCGCTGGGTCAGCGAGCGCTTTCAGCCTCAGCACCTTATCTACCCGGTGGCCGAGCAAAATACCGCCAGCCGCCGCCTCGCCGAGTCGCTGGGCGGCGTGCTGGCCGGCAAGCGTGAAAACATCAAGTATGACGCCGTGGTCTACCACCTGCCGCCTCAGCATTGATCCGCGCCGGCCCGCCGGCCCGGTGCGGCCTTTTTTTCTCTGCGCCGCGATAACCGCTGCCACTGCCAGCGGGTTTGTGCTAATGATAGAGGCATGTAGGGTAAAAACAGTTGAGGAACAGCAACATGATTATTTTTGTTACCGGCGCCACCTCCGGTTTCGGCGAGGCAATCGCACGCCGTTTTATCCGTGAAGGCCATCAGGTGATCGCCGCCGGGCGCCGCCTTGAGCGTCTCGAAGAGCTGCAGGACGAATTAGGGCAAGCGCTGCACATCGTGCGGCTCGACGTGCGCAACCGCGCCGCCATTCAACAGGCGATCGAAGCACTGCCGGCCGAGCTGCGCCAGATCGACGTGCTGGTGAACAACGCCGGGCTGGCGCTGGGGCTGGAGCCGGCGCACAAGGCCAACGCCGATGACTGGGAAACCATGATCGACACCAACGCCAAAGGGCTGGTGAACATGACGCGTGCGCTGCTGCCGGCCATGGTCGAGCGCAACGTCGGCCATGTGATCAACATCGGCTCCACCGCCGCCAACTGGCCTTACGCCGGCGGCAATGTGTACGGCGCCACCAAGGCGTTCGTCAAACAGTTCAGCCTGGGGCTGCGCGCCGATCTGCACGGCACGCGCATCCGCGTGACCGATATCGAGCCGGGCCTGGTGGGCGGCACCGAGTTCTCCAACGTGCGCTTCAAGGGCGATGACGGCAAGGTCAACAAAACCTACGAAGGCGCCGATGCGCTGACGCCGGAAGACATCGCCGAGTCGGTGTTCTGGGTCGCGACGTTGCCGGCGCGCGTCAACATCAACACGCTGGAAATGATGCCGGTCAGCCAGTCCTTCGCCGGGCTGAACATCCACCGCGGCGCCTGATCTCCGGCGGCGGGAGGCGACTCCCGCCGTGTTTGCTCAGGCTGCGCGCCAGCCGGAAACGATGATCAACATGCCCGCCAGCGCCACCCCCGCGCCCACCCAGTCCAGCGCAGACAGCTTCACCCCGTCCACCACCCGCAGCCACAGCAACGCCGTCGCCACATACACGCCGCCGTAGGCCGCATAGACCCGCCCGCTGGCCGCCGGATGCAGCGTCAACAGCCAAACAAACAGCATCAGGCTCACTGCCGCCGGCAGCAATAGCCAGGCGCTGCCCTGCTTTTTGAGCCAGAGATAAGGCAAGAAACAGCCGATAATTTCAGCCAGGGCGGTGGCGAAAAACAACAGCGTGGTTTTTAACATCGGTCGCAGTTTTCTCTCGATAAAGTAAACGAATCGGCGCTTGGCTGGTGAATTTCAGAAGCGCGGTGGTATATTTGTCACCACGCCTGCGGGCGAAGTAACGCCAGTGTCGCCATCATCAGGCGCACTCACTCATAAGGATGAAACGATGAAAACATTTTCGACCCAACGACTGCTGCGCGGGATGCTGCCGGTCGCCATGCTGGCCGTTATGGGCGCCTGGCAGGCGCCGGCGCTGGCCGCCACCTGCACGCAGGGCAGCACCTGCGTCACCGTCGATGGCAAAGGCAGCGGCGCGATGAGCACCGAAGAAGCACGCCAGAGCAAAGAGCAGTGGAATGATACCAAATCCCTGCGCCACAAGGTTAACACTCGCGTCGAGAAAGAGTTCGACAAGGCCGATCGCGCGGCGGATGACGAAGATCGCTGCAACGACAGCAACAACGTTAACGCATACTGGGAGCCGGACACCCGTAAATGTCTGGATCGTCAGACCGGGCGTCGGATTAATCCTTAATCCGCCTGCGGCGGGCGGGCAAGCGTGAAACCCGGCCGCCATTACTGCTATCCTGTTACAGGAAGTCCATTGTCTAAAAGGATGACGTGATGAAGAAAACGCTGATATTAACCGCTGTCTTGCTGGCCGGCGCGCCGTTGGCGGCTCTGGCCTCCTGCGAAAGCGTGAAAGCGGACATTTCGCAGAAAATCATCAATAACGGCGTTCCGGAGTCCGGCTTCAAACTGGAGATCGTGCCTAACGATCAGGCCGATCAAGCGGGCGGCCAAGTGGTCGGCCACTGCGAAAACGACACCCAGAAGATCGTCTATACCCGCCTGAACAATGGCGACGATCGCGGTGACGCGGCGCAGACCGGCAGCAGCCAGGATACCTCCAACACGCAGTAAGCCGCATCGGCTATCCAGGGCGCAGTTCATTCACAGCCGCGCCCTTTACTTTTCCCTTACGCCTGCTCCGCCTCTTCCCCTTCGCCCTGCGGCCGACAACGCGCCGGGATCAGCATCGCCGCCGCCAACGCCAGCAACGACACCAACGCCGACGCCAGGAACACCCAATGCAGCGAAGCCGCCACCTGCTGGATCAGCTGCGCCAGCGCTTCGCTTCCCATGCTCTGCCGCACCGCCGGCTCCATCAGCCGCTGCACCGGATCGTCAACCTCCGGCAAACGCCACTGCAGGTTGAGGTTCAGCGTGGCGCCCAAAATCGCAGTGCCGATGGCCGAACCCACCATGCGGGTAAACACCGTACAGGCAGTGGCGATGCCGCGAATGCTGTAATGCGCCGCGTTCTGCACCGACACTAAAAACGTGGTGTTGCACAACCCCATGCCGGCGCCGACCATAAACGCCGCCACCCGCCCCCACAGCAGGCCGCCGGTCGGCTGCAGCATCAGCAGGATCAGGCCGCCCGCCACCAACAGCAGCGCACCCAGCAACGCCGTCGCGCGGTACGAGGTCATCAGCATCAAACGGCCGCTCAGCGTGCTGGCCAGCGGCCAACCGATCGACATCAGCGCCAGCGTGGTGCCCGCCTCCAGCGGCGAGCCGCCCATTACGCCCTGAATGAAAGTAGGCAGGAAGGCGCTGATGCCCATCATCGCCGCGCCGATCACCAGCCCGCCGATGTTGCCGGCGACGATCACCCGGCTTTGCCACAGCGCCAGCGGGAACAGCGGTTCGACCGCGCGCCGCTCCTGGCGGACAAGCAGCGCCAGCGACGCCGCCGCCAGCGCGAGCAACGGCGCCACCCACCATCCCAGGCTTTCCATCTGCAACAGCGCGAGCAGCAGCGCCGAAACAAACAGCGTCAGCCAGGCGGTGCCCGCCAGATCCAGCGCGTGCCGCCGCAGCTGCTGATGCGCCGGCAGATAGCGCCAGAGGAAGAACATCGCCAGCAGGCCGATCGGCAGGTTGACCCAGAAAACCAGCGCCCACGGCAGGTGCTGCACGATAAACGCCCCCAGCAGCGGGCCGATGATCGCCGACACGCCCCACACGCTCGACAGGTAGCCCATCACCTTCGGCCGCTCGGTGGCGCTGTAGATGTCGCCGATGATGGTGGAGGCGATCGGCATGATGGCGCCGGCGCCCAGCCCCTGCAGCAGACGGAAGCCGATCAGCCAATACATGTCGGGGGCGAAGCCGCACAGCACCGATCCCAGCAGGAACAGCGTGGCGCCGAAGAAGAACACCCGCTTGCGGCCGTAGAGATCCGCCAGCCGGCCGTAGATGGGAATGGTGATCGCCTGCGCCAGCAAATAGACCGCGAACACCCAGCCCAGCAGCGAAAAGCCGCCGAGATCGCCGATGATGGTCGGCATGGCGGTGGCGACGATGGTGGCTTCGATCGCCGACATGAACATCGCCAGCATGCAGGCGATCAGGATCAGCGGGCGGTGGGCGATGGGTGCGGGTGAAACGTTATTTGTCATGGCGTTATGCAGGCTTCCTGGCGTTTTTATTTTCCCTGAGTATATCAGCAAGCGTCTGCGCCGAGTCTATCCGCCCTCACATCCTGCCTTTGCCGGCGGCGAATCGCACCATTTGGACTGATTGTTACGGCGTAACGTTTTGCTGCGGATTTTTTTTACTTTCCACGCATCCCAGCGCTGACGCGGTCTGCGGCGCCAATCTGGGCAAACTCAATCAGCTGATTTTGTTCATAAAACTTGGCACGCTCAACGACAGGGTGCTATACCTTCCCTAGCCGGCGCCTTTGGGCTTCGTGCTTTCTCGGGTTTAAATATCAGTATCTTATGCTGATTAACTCACGTATTGAGCCTACGTTCAGCACGCTGTGCCGAACGCACCCTTCGCTCAATCTCGCTAACCTCATGCGAAACGCCCGTTTTGTACCGCCACGCCCGCCGGGCAGTGGGTAACAATCAGAGCGGAATGCGCCGCCTATCGGCCGCTCCGCGCAACGGAGGACGCAACATCATGCACAAGTCAGCGCCATACCGGCGCCTGCTCCTCGGGAGCCTGCTGTTTATCGCCGTCGTCGCGCTGCTGGTTTACGGCATCGGCTGGGAAACCCTCAAGTCGCGCCGGGAAGATTTGATTTACCTCGGCCAGCAGCACATGTTCCTGGTGGCGTGCTCCATGCTGCTGTCGCTGCTGGTCGGCATTCCCAGCGGCATCCTGCTGAGCCGCCCTTTCGCCCGCCGCTGGGCGGAGCACGTGATGCAGATCTTTAACGTCGGCAACACCCTGCCGCCGCTGGCGGTGCTGGCGCTGGCGATGGTGATCATCGGCATCGGCGACCGGCCGGCGGTGGTGGCGCTGTTCCTCGCCTCGCTGCTGCCCATCGTGCGCAATACCTATGCCGGCCTGCGTTCGGTGCCGCCGGCGCTGGTCGAGGCCGCCAACGGTATTGGCATGACCGCCGGGCAGCGGCTGCGACAGGTCGAACTGCCCAACGCCCTGCCGGTGATCTTCGCCGGGGTGCGCATCGCAATGGCGATCAACGTCGGCACCGCGCCGCTGGCATTTTTGATCGGCGCCAGCAGCTACGGCGAACTGATCTTCCCCGGCATCTACCTGAACGACTTCCCGACGCTGATCCTCGGCGCCGCCGCCACCGCGCTGATCGCCCTGCTGCTCGATCTGGCGCTGGCCGGTCTCGGCCGCCGGCTCAGCCCGCACACCGCATCCTGATGGGAGAAACGCGATGACTCGATGGTTACAACGCCTCCGCCACGCGCTGCTGTTCTCCTTGCTGATGACCGGCGCGGCCGCCTGGGCCGCCCCGCTGACGCTGGCGAGCAAGAACTTCACCGAACAGCGCATTCTGTCGGCGATCACCGTGCAATACCTGCGGGCCAAAGGTTTTCAGGTCGAACCCAAGACCAATCTGGCCACGGTGATCACCCGCAACGCCATGATCAACAAACAGATCGACATGACCTGGGAATACACCGGCACCTCGCTGATCATCTTTAACCACATCAATAAGCGCATGACGCCGCAGGAAACTTACGACACGGTGAAAAAGCTCGACGCCAAACTCGGCCTGGTGTGGCTGCAGCCGGCGGACATGAACAACACCTACGCCTTCGCCATGCAGCGCCAGCGCGCGGAAAAAGAGCAGATTCGCACCATGTCGCAGCTGGTGGCCAAAGTGGAACAGGTGCGTAGAACCGACCCGAAACACAACTGGCTGCTGGGGCTGGATCTGGAGTTTGCCGGCCGCTCGGACGGCCTGAAGCCGATGCAGGCGCTGTACGACATGCCGCTCGATCGTCCGCAAATCCGCCAAATGGACCCCGGCCTGGTCTACAACGCCATCCGCGACGGCTTCGTCGACGCCGGGCTGGTGTACACCACCGACGGCCGGGTGAAAGGCTTCGATCTGCAGGTGCTCGAAGACGACAAGGGTTACTTCCCGAGCTATGCGGTCACGCCGGTGGTGCGCGCCGACGTGTTGCAAAACACGCCGGGGCTGGAAGAGGCGCTGAACACGCTGTCGAAACAGTTCAACAATCAGGTGATCACCGAGCTTAACGCCAGGGTGGATATCGACTACCAGACGCCGCAACAGGTCGCCGACGCGTTCCTCAAGCAGCGCGGCCTGATTTAGGGAGGCATGATGAATACCATACTTTACGCTTGGCAAAACTGGGCCTATATCGCCGGATTGACGCTGGAACACCTGCTGCTGGTCGGCGTCGCCGTCGGCCTGGCGATCCTGATCGGCGTGCCGCTCGGCGTGCTGATCGTCCGCCACAAATGGCTGGCGACGCCGGTGCTGAGCCTGGCCACGCTGGTGCTGACCGTGCCCTCCATCGCCCTGTTCGGGCTGATGATCCCGCTGTTTTCCTTAATCGGCCACGGCATCGGCTACGTGCCGGCGATCACCGCGGTGTTCCTTTACTCGCTGCTGCCAATCGTGCGCAACACCCACACCGCGCTCGACAACCTGCCCGGCGGGCTGCGCGAAGCCGGCCGCGGCATCGGCATGACGTTCTGGCAACGCCTGCGCTGGGTGGAGATCCCGGTGGCGCTGCCGGTGATCTTCGGCGGCATCCGCACCGCCGTGGTGATGAATATCGGCGTGATGGCGATCGCCGCGGTGATCGGCGCCGGCGGCCTCGGCCTGCTGCTGCTCAACGGCATCAGCAGCAGCGACATTCGCCAGTTGATTACCGGCGCCGTGATGATCAGCCTGCTGGCGATCGTCCTCGATTGGTTATTGCACCGCTTGCAAATTGCGCTAACGCCCAAGGGGATCCGCTCATGATTAAATTGGAAAATCTGACCAAACAGTTCATGCAAAAGAACGGCACGCCGTTCAACGCCGTCGACAACATCAATCTGGACGTGCCGGAAGGCGAAATCTGCGTGCTGCTCGGCCCTTCCGGCTGCGGCAAAACCACCACGCTCAAGATGATCAACCGCCTGATCGAACCCACCGGCGGCACCATTCTGGTCAACGGCGAAGACACCAGCGCGCTGGATACCGTCAGCCTGCGCCGCAAAATCGGCTACGTCATCCAGCAGATCGGCCTGTTTCCCAACATGACCATCGAGGAGAACATCACCGTGGTGCCGCGCATGCTGGGCTGGGACAAAAAACGCTGCCACGATCGCGCCGAGGAGCTGATGAGCATGGTGGCGCTGGATCCCAAGCGTTTTTTGCACCGCTACCCGAAAGAGATGTCCGGCGGGCAGCAGCAGCGCATCGGCGTGATCCGCGCGCTGGCGGCCGATCCACCGGTGCTGCTGATGGATGAACCCTTCGGCGCAGTGGATCCGATCAACCGCGAAACCATCCAGAACGAGTTTCTCGACATGCAGCGCCAGTTGAAAAAGACCGTGATGCTGGTGAGCCACGACATCGACGAAGCGCTGAAGCTCGGCGATCGCATCGCGGTGTTCCGCCAAGGCAAAATCGTGCAGAACGCCAGCGCCGATGAGCTGCTGGCGCGGCCGGCCAACGACTTCGTCGCTTCCTTTGTCGGCCAGGATCGCACGCTGAAGCGCCTGCTGCTGGTGCAGGCCGGCGACGTGGCCGATCAACAGGAAACGGTGACGGTGCGGCGGGAGACGCCGCTAGTGGAAGCGTTCGGGCTGATGGACGATATCGACGCCCGCTCGGTGACGGTGGTGGACGCCGACGGCAAGCCGCTAGGGTACGTCAAGCGCCGCGAGGCGCGCGGCGCGCCGGGCGTCTGCGCCGACAGCCTGCACCATTTCCGCGTCACCGCCCGTGCGGAGGAGAACCTGCGCGTGGTGCTGTCGAAGCTGTACGAGCACAACACCTCCTGGATGCCGATCGTCGATGAAGACGGCCGCTACAGCGGCGAAATCTCGCAGGATTATATCGCCGACTACCTCAGCTCCGGCCGCACGCGCCGGGTGCTGACGCCGCAATAACCCACGCCGGGGCGCTCGCCGCCCCGCCCACGCCGCAGTTTGCTAAAGATTCACTGGTCATCGGCCGGAGCGCCAAGCACAATGCGCTGATGACCCTTTGATTTTTCTCACGACGCCGCCCACGCATGAAAAGATTGGTCCACCTGCACCACTATCGCGCCCTGTTGCGCAGCCTGTTTATCGCCGTGTTCATCGGCGTCGCCGCCGCTCTGGCGGTGTGGCTGTTCCACCGTTCGATGATTGGCCTCGAGTGGCTGCTGCTCGGCAATGCCGACGGCAGCCTGGTGGCCGCCGCCGCCGCGCTGCCCGGCTGGCGGCGCGCCCTCACTCCGGCGCTGGGCGGGCTGGCGGCGGGCCTGCTGCTGTATATGCATCAGCGCTACCGCCACCAGCGCCCGGCGGCGCCCACCGACTATATGGAAGCGATCGAGACCGGCAACGGCAAGCTGGACACCGGCGCCAGCCTGGTGAAGTGCCTGGCGTCGCTGCTGGTGGTGTCGAGCGGCAGCGCCATCGGCCGCGAAGGCGCGATGATCCTGCTGGCGGCGCTGGTGGGCTCGCTGTTCGCCCAGCGCTTTACGCACGAGAAAGAGTGGAAACTGTGGGTGGCCTGCGCCGCCGCCGCCGGGATGGCCAGCGCCTATCATGCGCCGCTGGCGGGCAGCCTGTTTATCGCCGAGATCCTGTTCGGCACCCTGATGCTGGCCTCGCTCGGCCCGGTGGTGATCGCCGCGGTCAGCGCCCTGCTGATGACCAACCTGCTCAACGGCGGCCAGGCGCCGCTCTATCTGGTGACGCCGCTCGCCGCCCCCTTGCCGACGCAATACCTGCTGATGGCGCTGGTCGGCGTGGTGGCCGGCGCCGGCGGGCCGCTGTTTTTATGGCTGATGACCGCCACCGGCCGCGCGTTCCGTTCGCTGCGGTTGAAGCCGCCGTTGCAGCTGGCGCTGGGCGGCCTGATCGTCGGGCTGCTTTCTCTGCTGTTCCCGCAGGTGTGGGGCAATGGTTACAGCGTGGTACAGGCGCTGCTGATCGCGCCGCCGGGGGTATTGCTGCTGGGGGCGATCCTGGTGTGCAAACTGTTGGCGATCCTCGCCAGCAGCGGGTCGGGCGCGCCGGGCGGGGTCTTCACCCCGACGCTGTTCGTCGGCGCCGCGCTCGGTTCGATCATCGGTCAGCTGTTTGGCCTGTGGCCGGGCATGGATGCGGCGGTGCCGCTGCTGCTGGCGCTGACCGGCATGGCCACCCTGCTGGCCGCCACCACCCATGCGCCAATCATGGCGGCGCTGATGGTGTTTGAAATGACCGGCGAATACGCGCTGCTGCCCGGCATTCTGCTCTCGTGCGTGATCGCCACCACCGTGTCGCGCGGTCTGCGGCCGGTGTCGGTGTATCACTCGGCGCCGCCGCCCAAACGCGAGGCTTAGAACTCGCCCTGCTGCAGGATTTTCCTGAACTGCGGGCACTGCAGGTGCTCGGGTTCAGGGCAATCGACCATGTGGCGCAGCCCGTCGCGCACCTGCATCAGGCGTTGGATATGGCGATCCAGTTCATCCGCCCGCGCCGCCAGCAGCCCGCGATCGAGCGCTATCTTGCCCCGTTCGTCAAACAAGGCGCTCATCTCGTCCAGCGTAAAACCGGCCAGGCGCGCCAGCGCGATCAGCCGCAGTTGGTCAAGCACGCCGGCGGCGTATTGGCGGCGCAAACCGTGGCGGCCCGTCGACGCGATCAGCCCTTTCTTCTCGTAATGCCGCAGCGCGGAAGGCGCGACTCCGCTCAGGCGCGCCACCGCGCCGATATCCAGTTCTTTTGCCATTGACTTGAAGCCGACTTTAAGTTGCACACTGTGCGCACATTATCACGTCACTGAGCCAAGGACACCCTATGACCCCCGATCTGCTAGTGCGCATCCTGTTAACCGGCGCCGGCGCCACCCTCTGTATGGATCTGTGGGCGCTGCTGCTGAAGCGGCGCTTCGACATCCCTTCTCTCGATTATGCGCTGGTGGGCCGTTGGTTTCTCGGCATGTTCGACGGCCGCTGGTTTCACGCCACCATCGTTACGGCGCCGCCGCGCCGGGGGGAGAGAGAAATCGGCTGGATATTGCATTACGCCATCGGCATCGCGTTTGCCTTTATCCCGCTCGGGTTGGCGGGCAGCGAGTGGTATGCGACGCCGGAGCCGCTCATCGCGCTGTTGAGCGGCTGGCTGAGCCTGGCGGCGCCGTTTCTGGTGATGCAGCCCGCGCTGGGCTTTGGCGTGGCGGCGGCGAAAACCGCCTACCCGCGAAAAGCGCGGCTCCTCAGCCTGCTCACCCACACGGTATATGGGCTGGGCCTGCTGATCGCCGCCCGGCTGTTGGCGACGCTCTGCGTCTGAGCGAGCTTACAGCAGCGTGGAAATATCGAGGTAGTGCGCCAGTTCGCGCTGCTCCGCGCGCGGCAGATACGGAATTTCACCCAGCAGCGGCGCGGGAATGCGCTGCTGCAGCGCCGTGATGGTTTCGGCATAGTGCGCCAACCCCGGGTTGATGCGGTTGGCGACCCAGCCCAGCAGCGGCAGACCGTCGTTGATGATCGACTGCGCGGTCAGCAGCGCGTGGCTGACGCAGCCCAGTTTGATGCCCACCACCAGCACCACCGGCAGCTGTTCCTGCACCACCCACTCGGCGTAAGGCCGCAGATCGTTCATCAGCACCCGCCAACCGCCGCTGCCTTCCACCACCACCGTGTCGGCTTTGGCGGACAGATCGCGCAGACCGCTGCTCATCACGCCATAGTTGATGTCCTCGGTTGCATGCGCGTGAAACACCTCATCCAGGCAGGTGATGGGATTGATCTCCTCGTAGGACAGCGGCAGGGTTGAGGTGGCCTGCAACACCAAAGCGTCTTTATTGCGGATGCCCTCACTGGTTTCCTGGCAGCGTGCGGCGATCGGCTTGTAGCCGGCCACCGAACGGCCATCGGCGGCCAGCGCCTGCATCAACCCGCGGGAAACCACGGTTTTACCGACGTCGGTATCCGTGCCTGTCACAAATAAACGCTTCAACATGAATAAAATGCCCCAGAATGCCCCGTTAACAATGTGTCGCCGCACCGGCGGCGAAGAAGTCTTGCGGAAAAATTCTAGGGGATGCGCCCTCATAGGGGCTTGAGGTAGCTCAATCTTTTGCGGGATTAATAAGAAGTTCTGATGTTAGCCCTGCAGCAGCTGCACCAGCAATGAACCGTTGTACAGCGCCTCTTTCACCAGCGCCGCGCCGGGCATGGTGCCCTGATTGAAGAACTGCGTGGATTCGACCTTGACCTGCTCGCTGTAGGCCGGCAGCGCCTGCTGGCGAATGCAGGAGGCGATGGCCGGATGCAGGATCTCCGCCGCGCGGTTGAGCGGCGAGCCCACCAGGATCTTCTCCGGATTGAACAGGTTGACCATGATAGCCAGAATGCGCCCCACGCTGTGGCCGACGCCGAGGATGATGTCCCGCGCCAGCTGATCGCCCGCCAGCGCGGCGTCGCACAGTGATTCGACGGTCAGCGGCGCGCCGTGCAGGCTGGAGCTCATCGAGCCGCTCAGCCGCTGCTGGGCGATCTCCAGCATGTTCTCGATGCTGGCCACGGTCTCGAGACAGCCGTGGTTGCCGCAGTAGCAGCGTTTGCCGTAAGGATCGACCTGGGTGTGGCCGATCTCCACCACGCTGTGGCTGCCGGCGTGCAGCACATGGCCGCCGGTGATCACCCCGGCGCCGACGTTGTGGTCGATCACCACCTGAATGACGTTCTGGCTGCCGCGCGAGGCGCCGTACAGCGCCTCGGCCATGGTCCAGGCGCTGATGTCGTGCTGCAGGTAAACCGGCAGGCCGGTGCGGGTTTCCAGCGCCGGGCCGAGCGGCATCTCCAGCACGTCGTAAAACGGCATGCGATGCACCACGCCGGACTGCACGTCGATCATGCCCGGCAGCGTGATGGCGATCGCCGTCAGCCGCTCCAGCTTGCTTTGGTGGCGGATAAAGAACTGATCGACTTCGGTCAGGATGCGTTTCAACAGCGGTTCGGGGTGTTCGGCCGCCAGCGGCAGCTGTTCCTCCACCACCAGTTTGCTGCTGAGATCGCGCAGCGCCAGCGTGATGCTGCCGCGGCTGATGCGGGCGGACAGGTAATGCCAGGCTTCGGTGTCCAGCACCAGGCCCACCGCCGGGCGGCCCCGGCTGCCGATTTCCTGGTACTCGGTTTCCTTGACCAGGTGGGCTTCCAGCAGTTCGCGCACGATCTTGGTGATGCTGGCGGGCGCCAGCTGCGCGCGTTTTGACAGTTCGATGCGCGAAATCGGGCCCAGTTGATCGATTAGCCGATAAACCGCCCCCGCATTAGTCTGCTTGATTTGATCGATATGCCCAGGCTGCCCAACCGCAATCACAAACCTGCTCCTACTATTTTTCGCGCTTCTAAATAAAGACTAGGGGTTATGGTGGGGCTTTTGTCATACAGCGTCAACTATTTGATTCGTTATGTGATTTGCTGCACAAATTCCTCGCAATTTCAGCGTGAATCGAGTTTTATTTACCCGGTTTCGGCGTCATTTGAGCATCAACGCCATCAACGCCTGCGCCGCAGCGGTCAGCGGCCGCCGGCGGTGATGCACCAGCCACACTTCGGTGGTGGCATCGGGTTCCGCCAGCGGCAGATAGCGCACGCCGTCCACCCGCACCCGGGCGAAAGAGGCCGGCAGAATCGACACCCCCAACCCGGCGGAAACCAGCCCGATAATGGTCATCGCTTCGCCCACTTCCTGGGTGATGTACGGAGTTATGCCGGCCTTGCCGAGCAGCAGCAGAATTTCGTCGTACAGCGCGGTGCCCACTTCGCGCGAGAAGAACACGAACGGCTCCTGCGCCAAATGTTGAAACCGCAGCGCGCCGCCGGGCGTTTCCGCCAGCGGATGCCCTTGCGGCACCACCGCCACCAGCGGTTCGCGCAGCAGCAGCTGATAGTGAAGCGCCTCCGGCAGCCGCGTGTTGCGCATCACCCCCAGATCCAGCTCACCGTTCAGCAGCGGTTCGATCTGCTGTTTGGTGTTGATTTCGCGCATTTTGATATGCACCTGCGGCGAGTGCTGACGAAAGGCGCGCAGGCTGCGCGACACCACGCCGATAAAGGGCGCGGAAGAGGTAAAGCCGATGGTCATTTCCCCCAGTTCACCGCGATCCAGACGCGCCGCCTTTTCCGCCGCGCGCCCGACCTGATCGAGCACCTGATAGGCTTCTTTGAGGAACATCTCCCCGGCCTGGGTCAAACTGACGTTGCGGTTGTTGCGCGCCAGCAGCCGCGCGCCGACCATCTCCTCCAGCGCCTGGATTTGCTGGCTGAGCGGCGGCTGGGAGATGCGCAGCCGTTCGGCGGCGCGGCCAAAATGCAGCTCTTCCGCCACGGCGATAAAGTAACGCAGGTGCCTCAATTCGATATTCATATTTAAAACGTCTTAATTTTAATTATTAATATATTAGACAAAAAAATCGCCGCTCCCTATCATTTTGTTATCTGCAAAGTGTCTGTTTATCTCCCCGACGTTCGGTAAGGAAACGCTGTGACAACCCCTGTGCGTTCTGCGGCCGCGATGCCGTCGACGCTGGCCGCCAACGATGACGCGGCCGCTGCGCCAAAAGTAAAACGCTCCACCCTCAACAACAAACTCCCCTACATCGAACGCGGCACGCCGCAGTTTATGCGCGTAACGCTGGCGCTGTTTTCCGCCGGGCTGGCGACCTTCGCGCTGCTCTACTGCGTGCAGCCGATCCTGCCGGTGCTGTCGCAAGATTTCGGCGTCTCGCCGGCGGAAAGCAGCCTGTCGCTCTCGGTCTCCACCGGCCTGCTGGCGATCGGCCTGATGTTCACCGGGCCGCTGTCCGACGCCATCGGCCGCAAATCGGTGATGGTGGTGGCGTTGCTGCTGGCGGCGGTCTGCACGCTGATCTGCGCCTTTATGACCAGCTGGCACGGCATCTTGCTGATGCGTGCGCTGATCGGCCTGTCGCTGAGCGGCGTGGCGGCGGTCGGCATGACCTATCTCAGCGAAGAGATCCATCCCAGCTTCGTCGCCTTCTCGATGGGGCTGTATATCAGCGGCAACTCGATCGGCGGCATGAGCGGCCGCCTGGTGACCGGGGTGTTGACCGACTTCTTCTCCTGGCGCGTGTCGCTCGGGGTCATCGGCCTGTTCGCCCTCGCCGCCGCCTGCATGTTCTGGCGCATCCTGCCCGCCTCGCGGCATTTTCGCGCCAGCTCGCTGCGCCCGCGCACCCTGCTGATCAATTTCAAACTGCATTGGCACGATAAAGGCCTGCCGCTGCTGTTCGCGGAAGGTTTCCTTCTGATGGGCAGCTTCGTCACCCTGTTCAACTACATCGGCTATCGCCTGCTGGCGGATCCTTACCACCTGAGCCAGGCGATCGTCGGCCTGCTGTCGGTGGTGTACCTCACCGGCTCCTACAGCTCTCCCAAGGCCGGCGCGCTCACCTCGCGCTTCGGGCGCGGCCCGGTGCTGCTGGCCTCGATCGTAATTATGCTGATCGGGATTCTGATTACCGCGCTGCCGCAGGTGCCGGCGATCTTTATCGGCATGATGCTGTTCACCGCCGGCTTTTTCGCCGCCCACTCGGTGGCCAGCAGCTGGATCGGCCGCCGCGCGCGCCGCGCCAAAGGCCAGGCGTCGTCGCTATATCTGTTCTGCTATTACGTCGGCTCGAGCGTGGCCGGCACCCTCGGCGGCGTGTTCTGGCACAGTTTCGGCTGGAATGGCGTGGCGGCGTTCATCAGCCTGATGCTGCTGCTGGCGCTGCTGGTGGTGCATTACCTGAAACGCCTGCCGGAAGCGGCGCGCCTTTGAAGAGAAAAAGCCGCGGTGGTTTGCCGCGGCTTGTCATGCCAGTGCCTGTGATTATTGACCGGTTTTCCAGCGGGTGCGCAGGTACTCCACCGCCTTATCCGTTTGCGGCTCAGTCAGATAGCGCTGCCGGAACAGGATGGTTCCCCCCATTCCCGGCAGGCTTTCGTTGAGATCGAGCTGCCTTTTCAGTTCGGGAACGCCGCCCTCGACGGCCCAGGCCGGCTCGCCGGCGGCAGGCGTGCCTACTTTATACAGCGCCACCCCGGCATAGAGCCGAACCGACGTGCCTTTCACCACCTCGGCCCACCAGTTGGCCAGCACGTCGTAGCGGACAATTTCACGATCAAAAGGCCAATACAGCTGCGGTGCGAGGTAATCGAGCAGCCCCAGTTTTACCCACTGGCGCGTATCGGCATAGGCCGTATCATACGATGGCGCGCCTGCCCGCGTCGCCGAACCGTCAGGATCGTCCGCTTTGTTTCGCCATACGCCCGCCGGGCTGACGCCAAACGCAACCTCGGGCTTCAATGCTTTGACGGCGGCTGACACCTGTTTTATCAATTGCAGCGTGTTGTCTCTGCGCCAGGCGGCTTTGTCTGCAAATCCTTTGCCGTATGCGCGATACGTTCGTTCATCATCCAGCGGCGATTGCGGCGTTTCGTAATAGAAATAATCGTCAAACTGAATGCCGTCGACATCGTAGTTTTTGACTATTTCAGCCACCACGCCGGTGATCCAGTTGCGCACGTCGGGCAGGCCGGGATCGAGCACGAAGCGCTCGTTGGCGGTGCGTATCCAGTCGGGATGCAGCGCATAGACGCTGGCCGGCGGCGACTGCAGCGTATGATTGAGTGCCTCAATCGTCTGTGGGCGGGTATTCATGGAAACCCGATAAGGGTTCAGCCAGGCATGCACCTTAATGCCGCGCCGGTGCGCTTCTTGCAGCATAAAGGCCAGCGGATCATAGCCGGGATCCTGGCCAACGGTGCCGGTCAACACCTCAGACCAGGGCAAGATGTTTGAGCGCCACAGGGCCGTGCCGTCCGGTTTAACCTGAAAATAGACCGTGTTAATCCCGGTTTTCACCATCTCGTCCAGCGCGTCCCTCACCCCCTGTTTCTGCTGGCAAACCCGCTCTTGCGCGGTTTCCGCCTTCAGGGAGGCCGCCGGCGGCCAGTCCAGGCCAATGACCGTGGCCAGCCAGATGCCCCGCATCGGTGTTATCGGCGGTGTCGGCCGCGGGGGCTTCTCCGGTTCGGGTGGCTTGGCGCAACCGCTCACGCCCAGCATGGCGGCCATCAACAGCCATCCGCCTAATTTTGTTGCGCCTGTCGGCATCCTGATTCTCCTTCCGTGAGTGACGGTTATCCCATGTCGTTGCGTGCAGAGCAAGAAACTGCCCGCTATCAAGCTGCCGGCGTCGCCTTTTTCAGACGACGCCGGTGTCCTTATCCCATCACCAGCTCAGCCCCGTGCCGCGAGGGAACGCCACCTTGCCCGTATTGGTTTCTGCATCGTAGTCATGCCAGGTGTTGACCGGCAATTTGCCCTGCGGTTTGATTTTACCCGTCAGCACCTGCGCCAAAGAGACCATCGAAGGGCCGCGCCACACGCCGCTGTCATAACCGTAGTAGGCGTAGGTGGCGACGGCCGCCTCCACCTCTGCGGCATAGTTCACGATATCGTAAGGGGCACGCAGTGAGAGGTGAACGCGTTTTTTCCCCTGCTCGGCAGCGTATTTCAACCAGCCCGGATAAGGGCTGCCGTCATTGCCCGCTCCGGTTGCGGAAGTCACCACCCCATCCTGCTCGGCAGGCGTAAAGCGGGTTGACAGCGTTCCGAGCAGGAACACGTCGCAGCCGGCAATATGCTCTCTGATCTGGGCATCGCTCAGTTCCGTTTCCTTCGCGGCAACGACGTTCTGATACCCCTCCTGCGCCATCACGCGCGCAATGCCGTTGGCCTGCTCGCCCCACGGGGTCAAAATAAAGTAGCGCAGCGTTTTGTCCTTCAACGGCAACAGGCTGTGGCGATTGATCACCACGGTAATGGAGCGATCGGCGATGCGTTTTTCCAGCTTGTGCGCTGAGGACGAAGCGTCGTTGGAACAGGGATGATCGCGATGCCCCATCAGGTTATGGCGTAATTTGAGGCGCAAAATTCGCTCGACCGAGGCATCGATATCGGCTTCGTTGAGATGGCCCGTTTTCACCCTGTCCGCAAGGTAACGGATCAGATCCGGCAGCAAGCGCGCCTGGGCCGGCGAAGCGATGCTGACAGGCATCAGGGCAATATCCACCCCGGCGGCAAAGACGTTTTCAGCGGCCGCTTGCTGGCTGAAATGCTCTGCAATCGCGCCCATATCCAGCGCGTCTGAAATCGTTACGCCGGCATACCCCAACTCATTGCGCAGGATCTGGGTCTGAATTTCATGCGACATGGTGGCCGGCACCGTGATTTTTTCACCGCTGCGGGTGTCTATCTGGCGGTTATCCAGTGCCGGATACTGAATATGGGCGGTCATGACCATGTCCGGCGCCGCGCAGCGATCGATGGCCTGCTTGTAAGGGGCGATATCGATGGCAAAAGCCTCTTCCTGCGTGCGATCGACGCGCGGCAAACCGGTATGCGAGTCGGTCGAGGTGCTGCCATGGCCGGGGAAGTGCTTGTAAGCGGTGATCAGCCCCTGCTGTTTCATGCCCGCCACCATTTTCTCTGCCAGACGGGAAACGGTGTTCTTATCATCGCTGAAGGCGCGAACGTTAATCACCGGATTGAACGGGTTGGTGTTGACGTCCACGACCGGGGCAAAGTTGGTATTGATATGCAACGCGCGCATATCCTGGGCCATCAGTTTGCCTTGTTCAACGGCGAGATGTTTATCCGCACCGCCCTCAATCGCCGCTGCGAGCGCCATATTGCCGGGAAATGAGGCATAGTCGCCGCGCGGCAGCCGGAAAACGTTACCGCCTTCGTTGTCGGTGCCAATAAACAAACGAATGCCCGCGTGGGTTTTCATCGCGGCATACCAGGCCGTCAACGTGTTGATCTGCTGCTTGTCTTTCAGATTATTGGCAAACAGGATCACCCCACCCACGTGGTTATCGGCGATCAGCTTGCCAATGGCTTCATCGGGAACGGTCATATCCTGATTGCTGCTACCGCTCCGATCCCAGTAGCGAAAATCCAGCATGATTTTTTGCCCGATTTTCTCTTCCAGCGTCATGTTTTTGACTTTCTGTTTAATATCCACAGTGAACCTCCGTTTAAAGCGCCCGTTAATGACAGAAGAAAAGATAACCCCAAGGGCTCATCGCGTCCTGCCATTCCGTTTGTTCCAGCGTTTGGACAACGGCGTGCGGAAAATGGATTAAACAAAACACAAACGAACAGGATAAAATCCATAAATGAATCAAAACACTACGTATACAGAGTGTATTGCGTGCCCTGCCGCCAAAGACCGTTATGGCGTATTTTCCGCTGATAAGCCGGGTGGCCAATGAAGCCGCCTTTTCCCCGGTAGCCTATGTTGCCCCCAGTCTGCTACTCTTCTATAGTATGTTGTAACTAAAATAGGAGGGTGCGATGAGCAGATACGATGTGATTGGCCGGATGAACGCCTGCTTTAGCGAACTGGAGCAGGCGCTCGGCGCGCTGCAGCAGCAGATCGCCCCGCTGCGGTTGCTGGCGGCGCGGGTGTTCAGCCTGCCGGAGGTTGAAAAAGGCCAGGAACATCAGGCCATCTCACATATCGCGGTCGAACAGCATGTGGGGCAAGCGGCGCGCGATCTGGCGCTGGAGCACTATCAGCGGCTGTTTATCCACCATAACCGGGAGAATGTCAGCAGCAAGGCCGCCGTTCGCCTGCCCGGCGTCATCTGTCTGGCGGTGGAGCAGCCGGAGTATCAGGCGCTGCAAACGCAGCTGGCGCTGATCAATCGCCTGAAGGGCGAGCTGGAACAGATTATCACCGTCGATTCCGGCCTGGCGCCGGAGCAGCGTTTCGAGTTCGTGCACACCCATCTGCACGGGCTGATTACCCTCAGCGCCTATCGCACCCTCACCGCCCTGACCAATCCCGACTCCGTGCGCTTCGGCTGGGCCAACAAGCACATCATCAAAAACGTCAAGCGGGACGACATCCTGGCGCAGCTGGAGAAAAGCCTGAAAGCCGGCCGCGCGGTGCCGCCGCACAGCCGTGAACAGTGGGCTGCCCTGGTCAGCCGCGAGATAGACGACGTCAGCCGCCTGCCGCAGCACGCGACGCTGAAAATCAAGCGGCCGGTCAAAGTGCAGCCGATCGCCCGGGTGTGGTATCAGCAGCAGCAAAAACAGGTGCAACACCCCTGCCCGCTGCCGCTGATCGCCCTGTGTCAGGTTGAAAACGGCGCCGCGGTGCCGAAGATTGGCGAGCTGCTCAACTACGACGTCGACGCAGTGAAACACCGTTACAAACCCGACGCCCGGCCGCTGCGGCTGCTGGTACCACGCCTGTACCTGTATACCGACGACGCTACTCGCTGAGGGCATACACCCGCAGGCGATGGCCGTCCGGATCCTGCGCCACGAAGGTGTAACCGAACGCCATCTCGGTCGGCGTTTGCTCAATCGGCAGCCCGAGTTCGCGCCACTGGTTATAGCGCGCCTCGACCTCTTGCGGATCCTGGCACAAAAAGCCCAGTTCACCGCCGCCGCCGGTCAGGGTCGCCGCAGGTTTTACCCCCTGTTTGGCCCACATCCCCAGCTTAAAGCCGTTGTTGAGCACGAACAGGGCGAAGCCGGGAGAAAGTTCCACCGGCGCCTGTCCCAGTAAGCGTTGATAAAAGGCGGCGCTGTTCAGCGGGTTGTCGACGTAAAGCAGGGTCATGCTGGGAAGAGTCATCGGTCTGTCCTCTGGGTGATGGGAACCGGCCGGTTCCCGATAGGCACAGACTAAAGCGCGCGGCTGACAGTTTATGGCAGCAGCGTGCCGCTATTGCTCCGCAATGCCCTCGCTGAGGCGCCACTCTTTCAGCAGCCGCCGCCGGCCGCGCGGATAGCGCTGTTCCAACGGCGTAGCGGCCTGAATGCGATCGAGGCGAAAATGGCGAAACGCCTGGCGCAGCTCGCACCAGGCGACCAGCACCTGGAGCTGGTCGAAAAAGCCCAGCGCAAAGGGCCACAGCAGGCGTTCGCTGCGCTGCCCCGCCAGATCGAGATAGTCGATATGCAGCTTGCGCTCGCGGCGGATGGTGTCACGGATCAGCACCCGCAGCTCATCTGCCACCGGCGGTGCCTGAACCGGCGCGATCAATAGCGTGTTGGCCTCCAGCTCCTCCCGCAGCGCCGGCGGCAGCACGGCGGCGATCTTGGCCAGCGCCTGGCCCGCCGCGCTCGCCAGCTGGCTGTCGCCGCGGCGGCTGACCCAGCGCATGCCCAGCACCAACGCTTCTGTCTCCGCCTGCGAGAACATCAGCGGCGGCAGCATAAAGCCGGGGCGCAGCACATAGCCGACGCCCGCCTCGCCGGCGATCTCCGCCCCCTGCTGCTGCAGCGTAGCGATATCGCGGTACAGCGTGCGCATGCTGATGCCCAGCGTCTGCGCCAGCGCATGGCCCGCCACCGGATAACGGTGGCTGCGCAGCAGCTGCATCAGATCGAGTAAACGTTGTGCGCGCGACATCTTGATTTCTCCACAAAAAAAGGGCTTACCTCAGTAAGCCCCCGGTTGCCTCACAGATCAATCATTTCTGCATGCTGCCGACCATCGCTTCCGGCCGCACCCACTCGTCGAACTGCGCTTCGGTCAGGTAGCCGAGCTTCAGCGCCGCGGCTTTCAGCGTCAGCCCTTCCTTGTGCGCTTTCTTGGCGATTTCCGCCGCCTTGTCGTAGCCGATGTGGGTGTTGAGCGCCGTCACCAGCATCAGCGATTCGTTCAGCAACTGGGTGATGCGATCGCGGTTCGGTTCGATGCCCACCGCGCAGTGCTCGTTGAAGCCCTGCATGCTGTCGGCCAGCAGGCGAATCGACTGCAGGTAGTTGTGGATCACCATCGGGCGGAACACGTTCAGCTCGAAGTTGCCGGAAGCGCCGCCGATGTTTACCGCCACGTCGTTGCCCAGCACCTGGGCGCACAGCATGGTCATCGCCTCGCACTGGGTCGGGTTGACCTTGCCCGGCATGATGGAACTGCCCGGTTCGTTCTCCGGGATCGAAATCTCGCCGATGCCGCAGCGCGGGCCGGAAGCCAGCCAGCGCACGTCGTTGGCGATCTTCATCAGCGAGGCCGCCAGCCCTTTCAGCGCGCCATGCCCTTGCACCAGCGCGTCGCAGGTCGCCAGCGCTTCGAACTTGTTCGGGGCGGTGACGAACGGCTGATGGGTCAACTCCGCCAGCGCTTTAGCCACGCGCACCGCGTACTCCGGATGGGTGTTCAGGCCGGTGCCGACCGCCGTGCCCCCCAGCGCCAGCTCGGCGATGTGCGGGATACTGTCCTCGATGTGTTTCAGATTGTGCGCCAGCATCGCCGCCCAACCGGAGATCTCCTGCCCCAGTGTCAGCGGCGTGGCGTCCTGCAGATGGGTGCGGCCGATTTTGACGATGTCGCGGTAGGCTTCAGCCTTGTCGCTCAGCGTCTTGTGCAGCACTTTCAGCTCGGGGATCAGATGTTCGCGCAGCGCAATCACCGCCGCCACGTGCATCGCGGTGGGAAACACGTCGTTGGAGCTTTGGCTTTTATTGACGTCGTCGTTCGGGTGCACCTTGCGCTCTTCACCGCGCACGCCGCCCAGCAGCTCGCTGGCGCGGTTGGCCAACACTTCGTTCATGTTCATGTTGGTCTGGGTGCCGGAACCGGTTTGCCAGATCGACAGCGGGAACTGGTCGGCATGGCTGTCCGCCAGCACTTCGTCGGCGGCGCTGATAATGGCGGCGCCCCGTTCGGCCGGCAGCAGCCCCAGATCCACGTTCACCTGCGCGGCGGCGCGCTTGGTCAACGCCAGCGCGTGGATCAGCGCGGTCGGCATCTTTTCGGAGGAAATGCGGAAATGCGCCAACGAACGCTGGGTTTGCGCGCCCCACAGCTTGTCGGCCGGTACTTCGATGGGGCCCATAGAGTCTTTTTCGATACGAACGCCTGCCATCATTATCTCCTTAGCATAATTCCTAAAATCGTAGGGTTAGGCCGACGCGCTACCCCCCGTCGGCATGCACTCCCAGTATAGTGACATAATAACTATTCGCATTAAGAGAGTTATCTCACAGCACGTTTCATCTTTTTTACCCATTAACGACGCGGTTATTTTCCATCGGTTAACCCGCGGCGAAATAAACGGCCGGGAATGAGCCAGGAGAATAAAAGTGTGGCTACTCATTAACGCGGATGACGCGAATTAAAATTATTGATGCGCTGCGCCTGTAAATGATTGAGCTCATCGATACGTTGTTGCTGCAGATGATTGATCTCGTCGTAGGCGTCCTGCCGTTCATGATGCCGATAGGCCCCGGTCGCCACCGCGCCGGCGGTGAGCGCCAACGGGTGCGCCACGGGCACGATCGCGGCGGGAACCGCGACCGGCGCGGGTGCAACGACGATCGGCGCCGGCGCGATCGCCACGGCGCGCTGCGCCGCGTAGGGATAGGTGACGATCACCGCCGCCTGGGCTGCGCCGGCGCAAAGCCCCAACAGCAACAACAGTTTTTTCATGCAACAGACCTCTGGTTTTGTTAAATCGACTCGTTAGCCGTTACGGTAAAGGGGTCTGACGCGCAGGTTTAAGCTCGGCGTGTGATCGCCCAGCGCAGCGCGAAAATAATAATAAGGGAATGGCTCAGACGGTAAAAAATAAATTCAGCAGTCATATTTTGACATGCTGAATAATAAATAATGCGGCAGGATGAGCGGACTATCGGCAATAATCCCGCCGGTTCAAAAAATAATCGAACGGCGGGTTTTCCGGGCCGCCTTGAGGCCTGCGCGCCAATTGAGGCGCCGATCGTTATCACGCTATACTTTGGCCCCGTTGCCGGGCGCGACGTTATTCGGCGTTGTTTTGATCGCGCCCATGATTTTTCCTGCCGACGCGGGCGTATGATGGTTGTCGGCACAGATTTAACTAACCGTATAAAATCAGTAAGTTATTGCCATCCGGTACGGCAATGACGCTAAGGACGTTTATCGACATGCAAAAAATGACCAACGCGGTACAGAATTACGCCTGGGGCAGCCACGATGCGCTGACCCGTCTTTACGGCATCGCCAACCCTGATAATCAGCCGATGGCCGAACTGTGGATGGGCGCCCATCCCAAGAGCCCTTCCCGCGTGCCGGGCGCCGACGGCGAGCTGCGTTCGCTGCGCTTTCTTATCGATGAAGACCAGCCAAAACAGCTGGGCGCCAACGTCGCCAGCCGCTTTGGCGAGTTGCCGTTCCTGTTTAAAGTACTCTGTGCCGATCAGCCACTGTCGATCCAGGTCCACCCGAGCAAAGCGGCGGCCGAAATCGGCTTCGCGAAAGAGAATGCCGCCGGCATCCCCCTGAGCGCCGCCGAACGCAACTATAAAGATCCCAACCACAAGCCCGAGCTGGTGTTCGCCCTCACGCCGTTCCTGGCGATGAACGGCTTTCGCGAACTGGCCGATATCGTTTCCCTGCTGCAACCGATCGCCGGCGCACACCACGACATCGCCGCCTTCCTGCAACAGCCGGACACCGCGCATCTCGCAACCCTGTTCGCCAGCCTGCTGACGATGAGCGGCGAGCAAAAGTCGCTGGCGCTCGGCGTATTGAAAGCCGCGCTCAATAACCAGCAGGGGGAACCCTGGGATACCGTACGCTTTATCGCCGGCTTCTATCCGGACGACAGCGGCCTGTTCTCACCGCTGCTGCTGAACGTGGTGCAGCTCGCGCCGGGCGAAGCGATGTTCCTGTATGCCGAAACGCCGCACGCCTACCTGAAAGGCGTGGCGCTGGAGGTGATGGCCAACTCGGACAACGTGCTGCGCGCGGGCCTGACGCCGAAATTCATCGACGTGCCCGAGCTGCTGGCCAATCTGCAGTTCCGCCCGCAGCCGGCTTCCGGCCTGCTGACCCAGCCGGAGCCACGCGGCAACGAGCTGTTCTTCCCGATTCCGGTGGAGGATTTCGCCTTCTCGCTGCACGATTTGACCGCCGCCCCGCAGGCGCTGGCGCAGCAAAGCGCCGCCATCGTGTTCTGCGTCACCGGCGAAGCGACGCTGGAAAAATCCGGGCAACGCCTGACGCTCAAGCCGGGCGAATCCTGCTTTATCGGGGCTTTCGAATCCCCGGTCAACGTCAGCGGCAGCGGCCGCATCGCCAGGGTTTATAACCAACTGGCCTAACCGTTGATAAATTTCAGCAAATTGCTTGCTGAAAGCGAGAGCTACCCCCACAATTAAACGCCTGCGGGCGTTTATTTTCGGCCCCTATTTGCCCCTCCCGCGCAACGGAGGGTGATAAGAAAAAAGGATGAAACAGAGCTATGAAAAAATCGTTAGTCGCTGTCAGCGTCATTGTGGTTCTTGGCGCAGCATGGACCGGGGCATCCTGGTACACCGGGAAACTGATCGAGCAGCACATGGGCGAAGTCGTCGACAACGCCAACGGCCAGCTGAAAGCTTACCTGCCGAAAGCCGGGGTTAAGCTGAGCTATGAAAATTACCAGCGCGGCCTGTTCAGCAGTAAAGTGCGTTATGTGCTGCGCTCCGACGGCACGGATACCAGTGAAGACGCGGCGCTGAAAGCCGGTGAAGAAGTGGCGTTCCTGGAAACCATCGATCACGGCCCGTTCCCCTTCGCCCAGCTGAAAAAATTCAATCTGCTGCCGAGCATGGCGTCGGTGCATACCGAGCTGGAAAATACCCCGGCGGTGAAAGGCCTGTTTGACACCACCAAAGGCAAATCGCTGTTTACCGCCGATTCGCGCATCTCTTACAGCGGGGACACCTCGTCCGCCATCGACATCATCCCGCTGGACTACCAGAAGGATAAGTCTTCGCTGAAATTCAGCGGCGCCACCATTAACGCCGATGTGTCCAGCGATCTGAAAAAATTCGTGCTGGACGCCAATAGCGACAATATCGTGTTCGCCAGCCCGAACGAATTCGGTCAAAACGAGCAGATCACCTTCCAGGGCTTCAACCTGAAAGGCAACAGCAACGAGAGCAAGTTCGGCGTGAAGCTCGGCGATCAGACGATGACACTGAAGCAGTTCAAACTGACGATCGACGGTAAAGATACCGTGGCGCTGGACGGTTTCAACCTGGTGAGCAAGTTCGGCGAGCAAGGCAGCAGCAACATCGGCGGCCAGATCGACTACACCATGGACGCGCTCAAGGTGCAGGGCAACGATTTCGGCGCCGGCAAGCTGGCGCTGAAAATCGACAACGTCGACGGCAAGGCGCTGAAAGACTTCGCCGACAGCTACAACCGCCAGACCATGGCGCTGCTGCAACAGGGCGAGAACCTGGATCCGGCCGTGTATGAGCAGCAAAACGCCGAGCTGTTGCAAAAGAACCTGCCGCTGCTGCTGAAAGGCAACCCGAGCCTCAGCATCGCGCCGCTGAGCTGGAAAAACAGCAAGGGCGAGAGCACCTTCACGCTGGATCTGGCGCTGACCGATCCGAGCAAGGCCGCCTCCCCGGCGCAATCGCCGGATCAGCTGATCGCGCAGGCGGTTAAAAAGCTGGATATCAACCTGACCATTCCGGAAGCGATGGCCACCGAAGTGACCGCGAAAACCGCGCTGTTGCAGGGTTACAATGCGGAAGACGCGCAGAAACTGGCGCAGCAGCAGGTGCAGGGCCTGGCGGCCATGGGCCAGATGTTCAAGCTGACCACCCAGAAAGACGGCGTGATCGCGAGCACGTTCCACTATGCCGACAACCAGGTTGACCTCAACGGCAACAAGATGTCGCTGCAAGAGTTCATCGGCCAGTTCGCCATGCTGGGCGCCCCGGCGGAAGACGCTGAACCGGCGCAGGAAGCGGAACCCGCTCCGGCACCGGCGCAGTAATCGCCTGACAGCCTGATCAAGGGCCCCCTGCGGGGCCCTTTTTATTTACCCCATTTCCGCGGCGTAAACCGCATCGCGGATCTGCTGCGGATAGCGGCCGCACATGCCTTCAAACGCGGTGTTGGTCAGTATCACCACGCTCAGCTGCGCCTGTGGATCAAAGAACCAGCTGTGGCCGTAAACGCCGCCCCAGGTCAGCGTGCCGGCATGCTGCGGCGTCTGCGCGGCATCTGTGTCCACCAGCAGCGCCCCGCCGAAACCGAATCCCCAGCCCGGCCCTTGCGTTTGCGCCTGCGCCCCCACGTGCGGGCTGCGCAGCAACGCCACCGTGTCCGGCCGCAACATGCCCTGCCCGCCGCTGCGCAGCGCCTCCACCAGCCGCAGCACATCGTCGGCATCGCCGACCATGCCCGCGCCGCCGGAAGGATAGGCCCCGGCGTTAAGCGCCCGCGCGGGTGAAAACAGTACCTCGCCCCCCGCCATCTCCTCCGGCAGCGCCAGCCGCAGGCCTTCATGCATGCGCTGCGGCCCTTGCGGCGTGTTGTAATACGGTGTCGCCAGATTCGCGGCGTCCGTCGCATAAAACGCGGTATTGCCGAGCCCCAGCGGCCGCGCCACCCATTCGACAAACAGCTGTGGCAGCGGCATGCCCGTCACCCGTTCCAGCACCGCGCCAAGCACGTCGATCGCCAGCGAATAATTGAAGCGCTCCCCCGGCGCCGACAGCAACGGCGCCTGTGCCAACAGCCGCAGGTTTTGCTCCAGCGTCAGCGTCGACAGCTCCACGCCGTCCTGGATCCCCAGCTGATGATAAACGCCCGCCGGCGGCTGGTTCAGCCGATAGTCCAGCCCGGCGGTGTGGCTCAGCAAATGACGAATCTTGATCGCCGGGCGCCGGCCGTCCGCCAACGCCGGAGTGAACCACGGCAGCCAGTCGCTGACCGCGTCGTCCAGGCTCAGCTTGCCCTGCTCAATCAGGCGCAGCACCGCCAGCGTGGTATAGGGTTTGGAGACCGACGACAGTCGAAACTGCGTTTCTCGTCGCATCGGCCGCCGCGCTTCGCGATCGGCATAGCCGGCCGCCCCGGCGTAGCAAATCTCGCCCCGCCGCGCCACCAGCACTACGCTACCCACGATGCGCCCTTCGGCCATCGCCTGTTGATCGATCGCCGCGATCCGTTCTGTTAACGCCCGTTGTTCTGCCGACATGATTTTCATCTCTCTGATGGAAAGTAAAATCAGTCTAAAACCTTCGTTATAAATTAAAATAAGGCATAATTTAATGAATCATTAAGCACAGGTTATTGATAGATGAGTTCACTCCTGCAGCTGTTGCCCTATTTCGAAGCCGTCGCGCGCCTGGGCAACTTTACCCGCGCGGCCAGCCAACTCGGCGTCACGCCGCCGGCGGTGTCGCAAAACATTCAGGCGCTGGAGAATCAGCTGGGAGTGCGGTTATTTCACCGCACCAGCCGCTCGGTGCGCCTCAGCGACGAGGGCCGGTTGTTCTATCAGAAGGTATCGCCGGCGATGAGCCAGATCGACGTGGCAGCGGACGACGTGCGCGCTCTGGGCGCGCAGCCGGCGGGCCTGCTGCGCATTACGCTGCCGCAGCTGGCCGCTTCGCTGCTGGTAATGCCGCATCTGGCGGCGTTTCAGCGGCGCTATCCCGAGGTGCAGCTGGAGCTGTTTACCGAAGACCGCTTTTCCGATCTGGTGCTGGGCAGTTTCGATGCCGGCATTCGCATGCATGCCATGCTGCAAAAGGACATGATCGCCGTGCCGATCGACAACGGCCAGCGCCGGGTGCTGGTCGCCTCGCCCGACTATCTGGCGCGCTGCGGCGTACCGGCCACGCCGGACGATCTGCCCGTTCACCACTGCCTGCGCTACCGCTTCCCCGGCAGCGGCAAACTGGAACCCTGGTATTTCAGCCTGGGCGACGATGAACGCGCGCTGGACGTCAGCGGCAGTTTGATTTTTAACGAAGATCGGCTGATCAAGGATGCGGCGTTGGCGAGCCTGGGTATCGCACAGCGTTTTCAGGGCACGGTGTTGCAGGAGCTGGCGCAGGGGCAACTGGTGGAAGTGCTGCCGGATTACGCCAGCGAAGCGTCGGGGTTTTTCATCTACTTTCCCGCCGGCCGGCATCTGCCGCTCAAGCTGCGCGCCTTTATCGATTTCATGCGCGAGCAACGTGAACGGCAGCATCGCTGGTAGGGGCACCTCGTCGGCGCCCCTGGCCGTCAGCGCTTCTCCAGCGCCTGGACGATGTGGTAAGCCGCCTCGACGCGATCGTCGTTCGGGAACCACTTGTTGGCCAGCATCACCACGGCGATATTTTTCGCCGGGATAAATACCGCGTAGGTGGAGAAGCCGCCGGTGGAGCCGGTTTTGTTATACCAGCCGGCGCGCAATTCCGGCTGCGGCGGCGTGATGGCGGTGGCCGGCGTGCCGTTCATGATCATCCCGGCGTTGTTGCCTTCAATCAAACGCGACAGTTTCACTGGATACGGGTAGTTCTCCCACATCAGATCCTGCGTGAACGCGCCCGCCTTGTAATACCCGACGTGCGTCGCGGCCAGCGCGTCGCGCCATGGCTGCGCCACCTTCACCTGCTGCAGGTTGGCGTCCAGATAGCGAATCAGATCGCGAGCGTTGGACTTGATGCCGTAAGACTCGGCATCCAGCGGGCCGGGGTTGACCCGCACCGGCTTATCGTCCTTGCTGTAACCCTGCGCATAGTTAGCCATCTGCGCCGCCGGCACCTGAACGTAGGTGTGGCTCATGCCCAGCGCCGGCAGCATCCCCTGTTCCATCGCCTGGATAAACGGCTGGTCGAGGCTCTTGGCGGCGATCATGCCCAGCATGCCGATGCCGAGGTTGGAATAGACGCGGTAGCTGCCCGCCGGGTGTTTCGGCTGCCAGGCCCGGTAGTAGGCCATCAGTTGGGCGTCGTTGGTGACGTCGTCCGGCACGAACAGCGGCAGGCCGGAGGTATGCGTCGCCAGATTCAGCAGGCTGACGCCGTCGAAGGCGCTGCCGCGCAGCTCGGGCAGATAGCGGCTGGCCGGATCGTTGAACGACAGCTTGCCCTGCTGCTGCGCATAGACCGCCAGCGTCGCGGTAAAGGTTTTGCTCAGCGAGCCCACTTCGAACAGCGTCTGCTCGGTGATCGGTTTGCCGGTCTGCTTCGAGGCGACGCCATACGGGTAAATCTGCTGTTTGCCGTCGACCGACACGGCGATCGCCATGCCCGGTACGCCATATTTTTTCATCAGCGGCTGAATAACGGCGTCGATATCCTGCTGCTGCGCGGCCTGCGCGGTCGGCAAGATCAGTGCGGCGATCAGCGCGGCCGCCAGGCGGTTCATTTTCGTCATGATAGAAGCTCTTAGGTTGCAGGGTATCAGCCGCGGCCAAAAGTTTTTATTGGCGTTATGCACGGCGCTTTCCCTGATTGATGATGTCATTCCTTTACGGCTGCGGCGACGCTCACAGCAGCCGCGCCAAATATCGGATTTTGCCGCCGGGTTGACAAGCGATAATAATTTCAGCCAGCATAAAGAAAAACTTATGGCTATCGACAATGCGCAATCGACTTCCCCTCAACGCCCTGCGGGCGTTCGAATCCTCCGCTCGCCACCTGAACTTCACCCGCGCCGGTCTGGAGCTGCGCGTCACCCAGGCCGCCGTCAGCCAGCAGGTGCGCATGCTGGAAGAACAGCTGGGCATTCAGCTGTTCCGCCGCCTGCCGCGCGGGCTGGATCTGACCGAAGAGGGCCAGGCGCTGCTGCCGATATTGAGCGACGCCTTCGACCGCATCGAGGCGGTGCTGCAGCAGTTCGAAGGCAGGCATTTCCACGAGGTGCTGACGGTGGCGGTGGTCGGCACCTTCGCCGTCGGCTGGCTGATGCCGCGGCTGGCGGCATTCCGCACGGCGCACCCGTTTATCGATCTACGGGTGCTGACCCACAACAACCTGGTCAATCTGTCGGCCGACGGCATGGATTTCGCCATCCGCTTCGGCGAAGGCCTCTGGCCCGCCACCTGCAATATCAAGCTGTTCGACGCGCCGCTGACGGTGCTCTGCCCGCCGGCGGTCGCCGCGCGCCTGCGCACGCCGCAGGATCTGCAGCACGAGCAGCTGATGCGCACCTACCGCAAGGACGAGTGGGAGCACTGGTTCGCGGCGGCACAGGTGACGCCGTGGCGGATCAACGGCCCGGTGTTCGACTCGTCAAGGCTGATGGTGGAAGGCGCGATCCAGTGCGATGGCGTGGCGCTGGCGCCGGTCAGCATGTTCCGCCGCGAACTGGCCGCCGGCGCGCTGCAGCGGCCGTTCGCCGCCGAGGCCGCGCTCGGCGCCTATTGGCTGACCCATTTGAAATCGCGAGATCTGACGCCGGCGATGAAAACCTTTATCGGCTGGATCCGCCGTGAGGCGGAGGAGGAACAGCAGCAGGGCTAGGCGGAGCCGCGCCGGATCAGCGTCGGCGGCAGAATGACGTTCTGTGCCGGCAGCTCGGCGTCACCGATGCGCTGCAGCAGGCGCGCGGCGGCGCTGCGCCCCACTTCCCGCGCCGAACTGGAGACGAAGGTCAGCGGCGGCTCGGTCAGTTCGGCCTCCGGCACGTCGCCAAAGCCGATCAGCGCCACCTGCCGCCCGTAGTAGGCGTCGACCCCGTCCGAACCGATGCTGCGGCCGCTGCGCGCCAGGCCAAAATAGGCGCCGAGCGCCACCGACGCCTTGTGGCAGACGATGGCGGTAATGTTCGGGTAGTGGCGCAGCAGTTGCTCCGCCGCTTCCGCCGCCTGGCGCTGCCGGCAATCGCACTCGACGATCCATTCGCTGCGAAACGGCAGGCCGTACTGCACCAGCGTGGCGCAAAAGCCGCCCAGCCGCTCGGCGCGCGTCAACGAGTCGCTCTGCCCGCCGAGGTAGGCGATTTGGCTGTGGCCCCGCGAGATCAGAAATTCGGTGGCCAGCTTGGCGGCCTGCATGTTGTCCGGCCGCACCACGTCCACGCCATCGAGGCCGCTGGAGCGCGCCACGCAGACCAGCGGCACGCCCTGCTCGGCCGCCTTCTCCTTCAGGCCCGCCGCCGCGCGAATGCCGCCCGCCAGCACGATGCCGTCGACGCCCTGCGCCAGCAGCGCGTCAAACGCCCGCTGCAAGCCCTGGCCGTCGCGCCCGCTCTGCGTCAAAAACAGCAGCTTGTCGTGCGCCTCCAGCGCTTCGCTCAGCCCGGCGGTCATTTCGGCATAGAAGGGTTCGCAGATGTCGCGCAGAATAAGGCCGATCACCCCGGACTTCCCGCCGCGCAGCGTCGCCGCCTGGCGATTGCGCACGTAGCCCAGCTGCTCTATCGCCTGATTGACCTTCTCGACGGTGGTCGGCGAAATGCGCCCCTTGCCGCTCAACACCAGGGAAACCGTGGTGACCGACACACCCGCCTGTTGCGCCACATCGGTGATGGTGATCTTTTTGATGCTCATAGTCTCTGCGAACCCGTTCCTGGGCAACCCGCGCCGTAATGATCAAGGGTATACCGAATCCGTTATCTCAGTAAAACGTTTTACTGCCTGCCGCATTGTCGCCAAAAACTGGGCGACAGATTTGTGATTGGCGGCGCATTTTTGCTAGGTAAAACGTTTTATCTTCTTTTTACCTAATCTGCAGTCCTCTTTTTGCTCGTCTTTTCGCCAGGAGAAGTCGGTTATGTCAGCAACCAACAAACCAAAAATCACCCTCTGGGAGTTCTTCCAGAGCCTGGGCAAAACCTTCATGTTGCCCGTCGCCTTGCTCTCTTTCTGCGGCATCATGCTGGGGATCGGCAGCTCGCTGAGCAGCCGCGACGTGATCACCCTGATGCCGTTTATCGGCCACCCGATCTTCCAGCTGATCTTTACCTGGATGAGCAAGGTAGGCTCCTTCGCCTTCAGCTTCCTGCCGGTGATGTTCGCCATCGCCATTCCGCTGGGTATGGCGCGCGAGAACAAGGGCGTCGCCGCCTTCTCCGGCTTCGTCGGCTTCGCCGTGCTGAATCTGGGCACCAATTTCTACCTGACCGCCGCCGGCGTGCTGCCCACCGGCGATCCGCTGGTGCTGAAAGCCAACAATATCCAGAACATCCTCGGCATTCAGTCGATCGATACCGGCATCCTCGGCGCGGTGATCGTCGGCATCATCGTCTATCGCCTGCATGAACGCTTCCACACCATCCGCCTGCCGGACGCGCTGGCGTTCTTCGGCGGCACGCGCTTCGTGCCGATCGTCACCACCGCGGTGCTGGGCCTGTGCGGCCTGGTGATCCCGCTGATCTGGCCGTGGTTCGCCGCCGGCATCACCGGGCTGGGTTGGGTGATCAACAGCGCCGGCGCCTTTGGCCCGATGCTGTTCGGCACCGGCGAACGCCTGCTGCTGCCGTTCGGCCTGCAGCACATTCTGGTGGCGCTGATCCGCTTTACCGAGGCGGGCGGCACCATGGAAGTGTGCGGCCACAGCGTCAGCGGCGCCCTGACCATCTTCCAGGCGCAGCTTTCCTGCCCAACCACCACCGGCTTCGCCGAAAGCGCTACCCGCTTCCTGTCGCAGGGTAAAATGCCGGCGTTCCTCGGCGGCCTGCCGGGCGCGGCGCTGGCGATGTACCACTGCGCCAAACCGGAGAACCGTCATAAAATCAAAGGGCTGTTGATTTCCGGCGTGGTAGCCTGCGTGGTCGGCGGCACCACCGAGCCGATCGAGTTCCTGTTCCTGTTCGTCGCGCCGTTCCTCTACCTGATCCACGCGCTGCTCACCGGGCTGGGCTTTACCGTGATGGCGCTGCTGGGCGTGACCATCGGCAATACCGACGGCAATATCATCGACTTCGTGGTGTTCGGCATTCTGCACGGCACCGCCACCAAGTGGTATCTGGTGCCGGTGGTGGCCGCCGTCTGGTTCGTCGGCTATTACGCCATTTTCCGCTTCGCCATCCAGCGCTTTAACATCAAAACGCCGGGTCGCGAAAGCGACGGCGCCGTCAGCCAAAGCGCGCCGAGCGGCGCGGTGGGCAAATCCGGCTACAACGTGCCGGCGATTTTGGCGGCGCTCGGCGGCCCGAATAACATCATCACGCTGGACAACTGCATCACCCGCCTGCGCCTGTCGGTCAACGACATGAGCCGGGTGGACGACGCGGCGCTGAAGGCCAACCGCGCCATCGGCGTGGTGCATCTCAACGACCATAATCTGCAGGTGGTGATCGGCCCGCAGGTGCAATCGGTGAAGGATGAATTAGACTCACTGATAGCCACGGCGCAACCTGCCGCGGCCCTGCAGGGAGCCACCCATGTTTGATTTCTCCACCCCGATCGACCGCCACGGCACCTGGTGCACCCAGTGGGACTATATCGCCGATCGTTTCGGCAGCGACGACCTGCTGCCGTTCACCATCTCCGATATGGATTTCGCCACCGCGCCGTGCATTCTCGACGCATTGCAGCGGCGCCTGCAGCACGGCGTGCTGGGCTACAGCCGCTGGCAGCACGAGGATTTTCTCGGCGCGCTGCGCCACTGGTATCAGCAACGTTTCAACGTCGCCATCGACACCGCGACGGCGGTGTACGGCCCTTCCGTTATCTACATGGCGGCGCAGCTGATCCGCCAGTGGTCGGTGCCGGGCGATTACGTGGTGACCCATACCCCGGCCTACGACGCTTTCTACAAGGTGATCCTCGCCAACCAGCGCCAGCTGTTGGCCTGCCCGCTGCAAAAAGCCGGCGACGACTGGCGCTGCGATATGGCGCACCTCGAAGCGTTGCTGGCGCGGCCGCAGACCAAGATCCTGCTGCTGTGCAGCCCGCATAACCCCACCGGCAAAGTGTGGCGCCGCGACGAGCTGCAGCAGATGGCCGAACTGTGTGAACGCCACGACGTGCGCGTCATCAGCGACGAGATCCATATGGACATGGTGTGGGGGGAACACCGCCATACGCCGTGGAGCCAGGTGGCGAGCGGCGCCTGGGCCCTGCTGACCTCAGGTTCCAAGAGTTTCAACATTCCGGCGCTGACCGGCGCCTACGGCTTCATCAGCGACGCCGCCAGCCGCGAAGCCTACTTCCAGCAGCTCAAAGCCCGCGACGGCCTTTCTTCGCCGGCGGTGCTGGCGGTGGCCGCGCACGTGGCCGCCTATCGGCACGGCGAACCCTGGCTGGATGCCCTGCGCGACTACCTGCAGGATAATCTGACCTACGTCGCCGAGCGGCTGGAGCAGGCGTTTCCGGCGCTGGGCTGGCGTCCGCCGCAGGCCACCTACCTGGCCTGGATCGATCTGCGGCCGCTGGCCGTAGACGATCGAGCGCTGCAGCAGGTGCTGATCGAGCGCGAAAAGGTGGCGATCATGCCGGGCTTTACCTACGGCGAGGAAGGCCGCGGGTTCCTGCGCCTCAACGTCGGCTGCCCGCGCAGCAAGCTGGAGGCCGGCATGGACAAGCTGATCGCCGGATTGAGGTTGGTGCTGGACGAGCAATAGCGCGAGGGGGCGAGCCTCTGCCCGCCCCTTCGTTACCCCTGAACAGGCGGGATCTCCTCCAGGCGGCGATAGACCGTCAGGCCCCACTCGTTGGCCAGCCGCACGTCGTTATCGGCCCCCGCAGAGGCCCCTTCGATGCGATACACCGCCTGACACTGCGCAATCAGCCGATGGGCCACCGGGTAAAGAAACGCCTCGCTCACCGCATCGCCAACCTGCGTGGAACCCGCCGCGGCCGCCAAAGGCAGCGCCAGCCACTCACCGATCACCGGCACGTGCCCCCGCTGGTAAACCGCCAGCGCCGCCTGTTCCAGGCGCGCCAGATTAGCGGCAATACGCTGCGGATCGCCATCGGTGCCGCTGCGATAGGGGCCGGCGATCAGGATTTGTTGCGCTTTCATCGTTCTTCCTCCAATGTCCGATTCAAGGCGACAAACTGCAGCAGCATGATGGTCTTGGCGTCAACGATCGTGCCCTGGCGAACCGCCTGCAGGGCTTGCGCCAGCGGCAGCTCGAGCACCTCCAGATCTTCCCCCTCCGCCACCACCCCGCCGCCCTCGTTGACGCGGTCGCCCGCCTGATATTCGCCGACGAAAAAGTGCAGCTTCTCGGTGACCGAGCCGGGGCTCATGTAGGCTTCGAACACCTTCTCCACGTTCTGCACGAAATAGCCGGTTTCCTCTTCCGCTTCGGCGCGGATGCGCGCCTCCGGCGACGCGTTGTCCAGCAGCCCGGCGGCGGCCTCAATCAACATGCCGTCATGGCCGTTGACGAACACCGGAAAGCGGAACTGGCGCGTCAGGATCACCGTTTGCGCCCGCCGGTTGAACAGCAAAATCACCGCGCCGTCGCCGCGATCGTAGGTCTCGCGACTTTGCCGCTGCCAAACGCCATCGCGCCGCAGAAAATCAAAGGTGGTTTTTTTCAGCAGGTACCAGTCATCGGACAACACCCGGGTTTCGACAATGCGAACCCTGTCTTTGGTGGCTATCATCGGTTTACTCCGCCAGAGGAAGGAAATTGATACTATCGTGCAATTTCGTGTATGATCAAGATATTTCGTGCAAAGCAAATTTGAGAGGAAAATGGCCATGTTGACCAGCCAGCGCAAGAAAATCATCCTGGAAAAACTGGCCCAGGATGGCCAGGTGTTGGCCAAGCAGCTCAGCGAAATGTTCGGGCTGTCGGAAGACACTGTCCGGCGCGATCTGCGCGAACTGGACGCCGAGGGGTTGCTGCAACGGGTACATGGCGGCGCCCTGCCGGTTTCCTCTGCCATTGCCAGCTTCGCCGAGCGCAATCAGTTGGAATCCGGCGCCAAACGCGCGATCGCCAAAGCGGCGGCGGCGCTGATCGCCCCCGGCCAGGTAGTGATTATCGATGGCGGCACCACCTCCGCCGAGGTGGTCAGGCAGCTGCCGCCCAACCTGAACGCCACCATCGTCACCCACAGCCCCAGCGTTGCCGTGGGCCTGGTCGATCACCCCACGGTGGAGGTGATCCTGATCGGCGGCCGGCTGTACAAGCATTCGATCGTCAGCGTTGGCGCCGCCGCGGTGGAAGCGATGTCGCATATTCGCGCCGATATCTATTTTATGGGCGTGACCGGCGTGCACCCCACCGCGGGGCTGAGCACCGGCGATCTGGAAGAGGCCTACATCAAGCGGGCGCTGGCGGCCCGCGCGGCGGAAACCGTGGTGCTGGCCTCCGCCGCCAAGCTTAACGCCGCCTCGCAGTATGCGATCGGCGATATTACGCTGGCGCATACCATCATCGTTGAACGCGCCACCGACGACGCATTGATCGCGCCGTTGCAGCAGGCGGGCGTCAGCGTGTTGAAAGCCTGATTCACGACGATAATGCGATAGATCTCGCATTATTTGTGATTCAAGTCACTTTTTTATGCAACGAGATGGCAAGTTTCATTCATTTGTTTTTATACTGTTCTGCACTTTACCTACGATAAACTAGCGAGTGCCCAGCATGATCGATCCCCGCCTACCGCTTACCGACATTCACCGCCATCTTGACGGCAACATCCGCGCGCAGACCATTCTCGACCTCGGTCGCCAGTTCAATCTCGCCCTGCCGGCCAACGATTTGGAGAGCCTGCGCCCGCACGTGCAGATCACCCACGCCGAACCGGATCTGGTCAGCTTCCTGCAGAAACTGGACTGGGGCGTGGCGGTGCTGGGCGATCTGGACGCCTGCCGCCGGGTGGCCTACGAAAACGTCGAAGACGCCGCCAACGCCGGCCTGCACTACGCCGAGCTGCGTTTCTCCCCTTACTACATGGCGATGAAGCACCAGCTGCCGGTCGCCGGCGTGGTGGAAGCGGTGATCGACGGGATCCGTTCGGGCTGCCGCGATCGCGACATCGACATTCGCCTGATCGGCATCATGAGCCGCACCTTTGGCGAGGCCGCCTGTCTGCAGGAATTGGAAGGGTTGCTGGCGCACCGCGACGGCATTACCGCGCTGGATTTGGCGGGTGATGAGCTGGGCTTCCCCGGCAGCCTGTTCCTCAACCACTTCAACCGCGCGCGCGACGCCGGCCTGCGCATCACCGTGCATGCGGGCGAAGCCGCCGGCCCGGAAAGTATCTGGCAGGCGATCCGCGAGCTGGGCGCCGAGCGTATCGGCCACGGGGTGAAAGCGGTTGAAGATCCGGCGCTGATGGATTTCCTGGCGGAACACGGCATCGGCATCGAGTCCTGCCTGACCTCCAACATCCAGACCAGCACCGTGCCTTCGCTGGCGCAGCATCCGCTGGCCACCTTCCTGCGCCACGGCGTGCTGGCATCGATCAACACCGACGATCCGGCGGTTCAGGGCATCGAGATCGAGCACGAATACCGCGTCGCCGCGCCGCAGGCCGGGCTGACGCCGGAGGAAATCCGCACCGCGCAGGAAAACGGCCTGAAGCTGGCCTTCCTCAGCGAGCAGGAAAAACAGGCGCTGCGCGCCAAAGTGCAAGGTTAAATTCCCCCAAGGCGCCACACGGCGCCTTCTTCTCATCCCCCGTTTTCTTCTGCCTGCTCGTCTTTATCGCTGTTTTCACCCATAACTCTGCCGCACTAGAGGAGTTTCTTATGTCTGACAAACTACGCCGCATCGTGCTGACCGGCGGCCCGGGTTCGGGCAAAAGCACGCTCATCGAGGTTCTTCATCGCCGTGGCTACCCGCATTCGCAGGAGGCGGGCCGGGCGATTATTCAGGAGCAGGTGAGTATTGGCGGCAATGCGCTGCCGTGGGGCGATCGCCAGGCTTTCGCCGAGCGGATGCTGGATTGGGAACTGCGCTCATGGCGGGAAGCGACGGGCGCAACATGCTGGTTCTTCGATCGCGGCCTGCCGGATATCGCCGGTTACCTGACGCTGTGCGGGTTGCCGATCCCCGCTCCCTTAACCGCGGCGATCGGCGCTTTTCGCTATGCCGATACGGTGTTCATCGCCCCGCCATGGCGAGCGATCTACGCGCAGGACAGCGAGAGAAAACAATCTTTCGCCGAAGCCGAGCAGACCTATCGAGCGATGCTGGCCGTCTACCGTCGATCGTGCTATCGGCTGCAGGAGCTGCCGCGCGCCTCACCCGACGAGCGCGCCGACTTTCTGCTCGACGCGCTGGGCTGCCGTTAGCGGCCTGCGTTCTATTTGGCCGCCAGCGCCTCCGCCTCGGCCCGTTGTTTGGCGGTTTTACGCGCATAGCGCTGCGCCAGCACCGCGCACACCATCAGCTGCACCTGGTGGAAAATCATCAGCGGCAGCACCATGGCGCCTACCGCCGCGGCCGGGAACAGCACGTTGGCCATCGGGATGCCGTTCGCCAGGCTCTTTTTCGAGCCGCAGAAGACGATGGTGATTTCATCGGCGGTGTTGAAGCCCAGCCAACGCGCCGCATAGGTGTTGATCACCAACACCACCGTCAGCAGCACCAGCGACATCACCAGGATGGTCAGCAGCGACCAGCCGTCGATGCGATGCCAAATCCCTTCCACCACCGCCGCGCTGAACGCGGTATATACCACCAGCAGGATCGACGAACGGTCGGTCAGGTTGATCAGCTTGCGATGGCGATCGACCCACTTGCCGATCAGCGGCCGCGCCAGGTGACCGACCACGAACGGCACCATCAATTGCAGAATGATTGAACCGATGGCGTGCAGCACGTCGGTATTGCCGCCCTGGGTATGCATCAACGCCCCCACCAGCAGCGGCGACAGGAACACACCGAGAATGCTCGACGCCGAGGCGCTGCAGATCGCCGCCGCCACGTTGCCGCCCGCCGCCGAGGTAAAGGCGATGGCCGATTGCACCGTGGCCGGCAGCGCGCACAGGTAGAGGAAGCCGAGATAGACCGTCGGCGTCATGATGCCCGGCACCAGCAGATTCATCGCCAGCCCAAGCAGCGGGAACAGCGCAAAGGTGCTGAGGAACACCAGCAGATGCAGCTTCCAGTGGCTCATGCCGGCGACGATCGCCTCGCGCGACAGCTTGGCGCCGTGCATAAAGAACAGCAGCGCGATGGCGGCGGTGGTCAGGTGTTCAAAGAAGGTTTTCCAGATGCCTTCGCAAGGGAACAGCGAGGCGACGATCACCACCAAAATCAGAACCAGCAAAAATTTATCAATGCGCAAACGCTGCAACCAGGACATGAAACGGATTTCCTTGCACGTAAAGTCGTAAAAAGGCCCGACGTTGCGCCGGGCCACAGAGAAATGGACGGGCTCAGACCACCGGCAGCGCCTGCTGCAGCCGGGCCGATTCCAGCCCCAGTTCGATCAATGCCATCACCGCGATGGCGTCGGCGGCCGGCACCGGGTTTTCGCCGATGCCGGCGATCGCGTCGCGCACCGCGGCGTAATAGGCCGGGTAGTTGCCGGGAATGTTGAGCAGCGGCTGCTCCGCCAGCAGATCGCCACGTGACAGCGTCACCACGCCGTCGCGCATGTCATAGCCCCAGTCGGCCTGCGGCAGGCGCTCGCCGGCCTTCAGCCGGTCTTCCTGCGGATCGAGGCCGTATTTGATATAGCTGCCGCGGGTGCCGTGCACCACGTAACGCGGGCTCTCCGCCGCCGCCAGCATGCTGGCGTGCAGCACCACGCGGCGATCGCCATAGCTCAGCAAGGCGTGGAAATAGTCCACCGCCTGCGCCCCCGGCCGCAATTCCCCCAGATCGACGAACAGCCGGTCGGGCTTGCCGAAGAGTTGCAGCGCCTGATCGAGCAAGTGCGGCGCCAAATCGTACCAGATGCCGCTGCCGACGCCGCCCTGTTCACGCCAGCGCTGGCGCACCTGCGGCCGGTAGCGATCGAAATGCGACTCGAAATACACCACCTCGCCCAGCGCGCCCTCATTCAGCAGCGCTTTCAAGGTAAGGAAGTCGCTGTCCCAGCGGCGGTTGTGAAATACCGACAGCAGCAAACCGCTCTGCTGCGCCTGCTGTTGCAGTGCCTGCGCTTGTGACAATGTCACGGTAAACGGTTTATCCACCACCACGTGCTTGCCGGCGGCCAGCGCCTGCTGCGCCAGCGGGAAGTGGGTGTCGTTGGGAGTGGGAATCACGATCAGATCGAGGGTGGGATCGGCGAACAGCGCCTGCGCATCGCCCACCACCGCCATCGACGGCCAGTCGGCGTGCACTTTGCCGGCATCGCTGCTGGAGACGGCAGCCAGCTCCAGCCCCGGCGTACCGGCGATCAGCGGCGCATGAAAGGTTTTGCCGGCGTAGCCGTAACCGACCAGCCCGACACGAATTTTCTCAGCCATGGGATTTCCTCTTGCAGGCTCACGACAGACCTTTCGATTTGACACCATGCGGCCGGATGGAACAAGAAGTAAATGAGATGTTAATTTGAGGCGGGCTTAATACGGCGTCGAGTAGCCAAACGTGCTGCCACCCGCCGCGATGCCGAGCTATCCGGTTGATTGAGATGACGAAGCCGGTATTACCCGCTAAGCTATGCCGCCTGTGATCCCCGTTTCAATCAGGAAGCCTTTATGTCTCAAGCTGAATACTCTCGTATCGGCGGTTGGTTGCTGGCCCCGATGGCCTATCTGATCGTCACCCTGCTCAGCGCCAGCCTGATGCTGCTCCTGTACGCCATGGCGATCTTCATGCCCGAATCGCGCGACTATCTGCTGACCAACGCCCAGGCGTTTACCCTGCAATGGTACTTTTCGGTGCTGACCACGCTCTTGATGTGGTGCTTCACCCTGTGGCTGCTGTGGCTGTTTTGCCAGCGCTCGCAGCGCTTTCCCAAACTGTTCTTGCTGTGGCTGCTGATCACGGTGCTCCTGGCGGTGAAAGCCTTCGCCTTCGCGCCGGTGCCGGATGAAGTGGCAGTGCGCAGCCTCGGCTGGCCGCTGCTGATGGCGGCGCTGCTGGTGCCTTACATCAAGCGCTCGCAGCGGGTCAAAGGCACCTTTACCGAACGTTAAGGGCGGTTGCAGCACGTTTTATCGGGTGTTTTGTGTAAATTTTCGCCAAAAAAGGCAATACCCCTGCGATTCATATGTTGTCGTCCGGCCGCCGATTCCCGATAATAGGCGGCTTTTATTTTTTTAGGCATCGCAATGACCGAATACCTGCTCCTGTTTGTCGGCACCGTACTGGTGAACAACTTCGTTCTGGTGAAGTTTCTTGGCCTGTGCCCGTTCCTCGGCGTTTCCAAGAAGCTGGAAAGCGCCATCGGCATGGGAATGGCCACCACCTTCGTCATGACGCTGGCCTCCGTCAGCGCCTGGGTGATCAACACCTTTATTCTGGTTCCGCTGGATCTGGTGTACCTGCGCACGCTCTCCTTCATTCTGGTGATCGCCGTCGTCGTGCAGTTCACCGAGATGGTGGTGCGCAAGACCAGCCCGGCGCTCTACCGCCTGCTGGGCATCTTCCTGCCGCTGATCACCACCAACTGCGCGGTGCTGGGCGTGGCGTTGCTTAACGTTAACCTCGGCTACAACTTCCTGCAGTCCGCCGTGTACGGCTTCAGCGCCGCCGCCGGTTTCTCGCTGGTCATGGTGCTGTTTGCCGCCATTCGCGAACGTCTGGCGGTCGCCGACGTGCCGGCGCCGTTCCGCGGCTCCTCGATCGCGCTGATCACCGCCGGGCTGATGTCGCTGGCCTTTATGGGCTTTACCGGGCTGGTGAAATTCTAATGACTGCGTTGTGGATAGCTATCGCGGCTTTAAGCGCGCTCGGGCTGCTGTTCGGACTGGTGCTGGGCTACGCCGCGCGCCGTTTTGAGGTGGAGGAGGATCCGGTCGCCGAGCAGGTCGACGCGATCCTGCCGCAGAGCCAGTGCGGCCAGTGCGGCTACCCCGGTTGCCGCCCCTACGCCGAGGCGGTGGCCAACGGCGAGATGATCAACAAATGCGCGCCGGGTGGCGAACAGGTGATGTTGAAACTGGCGGAGCTGCTCAACGTCGAGCCGCAGCCGCTGGGCAGCGAAGCCGCCGCCGAACCGGAGCGTAAAGTGGCCTATATCGACGAGGCCAACTGCATCGGCTGCACCAAGTGCATTCAGGCCTGCCCGGTGGACGCCATCGTCGGCGCCACCCGCGCCATGCACACCGTCATCACCGACCTCTGCACCGGCTGCGACCTGTGCGTCGCCCCTTGCCCTACCGACTGTATTGAAATGAGACCGGTCGCCACCACCACCGCCAACTGGAAGTGGGACATGAAGACGATCCCGGTGCAAGTGATCCACGTGGAGCAACATGCTTAATCTGTTCGCCGCCTTTAAAAAAGACCGGATCTGGGATTTCAACGGCGGGATCCATCCGCCGGAAATGAAAACGCAGTCCAGCGGTGCGCCGCTGCGTGTCGCTCCCCTGCCCAAGACCTTTATCATTCCGCTGCAGCAGCATCTGGGGCCGGAAGGCGAGCTGTGCGTCAATGCCGGCGATCGGGTGTTGAAAGGCCAGCCGCTGACCGTCGGCCGCGGCCGCACCGTGCCGGTTCACGCCCCCACGTCGGGCACCGTCAGCGCCATCACGCCGCACATCACCGCGCACCCTTCCGGGCTGACGGAGCTGTGCGTGATTATCGAGGCGGACGGCGAAGACCGCTGGTGCGAGCGCGATCCGGTGGCTGACTACCGCCAAGCGCCCGCCGCGGATCTGATTCAACGTATTCATCAGGCCGGCATCGCCGGTCTGGGCGGCGCCGGTTTCCCGACCGCCAGCAAACTGCAGGGCGGCATGAGCGGCGTGGAAACGCTGATCCTCAACGCCGCCGAGTGCGAGCCTTACATCACCGCCGACGATCGCCTGATGCAGGAACATGCCGATCAGATCGTTGAAGGCACGCAGATCCTGCAACATATTCTGCAACCCAAGGTCACGCTGATCGGCATCGAAGACAACAAACCGGAGGCGATCGCGGCGCTGAAGCAGGCGTTGCGCGGCCAGTCCGGCATTGCGCTGCGCGTTATCCCCACCAAATACCCGTCCGGCGGCGCCAAACAGCTGACCAAGATCCTGACCGGCAAGGAAGTGCCGCACGGCAAGCACTCCTCTGCCATCGGCGTATTGATGCAAAACGTCGGCACCGCCTTCGCCATCAAGCGAGCGATCGTCGACGGTGAACCGCTGATTGAGCGCGTAGTGACCCTGACCGGCGACGCGATCGAGCGCCCGGGCAACCTGTGGGCGCGCATCGGCACGCCGGTGCAGCACCTGCTTGACTTCGCCGGTTTCCGCCCGCAGGCGCAGCAGATGGTGGTCATGGGCGGCCCGCTGATGGGCTTCACCCTGCCTGCGCTGAACGTGCCGATCGTTAAGATCAGCAACTGCATTCTGGCGCCGACGGTCGATGAAATGACACCGCAGGAGCCGGAGCAGTCCTGCATCCGCTGCGGCCTGTGCGTAGACGCTTGCCCTGCCGGGCTGCTGCCGCAGCAGCTGTACTGGTTCAGCCGTGGGCAGGAGCACGACAAGGCGCGCAACCATAACCTGTTCGACTGCATTGAATGCGGCGCCTGCGCGTTCGTCTGCCCCAGCAACATCCCGCTGGTGCAGTACTACCGTCAGGAAAAGGCCGAGATCAAGGCTATCGATCTGGAAGCGGCGCGCGCCGCCGAGGCCAAGGCGCGTTACGAAGCCAAGCTGGCCCGCCTGGAGCGCGAGAAGCTGGCGCGCGAAGAGCGGCACAAAAAAGCCGCCGTCAAACTGACCGACGACGATCAGGGTGCGGTGCAGGCCGCGTTGGCGCGCGTGCGCAGCAAAAATGCCGAAGCGGCGGTCACGCCGGTCGACGGCCAGCAGCCGGATAACAGCGAGATGATCGCCGCCCGCGAAGCGCGTAAAGCGCAGGCGCGTGAACGCCGCGCCCAGTTGGCGGCCGAGGCGGAAAAAGAGGCGCCACCGGCGGCCTCCGGCGACGACGCGCGCAAAGCCGCCGTGGCCGCGGCGCTGGCCCGCGTGAAAGCGCGCAAGGAAGCGCCGGCCGCAGACAACGCCGCCCCGGCGGCAACAGAGGACGATCCGCGTAAAGCGGCCGTTGCTGCCGCCCTGGCGCGCGTCAAAGCCAAAAAGGCAGAGCAGCAGGCAGATACCCCAGCCGCAGCGGAACCGGCTCCGGCAAGCGCCGAAGAAGATCCGCGCAAGGCGGCGGTTGCTGCCGCTCTGGCGCGTGTCAAAGCCAAGAAAGCGGCGCAGCAGGCAGATGCCCCTGCACCGGCGGAAACGGCGCCGGCAGCCGCCGAAGAAGACCCGCGCAAGGCGGCGGTCGCGGCGGCTATCGCCCGAGCCAAAGCCAAGAAAGCGGCGCAGCAGGCGGACGCCCCTGCAGCGGCGGAAACGGCGCCGGTAACCGCCGAGGAAGATCCGCGCAAGGCGGCGGTCGCGGCGGCTATCGCACGCGCCAAAGCCAAAAAAGCCGCCAGGGAATCGCTGGCGGCGGAAACGGAAGACAAATGATGACAGCGGCGCCTGGCTGACGTCGGCGCCGTTTAATCGATAGAGATCAGGTAGGTGTAATCCACATCAATCTGGCGCAGTTTGGATTCCGGATTCCACTCTTTGGTTTGAATGATCTCCATTTCCATACTGCCGCGCACTTCATCCTTCAGCCCCGGCATTACATGCGACATCAGGTAGCCGAAAAACTGCAAACACTCTTTCGCCGAACCCTTATGGTTGATGGAGATAAACTCGCGGCTCGGCAGATGGAAAGTGTCGATTTGATAGTTGGAAAGAATATCCTTTTTGTGTTCAGGATCGACCGCCATCACCAGCGTGGATGAGAGCTCGTCGCCCTCCCCGGCATGAGGGGAGTAGATGCTGTAAATCCGCCGACAGTCGACGTGCAGCCCCTTGAAGAAGTCGTTGAAAATCTCGTCCTTCATCGCCATGCAGGAAGAGTACTCCAGCTCCTGTTCGGAGGCGAAATCCAGCCGGCGCGTGAAACCGACCAACTGCATCTCGGGCAGCGTCAGCCGCTTCACTTCCGGGTAATAACCGGCGCCGTAGCTGGCTTCGAAGTTAAAGCGCGGCATCAGGTTTTTCACGTCCCAGTGCGTCATCGAACGGTAGCGATTGGGCGTGGTGCCGAAGCGCTGCTTGAACATGCGGGTAAAGGTCTGCTGCGAGTCGAAGCCCAGCTCATCGGAAATGTCGATGATCGAGCGACGAGTAATGCGCAGCGCCACCGCGGCGCGCGTCAGGATACGCGAACGGATGTAGGTGGCGAGTTGAATGCCGGTAATACGCTTGAATTTACGCTGCAGATGCCACTTGGAATAGCCCGAAATACGCGCGACTTCATCCAGGTTTGGCCGTTTCTCCAGATGTATCTCCACCCACTCAATTAGCTCTTCAATAAAAAAAATGTCTTCATTTGTCATTATTATGGGTTCACTGACTCAATAATGTTCGCGATAGTAACCTACACGGATTATGTGAAAGTTGTTATTTTGTGCGGAAATCTGGTGAAAAATGATATTTCATTCATGCGGTTAACCCATTTATTGCGGTCGATGGCGGCACAAGTTCCACTGACAATTCCTCACGTTAGCCCATTTTCCAGCCAAAAAAAAATCAAATCGCGCCGTCCCGATCGCCAGATGCGCGGAAAGCCGAATACCCCTATCATTAAGGCGTATTACCCTCGCATCGAATCAGGTAGAATGCTCGGCTATTATTTTTGCCGCGCCCGCAATTCGGCGCATCGAAACTGCCGCAGGCGCGGCGCAGAAGGTATCGTTACTCTATGAAGTTCAGGCCGGTATCACCCACAGCCGCCAAAGGCTTACACATCGCCAGCTCGCCGTTCACCCACAACCAGCAAAGCACCAGCCGCATCATGCTGTGGGTGATGTTGGCGTGCATTCCCGGCATCGCGGCGCAGATTTGGTTCTTCGGCTACGGCGTATTGATTCAGGTGGCGCTGGCGGCGATCGTCGCGCTGGCCGCAGAAGGCGCGATCCTCAGGCTGCGCAAGCTGCCGGTGCGCAGCCGGCTGGCGGATAACTCCGCCCTGCTGACCGCGCTGCTGCTCGGCATCAGCCTGCCGCCGCTGGCCCCGTGGTGGATGATCGTTATCGGTACCTTCTTCGCCATCGTCATCGCCAAGCAGCTGTACGGCGGCCTCGGGCAGAACCCGTTCAACCCGGCGATGGTCGGTTACGTGGTGCTGCTGATCTCCTTCCCGGTACAGATGACCAGCTGGCTGCCGCCGGATGAGCTGCGCGCCACCGCGCTGTCGCTCCACGACACGCTGCTGGCCATTTTCAGCGGCCATACCTCGCAAGGCGCGACGCTGCACGAACTGCAGATGGGCGTGGACGGCATCAGCCAGGCCACGCCGCTCGACGGCTTCAAAACCGGCCTGCGCAGCGGCCACAGCGTGGAACAGGTGTTGCAGCAGCCGCTGTTCGGCGGCGCGCTGGCCGGCATCGGCTGGCAATGGGTCAACCTCGGCTTCCTGGCCGGCGGCCTGTTTATGCTGGCGCGCCGCCTGATCCATTGGCAAATCCCTTTCAGCATGTTGGCCGCCATCGCCTTCTGCTCTGGCCTTGCCTGGTGGATAGATCCGGCGCATCAGGCTTCGCCGCTGATTCACCTGTTCTCCGGCGCCAGCATGCTGGGCGCGTTCTTTATCGCCACCGATCCGGTCAGCGCCTCCACCACGCCGAAGGGCCGCCTGATCTACGGCGCACTGATCGGCGTGCTGGCCTGGCTGATCCGCGTCTATGGCGGCTACCCCGACGGCGTGGCTTTCGCGGTGCTGCTCGCCAACATCACCGTCCCGTTAATCGACCACTACACGCAGCCGCGCGTGTACGGCCATCGCTGAGGAGCCGCCATGCTGAATTCCATGAGAAAGCACGGCACCACGCTGGCGGTGTTCGCGGCGGTCACCACCGGCCTGACCGCCGTGGTCTATACCTTGACGAAAGGCACCATCGCCCATCAGGCGGCGCTGCAGCAAAAAGCGTTGCTCGATCAGGTGGTGCCGCCGGAAAACTACGACAACATTATGCAGAACGAATGCCTCCTGGTCAGCGATCCGGCGCTGGGCGACGGCGCGCCGCACCGCTTGTACCTGGCGCGCAAAAACGGGCAACCGACCGCCGCCGCGCTGGAAACCACCGCGCCGGACGGCTACTCCGGCGCCATCAAGCTGCTGGTCGGCGCCGATTTCAACGGCACGGTGCTCGGCACCCGCGTGATTGAACACCACGAAACCCCGGGGCTGGGGGACAAAATCGAACTGCGCATTTCCGACTGGATTTCCTTCTTCAGCGGCAAGAAAATCGAAGGCCCGGACGATAAGCGCTGGGCGGTGAAGAAAGACGGCGGTATGTTCGATCAGTTCACCGGCGCTACCATCACCCCGCGTGCGGTGGTCAATGCAGTGCGCCGCACGGCGTTGTATATGGAAACGCTGCCGCCTAAACTTGAAAGCTTACCTGCGTGTGGAGCCGCCGAATGAGTGAAGCCAAAGAATTGATCGTCCAGGGGTTGTGGAAGAACAACTCCGCCCTGGTGCAGCTGCTGGGCATGTGCCCGCTGCTGGCGGTGACCTCCACCGTCACCAACGCGCTCGGCCTGGGGTTGGCCACCACCCTGGTTTTGGTCTTGACCAACGCCTCGATTTCCGCGGTGCGCCGCTGGGTGCCGAGCGAAGTGCGTATTCCGATCTACGTGATGATCATCGCCGCGGTGGTGAGCATCGTGCAGATGCTGATCAACGCCTATGCCTTCGGTTTGTATCAGTCGCTCGGGATCTTTATTCCGTTGATCGTGACCAACTGCATCGTGGTCGGCCGTGCCGAAGCGGTGGCGGCGCGAAAACCGGTCGGCCTCTCGGCGCTGGACGGTCTGGCCATCGGCCTCGGCGCCACCGGCGTGATGGTGACGCTGGGCTCGATGCGAGAACTGTTGGGCAACGGCACGCTGTTCGACGGCGCCGACCAGCTGCTGGGCGGCTGGGCCAAGTCGCTGCGCATCGAAGTGGTGCATTTCGACAGCCCCTTCCTGCTGGCCATGTTGCCGCCGGGCGCCTTTATCGGCCTGGGGCTGCTGCTGGCGGTCAAATATCTGATCGACGAAAAAATGAAGGCGCGCAAAGCCCGCGCCGTGGCGGTGGAACCGCTGCTGGAACAAGGACGTGCTGAGAAGGCCTGATGAACAAGCAGAAGCGACTGGAAATTCTGACCCGGCTGCGCGACAACAACCCGCATCCGACCACCGAACTGGTGTACACCACGCCGTTTGAACTGCTGATCGCGGTATTGCTGTCCGCACAGGCCACCGACGTCAGCGTCAACAAAGCGACCGCCAAGCTTTATCCGGTCGCCAACACCCCCGCCGCCATGCTGGCGCTGGGGGTTGATGGCGTCAAGGAGTACATCAAGACCATTGGTCTGTTCAACAGCAAGGCCGAAAACGTGATCAAAACCTGCCGCATGCTGCTGGAGCTGCACGGCGGCGAAGTGCCGGAAGATCGTGCCGCGCTGGAAGCGCTGCCAGGCGTCGGCCGCAAGACCGCCAACGTGGTGCTCAATACCGCCTTCGGCTGGGCGACCATCGCCGTGGACACCCACATCTTCCGGGTGTGCAACCGCACTCACTTCGCGCCAGGCAAGAACGTCGATCAGGTGGAAGAGAAGCTGTTGAAGGTGGTGCCCGCCGAATTCAAGGTCGATTGCCACCACTGGCTGATCCTGCACGGCCGCTATACCTGCATCGCGCGCAAACCGCGCTGTGGCTCCTGCATTATCGAAGACCTGTGCGAGTATAAAGAAAAGGTTTATCCGGAATCCTGAGTCTGTTGGGTGCGGCAAACCGCACCCGTCGCCACTTCTCCCCCCGCCAGCGCCTCTTTTTTATCGGAAATGTGATATCGCGCAGCAGTAACCCCGGCAATTTCGAGGTTTTCAGTGAAAAACTCAGTGCCGTGTTATTTTCAAGCGAAAAATTAGTCGAAAATTGCGGTGAACGTCACGCTTTCAGGATCACAAGGCGTTCACAAATGCCAGTACCGTTTTCCCAAATTTCTATAATTTTACAAAACGCGCCATGTACACAACATTCCAACGGATTAATAACCTCACCTACACTGATGCGCTAAAAAATAGCAATTCAGCAGAATATATCCCTGTTTAAAATTCGTATAGCTTTTAATCAAAACAAAAAATCGGCAAACCATTAAAACCCGAAAGTTAATACTGCATAACATTTGCAACATCGCGGCATAATCCTGTGGGCGTTAAATGTAACCGAATATGACAAACTGCTTGCCTCGTTGACAAAGATAGTGAACATTAACCGCCGTCCCCATCCTATAACAACGCAAAAGGATGCCGTTCCGCATCAACTTTTGTACTTTCCCGTCCTCCAAAGACGGGCTGCGAAAAAACAGAGGTACCAGTGTCAACAGCAAACAACCAACATCCGGAGAGCGTTAGCCTTAACGCGTTCAAACAACCGAAAGCGTTCTATCTGATCTTCTCGATCGAACTGTGGGAGCGTTTCGGCTACTACGGCCTGCAGGGCATCATGGCGGTTTATCTGGTCAAGATGCTCGGCATGAGCGAAGCCGACTCCATCACCCTGTTCTCTTCCTTCAGCGCCCTGGTATACGGTTTCGTCGCCATCGGCGGCTGGCTGGGCGACAAAGTGCTGGGCGCCAAACGCGTGATCGTGCTCGGCGCGCTGGTGCTGGCCGCCGGTTACGCCATGGTGGCTTACTCCGGCCACGACATCTTCTGGGTCTACATGGGCATGGCGACCATCGCCGTGGGCAGCGGTCTGTTCAAGGCCAACCCGTCCTCCCTGTTGTCCACCTGCTATGAGAAAGACGATCCGCGTCTCGACGGTGCCTTCACCATGTATTACATGTCGGTGAACATCGGTTCCTTCTTCTCTATGCTGGCCACTCCGTGGCTGGCGGCGAAATACGGCTGGAGCGTGGCGTTCTCGCTGAGCGTGGTCGGCATGCTGATCACCCTGGTCAACTTTATGATGTGCCGCAAGTGGGTGAAGGAAAACGGTTCCAAGCCTGACTTCAAGCCGCTGCATCTGCCGAAACTGCTGATGGTGCTGGTCGGCATCGTGGCGTTGATCGCCGTGTCCAGCTGGCTGCTGCACAACCAGGTGATCGCGCGCTGGGCGCTGGCCCTGGTTTCCGCCGGCATCGTTCTGGTGTTCGCCAAGGAAACCTTCGCCCTGCACGGCGCCGCTCGCCGCAAGATGATCGTCGCCTTCCTGCTGATGCTGGAAGCGGTGGTGTTCTTCGTGCTGTACAGCCAGATGCCAACCTCGCTGAACTTCTTCGCCATCCACAACGTGGAACACAGCATCTTCGGCGTCGCCTTCGAGCCGGAGCAGTATCAGGCGTTGAACCCGTTCTGGATCATGCTCGCCAGCCCGATTCTGGCCGCGATGTATAACAAAATGGGCGATCGCCTGCCGATGCCGCACAAGTTCGCTTTCGGCATGATCCTCTGTTCCTGCGCCTTCCTGGTGCTGCCGTGGGGCGCCAGCTTCGCCAACGAACAGGGCATCGTGTCGGTCAACTGGCTGATCCTGAGCTACGCGCTGCAGAGCATCGGCGAGCTGATGATTTCCGGCCTGGGTCTGGCGATGGTGGCGCAGCTGGTGCCGCAGCGTCTGATGGGCTTCATCATGGGCTCCTGGTTCCTGACTACCGCCGCCGCCGCGCTGATCGCCGGTAAGGTTGCCGGTCTGACCGCCGTCCCGAGCGACATCAACGACGCGCACGCTTCGCTGGCCATCTACAGCCATGTGTTTATGCAGATCGGTATCGTCACCGCCGTCATCGCTATCCTGATGATGCTGACCGCGCCGAAGCTGTATCGCATGACGCTGGACACCACCGAAGACGCCAATCAGAAAGCGCAGGAAGCCACCGCGGCTCGCTGATCGCCGGCAGATTGAGACGTAAATAAAAACACCGGAGTTAACGCCCCGGTGTTTTTTTATGCCTGCAAGAAAAAGGCTTACGCTGACTTGGGTTTGCCGCTCAGGTTGGCCCACATGAACTCGCTCACCAATGCGCTGTGGAACGCCGCCTGTTGCTTGTCGGCGGCGGCGCTGTGCCCGCCTTCGGTATTCTCGTAGAAATAAGCCTGCTGATACCCCATCGCCTGCATGCGCGCCGCCATTTTGCGGGCGTGGGCCGGGTTGACCCGATCGTCGCTGGTCGCGGTATAGAACAGCACCGGCGGATAGGCCGTTTTCGCCTGAATGTTGTGGTACGGCGAGAAGGTTTTGATATAAGCCCACTGCTCCGGCTTGCTCGGGTCACCGTATTCGGCGATCCACGACGCGCCGGCGGAAAGCTGCGTATAGCGCTGCATGTCCAGCAGAGGCACTTCGCAGACGATGCAGCCGAACAGCTGCGGATACTGCGTCAGCATATTGCCCACCAACAGGCCGCCGTTGCTGCCGCCGCGCGCGCCCAGATGCGGCGCCGAGGTCACCTTGCGTGCGATAAGATCTTCGGCCACGGCGGCGAAATCCTCGTAGGCGCGATGGCGATTCTGCTTGAGCGCCGCCTGGTGCCAGGCCGGGCCGTATTCGCCGCCGCCGCGGATGTTGGCCACCACGTACACCCCGCCGCGCTCCAGCCAGGCCGGCGCCTTGCCGCCGAGATAGCCCGGCAGCAGCGGCACTTCAAACCCGCCGTAGCCATACAGCAGCGTCGGCGTGCTGCCGTCCGATTTGAGATCTTTGGCGGCAATCTGGAAATACGGCACGCGGGTACCGTCCTTGGAACGCGCAAAATGCTGGCTCACCTGGTAGCCTGACGCGTCAAAATCCTGCGGCGCCTGTTTCAGCAGCGTCGCCTCACCGCCGTCGAGATTGCCCATGTACAGCGAGGTCGGCTGCAGGAACCCGCTGACGGTCAAGAAATAGGCGTTGCTCTCTTCGTCGATGCCGCCGGCGGAAATGGTGCTGATGGCGCCGGGGTTGCCCAGCGGGCGACGTTGCCAGCTGCCGCCCTTCGGCGTCAGCACTTCCAGCCGGTTGACCACGTTATCCATGATGCTGAGGATCAGATGATCGCGGGTGCCGCTGTAGCCGCTCAGCGCCTGCTCCGCCGTTGGGGTAAACAGCGGCTGCAGCTCGCGCTTGCCCGCCAGATAGTCATCGAAGTTGGCCGCCAGCAGCGCGCCGGACGGATAGCGCTTGCCGCCCACCTCCCAGTCGCTGCTCGGTTTAATCAGCAGCCATTCACGGTGCGTATCCAGCTCGGCGTCGGCCGGGATGTCGATTTTGATCTGCCGGCCGTCCTGAGCCAGCAAGAAGTAGTCGCGGCGATAGAAATCCAGGCTGCGGCCGACGAAATCGCGCTCAAAGCCCGGCGTGCGATCGTGATAGGCGAAGACCGCCATGTCCTCAGGCTGCGCTTCGTACAGCGTTTCGGCGGCGCTCAGCGGCGTGCCGCGCCGCCAGCGTTTGGCGATGCGCGCGTAACCGGACTGGGTCATCGAGCCGGGGCCGAAATCGGTGGCGATGAACAGCGTGTCCCGATCGACCCAGGAAACCCGGCTTTTCGCCACCGGCACGTTGAAGCCGTCCTTGACGAAGCGTTTGGCCACCAGATCGAATTCGCGGATTTCGGTGGCGTCACCGCCGTCCGGCGACAGCTGCATCAGGCAATAGCGGTATTCCGGCGCCAGCGGTTGTGAGCCCTGATAGACCCAATCCTTGCCCTCCGCCTTGCCCAACGCGTCGATATCCAGCACCGTTTCCCAGGCCGGTTTGGCCTTGCGGTACTCGTCCAGCGTGGTGCGCCGCAGCAAGCCGCGCGGATTGGCCTGATCCTGCCAGAAGTTGTAATAGTACTCGCCGCGCTTGCTCACCCACGGGATTTGGGTGTCTTTATTGAGGATATCCAGCACCTCGCGCTCAATGCGCTGAAAGTCTTCGCCCTGGCCGAAACGCGCCACGGTGCGCTGATTTTCCTGCTGCACCCATTGCAGCGCTTTTTTACCCTGCAGCTCTTCCAGCCACAGGAATTCATCGCCGGCGGCCGCGCCGCCTTCCGCCGCCATCGCCAGGCGGATACTGTTGGGTAATGAAGTCATCGCGAATACGGCTCCTGCGGTTTGCGCACTGAGTTTAATAAACTGACGTCGATTGGTGACCGGCAAAATCAAGCTCCTTTTGAGTCGGCTGCAACGCCGCCCCGTCATGGGCGACAGCCTGTGAAATAAGAGTCATTTTCAACAAGGTAGGCGTTTGGCGGCGCGGAGTCAAAGCCCACGGCCGCTGCGTTGAGTCAGGATTGAGGATAGTGGATCAGATCGTGGATGCGCACCGTTTGTGAACTGGCGTTGCGGTAAGCGTGCGGCCGATCGGCCTGAAAGCGCATCGCCTCGCCGGCGGCCAGGCTGTGCCATTCGCCCTCTATCGCCAACTCCAACCGGCCACTGATCACGATCACATGCTCGATCACGCCCGGCTCATGGGGCGACGATTCGCTGAGCGCGCCCGGCGCAAGATCGATGACGAACATATCGAAACCCAGCTGGCGATCGTAGGGAAACAGCGGCACTACGCGCATGTCGGCGTTGTCCTGATCGTAGACCGGCAGATCGCCGTAGCGGTGCAGCGTCGCCTGCTGCTGCGCGGGAGAAGCCTCGAGAAAGGCGGAGAACGCCACGTTGAAACCGGTGGCGATCTTCCACAGCGTCGCCACCGTCGGGCTGGACTCGCCGCGTTCGATCTGCCCGAGCATCGCCTTGCTGACGCCGGTGTATTCCGCCGCCTGCGTCAGGCTCCAACCGCGCTGTGCGCGCAGCGTGCGAAGGGTGTGTGCCAAATGGCCGGCAAGTTCCTGCATCCAGTTCTCCTCTGCGTGTCGAGCCCGATTATACCCGCTTGTGCGCTATAGCGCACGGTGCTATGCTGATTTCTCATCGTGCGTTATAACGCACAATCACCGATTGGAGCCACTCATGCGCCCAGCCCTCTCCCTGCGCCACCTGACCCTGCCCGCCGTCATGGCCGGCTTTGTCGCCGTTCTAGTGGGTTACACCAGCTCTGCCGCGATCATTTTCCAGGCCGCCGCCGCTGCAGGCGCCACGCCGGCGCAGATCGGCGGCTGGCTGAGCGCGCTGGGGATCGCGATGGGCGTCACCTCGCTGGGACTCTCGCTTTACTACCGTACCCCGATCCTCACCGCCTGGTCGACGCCCGGCGCGGCGCTGCTGGTCACCAGCCTGCCCGGCACGCCGATCAACGAGGCGATCGGGGTGTTTATCTTCGCTTCCGGCCTGATCCTGCTGTGCGGCGTCACCGGGCTGTTCGCCCGCCTGATGGACTACATTCCGCAGGCGATTTCCGCCGCGATGCTGGCGGGGATCCTGCTGCGTTTCGGCCTGGACGCCTTCGCTTCGCTGCAGCTCAATTTCCCTCTGAGCGCCGGCATGGGGCTGGCCTATCTGCTCAGCCGCCGTTATCTGCCGCGCTACGCCATCGTGCTGACGCTGGCGGCCGGGCTGGCGATCGCCGCGCTACAGGGCGATATCCAGCCGGCGCAACACGCGCCGGCGTTTGCCATGCCGGAATTTATCGCGCCGCACTTCAGTTGGCCGACGCTGCTGGGCATCGGCGTGCCGTTCTTCGTGGTGACCATGGCTTCGCAGAATGCGCCCGGCATCGCCACGCTGCAGGCGGCGGGCTACCGCGTGCCTACGTCACCGCTGATCGCCTGGACGGCGCTCACCGCGCTGCTGCTGGCGCCGTTCGGCGGATTCTCGGTGTGCATCGCCGCGATCACCGCCGCCATCTGCATGGGCCCGGACGTGCATCCCGATCCGCAGCGCCGCTATATGGGCGCGGTGGCCGCCGGCGGCTTCTACCTGTTGGCCGGGCTGTTCGGCGGCGCCATCGGCCTGCTGTTCAGCGCGCTGCCCCTCGCCCTGATCCACACCATCGCCGGGCTGGCGCTGCTCGGCACCATCGGCGGCAGCCTGCAGCGCGCGCTGCATGATGAGAAACAGCGCGACGCGGCGCTGATCGCCTTCCTCATCACCGCCTCCGGCGTCACGTTACTGGGCATCGGTTCGGCCTTCTGGGGCATCGTCGGCGGCGCGATCGCCCATCTGCTGCTGTCGCTGCCGCAGCGAACAAGCCAAGCATAACGGGCGGTCTACATTGACAAGTGCCGCCATGGCGCCTTCACTTTCTCTGTCGTCTTGAGATCAATTCACAAAATAAGTGACGCCGTCACCAAGGAAGCCTATGACTGAGAAAGCTGCGCTGTTAGCTCAGCGCCTGATACGCAATGTCGAACGAGTAGATAAGCGGCACGATCGGCGGCCGCCGCTGTATGACAGCGTCGGCGCTCGCCTCGGCACCGGCACCGCCGCCGACAAGCTGGGCGCCTCTTTCGATTGTGTCGCGCCGGGTATGCGCTCCTGCCCCTACCATTTTCACTACGCTCAGGAGGAAATGTTCATCATTCTGGAAGGCAGCGGTACGCTGCGGGTGGCCGGAGAAATGCTGCCGATCGTCAGCGGGGATATCATCTTCATTCCGCCGGGCCCGGAATACCCGCACCAGATCATCAACACCTCCGATGCGCCGCTGAAGTACCTGTCCGTCAGCACGCGCGAGCAGCCGGAGCTGGTGATGTACCCGGATTCCGGCAAATACCAGGCGATGGCGCGCGGCGCAGACGGCCAGCAGGTGCGCTACCTGCAGCGCCCTTCAACCTCGCTCGATTACTGGCAGGATGAACCCTGAGTCGCCGCCCGGCAGCGGGAGATCCAGCGCACGCGCCGCCAGCTCGGCGACGCGAAAGTCAATGTCCGCCGCCTGCCCGTCTTCCATGAACCAGGCGGCGGAGAGCCCCGACCAGGCCAGGATCCATTGCAGCAAGCGCCGGCGATCCAGCCCGGCCAAGCGACAGACCTGTTCCACGCGGCGCTGGAAAATGGCCGGATCGGTGGCGATGCCATAGTTGGGATTGCAGAAGATATTGGCGTAGTCGAAGCCCCGTTCGCCATACAAACGCTTGGGATCGATCGCCAGCCAGCCGCGTTCGCCGAAGTCCAGCACGTTGTCATGGTGAATATCGCCGTGCAGCACGCTCTCTTCTCGCGGGCTGTTCAGCAATTCCGCCGCCGCCGTGGCACAGAGACGCAGCATGCCGCCGTGCGCCTGCGCCGCCGGCCACAGTGAGCTGAACCACTCCTGCAGCGGGATCAGCTCGGGCAACGGTTCCGCTCGCGGCGCATGCAAGGCGGCGATCGCCCGGCACAGGATTTGCGTGGCCTGCTCATCGTCGCCGTCACGCACCAGCTGCGCCAACGAGCCTTCACCCTGCGCGCGCTCCAGCAGAATGCCGTCGTCATGCCACGCCAGCACCTGCGCGGCGCCTTTCCCACGCCACCAGCACATCAGCTGGCCACCGAAGCGCTCCTCCTGCTCGCGGGCGATCTTCAGCATCGCCGCCTCGCCCCGGTAACGCACCGGCATCAGCAGACTGCTGTGGGTTTCGAAGGCTTTGCCGTCCTGTTCCAGTTGCCAGCGTTGCAGGTAGGGAGTAAAAAGCGGGTTCATCGTCTCATGCGTCCTTGTGGCCGATCTGCGCCGCACTGTCACATTCAGGTGAAAGACGACGTATAAAATAAAGAGGGATGATACTCTCAAATATCATCGGTGCGCGGCGTCTGGCCGCCGTTTCCTCAGTATCCTAACCAAGTTTGTCGATTTTATTAACCGGTCTTGCGCGGGGTTTGATCATGACATCATTAAAACGCACGAATTATCCGCAGTTGCCTACGCCGGGCGGCCCCTATGTGCATGCGGTGCGCCACGGCGATCGCCTGTACGTGTCGGGATTGACGGCCTTCGCCACCGACGCGCAAGGCTTGAGCGCGCCGGAGCAAACGCAGGAGATCCTCGAGCAGTTAGCCACTATCGCCGCCAGCGAAGGCGTTAATCTTAAAGCGTTGATTAAAATCAGCGTGTTCCTGACCGACATCGCCGATCTGGCGGGCGTGCGCCCGGTGCTGTTTGACTATTTCGATGGCGCGCTGCCGGCCTGTTCACTGATGGCAGTCAGCGCGTTGTTTTCACCGCAGGTGTGCGTAGAGATAGAAGCGGTGATGGCGTTGCAATAATGCGCGGCTAGAGCGCGCCCTCATCCGGCACGCAGGGGCCGATCTTGAACCAGGCTTTGGCGATCCGCCCCTGTTCCACTTCGTAAATGGCGATGACATCCATTTTGCCGCGCCCCTGCGGGAAGTTGCGCGTCACCACTTCCTGATCGACCACCATGTTCCCCACCGCCATGCGTTTTATCCGTTCACCGTACAGACTCGGCTCCTGGAAACGCACCAGATGGCGTTCGCGGATCGCCGCCTTGCCGCTGGCCAGCAGCGTGTCGGGATGCTCGTAATACTGCGCGTCGTCCGCCCAGCAGGCCATGAAGGCGTCGATGTCGCGGGCGTTATAGGCGTCAAGCTGTTGCTGAACCACATCCTGCGGGCGTGCCGTTTTATCGTTCATCACATCCTCCTGCCGAAGTTAACCGCCGCATGTATCGAACCCATCACGTTAACCGCCCGGTGCTGCAGCTTGATGACACGGCGAATGTTGAATAAAAACCCAAAAATAGCGAATAAATAACCTACCACGCTCGATGGACAATTCAAGCGTCCGGCATAAATTTTCTGCCCCGCGCCAGCGGCGGGGAAAACCGCATGGCACCGCGCGTTAATCTTTGCGGCGGTTAGGGAAATTCTGCTAATTTAGCGTGAACAGCCTGATGATAACGAAACGCTATGCAGCAAAAACCGGTGTTGGACGAAGCCAGACAGTTAAAGCGACTCAACGCCGCCACGCGGCGTCAATCCCATATGTATAAATGGATCGCGCTGATTGCGGCGCTGGATGCGCTGCTGGTGTTTTGGTATGACCGGGATATGCGCAACGTCACCTTCTCGGGAGCGGTTGCGCTGGTGTGCGGCTATCTGTGGATCCGCGATCGCAACAAGGCCCGGGGTTACCGGCGCGAGTTCGACCGCAAATTCGGCAAGCGCAGCGGCGATTAAGGCTGCATCGCTTCCAGCACTTTGGCGCTGTCGACGATCTGCACGAACTTCACGATTTTGCCGCCGCGCAGCGTATAAATATGCGCAAAGGAGGCGCTGAAAGATTTGCCGGTGGCCCGGTAGGTACCGTGATAAAAACCTTGCGCGATCACGTTGTCGCCGGCGTCGTAAAAGTGGTCGACGTCGGCGCGGTAACCTTGCCATTCGCTGCCCAGGCGCTGATGCACGTTCTTGATGATATTTTCCGGGCCGATATAGGTACCGGCGTAGGGGAAACCGGCGGCTTCGGTCCACTCGGCATCGGGGGCCAGCGCCGCCAACAGATTACGGCCGTTTTCTTCGGAGCTGCCTTCATAGGTTGCGCGCACTATTTCAAGAGGGGTTGGCATATCTCTTCTCCCATGGCTGATGAGGATATTCCGGCCATCTCCGCGGACACAGGCTCTCACCAAGCGGAGACGGCGGAATGCGGCTATTCTAGGTTGCTTGTTTCGCTGCAAAAACCGCAGTTATGACAATAGTGGGTTGCACTTTAGTAAACAATAGCCGTTTTTCTGTCATTCTCCCGGCATCCGGCGCGGCTATGCTGATTGACCGATTTCCCCCAACAGGAGCTGAACGTGTCTTTACCCTCGCTGACGCAAGAGCTGTTACAACCTTTTTCCCCCTACCAGGCGCTGGCGCAAACGCTGCTGCCGCTCACCCTCGAGTCGGACGACGGTTCGCATGACGTGGCGCATCTGCACCGGGTCTGGAAGAACTGCCGCCGGATCAGCAAGCTGGAAGGCGGCGACCGGCGCATTCTCTGTGCGGCGGTGCTGCTGCACGACGCCGTCGCGGTGGAAAAGAATTCGCCGCAGCGCCATCTGGCCTCACGCATGGCGGCGGAGCAAGCCACGCTGACGCTGACCCGGCTGGAATGGGCGCCGGCGGATATCGCGGCGGTGGCTCACGCCATCGAAGCGCACAGTTTTTCCGCCGGCATCCCCCCGCAAACGCTGGAGGCGAAGATCCTGCAGGATGCCGATCGCCTCGACGCCATCGGCCTGATCGGCGTGGCGCGCTGCTTCTATATCGGCGGCCGCATGCGCAGCGCGCTGTACGACGCCGCCGACCCGCGGGCCGAACATCGTCAATACGACGACAAGCGTTTCAGCCTGGATCACTTCGAAACCAAGCTGTTCAAACTGCAAGACTGCTTCCAAACCGCCGCCGGGCGGCACATGGCCGAGCAGCGCACCGAACGCATGCGGCGCTTTGTCGACGATCTGCTGGAAGAGGTGTAATGCCGGCTTACCACGCATTTCGTTATGCCCATAACATTTTCGGTCACATAACGCCGCTAAACTGTAGGTCAACTTCACCGAACGGGCGGCACAGATGAAAAAGTTGACGTTGAAAGAGATGACGGAAAGCGAACAGCGGGAAGTGAAAACCGAACTGGACAAGGCGCGCAAGAGCCACGGCAGGCCGCTGACCAACGCCGAACAGCACAAGGTCAAGGATGAAGTGGTGGCGCGCATCATGGCCGCCAGAGCGAAGCTCGCCAAGGCGGAGCGTGCAGAACGCAAGGCCAACCGCTATCGGCCGAGCGGCGACACCTTCAGTTGGTCCGCCACCATCGGCTCCCGCCCGCCGCGCTGAACCAGCCAAACTCTCCCCGCCGCTGCGGGGATTTTTATTTATTAGCCAAACTCATCCTCGCTACCGAATCATGAATAACAATGTTATCAATCTGTTGTAAATTGACAGCCTGATGAAGAATATTCATTATCACCCCACTTCCCCTTTTCACGAGACCGCCATGGCCTACCCACGCAACGCCGACTTTCTGATAACACCTGCGTTGCCCGTTGGCGATTTGGCGGCGGTTAAATCGAAGAAACAGACGCTCATTTGACCGGGGCGAGCTGTCCCGTCAGATGAGCTGACTGGATGGCGCGCAACGCCCCGCCTTCAATTTTCTCATCTGGCTTCTCTGTCGGTCACACAGAAGGAATATTTTATGGCCTCATTTTCGGGTATTTGGGTGGCGATGGTTACCCCTTTCAATCACGATGCCGTCGATTTGCCGGCGGTGAAACGCCTGGCGCGGCACCTGCTCGACGCCGGCATCGATGGCCTGGTGGTCTGCGGCTCCACCGGTGAAGCCGCCGCGCTGAGCAAAGAAGAACAGCTGGCGGTGCTCGACGCCGTGCTGGAAGTGGCGCCCGCACACCAGGTGGTGATGGGCCTTTCCGGCAATAACATGGCCGCCACGCTGCAGATGCAGCAGGCCATTCAGCTGCGCGACATCGCCGGCGTGCTGATCCCGGCGCCTTACTACATCCGCCCTTCGCAATGCGGCCTGATCGATTATTTCACCCAGTTGGCCGACGCCTCCAGCGTGCCGGTGATCCTGTACAACATTCCGCAGCGCACCGGCATCGCCATGGAGCTGGCCACATTGCGCCGGCTCGCGCGCCATCCGCGCATCACCGCCATCAAGGACTGCGGCGGCAATCCTGACGCCACCATGGCGCTGATCGCCGACGGCGAAATCGATGTGATGACCGGGGAAGACAATCTGATCCTCACCACGCTGTGCCTCGGCGGCACCGGCGCCATCTCCGCCGCCGCGCATGTTCACCCGGAACGTTTCGTGCAGCTGGTGCAGCAGGTCGCCGCCGGCGATTTGGCCGCGGCGCGCAGCAACTTCTATGAGCTGCTGCCGATGATCCACCAGATGTTCAGCTTCCCGAATCCGGCGCCGGTCAAGACGGTGCTGGCTCAGCAGGGGCTGATCGCCAACGAGCTGCGCTCGCCGATGCAGGTAGCGCCGCAGGCGTTGCAACAGCAGATCGCCGCTACGCTGGCGCAGCTGCAGCCCGCCGAGGCGATCACCGGTTAAATTTGTTAGCTAAGCCGCTGTAATTTTGGCGCTATGGGACTACGATGAGAGGTTAAGCATGCCCGTCATTCGTCATCAACAAGGAGCTTCCGATGAAACTGTTCTATAAAGCCGGCGCCTGTTCGCTGTCCCCGCATATCGTGCTGCGTGAGGCAGGGCTGGATTTTACGGCGGAGAAGGTCGATCTGGCGCAGAAGAAGACCGAGAGCGGCGCCGATTACCTCGCCATCAACCCCAAGGGACAGGTACCGGCGCTGCTGCTGGATGACGGCAGCCTGCTGACCGAAGGCGTGGCGATCGTGCAATACCTGGCGGACCGCGTGCCCGATCGCAACCTGATCCCGGCGGCGGGCACCCTGTCGCGCTACCACGCGATCGAATGGCTGAACTACATCGCCACCGAACTGCACAAAGGGTTCAGCCCGCTGTTCAACCCGAAAACGCCCGAGGAATACCAAACCATCGCGCGCGCCAAGCTGGAGCAGCAGTTCAGCTATCTGGATTCGGTGCTGGCGAAGCAGCACTTCCTGTTGGGAAGCCGTTTCAGCGTAGCCGACGCCTACCTGTTCACCGTGTTGCGTTGGGCGTTCGCCCTGCAGTTCGACGTGCGCAAGCACGCCCATCTGGCGGCCTGGTTCGATCGCGTTGCGGCGCGCCCGGCGGTAGATGCGGCGCTGAACGCCGAAGGATTGAAGTAAAGTTTCAGCCCCGGCGGCTGTCGCCGGGGCTCGATGCACTTACAGCTTTACCGCTTTGAATTCGCTGAGCGGCTGCACGATCCGATCCTGCGCCGCCACCACCTGCAGTTCGTATTCGCCCATCTCCTGCGTGGTCAGCATCACCTCATACACGGCGGCGGTCACGTGCTCCAGCGCTTTGTCCAGCGCCTCGCCCTTCAGCAGATCCACCAGCAGCAGACCGCTGGTCAAATCACCGACGCCAACCGGTTGACGCGCGCCGAAGTCCACCAGCGGCCGGCTGATGTGCCAGGCCTCGTCCGCCGTCACCAGCAGCATTTCGAAGCAGTCGGCGTGATAGCCGGCGCGGGCCAGGTGCTTGACCAGCACCAGCCGCGGCCCCTTGGCGATCAGCACGCGGGCGGCCTGCACCGCATCAGCCACGTTGGCGACGGCCATCTGGCTCAGCATCTCCAACTCCAGCAGGTTCGGCGCCATCATGTCGCTGCACGGCAACGCCTGGCGGCAGTGAAACTCGGCCACGCCCGGCGCCACGATGCAGCCCTTTTCAGGATGCCCCATCACCGGATCGCAGAAATACCAGGCATTCGGGTTCGCCTGCTTAACCTGACGCACAATCTCCAGAATATGGTCGCCCTGCTCCGGCGAACCGATATAACCGCTCAGCACCGCATCACAGCGTTGCAGCTGCTCGATATTGGCAATACCCTGCGCGATCTCGGTCAGGTGGCTGGCAGGCATGACGCAGCCGGTCCACTGGCCGTATTGCGTATGGTTGGAGAACTGCACCGTGTTCAGCGGCCAGACATTGACGCCCATGCGGCGCATCGGGAATTCAGCCGCACTGTTGCCGGCGTGACCAAACACCACGTGCGACTGGATAGAAAGAATGTTTTTCATCGGAACAACTGACCTCGCCATGCCGTGTGCATCAGCCCGCGGCGAAATGATAATGGGTGCACGACGCTAAAACGTCATGCCGGCGCTGTTAAAAACAAGAAATGAGAGGGATTTTTATGCTTTCGACGGCGGCATATTGTAGCGAAAAGTCCGATCCAAAAAAAGCCGCGAGCCTGCAGCCATGGCTTCGACAGAGAGAAAAACCCGATCCACGCCAAGATATTTACGATAGTGGACTGCCACTATAGGGTTGCCCCAGTATCGAGCCTTTCGCCGCAGTGCTTTTACACAGAGGACAACCGCATTTTCGGCAGAAACAGAATTTCCTCATATTTCGCCGCATTGCAATAACCCGGTTTTGAACTGTACTTGTTGATGCTTATTTCTATGTCAACACAGGGGTTAACATGAGTTTATTGTCGTCACAACAGGATGTGGCCATCCTTTTTTACGCCACGCTCGGTAAAAAAGCCGATAGCGCCGCCTTGAACTTCTTTGCCCGCCAGCTGGAATCGGGGCAGTACAGCAGAGATCAACTGGCAGAAAAATTCATCCAGTCTCAGGATGGACATCATCGCTACGATGGCCTGACAACATCGCAAAAAATTCAATACATCTATAAAAATACGACAGGCGCGGATCCAGCGCCCGCAGTGCTGGCCACGCTGGTCGCGCAAGCCAATGCAGGAAAAACGCTGGGGCTGATTACCAAGGATCTCATCGCCGGCGTGAAAAGCTATATGGGTGATGCTACGGCACCGGTCGCACAGCAACAGCATCTGTTTGATATTATTGATACAACCTTACACCCCGCTTTGTCCCCCTATCCCGCCAACGCCGAAGCGGCAGCCGATATTCAAGCTCTGTTTTACATCGTAGGCAGCCTTGCGGTGGCGGAAGGCGTCAATTACTGGAGCCAGGTTCTGGCGACGGGAAAAGCCGACGCCAGCTATATCGCCGGCCGTTTCGTCGAGACGCGCAGCGCGTTGACCACGTTAAGTAATGAAGACTTCGTCAAAACCGTCTATAAAAATACGTTCGGCGTTGATGCAGGCGCAAGCGAGCTCGCCAATTACGTCACCGGGTTGAATAATCATACCGAAACGCGCGGCGACGTCATCATGCGTCTGATCGCCGATATTCGTAACGACACTGCCCATGGCGCAGCCAAACAGGCTTTTCTTAATGCTACCCATGTCTACGCTGCGGGTGAGATGGCTGCGACCCACTATCAGGAAAGCGTAGCGCTGCTCTTTCTGCAACTGGGAAAAAAGGCCACGCTGGAATCAACCGGGTTGGACAGTTACAGCAAATTCCTCGCCGCGGGAAATTCCGAGCTTGATCTGCTGACCATTCTGGCTAAATCCTCCCCCTTCAAAGATGCCGCAGACTTCGCCAGGGTTTATCACGAACTGTATTACGGCCCGGCGCTGAGCGAACTGCAAAAACAGGCAATTTTGCTCAAAGCCGGCAATAATCCGCTGCAGGCGACGCTGAATATTTTGCATGCGTTCCGCAACGGGGAAGCGCCGCTGGAGGGAGGAGTCAGCCCCAGTCACGAGCAACTCGTCAATCTCGAATACAAAATTGGCAGCGAGCTGGGGTATCAGATCCGTGGCAACGTCACGATGTCGAATGCCGACGGCGCCCTCAACGGCAGCCTGAATACCGGTAAGCAACATACGTTAAGTCATGCGGAAATCAGCCAACTGCGCGAGATCACTCTTAACGCGGAGGTCGGCTCCGCGGTCGATCTCAGCTTTGCCAAATCGTTGCAAAAAGTCACGCTGCAGGGCGATTTTGCCACCAATGACGCAATGCTACAGTCGCTGAGAAACCTGAATATCACTCTCATTCTTAGCGAGGGCAATCTGCTGAACGCCCCCGAAGGGATTAACTTTACCAACGTTAAGAACAGCACCGTCGTCGCCGACCGGCTCGATATGACGACGGCGGCCACGCAAATCAATCTGGCCGCCGGGAAACATCAGCTTGTCTGGCAAGGCAATGCCACCGCCGACAGCGGCAATAGGGTCAGCAGTGACTTCAAAGCGACGGCACTTAATAGCGATCCCGAGACATCTTACTACAGTGTCTCAGCCAATTTTTTCACCAAGGTCGTCCACCTGACGGCCAGCGCCGGCGGTGGCTATGATGCTGAAATCACAAATAACGTTAACCAGTTCCTGTACTTCAACTATGTAGATTTGACCCATTATCGCGGTACCGGAGAGATTTATCTTAACGGGCAGCGGGTCGCCACCGAAGGCAACAAGGTCTTTGACTTTGGGTTGTTCACGCAAGAAGCCACCGTCTCCCATCCGATTTACGGCAACATCAACTCGCTAAAACAAGGCGAAATGGCGCAGCCCAATGCTTCGCAAAACGCTACGGGATCGGCTGGGGGGGTAATTACGGCCTACTCCGGAGATTTAACGCTGCTCAACGTCAGCAGCGGGCAATTTACCCTCGGCGGCGACTTGACCGCGAAAAGCCGTATCCATATCAGCGATACGGCGCAAAGCGACGACAGCTTTAAATTGTTCTTTACCGATGCGGCTAGCCATACGGTAACCAACCTCAATATGGGTACTTTCAGCTTTACATCGAACCATAAAGAAACGCTCGAAATCCGTATGGGCAGCAATCTCGACATTGTGCAAAATCGCACGTTGACCCTGAGCGGCGGGGACAACTCGATTAGCACGTTGATGCTGAGCGGCTATATGTACACAGGCGATAAGCCGCTGGTGCTTAATCTGACCGTCGCCGCAGATTTTAGCGATAACCTGAAGACCATCATCGGCAGCGAATTTACCGATGAACGCCGTTATTACTCCGACATGAAGCTGTACCTCGTCGCAGAAAAAGGCGGCACCGGCGGCGGCGCTTTCTACCACACGCTAAATACGCTGGCCAATAAAGACGATTTCGCCCATGTCATTGCCGAACTTGCCGGCGACCAGTTAACGATCGACCGCACCGGATTGACCGTCTATAAAGCCGACGTTAAGGGCAACACAACGCTGGATAGCGCCGGTGCGTTACATTTTACCGATAGCAAAATAGACAATATGGTCACGCTCAATACCGGCTATGCCAACAGCGTCATCTCCGTGGGAGAAACCGATAACCCATGGGTTTTCTCCAAGACAGGAGACAAGACCGCAACCTTGTACGGCAGCGCCACTACCCAAGCTGAGTTACAAAATGCGTTCAGTGGCCTGAATGCGACGGACAATGCCCAAGCGCTGTTCTCGCAGGTTCTGGCGAAGATGACCAACGGCGCCAGCGCCAACAACCTGGCGGAAGTCGGATTGCTAAAGTTGGACAAATCGCTCTATGTCATCGTGGATAACAATCATAACCAAACGTTTGACGCCGATGATGTGGTGTTCTCGATCGGCAATCAGGATCCCTATCTGGCTGCCGTCTCTCTGCACTACCACTCGCCAGCCATTACCGTGAACGGTGTTGCGGCCGAAAACTCGCTGCCGGAGGCGTTTGCCTAATCTTCATCCGCGCCATGTGATAAAAAAAGCCCGGGGATCTCCCCGGGCTTTTCACGTCATATAGGCTGCCTGACGCTTACTGCCAATCCACCAGGCAGTAGTGTTTCTTGCCGCGGCGCAGCAGCGTGTAGCGGCCGAACAGACGGTCCGCATCGCTGAAGCGGTATTCGGCATCCGATTGTTTCTCGCCGTTGATGGTCACCGCGTTGGAGCCGATCATGGTGCGCGCCTGGCCGCGTGACGGCACCAGTTCGGCATTCACCAGCGCCTGCTGCAGATCGGCGTCGCGCTCCAGTTTAATGGTCGGCATGCCGTCCTGCGCCAGCTGGGCGAAGTCCGCTTCGGTCATGTCGTGCAGCGCGCCGGAGAACAGGCTCTGAGTGATGCGCTTGGCGGCCGCCAGGCCTTCCGCACCGTGCACCATGCCGGTCACTTCTTCCGCCAGCACGTACTGGGCGCGCGGCGCCTTGCCGCTGTTCTCGTCTTCTTCCTCCAGCGCGTTGATGTCTTCCAGGCTCATGAAGGTGAAGAACTTCAGGAAACGGTAAACGTCGGCGTCGGCGGTGTTGATCCAGAACTGGTAGAACTTGTACGGGCTGGTTTTTTCCGGCGCCAGCCAGACCGCGCCGCCTTCGGTTTTACCGAACTTGGTGCCGTCTGCTTTGGTGATCAACGGTACGGTCAGGCCGAACACCTGCTTCTGGTGCTGACGACGCGTCAGATCGATGCCTGAGGTGATGTTGCCCCACTGATCGGAACCGCCGATCTGCAGCTCCACCTGGTGGCGGTTATACAGCTCGGAGAAATCGTAGCCCTGCAGCAGGTTATAAGAGAACTCGGTGAAGGAGATGCCGGAGTCGTCGCGATTCAGGCGCTGCTTGACCGCTTCCTTGTTGATCATCTGGTTGACGGAGAAGTGCTTGCCGATGTCACGCAGGAAGGTCAGCACGTTCATGCCGCCGAACCAGTCGTAGTTGTTGGCCGCGATAGCGCTGTTGCTGCCGCAGTCGAAATCGAGGAACGGGGAAACCTGCTTGCGGATCTTCTCGACCCACTCGTTCACCGTATCGGTGGTGTTCAGCTTGCGTTCCGCCGCTTTGAAGCTCGGATCGCCGATGAGGCCAGTGGCGCCGCCCACCAGTGCTACCGGCTTGTGGCCGGCCAGCTGGAAGCGCTTCAGGCACAACAGAGGAACCAGATGGCCCAAATGCAAGCTGTCAGCGGTCGGATCGAAACCGCAATACAGTGCAATTGGCCCTTGCGCCAGTCGCTCCGCTAACGCTTCCTCATCCGTAACCTGGGCAACGAGGCCCCGCTCTTGCAGTTGTTTAATCAAGTTGCTGCTTGCCATCAATGACTCCATGTATAAACGAATGCACCTTTGCCGGTACACGGCCTTTCGCCCAGTGGCGAAATAAAAATTCAGGGTAGCGCATAGAATAAAGCGCCGGCGGCGTCAGCACCAGCGCTTAGAGGGGATTTTCCGTCTTCAGGGTGCCAGTCGGTCAATTTTCCAGTCATTCCCGTCCCGCTGATACAGGAAACGGTCATGCAGGCGATGGGCGCCGCCCTGCCAGAACTCGACGGAGTCAAATTTCACGCGGAATCCGCCCCAGAAACTCGGCAACGGCACCTCGCCCTGCTGGAACTTCTGCTTCAGCTCAAGGAATTTGCTTTCCAGCACGCCGCGCGCGGAAATGCGCGACGACTGCTGCGACACCCAGGCGCCGATCTGGCTGTCTTTCGGCCGGCTGTTGAAATACTTCAGCACTTCGAGGGTCGACAGGCGCTCCGCCTGGCCGAGGAAAATCACCTGGCGATCGAGCATGTGCCAGGGGAACAGCAGGCTGATATGCGGGTTGTGCGCCAGCTGCTGCGCCTTGCGGCTGCCGAGGTTGGTGTAGAACACCAGCCCCTGCTCATCGAAATGCTTCAGCAGCACGATGCGTTGATAAGGCTGGCCGTGTTCGTCGACGGTCGCGACGCACATGGCGGTGGGATCGGCCAGGCGCGCGTCGCAGGCCTGTTTCAACCAACGCTCGAACAGTTCGAGCGGGTTGGCGGTCAGATCGTTGCGGCGCAGGCCGCCTCGGGTGTATTCACGGCGCAGGTCCGCAACATCAAACTCACTCTTTTCAATCATCTGGGTTATCGACCAACTGAAAAAATCCGTCGTTACATTCTGCGCCTGCGGCGTCAGGAACTCAATCGCTCCGACGCCGCCGTCGACCTTCACTCCGTCAACACGCAGTCGCTCATGACTACCTTGCCGTTGCGCTCAAGATAGGCGTTACGGTCTTTCGACCAAAAAGTGTATTTGCCGTCGCTGTATTTGGCGCCGGTCAACGCCAGCACCTGCTTGAGATGCAGCTGTTCGCCGTCCATCAGCAGGCTGACTTCGCTCGCCTTGCCGTCAAGCGCCACCGTCAGCGGCGTGGTGCCGCACTGGTAGTGCATCGTCTGGCTGCTTTGCGGCAGGATGTAGCTGCAGCCGGACAGCGCCAGCGCGCCGGCGACGAAAATGACTTTTTTCATGCTGTTGCTCCTTAGAAAAATCCTTCACAGGCTATCCTAACAGAGCTAACGGGCCCCCAATGGCAAAACCGGATAAATCCCACCCAACACCGTTTCACGGCTGGCGCCGGTCACCGAAGGCAGATTGCCGGCCTGGCCGGACAGCGTGCGGAAGGCCAGCCAGGCAAAGGCCAGCGCCTCCATGTCGTCGCCGCTGACGCCAAAATCGTCGGTCAGCCCGACCTCCGTGCCCGGCAGCAGCGCCGACAGGCGCGCCATCAGCAGCATGTTGCGCGCCCCGCCGCCGCAGACCAACAGGCGCTCGCACCCGCCGGCCAGCAATACCTGCTCGCTGATGCTGACCGCGGTCAGCTCCGTGAGCGTGGCCTGCACGTCGACCGGCGCAATCGCCGGCAATCCGGCCAGCTGCCGCTCCAGCCAGGCGATATTGAAATACTCGCGGCCGGTGCTTTTCGGCGCCGGCAGCGCGAAGTACGGATCCGCCAGCATCTGCTGCAACAGCGGCAAGCAGACTCGCCCCTGCATCGCCCAGCCGCCGTCCTGATCGTAAGGCTGCGCGCGGTGGCGCCATACCCAGGCGTCCATCAGCATGTTGCCCGGCCCGGTATCGAAACCGCGCACCGGCGTACCGGGCAACAGCAGAGAAAGGTTGGCGATGCCGCCGACGTTCAGCACCATGCGCCGCTCGACGGGATGCCCCAGCAGCGCCTGATGAAACGCCGGCACCAGCGGCGCGCCCTGCCCGCCGTAGGCCATGTCGCGCCGGCGGAAATCGCCGACGGTGGTGATATCGGTCAGCGCGGCGATGCGGTTGTTATCACCGAGCTGCATCGAGAAACGCGCGTCACCCTCCGGTTCGTGCCACACCGTCTGGCCGTGGCACCCGATGGCGGTGATCTGCTCAGCGCCGATGCCGGTTTGCTTCAGCAGGCCGAGCACCGCCTCGCCGAACAACGTGCCCAGTTGCGCGTCCAGGCGGCCGACGGCGGCCAGCGTGGTTTGCTGCCCTTGGCACATGCCCAGGATCTCTTTTTTCAACGCCATCGGCATCGGATGGCTATAGCTGGCCTGCTGCGCCACCATGCGATCGTCGATCGCGGCCAATACCACATCGATTCCGTCCAGACTGGTGCCGGACATGACGCCTATATAGCGGCCTGACTTCATAGCAACATCCTCTAACCCGCGCGGTAAGCAAAATTCATCCTGACAAATAAACCAGAATTGCCGGATTAACGCCATGAATTATGATGCTTTTTTTACGGTTCGTGAGCCAGATGCCCCCCGACGCCGCTGTGGCACGGGTTATGTGTTAAACCGTGCCATAACAGGCGACGGAATGTCGCCAAGGCTGTCATAAAGGTAAACCGCGGTTTATTATTGGTTGAACAGAGAAAAGTTAAGCTGCATGCAGCGATGAAGCATGGCGGTGTGTCAACTTTCAGCCATACTTTGTCTATCGTTTTCACTGAATCTTGCCTGGGGAGCATTACCAGGTTATGGACTACTACCATCAGGAGTTTTGTATGATCAAGCGTCTTCTCGTCGTTGCCGTCGCCGCCGTTACGCTGGCCGGCTGTGCCAATGAATCCATGTCCGGTGATGTCTACTCGTCCTCGCAGGCCAAGCAGGTGCAGAACGTCACCTACGGGACGCTGGTTTCCGTGCGTCCGGTTAAAATTCAGGGCGGCGAAGGCTCCAACGCCATGGGGATGATCGGCGGCGCGGTGATTGGCGGGCTGTTGGGCAACACCGTTGGCGGCGGCACCGGTCGTACGCTGGCTACCGCGGCGGGCGCTATCGCCGGCGGCGCGGCAGGTAACAGCATCGGTGAAGTGGCCGGCCGCACCTCCGGCTACGAGCTGGAGATCAAAACCGACCAGAAAGAAAACATCGTGGTGGTGCAGAAAGCGGGCGACACCAAGTTCAGCCCTGGCCAGCGCGTGCGCATGGCGCGCATGGGCGACACCATCACCGTTTCCCCGCTGTAAGCCAGCCGGCGACAAGCGGCAAACCGGAGGCAATCGCCTCCGGTTTTATTTCTGATGCTGTGAAACTGTAATCGTAGAAAATAAGAATATTATTATTTGTTCTGCAGTTCGGTGATATTTTGTTCTAACTTGCCAATCAGCCCTACCAACAGATGCACTTCGTCGGCGGTAATGCCGCTTAAAATCTCACTGCGCGTAGACGTGATCACACTGTCCACTTCCCTGATGATCGGATCGGCCGCTTCGGTCAGCTTGATGCGCTTCGCGCGGCGATCGTTGGCACAGGTGTGACGCGTGATCAGCCCTTTCTCCTCCAGTTGGTCCAGCGTACGGACCAGTGACGGTTGCTCGATACCGATCGCCTTGGCCAGCTGGATTTGCGACTGCTCCGGCGGCAAGCGATTGATATTGTGCAACGTGACCCAATGCGTTTGGGTCAGCTCCAACGGCTTGAGCCGATGATCGATGAGCGCGCGCCACACACGAACTAATCGTGCTAAATCTGAACCTAATGTTGACTCCACTTCCCCCTCCTTATAATTAGCATGCTAACATTACCTCCCAGAGCTTAGACTATTTTGGGTAACTCACATTAAAAACACAAATGTATATAATGTATATTGTGGAAATAGCCACTATTTTTAGCCGCTATTGTTTAATCGTTATGCAAATATTCAACATATTCACCCTTAGGGATTGTTAATGTGAATACATCATGGTTACACACCTCATCTCCCTTGCCCGATTTGGTCCTGGGAGCATCGCTTTATTTTCCACCTATATTTAAAGCTTTTTTACTAGGACTGCTCTTATGGCTGCTGATTCATCAGCTGCTGAGAGACTGGATGTATTCCGGTGAAATCTGGCATCCCATGTTGATGGACCTGTCCATTTTCGTTCTGACCGTCAGCGGTTCCTTATGGATTTTAGCGAGTTGGTAACCCATGCAGCATAAAACATTAAAATACTTCTCTACGGTGATCGTCTGCGCCATTGCCGTCTGCGCCGGTTGGTGGCTCTGGAATTATTATATGCAATCCCCATGGACCCGTGATGGAAAAGTGCGCGCCGAACTCGTCAATATCACCCCTGAAGTCTCTGGAAGATTAGAGAAAATAAGCGCGAATGACAATCAGTTCGTACCTGCGGGAAGTCTGATTTTTACCCTCGACCCGGTGCCCTACCAGATTGCGCTGGACAATGCCGAGGCCGCGGTGGCAAAAGCGCAATCCGATCTGGCCAAAGCGGACCACGAGGCTGCCCGCCGCCGCGGTTTAGCGCGTAACGTTATTTCCGCTGAAGATTTGGACGAGTCAAATTTAGCCGCGCAGGCAATGAAGGCCGCCTATAAAGCCGCCCTGGCCAATCTGGAACAGGCCAAATGGAATTTGAGCAAAACCAAAATTTACGCACCAACCGACGGTTATATCACCAACCTGCAGGCGCGGGTCGGGAACTACGCCAACGCCGGTACGCCGCTGGTGGCGTTGGTGGATGTGCATTCGTTTTATGTGCTCGGTTATTTCGAAGAAACCAAGCTGAAGCATATAAAAGAAGGCAATAAAGCGGACATCGTTTTATATAACGGCAACACGCCGCTACAGGGGGAAGTAGAGAGCATCGGCCGCGCCATTTACGATCAGAGCGTTGACAGCAGCAACGATCTATTAATGGACGTTAAGCCTAATGTTCCTTGGGTGCGTTTGGCTCAGCGCGTGCCGGTACGGATAAAATTGCTCAACGTGCCCGCCGATTTGACGCTGGTCGCCGGCACCACCTGCACCATTTCGATTCATCAGCGGAACTAAAGTGTGAACCTGCCTTTTTTGGAGTGGAGCCGCACCCCCTGGGGTAAGGCGACCGGCGGCCAATGGCGCTATGCGCTGCGCAACTCACTGGCGATGTGTCTGGCGCTATGGGTAGCCTTCGTGCTCGAACTCGACGAACCCTATTGGGCGCTTACCTCCGCCGCGGTGGTGAGCTTCCCCACCATCGGCGGCGTGATCAGCAAAAGCATCGGCCGCATCTTCGGCAGCCTGGTAGGCGCCGCCGCGTCGGTGGCGATCGCCGGCCACTGCCTGAACGATCCCTGGCTGTTTACGCTGTTCATCGCCGCCTGGATCGGGCTGTGCACCTACGTCTCCAACCATTACCAAAACAACGTCTCTTACGCCTTCGCGCTGGCGGGCTATACCGCCGCCATCATCGCCTTCGGCACGGTCAACGTCACCGATACCCAGCAAATCTTCGATATCGCACAGGCGCGGGTTTGCGAAGTGATCACCGGCATTCTATGCGGCGGGTTGATGATGATGATCCTGCCCAGCACCTCGGACGGCGAAGCCCTGCTGACCTCGCTGAGGCGCATGCAGCTGCGCCTGCTGGAGCATGCCGCCATGCTGTGGCAGCCGGAGATCACCGCGCAGATGCGCACCTCGCACGAAGGGGTCATCGGCCAGATCCTGACCATGAACCTGCTGCGCATTCAGGCATTCTGGAGCCACTACCGGCTGCGGCGGCAAAATAACCTGCTCAACTATCTGCTGCACCAACAGCTGCGCATGACCAGCGTTATCTCCAGCCTGCGCCGCATGCTGCTGAACTGGCCGGATCGCCCCGCCAATCTGATGCCGGTGCTGACGCAACTGCTGGACGAGTTGCGCGATCCCGCCACCGACAAATACCGTTTGGCGCGCCTGCTTCAGCAGATCGCCCCGCAAGAGGCTACGGACTACCGCCATCGCGCCTTCTGGCTGCGGCTGCGCGATTTCTGTTGGCTTTACCTGCGCTGCAACCGCTGGCTGCGGCGGTTGGAAAGCGCCACGGCGGTCAGCGATCTCCAACCGCCGCGCGTCACTTCGCTGGCGCGCCATACCGACAGCTACGAAGCCGCCTACAACGGCCTGCGCACCTTTTTGTGCATCGTGATCGGCTGCGCCTACTGGATCAACACGCAGTGGGACGCCGGCAGCGCGGCGCTGACGCTCACCGCCATCAGCTGCGTGCTATACTCGTCCACGCCTTCGCCGATCAACAGCGTCAGCACCTTGCTCAAGGCGATGCTGCTGCTCTCGGTCGCCTGCTTCGTGGTGAAATTCGGTTTGATGATCCAGATTGACGACTTCTGGGTGTTCTGCGCCTTCCTGTTCCCGATCCTGGTGACCATGCAGATGCTCAAGCTGCAGAATCCACCTTATGCCGCGCTCTGGGGGCAGTTGATCGTCTTTATGGGCTCGTTCCTGACCGTCAGCAATCCGCCGAGCTATGACTACCAGTCCTTTATCAATGACAACATCGCTAAAATCGTCGGCGTGCTCCTGGCCGGGCTGGCGTTTCAGATCCTGCGCCCCAGCTCGGACAAACGCAAAAGCCGCCGCATTATCCGCGCGCTGCGACGCGACTTTATCGATCAGTTGAGCAAACGGCCGCAGCAGAGCGAAAGCCAGTTCGAATCGCTGATCTACCATCGCATCAGCCAGCTCAATCAAAGTCAGGATCAGGACGCTCGCACCTGGCTGCTGCGCTGGGGCGTGGTGCTGCTCAACTGCAGCCATATCGTCTGGCAACTGCGCGACTGGCAAACCCGTTCCGATCCGCTCTCGGCGGTGCGCAACGTCTGTATCCACTGCCTGCGCGGCATCATGACGGAGAAAGGCGTGCAGCACAGTTCGCTGGACGCCACGCTGCAGGAGTTGCTGCGCATGAGCAACGCGCTGGCGCACCACCCGGAACAGGCGGCGCGCGATCTGGCCGGCCTGATCTGGCGGCTCTACTGCTCGCTGCAGCAGTTGCAACAGGCGATGGGCCAGCCCACCGCCGTACCGGCCGTTAGCGGCGGATAATCATTTGATCACACCGCAGGCGAAGCGTTCTCCGCCGCCGCCGAGCGGTTGTGTATGATCCGAATGGTTGTCGCCGCCGGCGTGCACCATCAGCGCTTTACCCTCAATGTCGCTGATTTTTTTCAGCCGCGGCGCCAACACCGGATAGTTCGCCATGCCGTCGGCGGTCACATAGATGGCCGGAAGGTCACCCAGGTGCCCGTCGGCATACGGCCCGAGGTGTTTTCCGGTCTTTTGCGGGTCGAAATGTCCGCCGGCCGCCAGCGCCGCCACCGCTTTGCCGTCCTTCATGCCCGGCTCGCAGCTGCCTTTCTCATGCACGTGGAAGCCGTGTACCCCGGCCGGTAATGCTTTCAGGCTCGGCGTGAAAAGCAGGCCATACGGCGTTTCGCTGATGGCCACCTTGCCGATGTCCTGACCGATCCCCTGCCCGGTCACCAGGTGCATCTCGACGTCGGTTGTCGCCGCCTGAGCCGCACCACACGCCATCAGGCCGAGCGCTGCATACCAATAACGTTTCATCAATCAGTCTCCTTAATGACTATATCGAGCTATCAGTATAGGAGAGCCTGCGCCGGCACTGTTAACCAACGCACAATCTCGCTAATTTGATTCGCGGGCCTAATATTTAACACTAATAATAATTCTACCGATGTTGGTCCTCTGACCAGCTGTCGTTCGGCTAACGTTGTTTCCCTGTTTCCACCGCCGACGCGTGTGAGTTCACTTACAGGCCCGCGGCATACTTCATAAGGAACTGATATGGGCATCTTTAGCTATAAGGATCTGGACGAAAAGGCGTCGAAAGCGCTATTTTCCGACGCCTTGGCCATCTCTACCTACGCTTACCACAATATCGATAACGGCTTCGATGAAGGCTATCACCAGACCGGTTTCGGGCTGGGCCTGCCGCTGACGCTGGTCACTGCGCTCATCGGCAGCACCCAATCGCAGGGCGGCCTGCCCGGCATTCCCTGGAATCCCGATTCCGAACAGGCCGCGCAGCAGGCGGTGAATAACGCCGGCTGGTCGGTGATCAGCGCCGCGCAGCTGGGTTACGCTGGCAAAACCGATGCACGCGGCACCTACTACGGCGAGACCGCCGGTTACACCACCGCTCAGGCCGAGGTGCTGGGCAAATATGACAGCGAAGGCAATCTCACCGCCATTGGCATCTCATTTCGCGGCACCAGCGGCCCGCGCGAGTCGTTGATCGGCGATACCATCGGCGATGTGATTAACGATCTGCTGGCCGGCTTCGGGCCGAAAGGCTACGCCGACGGCTACACGCTGAAGGCCTTCGGCCAGCTGCTGGGCGACGTGGCGAAGTTCGCGCAGGCGCACGGGCTGAGCGGAGAAGACGTGGTGGTCAGCGGCCACAGCCTCGGCGGGCTGGCGGTCAACAGCATGGCGGCGCAGAGCGACGCCAACTGGGGCGGCTTTTACGCGCAGTCCAACTATGTCGCCTTCGCCTCGCCGACCCAGTACGAGGCCGGCGGCAAGGTGATCAACATCGGCTACGAGAACGATCCGGTGTTCCGCGCGCTCGACGGCACCACGCTGACCGGGGCGTCGTTAGGCGTACACGATGCGCCCCATGCCTCCGCCACCAACAATATCGTCAACTTCAACGACCACTACGCGTCGGACGCCTGGAACCTGCTGCCGTTTTCCATTCTCAACATTCCGACCTGGCTGTCGCACCTGCCGTTCTTCTATCAGGACGGTCTGATGCGGGTGCTGAACTCCGAGTTTTATTCGCTGACCGACAAAGACTCGACCATCATCGTCTCCAACCTGTCGAACGTGACGCGCGGCAATACCTGGGTGGAAGACCTGAACCGCAACGCGGAAACGCACAGCGGGCCGACGTTTATCATCGGCAGCGACGGCAATGATCTGATCAAGGGCGGCAAAGGCAACGACTATCTCGAGGGGCGCGACGGCGACGATATCTTCCGCGATGCAGGCGGCTATAACCTGATCGCCGGCGGCAAAGGCCACAATATCTTCGATACCCAACAGGCGTTGAAAAACACCGAGGTCGCCTACGACGGCAACACGCTTTACCTGCGCGACGCCAAAGGCGGCATTACGCTGGCGGACGACATCAGCACCCTGCGCAGCAAAGAAACCTCGTGGCTTATCTTCAACAAACAGGTGGACCATCAGGTGACCGCCGCCGGATTGAAATCGGACTCTGGCCTCAAAGCCTATGCCGCCGCCACCGCCGGCGGCGACGGCGATGACGTCCTGCAGGCTCGCAGCCACGACGCCTGGCTGTTCGGCAACGCCGGCAACGACACCCTTAACGGCCACGCCGGCGGCAACCTGACCTTCGTCGGCGGCAGCGGCGATGACATCCTGAAGGGCGTCGGCAGCGGCAATACCTTCCTGTTCAGCGGTGACTTTGGCCGCGATCAGCTGTATGGCTTCAACGCCACCGATAAGCTGGTGTTTGTCGGCACCGAAGGCGCCAGCGGGAATATCCGCGACTACGCCACGCAGCAAAACGACGATCTGGTGCTGGCCTTCGGCCACAGCCAGGTCACGCTGATCGGCGTCTCGCTCGATCACTTCAACACCGATCAGGTGGTGTTGGCCTAAAGATCGACGTAAAAAAGCCGGGTGCTTTCGCCGCCCGGCTTTGCTCTTTTTTACTCCGCCTTAAGGCACGTCATACCCCAGCGCCGCCTTGCGAATGCGGAACCACTGCTGGCGGTTCAGCACCAGTTTCTGCGCCTTCAGCGCCGAACGCACCCGCTCAATCTTGCCGGAACCGATAATCGGCAGCGGCGACGACGGCAGGCGCATCACCCAGGCGTACACCACCTGCTCGATGGTCTCGGCGCCGATTTCTTGCGCCACCCGCTGCAGCTCGTCGCGCAGCGGCTGGAACTCGGCGTCGTTGAACAGGCGCCCGCCGCCCAGGCAGGACCAGGCCATCGGCTTGATGCGCAGTTGCTGGCACTGGTCGAGCGTGCCGTCGAGAATAGCCGGTTGGTGAATCGGCGAGATCTCCACCTGATTGGTCGCCAGCGAGAACGGCAGGCGCGACTGCAGCAGCTGGAACTGCGCGGGCGTAAAGTTGGAGACGCCGAAATGGCGCACCTTGCCGCTTTTGTGCAGCGCAACAAAGGCTTCGGCCACGTCGTCGGCGTCCATCAACGGATCCGGCCGGTGGATCAGCAGCAGATCGAGGTAGTCGGTATGCAGATGGCGCAGCGATTGTTCCGCGCTCTGTACGATATGGTCGCGGTCGGTGATGTAGTGGCCGATCGGGTTACCGGGCTTGGCGGTGGTGGCGATGCCGCATTTGCTCACCAGCTCCAGCGACTGGCGCAGCGCCGGCTTCAGGCGCAGCGCGTCGCCGAACGCCTGTTCGCAGGCATAGCCGCCATAGATATCGGCGTGATCGGCGGTGGTGACGCCCAGTTCGACATGCTGTTCGATGAACGTCAGCAGCTGCTGCGGCGACATGCCCCACTCCATCAACCGCCAGTAACCGCAAATCATGCGGGAAAATTCAGGCCCCTGCGGCGCGAGACGAATACGTTCTACCATTGCGAAAACCTCATGACATTAGTTGCCAGTCAGCATACACAAGCCGGTGAGGCACAGGGAAGCGGTAAGCCACACGAACGTGCGGCAGATCAGGAAAGGTTAAAACAGCGACGGCTGCTCCGGCAGCGGCTCGTCGGGCGCTTTATTGGCGCGCTGCAGGCGCAGGAAGCGTTGACGACACAGGCGCAGCACCTCGCGCTTTTGCGCGTCGCTCATGTTCATCCAGCCAAAACGCTCCTCGCGGCTGCGCAGGCAGCCACGGCAGAATCCGCGATCGTCGGCCTGGCAAATGCCGCGACACGGGCTGGGAATGTCGAAAAACTCAAGCTGCTGCGCCACGGGGCTCCTCCTGCGTTCTCTTGCTAATTGAAGACGCCATCGCCGCCGCTGGCAAGTCCCTTTTCGCCATTGCGGCGAAAATAGTCGCGCAAATAGCGCAGCGCCTGGCGACTTTTCTCCGGCACGTTGCGCTCGAGCGTCAGCGCGTGCAGCCGCAGCGGCGCCGGCCGCCACTCAGGCAACAGCAGCAACAGCTCGCCGCGCTGAAGCTCGTCGCCAATTTCATACAGCGGCTGAACGGAAATGCCCAGCCCGGCGCGGGTAAAGGCGCGCATCACGTTCATGCTCTCGCTGACGATCTGCCCTTCCGCCAGCCGCAGCTTAACCTGCTGGCCGGACTGGTGCAGCAAGTCCAGATGGGCCCCGCTGTAGCCGCTGGAGATCCAGCGGTGCTGCACCAAATCCTGCGGCTTTTCCGGCACCCCATGCTGGCTGAGATAACGCGGCGCGGCGCACAGCACCATCGGCCACGCCGTCAGCGGATGCGCGATCATATTGGCGTCCGCCAGTTGACGGTTGGCCCGCAGCGCGATGTCGACCCGCTGCTCTATCATATCGACGATGCGATCGTCCGCCAGCACCCGCAGCGTCAGCTTGGGGTGCGCCTGCAACAGCGGCGCCAGCGCCTCCGCAAGCGATCGGCCGCCGATGCCGACCGGGGTGGCGATGCGCAGCTCGCCCACCAGCGTATCCCGCAATTCCGCCAGCCGCTGCTCCGCCTGCTGCGCCTGTTGCAGCATCGCCTCGCAGCCGGGGTAGAACGCCGCCCCGGCCTCGGTCAGCGCCAGACGGCGGGTGGAGCGATGTAGCAACGGCACCCCAAGCGCCTTCTCCAGCGAGCGCATGTGCTGGCTGACCGCCGACGGCGTCATGCCCAGCCGCCGCGCCGCGCCGGCCAGCGATCCCTCCGCCACCACGGTGGCGAATACCGCCATTCGATTGAGTTTATCCACGATTATGAAGTTTTACTTAATCAAGAAAGCATGAATATGGCACTAATCACGGCTATTGTTAAGGACTAGAGTAAACACCACGCAGCAGGCACATCGGCCTGCGTCACGATACTGAACCTATCCCCGAAGGAGCATGCAGATGAAAGTAGCCATTATTGGAGCAACCGGTTTTGTTGGCCGCCGCGTGGTGGATGAAGCGCTGGCTCGCGGTATTCAGGTGACGGCAATCGCCCGCCAGAAAAAAGATTTGCCGGAGCACGCCAACCTGACCGTCGCGCTGGGCGACGTTGCCGATACCGCCTGGCTGGCGGGGCAATTGCGCGGTCAGGATGCGGCGATCAGCGCCTACAACCCCGGCTGGGGCGAAGACAACCTGTATGAAAAAACCCTCCGCGGCGCCCAACAGATCCTCACCGCGGTCGAACAGGCCGGCGTCAAGCGCCTGCTGGTGGTCGGCGGCGCCGGCAGCCTGGAAGTGGCGCCCGGCGTTGAACTGGTGGATACGCCGCAGTTCCCGGAAAATATCCGCCCCGGCGCGCAGGCGGTGCGCGATCTGCGCAACAAACTGCGCAATGAATCGGCGCTCGACTGGACCTATCTCTCGCCGGCCGCCCTGCTGGAGCCGGGCAAACGCACCGGCCAGTTCCGCCTCGGCACCACGCAACTGCTGATGAACGGCGAAGCGCCGGCCAGCATTTCGGTAGAAGACCTGGCGGTCGCTATCGTTGACGAAATTGAAAAGCCTCAGTTTATTCGCGCGCAATTCACCGCCGCCTACTAAACCGCCCCACCGCCAGGCCGCCCGGCCTGGCGTTTTCCGCGCAGGCTCCGCCGCCAATATTCTGAGTTTCTAAGGTTTCCTTAAGTTTCATCCGGTAGATTTCAAAGCATTATCTACTTTCAGGATCCCGATTCGGCAATGTGGTTACGTCAACGCTTACGGTGCAACAGCCTCGGTTTTACCCTCGCCACCGCCCTGTTCTTCACTCTGTTTCAAAACGCGTTATTCCTGCATCGCGCCTGGTCGTATATCACCTTCGATAGCGTCCACAGCGTGATTTTCGCTGCCAGCATGCCGGTGGTGATCTTCTGTGCGCTGAATATCATCTTCAGCGTGTTGACCGTGCCCTACCTGCGCAAGCCGCTGATCATCTTTTTCTTGCTCGGCAGCGCCGCAGCCAACTATTTCATGTTCAGCTATGGTGTGGTGATCGACGGCAACATGATGCAAAACGCCTTCGAAACCAACCCTCAGGAGGCGACGGCGCTGCTGACGCCGCGCATGGGATTGTGGCTGGCGCTGCTCGGCATTCTGCCGGCGGTAGCGGTCTGCTTCACCCAGATTCGCCAGACTCGCCCCTGGTGGTACATGGTTGGACTGCGCGCCGCCAACGTCATGCTGTCGCTGGCGGTGATCCTGATCGTCGCCGCGCTGTTCTACAAAGACTATGCTTCGCTGATCCGCAACAATAAAAGCGTGGTGAAGATGTTGACCCCTTCCAACTTCGTCGCCGGCACCATCAAGTTTACCGAACAGCGTTACTTCACCCGCAATCTGCCGCTGGTCAAGATCGGCGAGGACGCGCGCAAAGGGCCGCTGATCGCCGGGCAGGCCAAGAAAACGCTGGTGATCCTGGTGGTGGGCGAAACCGCCCGCGCCGAAAACTTCTCCCTCGGCGGCTATCAACGCGAAACCAACCCGCGCCTGAAGCAGGACAACGTGGTCTACTTCAAGAACGCCAGTTCCTGCGGCACCGAAACGGCGATCTCCGTGCCCTGCATGTTCTCCAACATGCCGCGCAAGGAGTACGACGCGACTCAGGCGGCGCACCAGGAGGGGATGCTCGACGTGCTGGCGCATGCCGGCGTCAGCGTGCTGTGGCGCGATAACGACGGCGGCTGCAAAGGCGCCTGCGACCGGGTGCCGCACATCGACATGACCAAGCTGAAACTGCCGCAGGACTGCGACGGCGAGGTTTGCATGGACAACGCGCTGCTGTACAAGCTGAACGACTATATCAATGGCCTGAAAGACGACGGCGTGATCGTGCTGCACCAGATGGGCAGCCACGGCCCGGCTTACTACCGCCGCAGCACGCCAGAATTCCAGACATTTTCGCCGACCTGCAACAGCAATCAGATCCAGGATTGCAGCCATGAACAGCTGGTGAACACCTATGACAACTCCATCCTGTATACCGACGCGATGCTCGATGCCACCATCAAGCTGCTGCGGCAGTATGACGACCGGTTCAATACCGCGCTGGTCTATTTGTCCGATCACGGCGAATCGCTGGGGGAAAACGGCATGTATCTGCACGGCACGCCCTATGTCTTCGCGCCGAGCCAGCAGACGCACGTGCCTTTCCTGATGTGGATGTCGGCCGACTATCAGCGCAATTTCGGCATCGATCGCCAGTGCCTGAACGCGCTGGCGGAAAAGGGCGACGTGTCGCAGGACAACCTGTTCCACACCCTATTGGGCATGCTGAACGTACAGACCCGCGAATATCAATCCCGGCTGGATATCCTGCAGCGTTGCCGCAACGCGGCGTAAGGGCTTAACTTCCGCGTGCCGCTGGGGCACAATAGTTTGCAGACAACCGGCGTTTTGTGCGCCGGTTTTTTTATTCCCATTGACCTAGACCAATCGGTCTATTATGCTCGGCACCATGATGACCAAATCAACGCATTGCAACGTGGACACACGTGAACATCTGCTCGCCACCGGCGAAACCCTCAGCCTGCGCCTGGGCTTTACCGGCATGGGGCTGAGCGAACTGCTGGCCACTGCGGGCGTGCCGAAAGGCTCGTTCTACCACTATTTTCGCTCGAAGGAAGCCTTCGGCGAAGCGATGCTGCAACGCTATTTCGCCCATTATGACGCACAAATGCAGGCGCTGTTTGCCGACAGGCGCGGCGATGCCCGCCACCAGCTGCTCGGCTATTACGCTCAGGCCATCAGCTACCACTGCCGCAGCGAATGCCACAACGCCTGCCTGGCGGTGAAGCTTTCCGCCGAGGTGAGCGATCTGTCGGAACCGATGCGTCATGCGCTGGAAACGGGCACCGCTCGCGTGATCGGCCACCTGCAGGAGGCCATCGAGCGCGGTATCGCCGAGGGCTCGCTGTCGGTGGCCATGAGCCCCGCGGCGACCGCAGAAACGCTGTATTCACTGTGGCTCGGTGCCTCGCTGCGCGCCAAGATCCGCCACTCGCTGGCGCCGTTAACCAGCGCGCTGGAAAGCATCGAGTTGCTGCTGCGCCCGCCGCAAGCGTAACGGTAACAATTTCTTTTTATTGAAAATGCAGTTCGTGGTTTTTTATCGCCCACTACTAGACGACCGGTCTATTAAATACAGGATGCACTATGAAGACTGAAAAATTGCTCTCTCCGCTGAAGGTTGGCGCCATCACCCTGCCCAACCGCGTGTTTATGGCTCCGCTGACGCGTTTGCGCAGCATCGAGCCGGGCGACATTCCTACGCCGCTGATGGCGGAATATTATGCACAGCGCGCCAGCGCCGGCCTGATCGTGACCGAAGCGACCCAGGTTTCCTTCCAGGCGAAAGGCTACGCCGGCGCGCCGGGGTTACATACGCCGGAGCAGATCGCCGCATGGAAAAACATCACGCAGGCAGTGCATGACAACAACGGCCATATTGCCGTGCAGCTGTGGCACGTAGGCCGCATCTCCCACGCCAGCCTGCAGCCGGGCGGGCAAGCACCGGTCGCCCCTTCGGCAATCAACGCCGAAACCCGCACCACCGTGCGTGATGAAACCGGCGCCTGGGTGCGCGTGCCGACCTCCACGCCGCGTGCGCTCGAAACCAGCGAGATCCCGGGCATCGTCAACGATTTCCGCCAGGCGACCGCCAACGCGCGGGAAGCCGGCTTCGACTTCATCGAACTGCATGCGGCGCACGGCTATTTGCTGCATCAATTCATGTCACCGGCCTCCAACCAACGTACCGATCAATACGGCGGCAGCATCGAGAATCGCACTCGCCTGACGCTGGAAGTGGTCGACGCCACCATCGCCGAATGGGGTTCCGAGCACATCGGCATCCGCATCTCGCCGCTGGGGCCGTTCAACGGGCTGGACAACGGTGAAGATCAGGAAGAAGCGGCGCTGTATCTGGTGGAAGAGCTGAATAAGCGCAACATCGCTTACCTGCACATCTCCGAACCGGACTGGGCCGGCGGCAAACCGTACTCCGACGCCTTCCGCGACTCGGTGCGCGCCCACTTTAACGGGGTGACCGTCGGCGCCGGCGCCTACACCGCCGAGAAAGCCGAAGCGTTGATCGAAAAAGGCTTCATCGACGCGGTGGCCTTCGGCCGCAGCTACATCGCCAACCCGGATCTGGTAGAGCGTTTCCGTCAGCACGCTCCGCTGAACGAACCTAAGCCGGAAACCTTCTACGGCGGCGGCGCCGAAGGCTATACCGACTACCCGTTTCTGGCGAAGTAACCCTTCCTGACCCCAACGGCCACGCAATCGCATGGCCGTTTTTTTGTGCGCCGCGCGCAAAAAGGCCCGCACGAGGCGGGCCGGTGTTCCCTGGTGTTGTTCTCTATTGCCGTTCAATTTTTACACGATTGCCGCTGGAATAGATAATTGATTGTGCAGATCAATTACTCTGTATCGATCGGTACGCTCGATCAATATTTAGACACCGTTGACGGAAAACCAATACGTGACATCGTCACTCACTCGTCACGTTGAATTCCCTTGCGGGACAAGGCTATACTCGCTTGTGCTTCAATCCACCCGCCGTCTGCCACGGCACAGCCAATTCAGAGGAATTATGCGCTTACTCCATACCATGATCCGCGTCGGTGATCTGCAACGCGCCATCGACTTCTACACCAAGGTATTAGGCATGCGCCTGCTGCGCACCAGCGAAAACCCCGAGTACAAGTACTCCCTGGCTTTCGTCGGCTATACGGAAGAGAGCGAAGGCGCAGTTATCGAACTGACCTATAACTGGGGCACCGACAGCTACGACATGGGCACCGCCTTCGGCCACCTGGCGCTGGGCGTGGACGACGTTGCCGCCACCTGCGACAGCATCCGCCGCGCAGGCGGCAAGGTCACCCGCGAAGCCGGCCCGGTGAAAGGCGGCACCACGGTCATCGCCTTCGTCGAGGATCCGGACGGTTACAAAATCGAGCTGATCGAAAACAAACACGCCGGTCAGGGCCTCGGCCACTAAGCCTCCCCTTCAGGGCGCGCTGCGCCCTGCTGATTCTCCGCGCGATAGCGCCTGCAACCGGGCGCAAAATTTGCCATAATGCGCGCTGCATTCGATGAAGATAAGAAACTGATGGCCGAAAAAAGTGATCTTAACGCCCTGAGTGGTCGTTTTCGTGGGTTTTATCCCGTAGTAATAGATGTTGAAACCGCCGGCTTTAACGCCAATACCGATGCGCTGCTGGAGATCGCCGCCGTCACGCTGAAAATGGATGAGGACGGCTGGCTGCAGCGGGACGAGACCCTGCACTTCCACGTGGAGCCTTTCGAGGGCGCCAACCTGCAGCCGGAAGCGCTGGCGTTTAACGGCATCGATCCGCACAACCCGCTGCGCGGCGCGGTCAGCGAATATGACGCGCTGCACGCCATTTTCAAAGCGGTGCGCAAAGGGCTCAAGGATCGCGGTTGCAACCGGGCCATTATCGTGGCGCACAACGCCAACTTCGATCATAGCTTCCTGATGGCCGCGGCCGAACGCGCCGGCCTGAAGCGCAACCCGTTCCATCCGTTCGCTACCTTCGACACCGCCGCGCTGAGCGGCCTGGTACTGGGCCAAACGGTGTTGGCGAAGGCCTGTATCGCGGCCGGAATGCCGTTCGACAGCAGCCAGGCGCACTCTGCGCTGTACGACACCGAGCAAACCGCCCTGCTGTTTTGCGAGCTGGTTAACCGCTGGAAACGTCTCGGCGGTTGGCCGCTGCCCGCCGGCGATCTCGCCGAATAAGCCCAACGAAAAAGGCGGCCCAGTTTGCACTGGCGCCGCCCGTTACGCGATAACCGCAAGCCCGTCGATTAAGACTGCTGGTCTTCCTGCGCTTTATACTTTTCTGCCGTTTCTTTGATCAGCTGCTGCAGTTCGCCGCGCTGATACATTTCGATAATGATATCGCAACCGCCGACCAGCTCACCGTCTACCCACAGCTGCGGGAACGTCGGCCAGTTGGCGTATTTTGGCAGCTCGGCGCGGATGTCCGGGTTCTGCAGAATGTCCACGTAAGCGAAACGCTCGCCGCAGGCTGACAGCGCTTGCACAGCCTGTGCGGAGAAGCCGCAGCTCGGCAGCTTTGGCGAACCTTTCATGTACAGCAGAATCGGGTTTTCAGCGATCTGGTGCTGAATTTTTTCAAGTATCGTCGTCATTTATTGCTTCCTCAAGCCACATTTCATGGCTACAACATGCATCACGCGGGCTATTGTAGCGGCTGGAACAGTCGCAAGAAAACGCCATCTTTTGCAAGGATATTCGCCCGCCGCCGATCGCGTTTCACCGGCCACGTCATTCCGGTCAAAACATACGTTGAGAATAACATTTTTAATCCGACCATTTCACTAATATATTGCGCGGCGCTGACGGCGCGGATTAATTATATCCATAGCCCCCTGCCGGCGCTTTTTCATACACCAATGGGCTGATTTTGAACCAAAAAAAATGTCATTAACGTTTTCTCACAATATGGATTATTATTTATGAGTTCTTCGCTGTTTTATATGGCGAAATTCGGGAATACTGTAACTCTTTCGATATCCGTTTCGGGGCCAAGGTTGGTGACGTCGACATGCGTTTAATTCTTACGCTCTTTGCGCTGCTGTTTACGCAGCTCTTCTTCAATTTGGCGCACGCTGCGCCACAGGCGCGTGTTGCCGCCGAGCAGCGTAAAAGCCATGCTAATGAAGCGCGGCCCGATGACCGCAGAAAAAAGAAAGCGGACAAAACCGCTAAAAAAGCCAAAGTGACGGCCCCCGCGAAAAAAACCAAGACCGCCAAGGCGAAAAGCGAGAAAAGCGCGAAAAAGATCGCCAGCGCCAAACCCAAGGCCAAAGCGCAGAAAACCGCCAAGATTAAAGTCACCCCGCCGAAAAAGGGCTACAAAAAAGGCTACGGCCGCCACCGCGAAGCCGGTATGGCCACCGCCAAGCTGGCGCGTGATGAAAAACCGTTGAAACTCAGCCCGGCGCACAAAAAACGCTATCAGCATGCCAAGCAGACCGCGATGGCCAAGCTGATGGGCCAGATGGGCAAACCTTACCGCTGGGGCGGCAGCTCGCCGCGCACCGGTTTCGACTGCAGCGGCCTTATCTATTACGCCTATAAAGACGTGGTAAAAATCAAGATGCCGCGCACCGCCAACGAGATGTACCACCTGCGCGACGCGGCGCCGATCAAGAAAAGCGAACTGGAAAGTGGCGATCTGGTGTTCTTCCGCATCAACAACCGCGGCGTGGCGGATCATGTCGGCGTTTATCTCGGCAACGGCAAATTCATCCAGTCGCCGCGCACCGGCGAAGAGATCCGTATCAGCCAGCTCGACAACGACTATTGGCAAAACCACTACATCGGCGCGCGCCGCGTAGTAACGCCGAAAACCATTCGTTAATTCCCTGCTCTGCGCGGTTGCGGCACCGGTCGCAACCGCCTGCTCAAGCTATCGCCCCTCACACCGCCTCACGCGCATTTCTCGCTTTTCTTCCTGTTTTTTATGATGAAAATTGTTAAGATTAAAAGACCACAATAAAAAACGGCCCATTCGGCTCCCGCTCCGGCGGAAAAAGAGTGGCGCTGTAAAGGAGGAAGCAATGTCGTTTGAATTACCTGCATTACCGTATGAGAAAAACGCGCTCGAGCCGCACATCTCCGCCGAGACCCTGGAATACCACTACGGCAAACACCACAACACCTACGTGGTTAACCTGAACAACCTGGTGAAAGGCAGCGAGTTCGAGGGCAAATCGCTCGAAGAGATCATCAAGACCTCAAACGGCGGCGTCTTCAACAACGCCGCGCAGGTGTGGAACCACACCTTCTACTGGCACTGCCTGTCCCCACAGGGCGGCGGTGAACCGCAGGGCGAACTGGCGGCGGCGATCGTCAAATCCTTCGGCTCTTTCGCTGCGTTCAAAGAGCAGTTTACCGATGCCGCAGTGAAAAACTTCGGCGCCGGTTGGACCTGGCTGGTGAAAAAACCGGACGGCGCGCTGGCGATCGTCAACACCTCCAACGCGGCCACCCCGCTGACCGGTGAAGACAAACCGCTGCTGACCGTTGACGTGTGGGAACACGCGTATTACATCGATTACCGCAATGCGCGTCCAAAATACCTGGAAAACTTCTGGGCGTTGGTCAACTGGACCTTCGCAGCGGAAAACCTGGCGTAAGCGCAGGTTCTGAGGTGATGAGGCGCAGCCAGGCTGCGCCTTTTTTATAACCGGGGGTAAATCAGTTCAACGCGGCAACGAAGCTGAAAGCGATAATGACCGCCAACGCGCAGACGGTAGTGAACAGCGACATCTTCAATTCGGTATCCATGACAACTCCTTTAAAATGGGCTTTCCTAAGGATAAAAGGCGTACAATTAGTACGTCAAATCATTTTCCCACAGTTCGCCGATAAAATCTTGTTATCATTTCCCGGTTTATAATCTCGATTACCTCTTCCACTTTTGTTCAATATGCGACAAAATTCGCAGTTCACAACTGCGTACCGGCATCCATGCCCCTCCTGATTAAGCGCTGAAGACTTCAACACACTAAAAACTCAGTTTTCGCTTCTCTGGAGAAGGATCTACGTAGGCAAACGATTAACATCACACTTACATGCTGTAAACATGTGAGTTCAGGAGTCATTCCTTACATGGCAACGATTAAAGATGTGGCCAAACGCGCGGGCGTTTCCACCACCACCGTTTCGCACGTCATCAATAAGACTCGTTTCGTCGCCGAAGAGACCAAAGCGGCCGTGTGGGCCGCCATCAAAGAGCTGCACTACTCGCCGAGCGCCGTGGCGCGCAGCCTGAAAGTCAATCACACCAAGTCGATCGGCCTGCTGGCCACCTCGAGCGAAGCGCCCTACTTTGCCGAAGTGATCGAGGCGGTGGAAAACAGCTGCTACAGCAAAGGCTACACCCTGATCCTGTGCAACTCGCACAACAATCTGGACAAGCAGCGCGCCTACCTGGCGATGCTGGCGCAAAAGCGCGTCGACGGCCTGTTGGTCATGTGCTCAGAATACCCGGATCAGTTGCTGGGCATGCTGGAAGATTACCGCAACATCCCGATGGTGGTAATGGACTGGGGCGCCGCGCGCGGCGACTTCACCGACACCATCATCGATAACGCGTTCGAAGGCGGCTATCTGGCCGGCCGTTACCTGATCGAGCGCGGCCACCGCGATATCGGCGCCATTCCGGGCCAGCTGTCGCGCAACACCGGCGGCGGCCGTCACCAGGGCTTTATGAAGGCGCTGCAGGAAGCGCATATCGACATTCGCGAAGAGTGGATCGTCCAGGGTGACTTCGAGCCGGAGTCCGGCTACAAGGCGATGCACCAAATCCTGTCGCAAAAACAGCGGCCGACCGCGGTATTCTGCGGCGGCGACATCATGGCGATGGGCGCCATCTGCGCGGCCGACGAGCTGGGGCTGCGGGTGCCGCAGGATATTTCCGTGATCGGCTACGACAACGTGCGCAACGCCCGCTACTTCACCCCGGCGCTGACCACCATTCACCAGCCGAAAGAGCGTCTGGGCGAAATGGCCTTCACCATGCTGCTGGATCGCATTATCAGCAAACGCGAAGAGTCGCAGGTGATCGAAGTGCATCCGAAGCTGATCGAACGCCGCTCGGTCGCCGACGGCCCATTCATCGACTACCGCCGCTAATCCCCCGCGCCGGAAGCCTGCGCGGCTTCCGGTTCCACCTCGCTCAGCCACTCCTGATTCAGCGTCTCCCCATCGCCCAGATACGCCAGCAGCCAGCTCATCGCCGGTGACGGTTTATCCTGCTGCCAGGTCAGGCAGCAAGGGCTGGCGGGAAACGGCTGCTGCAGCTGCAACGCCGTCAGCTCACCGCGCTGCACCCGCGGCAGCGCCCGATGCGCCGGCATCATGCCGACGCACAGCCCGGCGCACAAACAGTCGAGCGCCGAAGTCCAGTCCGGCACCACCAGCCGCCGCTGGTTATCCAGCGTCCAGGTGACGCGCTTGGGCAGATTGCGCGAGGTGTCCTCCAGGCAAAGCGAAGGGTACGGCCGCAGCTGATCGTCATTCAGCGGCCCCGTCAACTGCGCGAGAGGATGTTGCGGGCTCACCACGCACAGCCAGTTCATATAACCCATGTCGCGGAAGGCGAAGCCGCCGCCGACCGGCACCGCGCGCGTGGCGCCGATCGCCATGTCCGCCCTGCCGTCCACCAAGGCATCCCACACGCCGTTGAACACTTCGGGTTGCAGCATCAATTCGACGTCGGGGAAATGACGGTAGAAATCCAGCACCAGTTGGCGGCTGCGCTGCGGTTTGACGATGATGTCGACCGCGATATTCAGCTGGCCGCGCCACCCGTTGGCCACCTGCTGACAGTGGCGGCGGGTGTCGCGCATTTTTTTGATAACAACTCGCGCATCTTTGATAAACAGCGCACCGGCGGGCGTCAACTCCACATCGCGATGACGCCGCTCGAACAAGGGCACCGCCAGCCATTGCTCCAGCTGCCGTACGGTATAGCTGACCGCCGACGGCACCCGGTGCAGCTCCTGCGCCGCCGCGCTGAAACTGCCGGTGCGCGCCACCGCATCGACCACTTCAAGAGAATATTCAGACCACATCGCCTTGCCTTCAATTTTTTTAACAGCACTTTGCAAATATTACCGTTTCACAAGCAGAGATCCAGCCGGATACACTGGCCGGCGCTAAAAACCTGCGACATTAAAATATTAACGAGAAATACCATGCGAAATTCCTTTGGCTTTATGTTCTACCTCGCCGGCCTGAGCATGCTGGGTTATCTGGCGACCGATATGTACCTGCCCGCCTTCGGCGCCATGCGGGAGGAACTGCAAATTTCCGCCGGCGCGGTGAGCGCCAGCCTGAGCATCTTCCTGGCCGGCTTCGCCTTCGCGCAGCTGCTGTGGGGGCCGCTCTCCGACCGTCTGGGCCGCAAACCGGTATTATTGATCGGGCTGACGCTGTTCGCCCTCGGCTGCCTGGGCATGCTGTGGGTGGAAAACGCCGTGCAGCTCTGGATCCTGCGCTTTATTCAGGCCGTCGGCGTCTGCGCCGCCGCCGCCATCTGGCAAGCGCTGGTGGTTGACCGTTACCGCGAAGGCCAGGCCAACCGCGTGTTCGCCACCATTATGCCGCTGGTAGCGCTGTCGCCGGCGCTGGCGCCGCTGCTCGGCGCCTGGTTGCTGAACCACGCCAGCTGGCGCGCGATCTTCGCCGCACTGTTGGCCATCACCGCGCTGCTGCTGCTGCCGACGCTGCTGCTCAAAGAGCGCGCCAAAACGCAGCCCAGCGCCGATGCGCCAAAAAACGGCGTCAGCTTTTGGCAACTGTTGAGATCCCCGGTGTTCAGCGGCAACGTCGCCATGTACGCCGCCTGCTCGGCCGGCTTCTTCGCCTGGCTGACCGGCTCGCCGTTCATCCTCGGTGATATGGGCTACAGCCCGAACGATATCGGCCTGAGCTATGTGCCGCAAACGCTGGCCTTCCTGCTGGGTGGCTACGGCTGCCGCGCCGCGCTCAAGCGCATCAATGGCAAAACCCTGCTGCCGTGGCTGCTGGTAGCTTATGGTGTCAGCATGGTGGCGCTGTATCTGGTGGCGACCCTGACCGATCCGACGCTCACTACGCTGCTGATCCCATTCTGCGTGATGGCGCTGGTCAACGGCGCCGGCTACCCGATCATGGTGGCGAATGCGCTGATGCCGTTCCCGGAAAGCAGCGGCAAGGCCGCCGCGCTGCAAAATACGCTGCAGTTGGGGCTGTGCTTTGTGGCGAGCATGCTGGTGTCGGCATTTATTGCCCAGCCGCTGTTGGCGACGGTGACGGTGATGGTGTCTACGGTAATCCTGGCCGCGCTGGGGTATTTCCTGCAGCGGGGAAAAGCGGCCGATGCGCAGCAAAAGCCGCAGCGGGAACATGCTAACTCAGCGTCATAATTGCCAAGTTTAATAATCACTTAAAGAATATGCGTGCCGAGTGCGATTTACAGTTGAGTCAACGCCTCGGCACGCCTATACTCAAAAACAACCTTGTAAAGTAACACCTTATAATCTCTATATCTCAATTAGCGCTTGTGTACGCGCTTTGCGTCACACTCTTTTTTTAAGGAAGCGTTTATCCCGCGCCGTTCGCGCCGGGTCGCTTCTTTAAATTTCCTCTGTTCATAGTCGGATATCAGACGCCGCGGGCCTATTTTCCGCCGGTAAACGTATGCACCCGCAGAAATTGTCTAAGCTGTTTCCTAACGGGTCATCAGTCAGAAGAAGGTGATGGAGAAGCTATGAGTTCATCGTGTATAGAAGATCTGAGCATCCAGGACAATCAGTGGTACCGTATCGCGCACGAAATGCTCGGCCTGGCCGGCATTGAAATCAACGGTTCGCGCCCCTTCGATATTCAGGTTAAAAACCCCGATTTCTTTAAACGCGTCTTGCAGCAAGGTTCGCTGGGCCTGGGCGAAAGCTATATGGACGGCTGGTGGGAATGCGAGCGGCTGGATATGTTCTTCCAGCGCGTGGTCAGCGCCGGGCTGGAGAAGAAACTCCCCCACCACCTGAAAGATACCCTGCGTATCGCCGCCGCGCGCCTGACCAATCTGCAATCGAAAAAGCGCGCCTGGATCGTCGGCAAAGAACATTACGATCTCGGCAACGATCTGTTTACCCTGATGCTCGATCCTTACATGCAATATTCCTGCGGCTACTGGAAAGACGCCACCACGCTGGAGGAGGCACAGGAAGCCAAGCTGCGGATGATCTGCGAGAAACTGCAGCTGCAACCGGGCATGCGCTTGCTGGACATCGGCTGCGGCTGGGGCGGCCTCTCCGCCTATGCGGCAAAAAATTACGGCGTATCGGTGGTCGGCGTGACCATCTCCGCAGAACAGCAGAAGCTGGCTCAGGCGCGCTGCGCCGGGTTGGATGTGCAGATCCTGCTGCAGGATTACCGCGATCTGCATCAGCAGTTCGATCGCATCGTGTCCGTCGGCATGTTCGAGCACGTCGGGCCGAAAAACTACCGCACCTATTTCAATGTGGTAGAACGCAATCTGGCGCCGCACGGTCTGTTCCTGCTGCACACCATCGGCTCCAACAAAACCGACATGAACGTCGATCCGTGGATCAACAAGTACATTTTCCCGAACGGCTGCCTGCCTTCAGTGAGCCATATCGCCGAAGCCAGCGAGGGCCATTTCGTGATGGAAGACTGGCACAACATCGGCGCCGACTACGACCGCACGCTGATGGCCTGGTTCGAGCGCTTCAAACAGGCGTGGCCGCAGCTTGCCCCGCGCTATTCCGAACGCTTCGAGCGGATGTTCAGCTATTACCTGAACGCCTGCGCCGGCGCGTTCCGGGCGCGCGATCTGCAGCTGTGGCAGGTGGTGTTCAGCCCGAAAGGCGTTGAAGGCGGCATCCGCGTCGCCCGCTAAGCGTTTGCCCGACAAAAAAGGCCCCGGCAGCAATATCGCCGGGGCCTTTTTTTGCTCGTTCGACGCGTACGGCTTAGCCGCAGTAGACGCGGATGATTTTATCGTCGCTGTCGCCAAGGAAGTTCAGGCGGCGCAGGTTGAAATCCATGGTGACGGCAGAGTTGTACGGAATGGCGCGCACCTTGGCGTCGATCCGCACGCCTTCCAGCGAGGTCATCGGTTTGCCGACGAAGTTTTGATACTGCGAAGCGCCGCAGGTATCATCCGCATCGGCCATTTGCGCGCCCGCGCCCTGCTCAGGCGAACTGCTGCAGGCGCTCAGCGCCAGCAACGCGGTTAACAACAACGTTTTCCCATAAAACTTCACGCGTTTCTCCTCTCTGCTTATGATTCGATTCCGGCGGCAACGCCCGAATCGCTGTCAGTCTTTGTGCGCCGGCGCCATCGCCGCCGCCAGCGCCGCTTCCCGATTGGCCAGCACGCGCTCGACGGTGTCCACCACCGCCTGCGTTTGCGGATCGATCTCGATGTTCACCTTGTCACCCAGGCGTTTCTTACCCAGCGTGGTGCGATCCAGCGTTTCCGGGATCAGGTGCACGCAGAAACGGTTATTCACCACTTCGCCGATGGTCAGGCTAATGCCGTCGATGCCGATGAAGCCTTTGTGCAGCACATATTTCATCAATTCGGCATTCGGCATGCGCAGCCATACCTGCCGGTTATTTTCCGAGGTATAAATCTTGGCCACTTCCGCCGTGCAGATAATATGGCCGGACATCAAATGGCCGCCAATTTCGTCATTGAACTTCGCCGCGCGCTCGATATTGACGATGTCGCCCAACGCCAGATCGCCGAGGTTGGTCAGGCGCAGCGTTTCCTTAATCAAATCGAAGCTGACGCGGTTGCCTTCCACCGCGGTGACGGTCAGGCAGCAGCCGTTATGGGCCACCGACGCGCCCAGCTCCAGCCCCGGCAGCAGCTCGGCAGGCATTTCGATCACGTGGGTGCGGAAATTGGGTTTCTCATCAATGGCGACCAGCGGCGCGGTGCCTTGTACGATACCGGTGAACATATGTGCCTCTTCTTGCTAAATAGGTTAAAACGCTATCGGCAGTTTGCCCCAGTTGGCGCTGAAAACCAAATCCGCGACGGCAAAAAACGAATGGCTGCGCATTTAATAACTATTTATCTGCGGCGTTTGCTTAACGACGCCGAGCAGGTACAATCTTTTTGACAAAATTCCGCTATTTTAATTGTTGTCCTCTCGCGGCAGCCCTCCCTCCCACATATATAAATAGAAAAGGTGTATGCGTGCAGAAGTACTTAATTGAAGCGCGTAGTTTATTGGCTCTCGCTATCCCGGTCATCATCGCGCAAATATCGCAAACCGCCATGGGCGTGGTGGATACCATCATGGCCGGCGCTTACAGCGCCACCGACATGGCGGCGGTTGCGGTCGGCACTTCAATCTGGCTGCCGGCCATCCTGTTCGGCCACGGCCTGCTGCTGGCACTGACCCCGGTTATCGCCCAGCTCAACGGCGCCGGGCGTCGCGATCGCATCGCTCACCAGGTGCGCCAGGGTTTTTGGCTGGCTTCCGGCGTGTCCGTGCTGCTGATCGTCGTGCTGTATAACTGCAAGTTCGTCATCGACATGATGCACAACATCGATCCGCAGCTGGCGGATAAAGCCGTCGGTTATCTGCACGCCATCATGTGGGGGGCGCCGGGTTACCTGTTCTTTCAGGTGATGCGCAACCAGTGCGAGGGGCTGTCCAAAACCAAGCCCGGCATGGTGATCGGCTTCCTCGGCCTGCTGGTGAATATCCCGATCAACTACATCTTCATCTACGGCAAATTCGGCATGCCGGAGCTGGGCGGCGTCGGCTGCGGCGTCGCCACCGGCAGCGTCTACTGGATCATGTTCCTGATGATGCGCGGCTACGTGAAGCGCGCGCCGTCGCAGCGCGACATCAAACGCCAAACCGGCGATCTCGGCGGCCCGGACTGGGCGGCGCTGAAGCGCCTGATCGGCATCGGCATGCCGGTAGCGCTGGCGCTGTTCTTCGAAGTCACGCTGTTCGCCGTGGTGGCGCTGCTGGTGTCGCCACTGGGGATCGTCGCGGTCGCCGGCCACCAGATCGCGCTTAACTTCAGCGCGCTGATGTTCGTACTGCCGCTGTCGCTGGGCGTCGGCGCCACCATCCGCGTCGGTTATCGTCTGGGGGAAGGCTCGGTCGAAGGCGCGCGCGTCGCCGCCTACTCCGCCATCGGCGTCGGCATCACCATGGCCGTCTGCACCGCGCTGTTTACCGCCGCCTTCCGCGAACCGATCGCCCTACTGTACAACGACAGCCCAGCGGTGGTGGCGATGGCCTCGCAGCTGATGCTGCTGGCCGCGCTGTACCAGATCTCGGATTCTGTCCAGGTGATCGGCAGCGGCGTGTTGCGTGGTTATAAAGATACCCGCGCGATCTTCTTCATCACCTTCATTGCTTATTGGGTGTTGGGCCTGCCGAGCGGCTATCTGCTGGCGTTAACCGACGCGGTGGTGCCGGCGATGGGGCCGAGCGGTTTCTGGATTGGCTTTATCATCGGCCTGACCTTCGCCGCCATCATGATGGCGCTGCGCATGCGCTGGCTGCAGAAACAGCCGACCACCGTCATCCTGCAGCGATCCACGCGCTGAATCCGCTCCCGGCCGGTTTCATCCCCGGCCGGGCTGCGGTTTGCGGAAAAAAACGCCGGACTGCGCACAACCTCAGCAATCGCGTGAAATACCAAATAAAATTGCGCTTTTCCCCTTGCCAGCACGCGGGTAGCTCGTTAATATTCGTCCCCGCTGTCAGCCATGACAGACAGGAAAAGATGCGTCCGTAGCTCAGTTGGTTAGAGCACCACCTTGACATGGTGGGGGTCGGTGGTTCGAGTCCACTCGGACGCACCAAATTCCTGAAGCAGTACAGTGCGTCCGTAGCTCAGTTGGTTAGAGCACCACCTTGACATGGTGGGGGTCGGTGGTTCGAGTCCACTCGGACGCACCAAATTTCAGAAGCAGCGCAGTGCGTCCGTAGCTCAGTTGGTTAGAGCACCACCTTGACATGGTGGGGGTCGGTGGTTCGAGTCCACTCGGACGCACCATATTGCTGATTCACCTCCCCCTGTCGCGTTATACTTCCCGTTATTTCGTCTCTGCCCGACCGCCTGCTCGTTATGTCGATCGCGCCGTGCTACCGTCATCAGGAACGCCACATGACCATTTTTACCGCCAAAACCGCCTTTTTGCCGCTCGACAATGGCCTTGCCCGCCGTGAAGGCGTGATGAGCGACGGTTCGCCGGCGGCGGAAATGCGTTTCGAGACCGGCGCCTTCGGCCAGTTGCAAAAGCCCCCGCACGCGCTGCAAACCCGAGTGATATCCGGTGAATTCGAGTTCACTCTCGGCGGCGATACGCGAGTGGTACGGGCCGGCGAGAGCCTGATATTGCCGGCCAACGTCGCCAGCGGCTGCTTCTGCCTGAGCGCCGGCGTGCTGCTGGAAATCCCCCTAACGCGGTAAGCCATATTTACAGAAAGGTTATTTGCGCAACAAGCGGCCCACAACGCGTTGCATTTGCGCCACATTTGGCCCCGTTTTGCTATATCCGCCGCACCGCCGCGGTTTTTTATTTTGTTTCCCGCCGCTTAGCCTTTATAATGCGCAACGTCTATCAGTTGAATGGTTTCAGCCCTTGATCTGCGAAAACGCAATAACAACACGATGTGATCTTACCCCGTTGCGCAGCATCCCCGCGCCCCCGCGCGGGCTGAATTTTTCCGCCCCACTTCAACTGTCGTCACCTATCCTTAACTATGTTTTTCACCACCAGGCACGGCCCAAATTCCCTACCGGCGTAAACCGCGCCGGTCAAATTCGTTTTTTTATCCATCACAACTTGTAGAAAACTCCGCCATGAAAAAGACCAAAATTGTTTGTACCATCGGTCCAAAAACCGAATCGGAAGAAATGCTGACCAACCTGCTCAATGCGGGCATGAACGTGATGCGTCTCAACTTCTCTCACGGCGACTATGAAGAGCACGGCAACCGCATCAAGAACATGCGCGCCGTGATGGCGAAAACCGGCATCAACGCCGGCATCCTGCTGGATACCAAAGGCCCGGAAATTCGCACCATGAAACTGGAAGGCGGCAAAGACGCCTCGCTGGTCGCCGGCCAAACCTTCACTTTCACCACCGACCAGAGCGTGATCGGCAACAGCGAACGCGTGGCGGTCACCTACGCCGGCTTCGCCGCCGACCTGAAGATCGGCAATACCGTGCTGGTTGACGACGGCCTGATCGGCATGGAAGTCACCAACGTGACCGAGAACGAAGTCGTTTGTAAAGTGCTGAACAACGGCGACCTGGGCGAGAACAAGGGCGTCAACCTGCCGGGCGTATCCATCCAGCTGCCTGCGCTGGCCGAAAAAGACAAACGCGACCTGATCTTCGGCTGCGAGCAAGGCGTCGACTTCGTGGCGGCGTCCTTCATCCGCAAACGCTCCGACGTGCTGGAGATCCGCGAACACCTGAAAGCCCACGGCGGCGAGCAAATCCAGATCATCTCCAAGATCGAAAACCAGGAAGGCCTGAACAACTTCGACGAGATCCTCGAAGCGTCCGACGGCATCATGGTTGCCCGTGGCGACTTGGGCGTGGAGATCCCGGTCGAAGAAGTGATCTTCGCCCAGAAGATGATGATCGAGAAATGCAACCGCGCGCGTAAAGTGGTGATCACCGCCACCCAGATGCTCGATTCCATGATCAAGAACCCGCGCCCTACCCGCGCGGAAGCCGGCGACGTTGCCAACGCCATCCTGGACGGCACCGATGCCGTCATGCTGTCCGGCGAGAGCGCCAAGGGCAAATACCCGCTGGAAGCGGTCAACATCATGGCGACCATCTGCGAGCGTACCGATCGCGTGATGCCAAGCCGCATCGACGCCCTGAACGATCGCCGCAAGCTGCGCATCACCGAAGCGGTGTGCCGCGGTGCGGTTGAAACCGCCGAGAAACTGGACGCGCCGCTGATCGTGGTCGCCACCAGCGGCGGCAAGTCGGCGAAATCCGTGCGTAAATACTTCCCGAACGCGGTGATCCTGGCGCTGACCACCAATGAAACCACCGCGCACCAGCTGGTGCTGAGCAAGGGCGTCATCCCGCAGATGGTCAAGGAAATCGCCTCTACCGACGACTTCTACCGCATCGGTAAAGAAGCCGCCCTGGCCAGCGGCCTGGCACAGAAAGGCGACGTCGTGGTGATGGTTTCCGGCGCGCTGGTGCCGAGCGGCACCACCAACACTGCCTCGGTACACGTGCTGTAATATAAAACGTGACATAATTGCCTTGATCAAAACGCCGCTTTGCGGCGTTTTTTTTATCGGCAGTAAACTATTTTTCTCAAAACGCAACCGCGATCCGCTCATTATTTAGCTAATAAAGAATCGGAGTAGTCCCATGGAAGCCGGCTGTTTTCCCTCGTTTTTTTAACTAATTTGTAAAACCAGATGCAAGTTTGAGCGAACGATCAAAATAAAGCACCTCAACACTAAAAAATTATTCTCTTTCGAAAAAAGTTTGTGTAATACTTGTAACGCTACATGGAGATTAACTCAATCTAGAGGGTGTTATAATGAATCGTACTAAACTGGTACTGGGCGCGGTAATCCTGGGTTCCACTCTGCTGGCTGGCTGCTCTAGCAACGCTAAAATCGATCAACTGTCTTCTGACGTTCAGACTCTGAACGCTAAAGTTGATCAGCTGAGCAACGACGTGAACGCAATGCGTTCTGACGTTCAAGCTGCTAAAGACGACGCAGCACGCGCTAACCAGCGTCTGGACAACCAAGCTCACGCTTACAAAAAGTAAGATAGCTTTGGTTATTGAAAACGGCGCACATTGTGCGCCGTTTTTTTTGCCTGTCCCTTGGACTGGTTTTTCCTGCACCGCAGGCAAAAAAAGAGGCTCAGCACGCTGAACCCCTCTTCGACCACACAATCCTGCAAACTTAGTTCACGGAACTGATTGGCGCTGCCTTGAATGGGCTCTTATTCGCCTCAGGCGTCGCTGCAGGCGTCAAACTCACCGCCGACGGGCTCTCCCCTACGTTGACCAGCACCGGCATGCCAGAACGGCGTACAACCGCGCTATCGAACACGGCGCGATCGGTCTGAGCATCCGCAGCGAAGGCTTTCTCCGCTTTAGACAACGCAATCGGCATGGTCTGCGGATCGTCGCTTTCTACCCGCGACAGCGGCTGATGCACTTCCACATAGCGTTTGCCGTCCGGCTCAACCGAAATCTTCACCGGATCGTTGATCACCTGCACCCGCGTACCGCGCGGCACCTGATTGAACAGCGCTTCGATATCCGTCGGACGCAGACGAATGCAGCCGGAGCTGACGCGCATGCCGATACCGAAGTTGGCGTTGGTGCCGTGGATCAGGTATTCACCGCGCCCCATCGCCAGACGCAGGGCGAACAACCCCATCGGGTTCTCAGGGCCGGCCGGCACCACCGCTGGCAGCGTCACGCCCTGGGACTGATAGCGTTTGCGGATATTGGCGGTTGGCGTCCAGGTCGGGTTAGGGATCTTCTGGCTGACGGAGGTCACCTCCAGCGGCGTGTGCATCCCGGTCTGGCCGATACCGATCGGATAGACGATCACTTTGTTCTCGCCTTTCGGGTAGTAGTAAAGACGCAGCTCGGCCAGGTTGACGATGATCCCTTCACGCTTGGTGTCAGGCAGCAGCATTTGGGTCGGAATGGTCAGCACCGTACCCGGCTTGGGCAGGAACGGGTCAGTGCCGGGGTTGGCTTCCAGCATGCCCAGCAGGCCGATCTTGTAGTCGGCGGCGATCGCCTCCAGCGGACGGCCGTCGTTTGGCACGGTATAAGTGGTGTTTTCACCGATCAGACGGCTGTCCGGCGGCGGCAGCGGGTACTCGGTCGCACTGGCGGCCTGAGTGCCGGCCAATACGGTGGCGAAGACCATGCCCATTAAACTCAACGCACGTTTCATTATCATCCCTATATTTTTTTATGACGGTTCGCCCCCAAGGCTAACGAGCGCCTGGCGGTGGGTAAATCAGACAATACCTGATTAATACTAGCAACGCTGGTATCAAAGGCAATAAGTCCTCTAAAAATCAACACGTTATAACGTAATCGCCGCCGCTGATTGTCAACGAAACGTCAATAGGTAAGCTGCTGAAATATCACTGAATTGGGAGCATTGCCCAGGGGAAAACTGCGGATTGTAAAGACTCATTGACAAAGCGAAGGTATCAATGAGCCTTGAGGATACGGGCGTTATGGGTCAGGCCAGCTGCGCCGCTTTGCTGCGAATGGCGCGGATCATCGCCTCCAACCCCTGTGAACGCGAAGGCGTCAGATGTTGGCTGAGCGCCAACTCGCTGAAAAACGGCCGCACATCGAGATCGACGATCTGCTGTGGCGTCAATTGACGATAAAGAATAAACACCACCGCCAGCAGCCCTTTGACGATCGCCGCGTCGCTGTCGCCGTGAAACTCGACCTGCCCCTGCTCATCACGGCGCATCACGATCCATACCTGGCTCTGACAGCCGGAGATCAGGTTGCCGGCCTGCCGCTCGGCCTCGTCCAGCGGCGGCAATTTGGCGCCGAGTTCAATCACGTACAGGTATTTCTCCTCCCAGTTCAAACAGCGGGAGAAATTACGCACCAATTTATCTTTGTCCGGCAAATTCGCCATGGGGATCCTTTTGTACCGCCGGGGACGCGCCCCGGCCTAGCCTAATAGCTGATGAATGCGTTGCAGCCCGGCCACCAGCCGGTCCACCTCTTCGCGGGTATTATATAACGCCAGCGAAGCGCGGCACATGCTCGGCACCTGATAAAACGCCATCAGCGGCATTGCGCAGTGATGGCCGGTGCGAATGGCGATGCCGTACTGGTCGAGGAAGCTGCCGACATCATAGGCATGGTGCTCCCCCAGGTTGAAGGCGATCACCCCGGCGCGATGGGCCGGACCATAAACTTTCAGCGTCGGCACCTGCCTGAGCGCCTCCAGCGCATAGTGCATCAGCGACTGTTCATAATCGTGGATCGCATTCAGGCCCAGGGCTTCGACGTAATCGAACGCCGCCCCCAGCCCCATGATGCCGGCGGTGTTCGGCGAACCGGCCTCAAAGCGCCACGGCGGATCGGCGAAGGTGGTGCCCGCCGTCAGGCTGACCTGGCGGATCATCGAGCCGCCCCCTTCCCACGGCGGCATCTGCTGCAACAACGCCTGGCGGCCGTACAGCATGCCGATGCCGGAAGGGCCGTACAGCTTATGGCCGGAAAATACGTAAAAATCGCAGTCCAGCGCCTGCACATCGACGCGCTGGTGCATTACCGCCTGCGCGCCGTCCACCAGCACCGTCAGCTCCGGCGCCAGGGCTCTGGCGCGGGCGATGATGTCGCGTACCGGGTTGACGGTGCCCAGCACGTTGGAGACCTCGGTCAGCGCCAGCAGTTTGCAGGACGAGTCGACCAGCTCCGGCAGCAGCGCCAGATCCAGCGTACCGTCCGGCTGCAGCGGCCACACCCGCAGCTGCAGCCCACGCTCCTGCGCCAGCATCTGCCACGGCACGATATTGGCGTGATGCTCCATCTCGGTGATGAGAATCGCATCGCCCGGTTGCAGCAGGTGGCTGCCAAAGCTGTTGGCCACCAAATTGATGCCTTCGGTGGTGCCCTTGACGAACACCATCTCTTCCGCCGAGGCGGCGTTGATAAAGCGTGCCGCCTGTTCCCGCACCGCTTCCATCTGCTGGGTCGCCTCGGCGCTCAGGGTGTGGATGCCGCGATGCACCGCCGCATAACCGTGGCGGTAGAACTCCAGCTCGCGGTCGATCACCGCCTGCGGTTTCTGCGCGCTGGCGGCGCTGTCGAGATAGGCCAACGGTTGGCCGTTCACCTCACGCGCCAGCAGCGGGAAATCGCCGCGCACGCGTTCAATCGGATAACTCATTCAGCCTCCCCCGGCAGGCGCTGGGCGATACGCGCCAGCACCCGTTCCCGGATGGTGTCATTGGCGATGCCTTCGGTGAGCTCGGCGGCGAAGGCGAAAATGATCATCTGCTGCGCCGCGTGTTTGTCGATGCCGCGCGACTGCAGATAGAACAACTGCTCTTCATCGATGCGCCCCACGGTGGCGCCGTGGCTGCATTTGACGTCGTCGGCGTAGATCTCCAGCTGCGGCTTGGTATCCACCTCCGCCACCTTGCCCAACAGCAGGTTATGGTTAGTCATCTGGCCGTCGGTTTTAATCGCGTGCTTGGCCACTTTGATCATGCCGTTGAACACCGCTTTGCCGCGATCGCTGACCACGGTTTTATGCAGTTGGCGGCTTTCGCAATAGCCCTTGTTGTGCTCCAGATAGGTGCGGGTATCGCAGATCTCTTTGCCCACCGGCAGCACCAGGCTGTTGATCACCAGATTTGCGCCTTCGCCGTTCAGCTGCGCGCTGGTGTTGTGGCGCGTCAGGCCGGCGCCCAGCAGGAAACTGTCGCTTTTCACCCGCGCGTCGCGGCCGATAACCAGATCGTTGTGGGCAAAGTGGTAGCTCGGCTGGCTCTCAAACGCCAGCTTGCAGTGCAACAGCCCGGCGTTGTCCGCCACGTTGGCGGTCAGGCGCGCGCCGGTGAAGTGCGCGGCCTCGCCCAGGCTGACGTAGTGTTCAATCACTTCCGCCTCGGCCCCGCGCCCGATCTCCAGATGGTGACGATGATGCACGGTGTTCACTTCCCCGGTGGCGCCGCGTCCGCTGCTGATATGCAGCAGGTACAGCGGGCGGGCCGGAGCCTTGCCGGCCGGCAAGCGAATCAGGCTGGTTTCCTGCGCCAGGCTTTCAGTCAGGTGCAGGAAAATTTCCGGCTGGATCGGCTCCGGCAGCGCCTGCGGCGTGCCGTAGGCGGTCAATTCGAACTGGTATTCGCACAAATCGCCATCGCTCAGCGCGGCGCTGTAGCGGCCGTCGATAAACACCAGCCGACAGGCATCGATGCCGAGCGCCAGCGCCTCAAGCTGCTCAGCGCTCACCGGCGCGGGCTGCGGATCGAGGAACTGCTGCTCCAGCAGGCTCTCCAGCGGCGTGTATTTCCAGTTTTCATGCTTGCGCGTTGGCCAGCCGAGGCGCAGCGCCTGCTGCCAGTGCGCCAGCGCATGCGGCGAACGCTCGCCGCCGCGGCCTTCGAACAGGCGATACAGCTGCTGCAGCGCGTTTGAATTACTGTTGGTCGGTAAGCCAGCCATAGCCCTGCTCCTCCAACTGTTTCACCAACGAGAAATCGCCGGATTTGACGATGCGCCCCTGGGACAGCACGTGTACGTAATCCGGCTGGATGTAGTCCAGAATGCGCTGATAGTGGGTGACGATGATAAACGCGCGCTTGCCGTCCCGCAGCGAGTTGACGCCGTTGGCGACGATCTTCAGCGCGTCGATATCCAGGCCCGAGTCGGTTTCATCGAGAATGCACAGATCCGGCTCCAGCGCCGCCATCTGCAGAATGTCGTTGCGCTTTTTCTCGCCGCCGGAGAAGCCGACGTTGACCGAACGGGTCAGCAGATCGGCCGGCATATCCAGCAGCGCGATTTTCTCTTCGATGAAATCGGCGAAGTCAAAGCGATCCAGCGGCTCCTGCTCGCGGTATTTGCGCACCGCGTTGACCGACGTCTGCAGGAAGAAGTGGTTGCTGACACCGGGGATCTCCACCGGGTACTGGAAGGCCAGGAACACGCCTTCGCCGGCGCGATCTTCCGGATCCAGCTCCAGCAGATCCTTGCCCTTGAAGGTGACTTCCCCTTCGGTCACTTCGTACTCTTCACGCCCGGCCAGCGTGGCGGACAGCGTGCTCTTGCCCGAGCCGTTCGGCCCCATGATGGCGTGCACTTCGCCCGGTTTGATCTCCAGATCCAATCCCTTGAGGATCTCGTTGCCTTCCACGCTGACTTTCAAATTCTTGATGCTTAACATGCTGTGTCCTCAGATAGCGCCGACGGCGCTAAAAATGCGGCGATTAACCCACGCTGTGTTCCAGGCTGATGGCCAGAAGTTTCTGCGCCTCGACGGCGAACTCCAGCGGCAGCTCGGAGAAAACGTCCTTGCAGAAGCCGTTGACGATCATCGAAATGGCGTCATCCTCGCTGATGCCGCGCTGCAGGCAGTAGAACAGCTGGTCGTCGCCGATCTTCGAGGTGGTGGCTTCGTGCTCCAACTGAGCGCTGTTGTTGCGCGCTTCAACGTAAGGGAACGTGTGGGCGCCGCTGTCCGGCCCGATCAGCATCGAGTCGCACTGGGTAAAGTTACGGGCGTTTTCCGCCCCCGGCAGGATTTTCACCAGGCCGCGATAGGTGTTCTCGCTGTGGCCGGCGGAGATGCCTTTGGCGATGATGGTCGACTTGGTGTTTTTGCCGATGTGGATCATCTTGGTGCCGGTATCGGCCTGTTGATGGCCGCTGGTCAGCGCCACCGAGAAGAATTCGCCGATCGAATTGTCGCCCTGCAGGATCACGCTCGGGTATTTCCAGGTGATGGCCGAGCCGGTTTCCGACTGGGTCCAGGACATTTTCGAGCCGGCGCCTTCGCACAGCGCGCGCTTGGTGACGAAGTTGAGGATGCCGCCCTTGCTCTCGCCGCCGGAGAACCAGTTCTGCACCGTCGAGTATTTCACTTCGGCGTCTTTATGCAGGATCACTTCCACCACCGCCGCGTGCAGCTGATAGCTGTCGCGCACCGGGGCGGAACAGCCCTCGATATAGCTGACGTAGCTGCCTTCGTCGGCGATCAGGATGGTGCGCTCGAACTGGCCGGTTTTGGCGGCGTTGATGCGGAAGTAGGTCGACAGTTCCATCGGGCAGCGTACGCCCTTCGGCACATAAACGAAGGTGCCGTCGGAAGCCACCGCGGCGTTCAGCGCGGCGAAGAAGTTATCGTTGGACGGCACCACGCGGCCCAGGTACTGACGCACCAGATCCGGGTATTCCTGGATCGCTTCGCCGAACGAGCAGAAAATCACCCCGCTCTCCGCCAGTTTTTCACGGTAAGTGGTAGCGACAGAGACCGAGTCGAAGATGGCGTCCACCGCCACCTCGCTGCCCTCGCGCACCGGTACGCCGAGCTGGTTGAACGCCAGCTCCACTTCGCTGGTCAGGTAATCTTTTTCCGTCGCCGCGCCCGGTTGCTGCTCGGCGCCGGGTTGCGAACCGCAGGCGTCGTCGCAGCTGCCGCAGGACGGCGCCGAATAGTAACTGTAGTCCTGGTAGTTCAGGCGATCGTAATTGGCCTTCAACCAGTGCGGCTCTTCCATCTGCAGCCAGGCGCGGTAGGCCTCGAGGCGGAATTCCAGCATCCACTCGGGTTCGTTACGCTTGGCCGAGATGGCGCGCACCACCTCTTCGTTGATGCCTTTGGCCAACTCATCGGTTGCCAGCTGGGTGAAGAAACCTTCTTTGTAGCGACCTTCGCTGACCCAAGCCTGCACTTCATTAGGCATTTCTACATTGCTTCGTGTCATGTTGATTGCATCGCTCAAACGCCAAAGCTCTCGCCGCACCCGCAGGCATGCTGAGCTTTAGGGTTGTTAAATTTGAATATCTGATTCAGCCCTTCGCGGACGTAATCTACCGTGGTGCCATCGATGAACGGCATGGCCTTCAGCGGCACATAGAGTTTGGCGCCGTCGCGCTCAAACAGCAGATCGTCATCGGCGGGTTCGCGGGTCAGATCCAGCACATAGGCAAAGCCGGCGCAGCCGGATTGTTTCACCCCTAGCTGCAGCCCTTTCACCTGCGGATCCTGCTGCATCAGTTTGGTTATTTGTCGTACGGCGCTGTCGCTGAGCGAAATGCCTTGCCAGACATTTTCATCCAGAGAAAAAGTGCCGACATTTTCCGTTTGCATAGGGTCTACCTCACACTCGTGTTTGGCCACAGCCAATCTGGGTTGCTTATATGTTAGTGATAACGATTATCACTTCAACCGTTTGTTTTGCGGGGGTATCCGCCGCGAGCGCGGTTTTTCGCTGCGGCGCGCGGCAAGCCAACGGGACACCCGTGGCGGCTTGCGGCGTCTGGCGGCAAGGCGTGCATGCTATCCCTATGAATTTGTTCTCTATCCTGCATCACCGTACCGCACTCCCCGGTGGCCCGTCAGCGTTACAGCGCCGCGGGGCGTTGCCAATCTAAACATTCATAGAAAATACCTATTTCTGCATTCTGTCTGTCGTAAATGTGCGTTTATCGGCATTTCGTGGCGCGGCGCAAGCGCGCACCCTCAGGTTAAAGTTTAGTCGCTCAGGATTAAATTGGGTCGTCGGCGGCCTTTTACACCCCCGCGCGATGAAAAAACGCCGCGCCGGGGATTGATCGGCAACGCGGCAGTTTATATGATAATGATTATCATTCAATTGTAATTTGAGCGCGAAGCCAATGACTCTTTCGATCAACGCATGGTTGCTGGGCAAGATTGATGACTACAAATTCAGCGTGCGCGACGCCACGGTGGACTTTTACATGGCCGAGGCGGCGCTGCGGCGCCCGGAATGCAATATCGACCACCTGAAGCGGTACAACAGCGTCAGCCTCACCATGGCCAATCTGTGTCTGGAGAACGGCGACGACGACAGCTACCTGCATGCGCTCAGCAAGCTGCACAACCGGCTGATCGTCGAGATCAACAACCCACAGCGCTGCCAGCTTTTTCGGGTGCAAAGCTACCACTTCGCTCGCCACACGCTGACGCTGATCTGCCAAAAATATGCAATGGAAGGCACCTGGGAGAAGGCAAACGCGTTTCAGAAGGACTTCGTCAAACGCGTGCCGTTTCAGCTATAAGGCGCAAGGCTCCGCAGGCCGATCGCCTGCGGAAACCGGCGGGAATCAGTCGATGACCGCCGTGGTCAGACGCGAGGTGCAGCACAGCCGATCGCGCGCGTCGAAGATCTCGATTTGCCACACCTGATGACGGCGGCCAACGTGCAGTGCGCGGCACACCCCGCGCACCTGGCCATCGAACACCGCGCGCAGGTGGTTGGCGTTGATCTCCAGCCCCACCACTTTCTGCTCGCCCTCGCTGCACAGGTAACCGGCCATCGATCCCATCGATTCCGCCAGCACCACCGACGCCCCGCCGTGCAACAGCCCGAACGGCTGCCGGGTGCGGCCATCGACCGGCATGGTGGCCTCGAGGAAATCCTCGCCCAGTTGGGTAAACTCGATGCCCACATGGCTGACCATGCAGCCGTCGCCGGCGCGGTTCAGCTGCTCCAGCGATGTTTCACGTTTCCACAATTTCACTCAATCATCTCCAGAAGTGCCTGTAAGGGGTGGCGCACGCCATTGCCCTCGATGCGTTTCACCTGGCTGCGGCAGGAATAGCCGGTCGCCAGGCAGCGCTGCCGCGGCAAACGCTGCAGCGTCGGGTGCCATGATAGCTCATAAATGCCGAGCGAGTTTTGCAGGTTCTTGGCTTCATGGCCGTAAGTGCCCGCCATGCCGCAACAGCCGACGCTGACGTTCTCCAGTTTGGCGCCGAAGCGGGCGAAGATCGCCGCCCACTGTTGGCCGCTGGCCGGCAGCGCGGTGGTTTCGGTACAGTGGCCGAACAGATACCAGGGTTCGCCGGTCGCCGGCTGTTCGGCGCGATCCGCGATCCGCTGCTGCAGCCATTCGTGCACCAGCAGCACCTGGAAATCGCCGCGTTCGGCGCCGAGGATCTCGCGGTATTCGTCGCGGTAGCACAGCACCAGCGCCGGATCGACGCCCACCAGCGGCATGCCGAGCTGCGCCACGCGGTTGAGGAAATCGGCGGTTTTGCGCGCGGTGCGGGCGAACCGCGTCAGGAAACCCTTCACATGCTGCGCCTTGCCGTTCGGCGAGAACGGCAGCAGCACCGGTTTATAGCCGAGCTTTTCCACCAGCCGGACAAAGTCCGCCACCACTTTGGCGTCGTAATAGCTGGTGAACGGATCCTGGACGATCAGCACGTGTTCTGCGCGCTGCTCGGCGCTCAGCCCTTCCAGCTGCTCCAGCGTCAGGGTGGTCGCGCGGTGGCCGGACAGCTGCTGACGCAGCGTCGGGCTGGACAGCAGCGGCAGATCGACCATGCCGATGGCGTTGCGGCTCATCTCCCGCAGCCACGGCTGGCGGAAGAAGAAGTTGAACACCTTCGGCGCGCGGGCCATCAATGGGGTATAGCTCTCCACGCCGGCGACCATGTAGTCGCTTACCGGGCGCAGATAGCGGGTGTGGTAGAGCTGCAGGAAGCGCGAACGGAATCCTGGCACGTCAATCTTGATTGGGCACTGGGTGGAGCAAGCCTTGCAGGCCAGGCAACCGGACATCGCCTCTTTCACTTCGTGCGAAAAGTCGTACTCGCCCTTGCCGGCGTGCCAGCTGTTGCGGGTCTTCTCGATCAGGCCGCGCAGGCTGAGGCGCTGCTGCGGCAGCTGTTTCTCCAGCGCCAACGGATCGACGCCCTGCTCGGCCAGCAGACGCAGCCACTCGCGCACCAGCGTCGCCCGCCCTTTCGGTGAATGAATGCGGTTGCCGCTGATCTTCATCGACGGGCACATCGGGCTGCGCACGTCGAAGTTGAAGCACAGACCGTTGCCGTTACACTCCAGCGCGCCGCGGAACGAGGTGCGCACCTCGACCGGGATCTGGCGATCGAAGGTGCCGCGTTTGACCGCGTCCACCTGCATCATTGGCGCATCCACCGCCAGCGGCGCACAGATCTTGCCCGGGTTCAGACGGTTATCCGGATCGAACGCCGCTTTGATGCGGCGCAGCTCCTCATACAGCTTTTCCCCGAAGAATTCAGGGCTGTATTCCGCGCGGAAGCCCTTGCCGTGCTCACCCCACAGCAGGCCGCCGTATTTGGCGGTCAGCGCCACCACCCGATCGGAGATCTGCTTCATCAGCACTTCCTGCTGCGGGTCGCACATATCAAGCGCCGGGCGCACGTGCAGCACCCCGGCGTCGACGTGGCCGAACATGCCATAGCTCAGGTGGTGGTCGTCGAGCAGTTGGCGAAATTCAACGATATAGTCCGCCAGGTGTTGCGGCGGCACGCAGGTGTCCTCGGCGAATGGAATCGGCTTGGCGCGCCCTTTGGCGTTGCCCAGCAGCCCGACCGCCTTCTTGCGCATGTTGTAAATGCGCTCGATGCCCGCCAGATCGCCACAGATCTGGTAACCGATCACGCCGCCCTGCCGCTGCGCGATCAATTCGTCCAGCCGTTGACACAGGGTTTCCATCTGGCCGTCGATCAGCGCTCGATCGTCACCGGCGAACTCGACGATGTTCAGCCCGAGCATCTCTTTATCCGGCACGTCGGCGATCAGTTCGTTCACCGAGTGCCAAACGATGTCTTCACGCGCCAGGTTCAGCACCTTGGAATCAATGGTTTCCACCGACAGCGCCTTGGCTTCGACCATAAAGGGCGCATTGCGCAGCGCCGAGTCGAAGGAGTCGTACTTCACGTTGACCAGGCGACGCACTTTCGGCAGCGGCGTGATGTCCAGCCGCGCCTCGGTGATAAACGCCAGCGTGCCTTCGGCGCCGGTCAGGATGCGCGTCAGATCGAAGGTTTGCAGATCGTCGCTCAGCACGTGGCGCAGATCGTAACCGGTGAGGAAGCGGTTGAGCTTGGGGAATTTCTCCAGGATCAGCGAACGCTGCTCGCGGCAGCGGTTCAGCACCGTGCGGTAGATACGCCCTTCGGCGGTCTCGTCCAGAGCAATCGTTTCCGCCAGCGCCGTCGGCATGGCGCGGGTATCGATCATCTCGCCGCCCAGCAGCACCGCCCGCAGGCCCAACACGTGATCGGAAGTTTTGCCGTACACCAGCGAGCCCTGGCCGGAGGCGTCGGTATTGATCATGCCGCCCAGGGTGGCGCGGTTGCTGGTGGACAGTTCCGGCGAGAAGAAGTAGCCGAACGGCCGCAGATATTGATTCAGCTGATCCTTGATCACCCCGGCTTCGACTTTTACCCAGCCTTGTTCAACGTTGATCTCCAGAATGCGGTTCATATGGCGCGACATATCGACCACGATGCCGGTATTGAGCGACTGGCCGTTGGTGCCGGTGCCGCCGCCGCGCGGGCTGAAGGTCAGCGCATTGAATCGCTCTTCCCCGGCCAGGCGGGCGATCAGCGCCACGTCGGCGGTGGAACGGGGAAACACCACCGCATCGGGCAACAGCTGATAGATGCTGTTGTCGGTGGCCATCGTCAGCCGGTCGGCATAGCTGGTGGCGGTATCGCCGTTGAATCCGTTTTGCTTCAGTGCTTCCAAAAAGTCGAGCACCCGTTGAACGAGGCCGGGCGCCTGAGAAATCTGTGGGATCATTCGCTTTTTTGACCCTGTCCGTCTATTTTTTATGCGCTGATGTACGCTGAATCGGGCCTTTAATTCAGACCCACCCTATTTTTTAGTGACACTAAAAACTAACATACTCGTTTAGTGAAGGCATTCACATTATTACCGCCCTGCGAACGCCGCCACAGGCGGCCGTCCGGCGGTAATAAACCGACCGACAGGCACCCGATTCGCCGGTGCCAGGGATTTAATTGACCAGGATGAGAAGCCACTGATGCCACTCCCGCAATCGCGTTACGACTTACCGCGAATTATTTTCGGCGTGCTGTTTATCGCCATCATGATCGTCGCCTGTTTTTGGGTGATCCAACCGTTCATTCTCGGCTTCGCTTGGGCGGGAATGGTGGTGATCGCCACCTGGCCGCTGCTGCTCAAACTGCAAAAGCTGCTGTGGGGCCGCCGCTCGCTGGCGGTGCTGGTGATGACCGTGCTGCTGATCCTGCTGTTCATTTTGCCTATCTCTCTGCTGATCAGCAGCGTGGTGGATAACAGCGCGCCGCTGATCGCCTGGGCCAGCTCGCCGGGCAAACTGCACATTCCCGATCTCGCCTGGCTGCAGTCCGTGCCGATGATCGGCGACAGGCTCTATACCAGCTACCATACGCTGGTTAACGCCGGCGGCGCCGCGCTGCTGGCGAAGGTGCAGCCGTACTTCGGCCAAACCGCCACCTGGTTCGTGGCGCAGGCCGCGCATATCGGCCGTCTGCTGCTGCACTGCGCGCTGATGCTGCTGTTCAGCGCCCTGTTGTATGCGCGCGGCGAGCAGGTGGCGCTGGGTATCCGCCACTTTGCGGTGCGCCTCGGCTCTGCGCGCGGCGATGCGGCGGTGCTGCTGGGCGGCCAGGCGATCCGCGCCGTCGCGCTGGGTGTGGTGGTGACGGCGCTGGTGCAGTCGGTGCTGGGCGGCATCGGTCTGGCGGTGAGCGGCATTCCGGCCGCCACTCTGCTGACGATGCTGATCTTCATCTGCTGCGTGGCGCAATTGGGGCCGCTGCTGGTGCTGGTGCCGGCCATCATCTGGCTGTACTGGCACGGCGATACCACCTGGGGCACCGTGCTGCTGGTCTGGAGCTGCGTGGTGGCTACGCTGGATAACGTGCTGCGCCCGGTGCTGATCCGCATGGGCGCCGATCTGCCGCTGCTGCTGATCCTGTCCGGCGTTATCGGCGGCTTGCTGGCCTTCGGCATGATTGGCCTGTTCATCGGCCCGGTGGTGTTGGCGGTATCTTATCGCCTGCTGACCGCCTGGATGGATGAAGCGCCGGAGCCGACCACCGCGCCGGAGCAAGTCATCGAAGATTTGGAAAAACGCTAATTCCCCTCTTCCGCCCGCATCGTCGGGCGGAACTTTTCACTCCTGCCGTTATTCCTACCCCATTCGAGTAATATCTCCGCCCAATATAATGCCGCCATATATTGATTACGGCACCGCGAATGAAAGGTGCAATGTAAATCCCTGTTTGTTGCAAACGGCAAAAAGAGATAACTCCCGCAAATAAAATGTGATGCCGCTATCGATTAGGATGATTCTTAATGACTAGTCGCGTTCAAAAATCTAGTATTATGGCCATCTATTGCTTCAAATCACTGATTTTAAAGCAACCTTTCTGAACAATGTAATGCCATACATGTGAATTGCTGTGTGTAGTCTTTGCCCATCTCCTACGGTGGGCTTTTTTTTATTCTTTTTTCGTCGAATTGATTATTTTACGCGCCGTTATTTACATTCAGAAATAAAAAGGCCGCAGCGTTAACTGCGGCCCGGCGTTAATGCCTCAGCGAGGCCGAGAAATTATTTCTTTTTCGACAAATTGATCCAGGTCTGCACCACGGTGTCCGGATTAAGCGACAGGCTGTCGATGCCCTGCTCCATCAGCCACTCGGCGAAGTCTTCGTGGTCGGACGGGCCCTGGCCGCAGATGCCGACGTATTTGCCGTGGCGCTTGGCCGCCTGAATCGCCATCGACAGCAGCGCTTTCACCGCGTCGTTGCGTTCGTCGAACAGCTCCGACACCACGCCGGAATCACGATCCAGCCCCAGCGCCAACTGGGTCATGTCGTTGGAGCCGATGGAGAAGCCGTCGAAGTGTTCGAGGAACTGATCCGCCAACAGCGCATTGGACGGGATCTCGCACATCATGATCACTTTCAGCCCGTTTTCGCCGCGCTTCAGCCCCTGACGCGCCAGCTCGGCCACCACCGCTTCCGCCTGCGCCACGGTACGCACGAACGGCACCATGATTTCGACGTTGGTCAGCCCCATTTCGTTACGCACGCGTTTCACCGCCTCGCACTCCAGCGCGAAGCAATCGCGGAAGCTGTCGGCCACGTAGCGGCCCGCGCCGCGGAAGCCCAGCATCGGGTTCTCTTCGTGCGGTTCATACTTGTCGCCACCCACCAGGTTGGCGTACTCGTTGGATTTGAAGTCGGACAGGCGCACGATCACGCGCTTCGGCCAGAAGGCGGCGCCCAGCGTCGCGATGCCCTCGGTCAGGCGGCCGACGTAGAACTCGACCGGATGATCGTAACCCTGCATCAGCGCGCGAATCTCGTTTTGCAGCGCCGGCGTCTGCTGATCGAACTCCAGCAGCGCACGCGGGTGCACGCCGATCATGCGGTTGATGATAAATTCCAGCCGCGCCAGGCCCACGCCTTCGTTCGGCAAACGCGCAAAGTCGAAGGCGCGATCCGGGTTGCCGACGTTCATCATGATCTTCAGCGGCAGATCCGGCAGCTCGGTCACTTCGGAGCTCTGCACGCTGAAATCCAGCATATCGCTGTAAACGAAGCCGGTGTCGCCTTCCGCGCAGGAGACGGTGACTTTCTGGCCATCTTTCAGCACGTCGGTGGCGTGGCCGCAGCCCACCACCGCCGGGATCCCCAGTTCACGGGCGATGATCGCCGCGTGACAGGTACGCCCGCCGCGGTTGGTGACGATCGCGGCGGCCTTCTTCATGATCGGTTCCCAGTCCGGGTCGGTCATGTCGGTGACCAGCACGTCGCCCGGCTGGATGCGATCCATTTCGCTGATGTCGTGGATCACTTTCACCGGACCGGCGCCGATGCGGTGGCCGATGGCGCGGCCTTCCACCAGCACCGGGCTGGAGCCGTTCAGCTGGTAGCGCTCCATGGTCTGTTCGTTGGAGCGCACGGTTTCCGGGCGCGCCTGCACGATCAGCAGCTTGCCGGTATGGCCGTCTTTCGCCCACTCGATATCCATCGGGCGGCCGTAATGTTTTTCGATCAGGATCGCCTGCTGCGCCAGCGCCTGCACTTCGTCATCCGTCAGCGAGAAACGGCTACGCTGCGCTTCCGGCACGTCTTCGATGCGCACCTGCTTGCCGTGATCCTGCGACGGCGCGTACACCATGCGGATCTTTTTCGAACCCAGGTTGCGGCGCACGATCGCCGGCTTGCCGTTTTGCAGCGTCGGTTTGTGCACGTAGAACTCATCCGGGTTCACTGCGCCCTGCACCACCATTTCACCCAGGCCGAAGGCGGAGGTGATAAACACCACCTGATCAAAGCCGGACTCGGTATCGATGGTGAACATCACGCCCGAAGAGGCCAAATCCGAGCGCACCATGCGCTGTACGCCCGCCGACAGCGCCACGCCGCGGTGGTCATAGCCCTGATGCACGCGATAAGAGATGGCACGGTCGTTGAACAGCGACGCGAACACGTGCTTGATCGCCACCATTACGGCGTCGATGCCCTGCACGTTGAGGAAGGTTTCCTGCTGGCCGGCGAAGGACGCGTCCGGCATGTCTTCCGCCGTGGCGGAGGAGCGCACCGCGAAGGAAGCTTCCGGTTCGCCGTCGGCGAGCTGTTGGTAAGCCTGATGAATTTCGCGTTCGAACTCGGCGTGGAACGGCGTGTCGATCACCCATTGGCGGATCTGGGCGCCGGCCTTGGCCAGTTGTGCAACGTCGTCAACGTCGGTCTGATCCAGTAGCTGATAGATGCGCTGGTTAACACCGCTTTGTTCGAGGAAATCGTTAAACGCCTGTGCGGTGGTGGCAAAACCGTTCGGCACGGCCACGCCCAAATCGGAAAGATTGGTGATCATTTCACCGAGGGAGGCGTTTTTGCCGCCGACACGGTCAACGTCGTGCATGCCAAGCTGGTTGTACCAAAGCACATTACGCAAGTCTGGGCCATTGTTGGACATCGAGACAATCCTTATTGCTATCAGTAGGGTAAAGACGGATTTAATTCGCTTGCTTTACGGCGCCGCTAACACGGAGCCGAATCAGACTAGCACACTGATCCGGGGAAAATGGAAAGGTGAATCGATCAACCCACTGAAGAAAGTGGTTTTTAAGAGAATGTCCTAACCGGCTGATTTGCCTGGGAACCGTTCCCAATCGCACGAAAAGCTTAGTTCTCAACAAATTACGCTCTTTTTAAACTTCTGTTTTAATGACCACGCAAACGCTACCGTTTTTGGTGAAAATAGCGGCAAATTTACGTTTCGGATCGAAAAGCGTCGCCGCGCCGCGATTTTTACCGCCGGCAAAACGCGCTTTTCTTCACGCGCCGCCGCAAGGCGCTTTACCGCCCCGCCGTCACAATTTTTCCCCTCGCCCCTTTACCGGCGGATCGTCTGCGGCTCATGATATTGACAGTGATGACAGCAGTAACACCGTTTTCAGGTAAGGAGCCTCGGGTGGAAAGAAGCGTTTTTTATATTTCGGATGGTACGGCGATCACCGCCGAAGTGCTGGGACACGCGGTGCTGTCGCAGTTCCCGGTCACGGCGACCACCTATACCCTGCCGTTTGTCGAAACCGAGGTGCGCGCTCGCGCAGTTCGCCAACAAATCGATGATATCTATAATGAAACCGGCGTGCGGCCGCTGGTGTTTTACTCCATCATCTCGCCGGAAGTGCGCGATGTGATCGTGCAGAGCCAGGGCTTCTGCCAGGATATCGTGCAGGCGCTGGTCGGCCCGCTGCAGGGCGAGCTGGAAGTGGAGCCGACGCCGGTGCCGAACCGCACCCACGGTCTGACCGCCAGCAACCTCGGCAAGTACGACGCGCGCATTGCCGCCATCGACTATACGCTGGCGCACGACGACGGCATTTCGCTGCGCAACCTCGATCAGGCGCAGGTGATCCTGCTCGGCGTGTCGCGCTGCGGCAAAACCCCCACCAGCCTTTATCTGGCGATGCAGTTCGGCATCCGCGCCGCCAACTACCCGTTTATCGCCGACGATATGGACAATTTGCACCTGCCGGCCTCGCTGAAACCGTTTCAGCATAAATTATTCGGCCTGACCATCGATCCGGAACGCCTGGCGGCGATCCGCGAGGAACGGCGTGAAAACAGCCGTTACGCTTCATTGCGCCAGTGCCGTATGGAGATCGCCGAAGTCGAGGCGCTGTTCCGCAAAAATCAGATCCGCTACCTCAATACCACCAACTATTCGGTCGAAGAGATCTCCACCAAAATCCTCGACATCCTCGGCATGAGCCGCCGCATGTTCTGACCTTTTCCTCGCGGGGCCGCCGCGCCCCGCCACCTGCCGTTTATTTCAGCAGCCGCTGATTTTTTTGTGCTTTTTTTCGCGGCTTTGATCAACAGAACACAATCTCTACGGTTGAATTCAGCGCTTTTTGCGTTATTGTGAGCGCCATCACTTCCCGGCACTCCTGCCGCAGAGAAGAACAGTTTCCAGGGAACAACATGTACAAAACAGATGAACTGCGGACCGCGCGCATCGACAGCCTCGTCACGCCGCAAGCGTTGGCGGACAAGCTGCCGATCTCGGCGGCCGTCGCCGACAACGTGACCGCGTCACGAAAACGCATTGAAAAAATCCTCACCGGTGAAGACCGCCGCCTGCTGGTGGTGATCGGCCCCTGCTCCATCCACGATCTCGACGCCGCCGTCGATTACGCCGGCCGGTTGAACGCCCTGCGCGAACGCTACCAGGATCGCCTGGAGATCGTGATGCGCACCTATTTCGAAAAACCGCGCACCGTCGTCGGCTGGAAAGGCCTGATATCCGATCCGGCGCTGGACGGCACCTTCCAGGTCAACCGCGGCATCGAAATGGCGCGCCGCCTGCTGCTGGAAGTGAACCAGCTCGGCCTGCCAACCGCCACCGAATTCCTGGACATGGTGGTCGGCCAATACATCGCCGATCTGATCAGCTGGGGCGCCATCGGCGCGCGCACCACCGAAAGCCAGATCCACCGTGAAATGGCCTCGGCGCTCTCCTGCCCGGTCGGCTTCAAAAACGGCACTGACGGCAACACCCGCATCGCCATCGACGCCATTCGCGCGGCGCGCGCCGGGCACATGTTCCTGTCGCCGGACAAACATGGCCAAATGACCATCTACCAGACCAGCGGCAACCCGTACGGCCACATCATCATGCGCGGCGGCAAAACGCCGAACTATCACGCCAGCGACATCGCCGCCGCCTGCGACAGCCTGCGCGAGTTCGATCTGCCGGAACACCTGGTGATCGACTTCAGCCACGGCAACTGCCAGAAAATGCACCGCCGCCAGCTGGAAGTGGCCGACAACGTCTGCCAACAGATCCGCGCCGGCTCCGCCGCCATCACCGGCGTGATGGCGGAAAGCTTCCTGGTGGAAGGCACGCAGAAGATCGTCGCCGGCCAGCCGCTGACCTATGGCCAGTCAATCACCGATCCTTGCCTGAGCTGGTCCGACAGCGAACAGTTGCTGGCGATGCTGGCGGATGCGGTCGATAGCCGTTTCTGACGCAACGCAGGCCGGGGCCTCGCCCCGGCTTTATCCCTTCTGTCCCGCTCATCTATACTGATTGCAACGCTTTATCACCCGCCGAAACGCACCTGGAGCCACGGCATGATTCACTCTCTGTTATCCATCCCCTGCGTCACGCTGCAGGGCGAGCAAAAAACGCTGGGCGATTACCCGGCGCGCGCTTATCTGGTGGTCAACACCGCCAGCAAGTGCGGCTTCACCCCGCAATACCGCGGGCTGGAAAATTTGTGGCAATACTATCGCGAACGCGGCCTGGTGGTGCTCGGCTTCCCCTGCAACCAGTTTGGTTCTCAGGAGCCGGGCAGCCCGCTGGAGATCGCCAACTTTTGCAGCCTCAACTACGGCGTCAGTTTCCCGCTGTTCAGCAAGATAGACGTTAACGGCCCCGGCGCGCACCCGCTGTTCAATGAGTTGAAACGCCTGGCGCCCGGCATTCTGGGCAGCCGCCGCATCAAATGGAATTTCACCAAGTTCCTGCTCACCGCCGACGGCCAGCGCGTCACGCGCTTTGCGCCGATCACCAAACCCGAACGCCTGTTTGACCGCATCGAAACCCTGCTGAAATAACGCCCCTTTTTTACGGGCCGGGTACGCCCGGCCCGCCGCCGGATGTCCATTCGACAAAAAGGTTCCATCGGTAAGAAAATTTTCCTTGATGTAACCTTTCCTTCACATGATAATGATTCTCAGTTTGATATTAATTACCATTTAATGGTCTGTTTTATAAGCACAATGATAATGGATACTGCCAACACGCCTACCCCCGCCGCCGCGGCCCCGACCGAGCACAGCGCAAACGCGCCGCCCAGCTACGACAGCGCACAGCTGCTCGGCGCCGACGGCATCGCGTTCATTACCCATCAGGGCCAGCGCTATCAGCTGCGGCAGACCAAAGCCGGGAAATTGATCCTGACCAAATAACCACAGAACCCTCAAACGCCAGCCACCCCGATCTTTTGATCCAGGCAGCCAGCAAATCTATTGATATGTTTTATTACATACGGAGAGTTGCACCATGCCTCTGACATTTTCCACCCGGCTGCGTTTTTCCGCTTTGAGTCTGGCGATTGCCTGCGCTCTGCCTACGGTGGCCTTGGCACAAAACACCAGCACAACATCCTCTTCCAACGCGGCGCCGGCCAAAAAAGCCAAAGCCGCCGACGAGACCATGACCGTGGTCGCCACCGGCAACCAGCGCAGCAGCTTTGAAGCGCCGATGATGGTCACGGTCATCGAAGGCAACTCGCCGGAAAGCCAGACCGCCACCTCGGCCGCCGATATGCTGCGCCGCGTGCCGGGCATCACCGTCAACGGCACCGGGCGCAGCAACGGCCAGGACGTGACGATGCGTGGCTACGGCAAAAACGGTGTGCTGACGCTGGTCGACGGCATCCGCCAGGGGACCGATACCGGCCATATCGGCGGCACCTTCCTCGATCCGGCGCTGGTGAAACGCATTGAAATCGTGCGCGGTCCCTCCGCGTTGCTGTACGGCAGCGGCGCGCTGGGCGGCGTTATCGCCTATGAGACCGTTGATGCCGCCGATCTGCTGCTGCCGGGCCACGATAGCGGGTTCCGCGTCTACGGCACCGCCGGCACCGGCGATCACAGCCTGGGCATGGGCGCCAGCGCCTACGGCAAGACCGATAACCTCGACGGTTTGCTGTCGTTTGGCACCCGCGACGTCGGCGATCTGCGTCAGGGCAACGGCTTCGATGCGCCTAACGACGAAACCATCAGCAACGTGTTGGCCAAAGGCACCTGGAAGATCGACGACAATCAGTCGCTGAGCGGCGATCTGCGCTACTACAACAACAGCGCTCAAGAGCCGAAAAATCCGCAGACGCCGGGCAGCTCGAGCGGCAACCCGATGACCAACCGCTCGACCATCCAGCGCGATGCGGCATTGAGCTATAAACTCAAGCCAGTCGGCCAGGATTGGCTGGACGCCACCGCCAAGTTGTACACCTCGGAAGTCAAAATCAATGCACACAACGCCGGCGCGACCGACGAATTCCGCAAGCAGACCACCAACGGCGGCAAGCTGGAAAACCGCACGCGCCTGTTCGCCGACAGCTTTGCGTCACACCTGCTGACCTACGGCTCCGAGGTCTATGAACAGAAACAGCAGCCGGGCGGCGCCACCACCAGCTTCCCGCAGGCCAAGATCAACTTCGCCTCCGGCTGGCTACAGGATGAAATTACGCTGCGCGACATTCCGATCACCGTGCTGGCAGGCACGCGCTACGACGATTACAAAGGCAGCAGCCAGGGCCACGAAGACGTCAAGGCCGACAAATGGTCGTCCCGCGGAGCCCTGAGCTACTCGCCGACCGACTGGCTGATGCTGTTCGGTTCCTATTCCCAGGCCTTCCGTGCCCCGACCATGGGCGAGATGTACAACGATTCGCGCCACTTCCCCGGCAACTATTGGGTACCCAATCCTAATCTGCGGCCGGAAACCACCAGCACCACCGAAGCCGGTTTCGGGCTGCGCTTCGACGATCTGCTGTTGGCGGATGACAGCCTGCAATTCAAGGCCAGTTACTTCGATACCGATGCCAAAGACTACATCTTCATGTATGTCACTCGCACGCAGACCGCCTCAGCGAATATCTCTCGCGCCAAAATTTGGGGTTGGGACACCTCGCTGAACTATCAGACCAAGTGGTTTAACTGGGATCTGGCTTACAACCGTACACGCGGCAAGGACAAGTCTCGCAATGGCGAGCTGAACGCGAAAAGCGGCGATTGGCTGGCCGACATCAGCCCGGATACCGTTACCAGCTCGCTGGACGTGCCGCTGGGCGAAACCGGTCTGTCCGCCGGCTGGGTCGCCACCTTCGCCGAACGCGCCAAGCGAGTGCCCGCCACCTACTCGGAACAAGGCGGCTATGGCGTCAACGACTTCTATCTGAGCTACAAGGGCCGCGATCGGCTGCAGGGCATGACCACCACCGTGGTGCTGGGCAACGCCTTCGACAAGGAATATTACTCGCCGCAGGGCGTCCCGCAGGATGGCCGCAACGCCAAACTGCTGGTCAGCTACCAGTGGTAATCATTTGACTATCTGGCGGACAACCCGGTTGTCCGCCGTTCGCATTACAGCGCAGGAGAATCCCGCATGAGCAACACCCTATACGAACGCTACCAACAGGCTAAAATCGATCACCCCGGTAAATACGCCCGCGATCTGGCGGCGATCCTCGGCGTCAGCGAAGCGGAGCTGACGCACGCCCGCGTCGGCCACGACACCCGCCGCCTGCAGGCCGACGCGCGCACCCTGCTGACCGAGCTTGAGCAGGTCGGTGTCACCAAGTCCATCACCCGCAACAGCTATGCGGTGCATGAGCAGATGGGCCGCTACCGCAACCAGCACCTCAACGGCCACGCCGGGCTGATCCTCAACCCACGCGAGCTGGATCTGCGCCTGTTCCTCAACCACTGGACCAGCGTCTTCGCCATGAGCGAAACCAACAAGCGCGGCGTGCGCCACAGCATTCAGTTCTTCGACCAACAGGGCGATGCGCTGCACAAGGTCTACACCACCGAGGAAACCGATCTGCCGGCCTGGATGGCGCTGGTGGAGCGCCACCTGAGCGAAGAAAACCCGGCGCTGGCGCTGCAGCCCGCCGAGGCGGCAACCACCGATGAAACGACGCAGGATCATGCCAAAATCGACGGTGAGTGGCGCGCGATGACCGACGTTCACCAGTTCTTCCAGCTGCTGAGCCGCAACAAGCTGACGCGCCAACAGGCCTTCCGCGCCGTCGGCAACGATCTGGCCTACCAGGTGGACAATAGCGCGCTGTCGCAGCTGCTCGAAGCGGCGCAGCAACAGCAAAACGAGATCATGATCTTCGTCGGCAACCGCGGCTGCGTGCAGATCTTCACCGGCCAGATCGAACGTTTGATGCCGCAGGAAGGCTGGATCAACGTGTTCAACCGCCGCTTCACGCTGCACCTGATTGAAGACGCCATCGCCGAAAGCTGGATCACCCGCAAACCGACCAAGGACGGCATCGTCACCAGCCTGGAGCTGTTCGCCGCCGACGGCACGCAGATTGCGCAGCTGTATGGCCAGCGCACCGAAGGCCAGCCGGAACAAACCCAGTGGCGCGAGCAGGTTGCCGCGCTCGCCGCCAAGGACATCGCCGCATGAAATCTTCCTTGATCCGCCGCCTGGCGTTGATGATGTCGCTGGCGCTGCCGCTCACCGCCGCAGCGGCGCAGCGCATCGTCTCGATCGGCGGCGACGTGACGGAAATCGCCTTCGCGCTCGGCGCCGGCGACGAGGTGATCGCCCGCGACAGCACCAGTCTGCATCCGGAAGCGGTGAAAAAGCTGCCGGACGTCGGCTATATGCGCCAGCTGAACGCCGAAGGCATTTTGGCGCTGAAGCCGACTCTGGTGCTGACGACCGAGCTGGCACAGCCGGCGCTGGTGCTCAAACAGCTGGCGGACAGCGGTGTCAACGTGGTCAGCGTGCCGGGTGACACCACCCTGCAGGCGGTGCCGCAGAAAATCGCTACGATCGCCGCCGCGCTGCAGCGCGTTGAGCAAGGCAAACAGCTGAGCGAGCGCTATCGACAACAGCTGGCGGCGGTGGATACCTCCCCGCTGCCGGTCAAGGTGCTGTTCGTGATGAGCCACGGCGGCATTACGCCGATGGCCGCCGGGCAACACACCGCCGCCGACGCGGTGATTGCCGCCGCCGGTCTGAAAAACGCCATGCAGGGCTTTGACCGCTACCGGCCGCTGTCGCAGGAAGGCGTCATCGCCAGCGCGCCGGATCTGTTGCTGGTCACCACCGACGGCGTGCGCACCCTCGGCGGCGAACAGCAGCTGTGGACGCTGCCGGGCCTGGCGTTGACGCCGGCAGGCAAGCAGCGCCGCGTGCTGATCGTCGATGACATGGCGCTGCTGGGCTTCGGTCTGGAAACGCCGGCGGCGCTGGCCAAGCTGCGCCACGCGGCGGAGCAAAAGTAATGCGCTGTCGCACCTCGCCTCAGCTGGCCATCATCGGTCTGCTGGTGCTGCTGACGCTGCTGGCGCTGGTCGCCGCCAACCTGGGCGCGCTGACGCTGTCGTTTCGCACCCTATGGCGCGAGCCCTTCAGCGACGCAGCCTGGCACATCTGGTTGAACATTCGCCTGCCGCGCGTGCTGCTGGCGGTGGTGATCGGCTGCGCGCTGGCGGTATCCGGCGCCGTGATGCAAGGGCTGTTCCGCAACCCGCTGGCGGATCCTAGCCTGCTGGGCATCAGCAGCGGCGGCGCGCTGTTTGTCGCGCTGTTCATCGTGATGCCGCTGGCGTTGCCGATGACGATCGCGCTGTACGGTCATATGCTGGCGGCGTTCCTCGGCAGCCTGCTGGTGTCATTGTTGATCTACGGCATCAGCCGCAGCGGGCACGGCAATCTGTCGCGGCTGCTGCTGGCGGGCATCGCCATCAACGCCCTGTGCATGGCGGCCATCGGCGTGCTCTCTTACGTCAGCAGCGATCAACAGCTGCGCCAGTTCTCGCTGTGGATGATGGGCAGCCTCAGCCAGTCGCAGTGGCCGACCCTGGCGGTTTCCGCCTCGCTGATCCTGCCTGCGGCGCTGCTGACGCTGCTGCAGGCGCGCCGGCTGAACCTGTTGCAGCTGGGGGACGAAGAGGCCCACTACCTCGGGGTGAACGTCCAGCGCGCCAAGCTGCAGCTGCTGTTGTTGAGCGCCTTGCTGATCGGCGCGGCGGTAGCGATGAGCGGCGTGATCGGCTTTGTCGGCCTGGTGGTGCCGCATCTGGTGCGCATGCGCCTCGGCGGCGATCACCGCTGGCTGCTGCCCTGCTCCGCGCTGGGCGGCGCCTGCCTGCTGCTGGTCAGCGATACGCTGGCGCGCACGCTGGTGGCGCCGGCCGAAATGCCGGTGGGGCTGATGACCAGCCTGATCGGCGGTCCCTATTTCTTGTGGCTGGTGATGCGCCAGCGGGAGCGAGCCGGTGGATAACGCCGCCTGCCTGACAGCCCGGGAGCTGCGTTACAGCCTCGGTACGCGCCGGTTGATCAACGACGTTTCGCTCAGCCTTGCCGGCGGTGAAATGGTGGCGATTATCGGCCCTAACGGCGCCGGCAAGTCGACGCTGCTGCGCTTGCTGACCGGCTATTTGACGCCGGACTGCGGCGAATGTCGGCTGCTTGACCGCCCACTGGAACACTGGGCGCCGCAACAGTTGGCCAAAGTCCGGGCCGTGATGCGCCAGTACAGCGATTTGGCGTTTCCGTTCAGCGTGGAAGAAGTGGTCAGCATGGGGCGTTCGCCGCACGGCAAACGCGACGAGCATCAGGCGATCCAACAGGTGATGGCGCAAACCGACTGCCTGGCGCTGGCGCAGCGCGACTACCGCCAGCTGTCCGGCGGTGAACAACAGCGGGTGCAGCTGGCGCGAGTGTTGGCGCAGCTGTGGCAACCGCAGCCGTCCCCCGCCTGGCTGTTCCTCGACGAACCGACCTCGGCGCTGGATCTGTATCACCAGCAGCACACCCTGCGCCTGCTGCGCTCACTGACGCGCCAACAGCCGCTGGGCGTCTGCTGCGTGCTGCACGATCTCAATCTGGCCGCGCTGTACGCCGATCGGATCCTGCTGTTGCATCAGGGGCGGTTGGTGGCGAGCGGCACGCCGCAGGAAGTGTTGCAAACGGAGATCCTCACCCGCTGGTATCAGGCCGATCTCGGCGTGGTGCATCATCCCGAAGTGTCGCTGCCGCAGGTCTACCTGCGCCAATAAAAAATTTAAGGGCGCTATCAAGCGCCCTTTCTTCATCTCAGCTGGAGCAGGAAATCTCCAGGTGCTTGCCCCAGTCCGGCGGCAGCGCGGCGAGATCGTCATACTCCGGCACATCGTCGAACGGCCGCAGCAGGGCCTGATGCAATCGCTGCAAACGGCCCACGTCGTCTTTCTCCGCGTCCTCAATCGCCTGCTGCGCCAGATAGTTGCGCAGGATCAGCCGCGGATTCACCGCCTTCATCGCCCGTTGCCGCTCCGCATCGCTCACCTGCTCCTGTTGCAAACGCTGACGATACTGCTGATACCAGGCGTCGAACGCCGCGCGATCGATAAACTCGTCGCGCAGCGGCGACTGCGCCTGCTGCTGTTCGGTCTCGCTCAACAGGCGGAACGTGCGGGTATAGTCCCGCCCTTCCTGCGCCATCAGGCTCAACAGACCGGTGAGCACGTCGTTGTCCTGCGCCGTCGGCGTGAAGAAGCCGAGTTTGGCGCGCATCTGTTCGCCATAGGCGCGCATCAGCGCCGGCTCATACGCCGCCAGCGCCTGCTGCAGCTGTTCGGTGGTCATCAGCCCCGATAGGGTCTGCGCCAGACGATGCAGGTTCCACAACGCCACCGCCGGCTGATTGTCGAAGGCGTAACGCCCCTGGTGATCGGAATGGTTGCAGATATAGCCGGGCTGGTAGTCGTCAAGGAAACCGTAAGGGCCGTAATCGATGGTGATACCGAGAATCGACATGTTGTCGGTGTTCATCACGCCGTGCGCGAAACCGACGGTTTGCCAATGGGCGATCAGGCGCGCCGTCCGTTCGACCACGTCGGTAAACCACAACAGGTAGCGCTCGGCCTGATCCTGCAGCTGCGGCCAGTGACGGGCAATGACGAAATCCGCCAGCTGCCGTACCTGCTCCGGCTGTTTACGGTAGTAAAAGTGTTCGAAGTGGCCGAAGCGCACGTGGCTTTCCGCCACCCGCATCAGCATGGCACCGCGTTCCGGCTGCTCGCGGAATACCGGCTGCCTGCTGGTGACGATGGTCAACGCTCGGGTGGTGGGGATCCCCAAATGGTGCAGCGCCTCAGAGGCCAGAAACTCGCGGATAACCGAACGCAGCACCGCGCGGCCGTCCCCCATGCGCGAATACGGCGTAAGCCCGGCGCCCTTCAGGTGCCAGTCGCGGTGGCTGCCGTCCGCCAGAACCTGTTCGCCAAGCAAAATGCCGCGGCCATCGCCCAACTGCCCGGCCCACACGCCGAACTGGTGGCCACTGTACACCTGCGCCAGCGGCTGCATGCCCGGCAGCAGCGTTTCTCCCGCCCAAATCGGGGTTTTATCCTGAGTAAACCAGCTTTCATCCAGCCCCAGCTCGCGCGCCAGCGGCTCGCTGTGGTACAGCAGGCGCGCATCCTTGAGCGGCGTCGGGTTCAGAGCGGTGTAGAAGCCGGGTAACTGTTGGTAGTAAGCGTTATCGAACTGCGGCATAGGCCCTCCGTTTCAGCGTAGTGTAGAGCCTGAACGAGCGGATTAACACCGAAGGAATGCAGGGAGAACGCATCCGCCTGTCGTCAGGACGGATGCGGGGAGTTTAGCGTTCCGCCTGGCTGAGGAAGCGCGGGTTTAATGCCGGCTGATAAACGGTGTTATCAGCCCAACAACGAGGATCAATAACGGTAGCGGAATCACGGTAACCTCATTCCGCGCATGATTTACCTCATTGTGTGTAATTTTTTATATCACTTCTTAATTATTGAACTCGCTGGGCGTCGCCAGCAAAGCTTGCAGATTATCCACACCAACGCTGGGCCATAAAAAACCTTGCAGACCTAAAACACCGGCGTACCTGAGTTTATTAAAATACTCTTTTTTCTCTATTCCTCCGACGATCACGCCTTTACATAACAGGTTGATATTCTTTAACAACGAGTCGATGACCACGTCATATCCCTGATGGGTAAACAGCTGCCAGTAAAAACGCTTGTCTATCTTTACGTAGTCAAACAAACCATCGTACAACGCGGTCAGCGTGGCTTTACCGGAACCGAAATCATCGAGCCACAGCGTAAACATTTCGCTTAATCGCCGCACGCTCGGGTTGTTCTTCCCGGCCGAAAGATTCGGAAAACTCTCACTCACTTCAAATGCAATAAAAGGATATTGCCCGATCCGTTGGCACAACGCCGAATCGGAAAGAATAAGCTCAACGATGGTTTCTTCGATATTGATGGTCAACTGCACGTTGTTACCGGTAAACCAAGCCGCATGCTGCTCCGCAAGTTTCAGTTGCTCATTAAATAACTCAATCCTTTGTTCAGGCGCCAATAAATTAATCCCAATTTCGGCCGGCATGGCTAAATCACCGTCGAGACTGTTGAATCGGCTCAACATTTCCACCGCCAACAGCCCGCCCTCCATTGAGTAAACAGGTTGAAAAACATAGCTACTAATAAAGTCAGCTTCGAGTTGGATGTTCATTTTAATGCCACAGGATGAATGGCTAGCGTATCATCGTATATCAATATATTTTATCGATCAATCCCTCTAGGATTAATCGGAAATATCAATGTAAATACCCATGAAATATCATTTAATTGATAGATTAAAGCTATACGACAATCGTGAAAGGCGCAAAGAAAAGCAGCCTAACTTATGCCATGGCGCCCGCCAAACGCGTTATGTGAAAAGGTATTTGGCTTAAGTGGAATGGATTGACGGCCAAATTTGACTTATCTCCTTTGTTTTATTTAAGAAAAATCTTAAATAAAGTAAAATAATCTTCCCGCCTTAACGCCGATTTTTCCTGCCGTTAACGATGACTGATTAAATTTAATAACGCATCAATTCCGCCCGTTATTCTCGGCATTGAAAACGCAAAAAAATGCCCACCTTGATTTTCAGAAAATCTGCGCTACCGCCGTGCAAAACGTCGATTTCAGCGATAAAAAAAGGGATGAGCACGCTCATCCCTTCATCACCAGGCCTTCGCTAACGGATCGTTTCACTCAACCATTGCCGCAGTTCGGCTAATTCGGCCGCCTGCTGCGGATAATCCGCCATTAGTCGGTCACAGCAGGCGGCAACGGGCTCGCTTCGATACGGGCAGCCCACCAGCATATCCGCCAGCCGCTGCAGCGGGGCGGGATTAAGGCTGTCGGTGAACACCTGCGCGCGAACGATAGCCCCCTTCTCCACATCGAAGAACAGGTCTACGCCGCCCCAGACAAAGCGCTCGTTAAGCAAGTGGCTGAATGCTGGCGCCTTGCCGAAATTCCATTCCCAGCTGCTTTGTTTGGCGAACTGCGCGGCAAAATCGGGCAGATCGGGGAACACGTCCGGCGAAATGATCTCCGGCTCGGCCGTTTCGCCATAGTGGGCGAAGAAAGCCTGCACGATGGCGTCGCATACCTGCTCATGGCTGATGCCCGGCAAAAACTCCGCCAGATTGGCGACGCGTGAACGCACCGAGGTGATGCCCTTGGCCTGCAGCTTTTTGGGATCCGGATTGAGGTAGTTCGCCAGCCGTTCCAGGTCGGCGTTCAGCAGCAGCGTGCCGTGGTGGAAACCGCGATCCTGGGTTTCTCGATAGGCCGAGCCGGATATTTTACGCGGCCCGTCGGCGGTTTCCATCACCAGATCGTTGCGCCCCGACGCGCCGGCCGCAACGCCCAGTTGCCGCAGCGCTTGCAGAATGATGTCGGTCGAGACGCTCTTGTCGTAGCCCGGCTTGCCGGCCATAAAGGTGAAACAGGTGTTGCCCAGGTCGTGAAATACCGCCCCGCCGCCGCTGCTGCGCCGCGCCAGCCGAATGCCGTCCTGCTCCATGCGCCGGGTGTTGCACTCTTTCCAGGGGTTCTGCGACTGGCCAATCACCACCGTTTCGGCATTGCGCCACAGGAAGAGAATTTTTTGCGTGGTCATTTCGCGGAAGATGCACTCTTCCACCGCCAGGTTGAACCAGGGATCGTAGGAGTCGGAGATCAGTAAACGCAGGCTGTTCATGGCAGGCACCGTCCAAAACATGAGATGCCGCCATGATACACCAAATCAATGGGTTAAGGCTAAATGCGTCGCGCCTGCCAGTACACCCGCTTCCAGTAGACGTTATCGAGCGAGGAGCGGATCACCCCGCGGCTGGTCGACGCGTGGATAAATTGGTCGTTGGTATCGTAAATGCCGACGTGCAGGCCGTTCTCACCGCCGCCGGTTTTGAAAAACACCAGATCGCCCGGCATCAGCTCATCGCGTGAGACCTTGGTGCCCAGCGAGGTCTGTTCTTCGGTCGAACGCGGCAGTTGCATGTCGAAGCGATCGCGGAACGTGCGGTAAACAAAGCCGGAACAATCTACGCCGCCCCGATCCAGGCCGCCGTAACGGTATGGCGTGCCGTACCACTGGCGCAGCTGCTCATTGAGCTGGGCCACCACCACGATAGAGTCCGCCAGGCGGCCGCTGGGCGGCGGCGCATGGCTGCTGCACCCGGCGAGGATCAAACTGGCTAATAAAAACCACACACGCATCCGCATAATATCCCTTCATTGAACACGTTGCCGCATTATGCCATCCGGTACACCACCACACCGCCTGCGAGGCAAAGCCGGCACCACGTAAGGAGAGCGCTATTTGGCGTTAATTTATCTCCCGCACGGGGAAAAAGGCAAGCGCCATAAGGGAGATAATGACAGGATCGCCGGTTTTGGCCCTATTCCGGCGATTTAGTCTCGGACTTGCTGTTAATCAGCCAGACGCCGAACAGAATAAACAGCGTGCCCAGCGTTTTCAGCAGCGTAGCGGACTCGTTGAACCACGGCAGGATCACCGCCGCCAGATAGACCAGCGCGTAACTGACGCTCAACAGAGGATAAGCGCGGTTTAACGGCAGGTGGCGCAGCGCAAAGAACCAACACAGCATCGACAGCGCATAACCGCAGATGCCGCCGCCCACCGCCAGCAGCGGCAGCCAGTAGCCGCCGATCAGCGCCAGCGAGACGTCGGCGAACGACATCAGCGGGATTTGCACCATGCCCCACTTCATCAGCAACTGCGCCAACGTCACCAGCAACACGCTGGCGGCGCCCCAGGCATAGCCCCTCATGAATGCACGCTCATCAGCAGGATCCCCAACATAATCGACGCTACGCCGCACCAGTGGCGGGCGGTCGTCGGCTCATGAAACAGCCAGCGCGCCGTCAGCGTCACCATCACGAAGTTCAGGCTGAGCATCGGGTAAGCCAGGCTGAGCGGCAGGCGTTGCAGCACATTGAGCCACACCGCCATGCCCAGCCCCAGCAGCAGCACCGCCAGCGCCAACCAGCGCAGCGTCAGCTTCAGCCGCGCCTCGTCCCCCCGTTCCCAACAGTGCGCCGCCTGTTTCTGGCACAGCTGCCCACCACAGGTGAGCAGGCTGACCACAATCACCAACAGAAAACCCATCATGGTTGCTGTTTATACCACATCAGCACCAGGCGGTTCATGCGATCCACCTTGTCTGCGGCGGGCAGTTCCTGCGGCAGCGCTTCGCCACGGGACAGCTGCAGCACCAGCGACACGTTCCCCTGCTTGCGCGCCTGCGCCAGCCACTGCGGGAAGTCGGCATCGCTGATCAGGTGCCCCTTGGCGTCCGGGTACTCCAGACCATAGGCCACCTCGCCTTTCTGGCTGTACATCAGCACGTCGCTACGCTTCAGCTCCCAGGCCAGGCCGGCTGCCAGCCCGACGCTGTCGCTCAACACATAGCGGCTGTCGCTCAGTTCGGCCATCGTGGCGCGGGCAAAGTTTTGCGGCAGTTTGGAATCGGTCACCTGTTGCGGGATGGCGTAACCGATCACCAGGCACAGCAGCACCGGGCAAGCCGCCGCCCAGCGCCATTGGCGGCCGTTGTCGCGTACGGAAACCAGCGCGAACAGCAGCCAGCCGCCGAAAGCGATCAGGCCGAGCACCAGTTTCGGCCACTCCTGCGGAGTAAACAGATGTGCCTTCGGCAGCAGACCGGCGCTCAACACCACCAGCGCCACGATGCCGATCAGGCCGAACAGGCCGTTCAGCCAGGCGTTGGCCTTGAACAGCCTGGCGCGCAGCGTGGCGGCGTAGTCTTCCGCATAGGCGGTCATCAGCAGCGCCAGCGGGGCCATGCACGGCAGAATGTAGGTCGGCAGCTTGCCTTTGGCGATGCTGAAGAAGATCAGCGGCATCAGCACCCAGCTCAGCAGGAAGAACAGCTCCGGACGCTGTACGCGCTCGCGCCAACCCTTGAGCAGCGCACCAGGCAGCAGCGCCAGCCACGGCAGCACCGCCGCCAGCAGGACCGGCAGGTAATACCAGAACGGCGCCTTGTGCTGGGCGTTATCTTCGGCGAAACGCTGAATATGCTCGACCCAGAAGAAGTAATTCCAGAAATCGGGTTCACGTTGCGCGATCGCCAGCGCCCACGGCAGGCTGAGCAGCGTAGCGGTCACGATCGCCACCGGGCCATAGCACAGCAGATCCTTGATGCGGCGTTGCTGAATGACGATCGGGATCACCGCGATCACCGGCACCGCCAGCGCCAGGAAGCCCTTGGTCATAAAGCCCATGCCGCAGGCCAGGCCCAGCAACGCGTAAGCGCCCAGCTTGCCTTTGACCGAGGTGGCTTTCAGCGTCAGGTAATAACTGACCATCGCCGCCGCCAGCCACAGCGAGATCATCGGATCCAGCACGCTGTAGGTGCCGATGCTGAACACCAGCACCATCGACAGGAACATCAGCGCCGCCAGGCTGGCGCGGCGCGCATTGCGCCACATCAGCATCGCCAGCGCAAACACCAGCAGCGCGGTCATGCCGGTGCTGAACACCGAGCCGAAACGCACCGCAAAGTTGTTTTCGCCAAACAGCCACTGGCTGATGTTATTGAACCAGTAACCCGCCACCGGCTTTTCGAAATAGCGCAGCCCCAGCAGGTGCGGCACGACCCAATCGCCGCGCTGCAGCATTTCACGGCTGATCTCGGCATAACGCGTCTCATCCGGCTGCCACAGCAGGCGGCCGTTAAGCGGGATCAGGTAAACCAGAGCAAAAAAAACGGCCAGCACAATGGCCCAGGATCCTTTTAGCGCCTTCATGTAACGTCCTTCACATCGGTTTGACAGCCCAGCCAACCTTCGCGGCCGGGGAAAGGAGCGCGCTTGATGCGGCCCAACGGCAGTGACGCCAAATCTTGCGGTAACAGCGCGCTCAGCGGACAGAATTCGATGCCCTGCAGCTGTGCGCGTTGCAATAACTGTTCGAACATCGCCGCCTGCGACATGCCTTCCACTTCGGTGTGAATGGTGTACACCGGCACGCCGCGATCGTTCTCGATGGCGCGCAGAATATAGTCGTTGAAGTCGGCCATGCTGACTTCGCTGCCAATCACTTCATCGAAGGTCGGCAGCGTCACCGGGATCTGCACCGTACCGTGGCGCCCGTCGCTCAGCACCGGACGGAACGGATGGGTGCCGCGGCAATCGCTGTTGTAATGGAAGCCGAAGCGTTGTTTGACCTCCAGCACGCGCGTATCGGCGCGCCAGCCCGCCACGGCGGAGCATTTCACCGGCTGGCCGGTGCTGGCGCTCAGGGCGTCGACGCCCAGCTGTACCTGTTCGGTCAGCTGCGCCTCGCTCCACTTGCCGACCCTGGCCTGCCACCCCTGGTGATCCCAGGCGTGCAGCCCGACCTCATGGCCGGCTTCGGCGGTGCGCTTCATCAGCGGCCCCAGCGCGCGTGAAATGTTGCGCCCCGGCCAGGCGGTGCCGGCCAGCAGAATGTCCAGACCGTACAGCGAGGCGGCGTTCGAACGCAGCATTTTCCACAAAAATTTCGGACGCAAAAGGCGCCAAAGATGGCGCCCCATGTTGTCCGGTCCCACGCTGAAGAAGAAGCTGGCCTGAATGTCGTACTTTTCGAACAGATCCAGCAACTGCGGCACCCCTTCACGGGTGCCGCTGAAGGTATCTACATCAACCCGCAGACCGACTTTCTTCATGCACCGTTCCCTTCCTGAACGGTAGTGCGCAGGAAGTAGTCCAGCGTATCGGCGATGGTTTGCTTCATCTCGATGTTCGGCTGCCAGCCCAGCAGGCGGTGAGCATTTTTGATGCTCGGCGTGCGGTGCTCGACGTCCTGGTAACCTTTACCGTAATAGCTGCTGCTCTCCACGTCCTTGAAGCCGGCAAACGGCGGGAAGCGGTCGCGCAACGGGTGGTTGTTGAAGCTTTCCAGCAGCATTTCCGCCAGCTCGCGAATGCTCGCTTCGTTGGTCGGGTTGCCGATGTTGACGATCTGGCCGTCACACAGGCCGTCGCGGTTCTCGATGATGCGGAACAGCGCTTCGATGCCGTCGTTGATGTCGGTGAAGCAACGTTTCTGCGCGCCGCCGTCCATCAGTTTGATCGGCGAACCTTCCACCAGGTTGAGGATCAGCTGGGTGATGGCGCGGGAAGAACCGATGCGCGCCGCGTCCAGGTTATCCAGGCGCGGCCCCATCCAGTTGAACGGACGGAACAGCGTGAACTTCAGACCTTCTTTGGCGCCGTAAGCCCAGATCACCCGATCCAGCAGCTGTTTGGAGACCGAGTAGATCCAGCGCTGCTTGTTGATCGGCCCAACGATCAGGCGCGAATGGTCTTCGTCGAACTCTTTGTCGTCGCACATGCCGTACACTTCAGAGGTGGACGGGAAGATGATGCGCTTGTTGTATTTCACGCAGTCGCGAACGATCTTCAGGTTCTCTTCGAAGTCCAGCTCGAACACGCGCAGCGGGTTACGGGTGTATTCGATCGGCGTCGCGATCGCCACCAGCGGCAGCACCACGTCGCATTTCTTGATGTGATACTCGATCCACTCGGAGTGGATGCTGATGTCGCCTTCCACGAAGTGGAAGCGCGGGTTGTCGAGGAAGCGGCTGATGGCGTCAGAGCCGATATCCAGACCGTAGATGTCGTAGCGATCGTCGCGCAGCAGGCGCTCGGTCAGGTGGTTGCCGATGAAGCCGTTGACCCCGAGGATCAGTACGCGGGTGCGGCGTTTCATCGCGGCGTTCGGCTTGGCGGCCAGACGCACGTCGGTGACGATGCCCATTTCCTGCGCCAGGCGGCTGCCCTGCACGTACAGACCGCTGTCGTTTTGACCGGCGACGATCTCCAGCGCGCCTTCGCCACAGGCGATGACCAGCGGCGAGGTGCTCAGCACGGTGCCCGGCTGCTTATCGTGTTGGGTATCCAGCACGCGAGAGCGCCAGACGATCAGCTGGCGCTGGCCGAGGTAGCTGAACGCCCCCGGGTACGGCTCGGTGACGGCGCGCACCAGGTTGTTGATCTCTTGGGCGGATTTGTGCCACAGGATCTCGCCGTCCGCCGCGCTGCGGCGGCCGAAGTAGCTGGCCTGGGACTCATCCTGCTTGGTGAAGGTGGCGGTGCCGTTCTTCAGCTTCGGCAGTTGCTCTTTCAACACGATCTGCGCGGCTTCCAGCACTTTTTTGTGCAGCGTCAGCGCGGTATCGCTGTCGGCGATGGCCACTTTTTGCTGCCCGACGATGTCGCCGGCGTCCGGGCGTTTCACCATCTTGTGCAGCGTGGCGCCGGTTTCGGTTTCGCCGTTCACCAGCGCCCAGTTCACCGGCGCACGGCCACGGTAACGCGGCAGCAGCGAACCGTGCAGATTGAAACCGCCCTGCGGTGCCAGCGACAGGATCTCGTCGCTCAGCATGTGGCGGTAATAGAACGAGAAGATCACGTCCGGCTGCAGTGCGCGAATGCGGTCAACCCACAGCGGATGGTTTACGTCCTCTGGCGCATAGACCGGCAGATCCAATTCGGCGCCCAAACGGGCCACGGAGGAGAAGAAGTTGTTCTCGCCAGGGTCGTCGGTGTGCGTGAACACGGCCTGCACGTCATAACCCGCCTCAGTCAGCGCTTTCAGACCGGCGCAGCCAATATCATGGTAAGCAAATACAATAGCTTTCATCATTCTTCTTCCTGAGTATTGTGGCCCTGCTGTGCACCGACCACTTTCTGAACAAAATAGCGAGGACGCGCGCGCACGTCGGTATAGATGCGGCCGATGTATTCACCCAGCAGCCCCATGCCGACAAACTGGGCGCCGATAAAGGTGAACAGGACGGCAAAAAGGGTGAACACGCCGCCGGCGGCCCATTCAGGGCCGAGCAGCAGACGCAGCGCTATCAGCACCAGCGCCAGCACAAACCCGGACAGCGCCACGATGCTGCCGACCACGCTGAGCAAACGCAGCGGCGTGGTGGTCAGGCAGGTGATCAAGTCATACATCAGGTTGATCAGCTTCATCAGGCTGTACTTGGAGTCACCAAACTCGCGTTCGGCGTGACGCACGTCGATCTCGGTCGTGCGGCGGGCGAAGGTATTCGCCAGGATCGGGATAAAGGTGCTGCGCTCATGGCAGTGCAGCATCGCCTCAACGATATGACGACGGTAGGCGCGCAGCATGCAGCCGTAGTCCCCCATCGACTTGCCGGTGGCGCGTTGAATCATCATGTTGATTACGCGCGAGGCGCTTTTGCGGAACCAGGAGTCCTGACGGTTGGCGCGCACGGTGCCCACCACGTCATAGCCCTCTTCCGCCACGCTGACCAGCCGTGGGATCTCCTCCGGCGGGTTCTGCAGATCGGCGTCCAGCGTAATCACCAGATCGCCGGTCACCTGATTGAAACCGGCCATAATGGCCGAGTGCTGGCCATAGTTGCGGTTCAGCAAGACGGCGATCACGTGGCTATCCGGCTTTTCCGCCGCCGCAGTCAGCATGTCAGCGGAGTTGTCGCTGCTGCCATCGTCGACGAGGATGATTTCATAAGGTTGAGATAACTGCTTACAGGCGGCAGTAGTCCGCTCCAGCAACGCCGGCAGGCTTTCCTGCTCGTTGTATACCGGGATGACTACCGAGACTTTTTTAATCGGTTCAACGCGAGGCACGTAAAGACTCCACAACAGAAGACAAGGCATTGACCACGCGATCCACGTCGGCGTCGGTCATATCAGGGAATAGCGGTAAGGTGCACAGCCGCGCCGAGTTCCATTCGGTATTCGGCAAAGAAAGCTGCGGATAACGCTCACGGTAGAATTTCTGAGTATGCGCGGCGCGGAAATGCAGCCCGGTGCCGACGCCAACCTCTTTCAGGCGCTCCATCAGCTGGTCGCGATCGATGCCGCAACGCGCGGGATCGACGCGGACCATAAACAGGTGCCAGGCGTGGTCATGCGGATAATCCGGCACGCCCAACGGTTGGAACGGCGAGCCTTCCAGCGCGCTCAGGTAGCGCTGTGCCAGCGCCTTACGGCACGCGTTCAGCTCAGCAAAGCGCGACAGTTGCACCACGGCGATCGCCGCATGAATGTCGGACAGGTTGTATTTGTAACCCGGCTCCACCACTTCGGCCTGCGGTTTGCGGCCAAGCTGCTGGCGATCGAAGGCATCGACGGCCAGACCGTGGAACTTCAGGCAACGCAGGCGATCCGCCAGCGCATCGTCGTCGGTGGCGATCAGGCCGCCTTCGGCGCAGGTCACGTTTTTAATCGCGTGGAAAGAGAAAATCGCCGTGCCGCGTGCGCCGACCCATTCGCCGTTGTAGCGCGTGCCGACCGCGTGGGCGGCGTCTTCGATCAGCGGCAAGCGATGGCGTGCGGCTACGGCGCGCAGCGCATCCATTTGCAGGGGAGCACCGGCGTAATGCACCGGAACAATCGCTTTGGTGTTCGGGGTGATGGCAGCCTCGACATCGGCGGCGCTGACCATCAACGTATCACGGTCAACGTCGATCATCACCGGCGTGGCGCCCAGCAACTCGATCATGTTGAGGGTGGAGACCCAGGTTTGCGAAGGGGTGATGACTTCGTCGCCGGGGCCGATACCCAGCGCCATCAGCGTGATGTGCATGCCCGCCGTGGCGGAACTGACGGCGATGGCGTGCTTACAGCCGAAAGTGGAGCAGAAGTCACTTTCCAGTTGCTGGTTTTGCGGCCCGGTGGTGATCCAACCGGAACGCAACACTTTCTCTACCGCGGCGATTTCTTCATCGCCGATGGCCGGACGAGAGAAAGGCAAAAATTGATCCATAGTTAACCCCAAACGTATCGAGCTGCTTTGATGACACTGTAAATCCCTTTCGTTTAACGAATATTAAACGCCAGAGAAGAATCGTTTCCGTGGATTAACTGACAATGTAAGGCCGCAAGCTTAACTAAACCTTAAGACGAGACGTGTCATCAGTGGGAGAACTGATGGATAGGTGCCGTCATCATTAATTTAAATTTACTATGAAAATCAATTTACTATATATATTAATAATTATTTACTTATTTTATTTTTGCCGAATCAAGCCTAGCACGTCATTGACGTTTTTCAATAAAACCCACGATAAAATGAGCGGTGGAACAATAATAGCCGATGATTACCCGGCTATTTATATTCACTACGTTTAGTTTTCGTTTACATTTATGCTGCCGGGACGAATTAAGCCGTGCGCGTCATGATCCAACGCTGGTTCCCCACCCATTGCAGGTGAAAATCCACTTCATAGATCTGCGACAACAGGTCGGGCGCCATCACCTCACGAGTGATGCCCTGCGCCACCAGCTGCCCAGCGTGCAGCAACCAAACCCGATCGGCCTGCTGCAGGGTATGATTCAGATCGTGCGCGCACACCAGCGCGCTGCGCCCACTTTGGCAGAATTCGCGCAGCAGGCGATCCAGCGCGACCTTTTGCGCCACATCCAGGCTATTGGTCGGTTCATCCAGCAACAACAATCGGCTGTGCGGATTGACGCTGGGCCACACCTGCAGCAACACCGCCGCCAGCCGCACCCGCTGCCATTCGCCACCGGAAAGCTGCGTCAACGTGCGTGACAGCTTATCCACCAGCTTCAACCGCTGGCATAGATAGAGAATGGCGTGCTCCACTTCGGTTTGCGCCGCGCCGGCAGGCCGGTGCAACGCCAAATACTGAAACACCGGCATCAGCGACACCGGCGGCTGTTGCTGGCTGAGATAGCCGCGTCGGCGCGCCAGCTCGCTCCCCGGATAATCGGCCAACGCGCGTCCGTCCAGGCAGATTTCGCCCAGCCCCGGCAGCATGCCCGCCACCCGCGCCAACAGGGTGCTCTTCCCTGCGCCATTGGGGCCGATCAGGTGAACCTGCAACCCGCCGTCAATCTGTGCCGAAAAAGGCGCCAGGCGCCCCGCCACCCCAACCTCAACGAGTTGCAGCATCTGTCTTATCCTGCCAGCGCTTGTTTCACCGCCGCCACCAGCGCCGGATCTTCCGGCGTAGTGTCAGGCGAGAAGCGCTGGATCACCGTGCCGTCGCGCGCGATCAGGAATTTCTCGAAGTTCCACAGAATATCGCCGGGGTGCTTCGGCGCACGCCCTTTGCTGGTCATCCGCGCCAGAAACTCGCTGCCCTGCGGTGCGACAGCCTCCGGCTGTGCGGCAATCAGCGCCTGGTACAGCGGATGACGGCGTTCGCCGTTCACCTCAATCTTGGCGAACATCGGGAATTGCACGCCGAAGGTGCCACGGCAAAACGCCAGGATCTCTTCGTTGCTGCCCGGCTCCTGGCCCAGGAATTCATTGGACGGGAACCCGAGGACTTCCAGCCCTTGATCGCGGTAGGCTTCGTACAGCGCTTCCAGCCCTTCGTACTGTTTGGTCAGGCCGCACTCCGAGGCCACGTTGACCACCAGCAACACCTTACCCCGGTAGGCGCCCAGCGTGGTCGGCTGATTTTCAATGGTTTGTAACGGCAGGTTGTCGATTGGCTTGCTCATCGGTTGTCATCCTTTGGTTTTGTAATGGCAGGTGAATGAAGAGAACTACCTTACGCCTTTTGCCCGGGTCAGTAACCAGATAAATAGCGGCGCCCCCAGCGTGGCGGTCACCACGCCGATCGGCAGCTCGGCCGCCAGCAGCGCAATGCGGGCAACCACATCGGCCACCAGCAACACCCCGGCCCCGGCCAGCGCGCAGGCCGGCAACAGATAGCGTTGGTCGGTCAGGCCGATAAGCCGCAAGATATGCGGGATCACCAGCCCAACGAAGCCAATCACCCCGGCGAGCGCCACGCTGACGCCGACCAGCCAGCCGATCGCCAGCACCAGCAGGTTACGCCACAGATGCAGCGACAGCCCTAGTTGCCGCGCCTGTACCTCGCCCAGCGCCATCAGGTTGAGCGCTTTGCCCTGGCCACACAACCACAGCAGCACCGGCAGCAGCGCCAGCACCAGCCACTTTTGGCGCCAGTCGACCCCGCCGAAACCGCCCATCATCCAGTACATCAGCTGCCGCAGATCGAGGCTGGTGCTGAAATAGACCGCCCAGGTCATCAGCGCGCTGCACACGATGCCCAGCGCTACGCCGACCAGCAACAGCCGCGCATTGGTCAGACGTCGGCGGCGAGCGAAGCCCAGCAACAGGAAGGTCATCGCCAGCGCACCGGCTATCGCGGCGGCGCTCATCAGCGCCACCGGCAACAACCCCTGCCCCAACAACACCGTCAGCACCAGCGCTACGCCGGCGCCGTTAGCGACGCCCAGCAGACCGGGCTCCGCCAGCGGGTTTTCAAACAGCGCCTGCATTACCGCGCCCGCCACCGCCAGGGCGGCACCGACCAGCATCACCGCCAGCGCGCGCGGCAAACGCAGTTGCCAGACGAACAGTTGCGCCCGATCGCTGAACCACTCTGACGGCCATATCCATTGGTCGCCGGCGCAAAGGCTGAACAGCAACGCCACCGCCACGCCCAGCGCCAACAGACCGATCTGGCGTTTATCGCGGTAGCGTTGATGTTGCAACAATAAGGTGAAGGTACGGCTGGTTGGCATGGCGCGGCGGTTCCCTGCCGGCCGCTGTCGTGGCCGGATAATTGACGTTTGAGTCGAATATTAGGGGGTTAACGCCGCAAGGGGAAGCCTTGCGTGGATGATGGCGCAGGAAAGCAGCGGCTGGCCTTGCCCGTCATCGCAACGATGATGGCAAAACCAGCCGCCGATAAACTCAGGGTTAACGATGCGGGCCGGCGTTGCCCGGTGGATAAGGCTGGCCGCGGCCGTCATCGCGGCGGTCGGAGGCACCGCGATCGTCATGATTGCGCTCGTGGTCGCGATTATCGCGATCGCCGCGGAACGGATTGCCGCTGCGTGCCGGCTCACGGTGATCGTAGCCACGCGGCGGCGATGGCTGCCAGCGGCCGCCGTCCCAGTACATGCCGCGCGCATTGCGCTCACCCAGACCGCGGCCCTGATGCGCATGCCACCACTGCGGTGGACGCCAGTCGTAACCATCCCAGTAGTAGCCGCGACGGTCCTGATCCCCCAGATGCAGAGAAACGCCCGGCACATTGATATCGACAGAGACATCGGCCTGCGCCGCCAGCGGCAGCAACAGCGGGAAACACATCAGCAACAGGATCTTTTTCATTTTACCTTCTCACTCTATTTTTCTTGCTGCAGTGGTTATATCAGCGCGTTTATTTAACCACTATCTCACCGATGCCTATTTTCAGATTGTTTTCGACGGCCTTACACAATCCCTACACTGTTTGCCCTCGCCTTTAATTATCATAACCGCTGACAAGGCTTAACGAATAACTGACGGCTCTCAAGCGGCGTGGCAATTATAATTAAGCGAATTTCCATCGGAGGAGAATAAGATGATTAAACGTATAGGCAGCCTGCTGGCCGTTGTGGCCCTGACAGCAAGCCTCAGCGCCTGCTGCTGGGGCCCGCACTGGGGCGGCGGCCACCGTGGCGATGGCCCTGGCCATTATCACGGCCGTTATTGAAGCGAAAACAATGCCACTCACCAAATAAGAGTTAAGAATATTCCGAAATCGAGCTTAAATAAACTTTCGCCGTAGCGTTTGAACGCAGGATTTTAATTCTTACATTGCCCATTAGGAATAAACTGAATTTTATGCCAAAAAAGAAAAAGGCCGCGCAAGCGGCCTTTTTTGATATCACACGTCACTCACCCTTTCGGGCTGGCGTTTTCTACCCGGCTTTTCAGCTTCTGCCCCGGACGGAAGGTCACCACGCGGCGCGCCGTAATCGGAATGTCTTCGCCGGTCTTCGGGTTACGCCCCGGACGTTGGTTCTTGTCACGCAGATCAAAGTTGCCAAAACCCGACAGTTTTACCTGTTCGCCATTCTCAAGGGCCCGACGGACCTCTTCAAAGAACAGTTCCACCAGGTCTTTGGCGTCCCGTTTGCTAAGCCCAAGCTTCTCAAACAGGTGTTCTGACATTTCAGCTTTAGTAAGCGCCATAGGTTCAATCCCTCAAGGATGCTTGGAATCGCTGTTTTAGAGCCTCTACGCATTTTGCAACGGTAGCGGCTATCTCCTCTTCTTCCAGTGTACGAGCGGTATCCTGCAATACCAGACTGATAGCCAGGCTCTTGTCACCTTCTGCCACGCCCTTGCCACGGTACACGTCAAACAAGTTTACGCCAACTACCTGATTTGCGCCAACTTTCTTACACTCGGCCAAAATATCTTCTGCGGGGACGTTTTCAGCCACCACAACGGCGATATCACGGCGGTTTGCCGGGAAGCGCGAAATCTCCCGCGCCTGAGGCACGGCGCGGCTCGCAAGCTTGTTCCACTCCAGTTCAAACACCACGGTGCGGCCGTTAAGATCCAGTTTACGTTCAAGTTCCGGGTGAATCACACCGATGAAACCTACGCGTTCGCCGTGCAAATAAATCGCCGCACTCTGCCCTGGATGCAGGGCCGGATTGGCTTCCGCCCGGAACTGAATTTCGGATAATTTACCGGTCAGTTCGAGGACAGACTCCAGATCCCCTTTTAAATCATAGAAGTCGACGGGCTTGCGCGCCAGATCCCAATGCTCATCGTGCGTATGGCCGGCGATCACGCCTGCCAGCATGACGTCCTGGCGAATACCCAGATCTGCCGCACTATCAGGCACAAAGCGCAGGCCGCTTTCGAACAGGCGCAGACGCGTCTGCTGACGGTTCTGGTTATACACCACCGCGGACAGCAAACCGGTCCACAGCGACAGGCGCATCGCCGACATTTCGACCGAAATCGGGCTCGGCAGGATCAGCGCTTCTTCATTCGGGTGCAGCAGCGCCTGCACTTTCGGATCGACGAAGCTGTAGGTGATCGCTTCCTGGTAGCCGTGATCGACCAGCATGGTCTTCACGCGCTTGAGTGTCAGATCGGCTTCGCGATGCTGGGTCATCACCAGATCGGCGCGCACCGGCACATCCGGGATGTTGTCGTAGCCGTAAACGCGCGCCACTTCTTCCACCAGATCCTCTTCGATTTCCATATCGAAACGCCAGCTCGGCGCGACCGCTTGCCAGCTGTCGCCCTGCTCGGTCACCTGGCAGCCCAGGCGGCGCAGAATGTCGCTGACCTGCTCGCTCGGCACCACGTGGCCGATCAGACGATCCAGCTTCTCGCGGCGCAGCGTGATGGTGGCGCGCTTCGGCAGTTCGTTTTCGTGGGTTACGTCGATAACCGGGCCGGCCTGGCCGCCGCAGATGTCGAGCAGCAGGCGCGTGGCGCGCTCCATCGCTTTGTACTGCAGCGCCGGATCGACGCCGCGCTCATAGCGGTGAGACGCATCGGTGTGCAGGCCGTGACGGCGTGCGCGGCCGGTGATCGACAGCGGGCTGAAGAAGGCGCACTCCAGCAGCACGTCCTGAGTTTCCCCGTTGACGCCGGAATGCTCGCCGCCGAAGATGCCGCCCATCGCCAACGCTTTTTGATGATCGGCGATCACTAAGGTGTCGGCGCTCAGTTTGGCTTCGTTGCCGTCCAGCAGCGTCAGGGTTTCCCCTTCTTCCGCCATGCGCACCACGATGCCGCCGTCGATGCGGCCCAGATCGAAAGCGTGCATCGGCTGGCCAAGCTCCAGCAGCACATAGTTGGTGACGTCTACCACGGCATCGATAGAACGGATGCCGCAACGACGCAGTTTTTCACGCATCCACAGCGGGCTTGGCGCCTTGACGTCGATACCTTTCACCACGCGCCCCAGATAGCGTGGGCACGCCTGCGGCGCGTCAACGCGGATCGGCAGCGTGGCGTCGATGGTGGCGGCCACCGGGCTCATGTCCGGCTCGGTCAGCGCAACCTGGTTCAGTACGCCCACGTCGCGCGCGACGCCGATGATGCCCAGGCAGTCGGCGCGGTTCGGCGTGACGCTGATCTCGATGGTGTTGTCGTTCAGTTTCAGATAGTCGCGGATGTCGGTGCCGATCGGCGCATCCAGCGGCAGCTCGATGATGCCGTCATGATCGTCGGAAATGCCCAGCTCGGAGAACGAGCACAGCATACCTTCCGAAGGTTCGCCGCGCAGCTTGGCGGCCTTGATTTTGAAGTCGCCCGGCAGCACCGCGCCCACGGTGGCGACCGCCACTTTCAGGCCGGTACGGCAGTTTGGCGCGCCGCAGACGATGTCGAGCAGGCGATCGCCGCCTACGTTAACCTTGGTGACGCGCAGTTTGTCGGCGTTCGGATGTTGACCGCACTCGACCACCTCGCCCACGACGACACCGTTAAACGCGCCGGCAACCGGATCCACGCCGTCCACTTCCAGGCCGGCCATGGTGATTTGATCGGATAATGCTTCGCTGCTGATGGCCGGGTTTACCCACTCGCGCAACCAGAGTTCACTGAATTTCATGTGATATTCCCGCCTTACTTAAACTGTTTGAGGAAACGCAGATCGTTTTCGAAGAATGCGCGCAGGTCGGTGACGCCGTAACGCAGCATCGTCAGGCGCTCCATGCCCATACCGAAGGCGAAGCCGGAGTAAACTTCCGGATCGATGCCCACGTTGCGCAGCACGTTCGGATGCACCATGCCGCAGCCCAGCACTTCCAGCCATTTGCCGTTCTTGCCCATCACGTCCACTTCAGCGGACGGCTCGGTGAACGGGAAGTAGGACGGACGGAAACGAACCTGCAGGTCTTCTTCAAAGAAGTTGTTCAGGAAATCGTGCAGCGTGCCCTTCAGATTGGTGAAACTGATGTCTTTATCGACGATCAGCCCTTCCATCTGATGGAACATCGGGGTGTGCGTCTGATCGTAGTCGTTACGATAAACGCGGCCCGGCGCAATGATGCGGATCGGCGGCTGCTGGTTCTTCATGGTGCGGATCTGCACGCCGGAAGTCTGGGTGCGCAGCAGGCGCGTGGCGTCGAACCAGAAAGTATCGTGGTCGGCGCGCGCCGGGTGATGCCCTGGAATGTTCAGCGCGTCGAAGTTGTGGTAATCGTCTTCAATCTCCGGGCCGGTGGCAACGGAGAAGCCCAGCTCGCCGAAGAAGGTTTCGATACGGTCGATGGTGCGGGTCACCGGATGCAGACCGCCGTTTTCCATGCGACGGCCCGGCAGGGAGACGTCGATGGTTTCAGCCGCCAGGCGCGCGTTCAGCGCAGCGCTTTCCAGCGCGTTCTTACGCGCGTTCAGGGCGTCTTGCACCTCCTGCTTGGCCAGGTTGATCACCGCGCCGGCCGCCGGACGATCTTCCGCCGGGACGTCGCGCAGAGACTGCATCTGCAAGGTGAAATGACCTTTCTTGCCAAAATATTCGACGCGCACCAAATCTAACGCGGCAACATCCTGGGCATCTTCTACGGCTGCCTTGGCATTGGCAACCAGCTCTGCGAGATGTGGCATTGCTTTCCTCTTCCTCTGGCCGGGATGGCCCTAAGTAATTGTTATCTATATTCGAACACGCCTTTGAGCAATCTTCAAAGACTTTTCAATGCGTTGCCGGCCGGGCGGCTCACCTGAGCTGAACGCCAGCCGTACTCACCGCAACGCGTTGCAAGGCGGGACGATGGCCAAAAACAAAAAAGCCTCCACGAGGGAGGCTTAGGCGCTACTTTTCGTTTCTTTTCTTACGCGCAAAGCCTCCTGAAATCAGGCGCTAAAGTAAAAAAAGAAACGAAAAATAGCTGCGTGCATGATTGCGGTACCTTGTCGATGATTGCCCACCAGTGATATAGCTGCGGACAATGAAAGTCAATATTTGTCGCTGAAAACAAAGATTAAAAGAGGGAGCAAGCTCCCTCTTCTACTGACTTACGCCAGAGCTGCTTTCGCTTTCTCAACCAGTGCGCCGAAGGCCACTTTGTCGAAGACTGCGATGTCAGCCAGGATCTTACGGTCAATTTCGATCGACGCTTTTTTCAAGCCGTTGATGAACTTGCTGTAAGACAGACCGTTCTGACGAGCAGCTGCGTTGATACGTGCAATCCACAGCTGACGGAACTGACGCTTACGTTGACGACGGTCACGGTAAGCATACTGGCCTGCTTTGATTACTGCCTGGAAGGCAACACGATATACGCGCGAACGGGCACCGTAGTAACCTTTCGCCTGCTTCATAATTTTCTTGTGACGTGCGCGTGCAATTACACCACGTTTTACGCGAGCCATATGCTCTCTCCTAAAGTCTTATTCTAAATTCAAAAAAAATGGCTTATGCGTACGGCAGGCACGCGGTAACCAGGACCAGATCGTTTTTAGACACCATGCCTTTCGGACGCAGGTGACGTTTACGCTTGGTTGCTTTTTTGGTCAGAATATGACGCAGGTTGGCATGTTTACGCTTAAAACCACCGCTGCCGGTTTTTTTGAAGCGCTTGGCTGCACCACGTACAGTTTTAATCTTTGGCATTTTAATTAAATCCACTTCGCATTGTTAAACAACGAATCAGTTGGGCGAATAAAACCCACACAGCGCAAGCGCCGCGCGGGTTCCATTACTTGTAAGCCTTACTGTTTCTTCTTAGGAGCGAGCACCATAATCATCTGGCGGCCTTCGATCTTCGTAGGGAAGGATTCGACCACTGCCAGATCCATATCTTCACACAGGTCTTTACGGACGCGGTTAAGCACTTCCATACCGATCTGCTGGTGCGCCATCTCACGCCCGCGGAAACGCAGGGTGATTTTGGCTTTATCGCCATCTTCCAGAAAGCGAATCAGGTTGCGTAGTTTGACCTGATAGTCGCCATCATCGGTGCCAGGACGGAATTTGATTTCCTTGACCTGAATAACTTTTTGCTTCTTCTTCTGTTCTTTCGTCGACTTGCTCTTCTCGTAGAGGAATTTGCCGTAATCCATGATTCGGCAAACTGGCGGTTCGGCATTTGGGCTGATTTCTACTAAATCAACGCCCGCTTCCTCAGCTTTTTCAAGAGCTTCATTCAGACTGACAATACCAATCTGCTCGCCATCGACGCCGGTTAGGCGAACTTCTTGCGCGCGAATTTCTCTGTTAATGCGATTAGGACGCGCCGGTTGAACTCGTTTTCCGCCTTTAATACTTTATTCCTCCAGTTGATGAAGACTACGGCTGCGAATCTCTTTCAGCAGCTTGTCTACGACTTCGTTTACGTCCAGGCTTCCCAGGTCTTTGCCACGGCGGGTACGAACGGCAACTTTGCCTGCTTCGACCTCTTTGTCGCCGCACACCAACATGTAAGGGACTCGACGTAAAGTATGTTCGCGAATTTTAAAGCCAATCTTCTCATTTCTCAAGTCCGCTTTCACGCGAATGCCTGCATCCTGCAGTTTTTTGGTCAATTGCTGGACGTAATCAGACTGGCTGTCGGTGATATTCATCACCACCACCTGCACCGGAGCGATCCAAGTCGGGTAGAACCCGGCGTATTCTTCGGTCAGGATACCGATGAAACGTTCCATGGAGCCCAAAATGGCGCGGTGAATCATTACCGGCACGACGCGATCGTTGTTTTCGCCAACATACGAAGCGCCCAAACGGCCCGGCAAGAAGAAATCGAGCTGCACGGTACCACATTGCCATGCGCGATCCAAACAATCATGCAGGGTAAATTCAATTTTCGGTCCGTAGAAGGCGCCCTCACCCGGCTGATATTCAAACGGAATGCCGTTCTCGGTCAGCGCGGCGGCCAGGTCTTCTTCCGCACGGGTCCACATGTCGTCGGTGCCGATGCGTTTTTCCGGGCGAGTGGACAGCTTGACGGCGATCTTGTCGAAGCCGAAAGTGCCGTACACGTCATACACCATGCGGATGCATTCGTTCACTTCAGCGCGCACCTGCTCTTCCGTACAGAAGATGTGGGCGTCATCCTGCGTGAAGCCGCGCACGCGCATCAGGCCGTGCAGGGAACCCGATGGCTCATTGCGGTGGCAGCTGCCGAACTCGCCCATGCGCAGCGGCAAATCGCGGTACGACTTCAGGCCCTGGTTGAAGATCTGCACGTGGCCCGGGCAGTTCATCGGCTTGATGCAATATTCGCGGTTTTCCGACGCGGTGGTGAACATGGCGTCTTTGTAGTTTTCCCAGTGGCCGGTTTTTTCCCACAGCACGCGGTCCATCATGAACGGACCTTTCACTTCCTGGTACTGGTACTCTTTGAGCTTCATGCGCACGAAGGCTTCCAGCTCGCGGAAGATGGTCCAACCGTCGTTGTGCCAGAACACCATGCCCGGCGCTTCTTCCTGCATATGATACAGGTCGAGCTGTTTGCCGATCTTGCGGTGATCGCGCTTGGCCGCTTCTTCCAGGCGTTGCAGGTAGGCGTTCAACTGCTTCTTGTCTGCCCAGGCGGTGCCGTAGATACGCTGCAGCATTTTGTTTTTGCTGTCGCCGCGCCAGTAAGCGCCGGAGGTTTTCTGCAGCTTGAAATGGTGGCAAAAACGCATGTTCGGCACGTGCGGGCCGCGGCACATGTCGACGTATTCTTCGTGGTGGTACAGGCCAGGACGATCGTCATGGCTGATGTTCTCATCCAGGATCGCCACTTTGTAGATTTCGCCGCGCTCAGCGAAGGTGTCGCGGGCTTCTTGCCAGCTGACCTTCTTCTTGATGACGTCGTAATCCTTATCGGCCAACTCGTGCATCCGCTTTTCCAGCAGATCCAGGTCTTCCTGCGTCAGGGTGCGGTCGATATCCACGTCATAATAGAAACCGTTGTCGATCACCGGACCGATCGCCATTTTGGTATCCGGCCACAGCTGCTTGATCGCATGACCCAGCAGGTGAGCACAGGAGTGGCGCATGATTTCCAGGCCGTCCTCATCTTTGATGGTGATGATGGCCAGCTGCGCATCCGATTCGATCAGATCGCCGGCGTCGACCAGCTCGCCGTTGACGCGGCCGGCGATACAGGCTTTCGCCAGGCCAGGGCCGATATCGCGCGCGACATCCATCGGGGAAACGGGGTGATCGAAATGACGCTGACTACCGTCAGGAAGGGTAATAACAGGCATTAATAATTCCTTATCTACAGTGGTGACCCACACGACAGATCACATGCAGTACGAAAATTGGATTTTGGGTTTGGTCAGCCAGGTTTCAGATCTCGCCCACAATTGCCAGATTGAAACCTCACTGGGTATACAGAATGGAACGCATACCTTCTCAGCCACATTCGGCTAAGCGAATAGTATCACTAAAATTGTTCCGGATAAATAAAGCGCCGCCCTCACGCTTTCGCGTCAGCCGGCGCAAAAACGGTTTTCATGTAGCTGAGGGTGGCCAGCAGGCACAGGCCGTAGCCCAGCAGTTCGCAGCCCTCTTCCACCATGTTTTTCACCACCCGGTTGTAGCCGTCCAGCATCAGCGTTTGCCACAGCGCGCTCATGCCGAACAGGCGTGAAAACACCAAAATGCACAGCAGGCCGGCGCACATCATGCCGTAGGCGGGATGCGTCACGAAATAGGCCAGGCCGCGCACCGCCGCCGCGATGTGCCGCGCTGCATGCACCAGGCAGGCCAAGGCGACCGCCAGCGCGAACCACACCCAGGCGCCGTGCCACAGCGCATCGAAGGCGAAATCCATCTCGCGGATCAGCATGCAGAGAAAGAAACCGCCGACCAGCATCCAGGCGGAGCGGCGTTCAGCCTGCCGCCGGGCCGCGGCGAAGAAACCGCCGGAGATGGCGAGCAGCAACAGCTCCTGCGCCGCTTCGGTCAGCGAGGTTTCATGCACGAAATTATGCAGCCAGTGTACGTCGATAAATACCAGGCCGACCAAGGCCGCCAAAAAAGCGCAGTAGAGCAGAAAGGTAACGGCTTTCCCCAGCAAAATATGCAGTTCTTGTTTCATAATCACACTCATTATTATTTACAGCGCATCTATGTTATCCACCTGTCCCCAGGGATCGTGGCAATTGATGCCTAATACCCTACACAGCGATTAAGGTGGTCATTAATCACGCCGCAAACAATAAAAACCCCGGCACATGGCCGGGGTAAGCGCCAGTCTTTCCTGGCTGTCATTTCATCGTCGTCGGTATTTCAGGCTCTCATCCCTATATCATCGAGACGCGCAAACGAGCCTGGAGATTACGCCTGCGGAGATGATACGGTTACACGTCGGGCATTGGTGTTAACGCCCCACAAGCCTGCCAATGCACTGACCACTGCGCCAATCAACAACGCAAAGAATGACCACAGGGCAGCCCGAGACAATTCGTCCGCAGCCGCGGCAGCCTGTTCGCGCGCCTTCTGTTTCAGCTCAGCATACTCCTGTTTTGCCTGATTGATTTTTGCTTCGGCTTCATCCAAGCGCTGATTAACCAGCTGCGCAGTTTTATTTTTGGCGTCGACCAAATTCTTCACCGTCTGGTCCACTTCCTGCGGCGTCATATTGGTATTTTCAACCAGAGCTTTTTTCAGTGTGTCTTGATCCACATCTTGCGAGATGGCCTCACCATGTTTTTTAAGCTTGTCGACCAGTTGCTTAATAATCGCATCGCTATTGTCAGGCTGAAGTGCCAGGGCTTTTACTGCGTCTGCCAAATCAGTCTTGGCCGCATTCAACTGTTGCTGCATGAATTCAGGCTGCAATGACGGAATACCACTTTTTTTGAGCGCCGTAACCACATCACCATGCAGCTGTTCAGGTTCCAACGTGGTGTCGATACCCAACTTGTCAAACACCTTACCGCCCACGTCTGCCAACCCGGTTGCCCCTTTGCCAATCGCGGAACCGGCGCCGGAAAGCAAACTGCCAGAGGTCGAAGCGATAGCACCCAGCGCATTACCGGTGGCCTTCACTGCAGACCCGACCAGCATTCCACCCAACACCGCCGCCACAATCAGTGACGTAGCCCATACCAGGAAGCCATGAATAAGGCCGTCATTAGCAGCCAAACGTCCGGCAATAAAAGCGCCGGCAGCCAAGCTAATGATGATTGAAACAGCGGACCAAATCACTACGGTGGTACCGGCTCCGTTGATCGGATCGTCTGATGTCGGATCCACGATGGAAAATCCCAAACTGGTGCCCAACGTCGACAGCAACAGTGAAACAGCCAATACGGTGATCACACCACCGATGACGCTGCCCCAGGAGATTTTTTTCGCCGCTACCCATTCTTTTGCCACTTCCATAGTAAAACTCCTTTTAAGCTTTTCGATTATGAAGAAATGCCACAAAGCCTTACCAGTATAGAAGTGTTTAATCTCTTAAGCGGTTAAACGGTAAAAACAGTTAAAAATAATTAATAATATGTACCCAGTATTAACGACGCTGTATGGGCGGGTGCATTTTGGCTAGCGTTCGGTGCCGCGGGCGATTGCGGTCAATGAAGCGCCACTGGGGTGCGAGGATGGACCGAAGCTCGCCGGCGAGTGCAACGGCAGTGATGAAACGCCGGCCGACGGTTAATGAACGTTACGAGCTGTCCCCATTGCCGCCAGGCGCACGGCAGGCTAGGCTGTTCAGCTCATGGGCCGCCGCGTGGCGGCTTGAACGTTGCACAGGGAGTCTCTTTTATGACGGGTATTTTGCAGTTATTCCAGGCCATCGGACTGGGTTTGGTGCTGCTGTTGCCGCTGGCCAACCCGCTGACCACGGTGGCGTTGCTGCTCGGGTTGTCCGGCAATATGACGCGCGAAGAGCGTAATCAGCAGTCGCTGATGGCCTCGGTTTATGTGTTCTGCATCATGACGGTGGCGTTTTACGCCGGGCAGGTGGTGATGAACACCTTCGGCATTTCGATCCCCGGCCTGCGCATCGCCGGCGGCCTGATCGTCGCCTTCATCGGTTTCCGCATGTTGTTCCCGCAACAAAGCGCCGATGAGGCGCCGGAGGTGGAGAGCAAGTCGCACGAGCTGCGCCATAAGACCTCGGCCAACATCGCCTTCGTGCCGCTCGCCATGCCGAGCACCGCCGGGCCGGGCACCATCGCGATGATCATCAGCTCAGCGTCGAGCGTCAAAGATAACACGCTGGGTTTTGAACCCTGGGTGCTGGCGGTGGCGCCGGTCGCCATCTTCCTGACGGTCGCGGTGATCCTGTGGGGCTGCCTGCTCAGTTCCGGCGCCATCATGCGCTTGGTGGGGAAAAGCGGCATCGAGGCGATCTCGCGCCTGATGGGCTTCCTGCTGGTGTGCATGGGCGTGCAGTTCATCATCAACGGCGTGCTGGAGATCATCTCCACCTATACGCCGGCCGCCGCTTAAAGATCAAAAACGGGCGCGTCGTCGCGCCCGTTGCCGTTATTTCCCCGTCGGCGCCTGCGCGCCCAAAATGCCCTTGCCTTCCGGCACTTCGGTAAAGCGGCTGAGGATCTCGCTGTAGGTCTTGGCCGGATCCAGATCCGGGAACTGCGCCGGATAGATAAACTTCGCCAGATACTCCAACCCGACAATGTTGTACGGATGGTTGTAGAAGTTATGGTAGATGCCGTAGAACCGCCCTTCTTTCACCGCCGACACCTGCGCGAAGCCCGGGCGCTGTTTCATGCGATTGAAAGCCTCATCCACCTGCTGCTGCGTGACGCCATAGCCGAACGGCACCGCGGCGTTGGTCTTGCTGGCCCACTGCGAGCCGGAAACGATGTAGGCATCCGGTTTCATGGCGATCACCTTTTCCAGCGCCACGTCGCCGGTCGCGCCCGGCAACAGCGCAGAGCCGATATTGCGCGCGCCGACCGCTTCCACCAACGCGCCCCAGCCGACGTGCGCATGGGTGAAGCAGCAGGACTCCAGCCCGTTCAGGCCGGCCTTGGCTTCAAAGAACACCAGCGGCTTGGGTTCCACCGCCTGCGTCTTGGCCAGAATGGCCTGATAATGCTGCTGATAATAATCGGTATATTGCTTGGCTTCACTTTCCCGGTTGAGGGTTTCCCCCAGCAGCGTCACGCTTTTCGGCGTGTTTTCCACCGGCTTGAGCATGGTGTCGATAAACAGCACCGGCACGTTCAGCGCCTTGAGCTTATCCAGCACGCCGGTTTGGCTCAGCGAAGGTTTGGAACGCAGCTGGGCGATCATCAGATCGGGCCGCTTGGCGATCACGCTCTCCAGATTCACTTCACCTTTGTCGCTGAATCCCATATCGATGATGTTTTTCGCCGCCGGCCATTTGCTCTGCAAGATATCCCAGGTCGCCGCGTCGCTTTTCTTCAGCAGGTTATTCCAGGCCACCAGCCGGCCGAACGGGTTGGCGCGATCGAGCAGCGCCAGCGTGAGAATGTCGCGCCCGTCCTGCACCACGATACGTTTCGGTTCTTGCTGGAGGGTGAGGGTCTGGCCGGAGGTGTCGGTCAGGGTCAGCGGATAGGTGGTGGCCATCGCCGGAGAGGCGAGTAAGGCGGCGCAAATCAGCGCCGGCAACGTGATTCGACGGTGCACGAAAGACTCCTTAGTCATGAACGCAATCAGGAAATACTAATGAGAATGGCTTGCATTATCAAAGATAACGCCCGGCAACCCGGCGATTAATTGCAAAGGGATGTGTAACGCAGGATTGAGAGGCGCGCCGAAGGCGGCGCGCCCAGGGGATCACACCAGGCCGTAAATCAGCGCCGACAGCGCGATCAGGCCCATCACCAGCACGAAGACGTTGCTCGCCGCGCGGTATTTGCGCATCGCCGGCACCGCGCGCACCGCGTACATCGGCAGGATAAACAGGATAGCCGCAATCAGCGGGCCGCTGATGGTTTCGATGATGTGCAGCGCGCTGGGGTTCCACACCGTCGCCGCCCAGGTGAGCAGGAACAGCGAAACCGCCGAGATGCGGTGCGTCATGCGCGAGCTGAGCGGTTTGCCGACCGCGCGCGTGACGCCGTCGATCAGGCTGGTCGCCCCCTCCGTGACCCCCAGCGAGGTGCCGAGATAGGATTTCGCCATTGCCAGCATCGCCATCACCGGGCCGAGATAGGCGATCAGCGGGTTGGAAAACTTGTTGGCCAGGGTGGTCAGCACCGTGATGTTCTGATCTTTCGCCTGCTGCATGTCTTCATGGGACAAACTCAGCACGCAGCTGAACACGAAGAACAGCACGGTGACGCAGATCAGCACATAGCTGTAGCGCATGATGCGCGCGCAGCGGCGTTCCGCCTTATCGCCATACAGGCTCTTCTGGGTCGAGGCGAAGGAAGAGATGATCGGCGCATGGCTGAAGGAAAACACCATCACCGGCACCGCCAGCCACAGCGAATGCCACAGCCCCGGCGTGTCGAAGCGGGTGGCGGCCAGGCCGTGAACGAAATTGGCGGTATTCCAGCTCGGCATCAGGTACAGCGAAATGCCCATCAGGAACACCAACAGCGGGAACACCAGCATGCCCATCGCCGCCACGATGCTGTCTTTGCCGCGCAGCAGCACCAGATTGAGCACCACCACCACCGCCAGGCTTAGCCAGATGCGCGGCAGCGGCGCCACGTGGAACTGGTGGATCAGGAAGCTGTCCAGCGCATTGGTGATCGAAATGCTGTACACCAGCACGATCGGGAAGAACGCCATCAGATACAGCATCATGATGATTTTGCCGGCCAGTACGCCGAAGTGTTCGACCACCACATCGTGAATATTGCCGTCGCGGCTGGAGCCGGAAAGCACGAAGCGGCTGAGCGCGCGGTGCGGCAAATAGGTCAGCGGGAAAGCGAACAGCGCCATCAACAGCAGCACCAGCGGGCCGTTCAGGCCGGCGTTGATCGGCAAGAACAGCGTGCCGGCGCCCACCGCGGTGGCATAGAGACCGAACATCCAGACGGTGTCGGTTTTGTTCCATTTGGCGGGCTGAGCGGCCGTCAGCGTGCCTGAATCGGGAGAAATCGTACTCATGAGACAGTCTACCTTAATCTGCGGCGCCAACGATTGCGCCTAACGGGATATCCTTCTCCGCGAATTTTTTAATAATAATCAGTGAATTAAAGCGATATTTCATACTTGCGCCTGATGAAAGGACGGCAAAGGATAATGAAAAATCCGTTGCGGGTCTATGTTTTATCGGCCGAACGAACGATTTACGAACAGGAAATGCTGAAAAAACCGGCGCACCCAGTAAAAACTAAGGGCCCCTTGCGGAGCCCTTAAACGGTTTACTTCTTCGCGTCCGGATGGTCCGGCACCTCGGCGCTGCCCATCTCCTTCTCGTCGCGGATCATCGAGCGGTCTTTACGCACGTCGGCCACGTCGGAGGCGCTCACCGGTTTGGCGCTGTTGCCCCAGCTGGTGCGGATGAAGTTCACCACGTCCGCCACCTGCTGATCGTTCAGACGCCAGCCGAACGGCGGCATGGTGATGTTGGACACCGCCCCCTGCACCGCCGGCGTGGTGTTGCCGGTCAGCACGATGTGGATCAGCGAGGTCGCGTCCTCGGTCTGCACCACCGGATTGCCCTTCAGCGATGGGAAGGCGCGCTTGTAACCCACCCCGTCGGTGCGGTGGCAGGCCGCGCAGTTATCGACATACAGCGCCGCGCCGGGCTTGCTGTCGTCGCCGCGCCACAGATCCTTGGCCACGCTGTCTTCGACCGGCGCCGCCTGCTGCTTGCCGTCTTTCGGCGGCAGCGATTTCAGGTAGCGTGCGATAGCGGTCAGATCGTCATCGCTCAGGTATTGCAGGCTGTGCTCCACCACGTCGCTCATGCCGCCGAATACGATCGCCTTGTCGTTACGGCCGGTTTTCAGGAACTCGGTCAGCTCGGCTTCGCTCCAGCTGCCCAGGCCGTCCTTGTTATCACCGCGCAGGCTGGAAGCCACCCAGCCGTCGATCGGCGCGTTGCTGCCGGACAGGTAATCGTCGCTTTCGCTGTTGCTCAGCGCTTTTTCCTGCATGGTGATGCTGCGCGGGGTATGGCAGGCGCCGCAGTGGCCCAGGCCTTCCACCAGGTAGCGGCCGCGCTCGATGATCGGATCGGCCTTGGCGTCGGCGACGAAGTCCGCCGGCGATGGCGCGAACATGCCGCGCCAAATGCTCAGCGGCCAGCGCATCGACAGCGGCCACGGGATGTCGGAATCCTTGTTGGCCTGCTCCACCGGCTGCACGCCGTGCATGAAATAGGCATACATGGCGCGCATGTCGTCTTCTTTCACCAGCGCGAACGACGGGTACGGCATCGCCGGATACAGGGTGCTGCCGTTTTTGGCTACGCCCTTACGCACCGCGTTGTCGAAATCCTCGAAGCTGTAATCGCCGATGCCGGTTTTCTTGTCCGGCGTGATGTTGGTGGAGTAGATGGTGCCGATCGGCGTCTCCATCGCCAGGCCGCCGGCGAAGGTTTTGCCGCTCTTGCCGTCGGTGTGGCAGGCCACGCAGTCGCCGGCGCGCGCCAGGTATTCACCGCGCTTGATCAGCTCGCTGCTGACGGTGGCGTCCTGCGCCCAAACGGAAAAACTCACTGCACTGAGAACCAGTGCCGGTACAAATGCTTTCATCGTTCGCCGTCCTTATGCCTGCACCAATGGGCCTGGGTTTTTCAGATACTGCTCGCGAATGGCGCGGGCAGACCAGTAAGCCAGCGCCGCCACGGTGCCGGTCGGGTTGTAGCCCAGCCCCTGCGGGAAGGCCGATGCGCCGATCGAGAACACGTTGTGCACGTCCCAGCTCTGCAGATAGCGGTTGACCGCGCTGGTCTTCGGATCTTCCCCCATCACCGCGCCGCCGTTCATGTGGGTAGTCTGGTAGCTGGTGGTGTCGAAGTGGCTGTTGGCGTTTTTCGGGCTGCCGGCGATCAGTTTCGGGTTCATCGCCTTGGCGATCGGCGCCATCTTGTCGTACATGAACTGCGCCATCTTGATGTCGTTCTCCTGCCAGTCGAACGTCATGCGCAGCAGCGGCTGGCCAAAGACGTTCTTGTAGTTGGGATCGAGATCCAGATAGTTGTTGCGGTACGACTGGTGCGCGCCGTGGGCGTCCATCGAAACGTGGTGAGTGTAAGCATCCGCCACCGCCGCTTTCCATTTGCTGCCCCAGGCCGGGGTGCCCGGAGGCGTCGGCAGACCGGAGATCGGCTTGGTGCCCGCCTGGTTGACCCAGAACGGCGAACCGCCGACGAAGCCTTCTTTGGCGTGGTCGAAGTTGTCGGCGTTGAAGTCGTCCACGCCCACGCCGTTGCCGCCGGCGCCGATAAACGGGTTGGTGAACACGTCTTTATCGAAGAACGCCTTGATGGTGGTCATGTTCTGGTAGGCGAAGTTACGCCCGACCACACCCTCGCCGGTCACCGGATCGTAAGGCTTGCCGATGCCGGACAGCAACATCAGGTGCACGTTGTGGAACTGGAACGCGCCCAGGATCACCAGATCGGCCGGCTGTTCAATCTCGCGCCCCTGCGCATCGACGTAGTTCACGCCGGTGGCGCGGGACTTGTCGTCGGTCAGGTTGACCTTCAGCACGTTGGCGTTGGTGCGCAGCTCGAAGCGTTTCTCCATGCGCAGCGCCGGCAAGATGTTGACGTTCGGCGAGGCCTTGGAATACATGTAGCAGGCGTAGCCGCTGCAGAAACCGCAGAAGTTGCACGGGCCCATCTGCGCGCCGTACGGGTTGGTGTAAGAATCCGAGGTGTTGGCGGACGGCAGGTTGTAAGGGTGGTAACCCACCTCCAGCGCCGCTTTCTCGAACAGTTGGGCGGAGTAGGTATTTTTCTGCGCCGGCAGCGGGAAATCGTCGGAGCGATCCGGCGCAAAGCGGTTGCCGCCCTTCTGCGCCACTTTCTGCCCTTTGATGGTCCAGGCGGTGCCGGAGGTGCCGAACACTTTCTCCGCCTTGTCGAAGAACGGTTCCAGCTCGTCGTAGGTCACGCCGAAGTCCTGGATGGTCATGTCCTTCGGAATGAAGTTTTTGCCGTAGCGCTCTTCATAGTGGCTGCGCATGCGCAGTTCGATCGGATCGACGCGGAAATGCACGCCCGACCAGTGCAAACCGGCGCCGCCGACGCCGGTGCCCGGCAGGAACGCCGCCAGCTGGCGGTAAGGCACCGCGGTCTGGCTGCTGTTATGGCGAATGGTGACGGTGCTTTTCGACAGATCCTGGAACAGTTTGCGACGGATGTTATAGGTCAGCTCGTCGATCACCTGCGGATAAGACCCGTCCGGATAGGTATCGCGCATCGGGCCGCGCTCCAGCGCCACCACGTTGAGGCCGGCCTCGGTCAGCTCTTTGGCCATGATCGCGCCCACCCAGCCGAAGCCGACGATCACCGCGTCTACTTTTTTCATTACCGTTGCCATGCTTAGCCCCTCTCCCCACGAATCGAGACCGGCGGGAAGGGATAACGCTCCCCTCGCTCAACCCAGTCCATAAAATCGGCGCGCGCGCCCGGAAAATTAATCAGCTTCCAGCCCACCATGTCTTTGTTGCCGCCATGGATGGGATCGCTGAAGAAACCTTCGCGGGTGTTTTGCAGCAGATAGGAGAAGAACAGTTTCGACGGCAGCTGCGGGAACTCCGCCTCGCCGGACTCGAACTTTTGCAGCATGGCGTCTTGCTGCGCGCCATCCAGTTCGGCGAAGGCCTTGCCGGCGGTTTTCTTGCTGTAGGCGTCGGCGTCACTGATGCCGAGGTTGTAGATTTGCTTGGGCACCAGCGGCAGCTGATAGCCCATCTCCTTCGGCACATCGGGGTTGAACGGCCCCTGCATGTACCAGATGGCGCCGGTGGCGTACGGGGTATTCATCTGGCGATCGATAAACTCCGGCACGCCGGCTTCCAGTGCGCCTGGGCCGCGCTCGTCGGCCGGGATCAGGCGCGCCACGGCGGCCTTGATGAAGGCCCACTCTTCCGGGGTGAAAAAGGTCGGTTGGTAATCGTTCTGCGTTGAGGTGTTCGAGGCCGCGACCGCCGGTGTCGGTGCCGTCAGCGCGCCAACGCCGCTGCCACCAATTACCGCCGCAGGAATTAAGGTCATCGATTTCAACAAGAAATCGCGCCGCGAATTGTTGGTTTTATGATTCGACATGTCACATTCCATCCAAAGATAGTCACAACTATTTAACCGCAACCTTGCGATCGATACGGGTTTTTAAAATAATTTGTTACTTATTTGTATATTTATTGAAGGTCAGAATGCATCCAAGCGCAAAAATGTTACCGGTAACTTATTGAATGAACGTAAAGATTTATCTGCTAACGTAAATTTAACTTTTCGTGCGGTTTTTCCGATAAGCGGTGAGGAAATAACGAAAAATGAGAAGCAGCTCGCGCGCTGGAACGGTGCCGGAAACAAAATCGGCCGCGTTCAGCGGCCGATTCGACAAGAGAGAGGGTTACTGCGACATCGCCTGATAGGCGGTGGTCACCTTCCACAAATAGCGCGGTGCCTGTGGCGCCGGATGCTTTTTCTGGATGTGCTGATAAAACTCATCCGGGCTCATCTGATTGATGCGATTGACCGCCACGCGCTTGTCCGATGAGAAGGTACGCAACATGGCCCCCGCCCCGTTCACGTACGAAACGATGGTGGCATAACGCAAAGTCTGTGGGTTGTTGATCCCGGCTAGCTGCTGGCTTTGAAGAATATTGATATAGGCCGTTCCCAGATCAATATTGACCGCCGGATCCTTCAGCTCACGCGAGCTGGGTTGCCCGCTTCTTCCTTTCATGCGATAGGCGTCGCGGCCGGCGGTAGAAGCCTTAAGCTGCATCAATCCCACTGCGTTCGAGGTGCTGACCACGTTCGGGTTAAACCCGGACTCCACCTGAATAATCGCTTTAATCAGCGTTTCGTCAACGCCGTAGTTGCTGGCGGCCTGACGAATGTAATCGTTATAGGCAACCGGCGTGCCTGTGCGGTTTACCGGTGCCTGCGGAGGGGGTTTTAACCAACCGCCGCGCGTTGTGCCACTGCCTGAAATATTGCTTGCCGTTTGCGGATCTTTGGCGCACCCCGACAAAAGCAAAATTGCCGTAAGGCAACCTATTTTTGTTTTCACAGAATCCCTCACTCCTTTCAATGAGTTGCGTAGCATATACAACTTGTAAGGACACCTGCAGTAATTTTTTGGGCTAATCTCAAGCTATCCATATACCAAGAGGTGATTTATGAGTCAATCTGCAACAAACTGCTTTGTGGTGACTTTTCGCTATCAGGAAGAGGGATTAACCGACCTGGCGAAGCTGACCGGGCAATTGACGCGCGAAGGTTTTGTCACGTCGGTGACAGACGAAAATGGCGTGCACCATGAGCTCGGCAGCAACAGTTTTGCGTTCATAACCGTGCTGGATCAAGAGGATGTACAGCGCCTGGCACAGGGGTTCGGCCAGTTGGCATTGGGAAAACAGCCGGAGGTGGCGATATGCGCCTGTAAGGACTACCTTCAGCGGTTACATACTGATACATAAAATGCTATAACTTCCCGGAGGGTATTATTTTTTCAGTTGGAGATGTACCCCGCCGGCGGTGGGCAAGTGACGCTTGACTTCGCTTCAATTGATATTGATAATCATTTTCATTTGAACCAGGAGACGTCATCATGCCATTGATAAGTTGCGCTTTTCGTCGCAGTCGCCCTTTCCGCGCTGCCACACTGTTACGCCCTTTCACGCTCGCCTGCCTGCTGCTCGGCGCCGCCTTGGTCAGCCAAAACGCGCTGGCGGAAAAAAAGCTGCGCGTGGTGACGACCTTTACCATCATTCAGGACATCGCCCAGAACGTGGCGGGTGATGCCGCCGTGGTAGAATCCATCACCAAGCCGGGCGCCGAGATCCACGACTATCAACCGACCCCGCGCGATATCGTCAAAGCGCAGCACGCCGACCTGATCCTGTGGAACGGCATGAACCTGGAACGCTGGTTCCAGCGTTTCTTCGAAAACATCAAGCAGGTGCCGGCGGCGGTAGTCACCGAAGGCATTACCCCGCTGCCGATCCGCGAAGGGCCGTATAACGGCAACCCTAATCCGCACGCCTGGATGTCGCCGAGCAACGCGCTGGTGTACATCGAGAACATCCGCAAAGCGCTGGTGGAGCACGATCCGGCCAACGCGGCAACCTATAACCGCAATGCCAAGGCCTACGCAGAGAAAATCGGCGCGCTGGACGCCCCGCTGCGCGAACGCCTGGCGCGCATTCCGGCCGCACAGCGCTGGCTGGTGACCAGCGAAGGCGCCTTCAGCTACCTGGCGCAGGACTATCAGCTGAAAGAAGTCTATCTGTGGCCGATCAACGCCGATGAGCAAGGCTCGCCGCAGCAGGTGCGCCGGGTGATCGACGCAGTGCGCGCCCACCATATTCCGGTAGTGTTCAGCGAGAGCACCATTTCCGACAAGCCGGCCAAACAGGTGGCGAAAGAAACCGGCGCCAAATACGGCGGCGTGCTGTACGTAGACTCGCTGTCCACCCGCGACGGTCCGGTGCCGACCTACATCGACCTGCTTAACACCACCGTGCAAACCATCGCCAAAGGATTCGATCAATGACCCATGAACCGTTTGTCCGCCCTGAGTTGAACGTGGACGACGTCACAGTGACCTACAACAACGGACACACCGCCATTCACAACGCCAGCTTTACCCTGAGCGGCGGTTCGATCTGCGCGCTGGTCGGCGTCAACGGCAGCGGCAAGTCGACGTTGTTCAAAAGCATCATGGGCCTGGTCAGGCCCACCGCCGGCCGGGTGTCGCTGAGCGACAAACCGGTGGCGGAGGCGCTGAAAAAGAATCTGATCGCCTACGTGCCGCAGACCGAAGACGTCGACTGGAACTTCCCGGTGCTGGTGGAAGACGTGGTGATGATGGGCCGCTACGGCAAGATGAACTTCCTGCGCATTCCGTCGCGCGAGGATCGGCTGCGGGTCGACAAGGCGCTGGAGCGCGTCGGCCTGAGCGAGCTGCGCGGCCGGCAGATCGGCGAGCTGTCGGGCGGCCAGAAGAAGCGCGTGTTTCTGGCGCGCGCGCTGGCGCAACAGGGCACCGTGCTGCTGCTGGATGAACCGTTCACCGGCGTGGATGTGAAAACCGAGAATGCCATTATCGATCTGCTGCGCGCATTGCGCGACGAGGGGCACCTGATCCTGGTCTCCACCCACAACCTCGGCAGCGTGCCGGAGTTTTGCGATCGGGTGATCCTCATCAACCGCACGGTGCTGGCCGCCGGCCCGACCGAAACCACCTTCACCCAGAGCAATCTGGAGCAGGCGTTCGGCGGCGTGCTGCGCCATATCAACCTCTCCGGCCCGGATCTGCACGATGACAACGATCCGCGCACCGTTACGGTGTTGACCGACGATGAGCGCCCGGCGGTGTTCTACGGCCACACCAAGAGCGATCCGCCGGCCAACAGCCAGGCCAGGGAGAAACAATCCTGATGCTGGACCTTCTGCTGCAACCTTTCAGTTACAACTACATGGTGAAGGCCATCTGGGTCAGCGCCATCGTCGGCGCCGCCTGCGCGTTCCTCTCCGCCTACCTGATGTTAAAAGGGTGGTCGCTGATGGGCGATGCGCTGTCGCACTCGGTGGTGCCCGGCGTGGCCGGCGCCTACGCCCTCGGCCTGCCCTACGCCGCCGGCGCCTTCTTTACCGGCATGCTGGCGGCGCTGGCGATGACGCTGGTGCGCCACATCACCCGGCTGCGCGAAGACGCCATCATCGGCTTTATCTTCTCCACCTTCTTCGCCGTCGGCCTGCTGATCGTGTCGCTCAACCCCACCTCGGTCAACGTGCAGTCGATCATCTTCGGCAACATCCTCGGCATCGCCGATGAAGACGTGCTGCAGGTGGAAATCATTATCGGCGTTTCGCTGCTGATCCTGTGCCTGGTGTGGAAAGACCTGCTGGCGGTGTTCTTCGACGAAAGCCACGCGGTGTCGATCGGCCTGTCGCCGCTGCGGCTGAAGATCCTGTTCTTCACCCTGCTCAGCGCCTGCACCGTCGCCGCGCTGCAAACCGTCGGCGCCATTTTGGTCATCGCCATGGTGATCACGCCGGGCGCTACCGCCTATCTGTTGACCGATCGCTTCAGCCGGCTGGTGATCATCGCCATCATCATCGGCGCATTGACCAGCGGCATCGGCGCCTACCTGAGCTTCTTCCTCGACGGCGCCACCGGGGGGGTGATCGTCACCCTGCAAACGCTGGTGTTCCTGGCGGCGTTCTTCTTCGCGCCGAAACACGGCCTGCTGGCGTCCCGGCGCCGCGTGGCGCATTCGCAAACCGGAGGCCGCTGATGGACACTCTGTATCAACTGCTCAGCGAACCCTTCGCCTACCCGTTCATGCAGCGGGCGATCGTCGCCGCCATCGTCACCGGCGTAGTGTGCGCCGTGCTCTCCTGCTACCTGGTGCTCAAAGGCTGGTCGCTGATGGGCGACGCCATCTCGCACGCGGTGCTGCCCGGCATCGTGGTGGCGTTCGTGGTCGGCATTCCGCTGGCGATCGGCGCCTTCCTTTCCGGCATCTTCTGTGCGGTAGCCACCGGTTACCTGAAAGAGAACAGCCGGGTGAAAGAAGACACGGTGATGGGCATCGTCTTCTCCGGCATGTTCGCCTTCGGCCTGGTGCTGTTCTCGCGCATCGATACCGACCAGCACCTGAGCCACATTTTGTTCGGCAACATGCTGGGCATTACCGACGGCGAGCTGAAGCAAACACTGCTCATCGCCGGCATCACCCTGGCGGTGGTGCTGCTCAAGCGCAAAGACTTCATGCTGTACTGCTTCGATCCGCATCATGCGCGGGTGATTGGCCTGCCGGTCAAGCTGCTGCACTACGGGCTGCTGTGCCTGCTGGCAATGACCATCGTCGCCTCGCTGCAGGCCGTGGGGGTGATCCTGGTGATCGCCATGCTGATCGCCCCGGGCATCATCGCCTTTATGCTGTGCCGCCGCTTCGAACGCATGCTGGTGGTGGCGACGGTGGTGTCGGTGTTCTCCTGCGTGCTTGGCACCCTGATCAGCTTCCACATCGACGGTGCCACCGGGCCCTGCATCGTCATCGTACAGGCCGTGCTGTTCGTTATCGCCTTGTTGTACAGCAAGCTGCGTCCGTTACAGCGTAACCAAACCGCCCTCACCGTCGGTTAATTACCTTCGATGCGGCGATGCCCTCTGCTCGCCGCATCGCCTGCCCCCGCTCATTGCGTTGTTGTCATCAAGTTGCAACCGGTATTGCGCTTAAATTAATCAATAGGGTATATACTTTGAGCTGGCGAGACGCTGAAAAAATCGCCGCCTTTGACGCCGGCTGTGCGCCGCGTCGTGTTTTCACCACGGGAAAGACGCTAACCTAATGAATTATCAGGCAGCACAGAGGGGGAGATACCATGTGGCAAGCCGTTAGCCGTCTGTTAAGTGAACATCTTGGCAGCGCAGAGATACGCGAAAGGATTGAACTGCCCGGGGGCGACATTCACCCGGCGTGGCGCGTGAGTTACGGTGACAACGAGGTGTTCGTGAAATGCGACGCCCGTGAACAACTGCCGATATTCACCGCCGAGGCCGATCAGCTGGCGTTGCTGGCGCGCAGCAAAAGCGTGCGGGTGCCGGAAGTGTACGGCGTCGGCAGCGATCGCGACTACAGCTTCCTGCTGCTGGAGTATCAGCAGCTGAAACCCCTCGACGCCCACGGCGCCTACTGCCTGGGCCAGCAGCTGGCGCATCTGCACCAGTGGAGCGAGCAACCGCAGTTCGGTCTCGACTTCGACAGCGATCTGACCACCACCCCGCAACCCAACGCCTGGCAGCGCCGCTGGTCGGAATTTTTCGCCGAGCAGCGCATCGGCTGGCAGCTGCAGCTGGCGGCGGAGAAAGGCATGACCTTCGGCGATATCGACGACATCGTCGATCGGGTGTATCTGCGCTTGCAGCACCACCAGCCGCAGCCTTCCCTGCTGCACGGCAACCTGTGGCCGGGCAACTGCGCGATGACCGCCAACGGGCCGATTCTGTTCGACCCGGCCAGTTACTGGGGCGACCGAGAGTGCGATTTGGCGATGCTGCCGCTGTATCCGGAGCTGCCGCCGCAGATCTACGACGGCTATCAGAGCGTGTGGCCGCTGGGTGCCGGGTTTATCGAGCGCCAGCCGCTGTATCAGCTGTACTACCTGCTCAACCGCAGCAACCTGTTCGGCGGCCAGCATCTGGTGGCTGCGCAACGCGCGGTGGAGGCGCTGTTGCAGCCCGAGGCGTCGTAACGTTCCGGGGCGCCGCTCGGCGCCCCGTTCATGCCTCAGGCCGCGCCGGCCAACTGCCCCAACAGGCGGATCACGAACCAGGCGATCACCGCAATCACGATCGGCAGGATGTACAGCGGGAAGTATTGCAGGAAGATGGTGTGGTGCGGCAGCGTAATGCGCTCCTCCAGCTGCTGGCGCGTGTGCCCTTCGCTGCCCTTGGCCTGCTCCAGGATCATCTGGTCTTCCAACCCTTCGCGGATGAACTTGACCTGGCGCGACATGCGCGCGCCGGAAGCCTGCAGCGCCAGCCCGACGAAGATCAGGATGTAGATGATGATGAACATCAGATTGGCGCCGCTGAACAGGCTTTTATCCACGTCAGGCACCGGGGAGTTGTACCAGAAAAGGTTCAGGAACGGCGTATTGAAACGCACCATGTCCACCATCACGTGGACAAAATCCAGCATCACCGCGTTGATGCCCTTGGTTTTTTCACTGTGCTGGTAGACAAAGCCCAGCACGGAAATCAGCGTCGACAGCAACGCCGGGATAAAAACCACCCATCCGAGAATGCGTTTCAAAATGGCGATACGCCCGGCCTGTTGATACGTCATGTGTTCCCCTTGTTAGCGACGTAACCGAATCGGCTAAGTCTACCTGCAGTTGGCAAAGCTCGCCCACCGTTTTCTTCATTCCCGCTGTGCTACAAGCTTAGCCGAATTCGCCGAAATCAACTGCTTAACGCCGTCCGGGCACTATCATTGAAGAGATAAAGTTATCCATTCGGGCAGAGGCCGCCATGATTCGACTGATTATCTTATTGCTGGGCGCGCAGGCGCTGCACGGCCAGCGCCGCCTGCTGGTGCTGTTCGGTTGGCTGTGGATAGCCGCAGGGGCGCTGGTGCTGTTCGACATACTGCAGGATGGCCGATCCGTGCTGGCGCTGGATGCGCTGGCGGTCATCCTGGCGCTGGAGGGGCTGGTGGCGATATCCGCCGCGCTGGTGATTGGCTCTTCCGCCAGCAGACCGGTGCTGCTGAAGGGGCTGGGCTTCGTGTTTATGGCCTTTTTAATGCTGGACGTGCCCGCAGACGATAACATCGTCGCCACCGTGGTGTTTGGCAGCGCGCTGCTGCTTGACGGCGCCGTGCGCATCGCCTCCTCCACGGTGATTCAACACAGTCGATGGAAAACCGTGGCGCTGGCGGGCGGCGGCGAGATCCTGCTTTCGTTGATGATTTTTGTCGGCTGGCCGGCGCCGCACCGGATGACGGTGCCCTTTTGCCTCGGCGTGATGATGGTGCTTTCCGGCTGGGCTTTATTGCGTATCGCCCGGAGGCTGGCAAGCTTCTCTCTGAATCAGCACCCCGCGCGGCAGCCACCGCCCCCGGCGGACGAGGCTACGCCGCTCACGGTGTATGTCTGGACACCGATTGGTGCGGCTAAAGATCCACGCCGGCGTTACATCGTCGACCGATACATCGCGGCGGTCGACGGCGGCGGCAATATCTCCACCGGTCATGCCGCCCTGGCGCTCGCGCCGGATGTGTATATCAGTCACTACCCGCTCAACGACATCAGCCATTCCGTTCAGGATTTCCGCCAGTTGCTGCATGCCGGCGAACAGAACAACGTCGACGGGCGTTTCCTGCCCGACCTGCCGGGCGAGATCGCCGCCTGGTGCCCGCCGGACAAGAAAATTCAGTTCTATCGCTATAACCCGGCGGCGCTGCGCGCATTCTGGCGGCGGTATCGGCAGGACGCGACTTACAACCTGACTCGGCGCAACTGCTCCACCACGGTCATCGGCGCGCTCGACAGCGCGCTGGAGGGCGTGCTGGGCGATAAACATCTGTGGCGCCGTTTTCTGTTATTGGTGCTGGATCCCAATCTGTGGATGCTGGCGGTGCTGCGCAGCCGTGGCGAAAGCATGACCTGGACGCCGGGACTGGTGCTGGACTATGCCCGCATGTTGCAACAGGTCACCGAGCGCCAACACCAACGCTGGTGGTTAAAATTACGCGAGGTGTGGAATATCCTTCGCTTTGGCAAAAGCCAAACGCGCAGGCAAAGATTTTAGTCTCGCCGCCGGCGATGATAGAGTGTCGGCACATTCACCCGCGCCGGCAGGAGTTAACCGTTAATGGCTTATTCGCAACGCATTGAAACCGCAATTTTTGATATGGACGGCTTGTTGATCGACTCGGAACCGCTGTGGCTGCAGGCCGAGCTGGATATCTTCGGCGCGCTGGGTCTGGATCTGTCCGATCGCCACAAGCTGCCGGACACCCTGGGGCTGCGCATCGATCTGGTGGTGAAGATGTGGTACCAGGCGATGCCGTGGCAAGGCGTATCGCTCGATGAGGTGTCGGCGCGGATTATCGAACGCGCCATCGAGCTGGTGCACGAGACGCGCCCGCTGCTGCCGGGCGTCCGGCAGGCGCTGGAGCTGTGCCGCGAGCAGGGGCTGAACATCGGCCTCGCCTCCGCCTCGCCGCTGCACATGCAACGGCAGGTGCTGAAGATGTTCGATCTTGAGGGCTACTTCGATCAGCTGGTTTCCGCCGAATACCTGCCGTACAGCAAACCGCATCCGGAGGTCTACCTGATCGCCGCCGAGCGCCTGGGCAGCGATCCGCTGCGCTGCATCACGCTGGAAGACTCCTTTAACGGCATGATCGCCACCAAGGCCGCGCGCATGCGTTCCATCGTCATCCCGGCCGCCGAATACCGCCACGATCCGCGCTGGGCGCTGGCGGACCACCAGCTGGAGACCCTGGAACAGCTCACCCCCGCCCACTTTGCCTGACCTGTGGCGCCGGCCACCGGCGCCCTGGCTTTGCCGCTCTGCGCATAAAGGGGATCCACGCCGCAAAACAAACGAAACAGTGTTTCATTATTATTGAATTGGCATGTTGTTATTATTATGCTGGGCGGCAGGGAAAGCGACGGCCCGCGGAGCGTTGTCACTGCCACGCAGCGCTGTTCAAGGCCGCCGCTTCCTCCCGCCGCACGCCAAACAACTGCCCTCGTTTCTTTCCGTTCCGCACCCGCCCATCGCCCGCCGTTAATTCTCACCGGTCAAAATCGATGATTTGTTACGCATTGCCGTAACAACCCGTTGTAAAACAGGGGAAAATAAACAATTGGTTACAGGGTAACTGCTTCCACTACTGGGAATTTTCCCATATACTGGATAAATTAACAGTTTACCAGCCGGAATCGCAACAGCATGACCGCGGAAGGACACCTTATATTCTCTGTCGCTTGCGCGATCTTCGCCAAGAAGGCGGAAGTGACGCCAGAGCTGGCTGCCGGCGACTGGTGGCACATCATACCCGCCGCGCTGCTGACCTCGCTGCTGCCGGACATCGATCACCCCAAGTCAGTGCTGGGCCAGCGTCTGCGCTGGCTCGCCATTCCCATCGCCCGCGCATTCGGCCACCGCGGTTTCACCCACAGCCTGCTGGCGATCGCCGGCGGCATGGCGCTGTTCCAGTTGGACGTGCCGCGCAGCTGGCCGATCCCGGCCGACGCGCTGCACGCCATGATCATCGGTTACTTCAGCCATCTGCTGGCCGATATGCTCACCCCCGCCGGCGTTCCGCTGCTGTGGCCGTGCCGCTGGCGTTTTCGTCTGCCGCTGCTCAACTCGCAAAAAGGCAACCAGCTGGAGCGTGTGTTGTGTCTATGTCTGGTGGCGTTTGCCATCTGCTGGCAAGGTGATTTCACCCTGCCGGTGCAATCCTATGTCGAGCAAATCAGAAATATTAGACTCTGATCACAAAAATCCGCTCAACCAATCACCTTAATGTATATAAAACGAACAAAAACACACGAAAAGCTATATCAAATTCCATTTGGATATAAGTGGGCCACCCGGCAAACTGTTACGATATTTACATCGCGACATACGTGATGCGTAGTCGTTTTTATAAGAAAGATGATTGGAGACATTGGGGATGAATTTTCCGCTCGTGATTAACGTGCTGGTGTTTGTCGCGCTCCTGTTGCTGCTGGCGCAAACCCGCCACAAGCAATGGAGCCTGGCGAAAAAAGTGCTGGTCGGCCTGGTGGTCGGCGTGGTGTTCGGTCTGGGCCTGCAGCTGGTGTACGGCTCCGACAACCCGGTACTGAAAGAATCCATCAGCTGGTTCAACATCGTCGGCAACGGCTATGTGCAGCTGCTGCAAATGATCGTCATGCCGCTGGTGTTCGCCTCGATCCTGAGCGCGGTGGCCAAGCTGCATAACGCCTCTTCTCTGGGCAAAATCAGCGTCCTGACTATCGGCACGCTGCTGTTCACCACGCTGATCTCGGCGCTGGTGGGCGTACTGGTCACCAACCTGTTCGGCCTGACCGCCGAAGGCCTGGTGCAGGGCGCGCAGGAAAGCGCGCGCCTGACGGCAATCCAGACCAACTACGTGGGTAAACTGGCCGACCTGACCGTGCCGCAGATGGTGCTGTCGTTCATCCCGAAAAACCCGTTCGCCGATCTGACCGGCGCCAGCCCGACGTCGATCATCAGCGTGGTGATTTTCGCCACCTTCCTCGGCGTGGCGTCGCTGCAGCTGCTGAAAGACGACAAGCCGAAAGGCGAGCGCGTGCTGGTGGCTATCGACACCCTGCAAGCCTGGGTGATGAAGCTGGTGCGTCTGGTCATGAAACTGACGCCGTACGGCGTGCTGGCGCTGATGACCAAAGTGGTTGCCGGTTCCAACATTCACGACATCGTCAAGCTCGGCAGCTTCGTGGTGGCCTCGTACATCGGCCTGGGCATCATGTTCGTGGTTCACGCCGCCCTGCTGGCCTTCACCGGCGTTAATCCGCTGAAATTCTTCCGCAAGGTGTGGCCGGTGATCACCTTCGCCTTCACCAGCCGCTCCAGCGCCGCCAGCATTCCATTGAACGTGGAAGCGCAGACCCGTCGCCTGGGCGTGCCGGAATCCATCGCCAGCTTCTCGGCGTCGTTCGGCGCCACCATCGGCCAGAACGGCTGTGCAGGCCTCTACCCGGCAATGCTGGCGGTGATGGTTGCGCCGACCGTCGGCATCAACCCGCTGGATCCGGTGTGGATCGCCACCCTGGTCGGCATCGTCACCATCAGCTCCGCCGGTGTGGCGGGCGTGGGCGGCGGCGCCACCTTCGCCGCGCTGATCGTGCTGCCGGCGATGGGCCTGCCGGTAACGCTGGTCGCGCTGCTGATCTCGGTCGAACCGTTGATCGACATGGGCCGTACCGCGCTGAACGTCAACGGCTCCATGGCGGCGGGCACCATCACCAGCCAGCTGATGAAGCAAACCGACAAAACCGTGATGGACAGCGAAGACGAAGTCGAATTGGCTCACCGTTAACGCCGTCTCAAAACGAAAAAACCGGGGATTCTCCCCGGTTTTTTTATGCCCCGCGCCCGGTCGTTACGGCCGCTCGCCGTCCGCCAGCCGCCGGTTGATGTCGGCGATAACGCCCGGCAATTGCGCCAGCGTGTCTATCACATAATGTGCGCCCGCCGCATACAGCTTATCGGCCGCCGCCGTACGGCGCAGCTCGATCTCTGCCGCCGCCATTTGGCGGTACTCCTGCCAGGTCGCGCCAAACTCGTTGCCGGACAGCGCCAGCCCGACGCTCCACATCCCGGCGTTCAGCCCTTCATGAATGCCCGGCACCGCGTCGTCCACCTTCACGCAGTGCGCCACCGCATCGATGCCCAGCGCGATGGCGTTCTGCAGCGCCATCCACGGCCCCGGCCGCCCGCCGGCCGCGAGATCGTCAGTGGCGACCCAGTAATCCGGCGCGTAGCCACGCTGCGCGGCGGCAGGCACCAGCACCTCCATCACCGCACGCGGATAACCGGAGCAGGAGCCGATTTTAATGCCCTGTTCGCGCAGCCCGGCAATCACCTGTGGCACACCCTCGATGGGATCGGCGAAGTCGATCACTTTGGCGATTTGCAGCGGCATAAACGCCTGATACAGCGCGTCGATGTCCTGGTGGCTCATCGAGCGGCCCAGCTTCTGCCGCCAGCGCGCGTCGACCGCCGGCAGCTTGCCCAGCGCCTCGATGTGCTGCCATTTGCCCAGCCCCATCGGAATGCGCGCCTCCGCCAGGCTGATGTCGATATCGAAGGTTTGTTTGAACGCCTCGACGAAAATCTGCGTTGGCGCAAAGGAGCCGAAGTCCACCGTGGTGCCGGCCCAGTCGAGGATCACTGCGTTGATCTGTTTCATGGTCAATCCTTATTGATTCCAGTACATCGCCTGCCCGACGGCCGCCAGCAAACGTTCGATATCTTGCGGATAAATTTCCCCGATGTTGCCGATGCGGAAGCAGTCGCTCTGCGACACTTTGCCGGGATAGATCACAAACCCTTGCTGTTTCAGGCGCTGATAAAATTCGGCGAAGCGGTAAGTGTCGGCCTTTGGCGAATAGAATGCGGTGATGATCGGCGAATGCAACGCATCATCGAGCAGAGTCTCAAAGCCCAGCTCGCGCATGCCCGCCACCAGCCGCCGCTGATTGGTTTGATAGCGGCGGTGGCGCGCGGCAATGCCGCCCTCTTGTTCCAGCTCTTTCAGCGCCTGCGCGAAGGCCAGCACGGTGTGGGTCGGCGACGTAAAGCGCCATTTGCCGGCCTGGTCTTCCATACAGCGCCACTGGGCATACAGATCCAGCGACAGCGAGCGCGAGCGGCCGGCGCATTTCTCCAGTTCGCTGCGGCGGGCGATGACGAAAGCGAAGCCCGGCACGCCCTGAATGCATTTGTTGGCGGAGCTGATCAGAAAATCGATGCCCAGCGCGTCTACATCCAGCGGGATGCCGCCGAAGCTGCTCATGGCGTCGACGATAAAGGTCTTGCCGTTGCGCGCCGCCAGGCCGGCGACCTTCTGCAGCGGGTTGAGCATGCCGGTGGTGGTTTCGCAGTGCACCATGGCGATATGGCTGATGCGCGCATCGCTTTTCAGCACCGCCTCCATCGCCGTCACGTCCGGCTCATTGACCTCGCCGCAGTCGAAAGCGTGGTGGTCGATATCCATCAGCCGCGCCATTTCGATCATCCGCGCCCCATAGGCGCCGTTGTTGACGATCAGCAGCTTGTCCTGCGGGCCGATGGCCGTGCCCAGCACGCCCTCCACCGCAAAGCTGCCGCTGCCCTGCAGCAACACCGAGGTGTAACCGGCGGACGGCGTCGCCAGCGCCACCAACTGCTGCCGGATGCTTTGCACCACGCCCAGGTTGTAATCTTCATCCCAGGTGCAACTGTCGAACAGCATCGCCTCTTTTACCGTTTTCGACGTGGTCAACGGGCCGGGGGTCAACAGCAGGTAGTTTCGATCGGACATGTTATTCACCTATTTGGTCTATACCAGATTGCAGGCATTGTGGCGGAAAATTCCTTCCCTGGTCAAACGACAAAGCGCGGTGAAACAAAAAATTCATCTGGCTATGTATAATAAGCGCGTGCCGGAATGACGGGCCGATGCCATAGCGAGATGAAATGAAAGAACATCAGGGCGAAATGCCCCACTACCTGCAGATCAAGGATCAGCTTCAGGCGCGCATCACCCGCGGCGCGCTGCAGGCGGGCGACAAGCTGCCTTCGGAGCGCGAGCTGTGCGCCATCTTCTCCACCACCCGCGTTACCATTCGCGAGAGCCTGGCGCAGCTGGAGGCCACCGGCGCCATCTATCGCGCCGATCGCCGCGGCTGGTTCGTCACGCCGGAACGGCTGTGGCTGGATCCGACGCAGAACACCAACTTCCACCGCCTGTGCCAGGAGCAGGGGCGCGTGCCGCGCACCGCGCTGCTGTCCGGCGAAAAAACCACGGTGCCGCTCGACGTGATGCAGCCGCTGGCGCTCGAACCCTTCGACCAGGTGTATCTGCTGCGCCGCGTGCGCTACGCCGACGGCCGCGCCATCTGTTATTGCGAAAACCACTGCCTGCCGCAGCGGGTGCCGGAACTGCTCAGCCACGATCTCAACGGCAGCCTGACCGAAGTCTATCAACAGCATTACGCGTTGATTTACAGCAACATGCACCTGTCGTTCTACCCGACGGCCCTGCCTTACCGCGCCGCCAACGCGCTCGGCGCCATGGTCGGCCTGCCCGCCTTATTGCTGCGCCGGTTGAATTACGACCAGCACGGCCGCATTCTTGATTTCGATATCGAGTACTGGCGCCACGACAGCCTGCGCATCGAAGTCGATACGCTTTAACCCCGCATGACAGGGGCTGCGCCCGCCGCCCCGCCTTTCTCCCCCACGCCCAATTCCCCGTTGCCGGCAAATATATTTTGCCGCTTTCATTTGTTTGTCATATTCGCCGATTAGCGTGGCCGCATATCTGGTGTATACCAGTTACGCATAAATCCGCAACAGTGAGGCTGAAGCTATGAAACTTTCTCGTCTGGTCGTGATGACCGCCATCGCACTCGGCTCCGCGCCGGCCTGGGCCGCCGACGCGGTGGTGACCGTCTACTCCGCCGATGGTCTGCACGCCGGCGATCACAGCTGGTATCAAACCCAGTTCGACGCCTTCACTCAGGCAACCGGCATCAAGGTGCAGTACGTCGAAGGCGGTTCCGGCGCCATCGTAGAGCGGCTGTCGAAAGAGCGCAGCAACCCGCAGGCCGACGTGCTGGTGACGCCGCCGCCGTTCATCCAGCGCGCCGCCGCGGAAAAACTGCTGCAGGATTTCACCCCGCAGGATGCGGCGCAGATCGCCGACGCTCAGCCGCAGTTCGTGCCGCTGGTAAACAACTACCTGAGCTTCATCTATAACGCCAAACTGTTGCCGCAGGCGCCCGCCAGCTATCAACAGCTGCTGGACGCGCAGTTCCGCAACAAGCTGCAGTACTCCACGCCGGGCCAGGCCGGTGACGGCACCGCAGTATTGCTGCAGGCGTTTCACAGCTTCGGTAGCAAAGACGCCGGTTTCGACTACCTCGGCAAGCTGCAAAGCAACAACGTCGGCCCTTCCGCTTCCACCGGCAAGCTGACCGCGCTGGTCAATAAAGGCGAGCTGTTGGTGGCCAACGGCGATCTGCAGATGAACCTGGCGCAGATGCGCAGCAACCCGAACGTGCAGGTGTTCTGGCCGGCCGGGCCGGACGGCAAGCGCAGCACGCTGGCGCTGCCTTACTATGTCGGCCTGGTGCAAGGCGCGCCGCAAAGCGCCAACGGCAAAAAGCTGATCGACTTCCTGCTGAGCAAAGAAGCGCAGAGCAGCGTTAGCGCCATGTCCTACGGCATGCCGGTGCGTAAGGACGTCATCCCGACCGACGATAACTTCAAGCGGTCGCAGGCGGCGCTGGAAGGCGTGGACATCTGGGCGCCGGACTGGAATCAGGTGGTGAGCAGCCTGTCCGCCGATATCTCACGCTGGCACAAGGTGACCGAATGACGCTGACAATGCCTTCTACCCTCTCTTCCCGCGCCGAGGCGCGGGATAACAGCCTCGACATCACCGGGCCGTCGGGCATCCAACTCGACCGCGTCAGCGTGTCGTATCGCGGCACCGAAGTGCTGAAACCCCTGACGCTCACCATCGCCCCCGGCGAAGTGCTGGCGCTGATCGGCCCCTCCGGCTCGGGCAAAACTACCGTGCTGCGGGCGATCGCCGGTTTCGTGCAGCCTTCCGCCGGGCGTATTGCCATCGGTGACGTCGATGTCACCGACGTGCCGCCCTATGAGCGCGGTCTGGGCATGGTGGTACAGAACTACGCGCTGTTTCCGCATATGCGCGTCGAGGACAATGTGGCGTTCGGCCTGCGCGCCCAGGGCAAGCCGCGCGGCCTCACCGCCGAGCGCGTCGAGGAGGCGCTGGCCATCGTCGGCATGTCCGCCTACGCCAGGCGTTATCCCAGCCAGCTCTCCGGCGGCCAACAGCAGCGCGTGGCGATCGCCCGCGCCATCGTGGTGCGACCCAAAGTCTTGCTGCTGGATGAACCGCTGTCGGCGCTGGACGCGCAGATTCGCCACAGCATGGTGGAAGAGATCGCCCGCCTGCACCGCGAGCTGCCGGAGCTGACCATCCTGTACGTCACCCACGATCAGGGCGAAGCGCTGACGCTGGCGGACAAGATTGGCATCATGCGCGACGGACACCTGATCGCCCACGGCGAGACCCGCGCGCTGTACCGTCATCCCACAAACCGCTTCGCCGCCGAGTTCCTCGGCCGCGCCAACCTGCTGCCGGCCACCGCGCTGGAAACCACCGCCGGCCAAGGCATGACCACCGTCAGCTGCGCTGGAAAAGTGATCGGCTGTTTCACCTACGGCGCACAACGCGGCTTCGACAAACTGCTGTGCATTCGGCCGCAGCATATTGCGCTCGATGCCGATGCCCAGCGCAGCAACTGCATCGTCGGCACGCTGCGCGATATTCACTGGCAGGGGGAGTTGACGCACCTGCAGTTCGACGCGCAAGGCCACCCGCTGCGCGTGGTCACCACCCATCAGAGCCGGATGCCGCAGATCGGCGAGCGCGTGCCGCTCTATTTCGCCCCTGACGACGCGGTACTGATCGAGGACTGACATGACCGACTCTACGCTTACTCGCCCGGCCCGGCGGCCGCGTTCACCGCGCCGTTTATGGATCCTGCTGCCGCTGCTGGTGCTGGCGACGCTGTTTTTCTATCCGCTGGCGCTGATCGTCAAACAGGCGTTTACCGACGATCAGGGGCTGTTCAGCGCCGCCGCGCTGCAGCAGGTGTTCGAATCCCGACGCTTTGTCAGCGCCCTGCTCAATACGCTGCAGATTGCGCTGCTGGCGACGCTGGGCTGCCTGGTGCTCGGCACCCTGCTGTCGCTGCTGCTGGTGTTCACGCCGTTCCCCGGCAGCCGGCTGATCGCCTGGGTGATCGATACCTTTATCGCCATGCCGACCTTCCTGATCACCTTGGCCTTCACCTTTATCTACGGCTCCGCCGGCCTGCTGAACGGTACGCTGATGGCGACCTTCGGTTTCACCCTGCCGCCGGTAGACTTTCTTTACTCCATCTGGGGCGTGATCCTGGCGGAAATCACCGTGTTTACGCCGCTGGTGATGCGTCCGCTGATGGCGGCGCTGTCGCAGATCGATCGCAGCCAGCTCGAAGCCGCCAGCATCCTCGGCGCCCGGCCGGGGCGCGTGGTGCGCCAGGTGATTTTGCCCGCCGCGCTGCCGGCCTTGCTGGCCGGCGGCAGCCTGTGCCTGCTGTTGACCACCAATGAGTTCGGCATCGTGCTGTTTATTGGCGCCAAGGGCGTCACCACGCTGCCGATGATGGTCTACTCCAAAGCGATTCTGGAGTCGGATTACGCCGTCGCCTGCGCGATCGCCGTCGTGAATATCGCGCTGTCGCTCGGGCTGTTCTCCCTTTACCGCTACGCCGCGGCGCGCGCCGGGCTGAGGAACTGACGATGTTGATTTGGTCTCGCACCGGCCGCACCCTGACCTGCACGCTGGCGGTCACGCTGTTCGCGCTGTTCTTCTGCCTGCCGCTGGCGGTGATCCTGATGTCCAGCCTGAGCGAACAGTGGAACGGCGTGCTGCCGAGCGGTTTCACCCTCAGCCACTTCCGCCAGGCCTTTGGCGGCGCCTCCTGGGACGCGCTGGTCGCCAGCCTGGCTATCGGTTTCAGCGCCAGCCTGTTCGCGCTGCTGTGCGGCACCTGGGCGGCGTTGGCGCTGCGCCACCATCAGGGGCGCGGCCAGCGCCTGCTGAGCACGCTGTTCTTCATTCCCAGCGCGGTGCCTTCGGTGTCGATCGGTCTCGGGGTGCTGGTGGCGTTCAGCCAGGGGCCGCTGCAGATGAACGGCACCTTCCTGATCGTGCCCGTCGCCCACTTCGTGCTGATTTCCGCCTTCACCTTCGGCAACGTGATGGCCGGGCTGGCCCGGCTGCCTGGCGACTACGAGAACGTCGCCGCCAGCCTGGGCGCTTCGCCGCTGTTCCGCCTGCGCCACGTCACCCTGCCGATGATCGCCCCCTATATGATCTCCGCCTTCGCCCTCAGCCTGTCGCTGTCGATGGGAGAGCTGGGCGCGACTATGATGATCTACCCGCCGAGCTGGGCGACGCTGCCGGTCACTATCTTCAGCCTGACCGATCGCGGCAGCATCGCCAACGGCGCGACGCTGACCATGATCCTGGTGGCGGCCACGCTGTTGCTGATGTTAGTGCTGGAACGGATTTCGCAGCGGCTGACGCCGGGCGTGAAATAGCCACAAGGCGCTGCCATGGCAGCGCCTTGTTCATGGAAGCGAAGGGTCAGAACGGATAGTCGTGATAGCCCTGCTGTTCACTGATGCGCCGGGCGGCGACGTGCAACAGCGCCACATACTCCTCCCGCGCCGCTTCGGAAAAGCGCAGCGTCGGGAAAGAGAGGCTCAACCCGGCGATCGCCACCCCAAACCGATCGAATACCGGCACCGCGATACAACGGATCCCCACTTCCTGCTCTTCGGCATCTTCGCCGTATCCCTGCTCACGCACCCGCTCCAGCACCGGCAGCAGTTCGGCGGCGCTGGTCAGGGTATGCTCGGTGCTGCGGGTAAATTCAATCTGCGACAGGATCTGCGCCACCTCATCCCACTCGCGCCAGGCCAGCAGCACTTTACCGATGGCGGTGCTGTGCAACGGGTTGCGGCGACCGATGCGCGAATACATGCGCAGGTTGTACATCGCGTCGATCTTGTGGATATAGACGATACCGTCCTCGTCCAGGGCGCCAAGGTGGATGGTTTCGCGGGTGCGGTTCGACAGTTCGCGCATCTGTACGTCGGCGCTGCGGATCAGATCGACGTTCTGCAACGATTTGGCGCCCAGCTCGAACAGCTTGAGCGTCAGCGCATATTTTTCCGTCTCGCCTTCCTGCGAAACGTAGCCCAGCGCTTTCATGGTCTGCAGAAAACGGTAGACGGTGCTTTTGGACATCATCACCCGCTGGGACAGTTCAGTAATGCCAATCTCGCGCTCATCGCCGAGCGCCTGCAAAATACCGAACACTTTCATTACGGATGAGACGGCATCCGGTTGCTTGTCTGAATCTGCGTTAGCCATGGCGAATACCCTACTTAACGGTTCTGTTTCAGGAAATTTAAACAAGGGTTTCAGTATAATCGGAACAGATCGCGACGCGCAACGCAGTTGAACGCTAAACGATTGAAGCCAAATGGATAACCGCCGGCCCGCTCACCGCCGTTTACAATTCAGCGGACAAGGGGCATGCAATCACGGGCGAATATGATTAGCATGATAATACTCCCCTGAATAAATACCGCTGAGACCAACATGCGTCCTTGTTCCGACGGCCTCCCCGTCCCGCAACGTTATGGGGCGATCCTCGCCATCGCCCTCGGCATTACCGTATCCGTGCTCGACGGCGCGATAGCCAACGTGGCGCTGCCCACCATCGCGCGCGATCTCAACGCCAGCCCGGCCAGCTCCATTTGGGTGGTTAACGCCTATCAGCTGGCGATCACCGTCTCTCTGCTGTCGCTGGCGTCGCTCGGCGATCTGATCGGTTATCGCCGCATCTATCAGGCCGGGCTGCTGGTGTTCAGCATCACCTCGCTGTTCTGCGCCCTGTCCGACTCGCTGCTTACGCTGACCATCGCCCGCGTGCTGCAAGGCTTTGGCGCCGCCGCCATCATGAGCGTCAACACCGCGCTGATCCGCATCATCTATCCGCAGCGTTTTCTCGGCCGTGGCATGGGCATCAACTCGCTGATCGTCGCCTGCTCCTCGGCGGCCGGGCCAACGGTGGCGGCGGCGATCCTGTCGGTCGCGTCCTGGCAGTGGCTGTTCGCCATCAACCTGCCGATCGGCCTCGTCGCGCTGCTGCTGGGCATGAAGTTCCTGCCGGCCAACGGCCAAAAAAGCGATAACCGCCGTTTCGATCCCACCAGCGCCGTGCTGAACGCATTGACTTTTGGCCTGCTGATCACCGCCATCAGCGGCTTCGCCCAGGGCCAGAGCCTGACGCTGATCTTCAGCGAGATCGCCGCGCTGCTGGCGATTGGCGCGGTGTTCGTGCGCCGCCAGCTGCGCCAGGAATTTCCGCTGCTGCCGGTCGACCTGCTGCGCATCCCGATCTTCGCCCTGTCGATGGGCACCTCAATCTGCTCGTTTGCCGCGCAGATGCTGGCGATGGTGTCGCTGCCGTTCTTCCTGCAAAGCGCATTGGGCCGCGACGAGGTGGCGACCGGGCTGCTGCTGACGCCGTGGCCGCTGGCGATCGTCGTCATGGCGCCGATCGCCGGCCGGCTGGTGGAGCGCGTGCACGCCGGCCTGCTGGGCTGCATTGGGCTGGCGGTGTTCGCGCTCGGGCTGTTCTCGCTGGCGCTGCTGCCCGCGGACCCGTCGAATGGGGACATCATCTGGCGCATGGTGCTGTGCGGCGCCGGTTTCGGCCTGTTCCAGTCGCCCAACAATCACACCATCATCTCCGCCGCGCCGCGTAACCGCAGCGGCGGCGCCAGCGGCATGCTGGGCACCGCTCGCCTGCTGGGGCAAACCTCGGGGGCCGCGCTGGTGGCGCTGATGTTCAACCTGTTCCCCACCTCCGGCACCCACGCATCGCTGGTCCTGGCCGGCGTGTTCGCCACTCTGGCGGCGGCGGTCAGCAGCCTGCGCATCACCCAATCGACGGCGCAAACGGCGCAGCCAAGCCGCGAGGTGAAATAGCGGCCATAGCAACAGCCGAAACCCCATCGATTCTAAAGCCGGCGGTTCCAGCAATGCGGCCGGCCTGAATCACGCCGCGCCAGGTGTGATACGCTTGGCGTCAGTCGCCGCTCCTCAAAGGGCTGCGGCCTTGTTGCAAACACGCTAAATAGGCATCGTCATCCGGATACCAGCCAACAATGTGTTGGCCGTCGTTATCCTCCCCCTCAAAGGCCTTCAGCAGGTCTGAAGCGAACATGCGCGTGATCGGTTCAGCGGACTGCGCGCTGTCGATTCGACAGCCGCAGCGCATCTCTCCGTCAACCTGAACGAAGTTCTGCAATGAGGCGAGACATCGCGCGTCGAGATCGCCATGTACATGGATAAATTCCCCCGTTTCTACCAGGGTGAGCACGGCCAGATTTCCCCCCACCACAAACGTGCCGTCGTTTCCAGAGCTGCAATAGGCATGGCGTATGCGGGCATCGTCACGCACGAGCAGCTCGCCCAAACAAATCAGCGTATCCGACTGCAGCCGCCCCAGCACAATGATGCCGCCATCCTCCCGCTGGGGTGACACCGCCATGCACCCCTCTACGATCAAATCTCCTTCTACGACCAGATAATCGTAATCGTGCCTGTCGTTCTCGTCTGGGAAAAACGATGGGAGGTGCAGGTCGCCTGAATGCCAGCGTATAGCTGGCTGTTCAGAATCGTAACCATTCCGATTTAACAACTCCGCAGACGCATCGGCGACGCCGCCCGCCAATATGGTAAGGCGCGCCAGCGCCTCATCACAGCCGAGCAAGGGAAGAGCGTTGATTTTCATAGGGCCTCAGGGACAGACGTTATGGTGCCAAAGCATATAGCATGAGCTTCCCAAACCAAGCAAGCGAAGGCGTCAGGCATGGTAGCCTGCAGCGGCTAGCGTACCGCGAGAGGCGTAAAGGCCGTATTCAAATCGCGAAATCTGACGCTTGAATCAGCATCCTCCTCCTGAAAAAGCGATTTCGTCATGCCGTAAAAAAACCCCGGCGAGCCGGGGTTTTTCCTTTCATTCAGCCGATTACTTCAGGTACTGGCCGGAACGCAGCGCTTCGATGCGCTTGTCGAGCGGCGGGTGCGACATGAACAGCTCGCTGAACGACTTGGATTTGCCGTTGATGCAGAACGCCATCATGCTGCCCGCTTCCTGCGGCTCGTAGCTGGTTTTCAGGCGCTGCAAGGCGGCGATCATCTTCTCGCGGCCCACCAGCTTGGCGGAGCCGGCGTCGGCGTAGAACTCGCGGTGACGCGAGAACCACATGGTGATGATGCTTGCCAGGATGCCGAACACCAGTTCCAGCACCATCGACACCGCGAAATAAATCATCGGGTTGCCGTTGCCTTCCCCTTCACCGTCGCGGTTGCCCAGGAAGCCGGCGGCAACCTGCGCGATCAGGCGCGAAATGAAGATGACGAAGGTGTTCACGATGCCCTGAATCAGGGTCATGGTCACCATATCGCCGTTGGCGACGTGGCTGATTTCGTGCGCGATGACCGCTTCCGCTTCATCGCGGCTCATGCTCTGCAGCAGGCCGGTGCTGACGGCGACCAGCGAAGCGTCACGGCGCGCGCCGGTGGCGAAGGCGTTGATGTCCGGCGCGTGGTAGATAGCGACCTGCGGCATGGCGATGCCCGCCTGCTGCGACTGACGGCGCACCGTTTCCAGCAGCCAGTTTTCGGTTTCGTTACGCGGTTGTTCAATCACTTCCCCGCCGACGGAGCGCAGCGCCATCCACTTGGACATCAGCAACGACACGAAAGCGCCGCCGAAGCCGAACAGACCGGCCATGATCATCAGGCCCTGAACGCTACTGGATTGGATTCCTGTCAGGCTGAGCACCAGCCCGAAAACCAACATCACCGCCAGGTTGGTGAGCAGGAACAGAGCTATACGCATCATAAAATGTTTACTTCCTCATAAATGTTAACAAAACGCTGTCGAAGATACCCTAGATCGTATGGGCATTCGTCACAGTTTCAAGAGTCGCGCGTCATTAACCTACTAAAAATACGAAACTTTACAAAAACGGCGCGCGACCGGGATTTGGCAAATTGTAAACGATTGTTGCGCAAGGCGGAGGGGTTTTTTGCCATAAATTTGTCAGGCGACGCATAAGCCCGCCCCCATTCCCCCGGCAGGGAAGCAGGCTTTCGCGTCACTATAAAAAAACGCACCCGAGGGTGCGTTTTTCATCCTGCCGGACGCGGCCTTATTTGGCCGGCGTTGGCTGCTGAGCGGGCCGATCTTTTTCCAGATGAGCCAGCTCCAGCGCGATATGCACGGTTTCATCCAGGTACGGATCCGGTTCCTGGTAATCCTTCGGCAGATCGTCGAGCGATTTCAGCGGCTTCTTGCCCGCACGTTCCAGGCGCTCGTTGATGCGTTTCAGACGGGTCGCATCGTCGTCGTGGTTCTCTTTCTCGCGCACCGCCAGATTGAGGGACACGATGTTGCGTTTATCCTTCAGCGCCTTGTAATGCGCGATATCCTGCGCGATGTACTGGAACTCCGGATTCTGCGCGATGCGCTGCTGGTGATCTTTCAGCAGCTCCGGCTCGAACGGCGCCATATCGCCGGTCTTGCTGTAGGTCGCCGCATTGATGCTGTCCCACGGCATGGCGTTGTCTTCAAACGCTTCGCCGGTTTCCGCCGGATCGACGCCGGTCGGCATCAGAATGTCCGGGGTCACCCCTTTGCGCTGGGTGCTGCCGCCGTTGACGCGGTAGAACTTCTGAATGGTGTACTGTACCGACCCCAGCGCCGGCCACTCAGGGCGCAGCATCTGATCGTAGATGCGGTTCAGCGAACGGTACTGCTGCACGGTGCCTTTACCGAAGGTCGGCTCGCCGACGATCAGCGCACGGCCGTAATCCTGCATCGCCGCCGCGAAGATCTCGGAGGCGGAGGCGCTGAAGCGATCGACCAGCACCACCAGCGGGCCTTTGTAGTAGGTCACGCCGTCGGTGTCGGCGTCTTCACGCACTTTGCCGTTGTTGTCGCGCACCTGCACCACCGGGCCGCTCGGAATGAACAGGCCGGACAGCGACACCGCTTCGGTCAGCGCGCCGCCGCCGTTGGTGCGCAGATCGATGATCACGCTCTTGACGTTCTGCTTGGCCATCTTCTGCAGCTGCACTTTCACGTCATCGGTCAGACCGACGTAGAAACCGGGGATGTCGAACACCGCCACCTTCTCTTTGCCGACGGTCTTGATGGTCATTTTCACCGCGCGGTCTTCCAGGCGGATGCGCTCGCGGGTCAGGGTGACCACGCGGGTTTTGGTGCCCTTGCCGGCCGGCAGGATCTCCAGGCGCACCTTGCTGCCTTTCGGCCCTTTGATCAACGACACCACGTCGTCCAGGCGCCAGCCGATCACGTCCACCATCGGTTTGCCGGCCTGGCCGACGCCGACGATACGATCGCCCACGGTGATCGCCTTGCTCTTCGCCGCCGGGCCGCCCGGCACCATCGAGTTGATCAGGGTGTAGTCGTCATCCATCTGCAGCACCGCGCCGATGCCTTCCAGCGACAGGCTCATTTCGGTGTTGAACTGCTCGGTGTTGCGCGGAGACAGATAGTTGGTGTGCGGGTCGATTTCATGCGCAAAGGCATTCATCGCCAGCTGGAAGACGTCCTCGCTGTTGCTTTGCGTCAGGCGCTTGATGGCGAACTGATAGCGCTTGGTCAGCGTGTCGCGGATTTCTTTGTCGGTCTTGCCGGTCAGCTTGAGATTCAGCTCGTCATAGGTGACTTTCGCATCCCACAGGCTATCCAGCTCTGCCTTGTCTTTCGGCCACGGCGCTTTGCTGCGGTCGAGATCGATAGTGCCGTTGCCGGTAAAGTTCATCGGCTTGTCCAGCAACGACAACGCATAGGTGTAACGCTCAAAGCGGCGTTTCTGCGCCAGATTGAACAGCGCGTAGAAGGTGTCCAGCTTGCCGGTTTTCAGCTCTTCGCCCACCTGATTGCGTTTGCCGGCGAACTGCGCCACGTCGGAGGCCAGCAACACGTTATGGCTGTAGTCCAGCATGTTCAGGTAGCGATCGAAGATCTTGCCTGAAAACTCCGCGTCGAGGGCGAACTGGCGGTAATGAGAGCGAGTGAAGCGCGAGGTGACGCGCTCACTCACCGTAGCGTGCTGAGGTTCCTGTTGCAGTTGAGGCAGTTGGCCGATGCGGATGTTGGCTGTTTCCGCGCCGTAACTGACACCCGCCCACAGCAGCCCTGCAATCGCTGTTAATCTGACGAATTTGTTCATGCCTGGGTTGGCCTCCGTATCAGAACTGCAAGTGTTCTGCGCGCACAATCATCGCCAGACCGGAAGAGAGCTGCACACGTACGCCATCTTTAGCGATTTCGAGTACGGTAGCATCCATCGCGCTCTTGCCTGCTCTGACTTTGATTTCCTGGCCAATTTGCAGTTTAGAGATATCCGTGACTGGCGCATAACGCGGCTGGTTTTCCTCTTTTGCTGCACGAGGTTGACGAGCTGGCTGTGGGCGAGTTTGTGGGCGCGGCTTGCGGTTCTCCGGCGCGGCTCCGCCTTCGCGACGTGCAGCGGGCTTTTTACCGGCTGGGCGCGGACGGCGTGGCGCGGCATCGGCGGATTCACCGGCGGCTTCACGTTTTTTGGCGTTTTGTTCGGCACGCTGTGCCTGAACGCGCGCTTTGGCTTCTTCAAGCTGCTGGCGAGCATGATCGACATGCTGCTGCTCCAGTTCACCGCACGGATTGCCGTCCAGATCGACGCGCTGCGCGCCGACTTTGACGCCGTACAGGTAACGCCAGCTTGAGGTGTACAGGCGCAGGGCAGAACGCAATTGCGTTTTGCTGAGATTCTCTTCCCCCTGCACGCGCTCTACCAAATCCTGAAAAATACCGATTTTCAGCGGACGAGCTTCGCCTTCGGCGCTAAAGCAGAGCGGAAAACGCTCGGCAAGAAAAGCAATGACTTCTTTACTAGAGTTCAACTTAGGTTGATTTTCCATGAAATTTCCTGATTACAACGGTATTGCCAACAAGCCACAGGCATGAACAGGCGTCATTATAATGACGCCATCGGTAATTGCCACGTTAACCGTCGATCAACTTGCCGCCACAGTCACGTATTTCGCACTGTCGCACTGTTCCAGTTGCTCACAAAGCCCCGCCACCACGGCTTTCAGGCCCGCTTCGTCCTGTTCGTCGAAGCGTTGATAAACCGTGCTGTCGATATCCAAAACGCCGATCGCTCGGCCGCCAACCGCCAGCGGCAGCACGATTTCCGCGTTGCTGGCCGCATCGCAGGCGATATGGCCCGGGAACGCATGTACGTCGCCGACGCGCTGCACGCGATTTTCCGCCACCGCCGTGCCGCACACGCCCTTGCCCACCGGAATACGCACGCAGGCGATCTTGCCCTGGAACGGCCCCAGCACCAGCTGGCCGCCATCCATCAGATAGAAACCGACCCAGTTCACGTCATCCAGACGCTCGTTGAGCAACGCGCTGGCGTTGGACAACGCCGCGATAAAGTTGGTTTCCCCGCCGAGCAACGCGCTCAGGTCACGTTTTAATTCCGCGTAGAATTGTTCTTTTGTCATGTGATAACCATTGAAACAGTGAAGATGGCCAGAAGCCCAAAGCTTAGGCCCTATAAAATAAGCATTAAATGCGTATAGCCACAAGGTTAATCATCTGTTGCTTCACAAAACCCTGTCGCTCGGGGTATGTTTGCCGCTCAGAATCCCGGTTTACCTCGTTTTACCGTCCGGCGCCCGATCGCCAGTGACGCGGCCGGTTTATTTTTCAGCTACGCTGACAGTTCCGGCGGGCTCAAGGGCAGCGACTTGTCAAAGATGAAAATACACGCGATCACCGCCCCCCTTTCCAAAGGGCGCCACCAGCGCTGCTGCGAGTGCGATCTGCTGTTCGTGCTGCCGCCGCTCAGCGGCAACCAGGCCGCCTATTGCCCGCGCTGCAACGCCAAGATGGTGAACGGCCGCGACTGGTCGATGACGCGCCTGACCGCCATGGCGATCGCCATGCTGCTGCTGATGCCGTTCGCCTTCACCGAACCGCTGATCAGCATCCGCCTGCTCGGCACGCGCATCGATGCCAGTTTGCTGGAAGGCATCTGGCAGATGAGCCGTCAGGGCGACCCGCTTACCGCCAGCATGGTGGCGTTCTGCACCATCGGCGCCCCGCTGACGCTGGCGCTGTCGTTGCTGTACCTGCGCTTCGGCCACGCGCTCGGCATGAACCTGCGGCCGGTGCTGCTGATGCTGGAGCGGCTCAAAGAGTGGGTGATGCTGGACATCTATCTGATCGGCATGGCGGTGGCGGCGATCAAGGTGCAGGATTACGCCGACATCCAGGCGGGCAGCGCGCTGATCGCCTACCTGTCGCTCACCCTGCTCAGCATCCTGACGCTGATCCACGCCAACCTGGAGCAGCTGTGGGAGCGTTACTATCCGCAGGAACAGCCGAAAGGCCCGCCGGCGGCGCTGCACATTTGCCTGTCCTGCCACTATACCGGCTACCCCGACGCGCGCGGCCGCTGCCCGCGCTGCCACGTGCCGATGTGCCACCGCCAGCCTTACAGCCTGCAGAAAACCTGGGCGGCGCTGATCGCGGCGATGATCCTGTTGATACCGGCCAACCTGCTGCCGATTTCCATCATTTACGCCAACGGCGTGCGCCTCGAAGACACCATATTCTCCGGCGTGGTCTCGCTGGCCACCTCCGGCAACGTGCCGATCGCCGCCATTGTGTTCATCGCCAGCGTGCTGGTGCCCTTTACCAAAGTGATCGTGCTGATCACGCTGTTGTTCAGCATTCACTTCAAAACCTCGCACAGCCTGAAGACGCGCATTCGTCTGCTGCGTCTGGTCGCCTGGATCGGCCGCTGGTCGATGCTCGATCTGTTCGTTATCGCCTTGATGATGTCGCTGGTAAACCGCGACCAGCTGTTATCTTTTACTATGGGACCGGCCGCGTTTTACTTTGGCTCGGCGGTCATTTTGACTATTCTTGCCGTTGAGTGGCTGGATAGCCGATTGATTTGGGATGCACATGCAACAGGAAACGCCGACTACACCGACTGAAGCGCGGGTCAAGAACAAGCGCCGCATTTCACCGTTCTGGTTACTGCCGTTCATCGCCCTGCTGATCGCCGGGTGGCTGGTCTATAACAATTTCCAGGAGCGCGGCACCACCGTCACCATCGATTTCCAATCGGCGGCGGGCATCGTCGCCGGCCGCACGCCGGTACGCTATCAGGGCGTAGAGGTCGGCACGGTGCAGAAAATCAGCCTGAGCAAAGATTTGCGCAGCATCGTGGTGGAGGCCAGCATCAAAAGCGATCTGGAAGACTCGCTGCGCGAAGGCACTCAGTTCTGGCTGGTGACGCCCAAAGCCTCGCTGGCCGGGGTCTCCGGGCTCGATGCGCTGGTCGGCGGCAACTATATCGGCATGATGCCCGGCAGCGGCAAGGAGCAAACTCACTTCACCGCGCTCGATACCCAGCCGAAATACCGCCTGAACACCGGCGAGCTGATGATCCACCTGCACGCCGACGATCTCGGCTCGCTCAACAGCGGCTCGCTGGTCTACTACCGTAAAATCCCGGTCGGCAAGGTGTATGACTACACCATCAGCGAAGGTAACAAGGGCGTGACCATCGACGTACTGATCGACCGCCGTTTCGCCAACCTGGTGAAGAGCAACAGCCGCTTCTGGAATGTCTCCGGTTTCAAGGGCGATTTCAGCCTGTCCGGCGCGACGGTGCAAATGGAGAGCCTGGCGGCGCTGGTCAACGGCGCCATCGCCTTCGATTCGCCGGCCGATGGCCAGCAGGCCAAGGGCGATCAGAGCTATACCCTGTATCCGGATCTGGCCCACAGCCAGCGCGGCGTCAATATCCTGCTGGATCTGCCGAGCGGCAACAGCCTGAGTGAAAACCGCACGCCGCTGATGTACCAGGGGCTGCAGGTCGGCACCCTGACCAAGCTGACGTTGCAACAGGACAGCAAAGTGGTCGGTGAACTGACCATCGATCCTTCGGTGGTCGATCTGATGCGCAGCGGCACCCGCATCGTGATGCGCAGCCCGCGCATCAGCCTCAACGACGCCAAGCTCAGCCAACTGCTGACCGGCACCACGCTGGAGCTGGTGCCGGGCGAAGGTGAGCCGCAGCAGCGCTTCAACGTGCTGGACAGCAGCGAAACGCTGTTGCAGCAGCCTGGCGTGCTGATCGTCACGCTGAATGCGCCGCAAAGCTACGGCATCGACGTCGGGCAACCGCTGGTGGTGCACGGCGTGAAAGTCGGCCAGATCCTGAGCCGCACCCTGACCGCCGGCGGCGTGGTGTTCACCGCCGCCATCGACGCGCAGTATCGCGGCCTGCTGCACAAAGACAGCAAATTCGTGGTCAACAGCCGGCTCGACGTCAAGCTGGGCATCGACGGCATGGAAGTGCTCGGCGCCAGCGCCCAAGAATGGGTGGACGGCGGCGTGCGCATTATTCCCGGCAGCAAGGGGGAACCGGGCGGCCAATACCCGCTGTACGCCAACAGCGAAAAAGCCGAGGAAGGCATCGTCGGCAACGCCCCTTCCACCACCCTGACCCTCAGCGCCACCAGCCTGCCGGATGTGCAGGCCGGTTCGGTGGTGCTGTACCGCAAATTCCAGGTGGGCGAGATCGTCAACGTTCGGCCGAAGGCCAACGAGTTTGAGGTGGACGTCTACATCAGCCCGGAATACCGCAAGCTGCTGACCCGCGAAAGCATCTTTTGGGCCGAAGGCGGCGCCAAGGTGCAGCTCAACGGCAGCGGGCTGACGGTGCAGGCTTCGCCGCTTAACCGCGCGCTGAAAGGCGCCATCAGCTTCGACAACCTGCAGGGCGTGACGCTCAACAAGGGCGCCAACCGCGTGCTGTACGCCAGCGAAACCGCCGCCCGCGCGGTGGGCAGCCAAATCATGCTGCGAACCTACGACGCCAGCAAGCTGTCGGCGGGCATGCCGCTGCGCTACCTCGGTATCGACGTCGGCCAGGTGGAGTCGCTGCAGCTGGCGCCGGAGCGCAACGAAGTGTTGGCCAAAGCGGTGCTGTATCCGGAATATGTGCACACTTTCGCGCGCCTGGGCAGCCGCTTCTCGATCGTTTCGCCGGAGATCTCCGCCGCCGGCGTCAGCAATCTCGATACCCTGCTCCAGCCTTATATCAACGTGGAGCCGGGGCGCGGCCGCGAGCTGCGCACCTTCGAGCTGCAGCAGGCCAGCATCACCGACTCACGCTATCTCGACGGCCTGAGCGTAGTGCTCGACGCCGCCGAAACCGGCTCGCTGCAGATCGGCACGCCGGTGCTGTTCCGCGGCGTAGAGGTCGGTACCATCACCGGCTTCTACCTTGGCGCCATGTCCGATCGGGTGCACGTCGCGCTGCGCATCAGCAAGAAATATCAGCATCTGGTGCGCAACAACAGCGTGTTCTGGCTGGCTTCGGGTTACAACCTGCAGTTCGGCCTGACCGGCGGCGTGATCAAGAGCGGCACCTTCCAGCAGTTCATCCGCGGCGGTATCGCCTTCGCCACGCCGCCGACCATTCCGCTGGCGCCGAAAGCCACGCCGAACAAACACTTCCTGCTGAATCCGGAAGAGCCTAAGGACTGGAAAACCTGGGGCACCGCCATTCCGCGCGATTAAATTTCGCATTTTCCTCAGGGCCCGGCGATGCCAGGCCCTGTTTTTTTCCGCTTTGTGATAAACTCTCGCCCTTATCTTTATTGCACCCTGAGAGTTCGCCCGTGGCCAAATCCACCGCCGTTTTTCTGCCCCCCGCTTTCCTTGATGCCACCCGCGCCATCATGCCCGCCGAGCTGGCGATGGACGATTTTATCGCCGCTTGCCAGCGCCCGCTGCGCCGCAGCCTGCGCGTCAATACGCTGAAAATCAGCGTCGCCGACTTCCTGGCGCTGGTGCAGGATTACGACTGGCGACTGGAGCCCATTCCCTGGTGCGCGGAAGGGTTCTGGATCGAGCGCGACGATGAAGAGCTGCGCCTGGGCAGCGCCGCCGAACACCTGAGCGGCCTGTTCTACATTCAGGAAGCCAGTTCGATGCTGCCGGTCAGCGCGCTGTTCGCGGGCGGCGCGGCGCCGACTCGGGTGCTGGACGTGGCGGCGGCGCCGGGATCCAAAACCACCCAGATCGCCGCGCTGATGGGCAATCAGGGCGGGATCGTCGCCAACGAATACTCCGCCAGCCGGGTGAAAGTGCTGCACGCCAATATCAGCCGCTGCGGCGTGAAGAACACCGCGCTGACCCACTTCGACGGCCGGGTGTTCGGCGCCGCGCTGCCGGAGAGCTTCGACGCCATTCTGCTCGACGCCCCCTGCTCCGGCGAAGGCGTGGTGCGCAAGGATCCGGACGCCATGAGCAACTGGTCGCCACAGAGCGTGGCCGAGATCGCCGCCACCCAACGCGAACTGATCGACAGCGCGTTTCATGCGCTGGCGCCGGGCGGCGTGATGGTTTACTCCACCTGCACGCTCAATGCGCAGGAAAATCAGCAGGTGGTGCGCTGGCTGCTGGACACCTACGGCGACGCGGTCAGCATCGAGCCGCTGGGCGAGCTGTTCCCCGGCGCCAACAAGGCGCTGACCGCCGAAGGTTTCCTGCACGTCTTCCCGCAGATTTACGACAGCGAAGGCTTTTTCGTCGCCCGCCTGCGCAAACGGCGCGCCGTGGCGCCGTTGCCGAAGCCGACCTACAAAGTCGGTAAATTCCCGTTCAGCCCGCTGTCCGGCAAAGAAGCGGCGCAGGTCGCCCAAGCCGCCGCCGCATCCGGCTTAACCTGGGGCGATGACGGCCGGCTGTGGGAGCGCGACAAAGAGATCTGGTTGTTCCCGGCCGAGCTGGAACCGCTGTTCGGCAAGGTTCGCTTCTCGCGCATCGGCCTCAAACTGGCGGAGCGTTTCCCTAAAGGTTTCCGCTGGCAGCACGAGGCGGCGATCGCGCTGGCCGGCACCGGCGGCAAAGCGCATTTCGAGCTGGACGCCGCGCTGGCGCAGGAGTGGTATCACGGCCGCGATCTCTACCCGGAACTGCCGCCGGCGGGCGATGAATGCATCGTCACCTACCAGGGGCAGCCGCTGGGCATCGCCAAGCGCATCGGCAGCCGTATCAAGAACAACCTGCCGCGCGAGCTGGTGCGCGACGGCGCGCTGGATTTCCACCTGTAAACGATACCGCGCCGGGGAATTAAACGCCCCGGCGATAAAATAACGCTAATAATATTCCCATCACCGTTCGTTATTATTCTAATCATTTCAATTTATCGGTATACCTCACCTGTAAGCCCCGTCAGCCGGGGGATGGGAATAAAAAGTTTCTCGCTTTCATCAAGACAATTCCCGATTCTTATTCTATTAATTAAAGTGCAGCTAAATGAATACGTTCAACCCACCTCTGGGTGGCGTCTTTGCGGGCTTTCTCTCATACGGCAAGGAATATAAGATGAAAAAAACTCTGATGGCATTGACCTCGGTAGCAACCCTGCTGTGCGCCAACGGCGCGGCTAACGCAGCAGGCACCATTCAAGGCACGCTAGGCGTGACGCTGACCATCGGCGCCGGTTGCGTCGTGGGTGGCGGCAACAGCAGCGGTTCCGTCAACGACTTCGGCTCCATCAGCTTCGGCACTTACTCTTCACTGGCCAACATCATCGACGCCAGCGCCACCGGCGCAGGGGGGGCCGGTACGCTGTCATTGACCTGCACCACCGGCACAGACTACACGGTGGCGCTGGACAACGGGCTCCACGTCACGTCAGGCACCCAACGCCGCATGGCCAGCACGGCAGGCGCATTCATCAGCTATAACCTTTACCAGGATGCCGCGCGCACCACCGCCTGGGGCAGCGGCGCCAACGCGCTGACCGGCACCGGCACCGGCGCCGCCGTTCCGCTGATCGTGTATGGCCGCGTGCCGGCGGCCGGTTCTACCCCAGCGGCGGACACCTATAACGACACCGTCACGATGACGGTTACCTGGTAACGGTGCGGCTCGCACTTTGCTGCGGAGGATTATGGGCGTGCAGCCTGTTGGCGCAGGCCGACAGTAAAACGGCGACCCTCGGCGTCAGCGCGACCTTGCTCAGCGCCTGTGAAGCCGGCAGCAGCTCAGGCGGCAACGTCAGCTTCGGCACGCTGAATTTCGGCACGCTGTATTTTCTCAGCACCGCCACCAGCGTCGCCGGGCAGCAAAACGCCGGCGCCATTCGGGTGAAATGCACCAACGGCACCAGCTACAGCGTTCTGCTTGGCGGCGGGCAAAGCGGCAATACCGCTGCCCGCTACCTGCAAAGCGCGGCCGGCCAACGGGTGAATTACAACCTGTACACCAACGCCGCCCACAGCACCATTTGGGACAATCTGACGGGCGTGTCACAAACCGCCAACGGTTCGGACAACTGGCTGCCGGTCTATGGCATGATTCCGGCGCAGTCCACGCCCCCGACAGGCAGCTACACCGACACGGTACAGGTCACGATCAATTGGTAATGACGATGCGCGCTTCCATTTGCGGTTTGCTGTTCTGCCTGCCGCTTTCCCCGGCTCAAAGCGATACCGGCGTCAACGACTTGACCAAAAGCCAGCCGTTCACCGTCAATGCAACCGTGGTAAAAGGCTGCGTATTAGGCAGCGGCGTCAGCGACGTGACCACCTTCGGCACCCTGAACTTCGGCCAGCTGTCCTCGCTGAGCAACGCGGTCAGCGTCGTCTCCAGCAGCGGCGCCGGTTCGGTGCTGTTTCGCTGCAACCCGGGGCTGAGCGTTACGCTGGCCCTCGGCGTCGGCAATCATGTGACCGGATCCATCGCCGGCGGCAGAAAATTACAAAACGCCGCCACGTCGGAAACGCTGCTGTATCAACTTTATCAAGACAGCAACTACGCCACCCTTTGGGGGGATGGCGCCAACGGCGGTGCGGCGCAGACCGTCGCCGCCACCGGCAGCACGCAAGAAATCAAGGTTTACGCCCGTCTGTTTTCGACCAGTACCCTGCCCACCAGTGGCGTTTACAGCGATACGGTCTTGTTGACGGTCACTTATTAAGTTTTTTTGCAATAAGGATGAGTTATGCGCATACCCTTCCGCCTGCCGTTAACGGCAGCCCTGCTCCTGGCAAGCCAGCAGCACGCCCTGGCCGCGGCCTCCATTCTCATTTGGCCGATCGATCCGGTGATTGAAGATCAACAACAGGCCACCGCGCTGTGGCTGGAAAATCGCGACAGCAAACCGGTCTATATGCAAATTCGCGTGTTGGGTTGGCGGCAAACCGCCGGCAAAGACGATTACAGCAACCAAAGCGACGTGATCGCCAGCCCGCCGGTGGCGTCGATCGCGCCAGGCAAACGCCAGCTGATACGCCTGATCAAACAGTCGGCCCCGGCGGCGGGACAGGAGCGCGCCTACCGCATTTTGGTCGATGAAGTGCCGGTGAAAGAACAATCGTCGGGCGCCGCCCCCGGCGGTGCGGAGATGGGGCTGAAATTCCAGATGCGCTACTCGGTGCCGCTGTTCGTCAGCGGCAAGGGCATTTGGACCAAACAGGACAGCGAAAAACCGCGCGATTACGCGACCGCCAGCCAACCTCAGCTCAGCTATCGTCTACAGCAGCAAAGCAGCGAACGCTGGCTGGAGGTGCGAAATCAAGGCGCAGTGCATGCCCGCATGTCGAAAGTGACGCTGCAAGGCCGCAGCCTGAATCCCGGCCTGATGGGATACGTGCTGCCCGGTTCGCAAATGCGCTTCGCCTTGCCGCCCGCCGGCGGTTTCAGCAGCGGCAAACTGATGGCCACGGTCAATGACAACAAACAGCCCGTAGCCATTCCGTCTTATTGAGGCCCAGGTGCAGCCGACAGGGAGGCTATCGACGCGGCGTTTCAGCCTTAAGCCGCTGGCGTTTGCCATGCTGAGCATGGCGGCCGGCGGCTGGCTGCCGTTTGCGCTCGGCGACGATCTGCCGCCGCCGCCCAGCGCCGTCAGCATGCCGGACACCACGCTGTATCTGGAGCCGGTCGTCAACGGGCGCCAAACCGGCAACGTCGTGCCGGTCAACTACCGCGGCGGCCATTACTACATGACGCCCCAGCAACTGCTCGACGCCGGGCTGCCGGTAGCGGATAAGCAGGCGAAAGAGATCGCCGTCGATCGGCTGGAGAAGGTGGATGTCAGCTACAGCGGCGAGAGCCAGCAGTTGCTGATCAACGTGCCCAACGACTGGTTGCCGCAGCAAACCATCGGCGCCCATTCACCGTTGCAGCGCTTGCCGGCGCAAAGCAGTCTGGGTTTGCTGTTCAACTACGATATCTATGCCAACCAAAGCAACGGCAATGGCCGGCCGGGCTACCTGTCGGCGTGGAGCGAACAGCGGCTGTTCGACGGGTTCGGCGTCATCGCCAACACCGGCATCTACCGCAGCGGGTTTAACGGCGGGCCGAACGACGATGGCGGGCGCTATATTCGATACGACAGCTACTGGCGTTTCAACGACGACCAGCGGATGCTGAATGTGATCGCCGGTGACCTTACCACCGGCTCGCTCCCCTGGAGCAGCGCCGTGCGCATCGGCGGCTTGCAATTGGCGCGCAATTTCGCGGTGCGCCCGGATCTTATCACCTACCCGCTGCCGCAGTTTTCCGGCCAGGCGGCATTGCCCAGCAGCGTCGATTTATACATCAACAGCTATAAAAACAGCACCACCGACATCAATCCCGGGCCGTTCACCCTCAACAGCGTGCCCTACATTAACGGCGCGGGTCAGGCCACCGTCGTCACCACCGACGCCCTCGGCCGCCAGGTCAGCACCACGGTGCCGTTCTACGTGGCCAGCAACCTGCTGCAGACCGGCATGAGCGATTTCAGCATTTCCACCGGTTTGCTGCGGCGCAACTACGGGTTGAGTTCTGCCGATTACGGGCAATGGGTCGGCAGCGCCAGCTTACGTTACGGCGTCACTGATTGGTTAACCCTGGAGGGACGCGCCGAAGGCGCAGCCGAGTTGGCGGTTGGCGGCGCCGGCGCCGACCTTCGCGTCGGGCAATGGGGGGTTCTCAACGCGTCCTACAGCGTCAGCCAGGCCGGCGATGAAGCGTTTAACGGCGGACGGGCGATACAATCCCCCACCTATTACGATCCGCTGACCGGCAGGCCGTTGCAACAGCCGGATCCCCAGCCCGTCTATCGCTACACCGGCAACCACGGCGATCAGAGCAGCTTTGGTTACACCTACAGCAACCAACGTTTCAGCCTCAACGCCCAACGCATCCTGCGCAGCGCCGATTTTGGCGACATTTCCGTGTATAAAAGCGACTACCGCCTGAGCCGTCGCACCGATCAGTTGACCGGCAGCGTCAGCCTGGGCCGGCTCGGCAGCCTCGGCGCCGGTTATTTTGACGTCCGCGACGCCATCGCTCAGCGAACCCGCCTGGTGAACCTGTCCTACAGCGTATCGCTTTGGCGCAACAGCAGCCTGTACGCCTCGCTGAACCGGGAAATCGGCAGCAGCGGTTACAGCGCCCAGCTGCAGCTCTCCATTCCGTTCGACAGCTGGGGCACGGCCAGCTTCAGCGCCGCGCGCGACAACAACAACCGCTGGAGCGAACGCGTCAGCTACAGCCGCGCCGCGCCGACCAATGGCGGTTTCGGCTGGAATCTGGCCTACGCCAATAACCCGAGCGGCGGCGATTACCGCCAGGCCGATCTGACCTGGCGCACCCGCAGACTCGAAGCCCGAGCGGGCGTATACGGCACCCGCGATGAAACCAACCACTGGGGAGAAATCAGCGGTTCGCTGGTGGCGATGAACGGCGGCGTGTACGCCACCAACACCATCAACGATGCCTTTGCGCTGGTGTCCACGCAAGGATACGCCGACATTCCGGTGAGCTATGAGAACCAACCGATCGGCAAGACCGACGCCCAGGGCTATTTACTGGTGCCGACCGTCACCTCTTACTACCATGCGAAATTCCAGATTGATCCGCTCAGCCTGCCCGCCGACGTCGCGCTGCCGACGGTGGAGAAAACCGTCGCCATTCGCGATCACAGCGGTTTTCTGGTTGAGTTCCCCATCCAACCCATCTCCGCCGCCGACGTCGAACTGGTTGACGAGCAAGGCAAACCGTTGGCCAACGGCAGCCAGGTGGCGGTGGTTGGCGGCAATCAGCAAAGCTATGTCGGTTGGGATGGCATGACCTATATCGACCCGGTGCAACAACACAATCGGCTGAGCGTGATCCCGGCCGACGGCGGCCCGCCGTGTCAGGCGGAATTCAGCCTGGCGAAGCCTAAGGGCATCCAGCGCGTCGGCCCGGTTGTCTGCCGCTAATTCAACGACGGAGAGTCACTATGTTTCGGGGATTGAAAGCCTTCTTATTGTTAACCCTCTCGCTGCTGTTCTGTCAGCGCGCATTCGCCGATTGCGCCACCACCAACGGCACCGTCACCTTACCGGGAAGCAGCTCTTTCGTGGTCTACAACGGGCAGATCAACGCCCAGGGCACCGCCGGCCTCAACTGCACCGGCCTCGGGCTATCGCTGCTGTCGCAGAACACCGTCACGGTCAAGGTTGCGTCGACCACCAACGGCATGGCGGTCGCCAACACCGACGGTTCCGGCGATAAAATCGCCTACCTGATCTATCCCGACGCCAACTATCAATATCCCTACAGCATCGGGCAGACCATTGACTACAGTTCACTGAATCTATTGTCGCTGATCCTGATCTCCTCCAACGTCAACTTTCCGCTGTATATCAAAACCACCGCCGGCGCCAACGTGCGTTCGGGCACCTATACCGACACCATCAACCTGATCTGGAACTACCATATCTGCGGCCTCGGCGTGCTCGGCCTGTGCGTTTGGTGGGACGGCGTCAACAAGGCCAGCACGGTCAGCGTCAGCGTCGCCATCACCAAAGACTGCCTGATCGGCACCGCGCCCAACGTCAACTTCGGCAGCATGGCATTGGTCGGGCAGTTCAATCCTGTCAATCAGAGCATCACCCTGACCTGCACCAAAACCGAGGGATACAACACCTATTTCACCAACGGCAATAACCCGGTCTCCGGTTGGCGGCGTATGAAAAGCGGCACCAGCAATTTCATGCAGTATCAGATTTACTTGCCCAATACGACGACCGTTTGGGATAGCACCAACAAACAGAGCGGCGCCGGCACCGGGCTGGCGCAAAGCATCCCGTATAAGGCGGCGGTCAATGCGGCGCAGACGGAAGTGGCGGTCGGCAGCTATCAAGACAATCTCAGTTTTGTGGTGGAATACTAGGCGCGGTGCTTTGCCGTCGTGGAAATTGTTTCCAAAATGTAATTTTTATGTGGCATTTTTTGCTCACTTGGCTATGCTGTTACCGATGGCCGAACTGGTCTAACCTCCTACCACACCATTGAGCAAGGAGTTCCCATGAGCAAAACCGTCGTAAAAATTGGCAGCTTCGAGGTCGATGACGCGCATCTTCACGCCGGCGCCGACCGCGCCGGCACCCTGAGCATTCCCTGCAAGTCCGATCCGGATCTGTGCATGCAGCTGGACGGCTGGGATGAACACACCAGCATTCCGGCGATCCTCGACGGCAAACAGTCACTGCTGTACAAGCAGCACTACGATCGGCAGGCGGACGCCTGGGTGATGCGGCTGGCATGAAAATGCATCAGCACTGCTGACGACGCGCTGTTTTCATCGGAAACAGCGCGTTTTTTTATGTGATGGCGATGCCGCGGCCGGCAAAGAAAGGGGTGAAGCGGCTGAGCGGCAGGTGCACCCGCTCGCGCGTCGCCGGGCTGTCGCCCGAAGGATTGTGGAAGGTCACGCTTTGCGCATCGGCGGCGGTGATCAGCACCAGATGCCCGCCCCGCTGCGGCGGAATGCTCTCCGGCCGGCGAATGGAAGGGTGTACCGAGGCGATAAAGTAGCGGCATTCTTGAAGCAGCGCCGGCACGTCAGCGGCCTCCAGCCCCACCTTCACCTCCGCTTGCAGCGCGAACTGCTCGCGTACGAACTCGACGAACGGCGCGTAAATCAGCCCCTTTATCCGCTCCCCTTCGCGCACATAGGCGCCGTAAGGCAGGCTGCGCCGCGCCAGCTCCAGCAGCGGCGGCGCTTCGCCGTCGCGGTGGCCCAGCACCATTTTCAGACAGGCCATGCCGCACACGTGATTGGCCCACTCGACGTACTCCGCTCGATCGCGGGCGCCGCTGCGCGCCCAATTTTCGTCTTGCGCCAGCGTCGCGCGGCCGGCGATCAGATCGGCGGCCAGCTCCGGGCTGGCCCACTGGCACTCGTAAGGAACGGCGCGCATAAGATTAGAATTTGTCGACGACTTTGAAATTCATCAGCACCAGCGTCATGTCCGGCGAGAACAGATCGTACTCTTCGAAGAAGCGCTGCAGCTCTTTGCGCCAGTGCGCCAGCGAGCGATCGCCCTCGCCTTCGGCAAAGGCGTGCGCTTCATCGACCTGATCGTAAGTTTTCATTTCCACCGCGGTCAGCTCGACCGCGCAGACCGGCTCACCCTTGCCGTCCACCACCAGGAACCGATCGCCGGCCTGCGGGATCCCCTCGCCGTCGAGGTTGGAACAGGTGGCCGTTTTGGTGCCATTGAGGATCAATTGCACCACTTCATCGGCCTGCTGCTCGGTATCGCCGAACGCCCAGCGCTCAAGGTGCTCGTATTTCTGTGGAATTGCCGTCGCCATGATTATACCTTTAGGAAAAATGCATCAATGCAGACAGGATAGTACAACGTATTGCCGGCCGTCTGCATCCGTCGCAAGCGCGACTGCGCGTTCCGCCACCGCCGCCTTTACGCGTTTTTACCGTTCTTCGCTGTGCCTGTCGCGCTGTCGGGCGCATACTGTGAACATTATTCACCCAATGGCGACCGCCAGGCGGCAACATGCGGCAAAATGACATCGATGCTGACGATACCTTCAGCGATTTACTCAACGGCGTCGCGTTAGTGACGCTTTTCCTCATCATCCTCGCCGGTGGATGGTATTTCAGCTAAAGGGGAAACAACGTGGCAACAAAACGCATGGGCGCCAAGCTCAGTAAAATGGTGGTGGTGCTGCTGCTGATCTGCCTGGCGTTGCTGCTGTTGCGTTGGGCGGCGATAGCCTTCGGTTAATCCCGCGAAACGACGCCGGCCAAACGCCGGCGCCCTGCTCACCGCCGCCGCGGCGCGGTCGGCTCCAGCAACTCCCGCAAATAGGCCAAGCGCGCCTCTCCCTGCGGCAACCAGCGGCGACACAGCCAATGCTGCGTTTCACCCGTGCGGCTCAGGCGGTAGTACTCCGCTAAGGTTTCGACCCAGTTCATGATGTTTTCTCCTGCTTTTCGACACCGCAAGTATTGAGCGTAAAAACCAGAAGAAATACTGATGGCTTGTTTTTTATGCTTCCTGTTTTAGGCAGCCGGTAGCGAAGCCGCAGTTCAGCTGCTACATTGGGCAAAAATCAACCAACCGAGGTAGGCCATGACGTTCTCGGAACAGGAGATTAAACCCGTATGGGATGAGGTCGCACGCCTGATCGGCGACGGCGTGATGCAGCTGCGCCATCGCGGCGAAGCGCTGTCGGTGGAAACGCTGGAAAAACATCTGGCGCGGCAGCTGGCGGACAGCAACGATATCGAACGGCGCATCCTGCTCGGCGCCGCCATCAATATGCTGAAAGGCGGAAAATGAATCGCCAACCGAAAAGGTTGGCGATCCGACAGAAGCCCGAGGTATGCAAGCCCGGCCTTCTGCGCGCTACTATGTCACGCTAATATGACGGAATTAATAGGAATTGTCGGGTTTTTGCCCAAAATGCCCTATTTTTGTTGCCTGCATTACGCCAACACGAAATCACCCGCATCCAGCGGCTGCCCCACCACTTTCACCAGGAAATCGCTGCCGGTGTTGAACAGCGTCAGATCGATCTTGTCTTCACCGCGCACGAAGTCGCGGATCCAATCCGCCGGTGGCGGTGAGGAAGTCGCGATCGGTATTGGAATTGAAACCGTAGATCGTATCGCCGATGCGGGTGTGCATGTTGGCGCCGTAGAAATGCGGGATCGCCGTGATGTCGTTGAGCAATGGCCCGGATGAGTACGCGCCTTTAAAGTCCTGCCCGATGTTGCTTTCGCTGAAATAGCTCATCACGCTGTGGGTGCGGCTGTCCTCGAAATAAAAAACCGGGGCAATCCAACCCCGGCTATCCATAAGAAATTCTGGACTCAGACTAACCAACCGAGCAGCAGCGTCGCGCCAATGACCGTGGAAGCGCCGCCGATGCGCGTGGCGATTTGGGCGAACGGCATTAGCCCCATGCGGTTCGATGCCGACAGGATCGCCACGTCACCGGTGCCGCCCAGGCCGCTGTGGCAACAGGTGACGATCGCCGCTTCCACCGGGAACATCTTCAGGTAAGGCGCAATCAGGAAACTGACCAGCCCCATCGACAGCACCACCGAACCGCAGACCACCACATAACCGACCGAGAACACCGCCACCACGCTTTCCAGCGGCACGTACAGCATGCCCAGACCGATCATCAGCGGCCACACCAGCGCGGTGGAGACGAACTTGTAGAAACTGTGCGCGCCGGTCTCCATCGAGGCCGGGATCACCCGGCAGTATTTGCACAGCACCGCGAACAGGATCATCAGCACCGGGCCGGGAATATGCACGATGTGTTCAAACAGGCCGCCGACGATAAAGAAGGCGCAGATCACCAGCAGCCCGCCGCCCATCAGTTGGAAATCGACGTTGCCGCTTTGCTCTTTGATGGCGAACATCGCGTTCTCCTGCGCCGAGCGGATCAGCATGCCGTCGCCGCTCAGCGCCTTGCGCTGCATGCCGATGCGCGCCAGCACCCCGGCGGTCACGATGGCGAAGATGTTGCCCAGCACCGCCGCCGGCGCCAGCTGCGCGACGTAGACGTCCGGCGTCGAGCCCAGGATCGCCGAATAGGCCAGCGACAGCGGTAAAATCCCCTCGCCAATGCCGCCGCCGATGATCGGCACGATGATGAAGAAGAAGGTGTGATAAAAGGTAAAGCCGAACAGCTTGCCCACCAGCAGCCCGGTGATCACCGCCGTCACCGTACCGACCACCAAGGGCACAAACATGCGAATCATCCCCTGAATCAGGATCACCCGGTTCATGCCGAGAATGCTGCCGACCACCAGACTGGCGATGACGAAATAGAGCAGGTTGGCGTCTTTCATCAGCAAATGGACGGTGCCCATGACGTTTGGCTGGAAGACATTGAAATAGACCAACACCGACGGCACCATCAAACACAGAATGGCCGGCCCACCGATATCGCGCAGCACGGGAATGCTTTTTCCCAACTGCGCCAGCGCAAAGCCCAGCGTCATTATCACCGCCAGGCCGCCGATCATATTCTTCGGCAGGAAGTTGGCGTAGGCGGAAATCGCCACGATCGCGCAAATCGTGATAAACAACGCGATCGGTACCGCACCGATATCTATTTGACGAAGTTGATTAATTAATCCTGAGGATTCGGACGATGCCGCATTTTTATCACAGGCCAGTTCTGCATTTATCTGTTTCATTATTCACCCTGCTGACAAGCGTACAGTACGGTTAGATTCACCTGGCGCAACAGTCCTGCCATAGCCAAGCAAAAACAAATGATTACGAAAAATCCTATTGTGGATTTCGCTTTTTCTAATAAGAAATAAAACAGTGGACAGCCCTGACGATATGATAAAAAATAAAAATGCAAAACTAAATTACGCCGGCGAAATTCAATATTGTGACCCTCCGCCAAGGTTGATTTTAATTAATTATCGTCAGCATTTTGTAATTAAAGTAAGCAGGCTTAAATTCGCTGCTATGCTATAGGAGGGCGAAAAATCTCCCTGTTTTATTAATAAAGAACCGGAAACGCATTAGCTGAATCCGGTCAGCTTGATCCGAACCTTAATCCTGCGCGCGGCACCGCACGGGAAAGAGGCATAATATGACTCATAAGGAAGTAGAATATGTCTTCACGCGCTGTTACCCCACAAACCCTCGCTCGCTACGGCATCCATCAGGCCGCCGACATCGTCTATAACCCCAGCTATGAATTGCTGTTCGCCGAAGAGACCCGCGCCGACCTGCCGCCGCTGGAACGCGGCACCCTCACCCAACTCGGTGCGGTCAACGTCGCGACCGGTGAGTTCACCGGCCGTTCGCCGAAGGACAAATACATCGTGCGCGACGACACCACGCGCGATACCGTCTGGTGGTCGGACAACGGCACCGGCAAGAACGACAACCAGCCGCTCTCTCCGGAGGTCTGGCAGCATCTGAAAACGCTGGTGGGCAACCAGCTCTCCGGCAAGCGTTTGTTCGTGGTGGACGCGTTCTGCGGCGCCAACGCCGACACGCGCCTGAAAGTGCGCTTCATCACCGAGGTGGCCTGGCAGGCGCACTTCGTGAAAAACATGTTTATTCGCCCGAGCGACGCCGAACTGGCGGACTTCGAGCCGGACTTCGTGGTGCTGAACGGCGCCAAATGCACCAACCCGGACTGGCAGCAGCAAGGGCTGCATTCGGAGAACTTCGTCGCCTTCAACCTGACGGAACGCATGCAGCTGATCGGCGGCACCTGGTACGGCGGCGAGATGAAGAAAGGCCTGTTCTCGATCATGAACTACCTGCTGCCGCTGAAGGGCATCGCCTCGATGCACTGCTCGGCCAACGTCGGCGAGCAAGGCGACGTGGCGGTGTTCTTCGGCCTATCCGGCACAGGCAAAACCACCCTCTCCACCGATCCGAAGCGCCAGCTGATCGGCGATGACGAGCACGGCTGGGACGACGACGGCGTGTTCAACTTCGAAGGCGGCTGCTACGCCAAGACCATCAAGCTGTCGCCGCAGGCGGAGCCGGAAATCTATCAGGCGATCCGCCGCGATGCGCTGCTGGAAAACGTCACCGTGCTGGCCGACGGCAGCATCGACTTCGACGACGCCAGCAAGACCGAGAACACCCGCGTTTCCTATCCGATTTATCACATCGAGAACATCGTCAAACCGGTGTCCAAAGCCGGCCATGCGCGCAAGATCATCTTCCTGACCGCTGACGCCTTCGGCGTACTGCCGCCGGTATCGCGCCTGACGCCGGAGCAGACCCAGTACCATTTCCTGTCCGGCTTCACCGCCAAGCTGGCCGGCACCGAGCGCGGCATCACCGCGCCGACGCCAACCTTCTCCGCCTGCTTCGGCGCCGCGTTCCTGACGCTGCACCCGACGCAGTACGCCGAAGTGCTGGTGAAACGCATGGAGGCCGCCGGCGCCCAGGCTTACCTGGTCAACACCGGCTGGAACGGCAGCGGCAAACGTATTTCGATCAAGGATACGCGCGGCATTATCGACGCCATTCTGAATGGCGACATTGAGCAGGCCGAGACGTTCACGCTGCCGATCTTCGGGCTGGAGGTGCCGACCGCGCTGCCGGGCGTCGATCCGTCGATCCTCGATCCGCGCAAAACCTACGCCGACGAGTCGCTGTGGCAGGAGAAAGCGCAGGATTTGGCGCAGCGCTTTATCGATAACTTCGCCAAATATACCGTCACCCCGGCGGGTGAAAAATTGGTGAGCGCCGGGCCAAAACGGTAACGGCATTCCCCCGCTCAAGGGCCGATTCGTCGGCCCTTTTTTGTTTTCACTCTTCCGCCATCCACTGCGTTCGCCGATGTTTGCCCCGAATGGTGGCGTATCGACAGCATGCGCTGAGCGCCTCACAGTTCCCGCTGAAATCAATTGATTGTTTTGTCGTATAAATTTAGAACTGACGAACAATAATTCAAAAGTATGGGAACGGGGATGAATCAACAGACTCTCGACGCGCGCCGCTCGCGTCAGGCGTTGCTGGCCGGCTCGGTCGGCAACTTTATCGAATGGTATGAGTTCGGGGTGTACGGGTTCCTGGCCACCGTTATCGCCGCCAATTTTTTCACGCTGCAGGGTGAAAATGAAATCACCAGCCTGATCCTCACCTACGCCGCCTTCGCGCTGGCGTTTTTCTGTCGGCCGATCGGCGCGGTGATATTCGGCCGCATCGGCGATCGCATCGGCCGTCGCCCAACGCTGATTGCGGTTCTGCTGCTGATGACGCTGGCCACCGCGCTGATCGGCGTCATGCCGACCTATGCCTCGATCGGCGTCGCCGCCCCGCTGCTGCTGACGCTGCTGCGCATGTTTCAGGGGCTGTTCGCCGGCGGTGAATTCGGCGGCGCCGTGTCGCTGATGACCGAGTTCGCCCCGAAGGGCAAGCGCGGGCTGTTCGGCGCCTGGCAATCGCTGACCGTCGCGCTCGGCCTGCTGGCCGGGGCCGGGCTGGTGGCGCTGTTGGCCGCGCTGCTCAGCGTGCAGCAGCTGCATGACTGGGGCTGGCGCATTCCGTTCCTGCTGGCGCTGCCGCTGGGCGCCGTGGCGCTGTGGCTGCGGCTAAAGCTCGAGGAAACGCCCACGTTCACCCAGGCGCAGCAACATGCGGAACACGCCGCCGCGCCGCCGGAAGCGAAGCTGGGCGGCGTGGTGAAAACCATTTTGATCGGCATCGGCCGCATGATGGGCTGGTCGGCCGCCGGCTATACCTTCCTGGTGGTGATGCCTTCCTATTTGCAAACCTCATTGCACGCCACCTTCCAGCAGGCGCTGGTGGCGACGGTGCTGGCCAACGTCGGCTTCGCCCTGACCATTCTGCCGGCGGGCATCATCAGCGACAAACTGGGGCGTAAAACGGTGATGCTGACGGCGGTGGCGGCGGTGATCCTGTTCACCTTCCCGCTGCTGCACCTGTTGCAGGATGCGCAGAGTTCACTGTGGGCCAAAGGGCTGGCGGTCATGATCGCCGGCGCAGTGGTCGGCCTGCTGGCCGGCCCCGGCCCGGCGATGCTGGCGGAGATGTTCCCGACCCGGGTGCGCTATACCGGCTTGGGGCTGGCTTACTCGCTGTCCAATGCGGTGTTTTCCGGTTCGGCCGGGCTGATTATCACCGGCCTGATCAAACAGACCGGTAATATCGACATTCCCGCCTACTACGTGGTCGCCACCTCGGTGGTCAGCCTGTTTGCGCTGATGACGCTGCGCCGCGACGACCATCTGCGCTCGCTGAACGAACGTTAATCCTCCGGGGGGCGCATCGCCCCCTTATCAACCCGTGACCTCGATCACAAGGCATAAATGTTAACGTTAACTTTTGTGATTAACATCGCATGCGTGACATCTGCTGGCTTCATCCCTTTACGAGTTAACGTTAACAATAGAGCTAACTTCACTCACCGGGGCCCTACCCATGAACCGCGAAACTAAAAAATATTACGTGCTGCTCAGCGGCCTGCTGTTCTTCTTTTTCTTCACCTGGTCTGCCAGCTTTTCGCTGATCTCGCTGTGGCTGAATCAGAAGATCGGCCTGAAAGGCGCCGAGACCGGCCTGATCTTCTCCGCTATCTCGTTGGTGGCGCTGTGCGCCCAGCCGCTGTACGGGTTTATTCAGGACAAACTTGGGCTGCGCAAGCACCTGCTGCAGTTTCTCGGCGTGATGCTGCTGCTGACCGGCCCGTTCTTTATCTACGTTTACGCCCCGCTGCTGGCCAGCAGCCTGCCGCTCGGCGCGCTGGTCGGCGGGGTATTTATCGGCGCCACCTTCTTCGCCGGCATCGGCGCGCTGGAATCTTATACCGAGCGAGTCAGCCGCATCAGCGGTTTCGAATTCGGCCGCGCCCGCATGTGGGGATCGCTCGGCTGGGCCAGCGCCACCTTTTTGGCCGGTTTTATCTTCAATATCGATCCGAACATCAATTTCTGGCTGGCCTCCGCCGCCGCCGTGGTATTCCTGTTGCTGCTCAGCCAGGTGCGCGAGCTGAAGCCGAACGCCATGGCAGGCCTGGCGTTCGGCAAACCGGAAAATCTGCGGCTGCAGGATGCGCTGGCGCTGCTGCGTATGCCGGGCTTCTGGGCGCTGGTGGTGTTTGTGCTCGGTATCAGCGTGTACAACGTTTTCGATCAGCAATTTTCGGTCTACTTCGCTTCGCAGTTCGCTTCACGCGAACAGGGCAACGAGATGTACGGCTTCCTCAACTCGCTGCAGGTCTTCCTCGAAGCCGGCGGTATGTTCCTGGCGCCGCTGCTGGTGAACCGCATCGGCGCCAAACAGGGGCTGTTGCTGGCCGGTGGCGTGATGGCGCTGCGCATGTTCGGCTCCGGCTTGGTCAGCGGCGCATTGATGATCTCCGCCATGAAACTGCTGCACGCCGTAGAGTTGCCGATCCTGCTGATCGCTATCTTCAAATACATCGCCAGCCGCTTCGACAGCCGCCTCTCCTCAACGCTTTACCTGGTGGGCTTTCAGTTCATCACCCAGGTGATGGCCAGCTTCCTGTCGCCGCTGGCGGGCTACGGTTATGACCGCATCGGCTTTGCCGACACCTATCTGCTGATGGGGTGCGCGGTCGCCGCCACGACGCTTGTTTCCTGTTTCCTGCTGCGCGGCGAACGTTCCGCCGGCGCAACCCCCTTTCAATCCGCCATTAAATCAAGCGAGTCTATCCAATGAACACTGCCTTAGCTCAAGCCGACCATGCGGTCGAGGCCCTGCGCGCAGAGCGCCGAGACGAATACTACCCGCAGTTCCATCTCGCGCCGCCCGCCGGCTGGATCAACGATCCCAACGGCCTGATCTGTATTGACGGCGTCTATCATGCCTTCTTCCAGCATCACCCCTACAGCGAACACTGGGGGCCCATGCACTGGGGGCACGCGACCAGCCGCGATCTGATCCGCTGGCAGCACCAGCCCATCGCCCTGGCGCCCGATGCGCCCTATGACAAAGACGGTTGTTTTTCCGGCTGCGCCGTGGATGACAACGGCGTGCTGACGCTGATTTACACCGGCCACGTGTGGCTGGGCGAGCCCGGCGACGACAGCCAGGTGCGGGAAGTGCAATGTCTGGCCACCAGCGAAGATGGCATACGCTTCGTTAAACATGGGCCGGTGCTGGCCCCGCCGGACGGCATTCAGCATTTCCGCGATCCGAAAGTCTGGCGCGAGAACGGCGAATGGTGGCTGGTGGTCGGCGCCAAAGAAAACGGTCTCGGCCAGGTGCGCCTGTACCGTTCTGCAGACCTGCGCGCCTGGCGCTTCGATCGGGTGCTGGCCGGCGCGCTGGCGGCGCATCAAGGGTATATGTGGGAATGCCCGGATTTCTTCCCGCTGGGGGAACAGCACCTGTTGCTGTTCTCGCCGCAGGGGCTGGCGGCACAGGGCTACCGCTACCGCAATCGCTTCCAGAGCGGCTATCTGCTCGGCCACTGGCGGCCGGACAGCGACTTCAGGGTGACCCAACCCTTCTGCGAGCTGGATGCCGGCCACGATTTCTATGCGCCGCAGACCTTCACCGCCGCCGACGGCCGTCGGTTGCTGTTTGCCTGGATGGATATGTGGGAATCCCCGATGCCCAGCAAAGTGCACCGTTGGGCCGGCGCCCTCACCCTGCCGCGCGAGCTGACGCTGGCTGCCGACGGCAGCGTCCGCATGAACCCGGCGCGTGAACTGGCGGCGCTGCGCCGAGAATCGCACACCTTTTTGGCACAGACGCTGACCAATCAGCATCTGCCGCTGGCGGACGACGTGCAGGAACTCACCCTGACGTTGAGACCGGCCGACAACGACGCCGAGCGTTACGGGCTGGCCATCGGGAATGCGGCGCGCCTGTTCGTCGACAATCAGGCGCACCGGCTGGTGCTGGAACGTTTTCATGACAACCCCGCCCTGTGCACCTGCCGCAGCGTGCCGCTGCCGGAAGGTGACACCCTGTCACTACGGATCTTCATTGACCGCTCATCGCTGGAGATCTTCGTCAATCAGGGCCAGGCCTGCCTGACCAGCCGCATCTACCCGACGGCGGGCGAGCGCCACCTCAGCCTGTTCGCCGAAGGCGGCCGGGCACAGTTCGAGCCCATCACGGGATGGCGGCTGGCAAGCATCTGGGGATAATGGGAATGAGCACCGGGCGCGCAGCGACGCACCCGGTGCGCTTATAACGAACCACGCGCCAATAGCGGGCAAGGCACTTTCACCGTCTCACGCTGCTCCCGCTGCTCAATCACATGCAGCGCCGCAAGGCGGCCCAGCTCGTAATGCGGCAGCTGCACCGTCGTCAATGCCGGCAGGAACAGCTCGCCGGTGCCGACCATATTGTCGTAACCCAGCACCGCCACCTGTTGCGGTATCCGCCATCCTTGCGCCAGCAATACCTGATACACCAGAAAGGCTATCCGATCGTTTCCGCACACCACGACATCGCAATCGCGCCGTCCTGCAGAGAAATGCCGCTCCAGCAGCGCGACGCAGTCGCGATAGCTTTGATCGCCGCCGCTCAGATCGAGATGATACTGCCGCAGCTGTTCAACATCGCGCCCCGCTTCGCGCCAGGCGCGTTCCAGACCGCGGCGGCGCAGGCCCGCCGCCAGCGTATCCGCCGGTAAATGAATGCACAGTGGCGCGCGATAGCCTTTGGCGAGCAGCGTGCGCGTGGCCTCATACTGCCCTTGCTCGTCATCAGGAATGTAGCTGGCGATCGAATGCGCCGGGCTGACGCAGTTGGCCAGCACCAGCTTTTTGTCCAGCAGTTTGGCCGGCAATGTCACCTCGCGCAGCCCCATCGTGGTGAAGATCACCCCATCCGGACGATGCGCCAGCAGCAGATCGACGGTCTGTTCGGCGTTGTCGTCGGCAAACAGGTTGACGACGAAGCTGTTCCAGCCGCGTTCACGCGCGGTTTTCTCGATCGACAGGATCATTTCCACCGAGAACGGGGTCGTGGCGGTGTCCAGCGCCAGCACCCCGAGCGTCTGCACGCGATTTCCGTCACCGCGAATACGCCGCGCCGACAGATCCGGCACGTAGTCCAACTGGTCGATAGCCTGTTTGACGCGGCGGTAGGTTTCCGGCCGCAGCTTGCCGGGTTCATTGATGGCGCGGGACACCGTCATCAACGAGACTCCGGCAAGTTTTGCGACGTCTTTCAGCGAAGCCATGCGCCCTTCTTTATGATTAATGGGGAAAAGTGAATAATCCCATAACCGGGCGCAGGACTCTACTCTGCGTTAGCAGGCTGTGATGTTCGCCCACAGAAGAGCGCCGTCGGCCGTCAGCGGCGCCACTTCACCGCCCGCCGCCGCCGTCCACCAGACGCCCTCGCGCGCCCGCAGGTCGCCGCCCCCCGGCAGCGACCAGACCCCATTCAGCACATACAGCACGCCCGCCCGGTTGGGTGGCAAGGTGACGGGCGCCGTGCTGCGCCGCACCTCGGCCGCCTGCCGGCCGCGGCGCGTCATGATGTTGAAATCCTGACTGGCGCCGCCCAGCAGCGTCGCTTCCAGCGCCACGTCGCCGGAGAACGCGAACGGCTCCCCGACGCGCGCCAATTGATGGTCGATATGCCCGGCGCTGAACAGCCGCACGCCGTCGCCCTCCAGCAAAGTGATCGAGCGGTCGATGCCTGCAAAGGCGGAAAACGGCCCGTCCTGTGCGATGGTGGCGATGCTGGCGCGCCAGTCAAAATCCTGCGCGCCCGGCGGCCAGCTGACGATTTCACGGGTTTCCCCACCGCCGTTGCGCCACGGGCTGACCGGCAGCGCGGCGAAGTTAAAACGGGTCAGGCTCATTACGCCTCCTGCTGAAAGGTTTTCAGCACCTGCAGGAACTCGGCGCCGCTCTGCTGCTGCAGCGCGTGTCGCCCCTGCTCGATCACCTGCCGGCCGCCGACGAACACGTCGCGAATTTGCTCTTTACCGCCGGCGAACAGCCAGCGGTTGAGGATCGAGGCGTCCGGCGCCGCCGCCAGATACGGATCGTCGCCGTCCAGCACCAGCCAGTCGGCGCGATAGCCGCTCTGCAACCGGCCGATCGGCGCGCCGCACGCCTGCGCGCCGCCCTGCAGCGCCTGCAGGTACAGCACATCGCCCACCGCCGACTGTTCCGGCGTCGTCAGACGGTTGCGGCGCTGATCGCGCAGCCGCTGGCCGTATTCAAACCAGCGCAGCTCTTCCACCACGTTGAGCGAAACGTGGCTGTCGGAACCGATGCCCCAGCGCCCCTGCTGCTGCAGGTAAGCGTCGCCGGGGAAGATGCCGTCGCCGAGGTTGGCTTCGGTGGTCAGGCACAGCCCGGCCACCGCGCGGCTGCGCGCCAGCGCTTCCAGCTCGTCGCGATCCAGATGGGTGGCATGCACCAGGCACCAACGCTGATCGACCGGCAACTGGTCATACAGCCAGGCCACCGGGCGCTGCCCGCTCCACGCCAGGCAGTCGTTCACCTCTTTTTGCTGCTCGGCGATGTGAATATGCACCGGCAAAGTGCGATCCGACGCGGCCAAAATCTGCTGCATCTGGCCCAGCTCCACCGCACGCAGCGAATGGAAGCACAACCCCTGATTCTGCAACGGACGATCCACCAGCTGGCGGGCAATCACCTGCTGCTGGTGCAGATAGCTTTCGGTATCCTGGATAAAACGTTTCTGCCCCGGCTGCGCCGGCTGCGCGCCGAAACCGGCGTAGCTGTACAGCACCGGCAGCATCGTCATGCCGATGCCAGCCTGATGCGCGGCCTCGCTGAGGCGGCCGGTCATCTCACCGCGATCGGCGTAAGGCTTGCCGTCGGCGTCGTGATGCAGATAATGGAATTCGGCCACCTGGGTGTATCCGCCCTTGAGCATTTCGATATACAGTTGACGGGCGACTACCTCCACCTGCTCCGGCGTCAGGCGCTGCACCAGGCGGTACATCAGATCGCGCCAGGTCCAGAAGCTGTCCTGCGGGTTGCCCGCCACTTCCGCCAGCCCGGCCATCGCGCGCTGGAAAGCGTGGGAGTGCAGGTTCGGCATGCCCGGCACCGCGTCGCCGTGCAGCCGGGTGCAGCCTTGCGGCTCAGCGTCGGCGGTAACTTGAGTCAGATAACCTTGCGCATCGACGTCCAGCCGGACGTTATGCGCCCAGCCCTCAGGGAGCAAAGCGCGTGGGGCAAAATAAGCAGGCATGGCAGTATTCCACTGTTGGTGTAACGGCGAATGAGGCGCGGCGATGGCGCGCCTTCGGGAATTTTTGGCGGCCGCCGGCAAGTTTCTGGCGCGACGGCCACTAGTTGTATATACATATACATACGCCGACATCAACAGTAAACTGGTGTTATTATTTTTTTATTTGACGAGGTTAACGTCGTGGCTGAACAACAGACCGTGTTACAACTGGCGGCTGCAATGAGCGATGCCCCCGCCCCGATCTACCAACGGGTCAAACAGGCGATCGTGAATCAAATCCGTGCGGGGCATTGGCAACCGCACCAGCGCGTGCCCTCCGAAAGTGAACTGGTGGCGGAACTGGGCGTCAGCCGCATGACCATCAACCGCGCGCTGCGCGAGCTGACCAGCGAAGGCTTTTTGATCCGCATGCAGGGCGTCGGCACCTTCGTCGCCGAAGCCAAGGCGCATACCGCGCTGCTGGAAGTGCACAACATCGCCGATGAGATCGCCGCGCGCGGTCATCGCCACAGCAGCAAAATCCTCGAGCTGAAGGCCCGTGCGGCCAGCGAGGAAGAAGCGACGGCGCTGGGCATTCAACCCGGCCAACGGCTGTTCTACTCGCAGATCGTGCATTACGAAAACGACGTGCCGGTGCAGGTGGAAGACCGCTGCGTCAACCCGCTGGTGGCGCCGGACTACCTGAAGCAGGATTTCGATCGCGTTACGCCTTACACCTACCTGACGCAGGCCGCGCCGCTGACCGCCGGCGAACACATCGTCGAAGCGGTGATCCCCACCCGGCGCGAGCGCGAGCTGCTGCAGCTGGAGGACCACGAACCCGGCCTGCTGATCCATCGCCGCACCTGGTCCGGCAAAACCGTGGTGACCTCGGCCCGGCTGCTGTACCCCGGCAGCCGTTATCAACTGTTCGGCCGCTTCACCAGCGAAGTCTGATCCCCGGCGGGCGCGCCCTGCGCCCGCATCTCCGCTATCGATCACATCCTGATAACAAAATTTCGCCCGCCTCTTGTGACATCCCGATGAATGCGTTAGGTTGTTTTTAATTGTATATACAACCATGTGGGAGCTGCGGCTCCGGCGGAGGAAAGCAATGACGTCTGAGATTCACTGTGACAGCCTGTGGCACGGCGCCGATATCGTCACCATGCGCGACGGCAAGTATCACACCCTGACCGACGGCGCGATCGCCGTGCGCGACGGCAAGATCGTCTGGATTGGCGAACATGCGGCGCTGCCGTCCGGCCTGATCGCGGACGAAACGGTGAAATTCGACGGCGGAATCATCACCCCCGGTTTTGTTGACTGCCACACGCACCTGGTGTTCGGCGGCAATCGCAGCGGCGAGTTCGAACAGCGGCTGAACGGCGTGAGCTACGCCGAGATCGCCGCGCAGGGCGGCGGCATCATTTCCACGGTGAAAGCCACCCGCGCGGCCGACGAAGCGCTGCTGCTGGAGCAGGCGCTGTTCCGCCTGCGGCCGCTGCTGGCGGAAGGCGTCACCTGCGTGGAGATCAAATCCGGTTACGGCCTCAGCCCGGAAAGCGAACTGAAGATGCTGCGGGTGGCGCGCAAGTTGGGCGAGCTGTTGCCGGTCGAGGTGAAAACCACCTGTCTGGCGGCCCATGCGCTGCCGCCGGAATACGCCAACCGCGCCGACGACTACATCAATCTGGTCTGCGACACCATCATCCCGCAGGCGGCGGCAGCCGGCCTGGCAGATGCGGTTGACGCCTTCTGCGAACATCTGGCGTTCTCGCCGGCGCAGGTGGAGCGGGTCTTCGCCGCCGCCGAAGCCGCCGGTTTGCCGGTCAAGCTGCACGCCGAGCAGCTCTCCGCCCTCGGCGGCAGCACGCTGGCGGCACGCCATCACGCGCTATCCGCCGACCATCTCGAATACGCCACCGAACAAGATGCCCGCGCCATGGGCGATGCCGGCACCGTGGCGGTGCTGCTGCCCGGCGCCTATTACCTGCTGCGCGAAACCCAGTGCCCGCCGGTGGAGCTGTTCCGCAAGCACCAGGTGGCGATGGCGATCGCCAGCGACGCCAACCCCGGCACCTCGCCGGCGCTGTCGCTGCGCCTGATGATCAACATGGCCTGCACGCTGTTCCGCCTGACGCCGGAAGAAGCGTTGGCGGGCGTCACCACCCACGCCGCCAAAGCGCTGGGGCTGCAACACAGCCACGGCACGCTGGAAACCGGCAAGGTGGCGGACTTCGTTCACTGGCCGCTGTCGCGGCCGGCGGAACTGGCTTATTGGTTGGGCGGTCAGCTGCCCTGTACGGTGATTTTCCGAGGAGAAGTACGTCAATGACCATTCGCGATCCTTTTAGCTTCCAGACCGGCAGCCTGCCGCTGCTGATCAGCATCCCGCACGCCGGCACGCAACTGACGCCGGCGGTCGAAGCCGGGCTGACCGACGACGCCCGCCCGCTGCCCGATACCGACTGGCACATACCACAGCTGTACGAGTTCGCCCGGGCGATGGGCGCCAGCGTGCTGGTCGGCAACTATTCGCGCTTCGTCATCGATCTGAACCGCCCGGCGGACGACAAGCCGCTGTACACCACCGCCACCACCGGTCTGTATCCCGACGTGCTGTTCGACGGCCGCCCAAGCTTCCTGCCGGGCAAAGCGCCGACGGACGCAGAGCGCGCCGGCTATCTGCAGCAAATTTGGCAACCTTATCATCAGCAACTGCAAGACGAACTGGCGCGCCTCAAAGCGCGGCACGGCTATGCGCTGCTGTTCGACGCGCACTCCATCGCCTCGGTGATCCCGCGGCTGTTCGAGGGCAAGCTGCCGGATCTCAATCTCGGCACCAACGGCGGCGAAAGCTGCGCCCAGGCGCTGAGCGATCGGCTGGTCGCCTGCTGCGAGCAGCAACAGCAGTACACCCACGTGCTGAACGGCCGCTTCAAAGGCGGTTACATCACCCGCGCCTACGGCCAGCCGCAGCAGCAACAGCATGCGATCCAGCTTGAGCTGGCGCAGGTGAACTACATGTCCGAACAGTATCCTTACGCGTTCGAACCGCAGCGCGCTGCCTCGCTGCAGCGCCTGCTCAAGCAGATGATTGAAGGCCTGTTGGACGGCGCCGCCAGACTCAACTGATCCCCTTTGCAGGCGCCGCCGGGCGCCTGTCTCTCCCCCTGCCTTTAACCGCATCGTCAGCCGCGTTCTGCGCGCCATATCAAAGTTTCGCGTGATTCCCCACCGACTGGTCTAAACAGCGCACAAAACAGCGGCCGACGAAAAACGCACTGCGCCACAATCAGCCGAAAAGCCCGCGCTCCTCGTCAGCGCCGGGCGGCGTGTGGCCGAGCTGGCCCGTTTCGAACCATCACTCTGGAGGCCCTATGTCTGTAACACCGTTAAACTGGCGCGCTGCCGGCGCCGTTGCCGAACAATTGCTGGCCGGCTGGCAACGGCATGGCGAACCCGGCGGCGCCATCACCCTGTTTGACGCCGAACAACTCCGCGCCACCGCCTGCGCCGGCCTGGCCGATCTGGCGCAGAATACCCCCTTCACCGCCGACAGCGTGGTGCGCTACGCCTCAGTGACCAAGCACATCTTTGCCGCGCTGGCGCTGAACGCCACCGGCAGCGCCATTCGGCTCGAACAGCGCCTGGGCGAACTGCTGCCCGCCCTGCAGCCTGCGCTGGCGGACGTCACCGTCGGCCAGGCGCTGGACATGACCGGCGGCCTGCCCGACGTGCGCGAAACGCTCGGCCTGCTCGGCATCTCGCTGCACGCCGTCAGCGAGGCGCAGCCGGTGATGCAGTTTGTCGAGGGGTTGGAAAGATTGAACTACGAAGCCGGCAGCGAGATCGCCTACAGCAATACCGGCTATCGGCTGCTGGAGGCCGCGCTGCGCAGCAAAGGGTATGATTTCGACCAACTGGTGCAACAGCACATCGCCCGGCCGCTGCAGGTGCAGATGCGGGCGCCGGAAAGCTGGTTCGACGTGGTGCCGGGGTTGGTGCCGGGTTACTGGCGAGCGCCGCAGGGCTGGCAACACGCCAGCGCCGGCCTGCACCTTTCCGCTTCCGGCAGCCTGACCGGCAGCCTCAACGCCCTCACCCGCTGGCTGCAGACGCTGCTGGCCGACGAAGGCCCCGGCCAGGGCGTGCTGGCGCAACTCGGCGCACCGCGCCACCTCAATCAGGGCCAGCTCAGCGCCTATGGCCTGGGGCTGGCGCAAACCCCGCTGGGCCGCCGGCGCTTGCTCGGCCACGGCGGCTCCCACGCCGGTTACAAAACCTATTTCCTGCTGGCGCCCGATCGCCAGGCCGGCGTCGCGCTGGTGGCCAACCGCGAAGACTGCGACAGTTTCGGTATGGCTTTGCAGGTGATGGCGGCGCTGCTGGGTGAACCACTGCCGCAGCGCAGCATGGCGATCCCCGACGGCCTTTACGCCACGCCGGCGGAACCGCACTGGCTGGAGGTCAAAGACGGCAACCTGGCCTATCTGGGCAGCGGTGAACCGCTGTATCAGGGCGAGGACGGGTACGCGGTGTCGCTGTCCGCCCATATGCCAATCAAATTGAAGTGGACCGGCGAAGCGGTCGAGGGTGAAGTCGGGCATGTGGCGCGCCGTTTTCTGCCGGTCACGGCCAACGGCGACTGCCTGAAGCATGTGCAGGGACTGTGGTATCACCCGCACTATCGCACCGCCTTTGAAATTCGCGGCGATCGGGTGCATATCGGCGTCGGCCCGGCGGCGCAGACCGGGACGCTCAGCCCGCTCGGCCAGGGCCGCATGCTGGTGGAGTGCCAGGACGGCCCGTGGTTAAAACGCTTTTGCCTCTATTTCCGCGGTTACAACGTGGATCTCATCGCCAACCGCAGCCGGATGCTGACCTTCCGCCGCAGCACCGTCGGCCGCGACTGACGCTCAGCGTGCGCTGCCGGTTTTGACCGCCAGCAGCGCATCCGCCAGCCGCCGTTTGTCGGCGGCGCTGAGATTCACCTGATCCACTGACGCCATAAACGCCGCCCGATCCGCCTCGCCGAGCGGGCCGGCGCGCAGCCGCTCCGCCAGCCGTTGCAATATCTGGCTGCTCAGCTGTGCGATCTGCGGGCGCACCTGCGCCAACGGCCGCGGCTGCCAGCCGGGTTCCGGGCTCGCCAGCCAGTCGGCGCGATAGCGGTACTGAATCGCCTTGGCAGCGTCCATCTGCGCGGCGATAAAAGGCCGCACCGACGCCGGCTCCAACCCCAAACGCCCCGCCTCCGCCTGCGCGCTGGCCAACACCTTCGCCTCCTGCGCCAGGTCTTCGATCGGCAAATGCCGCTGCGCCTTGTAACCGGCGACGTCCTTCATCAACGACAGCCGTTGGTTCACCAGCTCGCCGATAGCGGCTGCGCCCTCTGCCAACGCGGGAAAACTGGTCAAACAGCAGGCTATCAATAACGCCCTGAACATGGCGCCTCCCTTATGATGCAGTGAAACGTAAGGCCCAAAGTTCACCACGTCCGCCCCGCGCTGGCAAATAAAAAGGCCCCGCCGCAGCGAGGCCCGATAACGCTCGACAAACCTTAGTCGAACACGCCGTTGATGACGGAAGCCACAATCGCGGTGCTGAGTGCGACCAGCACCAGATCGTCGCCGGCGATACGCCACTCATAACCCGGGTACTGCGGCAGATCACGCAGCATCGAGTAAGGCACCACTTTTTTGGCGATGCCCGGCGGCAGCGGTTTACCGCGCGCCAGATTCTTGGCGATGCCCGGTGGCAGCGAGCTGTAGCCGGTCAGGCCGTAGTTGCGCGCCAGCGAACGGGCGCGGTCGCGCGAGAGGCTGACGGAAACCAGATTATCGTCGTTTCTATAACCGCCTTTATCTTTATTGCCTTTGTTGCCGTTGTTGCCATGGTTACCGCTATTACCGTGATTGCCGCTGTTGCCATGGCCATTACCGTTGCCGCCTTTGTCAGCCAGGGCCGGGGCGGATGACAACCCCAGCGACGCGATCAGCGCCAACACCGTGAGGGTCGTACGACGTTTGTTCATGTTGTGTATTCCTGCGTGGGGGACTCTGTTGACTATAGCGGGTCTTTTCCGGACGAAGTATAAGGAAAACTCCGAGATAACAAGTGCAGTTTGACGGCAGTCGCGCCAATAGCTTGTTTCAACACAACACGCCTCGAGAATTCCGAAACTTACCTCAGATTTTTCTTGAAGAAAAATAAGCCTTACGCTAGCGTGGGAGGGTAACAAAAAAGAGTTAGCGTGCTCTTTTTCGTCGCACCTCAAATCTTATTCTTATCATCCATAATGATAATAGCGAACACTTCCCGCCTCTCCGTGCGGGATTCTTTTTCCCGCCGCTGTCGCCCCAATCTGGTGCTTTATGTTGAGATTTGGTTGCCAATAATTTACATTCGCTGTCTGAGAAACCTCAACCTCCCGCGGTGGCCAGGCTGGCAACGGGTGGGCGTTCAGGAGCAAAAGACGTGCAAATGACCCTCATGGAATACATCACTCGGCACTTTAACGGCGATCTTCATCGTTACGCGCAGTCGGAAGGCGTCAGCCGTGAACAAATCATTAGTTGGATAAATAATGAATGTCACGTGATCAAAGGCAGGCTGTTTATGCCGGTGAAGCATCTCCCGGTTGAACAAGCCCAGTGATGACAAAAAAAACCCCGCCAGGCGGGGTTTTCTGTTTCTGATAACACGGAAAATCAGAAGTTATAGCCGACCACGAGGTAATAACCCCAGCCGGTAGACTTGATTGGGCCCTGCGGGGTGCCGATATCCGCGCCATCCTGCCACTGGCCGCCGTTATGGAAGTAACGCGCCACGAAAGAATAGTGCCAGTGATCGTAGTTCAGCGCCAAAATATGGCTGGAGGCGATCGAGTTGCTGGTGCGCACCTGTTTGCCGGTGCCGTCAACCCAATGGCTGTCCTTGCCCAGATCGGAACCGAAGTCGAAGTTGGTGAAGCCGATGTAGCTCAGGTTGCCGCCCCACACCTGGGTCAGCGGCACGAAGTATTTCACCTTGAAGCGGTAACCGTCCCAGCTGTTCTCGTTGGCGGCCTGGTAGTTTTCCCACTGGTATTTGGCATAGATGTTCATCGACAGGCTCATCGGCAGGCCGGTGTCGATATCGGTGCCCAGACCCATGTACCAGGTGTTCTGACGGCCGTCGGCGTTGTGGCCCAGATCATAGATGTAGTTGTTGGCGAAGTACCACTCTTTGAACGGACCGAAGCTCAGATCGGTGCCGGTCAGCTTGTCGATGGAGAAGCGCGGTTCAATCTCCATAAACAGCGGGGAACCTTTGTCCCAGATGCCGCGATCCGGGGTATTGCCCACGCCGAAGAACTTCGGCACGTCAACGTAACCGTAGAAATCGAACCAGTCTTTCTTAGCGAAGGCTTCGTATTCGAGATACACGTCGTTATTCAGCTGCGGCCCGAAGCGGGTGTGGTAGCTGCCCACCACGTTGACGCTCTGGTGCCACCAGTCGGAGACATATTGACTGTCTTTGCTATCAGCCATTGATGATGCACTGTAAGACGCTGCGAGCAGTACACCTGCTGCGAGAGCTATTTTTTTCATTTTATTACCACATGCTTAAAGGGCCATTTCCTGCCCGTTTAGAAAAGATGACAATGAGTCTGCCGACACCTGGCGTTGTCTTCACACAGAAACTCGGATGACGCGCGCATTATAGAAACCACTGACTGTAAGAATCTGTGATCCAGTTACGCATTTCGCGAATAGGTAATCGATTGCGTTCACATTTGTCAAATTATGTTTCATGCAAATTCACATTCGCTGTGATTTTTGTCATGCACATCGATTTTTAGCGCAGTTTTTGAGCCAACTGTCATCAGGGCGTCACCTGCCCACCATTGAGCCGCGGCAAAGAAAAAGCCGACGTATAAACGTCGGCCTTCATCAAAATCAGTAAAAAATACGCAAAGCGAAATCAGTTCACCGCCGGCACCGCCTTGGCGATGTTTTCCTGGCGGAACGCCACCTCTTCGCCGTTTTTCACCTCCCAGCTGGCGACCGGGATATCGGTCTTGGGCGCCGCCGCGACGACCGAGCCGTAAATCAGCTTGTCGTCGCGGCGCAAAATATAAACGTCGAGCTGATATTCATGCCGCAGATTCGCCGTGGTCAGGCGCACGGTATCGCCGCGCTCGTAGTGATGCACGTCGATTTCGGGTTGTTGAATAAATTGAATGTCGCTTCTCATCGTCGTCGTTCCTTCAGGCAACATGGCTAGTTAAATTCTAGTTCAACATTGCGCCGACGGCGGATAATTTCCGTTAATTTCCACGGGTTGCCCGCCAACAGATCAGCGAGCCGAGAGTGACCATCGCCACGCCCTGCCAGAAATTGACGGTCAGCGAGGTGTGCAACACCAGCGCGGCGAACACTGCCGACAGGACCGGGGTAAAATAAGAGACGGTCGCCAGCAGCGTCATGTTGCCGTGCAGAATGCCGACGTTCCAGGCGGCATACCCCGCCCCCATCGCCACCCCGGCGCACAGCAGCGTCACAGTCACGCCGGCGCTGAACTGCATGCCGCTTTCCGCGCTGAAGGCATATTTAAGCCACAGCGCCAGCGCGGTCAGCACAATGAACAGCACCACGCCGTTGCTGCCCTGGGCGATCTTCTTGGTCAGGTTGCAGTACAGCGCCCAGATCACCGCGCCGCTGAACGCCAGCCCGTAGCTGAGCGGATTGCTGCGCACGTTGGCCAGCATCTGCGCCGGTGACCAGCCGCCCTCGCCGCTCATGATCCAGCCGATGCCGAACAGCGACAGCAGCAGCCCCGGCAGCAGCCACCATTTCGCCTGTTGGCCGTTGAGCGCCAGCGCCATCAGCACGGTGAAACAGGGCCACAGGTAGTTGATCATGCCCACTTCTATCGCCTGCAGGCGGGTATTGGCGTAGCCGAGCGACAGCGACAGGCAGATCTCGTAGCTGACGAACAGCAGGCTGCCGACGATGAGATAAGGCCGCGGAAAGCTGCGCCATTTCGGCACGCCGAGCGCCACCAGCAGAAACACCGCGCTGACGCTGTAGATCATCGCCGCGCCGCCGATCGGCCCCAGCCCTTCGCTGACGCTGCGAATCAGGCCGACGACGCTGCTCCACAGCACAATGGCCAATAAACCGAACAGCGTGGCGCGGGTACGCGAGGGCAAAGCGGGCATAATGCGGATCCAATGGGTTATTTTTTATCAGGTTTTTCACTCTACTGCCGCACGCGCCAAAAAGAAAGGCGGGAAATTCCCGCCTGTGATTTTATTGCTGCGGCTGCCGCTCGAGCTGCGGCGGCGGCTGGCGAAAACGCCGGGTCAGCCAGGCCAAATAGCCGAAGCCCAGCGTCGCCCAGATCAGCCCCATGGTCAGCGAGCTCTTCTCCAGGTTCAGCCACAGCACCCCCACCGTCAGCGCCCCCACCAGCGGCAGGAACAGAAAGTTGAAGCGATCCTTCCAGCTTTTGTTGCGCCCTTCGCGAATGAAGAAGTGGCTGATCACCGACAGGTTGACGAAGGTAAAGGCCACCAGCGCGCCAAAGTTGATCAGCGCCGTGGCGGTCACCAGATCGAACGACAGCGCCGACAGCGCCACCAGCCCGACCATCAGCACGTTCAGCGCCGGCGTGCGCCATTTAGGGTGGATGTAGCCGAAGAATTTCTCCGGGAACACGTTGTCACGCCCCATCACGTACAGCAGGCGCGACACGCTGGCGTGCGACGCCAGGCCGGAGGCCAGCGTGTTGATAAAGGTCACGCACAGGAAGATCGACTGGAACAGCTTGCCGCCGACGTACAGTGCGATCTCCGGCAGCGCGGCATCGGGCTGGTGGAAACGCTGAATGGTCGGGAAAAACAGCTGGATGAAGAACGACACGCTGATAAAGATCACCCCGCCGTACAGCGCGGTCAGGAAGATGGCGCGCGGGATCACCTTGGCGGCGTCGGGCGTCTCTTCGCACAGCGTGGTGACCGCGTCAAAGCCGAGGAACGAGAAGCACAGGATAGTGGCGCCGGTAATGATCGGCAGCAGGTGCGCATTCTCACTGAGGAACGGCCGCAGGCTCCACACCGTGCCCATCCCCTCGCCGTTGTGCAGGCCGCGCACCACCAGGTAGATGAACACCAGAATGATCGCCACCTGCGCCAGCACGAACAGGGTATTGAAGTTGGCCACCAGATTGACGCTTTTCAGGTTGATGGCGGTAATCAGGATAACGAAGCCCACCACCCACACCCAGGGCGGCACTTCCGGGAACAGCGCGGTCAGGTAAATCTTCGCCAGTAGCGTGTTGATCATCGGCAGGAAGAGATAATCGAGCAGCGATGACCACCCCACCAGAAAACCGACGTGCGGGTTGATCGCCTTCTGCGCATAGGTGTAGGCGGAGCCGGCGGTAGGAAACTGGCGCACCAGTTTGCCGTAGCTGATGGCGGTGAACAGCACGCCGGCCAGCGCCAGCAGATAGGAGGTCGGCACATGGCCGTCGGTGAGGCCGGAGACGATGCCGAAGGTATCGAACACCGTCATCGGCGTCAGATAGGCCAGGCCCATCATCACCACCTGCCACAGCTTGAGGGATTTGCGCAGCTGCGGTTTGCCCGCCGGGCCGCCGTCGGTGGCTTTAATCGTCATGGCATTTCCCCTCTTGGTCCTCTGCTGTCAACCGTGCAACGTCATTCAGAGAGGCCGCGGGGAAACTGCTGCTCAGGCGGCGGGTAAAACGGGTTGGGGTCACTGTCGGGCGGCCGGCGACCGGCCCGTAGGCACTGCGGCACAGGCAAACGTCTGCGCATGGGAATGACTGAGTCATGGTTATTTCCTCGTCGGCGTCCTGTACGCCGTGATAGAAGAAATTCAGTACCGCAGCGCGCAGCCTCACCGGCCACAGGAGAGCCGATGAAATGCGCCGGACGCGCGCGGTAGTCGCAGGGTGAGCGGGATCAGGCGTTTTTCAGCATCCACTCGATTTCGGTTTCGGTGATCAGGCGCTCGAACTGCACCAGCTCATCGGTTTTGCAGGCCAGATAGACGTGGCTGAAACGTTCGCCCAGCAATGCATTGAGCACCGGCTGATGTTCGAACTCGTACAGCGCGTCGCTCTGGCGGATCGGGAACGGCAGCCCGTCCTGCTCCAGCCCGTTGCCGGTCACCGGTTCAGGCAGCGGCAGCGCGGTTTCCAGCCCGTAGACGATGCCGGCCAGAATGGCCGCCATCACCAGATAAGGGTTGGCGTCGGCGCCCGCCACGCGGTACTCCACGCGGTGGTTGTCGCGATCGCCGCAGGGAATGCGCAGCGCCACGGTGCGGTTGTTATGCCCCCAAGAGGCCTGGGTCGGCACATACATGCCGGGCTGGAAGCGGCGGTAGGCGTTGACGTTCGGCGCCAGCAGCGCCATCGAAGACGGCATCAAGGCGATCATGCCCGCCAGCGCCTGTTTCAGCAGCGCCGAATCTTCGCCGTCGTCGTCGGCGAACACATTGTCGCCCTGCGCGTTCAGCATGCTGATGTGCACGTGCATGCCGCTGCCGGCGTGTTCCTCATACGGCTTGGCCATAAAGGTCGCCTGCATGTTGTGGTTCTCGGCCACCATGCGCACCAGCCGCTTCAGCGCCAGCGCGTGATCGCAGGCCTGCAGCACGTCGTCGGTATGGTGCAGGTTGACCTCGAACTGCCCCGGCGACGCCTCCGCCACCGCGCCGTCCGCCGGAATGCCCTGCAAACGCGCCAGTTCGTCGATCTCGCTCAGCACGTCGGCGAAATGGTTGAGGTTATCGACGGAATACACCTGGCTTTGGGTGTTGCGCTCTTGCGTGCCCGGCGCGCACGGCGGCTGCAGATAGCCCTCCGCGTCGCGTTGACGATCGATGAGATAGAACTCCAACTCTACCGCTACCACGGGGGAAAGCCCGCGCTGACGCAAACGCTGCCACACTCGGTTCAGCACATTGCGCGGTTCAACGTCAAAGGGAGTGCCATCTTCATCCAGCATGGTGAGCAGCACCTGCGCGATATATTGCGGGTCCGCCGCCGACGGCGTCAGCGTGCCCGGCACCGGCACGCACACGTGATCCGGCTCGCCCAGTTCCTGCCCCAACCCGGCCTCTTCTACGACGTTGCCGAGAATATCCATCGCAAAAACCGACGCTGGGAAGTAACAGCCCTTCTCAAGTTTGTTCAGGCCGCCGACCGGGATGCGTTTGCCGCGGAAGCTGCCGTTCAGATCGGTCAACAGTACGTCGACATGTTGGGTTAACGGATAACGTTCCAGATACTTCTTCACTTCGCGCTGGAACGCGCTACTTCGTCTCTCTTCACTGTGCTGAACAAAGTTTTCCACTTCTACGATGTTGGTCTGCATGGTTCACCCGCCGTTTGTGTTTTGCTGTCGTCGATGTTTATTGACCGCATTGTTCAATATAATGCCCACAAATGAAACATAGATGAAACAAATTTGTTTTGCAAGTGTTACTTTTGGTTTGAATATTGCCCAATCGACTGCTAGATTTATAGAATATTGAACGAAATCGGCGGTGGAGATGCTTATCGTTCATAATTTCGAACGTACCAAGGGGATAGCATGGACAATATATTTAACAGACCAGTCATCGGCGTCGTCATGTGCAGGTATAGGTTAAACGGGCACCTCACACAGACCTTGCAAGAAAAGTACCTGAATGCCGTTATCGCCGCCGGCGGCCTGCCGATCGCCCTGCCGCACGCGCTGGCGGAGCCGGAAATGCTGGCGGAACTGCTGCCGCGCCTCGACGGCATTTTGCTGCCGGGCAGCCCCAGTAATGTGCAGCCGCACCTTTATGGTGAAAACGGCGATGAGCCTGACGCCGATCCTGGCCGAGACGCGTTGAGCCTGGCGCTGATCCGCCAGGCGTTCGACAGGCGCATTCCCCTTTTCGCCATTTGCCGCGGCATGCAGGAGATGGTGGTCGCCACCCAAGGCACCCTGCACCGCCGCCTGTACGAATTGCCCGAGCTGCTGGAGCATCGTGAAGACCACGACCTGTCGCTGGAACAGCAATACGCCCCCGCCCACGAGGTCACCGTTCAGGAAGGGGGGCTGCTTTCGCAACTGATACCGGATTGCAACAGATTCTGGGTGAACTCGCTGCACGGCCAGGGTGCCAAAACCCTGGGCGCGAGCGTGCGCATCGAGGCGCACGCCGCCGACGGGCTGGTGGAGGCGATCAGCGTGCGCGATCAGCCCTTCGCGCTCGGCGTGCAGTGGCACCCGGAGTGGAACAGCGACGAGTACGCCCTGTCGCGCCTGTTGTTTGATGGTTTCATCACCGCCTGTCGGAACTATCAAAAGGAAAAACGCCCATGAGCGACGTCAGCTTGGCACCGGGAAAACGTCTGTCGCAGATCCGTCAACAATTAGGGTTGTCGCAGCGCCGGGTCGCCGAACTGTCTGGGTTAACCCACAGCGCCATCAGCACTATCGAACAAGATAAGGTCAGCCCGGCCATCAGTACGCTGCAAAAGCTGCTGACGGTATACGGTCTGTCGCTGTCGGCGTTTTTCGCCGAGCCGGAAAAACCGGCGGAGCCGCAGATCGTGATCGGCAGTGACGATCTGATCGAAATCGGCAGCCAGGGCGTTTCGATGAAGCTGATCCACAACGGCGACCCGAACCGCACGCTGGCGATGATGATCGAGACCTACGAACCGGGCACCACCACCGGCGAGCGCATCAAACATCAGGGGGAAGAGATCGGCACGCTGCTGGAGGGCGAAGTGGTGCTGCAGGTCAACGGCCAGAGCTATCACCTGCTGGCCGGGCAGAGCTACGCCATCAATACCGGCATCCCCCACAGTTTCAGCAACACGTCGGCGCGCATTTGCCGGATTATCAGCGCCCATACGCCGACGACATTCTGATCAACGGAGCCAGGCATGAACTTTCACCATTTGCAGTATTGGCAACAACGGGCGCAGACCCTGAAGATTGAGCACCGGCTGTTTATCGACGGCCGCTACCAGCCGGCCGCCGCGGGGAAATTTTTCGCCGTGGAAGATCCCGCCGGGTGCCGTGAGCTGGCGCAGGTTGCGCGCGGCGAAGCCGCCGACATCGATCGGGCGGTCAGCGCGGCGCGCGCCGTCTTTGAACGCGGCGACTGGGCGCAGGCCGCCCCGGCGCAGCGCAAAGCCACGCTGCTGCGCTTCGCCGATCTGATGGAGCAGCATCACGAAGAGCTGGCGCTGCTGGAAACGCTGGACACCGGCAAACCGATTCGCCACAGCCTGCGCGACGACGTGCCGGGCGCCATTCGCTGCATCCGCTGGTACGCCGAAGCGATCGATAAGGTCTACGGCGAAATCGCCCCCACCGGCCGCGAGGCGCTGGCGCTGATCGAGCGCGAGCCGATCGGCGTGGTCGGCGCCATCGTGCCCTGGAACTTCCCGCTGCTGCTGGCCTGCTGGAAGCTCGGCCCGGCGCTGGCCGCCGGCAACAGCGTGGTGCTCAAACCCTCCGAAAAATCGCCGCTCAGCGCCATCCTGCTCGGCAAACTGGCGCAGCAGGCCGGGCTGCCGGACGGCGTGCTGAACGTGGTGCCCGGCTATGGCCACGACGCCGGCAAGGCGCTGGCGCTGCACCGCGACGTCGACGCCCTCACCTTTACCGGCTCCACGCCGGTGGCGAAGCAGCTGATGATCTACGCCGGCGAATCGAACATGAAACGCGTCTGGCTGGAGGCCGGCGGCAAGAGCGCCAATATCGTCTTCGCCGACTGCCCGGATCTGGATCAGGCCGCCCGCAGCGCCGCCGCCGGCATCTTCTATAATCAGGGGCAGGTGTGCATCGCCGGCACTCGCCTGCTGGTCGAAGCGAGCATTCAGCAGGAATTCCTGCAGGCGCTGCGCAAACACGCGGCGGCCTTCGCTCCTGGCGATCCGCTCGATCCCGACACGGTGATGGGCACGCTGATCGACAGCGGCCACTGCGAGAAAGTGGCCGGCTATATCGATCAAGGGCTGAGCCAGGGCGCCGCGCTGTTCCTCGACGGGCGCGACCATCCGCAGGGCGACCACGCCGGTTATCTGGGGCCGACCATCCTCACCCAGGTGAACAACGCCATGAGCGTGGCGCGCGATGAAATCTTCGGCCCGGTGCTGGCGGTGACTACCTTCGACGACGAGCAACAGGCGCTGCAGCTGGCCAACGACAGCGACTACGGCCTCGGCGCCGCGGTCTGGACCCGCGATTTGGCCCGCGCGCACCGCATGGCGCGCCAGCTGAAAGCCGGCACGGTATTCGTCAACAACTACAACGACGGCGACATGACCGTGCCGTTCGGCGGCTACAAGCAGAGCGGCAACGGCCGCGACAAATCGCTGCACGCGCTGGACAAGTTCACCGAATTGAAAACCACCTGGATCTCGCTGGAATAAGGGCTTATCTCATGACTGAACACGTAAAAAGCTACTATGCGGCCACGGCCAACGCACATCAGCCCTATCCGCAACTGAACGAATCGATCGAGTGCGACGTCTGCGTGATTGGCGGCGGCTATACCGGCCTCTCCTCCGCGCTGTTCCTGGTGGAAGCCGGCTATAACGTGGTGGTGCTGGAAGCGGCGCGCATCGGTTTCGGCGCCAGCGGCCGCAACGGCGGCCAGTTGGTCAACTCCTACAGCCGCGACATCGATGTGATTGAAGAGCGCTACGGCGCGGAAAGTGCCCGCCTGCTCGGCAGCATGATGTTTGAAGGCGCGGAGATCATCCGCAGCCGCATCAGCCGCTACGCCATCGACTGCGACTACCGCCCCGGCGGCATCTTCGCCGCGCTGAACAACAAGCAGTTCCATGCGCTGATCGAGCAAAAACGCAACTGGGAACGCTACGGCAATACCCAGCTCGAGCTGCTCGATGCGGATCGGGTGCGTCAGGAAGTCGCCAGCGATCGCTACGTCGGCGCGCTGCTCGATCACAGCGGCGGCCACATCCATCCGCTCAACCTGGCGCTGGGCGAGGCCGAGGCGATCCGCCTGCAGGGCGGGCGCATCTTCGAGCAATCGGCGGTGACGAACATCCGCCACGGCGAACCGGCGCTGATCAGCACCGCCAACGGCCAGGTGAAGGCGCGTTTCGTCATCGTTGCCGGCAACGCCTATCTGGGCGACAAGCTGGAGCCGCGGCTGGCCAAGCGCAGCATGCCGTGCGGCACTCAGGTGGTGACCACCGAGCCGCTGGCGCCGGAGATCGCGCAGGCGCTGATCCCGCAGAACTACTGCGTGGAAGACTGTAACTACCTGCTGGATTACTACCGCATCACCGCCGATCATCGCCTGCTGTACGGCGGCGGCGTGGTGTACGGCGCGCGCGATCCGGACGACATCGACAACCTGATACGGCCAAAATTGCTGAAGACCTTCCCGCAGCTGAAAGGGGTGCGTATCGACTATCGCTGGACCGGCAACTTCCTGCTGACGCTGTCGCGCATGCCGCAGTTCGGCCGGCTGGAGAATAACGTCTACTACATGCAGGGCTACAGCGGCCACGGCGTGACCTGCACCCATCTGGCGGGCAAGCTGATCGCCGAGTTGATGCGCGGCGACGCCGAACGCTTCGACGCCTTCGCCAAGCTGCCGCACCTGCCGTTCTTCGGCGGGCGCAATCTGCAGATCCCGTTCACCGCCATCGGCGCGGCCTACTACACGCTGCGCGACCGTATCGGCGTCTAAAACAGCAGGCCCGGTCATCCTGGCCGGGCCTGTGCGTTAACGCTTAAACGATCTTCGGTTGGCCGTCCGAGGCGGTCGCCCCGCCATCGACCGGAATGTTGGCGCCATTGATAAAGCTGGCGTCGTCGCTGGCCAGAAACGCCATCACCGCCGCCACTTCTTCCGGCTCCGCCGCACGCCCCAGCGCGATGCGCTCATTGAACTTGTCGCGGATTTCCTGCGGCCAACCGTTGGTCATGTTGGTTTTCACCAGGCTCGGGCAGACCGAGTTGATACGCACGCCGTCACCGCCGTGATCCAGCGCCATGGCGCGCGTCAGGTTGACCACCGCGCCTTTCGCCGCGCAGTAATAGGCCGCGCCCCAGTCGCCGCCCAGGCCGGACACCGACGCGGTATTGACGATGCAGCCCTTGGTCTTCAGCAGATGCGGCAAAGCGAATTTGGAGCAGAACACCACGCCGTCGATATCGACCCCGGCGATGCGCCGCCAGTCATCGACGCTGGTTTCCAGCACGCTGCCCGCCACGTGTACGCCGGCGTTGTTCAGCAGAACGTCGATGCGGCCCAGTTTTTCCGCCACCTCGTTCATCATTTTTTCAACCGCGACGTGATCGGACACGTCGATATGCACCGCCATCGCCCGGCCCTTCGGCAGCGAAGCGGCAACCTTGTCTACCGCCTCTTTAGCCCAGTCGGCCAGCACCACGATGGCGCCCTCGGCGGAGAACCGCCGCGCCGCCGCTTCCCCCATGCCATTGCCCGCACCGGTGATAACCACGACTTTATTGTCAAAACGCATGAGACCTCCTCCATGTGAACGTATTTATATAAGTCATACAAATCTCATTACCCCGAGGATAAGACGCCCCTCCCCTGAGTGCCAGTCAAAATGTGCGGTTTATTAACCAAAAGGAGGTATGTCAGTGATTTCAATGCGCTGGGTTAACCTTTATCGGATTTTGGCCAACATATTGATGGATAGAATAAAATCCCGGCCTGTCACTATTTTCCTGGCGGATTATCAGCCAGCGGGACTATTGCGGATAGGCGGTTATGGCCGCTCAGAGATAAGCGATGTGAATGAAAAACGGCAGCCGCCCGCAGGCGGCCGCGACTATTTTTTCTCGATGGGGATCACCAGCAAATCGACGTTCAGCTCGTTGATCGCCTGACGCGCCGAAGAGACCAGTCGGCTCCAGACATCGTGATGGTGGCCGAAGATCACCAGATCGAACCCTTTCTCCTTCGCCACCCGGTTCAGTTCCTCCGTCAACGCGCCGCGGCTGACGATCACCTCTTCAACCGGATACGACGACTGCCCTTTGATCGCATTGAGCATATTCTTCACCCGCTCTGAAAAGGTGCGATCGGTGTAGTTATAATCGCCCACGCCCAGATCGACGTAATAACCGGCGCGATGAATGTCGATATAGATCAGGGAAAGTTGGGCATTGAGCGCGGCGGCCAGCCTGGCGCCCTTGCCCAGCAGGAACTCGGCGTCTTCGCTGAGATCCGTGGCGACAACGATATGCCGATAAGCCATGATGGCGGCCCTCCTCGTCAACTCCGTAAACAGGATGGCGCTCCTTGCCGCATGTTTCTCATGCATCTTAAGTTTAGCCCAGCGCGGGTTCGCTCGCCTGTCTCGCAATCGTTCCATCTGTGGAACGATGCATCCCGCCTTTGCGGTCTACCGGATTTTTCTCCCCTCCCTACACTGTAGACAAGCGCTGAGTTTCAGCCTTATCAATCAAAGCAGATACCCATTGACCTCACGACAAGAGAAGGAAAAAACCATGAGCACTCCAGCCAACTTCAACGGCCAGCGTCCTGTTATTGATGCCAATGACGCGGTCATGCTCCTGATCGACCACCAGAGCGGCCTGTTCCAGACCGTCGCCGACATGCCGATGACCGAACTGCGCGCCCGCGCCGCTGCCCTGGCCAGCATCGCCACCCTCAGCAAACTGCCGGTGATCACCACCGCTTCAGTGCCGCAGGGCCCGAACGGCCCGCTGATCCCGGAAATCCATCAGAATGCGCCGCACGCGCAATACGTCGCCCGCAAAGGGGAAATCAACGCCTGGGACAACCCGGACTTCGTGGCGGCGGTCAAAGCCACCGGCCGCAAGACGCTGATCATCGCCGGCACCATCACCAGCGTCTGCATGGCCTTCCCGTCCATCAGCGCGGTGGCCGAAGGCTATAAAGTGTTCGCGGTGATCGACGCCTCCGGCACCTACTCGAAAATGGCGCAGGAAATCACCCTGGCGCGCGTGGTGCAGGCCGGCGTGGTGCCGATCGACACTGCCGGCGTGGCCTCCGAGCTGCAGGGCAGTTGGAACCGCGCCGACGCTCAGCAGTGGGCCGAGGTCTACACCAAAATCTTCCCGGCCTATCAGTTGCTGATCGAGAGCTACCTCAAGGCGCAGGACGTGGTGAAAAACAACGAACTGCTGGACTCGCAGCGTTAAGATCGCGGGCATAAAAAGCCCCGGCCAAGGCCGGGGCTATTAATCGCGTGCCGGTGACTTTCCCGGCTGTCATGTTATGGCGTAAGCGTCCATCCAACACTCCAACATTACGCAGCCTAAGCGCGACTTTTTCACAACAGAAAAATAGACTGAAACGCGGCGTTATTAATTCTGCGGCAATCTGTTTTTCTGTTGCCAATAATAATTAATTATTGGAACGTCATCGAGGAATCGAACCCCAGTCCGCCAACGGATAATTTCGTTGCCGCTCTTCCTGCTGAGCTAATGACGTATTGGTAAAGACTCCGGGCAAACCCGGAGTTTATTCAGGCTGAGGACGTTATTTCTTAACTGCTCAGGCTTAAACCCTCATCGCTGTCGTAAGAAATCGGACCTCGGCCGAAAATTATAACGCGACCACGTTGCCGGCAGAAGGGCCCTTCATGCCATTTTCGATAGTGAACTCAACCTGTTGGCCTTCGTCCAGCGTTTTGAAATCGTTGCTCTGGATAGCAGAGAAATGAACGAACACGTCTTTGCTGCCGTCTGCCGGGGTGATAAAGCCAAAGCCTTTACCTGCATCAAACCATTTTACCAAACCTGTCATTTTAGTAGACATAGAGATATTTCCTTTATATTTTTGCGACGCCACAGGGCGATAGAGGTCTGTTTTTATTGGAAACTTATGGGGCACTAGAGAAGAAAATTCGCGGAAGAAGAGGTATCTGAGGGATATCGCTAATACTGAGAACTGCTTTACTAAAACTGCTTTCATAAGGTCTGTACTACAAACCGATGACGCTATTTACACACGGCTGAGTTATTTAAGCAAGATATATTTTAAATTATATTCATATGGCTCATAAATTTATTATCGCAAAAGGCCGCTGACGCCTGTCGCTAGGGGCGGAGTGAAACACAACGAACAGCTAGACTCGCAGCGCTGATCGCCAAAGCTCACAGCACCGGGGCTGACTATGAAAGCGCAAATAGCCGCCGCTTCCGCGTTATGTTCTTCCCTTCACGCGAAACCGCTCTCTGCTATAAAAACAGAGAAAACCGCTTAATCGTCATGAAAAAGCCATAAAAACTTAATAAATCAATCTGTTCTCGACACGAGTACATTATCGTTGCTACGATAATTATTTATATTCGCAGGAAATGACCTCAAGGATGGCTATGATTGGCAAAAGAACACTGACGCTAGCTGCGCTGACACTCAGTTTGGCAGGCTGCCAGCCAGCACTGCCAAGCTATGTGGAAAACGCGAATGCCTTGATCGCCAAACAGATCAGCGCAATTAGCCTGCAAACGGCACAGTGCAAATTTGCCCAAGACGGGCACTATTGGATTTCGGCTTGCTCGTTGGGTACTGCGCACAACGCGCCCGTGTTCGCCCTGCTCGAACAGGAAGGCGTCATGCAGGCCAACGACAACCTGGCAATCGCCGTCGTGCCGCTCAACGAACAAGCTCGCCTCCTCTCACAGGATCCGCGCTTCACTATCCCGGTAATGCAACGCCGCATTCCCGTAGATGCGGATAAAACCTTCAATCGCTTATTTGCCCAACCATCGCCTTAACCATCCCCCTCAACCAACGATTGCGATCCCCAGCCGCTCCAGCAGCTGCGCGGCCTGGTGGCTGTCCATTTTGACGCCCTGCAGATCGGTGGTGCGTAAATCCAATTCGCCCAGTTCCGCGTTGCTCAAATCGCACTGGGTGACGTCGGCGGCGCGCCAGTCGAATCCGGAGAACTCGCCGCCGGACAGATCGGAGCCGCTGAAGCTGGCGCCGAGCACCTGTGCGCCGTGCCAGCGGTTTTCCCACAGCTCGCATTTCTCCAGCACCACCTTGGCGAAGTTGGCGTAGCTCAGGTTGCTTTTGGTGATATAGGCGCTGCAAAACCCGATGCGGCTGGTGATCATGTTCATAAAACTGGCGCCGCGAAAATCGGCGCCCTGCGCGCGGCATTCGCGGATCTCCAGCCCCAGGGCGCTGGCGTGGCGGAAGTCGGCCATCGACAAATCGCAGCTTCTGAAGCTGGCGTCTTTGAGTATCGCGCGGCTGAAATTGCCGCCCTGTCGGCTGTCGCGATCGTAAAACTGGCAGCCGATAAACTCGGTGCCGGTCAGATCGGCGCCCGAAAAATCACACAGCATAAAGCTGCCGTTTTCAATCTTCTCGCCGGTAAAGCGGTTACGGTCAATCTTTTCACCCTTCAACATCAGACTCATCGCAGCGCACCTGTTTATTTATACAGTCAGTGCGGCATTTAATCCTATTCCGGCAATGTTGGCAACCGTCGCCGATCGGCGGGCCTCCGCTTTAACGCCACCTTGACGATGCTGAATGTCCTGACGCTCTCCGCCTGAGCGACGTCGGCAAACAAACGGGGGTAACGGGAGTTGACCACCCACACTTCGCCATCGCGCAGCGCGGCGCCGGTCGGCCCATCCAATCCCGGCGGTGTGGCGACCGCCGCGAGATGCGCGCTGGCCCAACCGTCGTTCGAGGCGAGCAGCGTTACGTTGCCGGACATGCCCCCTTTTCTCCCCGGAAAAGACTGTACGATCACCAATTCATGGGCGTTTTTGAGCCGCAGCCCGTCCGGCCCTTTCAGCCGCTGCGGCAGCCTGATTTCACTTATTGCAGGCGCGTTATCCAGCGTCACCTTCCACAACAGCCCGCGGGTGTAGTCCGCCGCAATCAGATAGCCATCCGGGTGATACACGATGCCGTTGAGATAAGGCTGCGTGCCCTGCGCAGCGGCGGGAGCGTCGGCCGGCATCAAACGCGCCGAGCGCACCAGAATCGACACCTGGCGCGTTGCCCGGTCAATCTTGTAAATCTGCGGCTGGAAGCTGTCGGTCACGTAGATATTGCCCTGCGCGTCGAGCGCCAGATCGTTGGCCAGCGTCGGCCCACGGCTTAACGATGAAAGATCGTACGTCTGCTGCAGCGCGCCGGTATCGAGATTGAACTCCAGCACCTGCGCCACGCGATTGCGCGTACCGGGCGCAGAGTTGAGGGAGACCCCCACGTCTTCGTTGCACACCAGCACCCGGTTGCGCTCGGCGTCCACCAGCATGCCGGAGGTGGTGATAAGCCCACTGCCGGTGGAAAAGCGCCGATAGCGGCCATCCGGGTAGACCAGGCCGAGCTGCCCGCCACGCAGGGACGACACCAGGAACGCGCCGGCGCGCGCATTCCAGGCGATGCCTTCAGGGTAGGCGCCGGCGGCATCCGGCGAGAAGTCGATGCGCTGCGTGGCCTGCGCCTGCATGACGCCGCTGAGAAACAGCGCGGCGCCGGCAAGCTGGGTGAGGCGCCGGCACCGCGGCAACAAGAAAGAAAAGAGGCAGAAGCGGAACATAAGCATGATCCTGATGAGGACTCGGATCGCTAGAGTAGGATCGCGCCGCTCACGGCACCAGCCGGGCAAAAGGCAATACGCCACTAAAAAAAACGCAGTAATCGGCGCAAAAAAAACCGCCCGGGCGGGCGGTTGAGACGACGGCGAACCGTTACTTCAGGGCTTCCTGAATGGCGTCGGCCATCGGGCCGATGTGCTTCTCCGCCGCCTTCAGTTGGAAGTCCACGCCGTTGCCGTCGTTGGTATCCGACAACGTGGCCTTGATCAGCTCCAGCGCCGCCTGCACCGCCACCAGCCGTTTATGCTGTTCGTCCGTGACCGGTTTGGCGCCCATATTGGCCGGATAGTAATGTTCTAACATCGCGCTCTCCTTTTGATGACGTTAACCTCTAAGCTACCAGAAAACCGCGCGTTTTCTAAGGAAACCAGGCCCTGCGCGGCCGAGTGACGATAAATTGCACTATACTGGGCAAACACGCCCCCTGCTACAGGACCATCGTCATGCCATTCCAGGGAAGCTGCCACTGCGGCGCCGTCACTTTCTCCGTGGACGCCGAACTGCCCACCGAGGCCCTCAGCTGCAACTGTTCGATCTGCCGCCGCAAAGGGCTGCTGCTGTCGTTCTTCCCCATCAGCGCTTTCACGCTCAACAGCGGCCAGGACCAGCTCAGCGCCTACACCTTCAATCAGCACAAGATCCGCCATCAGTTCTGCCGAGTCTGCGGCGCTCAGCCCTTCGCCTACGGCACCGCGCCGGACGGCGCCGCGATGTGCGCCGTCAACCTGCGCTGCGTGCCTGACGTCGCGCTGGATGCGTTGCAGATCCACAGCTACGACGGCGCCAGCGTCTGAGATGCCGCGTTTTCAGCGGTAGACGGAGAACTTCTTGGTCAACGGCTTAAGCTGTTCGGCGTCGCCGTAGAGCGCCACCGCCACGAAATCCAGCTGTTCGTAAGGGGTGTTGGCGGTGTCGGCGATCTGCTGTTCGGCGGAGTGCGACAGCATGGTGGTGGTGAAGAAGTTGGACAGCACGCCCTCTTCCTTGCATTTGAGGATCAGGTTGCTGAGCTGGCTGCTGTTCTTGGCTTGCAGGATCACTATCGGATAGTGGCTCATGTTGGCGCTGACGCCGTCGAGGCTGCTCGGATAGTGGTGAAACTCGCGCTGCTCGATCAGATCGGTGATGCCCGCCGTCAGATGGCAGGAAGCGTTAAACAGCGTGGCCGGTTCGTGATTGCGGTTGAGGATGATATAAAATTTTTTCTCGTTGTCGCTGTACATACTCTTCTCCTTGAATAGGCAGCCAGTTTTACCCAACCGGCGCACGGTTTCAAGGCGCGATAAGGGGCCGCGTCCGGCCCCTGTGATAACGCTGCCGGCTCAGACGGCGCCTTCACCCGGGCCGAGCGGCTGCGCCACCTGATGCAGCACGGTGATGTGCTGCAAAAGCGTGCCGCCGTCGATCGGTTTCATCTGGCCGTCGCGATCTTTATAGTGCGTCGGCTTGGCGCCGTGGAAGAACAGCCCGGCGTTGACCTGCACGCCCAGATAGCCCGCGCTGGCCGGCAGGCGCTGCACGTCGGTCCAGGGGTTGGAAACCGGCACGTACTGGAAACCCTCGCTCGTTTTGGCGTACAGCGGGCGCAGCAGCGTGACAAAGGCCATCATCGGCGACAGCGCGTCTTTAAAGATCTGCACCGGCCGATCGACCGTCATCAAGAAACCCTGCGGCTGCTCCTCAACCGTGTCGAGGCTCAGGCTGCTGCTGATATCATCACCCCGGCCGCCATAGCTCCATTCAATGGCCGGCGCCCCACTCTCGTTCATCATCTCTGACATACACTGCTCCTTATAAAATGAATTCAACACGCCTGCTGCGTGCCGGAACAGTAAACCGCTGCAGGGGGATCAGCGTCCACGCCGGGCGGCACGCTGGCGAACCAAACAACGAAGGCGCTCAATAAAGCTCGAAATGAATAATTTCCCCACGTGATAGCGCAGCATTTGAACGACCTCAGCCGTTGCAAGAGCACATAGTGATGGCGTTACCGCCACTGGAGAGTGTTATGACCGCGATTAAACCGGACGCCATCGACCGCGTTCTCCCCGCTGCCACGCCCTGGCTAGCCGTCATCAACGTGCTGTTCGCCGGCATCGCCGCGGCGCTGCACGTGGGCAAGGCCACCATCGCGCTGCCGGCGCTGGAGGCCGAGTTCGGCCGTTCGCTCGAAGCGCTGAGCTGGGTTATTTCGGCCTTTCCCTTCGTCGGGGTGTTCGGCGGCATCGCCGCCGGGCTGCTGGTGCGCCGCTGGGGCGACCGGCGGCTGCTGGCGCTCGGGCTGCTGATCATCAGCGCCGCCAGCTTTACCGGCGCCGCACTGCACGACTTCAGCGGGTTGATCGTCAGCCGCTTTGTCGAAGGCCTCGGCTTCGTGATCGTGGTGGTCGCCTCGCCGGCGGTGCTGAACCGCATCGTCGCCCCGGCGCAGCGCAGCCTGGTGTTCGGCATCTGGAGCACCTTCATGCCGGCGGGCATCGCCATTTCGCTGTTTTTCGGCCCCCATCTCGCCGGCTGGCAGCAGAGTTGGCAGGCCGGTGCGGCGCTGACGCTGCTGGCCGCCCTGCTGCTGCCGCTGACCACGTCCCGCCGCACCGCCGAGGCGCACGCGCCGTCCTTGCCGCTGCGGCAAGCGCTGGGCGCCCTGCTGCGGGCGCGCCGACCGCTGTTGCTGGCGCTGATGTTCGCCACCTACAACCTGCAATTTTTCTCGGTGATGACCTTCCTGCCGATTTTCCTGATGCAGCGCATAGGCCTGACGCTGGCGGCCGCCGGCGGTATCAGCGCGGCGGCGGTGGCGGCGAACATCATCGGCAACCTCGCCGCCGGGCTCTTGCTGTCGCGCGGTCTGCGCGCCGGTAGCCTGCTCGCGGCCACCAGCCTGATCATCGGCGTCTTCGGCATCGGCATTTTCTTGCCGATAACGCCCAACGCCCTGCTGATCCCGCTGTGTTTCCTGTTCTGCGCCATCGCCGGCATGCTGCCCGCCACCATTCTGGCCGCCACGCCGGCGGCGACGCCGGAACCGACGCTGCTGCCGCTGAGCCTGGGGCTGGTGATGCAGGGGAACTATCTCGGCCAGGTGATCGGCCCGGTTGCGCTGAGCGCCATCGTGGCCGCGGCCGGTTGGGCGGCCCCGGCCTGGCTGGTGCTGGCGGCGGCCGTGTCAGGGGCGCTGTTGGCGCTGGCTTTTCTCAGCCGGCGGCATAAGGCGGGGTGATAAGCAGAAAGGTGGTTCTGTTTGTTATAAGCGGTGCTGAATTTTCCCTGGTGCAGGTGCCTGCCTATCGCGAAGGATAAGGCCAATGATGATCGAGACCTGACAATGACAAGGCGCCGGTGGCCGCGAAATACACCAGCAGGCCAGCAAAGGCGATCAGTAGCGCCTTCTCGATGACGCCGAGTCGTTTGTGTTCAGTCATTTGCATACTCCTTCGTGGTATCGGGCGAACGGCCGCCCTCATCAACACTAGGAAAGCCTGGCGCAGGCGGCAAGCGCGGCTCACAAAATGAAACACAATCGATAAATTTTGTTAATTATTTAGCCCTCTTTCTTTTCTCACGCCGCCGCCTGTTCACCCTGGGGCGCCCGCCTTGCCCTTAATAACCCTATGGAATACGCCACTAAAAATCCCCTACCGGTTAAGTAAAGGTGATGATAGTGTTGTTTTCATTCAGTTCATCTATGCTGAAAATTCATCTTTTGAGGGACGACTATGATGTCTAAAGGCATTTCCAAGGGATTCTTTATTCTGATCCTGTTCATCGTTACCGCCGCCTTTCTCGACGTGCTGGGGCCTTACTACTCCTCGGTGCTGTGGGCGGTCATTCTGGCGGTGATTTTCCATCCGGTAAAAAAGAAACTGAAGCAGTACGTCGGCGAACGCAACGGCGTGGTGTCGCTGCTGACGGTGGCGCTGATCTGCCTGATCGTGTTCACGCCGTTGGCGATCATCGCCTCGTCGCTGGCGATGGAATTCAACGTGATCTACACCAAGCTGCAGACCAACAACAGCCAGTTGCCGACCATGCTGGCGGACTTTATGCGCCACCTGCCCGGTTGGGCGCAGCGCTTCCTGGCGGAACATAACCTCAACAGCGCCGCCGAGATACAAAAGCAGCTTTCCGAGGTGGCGCTCAAGGGCGGGCAATATCTGGCGGGCAGCGTCTTCCTGATCGGCAAGGGCACCTTCAACTTCGTCGTCGGCTTCGGCGTGATGCTCTACCTGCTGTTCTTCCTGCTGAAAGACGGCCCCTATCTGGTAAACCTGGCGCTCGAAGCGCTGCCGCTCTCCCAGCACGTGAAGCACCACCTGTTCGTGAAGTTCGCCGCCGTCTCCCGCGCCACCGTCAAGGGCACGGTGGTGGTCGCCGTGGTGCAAGGTGCGCTCGGCGGGCTGGCATTTTACTTTACCGGCATCGACGGCAGCCTGCTGTGGGGCGCGCTGATGGCGTTCCTGTCGATCATCCCGGCCGTGGGCTCCGCCATCATCTGGGTGCCGGCGGTGATCTACTTCTTCGCCACCGGCATGCTATGGAAAGCCATTTTCCTGGTGGTGTTCTTCGTGGTGGTGATCGGCCTGGTGGACAACATCCTGCGCCCGCTGCTGGTGGGCAAAGACACCAAAATGCCGGACTACCTGATCCTGATCTCCACCCTGGGCGGCATGGAGATCTACGGCATCAACGGCTTCGTCATCGGCCCTTTGATCGCCGCGCTGTTCATCGCCTGCTGGAACATCCTGTCCGGCCGCGACAGCGAGGAGAACATCGAAGAGATCGACGAAGAATTCATCGAGGAAGGCAAGAACCATCCCGACGCGGCGGAGTAATCCTCTCGCAGCGAATCACGCAGGGGCCCAATTGGGCCCTTTTTTGTCTGTGGTATCCTTGCCGCGCTTACAAGGAAGAACGGGTTTCGTTATGCTTATTTTTTACGCCACGCTGGCTATCGCCTTCACTCTGCTGTGCCTGATGGCCTTTCTCTATTGCGCTTATCAGCTGTCAAAGCACGGCGACGTCAAGTTTTTGGCCTCGCTTTCCGTGCTGCTCTTCGCGCTGCTGGCCTTCTATGCCGCTTATGGCTACGTCAGCACCTGGCTGCAACAGCAGGCGGTCGATGTCCGGCTGTATTAGCGCGCCGGGATAAAAAAGACCTGCTCCGGATCGCCGTCATCGAGATTGTCAATCTGGCCGCTGGCGACAAAGCCGGCGTTCAGCAGCAGTCGCTGCATCGGCAGGTTGGAGCGATTGGTGGAGGTGAACAGCTTCGGGTGCCGACAGTGGGACTTCAACGCCGCAATCAGCGCCTGCCCGACGCCCCGGCGGCGATAGCGCTCGCCAACCATCAGCATCTCGACAAAGCCGCAGCCGAAGAAGTGATAGTGCAGCACACCGTAGCCCATCGCCATGCCCCGTTCTTCGGCAAGATAGCAGACACTCTGTGCGCACCAGGCGCGGATTTGCGCCGCACGCTGCGGCGCATTCTGAGCAACGCTGTCCAGGGCGATCAGGGCTGCGGCATCGGTTTCAGCAGCAAGGCGCACAAGCATATTTAACCCCTCATTCGTATGGATGACGGCGGTGCCGCTTCAACGAAACGGCAACCGAAGCGGGATAATTTTTACATCCCCGCCAAATTTTGTAATCCTATTATAGAGTTACTAAAAACACGCCAAGGAAGGAAAACATTTCCCGATGAGAATCCCGCAAATCTCCGCCGCCCTGTTGTTTACCCTGCTGCTGGCGGGCTGCCAGTTCCACAAAACCGTGTTCCCGCCGCCGTATATTGGCACCCCGCAAGAGATCAGCACCTACGAAGTGAAGGGGCTGACGTTCGTCACCACCGTCACCTTCAGCGGCCTGTTTGCCGAAGAGCTGGTGCGCGAGTACGCGCAGAAACACCACTACCGCTATTACGTGGTCACGATGCGCAGCAACGGTTTTAAAGATCGAAGCGAGCGCGTGAGCGCAATGATGTATCGGTAGGTATTGGCAACATATGCCGTGAAGACTGGATTCAACATTAGGAAACGCTATACGAAATATTGCACAACCCAATACTCACAGGCCGCATGAAAGTACGGCCTGCGACTTTTGGTCTAATTATCTGGCATCGCAGTTGCCGCCCTTTACTTTCATATCGGCCGAAACTCCAACGTGCCGTTGTTGACCGCTTCGTAAACCGCGGCCGTTGGCGGCTTAGGCAAACGCGCATTGACGATTGCCTTTATCGCGGCCTGGCAAAGTTGCGGCTCCCCTTGTTCAGCCCGAACGCTGATCAGCAGACCATCCGGCGCCAGCTTGATGCGCAATGTACAACTTCTGCCTGAGTAGGCTTCGGCATCTTTCAAATGGCTTTGAATCGCGGCCTGCAACTGGGCAAAATACTGTTCTTTCTCTTTTCCCGGCACAGGCGTCTTTGGTTCACCAAGGTTGGCGAAAAGATCATCGACCCCTTTATTCGCCGGATCGTTTTGGCTGGGGCCAGTGCTCTTGGCACACCCTGTTAATGTCAGAGCGAGCATCGCCGCCAATAATGTGGCGGCGCCGGTGCTATAGCCTGAATGCGTTATTTTCATATCCCTTTCCTTATGGATGATTATCAGCCGAATCAACGTTGTATTCGAAAAGATCCCCGGTGAATACTTATACAGAATTAACGCCAAACCACCAATGACATCACGCACTGGCACGCGGAAAATCGTGAGTAGATGATGATATGAAACCCTAACCCCCTCACCGGGCCGTACGCCTGAGCCACCTGACCTATCGACATCTCCCGAATGGGTAATCACCCCATCAATAAATTAAGTTATTCTTACTTTTTTATCCCACCATAAGCACTTTCAACCCTGGCAATCTGGAAAATCTGCCTATACTTATTTTCCTGATATTAAATTCGTTTAAGTAACCAGGATGGTAGGTATGAAAAGCAAACGACTCTTTGCCGCACTTCTTGCTGCAACTACGGTGATGTTCATTGCGGGCTGCGCTTCCAATCAGGCGATCAAAACAACGGATGGCAAGACCATTGTCACCGACGGCAAACCTCAGGTCGATACAGATACCGGGTTAGTCTCCTATCGAAACGCTGAAACGGGCAAAACGGAACAGATCAATCGAGACCAGATTGCAAACATGAGTGAGTTGGATAACTAAAAGGAGCTTCAAATGAAAAAAACGCTTGTTCTTCCCGCGATCGCCCTGGTTGCCATCGCCGCACTGTCAGGCTGCACACGCACCAGCTACGCCATCCATACCCACGACGGTCGAACGCTCATCAGTGACGGCAAGCCGAAAGAAACTTCTGCCGGGTTGCTCGGTTATACCGACGCCAATGGCGTTAAACAGCAAATCAACAAGACGGAAGTCAAAGAGGTTTCAGAGATCCCTCATTAAGGTTCCGATAATCTCAGCCAGCTAACACCAAGGGAGCCAATGGCTCCCTTTCTACTCTAAAACCCGGCGTATTTGCCTGCATTTAACGATAACGTCGAACACCTGACATTTCAGCGCCAACGTTACCGGGTTTGCCATACGGATCTCTCCTTTCCCTGCGTCGAACAGCTATAATCCAAGAAGTGGAGTTATTTGATAATGATAAGGAGGGAGTATGTATAAAACTATCTTGGTTCCAGTCGATATTACCGAGCCGGAATTAACGCAGCAGGTCATCCCACATGTCAACGCGCTCGCCAGGCTCGAAGACTCCCACGTCCATTTCCTGGCGGTGATCCCGTCACGCGCCACCTACGCCGCTTTCGGCTTTGCCGCCACCGCGGCGATAGAAACCAAAGACGAAATCATTGCGGTAGCGACCGAAGGGTTGGCGAAAGCGGCAAAAGAATTCAGCGTGCCTGAAGATAGAGTGACCACGCATGTGGCCGTCGGCGATCCTAAAGATCAGATCCTGGAACTCGCTGATGCGCTTAACGCAGAGATTATTGTGATGGGGTCCAACCGCCCTTCTGCGATCACTTACCTCCTCGGCTCCAATGCCACCGCCGTCGTGCGCCACGCCAATTGCCCGGTGCTGGTGGTGCGCGAATCGGCCAATACTTGATATCCCATGCCCATTTGAACAATAAAAAAACGGGAGCCCTAAGGCTCCCGCTCTCATTCAAGCGCCAAACACACTTACATGTGCTCTACGATAGCGTCGCCAAACTCTGAACATTTCAGCAGCTTAGCGCCTTCCATCAGGCGTTCGAAGTCGTAGGTCACGGTCTTGGCGGCGATGGCGCCTTCCATGCCCTTAACAATCAGGTCAGCCGCTTCGAACCAGCCCATGTGGCGCAGCATCATCTCTGCGGACAGGATGATGGAGCCTGGGTTCACTTTGTCCTGGCCGGCGTACTTCGGCGCGGTGCCGTGAGTCGCTTCGAACAGCGCGCAGTCGGAGCCGATGTTGGCGCCCGGTGCGATGCCGATGCCGCCGACCTGGGCCGCCAGGGCGTCGGAGATGTAGTCACCGTTCAGGTTCATACAGGCGATCACGTCGTATTCCGCCGGGCGCAGCAGGATCTGCTGCAGGAAGGCGTCGGCGATCACGTCTTTAACTACGATCTCTTTGCCGGTGTTCGGGTTCTTGATTTTCAGCCATGGGCCGCCGTCAATCAGCTCGCCGCCGAATTCTTCGCGCGCCAGCTCATAGCCCCAATCCTTGAAGGCACCTTCGGTGAACTTCATGATGTTGCCTTTGTGAACCAGGGTCACAGAGTCGCGGTCGTTGGTGATGGCGTATTCGATCGCCGCACGCACCAGACGCTTGGTCCCTTCTTCGGAGCATGGCTTCACGCCGATACCGCACTGCTCTGGGAAGCGGATTTTCTTCACGCCCATTTCGTCGCGCAGGAATTTGATCACTTTGTCCGCTTCGGCGGAGCCGGCTTTCCACTCGATGCCGGCGTAGATGTCTTCGGCGTTTTCACGGAAGATCACCATGTCGGTCAACTCAGGCTGTTTCACCGGGCTTGGGGTGCCCTGGTAGTAACGCACCGGGCGCAGGCACACATACAGGTCCAGCTGCTGGCGCAGGGCCACGTTCAGAGAACGGATGCCGCCGCCGACCGGGGTGGTCAGGGGGCCTTTGATGGCGACGCGGTAGTCGCGGATCAGGTCCAGAGTTTCGTCCGGCAGCCACACGTCTTTACCGTAAACGTGGGTAGATTTTTCGCCGGTGTAGATTTCCATCCAGGAGATTTTACGTTCGCCGTGGTAAGCCTTTTTAACGGCCGCATCAACCACGTGGATCATGGCAGGAGTCACGTCAACGCCGATGCCGTCGCCTTCGATGAACGGGATGATCGGGTTATGAGGAACAACCAGTTTACCCTGGGCGTCAACCGTGATTTTTTTACCTTCTGCCGGAACAACTACTTTGCTTTCCATCAACCTCTCCTTCAAGCGCAATTTTGTTAATGCTTTGTAAGATGCGTGTAGATACTACTTGAATATTCGGTCCGCGCCAATCCGAAACGGATTCGGTTATAATGCGCTTATCATCCGTAATCTCAACCGTTATGAAAAAATTCTCTGTTAGAAATCACAAAGTTAAACGATTCAGCAAGCCGAATGCCGCTAAACCCGCCGCGCCGAAGGGGCCGCGCCGAATTGTGTTATTCAACAAGCCCTTCGACGTGCTGCCGCAGTTCACCGACGAAGCCGGCCGCGCCACGCTGAAAGAGTACATCCCCTTCCCCGACGTTTACGCCGCCGGGCGTCTGGATCGCGACAGCGAAGGGCTGCTGGTGCTGACCAACGACGGCCAGTTGCAGGCGCAGCTCACCCAGCCGGGCAAGCGCACCGGCAAAATCTATTATGTGCAGGTCGAGGGCGCGCCGCAGGAGAGCGATCTGGCGCCGCTGCGCAGCGGCGTCACGCTGAAAGACGGCCCCACGCTGCCCGCCGGGGTAGAGTTGGTGGCCGAGCCGCAGTGGCTGTGGCCACGCAACCCGCCGATCCGCGAACGTAAATCCATCCCCACTTGCTGGCTGAAAATCACCCTGTATGAAGGGCGAAACCGCCAGGTGCGTCGCATGACGGCGCATATCGGGTTCCCTACCCTGCGCCTGATTCGCTACAGTATGGGTAATCTTTCGCTGGGTTCACTGCAACCTGGTGAATGGAAAACCATCGATTCCCTGTAGACCGATAACTGATGGAGGCGCCATGAAATACACGCCGATCGCGCTGCTGCTCGCCGCTCTGGCGGCCCCGCTCGCCGCCCAGGCCGCCAGCTTCGACTGCGCCAAGGCGGCAGGCAGAGATGAACGCGCCATCTGCGCCGACCGCACGCTGAACGATCTGGACGTGCAAATGGCCACAAAATACCAATTCCTGCGCGGCCTGTTCGCCATGGGCGCGCGCGGCGCGATGCAGGACAGCCAGCAGGACTGGCTGGCAAAACGCCAGCGGTGCGGCGGCGATACCGCCTGCCTGCTCAAAAGCTATCGCACCCGCATCGCCGAGCTGGACGACATCTATCGGCGCATCGACAAACCGCTGTAAGGAGAGCGCATGTTCAAACCGCACGTCACCGTGGCCTGCGTGGTGCACGCCGCCGGCAAATTTTTAGTGGTCGAAGAGACCATCAACGGCAAAGCGCTGTGGAACCAGCCGGCCGGCCACCTGGAGGCCGACGAGACGCTGGTGCAGGCCGCCGAGCGCGAGCTGTGGGAAGAGACCGGCATCCGCGCCGCGCCGCAGGCGTTCCTGCGCATGCACCAGTGGATCGCGCCGGATCGCACGCCGTTCCTGCGTTTTTGCTTCGTTATCGAGCTGGAACAGCCGCTGCCGACCGAGCCGCACGACAACGACATCGATCGCTGCCTGTGGCTGAGCGCCGACGAGATTCTGCAGGCGCCCAACCTGCGTTCCGCGCTGGTGGCGGAGAGCATTCGCAGCTACCAGCAGCCGGAGCGCTACCCGCTGTCGCTGGTCGGCAGCTTCGCCTGGCCGTTTTAAGGGCGCCGGGCAGCACAAGATGAACAGTGCGCCGGCGCGGCCAACGTGGTAAAATCCTGCGCTTGTTTTTATCAGCACGGTTCGTGTTCAAGTTCGTGAGATCCCCATGTCAGACAACAGCCAGAAAAAAGTAATCGTCGGTATGTCCGGCGGCGTCGACTCTTCCGTTACCGCCTATCTGTTACAGCAACAGGGCTATCAGGTCGCTGGGCTGTTTATGAAGAACTGGGAAGAAGACGACGACGAAGAGTACTGCTCCGCCGCGACCGATCTGGCCGACGCGCAAGCGGTCTGCGACAAGCTGGGCATCGAACTGCACACGGTGAACTTTGCGGCGGAATACTGGGACAACGTGTTTGAGCTGTTCCTGGAAGAGTACAAGGCCGGCCGCACGCCGAACCCGGACATCCTGTGCAATAAAGAGATCAAATTCAAAGCCTTCCTGGAGTTCGCCGCCGAAGATCTGGGGGCCGATTTTATCGCCACCGGCCACTACGTGCGCCGCCAGGACGTGGACGGCAAGAGCCGCCTGCTGCGTGGCGTCGACGGCAACAAAGATCAGAGCTACTTCCTCTACACCCTGAGCCACGAGCAGGTGGCGCAAAGCCTATTCCCGGTCGGCGAGCTGGAGAAGCCGGAGGTGCGCCGCATCGCCGAGCAGCTGGATCTGGTCACCGCCAAGAAGAAAGATTCTACCGGCATCTGCTTTATCGGCGAGCGCAAGTTCCGCGACTTCCTCGGCCGCTACCTGCCGGCGCAGCCGGGCCCGATCGTCAGCGTTGACGGCCAGACCGTCGGCGAGCACCAGGGCCTGATGTATCACACCCTGGGCCAGCGCAAAGGGCTGGGCATCGGCGGCCTGAAAGACAGCAGCGAAGATCCGTGGTACGTGGTCGATAAAGACGTGGCCAACAACGTGCTGGTGGTCGCGCAGGGGCACGATCACCCGCGCCTGATGTCTACCGGCCTTATCGCGCAGCAGCTGCACTGGGTGGATCGCCTGCCGCTGAGCGGCCCGTTCCGCTGCACGGTGAAGACCCGCTATCGCCAGCAGGATATCCCTTGCACCGTGACCCCGCTCGACAGCGAACGCATCGAAGTGCGTTTCGACGAGCCGGTCTCCGCCGTCACCCCCGGCCAGTCGGCGGTGTTCTACCAGGGCGAAATCTGCCTCGGCGGCGGCATCATCGAACAGCGCCTGGCGTAATTCGCCTGCCGTCCAAGAAAAACGCTGCGTTTATCGCAGCGTTTTTTTTAATCAAAATTCCACCTGCGCCCCCAGTTCGATCACCCGATTCGGCGGGATTTCGAACAGATCCGGCGCGCGCAGCGCATTGCGCTGCAACAGCTGGAACACCTTGCCGCGCACGCGCAAATACCAGGGCCGCTTGCCCAGCACCAGCGTATCGCGCGACATAAAGAACGAGGTCTCGTTCATGGTGAAGCTCATCCCCTCCAGCCCGCAGCGGTAAAGGATGTCCGTGACGTTGGGCGTCTCGCGCCAACCGTAGCTCGCCACCACCCGCCAGAAACTCGCCGACAGCTGTTCGATCGCCACCCGCTGCACGTTATGCACGTACGGCATGTCGGTGGTGACGATGGTCAGCAGCACCACGCGCTCATGCAGCACCTTGTTGTGCTTCAGGTTATGCAACAGCACCAGCGGCACCGCGTGCGGCGTGCGCTCCATAAACACCGCGGTGCCCGGCACCCGCTTCGGCGGCGCCTCCTCCAGCGACTCGATCAGCGCGCTCAGCCCCTCCTGGTTGTCGCGCAGCCGGCGGATCAGACGTGAACGCTCGGTCTTCCAGGTCAGCATGATCAGCAGAATCATCAGCCCCAGCACCACCGGCAGCCAGCCGCCGGTCGCCAGTTTGATCAGGTTGGCGCCGAACAGCGGTACGTCGATGCACAGCATGACAACCAGCATCAGCCCGCCCAGCGCGCGCGGCCAGCCCCAGTTTTTCACCGCCACGATGCTCAGCAAAATCGACGACAGCAGCATGGTGCCGGTCACCACGATGCCGTAAGCCGAGGCCAGGTTGCTGGAGTGTTTGAAACTGATAATCACGATCAGCACCGCTGCGAACAGCAACCAGTTCACCACCGGAATGTAGATCTGCCCGGACTCCTGATCGGAGGTATAGATGATGCGCATCGGCGGCAGGTAGCCCAGCCGCACCGCCTGACGCGTCAGCGAGAACACGCCGGAGATTACCGCCTGCGAGGCGATCACCGTCGCCAGCGTGGCGATCACCAGCAGCGGGATCAGCGCCCAGGTCGGCGCCAGCAGGAAGAACGGGTTGTTGATCGCCGCCGGATTGGTCAGCAGCAGCGCCCCCTGGCCGAAGTAGTTCAGCACCAGCGCCGGCGCCACCAGCGTAAACCACGCCAGACGGATCGGCTTTTTACCGAAGTGGCCCATATCGGCGTACAGCGCTTCGGCGCCGGTGACCGACAGCACCACCATGCCCAGCGCAAAAAACGACACCGTCTTGTATTCGAGGAAGAAATTCACCGCCCAGTAAGGGTTCAGCGCCCGCAGCACGCCAGGGTGCTGCAGAATGCCGCCGATGCCCAGCAGCGCGAGCGTCAGGAACCAGATAACCATCGCCGGGGCGAACAGTTTACCGACGCTGCCGGTGCCGCGCTTTTGTATCGCGAACAACGCGGTCAGCACCAGCAGCGACAGCGGCACGATAAAGCTGTCCAGTTCGGGGGCGATAATCTGCAGCCCCTCGATGGCCGAAAGCACCGAAATGGCCGGGGTGATCACCCCGTCGCCGTAAAAGAAGCTGCCGCCCACCAGCCCGATCAGCACCGCCGCCGGCACCCAGCGCGCATCCAGCCTGCGGATCGCCAGCGACATCAGTGTCAGGATCCCGCCCTCGCCGTCGTTGTCGGCGCGCATCACGAAACAAATGTATTTAATGGACACCACCAGCGTCAGCAGCCAGAAAATCAGCGACAAAAAGCCGTAGATTGAGGCCGGCGTCATGGTGATGCCCTCCTCCGCCGTCAGGCATTCGCGCAGGGTATACAGCGGGCTGGTGCCGATATCGCCGTACACCACGCCGATGGCCGCCAGCGTTACCGCCGGCAGCGGCTGCTTGTTTTTTACGTGCATATGAAGATCTTTATTTGAGGGCTCACGTTGGCAGTATAGATGCAGCCGCCGCACTTTATTTGCCGCCGTAACAATAAGCTCGCGCCGGCGATTTTCGCCGCCTGTCTGCGCAGTTCTGCGCCGTACGGCGCCTCCGCCTCGTCTCGGGCGTATTAGACGCTGGGTTTAGCCTCGATTTTGTGGCATGATCCGCGGCATTCGTTGTCATCGTTGTTACAGCCACGCCCGTTCGTTACCGTTCGCGGCCGCCGCCGTTACCCCTGCGATACACACAACCTTATGCAGTAAGCCATGTACCGTTCACAGCGTTTACAGGAGTAATCGTGGCGAAGAATTATTATGACATCACGCTGGCCATGGCGGGTATCAGCCAGTCGGCGCGTTTGGTTCAGCAGCTGGCCCATGAAGGGCAATGCAACCGCGAAGCCTTTCAGACCTCGCTGAAAAGCCTGCTGCAGATGGACCCGCCCTCCACGCTGGCGGTGTTCGGCGGTGAAGAACGCAATTTGATGGTCGGCCTCGAAACCCTGATGGGCGTGCTTAACGCCAACAACAAAGGGCCGGGCGCGGAACTGACCCGCTACACCATCAGCCTGATGGTGCTGGAGCGCAAGCTCAACGCCAACAAACAGGCGATGAACACGCTCGGTGAACGCCTCAGCCAGCTCGAACGCCAGCTGGCGCACTTCGATCTTGAGTCGGACACCATCATCAGCGCGCTGGCCGGCATTTACGTCGACGTGGTCAGCCCGCTCGGGCCGCGCATCCAGGTGACCGGCTCGCCGGCTATCTTGCAGAACCCGCAGGTGCAGGCCAAGGTTCGCGCCACGCTGCTGGCCGGCATTCGCGCCGCCGTGCTGTGGCAACAGGTCGGCGGCAGCCGCCTGCAGTTAATGTTTTCCCGTAATCGTCTGTTCAAACAGGCGCAAAATATCGTTGCTCATTGTTAATCGATCCCAGGAGTTGCTACCGATGGAATTATCCTCACTGACCGCCGTTTCCCCCGTTGATGGACGCTACGGTGATAAAGTCAGCGCACTGCGCCCCATTTTCAGCGAATACGGTCTGCTGAAATTCCGCGTACAGGTTGAAGTACGTTGGCTGCAAAAACTGGCGGCCTGCGCAGAAATCAAGGAAGTTCCCGCTTTTGACGCCGACGCAAACGCTTTCCTCGACAAAATCGTCGCGGAATTCAATGAAGAAGACGCTCAGCGCATCAAAACCATCGAGCGCACCACCAACCACGACGTGAAAGCGGTCGAGTATTTCCTGAAGGAAAAAGTGGCGGCGGTGCCTGCGCTGCACGCGGTGTCCGAGTTCATCCACTTCGCCTGCACCTCCGAAGACATCAACAACCTGTCGCATGCGCTGATGCTGCAAAGCGCCCGTCAGGACGTGGTGCTGCCTTACTGGCGCAAGATCATTGATGCGCTGAAAGGGCTGGCGCTGGAATACCGCGATATTCCGCTGCTGTCGCGCACCCACGGCCAGCCGGCGACCCCGTCGACCGTCGGCAAAGAGTTCGCCAACGTGGCTTACCGCATGGAGCGCCAGTACCGCCAGCTGGAGCGCGTGGAGATCATGGGTAAAATCAACGGCGCGGTCGGCAACTACAACGCCCACATCGTCGCTTACCCGGAAGTGGACTGGCATCAGTTCAGCGAAGCGTTCGTGACCTCGCTCGGCATCACCTGGAACCCGTACACCACCCAGATCGAGCCGCATGACTACATCGCCGAGCTGTTCGACTGCGTAGCGCGTTTCAACACCATTCTGATCGACTTCGACCGCGACATCTGGGGCTACATCGCCCTGAACCACTTCAAGCAGAAGACTATCGCCGGCGAAATCGGTTCTTCCACCATGCCGCACAAGGTCAACCCGATCGACTTCGAAAACTCCGAAGGCAACCTGGGCCTGGCCAACGCCGTGCTGGGCCACCTGGCGGGCAAACTGCCGGTGTCCCGCTGGCAGCGCGACCTGACCGACTCCACCGTGCTGCGTAATCTGGGCGTAGGCCTGGGCTACGCGCTGATCGCCTATCAGGCCACCCTGAAAGGCATCAGCAAGTTGGAAGTGAACCAGGCGCACCTGCTGGACGAACTGGATCACAACTGGGAAGTGCTGGCCGAGCCGATCCAGACCGTGATGCGCCGCTACGGCATCGAGAAGCCTTACGAGAAGCTGAAAGAGCTGACCCGCGGCAAGCGCGTGGATGCCGCCGGCATGCAGGCGTTCATCGATGGCCTGGCGCTGCCGGAAGAAGAGAAAACCCGTCTGAAGGCGATGACCCCGGCCAACTACATCGGCCGCGCCACCACCATGGTCGACGAGCTGAAATAAGCGCTTTAGCCTGACAACGACAAGGCGGCCTGCGGGCCGCCTTTTTCTTTGCTATTCGCCGCGCAGCACCTGCAGCCGGGCTATCTGCCGCCCCTGCGCATCGAAGTTGTCCGCACTCAGCCAGCGCGCCAGCGCCTGCCGCACCGTCGGCCAGCGGTCGGCGGTGATGGCGAACCAGTCGGTATCCCGGCTGCGCCCCTTGACGATCACCGCGAAGCGGAAGTTGCCCTCGTAGCGAAAGCCAAAGCGCAGCGCGGCCTGGCGGGACGGCGCGTTATGGCTGTCGCACTTCCACTCGCAGCGGCGGTAGCCCAGCGTGTCGAAGGCATAGCGCAGCAGCAGCGCGATGGCTTCGGTGGCGCTGGAGCGCTGTTTCATCAACGGCGACCAGCTGACGTGGCCGATCTCCAGCACCCCGTTGGCTTCGTCGATGCGCATCAGCGCCACCGTGCCCACCGGCGCATCGCTGGCGGCGTCGAACACCGTCAGATTAACCAGCGCCGGGTTGGCCTGCAGCGTCTCCAGATGCTGCAACATCGCCGCCGGCGTATCGGGCCGTTCGATGGACAGATAGGTCCAGTCGCGGCCGTCCGGCGCCAGCTGAAACGCCTCGAACAGCGCGGCGTAATCCCGCTGCGGCTCGAGCGGCGCCAGCGAGCAGAAACGCCCGCCGAGCGTCGCGCCGCCGGGGCGGCGAGCCGGCTGCCAATCCGGCATCGGTTCGCCAACCGGCTGACCATAACGATTCATTGCCATAAACGCCCTCCTGCGATTAACGGGAATAAACGATAAACGAGCTTCTTCTGCCGATTTTGTCGTACAGCGAACGCGCCGGCGCGTTGTACTCCTGGGTCATCCAGTAGACCCGATCGCTGCCGCGCATCTCTGCCAAGCGATACGCCTGTTCGAACAGCTTTTCCGACACCTTGTGGCCGCGCGCCTGCGGCGACACATAGAGATCCTCGATATAACAATAGCCGACCGCGCTCCAGGTGGACGGGTGGAACACCAGGTTCATCAGCCCCAGCAGCCGGCCATCGGCATCCTGCGCCACCAGCCCGTACACCTGTTCATCCTGCCCCAGGCGTTCGAAGGTGCGATCGGTCACCTGCGACGCCACATCGGCGCGGTAAAAATCGAGATAGCCCTGCCACAGCGCCAGCCATTGCGCTTTGTCGTCGCCATTGATTCTGCGGATAGTCACTTCAGGGTTGTATGGGTTCATAGCGCCTCACGGAGTAAGATGTTATTTCCATTGGGGAAATAACCGGATAGCGGCAGAATACACCGCGCGGCGACGGTACAATACGGACCAATACGAAACGCAGAGCAGACCAATTTTAGCCGTCGCTTGCCACCGGCAGCGCGTTGAACACCTGCGCCAGCGTCGCGATAAAGCGCACTATCTCATCCGGCGTATAGGCCGAGAAGCCGAGCACCAGCGCCCCGCGCTGCGGCGTGCCGGTGTAGAAGTCCGCCAGGCCGTACAGCCGAATCCCCCGTTCGGCGGCCGCCGCCACCAGCCGCCGCTCCGTCGCCGCATCCGCCAACGGGCACACCAACTGCAGCCCGCCCTGCGGCAACGCCGGGCGCGTCCAGGCCGCCAGGTGACGATGCACCACGTCGTACAGCACGTTCAACCGCGCCTTGTACAACGTGCGCATATTGCGCAGATGCTCGGCGTAGCCGCCCTCGTGCAGGAAGTGGAACAGCGTCATCTGCGCCAGCGCCGACGTGTAGCCGTCCTGAAACTGCCTGGCGGCGACCAATGGCCGCACCAGCTGCGGCGGCGCAATCATGAAACCGATGCGCAGCCCCGGAAACAGCGTCTTGCTGAAGGTGCCGATGTACAGCGTGCGCCCGCCGCTGTCCAGCCCCTGCAATGCCGCCTTGGTTTGCCGGTCATAGTTGAACTCGGCGTCGTAGTCGTCTTCGATGATCCAGGCCCGCTGCCGCTGCGCCCACTGCAGCAGCGCCAGCCGCCGCTCGAGGCTCAGCGAATACCCCAGCGGGTAGTGATGGGACGGCGTGATGTAAACACCCCGTCCGCCGCCCGAGGCCTGCATCAACTGCCCGACGTCCAGCCCCTGCTCGTCGATACCGATCGGCCGCGCCTGCAGCCCCGCCGACTGCACCAGCTTTTTCGCCCCTTGGTAACCCGGCTCTTCGACGAACACCGCATCGCCGGGATCGAACAGCACCTGGGTACACAGCGCCAACGCCTGCTGAGAGCTGGTCACCACGATCACCTGTTCCGCCGTCGCCTTCACGCCCCGCTCCCGCTGCAGATAGCGCGCGATCTCCGCGCGCAGCTCCGGCAACCCTTGCGGATCGGCATACCCCAACAGCCGCTCGCCGTGCCGCCTTAGCGCCTGCTTTTCCTGCTGCAGCCATTGCTCGATGGGAAACGCCCGCAGGTCCGCCAGCGAAGGCGTCAGCGAAGCCTGGCGGCTGGTGTGCGGCGTATGGCTGACCGCCAGCAGCGCCCGGCCGCGATCGCTCAGCTCGCGCTCCGCCAGCCGCGCCTCTTGCCCCGCCGCCGTCGCCAGCAGTTCACGGCCGAGCAGCGTGTCGCAGCGATAACGCACAAAGCTGCCGCGCCCCACCGTTCGGCTGATGAACCCCTCCGCTTCCAGCCGCGCGTAGGTCTGTTCCACCGTGTCGCGCGCCACCGTCAGCCGGGCCGCCAACGCACGGCTCGGCGGCAGCTGCGTCCGCCAGGGCAGTTCTCCGGCGGCGATTAGTTGTAGCAGGGCCTGATGCAGCGCCGAACGCCGGGTCAGACCTTGCCGCCGCTGCTGCGCGAAGGCGGCCAGGATCGCCGCGTCGTCCGCGTGTCGTGGGGTATCACTCATGGGGTATTTGTTTCTCCAGGCTCAGGGGCCGACGCACTACTCTACCTCATTTCCTCCCAGCGGCGGCGGCAGTTGCGCTGCCCGGCGAAATCCCCTTAAATAAGCCATCGCATTGCGGCTACAGGACTTCCGTCGGCTATGAGCAAGGAGACCAACCAGCGTCTGCTGGACAAACTGCAGCAGGATCTGGCCAGCGCGGGCGCGATGCCGCTGTATTTGCGCTTCAACGCCTCGGTGCGCCAGGCCATCGAGCAGGGGTTGCTGAATGCGGGGGATTTTTTGCCCAGCGAGCGCCTGTTCACCGAACGGCTCGGCATCTCGCGCATCACGGTGCGCAAGGCGCTGGCCTGCCTCGAGCAGGACGGCATCATCGGCCGTTCGCGCGGCTACGGCACCTTTATCCAACCGCAGCGGCCCGAGCCGAAGCTGTTCTATTCATTGGCGGACGTCAAAGGATTCTCGCGCGAGGTGATACAGCAAGGGCGCCGGCCGGATACACAGTGGATCAGCCGCGAACGGATACCCGCCGGCGCTGAGCTGGCTGAAAAGCTCCAGCTGGCGGCCGGAACGCCGATCTACCAACTCAAACGCATTCACCTGATCGATCGGCGGCCAATGTCGGTGGCGGTGTCCTACGTGGTGGCGGCGGCGATTGCCAACGTCGACGAGATCGGCATCTCGCTGTACGATTACTTCCGGCGCAATAAGGTGGAGATGGGATCGCTGCGCAGCCAGGTCAGCGCCGCGATGGCCGACGACGATATCCGTCAGGCGCTGCGGCTCTCGGAGCCGATGCCGCTGCTGATCGTGCGCCAGACGCTGTTCGACCACCAAAAAAAGCCGATCGAATACAGTGAAAGCTTCTGCCGCAGCGACATGTACGAATTTACCAGCGAAAGCTGACCCGTTGCGTCACGCGGCGGCTTACGACTCGCCCTGCCGGCGGCGGCGAAAACGCGCGAACGCCTGAACATAAGCCCCGATATCCAGCGGATTCACCCGTTTTAACTCCGCCAGCAGCCCCGGCTCAATCGCCTCGGCGCCGTGCAGCGCGCCGCAAATCGCGGTGGCCATCGCGCCGATGGTGTCGGTATCGCCGCCCAGGTTGGCGCACAGCACGGCGCACCGGGTAGGGTCGGTTTGCGCCAGCTGCACCATCGCCAGTGCTGCGGGCACCGACTCGATAGTGCTCACCCCGGCCCCGATCAGCTGATACACCCGCTCGGAGGCCTGCTCGGTGCCGATGGCTTCATCCACCACCTGAAACGCCAGTTCGATGCGCGCCGCCAGCGAAGGGCTGAACGTCGTCTCCTGCCGGCGCTGGGCATACTCCGCCACCCCCGGCAACGCCAGGCGAATGGAGGCCCAGTCAGCCCCTTCCACCGCCCGCGCCACGGCCCAGGCGATCGCCACCGCACCGGCGACGGCGATGTCGGATTTGTGCGTCGGGCTGCAGGCCAGCCACACCTGTCGGCAGAAGTCCTCCAGCGGCGCGGAAGGCAGCACGCAGCCCAAAGGCGAAATGCGCATCGCCGCACCGTTGGTGATGCCGTTGTTTTCCAACTCGGCGATCGGTGTGCCCGCTTTCTGCTCGCTCAGCGCCAGTTTGGAACTGGGGCCGAGAATGTTCTTGTTGAAAGCGTCAAAACCGTCCACCCAGCGGATCACGTTGCGGGCGATCAGCTCCGGCACCACCTCGCCTTGCGCCTCCACCAGCGCATCGGCCAACGCCAATGCCATCGCGGTATCGTCGGTATATTGCCCGGCCTTGAAATAACAGGCGGCGGTGTTCTCCGCCGGCCCGTCGAGAAAGCCGTCTATCCAGCCGAAGTGGCGCTTAACCCGCTCGCGCGGCCACAGCTCGGAAGGCATGCCGAGTGCGTCGCCCAGCATCTGTCCGTAAAGTGCGCCCGCTATGCGTTCCGCCTGGGTTAACTGCTTCATCCGTCGCTCCTGAGAAAATGTGCCGATGCCTCAATAATACCTTATTAGTACCTTTAAAGCTTATCAAGCGCCCCGGCTCACACGTTCTTTCCGCGGGCAATGCCCGGCGCGTTTAAGTTGCGTTTAACGTCGCCCCGCCGCTGTTTATCCGACGTTTATCAGAACTTGTCGATAATGTCGGCGAACAAATTGATAACGCTTATTTTAATACATTGCTTCGGCTCTCTTGCGAGCCGGGCGGGTTATACCTACCATAGCCTCAGCACTTTTTGTCAACATGGTTCAGGTGGCCGCGTTATCCCCTGACACGCCGCAGAGCGTGTTCCCTTTTTATCGCGTGGGTGACAGGACGTTCACCCGCATAGTCACAGGAGTTCGCCATGCGAGTACTGGTTGTTGAAGATAATGGTCTGCTGCGCCACCACCTTTCCGTTCAGATGCGCGAGATGGGCCATCAGGTCGACGCGGCCGAAGACGCCAAGGAAGCCGATTATTTCCTGCAGGAGCACGCGCCGGATATCGCCATCGTCGATCTCGGCCTGCCGGGTGAAGACGGCCTGAGCCTGATCCGCCGCTGGCGCGCGCACCAGGCCAAGCTGCCGATCCTGGTGCTGACCGCCCGCGAAAGCTGGCAGGACAAAGTGGCGGTGCTGGAAGCCGGCGCCGACGACTATGTCACCAAGCCGTTCCACCTGGAAGAAGTGATCGCCCGCATGCAGGCGCTGATGCGCCGCAATAGCGGCCTGGCTTCGCAGGTGATCGTGCTGCCGCCGTTCCAGATCGATCTGTCGCGCCGCGAGCTGAGCGTCAACGATCGGCAAATCAAGCTGACCGCCTTTGAATACACCATCATCGAAACCCTGATCCGCAACGCCGGCAAGGTGGTGAGCAAGGATTCGTTGATGCTGCAGCTCTACCCGGACGCCGAGCTGCGCGAAAGCCACACCATCGACGTGCTGATGGGCCGCTTGCGTAAAAAAGTGCAGGCGGAATACCCGCATGAAGTGATCACCACGGTACGTGGCCAGGGCTATCGTTTTGACGCGAAGTGAACATAATGTTCAACAAGAATAAAAAACCGTTTTCGCTGCGTGCCCGCTTCCTGATGGCGACCGCCGGGGTGATCCTGGCGCTGTCGCTCTCTTACGGTTTGGTGGCGGTCGTCGGCTATATCGTCAGCTTCGACAAAACCGCCTTCCGCCTGCTGCGCGGCGAGAGCAACCTGTTCTTCAGCCTGGCGCAGTGGAAAGACAACAAGCTCACCATCGCCATTCCCCCCGATATCGATCTCAACTTCCCGACGCTGGTATTTATCTACGACGATAAAGGCAACCTGCTGTGGAGCCAGCGCAAGGTGCCGGAGCTGGAGAAGCTGATCAACAAGGAATGGCTGGAGGAGTCCGGCTTTTACGAAATCGACACCGACACCCGCGTCAGTAGCGAAGTGCTGGGGGACAACCCCAAAGCGCAGGATCAGCTGAAGAATTACGACGATACCGATCAGAACGCGCTGACCCACTCGGTGGCGGTCAATACCTATGCCGCCACGCCTCGCCTGCCGGCGCTGACCATCGTGGTGGTCGACAGCATTCCGCAGGAGCTGCAGCGATCTGACGTGGTGTGGGAGTGGTTCAGCTACGTGCTGTTGGCCAACCTGCTGCTGGTGGTGCCGCTGCTGTGGCTGGCGGCCTACTGGAGCCTGCGGCCGATCAAGGCGCTGGTCAATCAGGTGGGCGAGCTGGAGAACGGCGAACGCGATCAGCTGGATGAGAACCCGCCCAGCGAGCTGCGCGGGCTGGTGCGCAATCTGAACATTCTGGTGCGCAACGAACGCCAGCGCTACACCAAGTACCGCACTACCCTGTCGGATTTGACCCACAGCCTGAAAACGCCGCTGGCGGTGCTGCAAAGCACCCTGCGCTCACTGCGCAGCGGCAAGCAGACCACCATCGAAGAAGCCGAGCCGATCATGCTGGATCAGATCGGGCGCATCTCGCAGCAAATCGGTTACTACCTGCACCGAGCCAGCATCAACTCCGGCCAGACGGTGCTGACGCGCGAGATCCATTCGGTGCCGGCGCTGCTCGACAGCCTGGTGGTGGCGCTGAATAAGGTTTATCAGCGCAAAGGGGTGGTGATCACGCTGGACATCTCGCCGGAAGTGACCTTTATGGGCGAGAAAAACGACTTTATGGAAGTGATGGGCAACGTGTTGGAAAACGCCTGCAAATACTGCCTGGAGTTCGTGGAGATCACCTCGCTGCACTCCGAGAAAAACCTCACCATCGTTATCGACGACGACGGCCCGGGGATCCCGGAAAGCAAGCGCCAGCTGATCTTCCAGCGCGGCCAGCGGGTGGATACTCTGCGCCCCGGCCAGGGCCTGGGTTTGTCGGTGGCGGCGGAGATCATCGAGCAGTACGACGGCGAAATCGTCATCAGCGACAGCCCGCTCGGCGGCGCGCGCATGCAGGTCACCTTCGCCCGCCAGCACAACACCCACCACAACGAGTAAATTATGCCGCTGCGGCCCCGATCCACGGGGCCAAACTTCCGTTATAATCGCACACAGGCTCACTCCTCTCTCCTGGAATAGAACATGGATTATCAATTAGACCTGGACTGGAACGATTTTTTGCAACGTTATTGGCAAAAGCGTCCGGTGATTCTGAAGCGCGGCTTCAAAAACTTTATCGATCCGATCTCCCCGGATGAGCTGGCCGGGCTGGCGATGGAAAACGAAGTGGACAGCCGCCTGGTCAGCCACCAGGACGGCCGTTGGCAGGTCGCGCACGGCCCCTTCGAGAGCTTCGATCACCTGAGCGAAAACAACTGGTCGCTGCTGGTGCAGGCGGTGGACCACTGGCATGAGCCTTCCGCGGCGCTGATGCGCCCGTTCCGCCAGCTGCCGGACTGGCGGATGGATGACCTGATGATCTCCTTCTCGGTACCGGGCGGCGGCGTCGGCCCGCACCTCGATCAGTACGACGTGTTCATCATTCAGGGCACCGGCCGCCGCCGCTGGCGCGTCGGGGAAAAAACGCCGCTGAAACAGCACTGCCCGCACCCGGATCTGCTGCAGGTGGAGCCGTTCGACGCCATCATCGACGAAGAGATGGAGCCGGGCGACATTCTCTACATTCCGCCGGGCTTCCCGCATGAAGGCTACGCGCTGGAAAACGCGCTCAACTATTCGGTGGGCTTCCGCGCGCCGAACGGCCGCGAGCTGGTGAGCGGCTTCGCCGACTACGTGCTGGCGCGCGAGCTGGGCAGCAAACGCTACGGCGATCCGGACGTTAAACTGCGCGAACACCCGGCGGAGATCCTGCCGCAGGAAGTGGACGCCTTACGGCAGATGATGCTGGATCTGGTGCAACAGCCGGAACACTTCCAGCACTGGTTCGGCGAGTTTATCTCCCAGTCGCGCCACGAGCTGGATCTGGCGCCGCCGGAGCCGCCGTATCAGGCCGGGGAAATCTACGAGCTGCTGCAGCAGGGTGAAGCGCTGCAGCGCCTGGGCGGGTTGCGCGTGCTGCGCGTCGGCGATCGCTGCTTCGTCAACGGCGAGCTGATCGACACCGACCAGCTGCAGGCCGCAGACGCCCTTTGCCAGCACTTCAGCGTCGACGCCGCCCTGCTCGGCGACGCGGTGGACGACCCGTCGTTCCTGGCGCTGCTGACCGCGCTGATCAACAGCGGATATTGGTACTTTAACGACTGATTGCCGTCACGCAAACAAGCCACCCTGCCGGGTGGCTTTTTTATGCCTGGCGCGCCTGCGCGCGGTAATCCGCCAGTTCCCCCGCCGTCATGCCCGCCTGCTCCGCCGCCGCGCAAATCTGCCACCAGGTATTGGCGTCTATCGGTATGCCCTGCTCCAGCCGCGCCGCGCGGTTGGCCTCTTCCCACTCTCCCGGGACGGCGATCGGCTGTTCGCCGCTCGGCGGCGAAGCCTTCACCCAGCCGATAAACGCTTCGGCCTCGGCCTGCATTTGCGGCGCGTCAAAGGCCTGAGGATCGAGGATCAGGGTGGTCATGCAGTTGAAGATGGCGTCGCTGTCGGCTTTCAGCGTAGCGTCGTGGGTGGTGCGGCCGCCGGAGAGCGCGCCGCCGAGGATCTCGCACATCGCCGCCAGCGCATAGCCTTTGTGCAAGCCGAACGGCAGCAGTGAACCGAACGGCGCTTCATGCATCACCTTCGGTTCGGTGGTGGGCTGCCCGTGTTCGTCGATCAGATAGCCCGGCGCCACCGACAGCCCTTTGTTATAGGCCACCCGGGTTTTGCCGAAGGCGATGCCGCTGGTGGCAAAATCCAACAGCAGCGGCGTGCGGCCCGGCCGCGGGAAAATGGCGCAGAACGGGTTAGTGCCGAAGCGGCGATCGCTGCCGCCGAACGGCGCCACCATCGGATCGCCCACCACGTTGACGAAGTGAATCGAGATGAAACCGGCGCGGGCGCACTGCTCCGCCCAATGGCCGATGCGGCCGATATGGTGCGCGTTGTGCAGCGCCACCGCCGCCAGCCCCAGCTTACCGGCGCGTTCAATGCCCAGCGCCATTGCTTCGCTGGCCACCACCTGACCGAAACCGCGCGCACCGTCGAGCGTCAGCACCGCGCCGGCGTCGCGCACCACTTCGGCGTGCTGATTGAGCTGCAATTGCCCCTGCGCCAACGACGCCATGTAGCTGGGGATCATGCCGACGCCGTGCGAGTCGTGCCCGGCCAGATTGGCCTGCACCAGATGATCGGCCACCAGCTCGGCTTCGCGCGCCGTACTGCCGGCCTGGCGCCAAATCGCCTGAACGAACTGCGCCAAATGCGGGCTGGCGATACGGTATTCGGTGCTCATCATGCGGTCCTTATGCGTGGGGAATGTGCTTCCACACTATGAGCAACGCCTTGTTGCGGCAAGCGATTATGATAATCGCAAGCGTCCCGTTTTAACTACAGTATCCGCACGTTAGCCCAGGCGACAAAAAGAGCGAGGACCGCTACTTTTGCCACCCGGCACAAGACTCGCGTTATGGTGCCCCCCACCTTCCAAAAAAGGAAACCCCCAACAAAATTTCGTTTGCTGGGGGTTAAAAATGCACGAATCAGACCATAACCACGGCTATTCGATACCGTATTTTTTCTCGGTTACGAATTTCGGCTCTTTCCAGTTGGGGCCTTTTTTAACAAGCATTTTGTCGCCCCATTCAATAACACCATTCTGACGTAACTGTTCGAACACCCGCCTGAATTCACCATTCCCAATTACTGCGAAATTATGGCGACTAAAGAATCGATCCATTTGGGGATAACCAAACCCATCCTCATTTCTCACCAAAAAGGCAATGACGTCAGAAATTTTTTCTTCTTTTGCCAAGCGTTCTAAATCAATCATTTTAGCATCCTCAACTCTTGTTGTTCAGCAGCGTCTAAAGCCTCCTGCGTATAGAGCAAAGCCTCGCTGTTGCCTAATTGATAATCTTCCAACGTCGCAGTATGCGTATTATTCCACACTTCCCCTTGATTATCTGGCACAGAGCCATCTCTAATACCCAAATTGCGATAACGCTCCAATTCCCTGATCTCATGTGTATAAAATCGCCTGTCAGTATCGGTGGGGGGCAGTTCTCCCTTCAAGATCTTTTCCAGGCGGCCGATCATCACTTTGTTAGCGTCCGACTCTGTAAAACGCCCAGTATGCAACTTCACCTTATCCACGCCAGCACGGTCGATGCTGGCCCCTTTCCAATCCAGATTCTGGATGGGGCCTCCAGCTTTATTGGTGTTGTATTCACGACCGCTGTATTTGCCCCTGGCGTTGGTTTCACCATAGGGCTTGCTCACCATCACATAGATGGCCTCTACACCAATCTCCGTCGCATCCGGCTGCCACAGGATAAAGTCTTGCAGATCCTGCACCACATCCGCCGGGAAGGTGGTGACCACGATGCTGTCCGCCTGCCTGATGCCGGTGCCGGTATGCACTGGCGATTTGGGCCCCGGTGAGCCGTTACCGGTATGCGCCGGCGCTGCCGGCCCGGTCGGCACCGGGTTAATCAGTATCGTCCTCGCCGGCACCCCCGCCATTGCGGGCAGCGTGATTTTGTCCAGCCCCGTCAGCTCATCGCGAACGGGTCTGAATACCGGCACGCTCGGCGATACGCCGCCGACGCCCGTTCTGACGAAGTTGACGCTCTGTCTCCCGTCATCGTCAGTGGTGATAAATCCGCGCACCGGCAAATCGACCGAGGTCATGCCGGGCTGGATGGTCGCCCTGCCCGCCGCCGCCAGGCTCGCCTGGAGGGCAAACAGATTGACATCCCGCCCTGGCACCCGATCGCTCCCTGCACCGACCTCCGTCGGGTAGAAGCCGAGGGCAAAAGCCCCCAGCACCGATCCGGCGGCGACTGCGGTGCCGGCGCGTATACTGCCAACTTCGTAGGCCGCCCGCCACGACGCGCTCGCTGCCCAGCCAGCCAGTTCGCTCGTGGTCGTCATCACACCTTGCCCGACCATCGACGTCTGCAGCATCGCGGGCGCGCGGTTAAGCACCATGGCGCCTGCGGCAGCCAGTGCCGCATTGGCCGCTTTTAGCTTTTCCGGGGAGTATGCCGGTGCATCCAGAATCCCCGCTTTGGCGAACAACGCTTTTCTTGCGGCTTCCACCTTGCGGGCCTCTTCAGCCTTGCGGGCTTCTTCAGCCTTGCGAGCTTCTTCAGCTTTGCGAGCTTCTTCGGCTTTGCCGGCCTCTTCGGCCTTACGAGCTTCTTCGGCCTTGCGGGCTTCTTCTGCTTTCCGCTGTTCCTCAGCGACATCCTTAAGCATCTGTTGCCACTGTTGGTAAGCACGGGTAAGCGAAGGAACTTCTACTGTGGTTTTTCGGTACCCCGTCCGACTGTCTCCTTTCCCCCCACCGTTAATCTCATACTCAATCACAACCTCAGTCATGACTTTATTGTTATTCAGCCAATAGCCCGGTGGTATCTTCCCTTGAAAAACAGAGGAATAGGCACTAAACGTAACGTTGTTTTCCGCCACCGTATTGGCATCACCATTGTTACCGCTGGGTCCACGCTCGTAATCACCGAGTCGGTAGCCGGTTTCAACCTTTCCTAAATAATGCGTATTTTCATTTACTGTGCCCTCGCTGGTGGTAAATGAAGATATTAAATCCCCTTTGATTCGCGGTCGCACTGACTGGAAAGCCATCTCTACGGCGAGAGACTGCTCTCGACGCATACCCGAAAGGCTTATACTCAGCAGACCGCGGGCATCTACACTGACTAACTCAACTTTCGCCGATGGACTAATGCGCAGAGCCCGCTTTTGCAAATCCGCCAGCATGCTTTTAATCGCTGGATCATTCAGCACTGCGGTCATCTGGCGTTGGAAAGCACCCGCCTGAGAGTTGTCGTTGCCACTGTCTCGACCGCCATTGCCATTGGAGCCGCCACCGGGTTCGGGAGTATCTCCTTTTTCAGAACTCCAGTCAGTCCCATCCCCTTTTCCACCACCATAGTTAAATCCGCCCATATCTTTCTCCTTGCTCAAGGCAGGCGGAGCAAATACTGCATTATTCAGCCGCAATAATTACTCCGTTGAAAACATCGTCAATTGGCCGCAGCTCAAACATTTTGAGATGTTGAAATCCTGGCTTCCAACGCCGCCAACCGCGATTCCAACCCTTCTCGGGCCGCTCGCTCTTCCTTAAGCGCCTCAACCAGCAACGCCACCACGCCGTTGATATTGATGCCCCGCGCATCCTTCAGCACGCTGCCGTCGTTGAGCTTCAATTCGGTTTGGGTGACCGCCTGCGGCAATACGCTCTCCACTTCCTGAGCGATCACCCCGGCTTCAGGCACGCCCTGTTTGAGGTAGGTGTAGCCGCCGATGCGGGCTAGTTTGTCCAATGCGCCTTCGATTTGGGTGATGTCCGTTTTCATGCGGGCGTCGGAGCTGCTGTTCCAACCACCTCCGGTAACGGCATAGCCATCTTCTTTGAAAACGAACCAACTATTCCGACCGCCATTGCCCACGTTGATAACGAGTTCGTTGTATTTCACATGGTCATGGTGATAAATATTGGCATGCTTGTTATTCGGAGCTTGCAAGTACAATCCCTTGGTAAGGGATTCTTTATTGCTATCTGCATTCTGAGGAGGGCTGGCAAAAAACCAGCCGTCAGAATTGCGTTTGGTCAATTGCCCGACGGAAAGTTCCGCGTTAGTTCTGACCTGAAGTTCGTTCCAATTCCCCTGCCAGTCGCGGTAAGAAATTAACCCGAAGTTATCCTTCCCCGGAATGACGCGGGATCCCAACATGGTGGTTGTGGTGACATTGCCGCTAGTGAAATCACTTTTTAAAGGTGCGGAGTTATAGATTTGTCCATTGATAAGCGGGGTCGGGCCGGTGGTCGAGGTGGAGATACCTGCGTTGTGTGACACCACCGCCCCACCGGAAATGTCCACGCCGTTTTGCATCGCAACCCGGCCAGAAGCCAAATTGAATGAGAACGGGCGTAAGGTATTCCACTGCCCGTTAAGCGCCTGCCCTACCGGCGTCGTCAGCGCATAAAAATCGCGTCCATCGTTGCGCAGCATCACGCCGGTATTGCCATTCGCCAGCCGAAAACCGTTGGCCGATTTGGAGACGATTTCACCGTCGCTGACCACACGCTGGCGCAGCGTAGACAGCGATTTCAGTTCGGCAATATCGCCGTTAACGCCGTTAATCACCTGAGCATTTTTCTTTTCTTCTGCCATGATTATTACCCTCTTACGTCCTGTTTGATGGCGGTTAACAGCGCTCATTCCCCCAGCATTCCCTGGCCACTGGGCTCACCGCACCGAAGCTGTAAAACCGGTTAAGCACACAGCAAGCCTGTGTGCATAACCAGCACTCTATCTCTGAGGATAACGGGATTCCCTCACCACGGGTTGTATGGTGAAGGGGACAACCATGAGGCAGGGAACAATAAGAGAACGGCGGGCGCGCTGAGCACGCCGGGCGTATCAGAAAAGGGAATGCGGGCCGGCGCAAGCCGGCCGGGGAACGAAGGCGTTTACCGCGCCCGCTCGGCGGCCAGCGCCGCGATGCGCATGATCACCGCCACCGCTTGCTCCATGCCTTCCAGCGTCACGAACTCGTGCTTGCCGTGGTAGTTGTAGCCGCCGGTGAACAGGTTCGGGCACGGCAGGCCGCGGAACGACAGCTGCGCGCCATCGGTGCCGCCGCGGATCGGCTTCATCACCGGTTCGATGTCGCAGTCGCGCATCGCCTGCTGCGCCAGCGCAATCACGTGCGGGTGCTCCGCCACCTGTTCGCGCATGTTGTAATAGTTGTCTTCGATGCTCACTTCGATATAGCAATCGCGCGGCAGGCCTTTGCCGACCTCGCGGGCGATGTCCACCATCTTGCGCTTGCGCGCCTCGAACCCTTCGCGCTCGAAGTCGCGCAGGATATAGTGCATTTCGGCGCGCTCTACGCTGCCCTTGATGCTGCTGAGGTGATAAAAGCCCTGGTAGCCTTCGGTTGTCTCCGGCGCTTCGTCCGCCGGCAGCGCCTGATGAATGCGGGTGGCCAGCGACAGCGCGTTGACCATCACGCCCTTGGCGCTACCGGGGTGCACGCTGTTGCCGAGGATTTTGATCGTCACCGAGGCGGCGTTGAAGTTCTCGCACTCCAGCTCGCCGACCCCGCCGCCGTCCACGGTATAAGCCCATTCGGCATTGAAGGCCGCCACGTCGAACAGCTGCGCCCCCTTGCCTACCTCCTCGTCCGGGGTGAAGGCTACGCGGATGTCGCCATGCGGGATTTTGCGCGCGCGCAGGCGCACCATGGCGGTGAGGATCTCGGCGATGCCGGCCTTGTCGTCGGCGCCCAGCAGCGTTTTGCCGTCGGTGGTGATCAGGGTTTGCCCCAGCATCTGGTGCAGGATCGGGAACATCACCGGCGACAGCACTTCATCGCCGATGCCGAGCGCGATGTCGCCGCCGCGATAGTTCTCGACGATCTGCGGATTGACGTGTTTGCCGCTGAAATCCGGCGAGGTATCCAAATGGGCGATAAAACCGACCGCCGGCACCGGCCAGGCGACGTTGCCCGGCCAGGTGCCCATCACGCAGCCGTGTTCGCTGAGCGACACCCGCTCGAAGCCGAGCGCGATCATTTCCTGCTGCAACGCACGCGCCAGCTTCAACTGCCCGTCGGTGCTCGGCACATGCTTTACGTTCGCTTTGGACTGGGTGTCGAAAGAGACGTAGTTGAAAAAGCGGTCAAGTAATTTGTCCATGGTAGCGGCCCCTCAGAATATCGCGTTTCATTATGCGGAACCGATCAGGATCAAATATTGCGTCAGGTCATTTTTAACCAGAATTCGCCAATATCATTAATCTTTGTGATGATTTCTGAGGGAAATAACACTGTCATCACAGGGTCATTTGTCGCTATCATGATGAAAAACGCGGCATCTGGGCCGGATCGGCTTTCAATTCCGGCATTCAGCGTCTATCATGCGCGCTCGAAAAATTTCCATTGGCGCAACTGGTTTGAGCTTCATTTGATCAGCGGGCATCCCGCAAGCTCCGGCAGTCTTTTCCAGTTGCGGTTCTATCTGCATTAGCCCACGGGATAGAGTAATACGATAAATGACTGAGACATCCTCTCGAGCACCCCTTGTTGAACTGCATGCCCTGAGCAAAGCGTTCGATGGCAAAACCATCATTGCCGATCTCGAACTGACGATTAACCACGGCGAATTCCTCACCATTCTCGGCCCCTCCGGCTGTGGCAAAACCACGGTGCTGCGCCTGATCGCCGGTCTGGAAGACGCCGATTTGGGCCGCATCGTGCTCGACGGCCAGGACATCACCGCCATTCCGGCCGAGCATCGCCACGTCAACACCGTGTTTCAGAGCTATGCGCTGTTTCCGCACATGTCGGTGTTCGACAACGTCGCCTTCGGCCTTCGCATGCAAAAGGTGCCGGCGGCGGAACTGACGCCGCGCGTCGAAGAGGCGCTGCGCATGGTGCAGCTGGATATCTTCGCCCAGCGGCGGCCGGGCCAGCTCTCCGGCGGCCAACAGCAGCGCGTGGCCATCGCCCGCGCGGTGGTCAACAAGCCGAAGGTGCTGCTGCTGGACGAATCGCTGTCGGCGCTGGACTATAAGCTGCGCAAACAGATGCAGAACGAGCTGAAGGCGCTGCAGCGCAAGCTGGGCATCACCTTCGTGTTCGTCACCCACGATCAGGAAGAAGCGCTGACCATGTCGGATCGCATCGTGGTGATGCGCGAAGGCCGCATCGAGCAGGACGGCACGCCGCGCGAGATCTACGAAGAGCCGAAGAACCTGTTCGTCGCCAGCTTTATCGGCGAGATCAACATCTTCGACGCGGTGGTTCTGCAGCGCCTCGATCCGCGGCGGGTGCGCGCCAACGTCGAAGGCCGCGAGTGCGACATCTACGCCGATCTGCCGGTGGAGCCGGGCCAAAAGCTGAAGGTGCTGCTGCGCCCGGAAGACCTGCGGGTGGAAGAAGTGAACGACAGCGCGCAGCACGACGGGCTGATCGGCTACGTGCGCGAGCGCAACTACAAAGGCATGACGCTGGAATCGGTGGTCGAGCTGGAGAGCGGTAAAACGGTGATGGTCAGCGAGTTCTTCAACGAAGACGATCCGGACGTCGATCACTCGCTCAATCAGAAGATGGCGGTGACCTGGGTTGAAAGCTGGGAGGTGGTGCTGGCCGATGAAGAAATCGCGTAAAGTCTTCCAGAATGTGGTGATCGTCGGCGTCGTCGCCTGGCTGCTGCTGTTCGTGTTCATGCCGAACCTGATGATCATCGCCACCAGCTTCCTGACCCGCGACGACGCCAATCTGGTGCAGATGGTGTTCACGCTGGACAACTATCGGCGCTTGTTCGATCCGTTGTATGCACAGGTGCTGCTGCACTCGCTGAACATGGCGCTGATCGCCACCCTGTGCTGCCTGGCGATCGGCTATCCGTTCGCCTTTATCCTGGCGCGGTTGCCGCAGAAGGTGCGGCCGCTGCTGCTGTTTCTGCTGATCGTGCCCTTCTGGACCAATTCGCTGATCCGCATCTACGGCCTGAAGCTGTTTCTCAGCACCCGCGGCTATCTCAACGACGCGCTGCTGTGGATCGGCGTCATCGACAAGCCGCTGCGCATCATGTACACCTCGGAAGCGGTGATCCTCGGCCTGGTGTATATCCTGCTGCCGTTTATGGTGATGCCGCTCTACTCCAGCATCGAAAAGCTCGATAAGTCCTGCCTGGAGGCGGCGCGCGATCTCGGCGCCGGCAAGCTGCAGACCTTTATCCGCATCATCGTGCCGCTGACCATGCCGGGCATTATCGCCGGCTGCCTGCTGGTGGTGCTGCCGGCGATGGGGCTGTTCTTCGTCGCCGATCTGATGGGCGGCGCCAAGAATCTGCTGATCGGCAACGTGATTAAAAGCCAGTTCCTCAATATCCGCGACTGGCCGTTCGGCGCGGCCACCAGCATCTGCCTGACGCTGGTGATGGGGCTGTTGCTGCTGGTCTATTACCGGGCCGCCCGCCTGCTGAACAAGAAGGAGGATCTGGCATGATCGGACGTCTGCTGCGCGGCGGCTTTATGGCGCTGGTATACGCCTATCTGTATATCCCGATCGTCATCCTGATCGTCAACTCCTTCAACGCCTCGCGCTTCGGCATCAGTTGGCAAGGAGCCACCACCCAGTGGTACAGCACGCTGCTGAATAACGACAGCCTGCTGCAGGCCGCCGGCCACTCGCTGACCATGGCGGTGCTCTCCGCTACCTTCGCCACGCTGATCGGCTCGCTGACCGCGGTGGCGCTGTACCGCTACCGCTTCCGCGGCAAGCCGTTCGTCGGCGGCATGCTGTTCGTGGTGATGATGTCGCCGGACATCGTGATGGCCATCTCGCTGCTGGTGCTGTTCATGCTGCTGGGCATTTCGCTCGGCTTCTGGTCGCTGCTGTTCTCGCACATCACCTTCTGCCTGCCGTTCGTGGTGGTGACCGTCTACGCGCGCCTGAAAGGCTTCGACGTGAAGATGCTGGAGGCCGCGCGCGATCTCGGCGCAAGCGAGTTCACCATTCTGCGCAAGATCATCCTGCCGCTGGCGATGCCGGCGGTGGCGGCCGGCTGGCTGCTGAGCTTCACCCTGTCGATGGACGACGTGGTCGTCTCCTCCTTCGTTACCGGGCCGAGCTACGAGATCTTGCCGCTGAAGATCTATTCGATGGTGAAAGTCGGCGTCTCGCCGGAGGTCAACGCGCTGGCCACCATTTTGCTGCTGCTGTCGCTGGTGCTGGTGATCGCCAGCCAGTGGGTGATGCGCGATCGCGCGCCCAAGGCCGAATAATCCTCCCCGCCGGGCGCTGCGGCGCCCGGTTGTGATCCCCTTCACAACCGGCACCGGTTGTCACTCCCTGACCATCGGTGCCTATTTCCGCCCCGCCGATTGCAGCGGCGAAAACTTCCCCCTATAACTGAACCCAGGCAAGGTGCCTTATTTTTTTCTCGCTTCCAGGGAGTTTATTCAGCAACGTCGTCATCCATTAAAATATAAAAAGGAACTGCCATGAAAGGTATTATCGATAATATCTTAAGCAAGCTGCAGCTTTTCTCCAAAGCCATGATGGGGCCGATATTTTTCCTGCCGGTGATCGGTCTGATTCTGGCGCTCAGTTCTATTCTCACCAATGCCACACTCATCAATGAACATTCCGCCGTGTTCTCTATCGGTAAAATGATCGGCGATACCTTCTGGCCGTTATTCGGCAATCTCGGGCTGATTTTCTGCATCGGCATCACCTACGGCCTGGCCAAAGACAAAAAAAGCGAAGCGGCGCTGGTTGCGGTGATGTGCTTTATCATGTTCCTCGGCGCCAATTCGTCTTATCTGCAGCTCAGCGGCCACGTCGCGGCCAAGATCAACGGCGAATATTACGGCACCGGGCAGACTGAGCTGCTGGGCTTTACCGTGGTGGATATGGGCATTTTTCTCGGTCTTATCCTCGGCGTCACCATCGCCTGGGTGCACAACCGCCTGTGCAACGTCGAGCTCAACGGCGTGTTCTCGGTCTACGGCGGCGCCAAACTGGTGCTGATCGCCATGACGCCGATCATCATGCTGTACGCCGTCGCCTTCAGCTACCTGTGGCCGGCCATCTCACAGGGCCTGATCGCGCTGACCGGCTTTATGAAAAGCTCCGGTTCGCTCGGGGTTTTCGTCTACGGCTTCTTCGAAAAATTCCTCATCCCCACCGGGCTGCACCACTTTATCTGGTCGCCGTTCCAGCTCACCAGCATCGGCGGTTCGATCGTGCAGGACGGCCAGACCGTCTCCGGCTCGCAGGCGATTTTCCTGGCCTATATGCGCGACCCGAGCATCTCGCCGCTGATGAACGAAGCGCTGCGCTTCTCGCAGCAAGGGATGGTGACCATCTTCGGCCTGTCGGGCGCGGCATTGGCTTTCTATCACACCGCCAAACCGGAAAAGAAAATGCTGGCCAAGGCAATTCTGATCCCGGCCATCACCACCTCGATCCTGGTCGGCATCACCGAGCCGATAGAGTTCACCTTCCTGTTTATCTCTCCGCTGCTGTGGGTGATCCACGCCGTGTTGACCGCGCTGTCGCAGGTGGCCTGCAACCTGTTCCAGGTGCGCCCCTGGGGCGCCAGCGGGCTGGTCGAGTTCCTGGCCTACAACCTGCCGCTGCCGGTCTCCCTCACCCGCTGGCCGCTGTATGTGGTCATCGGCCTGGTGCAGTTTGCGGTGTATTACCTGGTGTTCAAAACGCTGGTGCTGAAGCTCAATCTGAAGACGCCGGGCCGCGAAGATGATCAGGACGTCAAACTCTATTCCAAACAGGATTACCGGAACCGCAAAAATACCCTGGACGAGCCGAGCGGCATCATTATTCGCGCGCTGGGCGGCAAGGAAAACATTATTTCCGTCGACAACTGCTTCACCCGGCTGCGGGTGGAATTAAAGGATATGGAGCGGGTGGATGAAGCCGCGTTGAAAAGCACCGGCGCCAAAGGCGTGGTGAAGAATCGCCGTGAAGTGCAGGTGATTTACGGCGTCACGGTCGGCAAGGTCAAAAATCAGGTAGATAAATATTTAGCGGCACTCTAACGCTTTATTAATGGGAGATATCGAATGAAATTAACCGTTCTCGGCGGCGGCGGCGTGCGTTCCCCGTTCCTCGCCAAATCCATCGCCTATAACGCCCATCGCATCGGCATTACCGAAGTGGTGTTTATGGATACCGATGAGCGCCATCTGGCGATCTACGGCGCCCTCGCGCAGGGCGTATTCCAGCGCATTCGCGGCGACATTGCTTTCAGCCTCAGCAGCGATGCGCGCCAGGCGCTGCAAGGCGCCGACTACATCATCACCACCCTGCGCATCGGCGGCGAGGAAGGCCGCATCCATGACGAGCGCATCGCGCTCAATCACCAGTTGCTAGGGCAAGAAACCACCGGCGCCGGCGGCTTCGCCATGGCGATGCGTTCGATTCCGGCGATCCTCGACTATTGCCGCCTGATCGAGCAGCTTTCCTCGCCGGACGCGGTGTTGTTCAACTTCACCAATCCTTCCGGCATGGTGACCGAGGCGATCATCAAATCCGGCTTCCAGCGCCGGGTCTACGGCATCTGCGACGCCCCCAGCGAGTTTATCCGCGAACTGGCCGAACTGCTGGACTGCCGCGAAGACCAGCTGAGCGTCGACTGCTTCGGCCTCAATCACCTTTCCTGGTTCCGCAATGCGCGCGTCAACGGCGAGCCGGTCACGGAACGGTTGCTGGCGGATCCGCGCCTGTATCGCGAAACCTGCATGAAATACTTCTCGCCGGAGCTGGTGGCGCTGTCGGACAACCTGATGCTCAACGAGTATCTCTACTATTACTACTACCGTGAGCAGGCGATCGCCGCCATCGTCGAGGGCGGCGAGACCCGCGGCGAACAAATTGCGGCGATCAACCGCCAAATGCTGTCGGCGTTGGGCGAGCTGGACATCCCCCGTCAGTTGGAGCACGCCTTCTCTGTCTACTTCAGCCATTACCTGCAGCGCGAAAATTCCTACATGCAGCGCGAGTCCAGCCAGGGCAAGGTGAAAACGCGTGAGATGCTGACGCTGCAACAGTTTATCGAACAGCCGGACAGCGGCGGCTATGCCGGGGTGGCGATCGATATTCTGGAGGCGGTCAACAGCGGCCGGCAAAAACGCGTGGTGGTATCGATGCAAAACCGCGACACGCTCGACTTTCTGCACCCGGAAGACGTGATCGAAATCAGCTGCGAATTGAGCAGCGCCGGCATTCAGCCGGTCAAAATGCGCGATATTCCCGACACCCAGAAGAACCTGATTTCGCAGGTGAAAGAGTACGAACGGCTGGCTGTGGCAGCGATCCTGACCGGCAACCGCCAGTTGGCCATCAAGGCGCTGATGGTGCACCCGCTGGTCAACTCCTACTCGCTGGCGAAAACGCTGGTGGAGGAGTACCTGCAGGCCCACCGTCAGTATGCCGGGCACTGGCGCTAAGCGATGCGGCGCGGCCGTCAGCGGCCGCGTCGTTCAAACCAGGCGGTGATCACATTCTCGAATCCCAACAGACAGTGGCCGAAAAACGGATTGGGATAGTAGATATCGTGATCGTATTTTTGCCGGTCCTCAAACAGAAAGGTCATGTCGGCCTGCTGCGCCAGCGGGCTGTCGCCGTCGCCGCAGAAGGCCGCCAACAGGATGCGGTTACGCTTCACCGCCTCGCTCCAGCTCAGCGCCGAGCCGCTGTTGCCCGACTTTGAAATCACGATCACCATATCGAAGCGAAAGCGCGTCTCACGGTCAAGAATGTCGAAATCCGGCCACAGCGACAGGTAACTGTCTACGCCCAGCGTCATAAACTTGTTGTACATATACTGCGCCACCAATTGCGAAAATCCGCTGCCGTGGATCAGGATCTTGCCGCTGTCGAGCAGATCGAGAAACTGCGCCGGCGGTGCCGCCGGCGTAGCGCGCTCCGCCTGATAGGCCGGCGCCATCGTCAGGTTGAATTTGATGAAATAGACCAGTTCGAGATAGCCGCGAAAGCCCAGCTTTTTGGCCAGCCGCACCAGCGTCGAGGGGGAACTGTAGCAGCGTGCGGACACCGCGCGGATGCCGTCGTCGATGCAGGCGTCCGGATTATCGAGAATGCAGTGCAAAATCGTCAGATCCGTCTTGCTGAGCTCCGCCTGGCTGAAGACCTGTTTGAAATTCATCGCCGCCCTCGTTTATTCGCCAAAATTATTGTTTCGCACGCGCTTCACCGCCTGTCCAGCGCGAGACAATCAAATTGTGATGCGCTTTAAGCCGCCAAACCCCTTGATTTGCCTGCGGGATAACCGCCTTTACCCACCCCGCCCCGCCCCCTATAATGGCCCCTTTCTGGGGTATGGCGCGGCCGAAAACGGCGGCTCATACGGGTTCGGCTCACTACTGCTGAAGGATACGCTGCATGAAAAAGTGGTCACATCTGCTCGCAGCCGGGATGATGGCGCTGAGTATCTGCTCTGCAAACGCCTCTGACGGCAAAACACTGTATTTCTATAACTGGACTGAATACGTCCCGCCGGGGCTGCTGGAGCAGTTCACCAAGGAAACCGGCATCAAGGTGATTTATTCCACCTATGAATCCAACGAAAGCATGTACGCCAAGCTGAAGACCTACAAAGACGGCGCGTACGATCTGGTGGTGCCTTCCACGTACTTCATCGCCAAGATGAGCAAGGAAGGCATGCTGCAAAAAATCGACAAGAGCAAGCTCAGCCACTTCAAGGATCTCGATCCTACCCTGCTGAACAAGCCGTTCGATCCCAACAACGACTATTCCATTCCTTACATCTGGGGCGCTACCGCCATCGGCGTCAACAGCGACGAGCAGGATCCCTCTACCGTTACCGCCTGGGCCGATCTGTGGCAGCCGCAGTACAAGGGCCGCCTGCTGCTGACCGACGACGCGCGCGAAGTGTTCCAGATGGCGCTGCTCAAGCTGGGCTATTCCGGCAACACCACCGACCCGAAAGAGATCGAAGCCGCCTATCACGAACTGCAGAAATTGATGCCGAACGTGCTGGCCTTCAACTCCGACAACCCGGGCAACCCGTTTATGGAAGGGGAAGTCAACGTCGGTATGGTGTGGAACGGTTCAGCCTTCGTGGCGCGCCAGGCCGGCACGCCGCTGGAGATCGTCTGGCCGAAGGAAGGCGGGATCTTCTGGATGGACAGCCTGGCCATTCCGGCCAACGCGCGCAACGTCGAGGGGGCGCTGAAGCTGATAGACTTCCTGCTGCGGCCGGAAATCGCGGTGCAGGTGGCGGAAACCATCGGTTACCCGACGCCGAACCTGGCGGCGAAGAAACTGCTGTCGCCGGAGATCGCCAACGACAAGTCACTCTACCCGGACAAGGCGGTGATTGAGCACGGCGAGTGGCAAAACGACGTCGGCGACGCCAGCACGCTGTATGAAAGCTACTTCCAAAAGCTGAAAGCCGGGCGCTAATACGCCCCGCCATCCCATCAGGGCGCGCAGTGCGCCCTGATGCCTTTCTCAGGGCCTGTCGGCCCGCGCCACCTTGCCCACCAGGAACTTGTGCACAAAGCGCGGCACCACTTCGCTGGCCAGGCCATAGTGCTTCTCGTCGAACTGGCTCTCCACCTGGCTTGGCTCCAGGTTCAGCTCCATGGCGTAGGCGCCGCCCAGCCGCGCCTCATGCACGAAGCCGGCCGCCGGGTAGACGTGGCCGGAGGTGCCGATGGCGACGAAGAAATCGGCCTTGCTCAGCGCCTGGTAAATGTCGTCCATGCCCAGCGGCATCTCGCCGAACCATACCACGTGCGGCCGCAGCGGCGCCGGGAACTGGCAGCAGTGGCAACGGTCGTCAACGCTGAGATCGCCGGGCCATTCGAACACCTGCCCCGACTGGGTGCAGCGCACCTTCAGCAGTTCGCCGTGCATGTGCAGCACCCGCTTGCTGCCGGCGCGCTCATGCAGGTTATCGATGTTTTGCGTGACCAGCAGGAAGTTTTCCCCCAGCCACTCTTCCAGATCCGCCAGCGCGCGGTGCGCGGCGTTCGGGGCGATCTCCTCCGTCTGCAGCTGGCGGCGGCGTTCGTTGTAAAACGCCTGCACCAGCGCCGGATCGCGCTGAAAACCTTCCGGCGTGGCGACGTCCTCCACCCGGTGCTCTTCCCATAGCCCATCCGCGGCGCGGAAGGTGCGAATGCCCGACTCGGCCGAAATGCCGGCCCCGGTCAACACCACCACAAACGGCTTTTTCAGCTCGGCCGCCGCCATGGTGTCACGGTGAAAAATGCGTGAACGAAAGCGCTGATGCAGCACATGCTTACTCTTGCGAAACTGACACAGCCGATGGCGAGTGTGCATTAACTCTCTCCTTACTTTTCCCTGTTTACCAAATTGAGGAACGCTGCGCCGCGCACGCCGCCGGCGTCGCCATAGCGCGCCTTCTCGATGCGCGGCAGCCGGGCCACCCGCAGCAGGTGCGCCGGCAACCGCTGCGGCAACGCCTGGTAAATGGCGTCGAAGTTCGACAGCCCGCCGCCGATCACCACCAGGTGCGGATCCAGCACCGTCAGCAGGTTGCCCAGGCAGATCGCCAGCACGTCCATAAAGCGGTCGACGTGAGCCACCGCCTGCGCCTCACCCGCCTGATAATGCGCAATGATCTCGGTGGCGGGCAAGTGCCGGCCATAGAAATGGGCGTACATCCATTCGAAACCGCGGCCCGATATGTAATTTTCAATGCAACCCTGGTGGCCGCACCCGCAGGCGACGCGAGGCACATCACGCCCCAGCACCTCGAGCGCGTCCACCGGCAGGCGCAAATGGCCGAACTCGCCGGCGATATAGTTGCGCCCAGGCACCGTCTTGCCATCGACGATCAGGCCGCCGCCAACGCCGGTGCCGAGGATGATGCCCAGCACCGTCGGGTAGCGGCGAAACTCGTCGTCCCAGGCCTCCGACAGCGCAAAGCAGTTGGCGTCGTTGTCGACGCGCACCTCGCGCCCGATCAGCGCCGCCAGATCGCGCGGCAACGGCCGCCCCATCGCCGCCGGCACGTTGGCGGTAAACAGCGTGCCGTCATCGTCGTTGGGCAGGCCCGGAATGCCGATGCCGACGCTGCCGCGCCGGCCACAGAACGCATCCGCCTCGAGGGTCAGATCGCCCAGCGTGGCCAGCAGCTGCCGGTAGTCTTCACGCGGCGTCGGCACCCGTTTTTGCCAAATGCGCTGCAGGTTGTCGTCGAATACCCCCAGCTCAATCTTGGTGCCGCCCATATCGAAACCGTAGTACATAACCCATCCCCAGGCTAAAAAAACGGGGCGGCATCGCTGCCTCCCCGTGGGTTTTATTGTCCGCTGAGCACCCGCGCCGGATCGATGCGGCTGGCGCGCCTCGCCGGATACCAACTGGCCAACAGGCTCAGCACGATGGCGGTCGCCAGCACGATCAGCACGTCCAGCCAGTGCAGCTCGGAAGGCAGGAAGTCGATGAAGTAGATATCGCCCGACAGGAAGGAGTGGCCGACCAGTTTCTCGATGCCCCGGATAATGTTGGTCAGCTGCAGCGAGGCGATCACCCCGATCACCACGCCGCTCAGGCTGCCCAGCAGCCCGGCCAGCAGCCCATACCAGATGAAGATGGCGCGGATAAAGCCGTCTTTGGCGCCCAGGGTGCGCAGCACCGCGATGTCGGCGCTTTTGTCTTTCACCGCCATCACCAGCGTGGACACGATGTTGAAGCAGGCCACGCCGATCACCAGCACCATCGCCAGATACATGATGGCGCGGATCATCTGGATATCGCGGTACATATAGCCGTATTTGCCGATCCAGCTCTTGATGTAAATGTAGGCGTTGGTCACTTCGCCGGCGTCGCGCACCAGTTTGTTGGCGGCGAACACGTCGTTCATCTTGAGGGCGATACCCGTGACGCTGTCACCCATGTCGAGATACTGCTGCGCATCGGCCAGCGGCACCAGCGCCAGGCTGTGATCGAGCTGGCCGCTGAGCTGCAAAATGCCGGTCACGTGCAGACGGATGCGCTTCGGCTGCAGCAGCTTCATTTCCGGGTCGCTGTTGGGGATCATCACCGTCACATAGGCGCCTTGCTTCACGCCCAGCGCGTCGGCCACGCCCTTGCCGAGGATCACCTGCTGTTCGCCGGCCTTGAAGTTGGCCCAGGCATCACCCTGCACATACTGCGGCAGCGCGCTCAGCCGGCTCTCCTGCTGCGGATCCACGCCTTTGACTTCCACCGCGCGCAGCTGCGCGCCGTTCTCCATCAGGCCGGTAAAGTTGATGTACGGCGCGGCGGCCACAATGCCCGGCACCTTCTCCACCCGCTGCAGAATCGACGGCCAGCCGCTGAACGGCTGATTGACCGGCTCGAGCTCGCCGTGCGGCACCACCGCCAGAATGCGATTTTTCAGCTCGCGCTCAAAGCCGTTCATCGCGCTCAGGCCGACGATCAACACCGCCACCCCCAGCGCGATGCCGATGGTGGAGATGACCGAGATCAGCGACACCATGCCGCCGCGTTTACGGCCGCGGCTGAAACGCAGGGCCGTCAGGAAGGACAGTGAGGCTCCCGCCATTACTCGGCCCCCATCAGGGTCAGCTGCGCCTGCAGGTGGCCGTCGGCCATTTCCAGCTGGCGGCTCAGGCGCTTGGCCAGCTGCAGATCGTGCGTCACCACCAGAAAAGCGGTGCCCTGACGCACGTTCAGCTCGCCCAGCAGATCGAAGATGCTGTCCGCGGTGCGTTTGTCCAGATTGCCGGTCGGTTCGTCCGCCAGCACCAGCGCCGGGTTGTTGACCAGCGCGCGCGCGATCGCCACGCGCTGACGCTCGCCGCCCGAGAGCTCGGACGGGCGGTGTTTGCTGCGTTTTTCCAGCCCGACCGCCGCCAGCATCTCCCGCGCCTTCTCCTGCGCCTGCGCCGGCTTGGCGCCGCCGATCAGCAGCGGCATGGCGGCGTTTTCCAGCGCGGTGAAGTCCGGCAGCAGATGGTGGAACTGATAGATGAAGCCGAGCTGGCGGTTGCGCAGCTCGGCCTTGGCCGCCGAAGACATGGCGTTCAGCGATGCGCCCTTGAAGATCACCTCGCCGGAGGTCGGCGAGTCCAGCCCGCCCAGCAGGTGCAACAGGGTGCTCTTGCCGGAACCCGAGCTGCCGACGATCGCCATCATCTCGCCCTGCTGCATGGCAAAGCTGACGTTGCGCAGCACGTCGGTGTGCAGATTGCCTTCCTGATAGGTCTTGCACAGGTTGTCACACTGCAGCAAAAGATGGTTACTCATAACGTAAAGCCTCAGCGGGTTGTACGGCGGCAGCGCGCCATGAAGGATAAAGCGTGGACAACAGGGAAACCGCCATCGCCACCACGGCGATGATCGTCACCTGCAGCGGATCGACCGCCACCGGCAGCGAAGCGCCGTCGATCAGGGCACCGAGGATCGGCATCAGGTTATTCAGGTTGGTGGCCAGCAACACGCCGAGCAGCGTGCCGAGCAGCGAGCCGATGATGCCGGCGCTGGCGCCCTGCACCATAAACACCGACATGATCTGGCGGCGGGTCAGCCCCTGGGTCTGCAGAATGGCGACCTCGCCCTGCTTCTCCATCACCAGCAGGCCGAGCGAGGTAATGATGTTAAACGCCGCCACCGCCACGATCAGGCTGAGCAGCAGCCCCATCATATTCTTCTCCATGCGCACCGCCTGGAACAGCTCGCCCTTGCGATCGCGCCAGTCTTTCCAGACCGTGCCCGCCGGCAACGGCTGTTGGCTGAGGGTATCGACCGCCAGCGGCTGCTGCAGGAACAGGCGCCAGCCGGTGATGTTGCCGGCCGGGTAGCGCATCAGGCGCGAAGCGTCCTGTTGGTTGACCAGCAGCTGATAGCCGTCCACCTCGCTGTTGGCGTGGAAGGTGCCGATAAGGGTGAACAGGCGCTGGCTGGGAATGCGGCCCATCGGCGTGAACTGGCTGGCGCTCGGCACCATCACGCGCAGCGAATCGCCGCGCTTGACGCCGAGTTGCCCCGCCAGCTGTTCGCCGATAATGATGTTGTATTGGCCCGGCTGCAACTGCAGCTGCTTGACGTTGACCAGATACGGGGTCAGCGGATCGGCCTCGTCGGGATTGACGCCGAGCATCACCCCGACCGCCACGCTGCGGGCGCTTTGCAGCACCACGTCACCGGTGGTCAGCGGCGCAACGCGCGTGACGCCCTGCAGCTTCTGCACCTCGGAGGCCGGCAGCTGCTGCGGGTTGACCGATCCTTGCGGGCTGGTGATCAACGCCTGCGGCATCAGGCCGAGGATGTTGTTCTCCAGATCCTTTTCGAATCCGTTCATCACCGACAGCACGGTGACCAACGCCATCACCCCCAGCGTAATGCCGATGGTGGAAAGCCAGGAAACAAACCGCCCGAAGCGGTCTGAGGCTCGCCCGCGCATGTAGCGCAGGCCAATGAATAACGCGACAGGTTGATACATGAAATCCGTTTGATAGCCGTGGCTTAAGCAAAGTGATCATGGATGATAAAGGCTCTCCCTCGTTTAGGGAACACCCGACGGCCTTTTATTGCGTGGCGCAGAGGAGAACGGCGGCGGCAGATGAGCGCAATATCGACCCGTTGCCGCAAAAAGTCGACGGCGTCAACCGGTTAAATAATCGGCAAAAAAGCGATGAGCAGCGCTTTTTGCTGTGTCAGTTTGCCGGCCGCTGGGCTACTATAAACAGCATAAAGGCGCTGGGTTATCCGTGCCGGAACGCCCTCTAACACATTGATTAAAGATACCTGAATGAGCACTTCCGATAGCCGTAACCGTTCCTCATCCCCTCGTTATTCTCTGCCCGATCGCGCAGGCGATCTGCGCCAGCTGGGGCAACTGACCGGCGCGGCCTGCGCCGTGGAGTGCGCCGAGATCGTCGAACGCCACCCTGGCCCGGTGATGCTGATCGCGCCGGACATGCAAAACGCCCTGCGGCTGCGCGACGAGATCCAGCAGTTCACCGACCAGATGGTGACCACGCTGTCCGACTGGGAAACCCTGCCGTATGACAGCTTCTCGCCGCATCAGGAAATCATCTCGGATCGTTTGTCGAGCCTGTATCATCTGCCGACCATGGCGCGCGGCGTGATCATTTTGCCGGTCAATACCCTGATGCAGCGCGTCTGCCCGCACGAGTTCCTGCACGGCCACGCGCTGGTGATGAAGAAAGGCCAGCGCCTGTCGCGCGACAAGCTGCGCGCGCAGCTGGAACAGGCCGGCTATCGCAGCGTCGATCAGGTGATGGAGCACGGCGAATTCGCCACCCGCGGCGCGCTGCTCGATCTTTACCCGATGGGCAGCGATGAGCCTTACCGCATCGACTTTTTCGATGACGAAATCGACAGCCTGCGCATCTTCGACGTCGATACCCAGCGCACGCTGAGCGAAGTCGAGGCCATCAATCTGTTGCCGGCCCACGAGTTCCCCACCGACAAGAACGCCATCGAGCTGTTCCGCAGCCAGTGGCGCGAGCAGTTTGAGGTACGCCGCGACGCCGAACACATCTATCAGCAGGTCAGCAAAAGCGCCTGGCCGGCCGGCATCGAATACTGGCAGCCGCTGTTCTTCAGCCAGCCGCTGCCGTCGCTGTTCAGCTACCTGCCGGCCAACACGCTGATCGTCAATACCGGCGATCTGGAGGGCGCCGCCGAGCGCTTCTGGCAAGACGTCAACCAGCGTTACGAAAGCCGCCGCGTCGATCCGATGCGCCCGCTGCTGGCGCCGGATACGCTGTGGCTGCGCGTCGACGCGCTGTTCGGCGAGCTGAAGGCCTGGCCGCGCATCGCGCTGAAAACCGATGAGCTGCCGGCCAAGGCCGGCAATACCAATCTGGACTACCATGCCCTGCCCGATCTGGCGGTGCAGGCGCAGCATAAATCCCCGCTGGATAACCTGCGGCGCTTTATCGAAGGCTTCGACGGCAGCGTAATTTTCTCCGTCGAGAGCGAGGGGCGGCGTGAAACGCTGCAGGATCTGCTCGGCCGCATCAAGCTGGCGCCGGCGCTGATTCAACGCCTCGATCAGACGGAAACGGCGGGCCGTTACATGATGGTCGGCGCCGCGGAACACGGCTTCCTCGACGGCCTGCGCCGGCGGGTGCTGATCTGCGAAAGCGATCTGCTCGGCGAGCGCGTCAGCCGCCGCCGGCAGGACAACCGGCGCACCATCAACACCGATACCCTGATCCGCAACCTGGCGGAGCTGCATCCCGGCCAGCCGGTGGTGCACCTGGAGCACGGCGTCGGCCGCTACGTCGGCCTGACCACGCTGGAGGCCGGCGGCATCAAGGCCGAATACCTGATCCTCTCCTACGCCGGTGAGGACAAGCTGTACGTGCCGGTTTCTTCGCTGCATCTGATCAGCCGCTACGCCGGCGGCGCGGACGAAAACGCGCCGCTGCACAAACTGGGCGGTGACGCCTGGACGCGCGCGCGGCAGAAAGCGGCCGAGCGGGTGCGCGACGTGGCGGCGGAGCTGCTGGATATCTACGCCCAGCGCGCCGCCAAGGCCGGTTTCGCCTTCAAACACAACCGCGAACAGTATCAGCTGTTCTGCCAGAGCTTCCCGTTCGAAACCACGCCGGATCAGGAACAGGCGATCAATGCCGTATTGAGCGACATGTGTCAGCCGCTGGCGATGGATCGCCTGGTGTGCGGCGACGTCGGCTTCGGCAAAACCGAAGTGGCGATGCGCGCCGCCTTCCTGGCGGTGGAAAACGGCAAGCAGGTGGCGGTGCTGGTGCCGACCACCCTGCTGGCGCAGCAACACTTCGACAACTTCCGCGATCGCTTCGCCACCTGGCCGATCCGCATCGAGATGATGTCGCGCTTCCGCAGCGCCAAAGAGCAGCAGCAGGTGCTGGACGACGCGGCAGAAGGCAAGGTGGATATCATCATCGGCACCCACAAGCTGTTGCAGAGCGATCTGCGCTGGAAAGACCTGGGGCTGCTGATCGTCGATGAAGAGCACCGCTTCGGCGTGCGCCATAAGGAGCGCATCAAGGCGATGCGCGCCGACGTCGATATCCTGACGCTGACCGCCACGCCGATCCCGCGCACCCTGAACATGGCGATGAGCGGCATGCGCGATCTGTCGATCATCGCCACCCCGCCGGCGCGCCGCTTGGCGGTGAAGACCTTCGTGCGCGAATACGACAGCCTGGTGGTGCGCGAGGCGATCCTGCGCGAAGTGCTGCGCGGCGGCCAGGTTTACTACCTCTACAACGACGTGGAAAACATCGAGAAAGCGGCGCAGCGCCTGGCGGAGCTGGTGCCGGAAGCGCGCATCGCCATCGGCCACGGCCAGATGCGCGAGCGCGATCTGGAGCGGGTGATGAACGATTTCCACCACCAGCGCTTCAACGTGCTGGTGTGTACCACCATCATCGAAACCGGCATCGATATTCCCAGCGCCAACACCATCATCATCGAGCGCGCCGATCGCTTCGGCCTGGCGCAGCTGCACCAGCTGCGCGGCCGCGTCGGGCGCTCGCACCACCAGGCTTACGCCTATCTGCTGACGCCGAACCCGAAAGCCATGGGCACCGACGCCCATAAACGGCTCGAAGCCATCGCATCGCTGGAAGATCTCGGCGCCGGTTTCGCGCTGGCGACCCACGATCTGGAGATCCGCGGCGCCGGCGAGCTGCTGGGCGAAGACCAGAGCGGCCAGATGACCACCGTCGGCTTCTCGCTCTACATGGAGCTGCTGGAAAGCGCCGTCGATGCGTTGAAAAATGGCCGCGAACCGTCGCTGGAAGATCTCACCAGCAGCCAGACCGAGGTGGAACTGCGCATGCCGGCGCTGCTGCCGGAAGATTTCATTCCCGACGTCAATACCCGCCTGTCGCTGTACAAGCGCATCGCCAGCGCGAAGAGCGACGGCGAGCTGGATGAGCTGAAAGTCGAGCTGATCGACCGCTTCGGTCAGTTGCCGGACGCGGCACGCAACCTGTTGCAGTGCGCGGCGCTGCGCCTGCATGCGCAGAAGCTGGGCATCAAACGCATCGAGAGCAACGAGCGCGGCGGCTTTATCGAGTTCGGCGACAACAACCGCGTCGATCCCGGTTATCTGATTGGCCTGTTGCAGGGCAATCCGCAGGTTTACCGCCTGGACGGCCCGAGCAAGCTGAAGTTCACGCTCGATCTGGCCGATCGCCAAAAACGCCTGACGTTCACCGAAGAGCTGCTGGACGCCTTCCGCGAACACACGCTGGCGGCCTGAGGCCACGCGCCCCGCTCGCCGGGGCGCACACTCCCATCCCCGGCTGCGGCCGGGCGGTTCTATCTTATCGCCAAGCCTTCTATCCCTCCCCAGACGCTTCAGGCTACTCTGTGCCCTGTGTTATTGGGGGAGAACCGCATGAATATCGACGATGAACTGCAGGCGCTCAGCGAACAGGAAGCGACGCTGGCCTTTACCCATTTTGACGCCGCCACCGCCTGGGAACTGGGCGCGGCGCTGAAAACCGCCGCCGAGCGGCGCGGCCTGAGCATCGCCATCGAGATCCAACTGGCCGGGCAAACGCTGTTTTATTACGCCATGCCGGGCGCCACGCCGGACATTGCCGACTGGGTGCGGCGCAAGCGTAATCTGGTGAACCATTTTCACAAAAGCTCTTACGCCATCGGCCTGCGCCTGCAGCAGCGGCAAACGTCGCTGGAAGAGCGCTACGGGCTGAGCGTGCGCGACTATTCGGTGCACGGCGGCGCCTTCCCGCTCACCCTGACCGGCCTCGGCTGCGTCGGCAGCATCAGCATTTCCGGCGCGCCGCAGAAAGAAGACCATCAGCTGCTGGTGAGTACTTTAGCGAACTTTCTCGGCTTATCCCTGCCCGAACTCCACTAGCCGTTAAAACCTCGATTATTCCTTTCCTTTTCAGCCGCAGAATCTGCGGCTGACTTATCTGTTATCGGCATTTAGCGCCAAACAAAAGGGCGACTCTCCGATTTCCTGCGCCAAATTGACACAGGTCTGGTAATCCGCTGAACAAAAGGCGTATGGTATCTGTCACGTGACAAGACGGACCTCATCGGGCCCGCCATTCCTTTCACTTTTGAAGATTTGGTACGCACCGTAGATGAAAACGCATGAAATAAACAAAATTCGCCCCTTCAGCGCGCTGATAGACGCCTGCTGGCGGGAACCTTATAGCCTGGCGCGGTTGCTGAAAGACGCTATCGCCGGGATGACGGTCGGCATTATCGCCATCCCGCTGGCGATGGCGCTGGCGATCGCCAGCGGCGTGCCGCCGCAGTACGGCCTGTATACCGCCGCCATCGCCGGCATCGTCATCGCCGTCAGCGGCGGTTCGCGCTACAGCGTCTCCGGCCCCACCGCCGCCTTCGTGGTGATCCTGTATCCGGTTTCGCAGCAGTTCGGCCTGGCCGGCCTGCTGGTCGCCACGCTGATCTCCGGAGTATTTCTGCTGCTGATGGGGCTGGCGCGCCTGGGCCGGCTGATCGAGTACATTCCGCTGCCGGTGACGCTCGGCTTTACCTCCGGCATCGCCATCACCATCGCCACCATGCAGATCAAGGACTTCTTCGGCCTGCAGCTGGCGCACACGCCGGAAAATTACGTCGGCAAGCTGCACGCCCTGCTGCAGGCCCTGCCGACGCTGGATTTCGGCGATACCCTGATCGGCGCGGTGACGCTCCTGATCCTGATCTTCTGGCCCAAGCTCGGCCTGCGGGTGCCTGGCCACCTGCCGGCGCTGCTGGCGGGCACCGCGCTGATGGGGCTGCTGGCGCTGTTTGATCACCCGGTGGCGACCATCGGCTCGCGCTTCAGCTACCTGCTGGCCGACGGCAGCAGCGGCCTGGGCATCCCGCCGATCCTGCCGCAGTTGCTGCTGCCCTGGGATCTGCCGGGCGGCGGCGGGCAGCCGTTCACCCTGAGCTGGCAAACCGTTTCCGCCCTATTGCCGGCGGCGTTTTCGATGGCGATGCTCGGCGCGATCGAATCACTGCTGTGCGCGGTGGTGCTCGACGGCATGACCGGCAAGAAGCACAACTCGAACAGCGAACTGATCGGCCAGGGCGCGGGCAACATCATCGCGCCGTTCTTCGGCGGCATTACCGCCACCGCCGCGATTGCCCGTTCGGCGGCCAACGTGCGCGCCGGCGCCACCTCGCCGGTGTCCGCCATCATCCACGCGCTGCTGGTGCTGCTGGCGCTGCTGGTATTGGCGCCGTGGCTCTCTTACCTGCCGCTGGCGGCGATGGCGGCGCTGCTGCTGATGGTCGCCTGGAACATGAGCGAGGCGCACAAGGTGGTTTACCTGCTGCGCCGGGCGCCGAAGGACGACATTCTGGTGCTGCTGCTGTGCATGTCGCTGACGGTGCTGTTCGACATGGTGATCGCCATTACCGTGGGCATCGTGCTGGCGTCGCTGCTGTTTATGCGCCGTATCGCCCGTATGACAAAGCTGAGTGAGCTGAGCGCCGACCACGGCCGCCTGGTGCTGCGGGTGAACGGCCCGCTGTTCTTCGCCGCCGCCGAGCGCATCTTTACCGAACTGCTGGCGCGCAGCGAAGGCTACCGCACGATCGTGCTGCAGTGGGATGCAGTGCCGGTGCTCGACGCCGGCGGCCTGAGCGCCCTGCGGCGCTTTATCGACGAGCTGCCGGCGGACAAAAAGCTGGTGATCACCGACGTGCCGTTCCAGCCGCTGAAAACCTTGGCGCGCGCACGGGTACAACCGATCGAGGGCCGCCTGCAGTTCTACCCGACGCTGCCGGAAGCGCTGGCGGCCACCGGTGCCTAAACGTAAAAAAGCCCGACGAGTCGGGCTTTTTTTATGGTGACGAGCGCTTAGTTGCTGGTATCCAGCTCCGGGAAGCTCTTCACCAGGTCGTCGATGGCTTTCATCTGCGCCAGGAACGGCTCCAGCTTGTCCAGCGGCAGCGCGGACGGGCCGTCGCACTTGGCGTTGTTCGGATCCGGGTGCGCTTCGAGGAACAGACCGGCCAGGCCGACCGCCATGCCGGCGCGCGCCAGCTCGGCCACCTGAGCGCGACGGCCACCGGACGCGGCGCCGAACGGATCGCGGGTCTGCAGCGCGTGGGTCACGTCGAAGATCACCGGATGGCCGCCGGTCACGTTTTTCATCACGTTGATGCCCAGCATGTCGACCACCAGGTTGTCATAGCCAAAGTTGCTGCCGCGATCGCACAGGATCACCTGGTCGTTGCCGCCCTCTTTGAACTTGTCGACGATATTGCCCATCTGCCCCGGGCTGACGAACTGCGGCTTCTTGACGTTGATCACCGCGCCGGTTTTCGCCATCGCTTCCACCAGATCGGTCTGGCGCGCCAGGAAGGCCGGCAGCTGGATCACGTCAACCACTTCGGAAACCGGCTGCGCCTGCGCCGCTTCATGCACGTCGGTGATGATTTTCACGCCGAAGGTTTTTTTCAGCTCTTCGAAGATCTTCATCCCTTCTTCCAGGCCCGGACCGCGGTACGAGTGGATGGAAGAGCGGTTGGCCTTGTCGAAAGAGGCCTTGAATACGTAAGGAATGCCCAGTTTTTGCGTCACGGTGACGTAGTGTTCGCAGATGCTCATCGCCAGATCGCGCGATTCCAGCACGTTCATACCGCCAAACAGCACAAACGGCAGATCGTTTGCTACGTCGATATCGCCAATGCTAACCACTTTCTGTTTCATGCTTTCGCCTTTGTTAAGGTTGTAACCGTCGCCTTGCACACTGCGCGGAGTCATTGAATTAATGCAGCGTCACCTGTTTCGGCTCAATCGAATGGATCTGCACTTTGATCACTTCGCTGACCGGGTCTTCAGGACACTGCTCGACAAAATAGTTGAGATCGGAAATCGCGATATGGTTGCACTCCAGCTGGGCGTAAATCAGCCCGCGGTCGCGGATCTCGTACGGATCTTCCGGATCGAAGCACAGCACCGTTTCGCTGGTGCGCAGCGCCATTTCCAGCTGTTTTTCTTCCATCAGGGCGGCCTTCAGCGTATCGAGCATCTTGCGCACCACCATGATGTTTTCCGACTCGTCGAGGTCGTCGTCTTCCAGCTCGGCGCCCAGCCCCAGGTTGCCCTTGATCCACACTTCCAGCTGGTGTTCGCTCAGGGTTTCGCCGTTAAGCGGGTTGATCAGCCACAGCTCCTCGTCCAGCCAGTCGGCGCGCAGGATCAGCTGAGTGGGGAAAATCACCGGCAGCAGCGGCAGATCCAGCGCGTTGGCGATGTGCAGGAAAATGGTGCCCAGCGAGACCGGCGTGCCCTGCCGCCCTTCCAGCACCTTGTCCAGCCAGATGGCGTCCGACAGGCGGTACACGCCGCTGGCGCCGCCGAAGCCCCAGGTCTTGTAAAACAGCTCGATGAGCGCATCCAGTTGCTGCTCCTGAGTGATATCGGCCGGCACCACCGCGCGCGCTTCGTCTACCAGCTGTTGCAGCTTGCGCTCCACGTCGGCAGCCGGGAAATCGCGCCGCACCGACTGCGACACCAGGATCACCCCTTCGCTCAGCGGCGAGGCGTTAAATTCAAAATCAGCAATGCTACTCATAGGTATCCCATCAGAAACGGTATTTTCGTCGTGGCAAGTTTAATTATCAGGTACAGGCAGCCCAACGCCAGCACGAACGCCACGGTTCGCAGCCGCTGACTTTTGGTCTTCTTGCCCAATGCGACGTAGCCAAGCAGGATATAGATAATAACGCCAAACAGCTTCTCGGTCAGCCATGAGTCCATACCCAGCAGCGGATAAAACCCGAACGTCACTACCAGCGCGATGCCGCTGACGAACAGCAGCGTGTCGTTCAGGTGCGGCGCTACCTTGACCCAGCGGCGGCCCATGATCGGCGAGCGGCGCCACTGCCAAAAGAAACGCAGCACAAACAAGGTAATACTGATGGCGACCGTCAGCAAATGGAAATGTTTCAACGCGGTGTATGCAGTCATGATGCTCCCTTAAATGGCCCGGGCGTCGTTATTATCAGTGGCGATTATCCCGGCCATTGGCCGAGCGTCACGCGGTCGTTGTCGCCGTAATCGCGGTGGGTGGCGACAGCGGAAAATCCGGCGGCCTGCAGCAGCGCGCGCACGCTCTCGCCCTGCTGCCAGCCATGTTCCAACAGCAGCCAACCCTGCGGCTGCAAATGGTGCGGCGCCTGGCTCACGATGGCGGCCAGATCCGCCAGCCCATGATCGGCGGCGACCAGCGCGCTGCCCGGCTCGAAGCGCACGTCGCCCTGCGACAAATGCGGATCGGCGGCGTCGATATAGGGCGGATTGCTGGCGATCAGCGCGAAGCGTTGCCCCGCCACCGGCGCAAACCAGCTGCCCTGTAAAAATCGGACGTTGTCGATCTTCAGCTTGCGCGCATTATGTTGCGCCAGCGCGACCGCCTCCGGCTGCACATCGACGCCGATTGCCGAACAATCCGGGCGCTCGCTGGCCAGCGCCAGCGCGATGGCGCCGGTGCCGGTGCCGAGATCGAGGAAATGGCAGGGTTGCGGCGGCAGACGCGCCAGCGCCAATTCCACCAGGCATTCGGTATCCGGGCGTGGGATCAGCGTTGCGGGCGAAACCGACAGCGGCAGCGACCAAAACTCGCGCTCGCCCACCAGATAGGCCACCGGCTCACCGCGCTCGCGGCGCGCCAGCAGCGTCTCCAGTTGCTGTTGCTGCGGCGGCGTCAGCAGGGTTTCACCGAACGCCATCAGGAAGGTCCTGGCCTTGCCGGTCACGAAACCCAACAGGATTTCCGCGTCGCGCCGGGCGCTGTCGCTGTGGGTCAAACGCGCGGCGGCGGCTTTCAGCCAGTGTTGATAGTCCATCACTCTTGCTCGGCGGACAGCGCAGCCAGCTGGTCGGCCTGATACTCCTGCACGATCGGCTGGATCAGCATGTCCAGTTTGCCTTCCATCACCTCGTCCAGACGGTAGAGCGTCAGGTTGATGCGGTGGTCGGTCACCCGCCCCTGCGGGAAGTTGTAGGTGCGATTGCGGTCGGAACGATCGCCGCTGCCCAGCAGGTTGCGGCGAGTGGACGCCTCGGCCTGCTGGCGCTTGGCCATCTCGGCGGCGCGAATGCGCGCGCCCAGCACCGACATCGCCTTGGCTTTGTTTTTGTGCTGTGAACGTTCGTCCTGGCACTCCACCACGATGCCGGTCGGCAGGTGGGTGATGCGGATCGCCGAGTCTGTGGTGTTAACGTGCTGGCCGCCGGCGCCGGAGGAGCGGAAAGTGTCGATTTTCAGATCGCCCGGGTTGATGTCCGGCAGCTCGGCTTCCGGCACTTCCGGCATCACCGCCACGGTGCAGGCGGAGGTGTGGATGCGCCCCTGGGATTCGGTTTCCGGCACGCGCTGCACGCGGTGGCCGCCGGATTCAAACTTCAGCTGGCCGTACACGCCATCGCCGGAGACTTTGGCGATCACTTCCTTGAAGCCGCCGTGCTCGCCTTCGTTGGCGCTCATCACCTCGACGCGCCAGCGGCGGCCTTCGGCGTAACGACTGTACATGCGGAACAGATCGCCGGCGAAGATCGCCGCCTCATCGCCGCCGGTGCCGGCGCGCACTTCGAGGAAGCAGCTGCGCTCATCGTCCGGATCTTTCGGCAGCAGCAACACCTGCAGCTGCTGCTCCAGCTCTTCGCTGGCCGCCCGCGCCTGTTTCAGCTCTTCCTGCGCCATCTCGCGCATCTCCGGATCGTCCAGCATCATTTCCGCCGTCTCCAGATCCTCCTGCACCTGACGCCATTCCAGGAAGCAGCGGCTGACGTCGGTCAGCTGCGCGTATTCTCGCGACAGCGCGCGGAACCGGTCTTGGTCGGCGATAACACCGGCATCGCCGAGCAGCGCCTGCACTTCTTCATGGCGCTCTTGTAACGCTTCCAGTTTGGCAACAATAGAAGGCTTCATGCGTGGTAATAAACCCTGTTAATAGAGAAAACTAATGCTGATCCAGCCCGAGGCTGTCGCGTAATAACTGCAACCGCTCCACGTCGCCGTCGCCGGCGGCCTGCTGGAGGGATTTGGTGGGGGCATGAATAAGACGGTTGGTCAGTTTATGGGCCAGCTCGTGTATCACCTGCTCCACGTTGGCGCCCTGCGCGATGGCGGCCAGCGCTTTGGCCTCCATCTCTGCGCGAATTTGGTCGGCCTGCGAACGGTAGTCGCGGATGGTTTCCACCGCGCCCTGCGAGCGCAGCCAGGCCATGAAGTTGGTACTTTCCTGCTGCACGATCGACTCCGCCTGCACCGCCGCCGCTTTGCGCTGCGCCAGGTTGCTTTGAATGATGGCGTGCAGATCGTCCACGCTGTACAGATAGGCGTTGGCCAGTTTGCCGACCTCCGGCTCGATGTCGCGCGGTACGGCGATATCCACCAGCAGCATCGGCTGGTTGCGGCGCGCCTTCAGCGCGCGCTCCACCATCCCCTTGCCGATGATCGGCAGCGGGCTGGCGGTGGAACTGATGATGATGTCGGCGTCCGCCAGACGTTCGTCGATCTCAGGCAGGGTGATCACTTCCGCGCCGACCTCGTCCGCCAGCAGCTGCGCGCGCTCGCGGGTGCGGTTGGCGATGATCATGTGCCGCACTTTATGCTCGCGCAGGTGGCGCGCCACCAGCTCGATGGTTTCGCCGGCGCCCACCAGCAATACGTTGAGATCGGCCAGCGATTCGAAGATCTGGCGCGCCAGCGTACAGGCGGCGAACGCCACGGAGACCGCGCTGGCGCCGATGTCGGTTTCGGTGCGCACGCGCTTGGCGACGGAGAAGGATTTCTGGAACAGACGCTCCAGCTCGCCGGACAGCGACTGGCCGCGTTGCGACTCGGCGAAGGCCTTTTTCACCTGGCCGAGGATCTGCGGTTCGCCCAGTACCAATGAGTCCAACCCGCTGGCCACCCGCATCAGGTGGCTGACCGCGTCGTTGCCCTGATGCCAGTACAGGCTTTTCTTCACCTCTTCCGGGCGCAGGTTGTGGTAGGCGCACAGCCAGGCGACCAGCTGCTCGTGCATGTGTTCCTGCTGCTCTACGCTGAGGTACAGCTCGGTGCGGTTGCAGGTGGACAACACGACGCCGCCCTGCACCAACGGTTGTTGGAGCAAGCTGGTCAGCGCCTCATCGATGGACTCTGGCGAGAAGGTCACCCTTTCACGCAGAGAAACCGGAGCGGTTTTGTGATTTATACCTAACGCCAGCAGGGTCATTGCTTCGAGTAATACTTATCTTGGTACGGGTTCTCGTTGAACGGCATTCTACTTGATGCGCGGGATCAATAAAAGTAACAACCGCATCTTCCGTTCAATCGCTGTCATAGATGACATCAATTAATGAATAAGCAATAAATACAGCAGGATAAATAGTCATGAGGTAGGTCGATTGCTTAAATTTTAGCGCAGTTTGCGATAACGCGCACGCTATTCGGCGTACACAACGGCGGCGTTTGCGCAACGAAGGCACCGCTTATCGGGCGCACCTCCCCCGCCTTCAGGCGATTGTGTTACGCTTAATGGCGACCCCGACGCGCGTGCCGGGTTGGCATTGCGCCGGTAAAAGCGGCAAGATTCAACGCGATGCAGCAAAAAATTGACGCGCCGCCGCCGCCCCGTTAGCGTGAGCGCTGAATCCGGGTTTCGTCGCGCATGCCCGCAAGGACAAAAGGACAAGAGAAAGTTATGCCAATACGCAAAGTTAGTTTGCTCCGTCTGATCCCGCTGGCCAGCCTGGTGCTGGCCGCCTGTACCACCACCAAGCCGACCGGCCCGGCCACCAGCCCGACCTCACCGCAGTGGCGCGCCCATGAGCAGGCGGTGCAGCAGCTCAGCACCTATCAGACCCGCGGCTCCTTCGCCTACTTGTCTGATCAGAAAAAAGTCTACGCCCGCTTCTTCTGGCAGCAGTTCTCGCCGGAGCGCTACCGCCTGCTGCTGACCAACCCGCTCGGCAGCACGGAAATGGATCTCAACGTGCAGAAAAACGTGGTGCAACTGACCGACAACCAGGGCAAACGCTACGTCAGCGACAACCCGGAAGAGATGATCCGCAAGCTGACCGGCATGGCGATCCCGCTGAACAACCTGCGCCAGTGGATGCTCGGCCTGCCGGGCGAAGCCAGCGATTTTGCGCTGGATGACCAATATCGCCTGAGCAAGCTGACCTACCAGCAAGGCGGCCAGACCTGGAAAGTGGATTACCAGGGCTACAGCAACGAGGTGCAGCCGACGCTGCCAAACCGCCTGGAGCTGCAGCAGGGCGACCAGCGCATCAAGCTGAAAATGGACAACTGGACGCTCAAATGATCCGCCAGTGGCCCTCCCCCGCGAAACTCAACCTGTTTTTGTACATCACCGGCCGTCGTGAAGACGGCTATCACCTGCTGCAGACGCTGTTCCAGTTTTTGGACTACGGCGACACCCTGACCATTGACCCGCGCCAGGACGATCGCATTCATCTGCTGACGCCGGTCGACGGCGTGCCGGACGAGCAGAACCTGATCGTGCGCGCCGCCCGCCTTCTGCAGCGCTATTGCGATGAACGCGGCCTGCAGACCGCACCGCGCGGCGCCGACATCAGCATCGACAAACGCCTGCCGATGGGCGGCGGCTTGGGTGGCGGCTCCTCCAACGCCGCCACCGTGCTGGTGGCGCTGAACGAACTGTGGCGCTGCGGTCTTGGCGACGACCAACTGGCCGAGCTGGGGCTCAGCCTCGGCGCCGACGTGCCGGTGTTCGTGCGCGGCCACGCCGCCTTCGCCGAAGGCATCGGCGAGCGCCTGCAACCGGCCGAGCCGCAGGAAAAGTGGTATCTGGTGGCGCATCCCGGCGTCGGCATCCCGACGCCGGTTATCTTCGGCGACCCCGAATTGAAAAGAGACACCCCGGTTCGCTCCTTAAGTGAGCTGTTGCAGGCGCCGTACGCAAATGATTGCGAACCGATCGCAAGAAAACGTTTTCGCGAGGTTGAACAGCTTCTTTCATGGCTGTTAGAATACGCCCCGTCACGCCTGACTGGCACAGGTGCTTGTGTGTTTGCTGAATTCGACACAGAAATCGCCGCCCGTCAGGTGTTAAATCAAGCCCCGGAGTGGTTGTGTGGTTTTGTAGCGCGCGGCGTTAACGTCTCCCCACTACATCGCATTCGTTCCGGGCGGTTTGAGTCGTAGCTCAACGTTTCGCTGCGCAGGGTCATGCACACCTGGCCCTGTTATCCCTGCGCTGCCTGCGGTCTCAATTTTAGTTTTACATACCCGTATGTATATTGCGCCGGCGTCGCCGACTGCCCCTTGGCGATGTCGTATGACAATATCTTCTCTGGACGCAAGCCTGAGGTTCTTCTCGTGCCTGATATGAAGCTTTTTGCTGGTAACGCCACCCCGGAACTAGCACAACGTATTGCCAACCGTTTGTACACCAGCCTTGGTGACGCCGCTGTAGGTCGTTTTAGCGACGGCGAAGTGAGCGTGCAAATCAACGAAAATGTACGCGGCGGTGATATTTTCATCATCCAGTCCACCTGTGCTCCGACCAACGACAACCTGATGGAACTGGTTGTGATGGTCGACGCCCTGCGTCGCGCCTCCGCAGGTCGTATTACCGCCGTTATCCCTTACTTCGGCTATGCCCGCCAGGATCGCCGCGTGCGTTCCGCGCGTGTGCCGATCACCGCCAAGGTGGTTGCCGATTTCCTCTCCAGCGTAGGGGTTGACCGCGTTCTGACGGTGGATCTGCATGCTGAGCAGATTCAAGGCTTCTTCGACGTTCCGGTAGACAACGTGTTCGGCAGCCCGATCCTGCTGGAAGACATGCTGCAGCAGAACCTGGAAAACCCGATCGTGGTTTCCCCGGACATCGGCGGCGTAGTGCGTGCCCGCGCCATCGCCAAACTGCTGAACGACACCGATATGGCCATCATCGACAAACGCCGCCCGCGCGCGAACGTTTCTCAGGTGATGCACATCATCGGTGACGTGGCAGGCCGCGACTGCGTGCTGGTCGACGACATGATCGACACCGGCGGTACCTTGTGCAAAGCGGCTGAAGCGTTGAAAGAACGCGGTGCCAAGCGCGTATTCGCCTACGCGACGCACCCGATCTTCTCCGGCAACGCCGTGGACAACATCAAGAACTCGGTGATTGATGAAGTGATCGTCTGCGACACCATTCCGCTGTCGCCGGAAATCAAGGCACTGAAAAACGTTCGCACTCTGACCCTGTCCGGCATGCTGGCTGAAGCCATCCGCCGCATCAGCAACGAAGAGTCGATCTCTGCAATGTTCGAGCATTGATGCGTCGTCTTTCCGGTGCGGCGCCCACCGCGCCGGAAAGATAGCGTGCCCGACAAAAGAAAAACCCGTTGGTGCGTGAGCAACAACGGGTTTTCTACTCGTAGTCCAACATGACCTCAAACCTTAATGCACGGCAGATTTTCCCTTGCCCTGCTCTCGCTTCCCTTCTGATTTTTTAATCAATGCGACGAACGATGTTGGTCGTTGCGGCACCGTTTATCAAAGTGTTTTACCCACCAGTAGCGATCCGCCACCTGCTCGCGGCCGCCGATACGCGCGCCCACCAGCCACAACAGCGCGCCGACGAAGATACTCATGATGGCGCCGTGGGCGAAAAATTGCGGTAAATTGAACTGGGATACTTCAGCAATAATGGAGTATCCGACACCGCCGATCATCACGACCAGCCCCAGCCTCATAAAAAAGTTGCCCATTCTGTCCGCGCTTCTACGTTTCATATGCCACCTCCATGATTGCCATGTGCCAACCGGGATAACGCTGCAACTTGTTAACCCACTTTGATAAGTTAAGTATAGTCCTTGTTGCGGCAAGGGGATTGCGGAGGCGATCACAAATGGTAAAGAATTATTGACACTTCTTAACGCGCCGCTGAAAATTAGCGGACAAATTGAATTATTCAGCTAATGAATCATTCGTCTTTCTTACCTAAGGCGACGGCGGGATCGGATTTTGTCATTCGCCGCCCCGGCAGGTAGACTAAGGCCCTTTCCATTACCCTGATCATAGTGAATCTCCCAGTGAGCAGTATTAAATTGATAGTTGGCCTGGCCAACCCGGGCGCGGAATATGCCCAAACGCGCCACAACGCCGGCGCCTGGTACGTCGATCTGCTGGCCCAGCGCCACAATCAGCAGTTGAAAGAAGAGAGCAAGTTCTTCGGCTATACCGCTCGTTTGAACCTGGCGGGCAACGACGTGCGCCTGCTGGTGCCGACCACCTTCATGAACCTGAGCGGCAAAGCGGTGCTGGCGATGGCCAACTTCTACCGCATCGAACCAAACGAGATCCTGGTGGCGCACGACGAGCTGGATCTGCCGCCCGGCGTCGCCAAAATCAAGCTCGGCGGCGGCAACGGCGGCCACAACGGCCTGAAAGACATCCAGAACAAGTTCGGCAACAACCCGAACTTCTACCGCCTGCGCATCGGCATCGGCCATCCGGGCGACAAGAACAAGGTGGTGGGCTTCGTGCTCGGCAAGCCGCCGGCCAGCGAGCAGAAGATGATCGACGAAGCGATCGACGAGTCACTGCGCTGCACCGAGATGCTGATGAAGGACGGGCTGGAAAAAACCGTTCAGCGCCTGCACAGCTTCAAGGCGCAGGCCTGAACCTTGCCGCAGCGGGCGCCCTGCCCGCTGCCTGCTTCTAGCCGCGCGGGTTGAAGGTCTCCTCGCTCACGCGGCGGTCATCGGCGGTGAAGCCCTCTTCCGCCACGTAATACTGCGGATCGTCCAGCTCATGGCTGCAAAACGGCCCGGCGCGCTTAAGTAAACGCACGCAGTCGCCGCTCAGGTGGCGCAGCCGAATGCTTTTCCCCGCCGCCAGGTAACGCGCCGTCAGCTTATCGATCGCCTCTACGCCGCTGGAATCCATCACCCGGGTGCCGGCAAAATCCAGCACCACGTTCTGCGGATCGCTTTGCGGCTCGAACAGCTCGGCGAAAGCGGCGGCAGAGCCGAAGAACAGCGGGCCATCGAGCTGATACACCGCCACGTCGCCCGTTACCTGCCGCTGGCGCACGCGAATGCGCGCCTGCTGCCAGGCGAACACCAGCGCCGAGATAATCACCCCGCTGATCACCGCCACCGCCAGATCGGTAAAGATGGTGATCAGCGTGACGGCGAGCATCACCAGCGCGTCCGCCTTCGGCATACGGCGCAAACGGCGCAGCGAACTCCACTCGAAGGTGTTGTAACACACCACCAGCATCACCCCGGCCAGCGCCGCCACCGGCAGCAGGCCGATATAGCGCGACAGGCTGACCACGAACAGAATCAGCAGGATGGCGCCCACCGTGCCGGAGAGGCGCCCGCGCCCGCCCGAGGTGAAGTTGATGATCGACTGGCCGATCATCGCGCAGCCGGCGAAGCAGCCCAACAGGCCGCACACCGCGTTACCGGCGCCCTGCGCGATGCTTTCGCGATTGCCGTTGCCCTTCTTGCCGCCCATTTCATCCAGCACCGTCATGGTCAGCAGCGATTCAATCAAACCAACCAGGGCAATCACCACCGCATAGGGCAGCACCACCCGCACCATTTCCAGGGTGAACGGCGCCGTCGGCAGGCTGAAGTGCGGCAGCGCGCCGGAAATGTCCGCCAGATCGCCCACCCGCAGCGTGTGCAGATTGAGGCCGATCGCCAACGCCGAAACCACCAGCAGCGCCGCCAGCGAAGACGGAATGGCTTTGGTCAGGCGCGGGAACAGCACCACCACCGCAATCGCCAGCGCCACCAGGCCGTACATCAGCGGCCCCTGCCCGGCGATCATCTTCAGCTGCGCCAGCATGATGACGATCGCCAGACCGTTGACGAAGCCGTGGATCGCCGGCAGCGGCACCAGACGAATGAACTTGCCCAGCCGGAAGGCGCCGATCAGGATTTGAATGCCCCCGGCAAACAGCGTGGCCCACAGCACGTAGCCCATGCCGTACTGCGCCGCCAGGCTCATCAGCACCACCACAATGGAGCCGGCGGCGCCGGAAACCATGCCCGGCTTGCCGCCGAACAGCGCCGTGACCAGGCCGATAATAAACGCGGTGTGCAAACCGACGATCGGCGAAAGACCGGCGACCAGCGAAAAGCCGACCGCCTCGGGGATCATCGAAACCGCCACCACAAAGCCCGCCAGGACTTCATTTTTAACGTCCGCGATCCTGACGTTACTCAGGTTAAACATGCATTATTCACTTATGACAGATGACATCATCTCCCCGCGTAGCGGGTATGGGGTACCGCAAGGTGCGGCAGACTGCAGGCGGGCACAGCTCAGGGTGGCGTAGGCAAGAAATACATCCGGCGCGTTTCCTGTCGGTTAATCGGAACGGCCAGTATGGGTAAATGTGATCCAAATCTCAATCAAAAACCGGCCGCGGGCGCTGCGCTCGCCCCGGCCAAACAAGTCTGATCGAGATAAACGCCCATTACGTGTATAATGGCGGCATTATTTTGCCCTTTATGCAGTCGATTAAACCTAACCGGCTGATAGTTAAGATATTTAAGGTGATTACAACATGGGATTCAAATGCGGTATCGTCGGCCTGCCTAACGTAGGCAAATCCACCCTGTTCAACGCGTTGACCAAAGCGGGCATTGAAGCAGCCAACTTCCCGTTCTGCACCATTGAACCGAACACCGGTGTGGTGCCGATGCCCGATCCGCGTCTGGATAAGCTGGCCGAGATCGTCAAGCCGCAGCGCATTCTGCCGACCACCATGGAATTCGTCGACATCGCCGGCCTGGTGAAAGGCGCGTCCAAGGGTGAAGGCCTGGGCAACCAGTTCCTGACCAACATCCGCGAAACCGAAGCCATCGGCCACGTGGTGCGCTGCTTCGAGAACGACAACATCATTCACGTCAACAACAAGGTCGATCCGGCCGAAGACATCGATGTGATCAACACCGAGCTGGCGCTGTCTGACCTGGACACCTGCGAGCGCGCCATCCACCGCGTACAGAAGAAAGCCAAAGGCGGCGACAAAGACGCCAAAGCCGAGCTGGCGGCGCTGGAGAAATGCCTGCCGCACCTGGAAAACGCCGGCATGCTGCGCGCGCTGGATCTGAGCGACGAAGACAAAGCGGCGATCAAATACCTGAGCTTCCTGACTCTGAAGCCGACCATGTACATCGCCAACGTCAACGAAGACGGCTTCGAGAACAACCCGTACCTGGACACCGTGCGTAAAATCGCCGACGCCGAAGGCTCCGTGGTGGTTGCCGTGTGCGCCGCCGTGGAATCCGACATCGCCGAGCTGGAAGACGAAGATCGCGACGAGTTCATGGCCGAGCTGGGCCTGGAAGAGCCGGGCCTGAACCGCGTGATCCGCGCCGGTTATGAACTGCTGAACCTGCAGACCTACTTCACCGCCGGCGTGAAAGAAGTGCGCGCCTGGACCATCCCGGTCGGCGCCACCGCTCCGCAGGCGGCCGGCAAGATCCACACCGACTTCGAAAAAGGCTTTATCCGCGCGCAAACCATCTCTTATGATGACTTCATCACCTACAAGGGTGAGCAAGGCGCCAAAGAAGCCGGCAAAATGCGCTCCGAAGGTAAAGACTACATCGTCAAAGACGGCGACGTAATGAACTTCCTGTTCAACGTCTAAGCCCTTCCCCGCAGCATTGCTCTCGGCTGCCGGAAACGGAAAAATCCACGCTTCGGCGTGGATTTTTGTTTTTATCGCCCCTGACTCAGACTCCCCCATTTCCCCCTTCCACGCCGAGAGCCCGAAACACTGCCGCTGCAAAACCCGTTAACGGCGCGCTACAGCAGCGCAATCATCTTCAGCAATTCCACCCGATTGCGGGTGCCGAACTTCTTCCCGGCATTGTTGAGGTGCGAATAAACGGTTTTCGGGTGCAGGTTCAACCGCCGCGCGGTCAGGCGAATATCTTCCGTGCGCGCGGTTTCACACAGCACCGCCGCCTCGCCAGGCGTGATTGCCGCCGCCTGCTGCCGGTTCATCACGCGCCGCTCACCTTCCTCCTCACGGCAGACCAGCGCCGCGCAGGTTTCCCGCACCATCTGCAGCGTTTCCCGTTTGTGCAAAATCGCATCCGGCTGCGCCGCGGCGATAAACGCCAGGATCAGCGGCGAAGTCTTATCGATAAAGAACAGTAACCGGACATCTTTATATTCACCACGTGAATATTTAATGAAATTTAAATACGCCTCGAACCGGTAAATCTCCTGAGGAAACTCCGTAATAATTAAATCAGGCGCCGGAATTATATTTTTAATAATATTCATATTGGGTGAGGATAAGGTTATCACGCCGCCGCCCAGTAATGTTTTCATACCCAGCCGGCACAGCGGTGAACCGTCGATATAAATCACTCTCACTTTAATTCTCCTTATCAGCATGAAAGCATGCTTCCACACCTCAGGCGGCTTGTCGCTGCTCTTTTTTGGGGTAATTCGCCTGCAAAGCACACCGATATAAAACATCTTGATAACATGTTTTTCAAATAATCACGCAACCGTCAGCATGTTGATTAATACGCAAAAAAGGCATGAATGTTTCAAATTATTTCCACATAAAAAACTGGCGATCCAATAAAAACGCAACGCAATGATATAGATCTATTTTCTATTTTGTATGATATAAGCGCAAATGAAAAAAAATGTAACAACGGGCACCACAACCTTATTACTTCATTCAAAACATCTATAGGGAAAATTCTTAGTTTGTTAGGATGAAAATCCATGTTTGCCGACGCGTTTAAAAAACAATTGCGCAACATGATTAATCAACAACCGCACGTCAGTAATTTATTACTGTCAGGAAAGCTTTTATCTAAAGTAAATTAAAGGGCATTTCACATGAATGTTAAATTAGTCGCATTATCCATGCTGGCTCTCTCCGGCGCCTGTGCGGCCGCTTCGTCCAATACGGTGCAATTTAAAGGCGAAGTCAGCACGCAAACCTGCTCGGTGAATATTAACGGTAACCAATCCAATCCGGTCGTTCTGCTGCCGACCGTCGCCGCCAGCAAACTCGCCACCAAAGGCGCCACCGCCGGCGATACCACCTTCACCGTCAACGTGACCGGCTGTGCGGCGGCAACCAGCGATACGGCGATCAAAACCGTGCTGGCGGGCAACAACCCGACCACCAACGGCAATCTGGGCAACGCGGGCGATGCGGCCAAGGTGTCCATTCAACTGCTGGACAGCGACGCCACTACGCCGCTGTCGTTCGCCAGCGGTTCGACCGTCACCACGTCGGCGATGACGCTGGCGAAAGACGCCACCTCCACCTCGCAGAACCTGGTGGCTCGCTACTACGCGGAAGACACCGGCGTGGCGGCCGGATCGGTGATCGCCACCGCACAGTTCGCCATTAGCTACAAATAAGCCGGCGTCAGGCGCCATACCTGTTGATGCCAGCGCCGCCTCTCGCCGGGCGGCGCTGAATGACTCGCTCCCTTTATCGGTTCATGTTTATGCCGCAGATAACCCGCTCCGCCCGCCGATGGGCCGCCCTGTCGCTTTGCCTGGTGAGTTTTGCCGCTACCCACGCCTCGGCCAGCGTGACGCTGCTCGGCAACCGCGTGATCTACCCCGCCGAGGCGCGGGAAAAAACGCTGCAGTTCACCAATGACGACGGTACCCCGGCGCTGATGCAGATCTGGCTCGACATCAATAACCCCAAATCCACGCCGGAAAACGCCGATGCACCTTTCGTCGCCTCGCCGCAGATCTTCCGCATGAATCCGCACAGCGGGCAGATGGTGCGGCTGTCGTTCGTCGGCCAGCCGCTGCCGCGCGATCGCGAATCGCTGTTCTATCTCAACTTCCTGCAGGTGCCCGCCGTGCGCCAGACGGACAGCGACAAGAACAAACTGCTGCTGGTGGTCACCAATCGGCTGAAGGTGTTCTATCGCCCCGCCGGGCTGGCCGGCGACGCCAACCACGTCATCGATCGGCTCAGCCTGCGCCAGGCCGGCAACGCGCTGCGCGTCGACAACCCGACCGGCTACTACGCCAACGTCAGCCAGGCCGCGATCCTGAGCGGCGCGAAGCGCATCGCCATCCCGCAGGCGGATCTGATCCCGCCGTTTTCACAGGCCAGTTGGCCGGTGAATGGGGAGGTGCGGCAGGTCGCACTGCGCGTCATCAATGACTATGGGGTGGAAATCTCACGCACCCTGGACGTCGCGCGCTGAAACCAGACAGGGAGGTATTCATGTTCGATGCTCGCAAGGCGGCGCCGCTGCCCGCACGCTGGTGTTGCGCGCTGCTGGCGCTGCCGCTGGGCTGCGCCGCCGCCGACGGCTATACCTTCGATCCCGCGCTGCTGCGCGGCAGCGTGCTGAGCAACAGCGCCCTGAGCCAGTTCAACCAACAGGACGCCGTCGCTCCCGGCAGCTATCAGATCGATCTGTACCTCAATGGCCAGTTTCTCGAACGCGATCAAATTCGCTTCGTACGCGCAGGCAAGCGGGTGCTACCCTGTTTCGATCGGCCGCAGCTGGCGCGCTTCGGGTTGAAAAATCCGCCGACGGCCGCCGAAGCGGAATGCCTGCTGCCCGGCCGGGATCTGAAGGACATCACGGTGAACGCCGATATCTCGCGGCTGCGGCTGGATCTGAGCATTCCGCAGGCGCTGTTGAACGGCCGGCCGCGCGGCAGCGTCAATCCCGCCAGCCTGGACAGCGGCGAATCGATGGCCTTCGTCAATTACAACCTCAACCAGTACCACGTCAGTTACCGACAGGGGCAAACCCGCGATCTCGACTCGACCTACGCCAACCTGAACGGCGGCTTCAACCTCGGGCTATGGCGCTACCGCCAGCAGTCCAGCTACCGCTACGATCGGGAGTTCGGCGGCCATCTGGACACCAGCCGCCGCTACGTGCAGCGCGCGATCTTGCCCTGGCGCAGCGAAATGCTGTTGGGCGAAGGCTTTACCGACGGGCACTTCTTCTCCGGCCTGGGCTTTCGCGGCATTCAGCTCAGTTCGGACGACCGCATGCTGCCGGATTCGCAGCGCGGCTATGCGCCGGTGGTGCGCGGCGTGGCGAAAAGCAACGCGCGCGTGACGGTGCTGCAGGGCAAAAGCACGCTGTATGAAACCACCGTCGCGCCGGGGCCGTTCGCCATCAACGATCTGTACGCCACCAACTACGCCGGCGATCTCACCGTGGTGGTGACGGAAGCCGACGGCAGCGTCAGCACCTTCACCGTGCCGTTCGCCGCGGTGCCGGAATCCATCCGCCCCGGCCAGTCGCGCTACTCCGCGATCGTCGGCCGTTCCCGCTACGTCGGCGACAACGATCTGTTCAGCGAAGTGACCTGGCAGCACGGCCTGACCAACGCCCTGACCTTCAACCTCGGCAACCAGCTGGCGGACGGCTATCAGGCGATGATGCTGGGCGGCGTGTACAGCAGCTGGCTGGGCGCCTTCGGCATGGATACCACCTATTCCCACGCCAGCCTGCCGGACGGCGGCGCCGCCGGCTGGATGCTGCACCTCTCCTACAGCCGAACCTTCAGCCCGACGGACACCACCTTGTCCATCGCCGGCTACCGCTACTCCACCGAAGGCTTTCGCGATCTCAGCGACGTGCTCGGCGTGCGCCGCGCCGCCACCACCGGCCAAAACTGGCAGTCCGACTCCTACCGCCAGCGGTCGCGTTTCGAGGTCGCCGTCAATCAGGGAATGGGCGCGTTCGGCAGCCTGACGATGTCCGGCTCGACTCAGGACTACCGCGATCAGCGCGGCCGCGACAATCAGCTCCAGCTGGGTTGGGGGAAAACCTTCGGCAACGGCGTGGCGCTTAACCTCTCCGTCACCCGCACCCGCAGCCTGGGCTACAGCAACGGCGACTACCGCGGCTACGGGCCGCTGGATAACGTCTACAGCGCGCCGCTGGCGCAGAGCGCGCAGACCGTCACCGCCCTGTCGCTGAGCTTCCCGCTCGGGCGTTCGTCATCCGCCCCCAGCGTCTCGCTGTTGGCCAACCACAGCCAGGGCCAGGGCGGCAACTATCAGGCCGCGCTGTCGGGCAGCGTCGGCGACGAACAGCCGGTCAGCTACGGCCTGAACTTCACCACCGACGACGATCGCCAACAAAGCATCTGGGGCGGCAACCTGCAAACCCGTCTGCCTTACGCCAACGTCACCGGCTCGTTCTCCACCGCGCGCCAGTATCGACAAGGTTCCCTGTCGCTGCAGGGGGCAGTGGTGGCGCACCGCGGCGGCGTGACATTAGGGCCGTATGTCGGCGACACCTTCGCCCTGATCGAGGCGCCCGGCGCCAGCGGCGCACGGGTAATGGACGGCCAGGGGGCGCGCGTCGATCGCTTTGGCTACGCGCTGGCGCCGTCGCTGGTGCCCTATCACTACAACACCGTCGCGCTGAACCCCGAGGGCATGAACGACAAAGCGGAGCTGGAAGACGGCCAGCGGCGCGTCGCCCCGTACGCCGGCGCCACGGTGCGCCTGCGCTTCAACACCGTGCGCGGCCAGGCGCTATTGATCACCGCGCAGCGGCCCGATAACGCGCCGATCCCGATGGGCGCCAACGTCCTCGACGCGGCGGGCAACAGCGTGGGCATGGTCGGCCAAGCCAATCAGGTGTATCTGCGCAGCGACCGGAATGCCGGAGCGCTGACGCTGAACTGGGGCGACGCGCCCGGCCAACAGTGCACGCTGCATTACCGCCTGCCCGCCGGGGAAGACGGCCCGATTCAACGGCTCAGCGCCCCGTGCCGCTAGCCCGTTCACACTGATTCTCAGGAGAGACGATGAAACGCATTTCTTACCCGATCGCCGCCCTTGCTCTGCTCGCCCTGTCGCTGTGCGGCGCGCCCGCCGCGCTGGCGCAATGCACCCGGGTCGCCCCCTGGATCGATTCCGGTTGCGATCCCTGCGGGGTGGGCACGGCGCTGGGCCGGGTTAACCTGACCAGCACTTACCTGCAGCCCGTCGGCACGCCGCTGGGCACCAGCGTGTTCGATCTCACCTCCGGCACGCGCTATCCCGATCCCAACAAAGTGTTGTATGAGTGCGACGCCGGCGATGCGGGGCAAATCTATGAAGTCTTCGCCACCAACGGCGACGATCGCGTCGGCGGCTATTACGATCTGGGCGCCCAAGACGGTAACCCCAACTACTACGCCACCTACTTCCCCTACGTCGGCATCCGCCTGACCCATCTGGATTCCGGCAAGGTTTTTACCCGCTACTGGCAGTCGGCGCCGATTACCCGCTACGCCACCGTCGGCAGCAAAATTCAGATCCGGGTGAAAGACTTCAGCGCCATCCGCGCCGATCTGATCCGCATCAGCTCGCTGCCGGGCGCGGGCGCCAGCAACTACTGCGGCTACAGCGCCGGCAACCCGCTGGTGGGCATGGCCTCGACCACCGGCAATTCGAACTATACCTGCACGCAGCCGAACGGCTATGTCACCTTTCAGGGGCCCGGCATCGCCTCGGATCCTATCGGCAGCGACTCCGCCACCAACTACGCCACCTGGGGCACCGGGCGCTGGAACGCAATGGGCATGGGCACCGCACCAATCTCCTCATTGACCTATACCGCCACCTGCGTGGCGCGCAACGTCACGCCGCTGGTGATCCTGCCGACCATATCCGTCAGCCAGTTGACCGCCGGGCAAACCTCACAGGCGCAGTTCACCATCAATATCGAATGCGACAATGCCGCCGTGTCCGGCGTCAGCAGCAACAATACCGCCCTCGGCCTGCAGGTGCCGTATGAAAGCTATGTCGCGGCGCAGCAGCTGGGGCTAGTCAGCGCCAACGGCGGCGTGAGCTACCTGCTCTCCAGCGGCTACGGCACCGACAGCAGCGTCGCCACCGGCGTGGGCATCGCGCTCGCCAACGCCGGCAACGGCGCGCCGATGAACTTCGTCGGCTGGGCGCGCTGCAGCGCCGGGCAATGCCCGCAGGGCAACGACGCCGGCTGGTATCCGGTGCTCAACGGCGCCAGCGGCGGCGGCAGCACCGCGGCGGGGTTCACCCACTACACCACCCAGCTCACCGCCACGCTCGCCCGGCTGCCCGGGCAAACGGTCACCGCCGGCAAAGTGGACGCCAGGGCCTACGTCTGGGTTAAGGTGCAATGATGAGAAAGAAATATCTGACGATGGGATGCGCCCTGCTGCTGGCGCTGGCGGCCATGGGCGCGCAGGCGGGCATCATCGCCTCCGCCACTCGGGTGATTTTCCGCGAGGGCGACACGGAAAAAACCCTGATGTTGCTCAACACCAACGGCTATCCGATCGTGGCGCAAACCTGGGTCGATAACGGCGACGTCAACGCCGCCCCCGAACTGTCGCGCGCGCCGTTTGTCACCCTGCCCAGCGTATTCGCCCTGCCGCCTTCGGCGCTGAAAGGGCTGCGGATCCTGTTTGCCGGCGCGAACCTGCCCACCGACCGGGAGTCGGTGTTCTGGCTTAATCTGTATGAGATCCCGCCCAGCCAGCCGACCAGGCCGCCGCTGACGTCGCGCGTGACGCTGGCGATGAACACGCAGATGAAAATCTTCTACCGCCCCAAAGCGCTAAAGGGAAACGCCGAAAACGCGGCCGAGACCGTCTCGTTCTCGCTGCAAAAATCGCCGGGCGGCTATCTGCTGCGCTGTCACAACCGGTCGGCGTTTTATCTCTCCTTCGCCCGCATCGCCGTGCAAACCGGCAGGCGCGATTACCCGGTGCGGCAAGAAAGCGACATGATGACCGCGCCGTTCAGCATGCGGGATTATCACCTCGACGGCGTTGCGGCACCGACGCTCCCTTCTCAGATCACCGTTCAGGCCACCTTCATCAACGACCAGGGCCAGCAGATCGTCAAGTCCTACACAGCAACCCCATAACGATAAAAAGCAGTACATTTTTTAAGTACAGGAAATAGGGAAAAATGAGTCTAAGCAGATTCCAGCTACAGTTTCACCTGGAGAAACAGGCCAACAACATCAGGCAGTCACCGGCATTTCATACCGCCATCGTCAAACACGGGGAATTATTGAAGGAGACCTACAAGAAGCATCCGCTGTTTTACAAAATCATCTTCAGGAACAGCCGGTTCATCATTTGTTCCACCATCCTGTCCATTTACTACCACCAGCCCGCCGCCGGGCTGAAAGACATCAAAGCCTTTTTTAAAGGGAAGAACATCATCAGCGAGAACTCCCTGGACTCCTTTCTGTTCTTTTTGCGGGTCGGCCGCCGGCTGGAGGTCAAACCCTGTGAACATGACAAGCGCCAGCTGCGCTATAAGCCTACGCCGCACGCGCTGGCGGAAACCCAGGCGCTGATCGCCTCGATGGCGCTGCCCTACCAGGCGCTGGCGCCACAGATGCCTATCGCGGCGCTGCTGGCGGCGCCCGACTTTCTGCCCACCTTTTTCGCCGCCTACGGGCAGCTGATGCTCAAGGAGATTTACCTGATCGATCTGGTGCCGCAATCCGGGCTGTTTATCAGCAAGGACGCCGGCCACATGGTGCTGCTGATGCTGCATATCGAAAGCATCCGGCAGGATTCCCCCTTTCTGCTGCTCTCCTCGGCGAAAATCGCCAAGTCGTGCTCCGTCTCACGCGCGCACGTGAATCGCATTCTGCAGGCGGCGGAAAAATCCGGCCTGCTGACCACCACCAATAACGTGGTGATCGAACTCAACAGTTCGTTCTTTATCATGGCGGAGCGCTATTTCAGCCTCTATTTCGCGATGGTCGAATTCGGGCTTGAACGGGTTTGGCACACGCCGCAGGCCGCCGAGCCCCGCTGAGCCGTTTACCGCTCCCGCAACACCCGATCGATCAACCCCCAGGCCGCCGCTTCGTCGGCGGTCATAAAGCGATCGCGATCCAACACCCGCTCCACCTCTTCGTAGCTGAGGCCGCAATGTTTGGCGTACAGCCGGATCACCGTGTCTTTGGTGCGTTTCATCTCTTCGGCATGAATCAAGATGTCGGAGGCCTGTCCCTGAAAGCCGCCCAGCGGCTGGTGCACGTGCAGGCTGGCGTTGGGCAGCGCCATGCGGTGCCCCGGCTCGCCGGCCATCAGCAGGAACGAGCCCATCGAGCGCGCGGTGCCCATGCACAGCGTATGCACCGGCGCGCGGATATACTGCATGGTGTCGTAAATCGCCAGCCCGCTGGTGATCACCCCGCCCGGCGAGTTGATGTACAGGTGGATCGGTTTCTCCGGGTTTTCCGCTTCCAGAAACAGCAGTTGGGCGCACAGCATTTCGGCCACGTCGTCGTTGACTTCGCCATTGAGGAAAACGATCCGGTCGCGCAGCAGGCGCGAATAAATATCAAAGGAACGTTCTCCCCGGCTGGTCTGTTCCACCACCATCGGGACGAGCATCATCTTCTCACGCATCGGTGAACTCCTGGGTTGGCAAAAGGGAAATGAATTTAACGCGTCAGGCGGCGAGCATCATCGTCACCGAACCGTCATTGGCGGCGTCGAGCTGGTGGATAATCCGCAGCAGGCTGCCGCCAGCGGCGTCTGGCACTATCTGCAGCGTCACCACGCTTTCAAGGAACGGCGGCCGGTCGTCACGCAGACGGTAGCTCACCGCTTCGCCCGGCGTGGCGGCCAGCGGTTCGGCCTGCGCCAAATCCCCCGGAGGCAGCCACTGCTCGCGCAGCTCGGGAATACTGAGCGCTCGCCACACTTTTTCCGGCGGCGCATCGAGCGAATATTCCAATATCAGCCGATCGCGCGGCGGCTGCTCAGCCTGTTTGTTCATTGATCCATATCCTTCAGCAAGGTTTGCAACGCGTCGATGCGCGCCGGCCACCAGGCGCGGTACTTCGCCAGCCAATCGGCGATCTGCGCCAGCCCTTCCGGGTCGACCTGGTAATTGACGTAGCGCCCCTGCTTCGTCTCGCGCACCAGCCCGGCATTGCGCAGCACCGCCAGGTGTTGCGACATCGCGGACTGGCTGATGGGCAGCCCTTCGCGCAGCGCGCTGGCGTTCATGCTGCCGACGGCGAGCTTGTCGAAGATGGTGCGGCGAGTCGGATCGGCCAGCGCCTTGAAGATGTCATTTTCGTTCATACAAACACATTAGTATTCACTTATGTATTATGCAAGCGCCAGGGCAGGATTTTTGCGCAAAGCGAGACTCCGCGCCGGGGCACGGAGCCGATAGAGGAGAAATTACAGCGGTTTATTGCAAACGGGCGTGGTCAGCGCGGATTGCCCGGCCTGCGCCCCTTCCTGCGCTTCGAGCGCGAGGCGCGCCAAAGGCATGTCTTCATGGTAGCGCGCCTCGGCGCTCAGGCTTTTCGCGTAGCGGTTGTACTTCCACCAGGCGTAGCCGAGGAACACCACCAGCCCGCCGACGTTATAGAACACGATGGTCATGATGCTGGCGCCGGTCGGGAACGTCGAGGCGAAGAAGCCGACGGTGAAGATGGCGATCAGCACGCTGACGATGGCGATGCCCTGCAGGCGCGAGCCCATTTTGAAATCGCGCGCCACCCGGTCGTACTTCAGGCGCAGATTCAGATAGGCCAGCATGATGAACAGCGGCGGCAGCATCGAGGCGGCGGCGGTCATGTTGATCAGCGTGTTCATCAAATCCTGCACGCTGCTGGAACCCAGCGTTGGGATCAGCATCAGCGGGATGACGATGAAGAACTGGATCCAGGCGGCGCGCGTCGGCACGCCGTGCCGATTCAAACGAATGGTTTTCTCGCCGAAAATGCCCTTCGGGATCTCGGTGAAGAAAATCTTCACCGGCGCCGCCGTCCACATCAGCAGCGAGCCGAACATGGCGGTGAAGGAGACGATGCCGACAAAGCGGTTCATCAGCACCGTCGGCAGGCCGAAGTGCGCCGACAGGCCTTCGAACACCTGAACCGTGCCGCCGGTGAAATGCAGGTCAGCGCGGTGGACGAACACGTTGATCAGCAGCGAAGACACCGAATACAGCACGCCGATGAACAGCCCGGAAACGATGATCACCTTCACGAAGGCGCGGCTGCCGCCTTTCACATCGTTCACGTACACCGCCACAGACTCCGCCCCGCCCGCCGCCTGGAAGATCCAGGCGGTAATGCCGAGGAACGCCCAGTTGAAGTTCGGCGTCATCGCCTGCACGTTGATCGGGTCGGCCGGTTCGATGCCGCCCAGCACCGCCGCGCCCGCCAGAACGATGTAGGAAAACGTCAGCAGCAGCATCAGCGACGAGGTCACCGAGGTCATCGGCCCCAGCAGTTTTGCGCCGCTGTTGGAGATGTAGGTCGAGAAGGCGAACAGGAAGATGCTGATGATCGCCGTGGTCAGCGGGGTAAACACGTAGTCATAGCCCAGGAACGCGTAAGAAGCGTAGGCGATGACGCGCGGCAGCAGCGCGGTGAAGAAGAACAGGTTCACGAACCAATAGGTGTAGGCGGTGATAAACGCCCAGCGCCCGCCGAGCGCGCTTTTCACCCAGGCATAAACGCCGGCCTCGGAGTTGCGGTTGAGCGAGACGAACTCGGCGATGATCAGGCAAAAGGGAATGAAGTAAATGATGGTCGCCACCAGGAACACCGGCGACGAGGCGACCCCGAGCTGAATATTGTTGTTAATCACGTTGTTGAAACTGAACACTGCCGCAAACGTCATCGACAGCAGGCCAAACTTGCCGATGGTGTTTCTGTTCGACGCAGCCATAGAGATTCTCCGAATGGTGTAGGGGACTTCGGTTTGTTGTTATCGATCGGCGAGTGCGCTATTTGTTAACAAAATAGCTGTCTTCCACCGTCACTTTTAAAATGACTTTTTTTACCTTGCCGCTTTCTGTGAAGCGGTGAGCCTGGTGGTTTTCGAAGATCGCCACGTTGCCTTTGCCGACCCGGCGCCTCTCGCCTTCGCCGCTGAAAAACTCGCGGTCGGTTTCGTCCTGATAGGGCGCCACCGTCGTCAGCGCCCGTTTGTCGGCAACCTCGACGGTCTCTTCCCCCTCGAGGTAATAGTGCACGTCGAAGTAGCGGCGGTTGCCCTCCAGCCAACCGTGCTGGCGGCCGGCGCCGACGCTCAGCCGATACGTCAGCGAGTCGCCGATCGAATGGCACACGTTCGGGCTGATGCGATCGATATTGGCGATCGCATCCATGCAGCGCAGCCACTTCTTGCCGCTGTGATAGATGCGCTGGAACTCCGCCAGGGATTCGAGAATGATCATGCGTTTTCCTCCGCAGACTGCGGGTGGTGGTGAGCGGGCGCGAAGTCATAACCGGCGAGCGCGGCGCCCTGCGTTTGCCGCCCGTCGAACGGCACCAGCGTGAAACCGTAGCTGAACGGCGCCAGATAGACCCGGTGGGTATCCAGCACTTCGGAGCCCCAGGAGTTGGAGCCGAGGCCGAGGATCTGGTCGTCCAGGTTCAGCGTCAGGCAGTCGCTCGGTGCCAGCTCGTTGATGTGCTGGGCCTGGTGCAGCATCTCGGCGCTGTAGGGCCACAGGCTGAAATTGATCGGCCGCCGCGGCTGGATGAAGATCCCCTTGCCCGCCGCGTCCTGCAAACTCAGCCAGCGCACGTCCTGCCGATTGCCGTTGTCCTGCGGGAACGGATAGTGTTCGAACAGCGCGTCGGCGCGCTGCCGGTAGTGGCCGATCAGGTTGGCCCGGCAGCTGTCGCGGTAGTTCTCGCCCGGCCCGCGGCCGTAGTATTCCACCTGTTCGAAACGGCGGCTGATGCCGAAATCGAGGCCGATTTTCGGGATAATCTGGCGGAAATCGCCGTAAGGCTCACCGGCCAGATCCAGGCTGACGTAGCCCTGCGGGGAGATGCGCCAGCGGTAGGTGCAGCGCATGCCAAAGTCGAACACCGGCGGCGCGATCAGGCTATGTACCTCGATCAGCAGATCCTCGCCCTGCCATTGCCGAGTGAGGCGGCGGAAGTGCTGCTGCATGATGGGGAAGTGATGCGGCAGCCAAATCCCCTCATATTCCTGTTTATGGTTATCGATCACCGGTTTGAAGAAGGTGATGCGCGGCGCGCGCCCCACCACTTCTTCATCGTCTACCCGCCACGACAGCAGTTCGCCGCTCAGCAGCGAGAACGCCAGCTGGAACCGGCCGCCGCTGACGATCAGCCGATGATTTTCCTCGCGGCATTGCAGCGCCGGCGCATCGGCCGGTGGTGGAGCCGGTCGCCGCGTCGCCGCCCGGCGCAGATGCTGATAATGTCCCAGCCGCTGGCCGCTCTCGCTGTAGCGGGTGGCGCTATCCTTATGCACCGCCACGTCGATCAGCGTTTCCCCCTGCCCCAGCGCCAACACCGGCAGGTGCATGTCTTCGCTCTCGCCCGGCTGCAGGTGCGGCAGCTTGAATTCGTAACTCGCCACCTGGCGGCCGTCGGTCTTGACGCTGACCTTCAGCGTGATGTCCGCCAGCGAGCTGAACCAATAGCGGTTTTTCACCCGCAGCACGTCGCCTGCGCCTTCCTCCGCCGTCACCTCCACCGGGCACAGCACCTGCTGGTATTCACGCAGGCCGGGGCCGGGGCGCTGGTCCGGGTAGATCAGGCCGTCCATGCAGAAGTTGTAGTTGTTCGGGTAGTCGCCGTAATCGCCGCCGTACTGGTAGCGCTCGCGCCCCTGTTCGTCGTGGCTCAGCAGCCCGTGATCGCACCACTCCCAGATGTAGTGTCCCTGCAAACTGGCGTGGCGGTTGAACACCGACTGGTATTCGAACAGCCCGCCGGGGCCGTTGCCCATCGCGTGGGCGTATTCGCACAGGATGCGCGGTTTGGGGTGCGGGTATTCGCCGAAGGCGTTCATCATCGCCACGCGGGAATACATGGTGCTGATCACGTCGGTCACTTCGGCGTCGCGATCTTCTTCATAGTGGATCAGACGGGTCGGATCGAGCGCCTTGCAGCGCCGGGCCATGGCGCGAATGTTGCAGCCGTAGCCGGACTCGTTGCCCAGCGACCAGATGATGATCGACGGGTGGTTTTTCTGCGCCGCCACGTGGCGCTCGATGCGTTCGACGTAGGCCTGCTCCCAGCGCGGATCGTCGGTAATGCGGCTCAGATCGCCGACGTTGGCGAAGCCGTGGCTCTCCAAATCGGTCTCCGCCATCACGAACAGGCCATAGAGATCGCACAGCTCGTAAAAGCGCGGATCGTTGGGGTAATGGGCGGTGCGCACCGAGTTAATGTTGTGCTGCTTCATCAGCACGATATCGCGCTCCACCCGCGCCATATCGACGGCGCGCCCTTTGCGGTGATCGTGATCGTGCCGGTTGACGCCGTGCAGCTTGAGGTAGCGGCCGTTGACGTACATCAGCCCGTCGCGCACCGCAATCTCGCGGAACCCCACCCGCTGCGGCACCACGCCCAGCAGGTTGCCGGCGCCGTCATACAGGCTGAGCAACAGCTGATACAGATAGGGATTTTCCGCATTCCACTGCTGCGGGCAGCTGACCGGCAGTTCGAAACGGCAGTTCAGCGCCCGCTCGATGCGCAGATCGTCGCGCCACTGCTCCGCCACGCAGCGTTCGCCGTCGAACAGCTGCGCCTGCAGGCGACAGCCCTCGGCGGCCTGCACACCGAGATGGCGCAGCTCGGCATCGATCGCCAACTGCGCGTCGCAATAGCGCTCATCGAAGGTGGTGACCAGCGTCAGATCGTGAAGGTGGGTAGCGCTCTGGCCGATCAGATAGACGTCGCGGAAAATGCCGGCCATCCACCACATGTCCTGATCTTCGATGTAGGTGGAGTCGGCCCACTGCATCACCCGCACCGACAGCAGATTCTCGCCCTGCCGCACATAGGGGCTGATGTCGAACTCGGCGCACAGTCGGCTGCCCTTGCTGAAGCCGACATAGTCGCCGTTGACGTACACCTCGAAGTAGGTTTCCACGCCGTCGAATTTGATCAGCACTTGCTGATCCTGCCAGCCGGCGTCGAGCGTAAAGTGGCGTTGATAGGCGCCGGTGGGGTTATTGGTCGGCACGTAAGGCACGTCGATCGGGAACGGGAAGCCCTCATCGGTGTACTGCAGGTGGCCGTGCCCTTCCAGCTGCCACATGCCCGGCACCGCCATATCGCCCCAGTCGTTCATCGGCTCCCGGTAAAACGCCGCCGGCACCTGCGCCGGGTGCTCGAAGAAGCGAAAGCGCCAGCGGCCGCTCAGCAGTCGGAAACGCCGGCTGGCGTTGCGATCGAAGCTCAGCGCCTGCCCGGCGTCCGCGTAGCTGAAGAAGCTCGCGCGCGGCGCCAACCGGTGCTCCGACTGTTTTTCAATGTTTTCCCAATTATTCACGTCACGTCTCCCGACACCTGTGCAATGCGGAAACGATAGTAAATATTTAGTAAAAACTACAGTTGATATTTACCAAATGACGACAGGATCACAATAAATCTCAAAGGCCTTTTTTTATCATGACGTTAATTTTGAGCGCCAACGCCCCCGCCGAGGCGGGGGCCGGTCAGGCGACGGTGGTGTCGCGCAGCTGCAGCGAGCTGGGAACGAAGATCGACAGCGGGACGGCGCGCTCATCGCGCAACCGCTCCGCCAGCAGGTTGACGGCCTGTGCGCCCATGGTTTCCGAAGGGATGCGCACCGTGGACAAGGCGGGGAAAATAAAGCGGGCGGTGGGAATATCGTTGACGCTGATCAGCGCGATCTGCCCCGGCACCTGAATGCCGTGTTCGTGCAGCGCGCGCAGCACGCCGATCGCGATCGAATCGGTCGCCACCAGCAGCGCCGGCGGATAGCCATTCTGGCTCTGCAACATCGCTTTCGCGCACTGGTAGCCCGACTGGCTGCTGAAATCGCCGTGGTAAATGTCCTGCGCTCGCACCACATTTTGCTGCCGGCCATACTCGACGAATGCCTGCTCGCGCTGGTCGATGCCGGCCGGATGGTCACGCCCGCCGATAAAGCCGATGCGCTGATAGCCGCGGCCGATGAAGTAGTCGATCACCTTGCGGCTGATCTTGTACAGGTCGACATTGACGCAGTCAAACCGCTCATCCTCCACCACGCCGTCGATGAACACCACCGGCGTTTCCTGCTGCCTGAGCTGCTCATACAGCGCGGGCTGTGGCCGGCCGATCACCAGCAGGCCGTCGGCCGCCGGCAGCGCCTTGTCGCCGTTGAAGTCGTAACCGGCGCTCAGCGCCACGCCCAGCTTTTCGCACTGCGTCTCGATGCCGTAGCGCATCGCCAGGTAATAGGGATCGTTGATCTCCACGCCCTGCGTATAGGTGAACAGCGCGGCGAAATGCAGGCGTTGCCCGCTTTGCCGTTTGGAAGGCGCGATCTTGTATTCGAGGCGTTCCGCCGCTTCCAGGATCTTCTGGCGGGTTTGCGCCTTCACGCTCAGGGTGGGGTCGTCATTCAACACGCGCGAAACGGTGGCGACGGACACATTAGCGGCTTCAGCAATTTCCTTCAGTGTGGCCATAGAGTCCCAATGCACAGACGAAAAACGGTAGCTTAATCGGATAGCGCCGCGGCGTACAGCGCCGCCCGCCTCCTCTCCTTCCCAGACCGGGCCAGAACACGCTCATGCCAGCCGTTGCCGGGCGCCTGCAGCGAAAGATACCCATTTCACCCGCTGTGATCAAGTTAACGATTTACTGATTAAAGCATATTTTTTACTAAAAATTTTACTAATATACCTGCCGTTTACCGCCCCGTGAAGGCGGACTTTTTCTCTTCTCCCAGGGAGCCGGGAGCGACCTCGCGTGAGCCGCCGCTCGGCTGACGTTCCGATCCATCCAACATCAGGCCTATGCCCCATGAAACCACTAAGCCATCACGCCCTGTTGCCCTTGTTGCTGCTCGTTAACGCGCCCGCCTGGGCGGCGCAGGAACCGGTGACCCCGGCGGAGCGCAATCAGCTCCCACCGCCGCCGCTACCCGATAGCGCCGCGACCGCCCTGCGTTTTTACGGCGAGCTCGGCATCGGCGGCAGCGTCTATTTGAACGGCGAACATCAACATAAATACAGCGACGGCACCTATATCGAAGGCGGCCTGGAGATCAAACGGGGCCACTGGTTCGGCCTGATTTACGGCGAAGGCTGGACCGTGCAGGCGGACAGCCAGGGCCACGCCTGGACGCCGGGCCATGGCTGGGGCGGCTTCGAGGGCGGGTTGAACCGCTTTTACGGCGGTTACCGCACCGACGACGGCACCGAGATGATGCTCAGCGTGCGCAACGACTCGTCGCTCGACGACCTGCAATGGTGGGGCGACTTCACGCCGGAATACGGCTACGTGATCCCCAACACCCGCGATCTCAGCTACGCCGCCAAGCTGCAAAACCTGACCGGGCGCTTTCGCTACAGCGTGACGGCGGCGCCGGAAAGCCGCATCGACGAGAGCAAGGCGCTGCTGCACTTCGGCAAATACGATCGCTATTCCGACAAGTACACCTATCGGGCGATGATCAACGGCTACACCCAGTACGACCTGCAGGACAATCTGACGCTGCTGAACGGTCTGGAAGTGACCGACGGCCTGGGGCAGCTGTTTTTGCTGGGGCTGCGCGGCCAACACCTGGCCGGCCGCGTCTGGCACCACACCGGCAAAGGCGACAGCGGCGGCCATCCCGGCAGCGAATCGGGCCTGATGCTCAGCGCGATGACGGAAACCGCCAAAGGGCTGTATCTCTCCACCGCCTACAGCTACGCCCGCCACCGGTTTGATAATACGGCGGATACCGCCACCTCATACGCCCAGTTCGGCGTCTGGTATGAATACGCCGGCGGCAAGCTGGCCACCGCGCTGGACAGCAAATTCTTCATGCGCAACGACAGCACCGGCGCCAGCAACTCGGTGTTCCTGATGCAATATTTCTATTGGTAACCGTTGAGGCTCCTACGATGAACATGACTCCCCTGACCCCGCTGGCCACTGCCCTCACCCTCGCGCTGACGCTGACGGGCTGCGCGCCGAAAACGCCCGACGCCGACGCCCCGTTGGCCGAGCGCTATAAAAACGTCATCGACCGCCGCGGCGCGCCGCACTTTATGCTCGATTATGATTTCGACGATCACCAGCGCTTCAATCCGTTCTTCGATCTCGGCGCCTGGCACGGCCACCTGTTGCCGAGCGGGCCGGAGGGCATGGGCGGCTTCCCCGGCCCGGCGCTGCTGACCGAAGAGTACATCAACTTTATGGCCAACAATTTCGATCGGCTCAGCGTCTATCGAGACGGTAAGCCGGTGCATTTCACCATGACGGCCTACAGCCTGCCCGGCGCGCTGGTGCAGCGGCTCAGCGCGCCGGGCGTAACCGTCAACCTGACGCTGCGCTTCGCTGGCGCGCGCACCTCGCTGCTGGAAACCCAAATCCTGACCGACACGCCGCTGGAGCTGGTGTGGGACGGTGAATTGCTGGAGCGCTACGCGGCCAAAGAGCAGAAGCCGCAGCCGCCGGCGACCCTCGCGCAGGCATTTCCTGACTACACGCGCCGCATTGTGCCAACGGCTGACGGCCTGCGCGTCAACTTCGGCAAAGTGCGCGCGCCGTCGCAGCTGATGACCTCCGGCCAGTCCGAGTACCAGATCCACAAATCGCTGCCGCAGCGCACCACGGTCGACGGCCATCGCTTCCGCGCCACGGCGCGCATCGCCGGCTCCACCACCCTGTACACCACCTACTCGCACCTGCTTACCGCCGAAGAAGCGCGGCGCGAACAACGCGCCATCGCCGACATCCTCGCTCACCCGCAGCGCTATATGGCCGCGTCGGCCCAGCGTTGGGAACGCTATCTCGCCACAGGGCTCAGCAACCCGCACGCCACGGCGGAACAAACCCGCGTGGCGGTCAAAGCGATGGAAACGCTCAACGGCAACTGGCGCGGTGCCGCCGGGGCGATGAAGTTCGACTCGGTCACCCCCTCGGTGACCGGACGCTGGTTCTCCGGCAACCAGACCTGGCCGTGGGACACCTGGAAACAGGCCTACGCCATGGCGCACTTCAACCCGGACGTGGCCAAGGACAACATCCGCGCGGTGTTCGCCTTCCAGATCCGGCCGGGCGATGCCCTGCGCCCGTGGGACGCCGGTTTCCTGCCCGATCTTATCGCCTACAACCCCAGCCCGGAGCGCGGCGGCGACGGCGGCAACTGGAACGAGCGCAACACCAAGCCGAGCCTGGCGGCCTGGGCGGTGATGGAGGTGTATCGCGTCACCGGCGATAAGGGCTGGCTGGCGGAGATGTACCCGAAGCTGGTGGCCTACCATGACTGGTGGCTGCGCAACCGTGACCACAACGGCAACGGCGTGCCGGAGTACGGCGCCACCCGCGACAAAGCGCACAATACCCCCGACGGACGCATGTTGTTCACCGTCAAACGTGGGCAGCGCGAGCAAACGCTGGCCGGCCTCGACAATTACGATCGCATCGTGCGCGAGGGGCAGTACGACAGCATCGAGATCCCGGCGCAGACCGCCGCCTCCTGGGAGTCGGGCCGCGACGACGCGGCGGTATTCGGCTTTATCGATCCGGATCAATTGGCGCGCTACCTGGCGCAGGCCGGCAAACGCGAAGACTGGCAGGTAAAATTCGCCGAAAACCGCGCGCCGGACGGCACGCTGCTCGGCTACTCGCTGCTGCAGGAATCGGTGGATCAGGCCAGCTACATGTACAGCGACAACCGCTATCTGGCGGAGATGGCCGATATTCTCGGCCACGGCGCCGAGGCCGCCGCCTTCCGCGCCAAAGCCGACCGGCTGGCGGCCTACATCAACACCTGCATGTTCGACAAGCACAGCGGTTTCTTCTATGACATCCGCATCGAAAAGCGGCCATTGGCCAACGGCTGCGCCGGCAAACCGATCGTCGAACGCGGCAAAGGGCCGGAAGGCTGGTCGCCGCTGTTCAACGGCGCCGCCAGCCAGCCGCACGCCGATGCGGTGGTCAGGGTGATGAAGGATCCGCGCGAGTTCAATACCTACGTGCCGCTCGGCACCGCGGCGCTGACCAATCCGGCGTTCGGCGCGGACATCTACTGGCGCGGCCGCGTGTGGGTCGATCAGTTGTATTTCGGCCTCAAGGGCATGGAACGCTACGGCTATCGCGACGATGCGGTGGCGATGGCGCAAGCTTTCTTCCGCCACGCCGACGGCCTGGTCGCCGACGGGCCGATCCGCGAGAACTACAACCCACTCACCGGCAAGCAACAGGGCGCGCCGAACTTCTCCTGGAGCGCGGCGCACCTGTACATGCTGTATAACGACTTCTTCACGCAATAAGCCGCAGCGGCCACCGCCATCGTTGCCCGGCGGTGGCCCGCGTTTATGAGCGGATCGGGATCACCAGCACGTCGATATTCAGCTGGTTGATGGCGTTGCGGGTGGAAGAAAACAGGTTGCTCCACAAATCGTGGTGGTGGCCGAACACCAGCAGATCGATATTCTTGTCCACCACTGCCGTGCGCAGTTCGTCAACAAAGCCGCCGCGCCCGATAATCACTTCCGCGATCGGATAATTGACGTTTTGCGTGGTGGGTTCCAGCTCTTTGCGGATCTTCTCTTCGAACGACGCGCCCTCATAGCTGTGCTCCGAAAAGCCGATCGCCGCATGGTAAGTGTCATAGTGGACGTCCACATAGATCAGCGAGAGTTTGGCCTTCAGCGCCTCCGCTAACAGCGCCCCCTTTTCGACCAATCGTTTGCCGTCATCGCTCAGATCGGTGGCGATGACAATATGGTGGTAACACATAGCGCCTCCTGTCATGGACTCGGTAGAGCCGAGGCTCCGATATCACGTCAGAGTCATATCGTTATGGTTAATTTTAGTTCAGAAACGGCGCGCGCGGCGGGAGAGACAACGGCGGGAAGGCCCCGTTGCCGGGGCGGAAGGCAAAAATTACTTCTCGCGCTGCGCCTCAAACCAGACGTTGCACAGAGACAGGATCAGCGTGTTGGCGTCTTTCACCAGCACGTTATCGCCGGGCACCCCATCGGTGCCCTGATCGGTGATGCCTTTGATGACGGTATCCGCGTGCTGAATGGCCACGCGCTCGACCGACGGCGTGCTGATGCCCAGCATCGGGAAATCGATGTAAGAACTGCTGCCGGAATTGTCCTCGACGAACTCCTGCGCTTCTACGGTGCTGACGGTGGCGCCTTCGCTTTTCAGCGCCGTGCCGTTCCAGCTGAATGCATCCGCCTTATAGCTGATTTTACCGCCGATCAGGCTCTGCGCCTGCTGTTGATCCCAGCAGCCGGTGGTCTGCGTCGGCACAATTTTACTGACGCGCCAGTTGCCCAGCAGCTGTTTGGGGATCGGCCCGGTATCGCTCTCCGCCGCCCGAACCTGAGTCGCCGAGACGCAGGCCAACACCACCAGCGGCAGCAGCGCCTTGCTCCAAGTGTTCAATCGCATTGTTTTTTCCTTCGTTTCAGTACCTAGTCTGCCCTCGCGGGCCAACGGCTATCATAATAAGCCCGCCGATTCGCCGTCAAAACAATCCGCACCGCGCCAGGCGGCGGCCGCTCATAGCTAATCGCTATGAGTCATAGTGAATCAGTATTTTGTTTTATCCCAGCGATTACCTACAGTCACTGCCACTATTCTGCCAGCCAAAATTAGCAGGCAATGTTGACAAGGACCCTGGGAAAATGACATTTACGCTGAAAAACCTCACCCTGGCGCTGGCCGCCGCCGGCACGCTGCTGCTGACCGCCTGTGGCCCAACCGCACAGGACGATCACCACATCAAGGTCGGCATCAGCGCCGGCATCGATCAGTCGCTGTGGGCGGTGGTGCAAAAGGTCGCCAAGCAGAAATACGATCTGGACGTGGAGGTGGTGACCTTCAACGACTACGTGCTGCCGAACGAAGCGCTGAATAACGGCGATCTGGACGTCAACGCCTTCCAGCACAAGCCGTATCTCGACAAGCAGATGCAGGAGCGCGGCTACAAGCTGGCCGCGGTGGGCAACACCTTCGTCTACCCGATCGCCGGCTATTCGAAGAAGATAACCGCACTCAGCCAGCTGCCGGACGGCGCGCAGGTGGCGGTGCCGAACGATCCGACCAATCTGGGCCGCTCGCTGCTGCTGTTGCAAAAACAGGGGCTGATCACCCTGAAAGACGGCGTCGGCCTGCTGCCGACCGCGCTGGACATCGTCGGCAACCCGAAAAAGCTGAAGATCGTCGAGATTGAAGCGCCGCAGCTGCCGCGCGCGCTGGACGATCAGAAAGTGACGCTGGCGATCATCAACACCAACTATTCCAGCCAGATCGGCCTGTCGCCGGCCAAGGACGGGCTGTTTGTCGAAGACAAAAACTCGCCGTACGTCAACATTTTCGCCAGCCGCATCGACAACAAAGACAGCGAGAAAGTGAAGGATCTGGTCAAGGCCTATCAGACCGATGAAGTGGCGGCCAGCGCCGCCGACATCTACAAGGGCGACGCCGTCAAAGGCTGGTAACCCTCCCCCGCATGCCCGTGGCGCCCGCCGCGGGTTTTTCATTTCCGCCCTCCGCCGCGCCGTTCAATTTTCGCCCACTCAGATCACAAATCAAGCACGGCGCTTTAGGTGAATAAAGCTGCCATGTTGTATACAAGTTTGCGCAAATGTTTTCTATTTGTTTCAAAAAACCGCTGGGGAAAATAATGAAAAATAGAAAAATCAAAGCGTTGCTTGTTACCTGCGCCGTGGTCGGCGCCGCGTTGCTGGCCATCGCCGGTAAAGCGGAGAACGCCGATAAAACCTTCCTCTCCGTCGCCACCGCCTCCACCGGCGGCACCTACTACCCGATGGGCGTCGGGTTGGCCAACGTCTGGAGCAACCGGCTGAAACGCCAGGGGATACAGGTCACCGGCCAATCCTCCGCCGGTTCGATCGAGAATATCGACCTGCTGCAAAAAGACGAGGCGCAGCTGGCGATTTTGCAGAGCCTGATCGCCGTCGAAGCCTATCAGGGCGTGCGCAACTTCGACGGCCGCGCCTACGGCGATCTGCGCTCCATCTCCATGCTGTGGCCCAACGTCGAACACTTCGTAATGCTGGAAAGCCGGGTCAAAGACGGCACGCTGAACGATATCGCCGGCACGCGCTTTTCCGTCGGGCCGCAGGCCAGCGGCACCGAACAGTCGACGATGATCATCCTACAGGGCGTCAACCTGACCAAGAAGTCGCTGTCGGCGGAATACCTCGGCTACGGCGACACGGTTTCCGCGATGCGCGACGGGCGCCTGGACGGCGGCGCCCTGCCCGCCGGGGTGCCGGCCGCCGCCGTCACCGACATGTATGCCAGCGGCGTGCCGGCACGCATCCTGGAAGTCACCGACGAACAGCTGGCCAGCATCAACGCCATCGCCAACTCCTGGTTCCGCTTCGACATCAAGGCGGAGACCTACCCCCGCCAGCCCAAAGCGGTCGCCACCATCGCGCAGCCCAATATTCTGGTGGCCCTCAGCCGGCTCGATGAAAAGCTGGTGTACGACCTGACCAAAACGATGTTCGAGAACCTGCCGGAAGTGCACCAGGTACACAGCTCGGCCAAATACATCTCGCTGGAGAATGCGCTGAAAGGCGTTTCCGTGCCGCTGCACCTCGGCGCCTATCGCTACTACCGCGAAGCCGGCGTCGAGATACCCGATTATCTGATCCCGCCGGAAGCCGCCGCGCTGGCCGCCAACCCCTAACCCAGGAGGACGTATGAGCACTCACCCTTCTTCACCGCAGCCCGCCGTCGATCTGGACAAGGAAGCCGGCGCCGGCAACCGGCCGCTGAGCGGCATCTATTTGCAGCTGGCAACCGTCCTGGCGATCGCCATTTCCGCCTATGCCATCTACGCCAACGCGCTGTCCAACACGCAGGAGTTCTACCGCAACACCACGTTCCTGAGCGGCATTCTGATCCTGGGCTTTATCCTGTTCCCCTTCTCGGCCCGGCACGCCACCCGCAGTTTCAACCGCTGGGACTATCTGTTCATCATCCTGACGCTGGTCAGCTACGGCTATTTCTACGTTAACTACGTCGATCTGCACGTGGTGCGCAAGAGCATCCCCAACGCCACCGATTATGTGATGGCGGCGATCGGTATCGGCGTGCTGTTCGAAGCCGCGCGGCGCACCACCGGCTATTTCATCCCCGGCCTGGCGACTTTCGCCATCCTCTATGCGCTGTTCGGGCAGTACTTCATGGGCATTTTCGGCCACGGGGGCTTCTCGGTGGAACGCCTGCTGTATCGGCTGTTCATGACCAGCGAGGGGATTTTCGGCATCACCCTGTCCACCGCCTCCACCGCCATCGTGGTGTTTATTCTGTTCGGCGCCTTTCTCAGCGTCAGCGGCGCAACCGCGCTGTTCAACGATCTGGCGCTGGCCGCCGCCGGACGCCGCCGCGGCGGCCCGGCCCAGGTGGCGGTGATCTCGTCGGCACTGACCGGCTCATTGAGCGGCAGCGCGGTGGCCAACGTCGCCACCACCGGCACCTTCACCATTCCACTGATGAAAAGCATCGGGCTGTCGTCCCGCTTCGCCGGCGCCGTGGAAGCCACCGCCTCCACCGGCGGCATGATCATGCCCCCCATCATGGGCGCGGCGGCGTTTATCATGGCCGGCTTCCTCGGCATCTCGTACACCACCATCGTCATCGCCGCCATCGTGCCGGCGCTGCTCTATTACGCCGCGCTGATCATGGCTATCGACCTGGAGGCCAAGAAACAGGGCCTGAAGGGCATCAACAAGGAGAACATCCCTCAGGTGCGCGCGGTGCTGAAGGCGCGCGGGCTGTTGCTGCTGCCGCTCGTCATCGTCATCGGCACGCTGCTGCTGGGTAAAACGCCGATCTATGCCGGCTTCCTCGGCATCATTTCTATCATCGTCGCCAGCTGGCTCACCCCCGACAGTTCGGTGCGCATGACGCCGAAAAAAATCGCGCTGGCCTTGAACGACGCGGCGCGCGGCTCGATCCAGGTCACCATCGCCTGCGCCGCCATCGGCGTGATCATCTGCGTGGTGACCATGACCGGCATCGGCTCCACGCTGGCGTTCAACATCGTCGCCATGACCGACAACACCCTGTGGATGATCCTGCTGGTGGTGATGCTGGTGTGCATCGTGCTCAGCATGGGGCTACCCTCGACCGCGCTCTACATCGTGGTGGCGGTGACCGTGTCGCCGATCCTGATCAAAGCCGGCGTGCTGCCGCTGGCGGCGCACTTCTTCGTGTTCTGGTTCGGCGCGTTGTCCAACATCACGCCGCCGGTGGCGCTGGCAAGCTACACCGCCGCCAGCATCGCCCGCGCCGATCCGATGCAAACCTCGTGGGACGCGGTGCGCCTGGCGCTGCCGGGCTTTATCATCCCGTTCATTCTGGTCTACAACCCGATGCTGTTGATGCAGGGCGACGATCTCAACCCGCTGTCGGTGCTGCATATGGTGATCAGCGCGCTGGTGGGGATCTACGCCCTGTCGATCGCCAGCGCCAATTTCTGGCTGATGAAGACCCACTGGCTGGAGCGGGTGCTGTTTACCGCGGCGGCGATTTTACTGATCAAACCGGGCCTGATGACCGATCTGGGCGGCGCGGCCCTGATCGCCGCCGCCGCCGCCATGCACCTGCTGCGCTATAAACAGCGCGCCGCACTGCCGGGAGGCGCGTCATGATCCGCAAGGTCACGCGCCAGAAAGCCTCTCATCAGGTGCTGGCGCAGCTGAAAGCCGGCATCAACGACGGCACCTTTCCGGTCGGCGAGAAACTGCCGTCGGAAAACGTGTTGGCAGACGCGTTCGGCGTCAGCCGGGTGCCGGTGCGCGAGGCGCTCGGCGTGCTGGAGGTCAGCGGCATCATCTCCTCACGCCAGGGCGGCGGCCACCGGGTGGAACAGCATTCGCTGCTGAGCAAATACGAACCGCTGGTGATGGAGGTAGCCGACCGCCGCGAGGTGGAAGCGCTGCTGGAAATGCGCGAAGTCATGGAACAACAGGCGGCGCGCATGGCCGCCGAGCGCCGCACCGAACAGGAGTTGCAGGCGATCGAACAGGCGCACCTCGCCTTTCGTGACTGTACGCTGAACGACGGCCAGATCGGCTATCGGCAGGACTACCTGTTCCACCGCGCCATCATGCAGGCTTCGCATAACCCGTTTTTCGTGCAGATCCTCGATAACATGCACGAGCTGTATCTGGGGGTGCTGGTGTACTCGCTCAGCAAAAACCTAGGGCGGCAGGCCGAGCGCCAGCGGGTGATCGACGAACATGAGCGGGTATTTATCGCCATTCGCGACGGCGATGCGGCGGCGGCCACCGCCGCCATGCAAAGCCATCTGAACAACGTACGCGGCAAATTACGCCGCCTGGAAAACGAGGAGCAAGAGCCGTGATGTACGACGCGATCGTTATCGGTGCCGGCCTGGTGGGGCTCGGCGTGGTGAATGCGCTGCAGGAAGCGGATCCGCAGCGGCGCATTCTGATCCTGGAAAAAGAGCGCGGCCCGGCGGCGCACCAAAGCGGCCACAACAGCAACGTGGTGCATTCCGGCATCTACTACACGCCCGGCAGCCTGAAAGCGCAGTTGGCAAAACAGGGCAACCGCAGCATGTTCGCCTTCTGCCGCGAACACGACCTGTATCACGACCAATGCGGCAAGGTGATTGTCGCCACCCAGCTAAACGAACTGGATCGGCTGGAGAACATCTATCAGCGCGGCCTGCAAAACGGCCTGCAGGTCACCCGGCTGTCGCAGGCGCAGCTGCGGGAGCGCGAACCGCACGTCAATGGCCTTGAAGCGCTGCTGGTGCCCGATGCCGGTATCGTCAACTACGCGGAGGTGGCCGCCAAGCTGGCGGAGATCATCGTGCGGCGCGGCGGCGAGATCGCCTACGGCCATCAGGTTGAGGCCATCCGCGAACACGCCGGCGGCGTCACCGTCACCGCCGCCGGCGATACCTTCGAGGGAAAACTGCTGATCAACTGCGCGGGGCTGTTCAGCGATCGCATCGCCAAACTGGCCGGTTACGAAACCGGCATGAAGATCGTGCCGTTCCGCGGTGAATACTATGTGCTGGACGACGCGAAAAACCACCTGGTCAACCATCTGATCTACCCGGTGCCCAACCCGGATTTCCCTTTCCTCGGCGTGCATTTTACCCGTATGTATAACGGCAAGCGCGACGTCGGCCCCAATGCGGTGCTGGCCTTCAAACGCGAAGGCTACCGCAAATGCGACTTCAGCCTGTGCGATCTGAGCGAGGTGCTCGGCTATCGCGGCTTTTGGAAAATCGCCGGCAACTACCTCGGCGAAGGGCTGGCGGAAATGCGCCGTTCGCTGTCGCGCCGCCGCTTTGCCGAGAACGCCCGTCGGCTGATCCCGGCGCTGCAGGAGCAGGATATTCGCCCCGGCCCGGCCGGCGTGCGCGCCCAGGCGCTGACCGCCGACGGCAAGCTGGTGGACGACTTCCATTTCGTGCAGGGTAAACGCTCGCTGCACGTGTGCAATGCTCCCTCTCCGGCAGCGACCGCCTCGCTGGAGATCGGCCGCGAGATCGTGCGCCGCCATCTGTCCGCTTTCTGACGCCCACTGAGGCCACGGCGCCCGTGGTCTCAGCCGCGCTGGATGGACACCCCGCCATCCACCAGCATCGCGGTGCCGGTGACAAATGAAGCTGCGTCAGACGCCAGATACAGCGCCGCCTGCGCGATCTCCTCCGGCACCGCCAGCCGCTTCAGCGCGTGCAGTTCGGCCACCTGCGCCAACGCCTCCGGAGTATTGCTCATCTGCCGGCCCATTGCCGTATCGGTGCCGCCCGGCAGCAGCGCGTTCACCCGAATGCCGCGCCCGCCGAATTCCACCGCCAGCGCCTGCGTCAGGCCGATCAGCCCCGACTTGCCGGCCGCATAGGCCGCCGTACCGGGAAACGCCGCGGTGTGGCCGACGAAGGTGGAGGTGAAAATCACCGAGCCCGCGCCGCGCGCCAGCATGGCGGGGATTTGATATTTGGCGCCGTAGTAGGCGCTGGACAGGTTGGTTTCCAGCACCTCGCGCCACTCTGAGGCACTCAACGCCAGCGACGGCCCCAGCGGCCCTAAGGTGCCGGCGTTGTTGAAGGCGATATCCAGCCCGCCGAATTCGTCGACCGCCGTCGCCGTCAGCCGTTCGGCGAAGGCTTCGTCGCGCACGTCGCCCGCCACCGCAAGCGCCCGGCCACCCTCGCGCCGAATGTCCTCCACCAGCTCCGCCAACAGCGGCTCGCGCCGCGCGCCCAACACCAGCGCTGCGCCCTGGCGGGCGAACAGCAGCGCCGCCGCTTTGCCGATCCCCGAACTGGCGCCGCCGATCACCGCCACCTTGCCGTTTAATGCGTTCATCGCTCATCCTCACACGGTTTAAAGATCCTCAGTGTGAAGCAAGATCCGGCGCCGCGCTGGCCGCAAGCGGACATATAACTGACGCCAATAAAAAAGGCGCTGCAAGCAGCGCCCCGGCAACGCGAATCTGACGGTTAACTCACGGCCTGGCCGCATACTTCTGCATCGTGGCCGGCGTCACCAGCTCGAACGGGATCCAGTAATACGGTTCGAGCTTTTCCCCGTTGATCATGCGCTGCGCCACATCGACCGAGGCTTTGCCCTGGCCGACCGCGTCCTGGAACACCGTGACCTGCATCTTGCCGGAGGCTAGCGCCTTGAGGCCGTCCGGCGTGGCGTCGATGCCGCCGATCAGCACTTTCCTGTCCGCCTTGCCCGCCTGCTGCAGCGCCATGATTGCGCCGATCGCCATCTCGTCGTTGTTGGCGGCGACGATGTCGATCGCTTCGCCGTTGGTCAGCCAGTTCATCATCAGATCCATGCCTTCACTGCGTGAATAGTTGGCGCTCTGCTTCTGCACCACCTTCATTTTCGGGTACTTGCTCACCACCTGCTCCACGTCTTTGGTGCGCTGCAGCGCGCCGGCGTCGGTCAGGTTGCCGATCATCACCGCCACGTTGCCCTGATAGCCGGCCAGCCGCGCCAGCTCTTCCATCTGCAGCGTGCCGGATTCCCGCTCGTCGGAGCCGACGAGCACCACGCCCTGCGGTAGTTTGGCATCGCCCGGCGTGCGGTTCACGTACACCAGCGGCACGCCGGCGGCCTGCACCATTTTGGTCATCACCGGCGTGCTGGCCGAGTTGACCGGATCGACGATAATCGCGTCCACCCCGGCGCTGATAAAGCTCTGCACCTGATCGGTCTGGCGGCCGACGTCGCCGCGCGCGTCCTCGAACTGCACGGTGATGCCGCGCGCCTTGGCCTCCTTGTCGATCGCCTGGCGGATGATGGTGAGGAAATTCTGGTCGAAATAGGCCATCGACACGCCGATGGTTTGCGCCCATGCCGGGGTAGACGCGCACAGCGCCACCGCCAGCCACAGCCCTTTCAGGTAGTTCATGATGTGCCCCCCAGGTAAAAAAAACGCCGCCGGCCAACCCTGACGCCGGCGGCAATTCACGGCAATCAGTGTTTTTTACGGTTGCGCCTCATGTCGATCGACACGGCGGCGACGATAATCACGCCCTTGATGATGTCCTGAATGTAAGAGTCGACGCCGATAAAGGTGAAGCCGCTTTTGATAAGGCCCAGGATCACCGCGCCGATCAGCGTGCCGGTGATGCGCCCGACGCCGCCCATCAGGCTGCTGCCGCCGATCACCGCCGCGGCGATGACGTCCAGCTCATACGACATCCCCATGCTCGACTGGCCGCTGCTGACGCGCGCCGCCAGCACCACACCCGCCAACCCCGCCAGGCCGCCGGCGATGGTGTAAACCGTCACCAGGTACTTGTTGACGTTGATGCCGGAAACCCGCGCCGAGGTCATGTTGCCGCCGATGGCGTAGATGTATTTGCCGTAGCGGGTATGCTTGAGCGCGATATGGAAGATCACCGCAATCACCAGGAAGATGATCACCGGCATCGCCCCCTGGCCGATCGACGTGAAGCCGTCCGACAGGAAGCTGACCGGGTTACCCTTGGTGTAGTACTGCGCCAGGCCGCGCGCCGACACCATCATCCCCAGCGTGGCGATGAACGGCGGAATGCCGGTGCGGGTGATCAGGAAGCCGTTGATAAAGCCGCAGACGATGCCCACCCCGATCCCCGCGCCGATCGGGATCGCCGCCGGCAGATCGAGCAGCCCCGGATACATCGGCGAGATGCTGTCCGAGGTCTGCGCCAGGCTGGCCGCCACCACCGCGGTCAGCGCAATCAGCGAGCCGGAGGAGAGATCGATGCCGGTGGTGATGATCACCTGGGTGACGCCCACCGCGATGATGCCGATGATCGCCACCTGCAGCACGATCAGCAGCAGGCGGTTCGGATTCAGCAGGAACGACTGATCGCGCATGTACCAGCCGAGGATTTCGAAGATCAGCGCGATGCCGATCATCACGATGAAGATGCCGGTATCCTTCGGCATTTTGCCGCTCAGCCCGGAGAACAGCGTTCCCTTGCCCGTTGAATCGGCGGAGAGCGGCTTCTCAATCTTTACGTTACTCATGATGTTCACCCTTCGTTATTCTGAGGCCAGCGCCAGGATCTTCTCCTGGTCCGCGTCGTCTTTGTCCAAAATGCCGGTGATGCGGCCGCCGTGCATCACCATTACCCGGTCGCTCATGCCGAGGATCTCCGGCAGCTCGGAGGAGACCAGAATGATGGCGACGCCGCGGTTGGCCAGCTCGCTGATCAGGCGGTAGATTTCCGCTTTCGCCCCCACGTCGATGCCGCGCGTCGGTTCGTCGAGGATCAGGATTTTCGGCTGCGCCAGCAGCCAGCGCGCGATCAGCACCTTCTGCTGGTTGCCGCCGCTGAGGTTATTGATGATCTGATCCATGGTCGGCGTTTTGATGTTGAGCTTTTTAATCTGCTCCATGCAGTCTTTGGCCATCTGCACATGGCTGACGAAACCGTTCTTGCCGATGTATTCCGACAGGTTGACGATGCTCATGTTCTCGACCACCGACAGCACCAGAAACAGGCCGGATTTCTTGCGGTCTTCGGTGAGGAACGCCAGCCCGCTCTCGATCGCCTTCGCCGGGGAATCCACCTTCACCGCCTGGCCTTCGATAAAGATCTCGCCGCCGTCCGCCGGGTGCATGCCGAACAGGCTTTCCATCACTTCGCTGCGCCCGGCGCCCACCAGCCCGGCGACGCCGAGGATCTCGCCGCGCTTGACGCTGAACGACACGTCATGGAACCAGCCGCTGCGGCGCAGCCCCGCCACCCGCAGCACTTCCTCGCCGATATTGTTGTTGAATTTGGGGAACATCTGCGTCAGTTCGCGCCCCACCATCATGGTGATCAGCGACTGTTTGGTCAGGTTTTCGGTTTTGTCGCAGGCGATGAAGGTGCCGTCGCGGAAAATGCTCACTTCGTCGGTAATGGCGAAGATCTCGTCCATCTTGTGGCTGATATAGATGATGCCTTTGCCCTGCTCGCGCAGCTCGCGAATGATGGCGAACAGGTGCACCACTTCGCCTTCGGTCAGCGCCGAGGTCGGTTCGTCCATGATCAGCACGTCGGCGTTGTAGGACACCGCCTTGGCGATCTCCACCATCTGCTGATTGGCGATGCTCAGCTCGCCCACCAGCGTGTCCGGCTGCAGTTTGATGTTCAGCCGCGCCAGCAGTTCGCGGGTCTGTTCGTTCAGCTGTTCGTGGTTGACGAACCCCAGCCGCGCCGGCTCGCGCCCCAGCCAGATGTTTTCCGCCACCGTCATGTAAGGCACCAGGTTCAGCTCCTGGTGGATCATGGAAATGCCCGAATGCAGCGCCTGCAGCGTGTCGCTGAAGGTGACCGGCCGGCCTTTGATTTTTATCGAGCCTTCGTCCGGGTGGTAGATGCCGATCAGGCATTTCATCAGCGTCGATTTGCCCGCGCCGTTTTCCCCCATCAGCGCGTGCACGCTGCCGGGTTTGATTTTAATCGAGACCTTATCCAGCGCTTTGACGCCGGGGAACTGCTTGCTGATGCCTTCGGCCTCAAGAACATAAGGGTACATACCGCTTACCTCCGCACTGACCCACGTTTTCCGCCGCGCTCGCCCCACACCGGCGCCCGCGGCGGGCTTCAAGGCTTATTTCTTGTTTTTATCGGCGAATTGCTGGTAATTGGCCTGGGTGATCAGTTGGTAAGGGATCAGCACGTTGCTCTCCACTTTCTCGCCTTTCACCAGTTGAACGGCGGTCTGCACCGCGCCTTCGCCCTGGCCTTTGGCGTCCTGGAACACGCTCAGCGCCAGATCGCCCTTCTTGATGAACTCCAGCGCGTCGGGCGTGCCGTCAACGCCGGCCACCAGCACGCCGGATTTCTTGGCTTGCTTCAGCGCCAAAATAGCGCCGATGGCCATTTCGTCGTTGTTGGAGGCGATGGCGTCGATCTGCTGGCCGGACAAAATCCAGTCGGTGGTGACGTCTACCGCCTCTTTGCGGAAGAATTTGGCGGTTTGCTTATCGATAATCTTGATGCCGGGGTAGTTGGCCGCCACCTCTTCCACGCCGCGGGTGCGGTCGCGCGTGGCTTCGCTCGACAGCTCGCCCATCAGGATCATCACGTTGCCCTTGCCGTTCATCAGCTTGGCCAGTTCCTCCATCTGCAGCTTGCCGGCCAGCTTGGAGTCGGAGCCGACGTAGGCCATGCCGGCCGGCAGCGCCACTTCCGGCTTGCGGTTGACGAACACCAGCGGGATCTTGGCCTTCTCGGCCAGCTTGATCATCGGCTTGACGCCCTGGGTATCCACCGGGTTGAGGATGATGGCGTCGACGCCCTGGCTGACGAAGTTTTCGATTTGTTGAATTTGCTGCGCGATGTCGCCCTTGGCGTCTTCGAACTGGCCGCTGACGTTGCCGTCGGCCTTCATTTTGTTTTGCATCGACTGGCGCAGAATGGTGAGGAAGTTGTCATCGAAGTAAGCCATGGAAACGCCGATCTTGATGTCTTTCGCCAGCACGCTGGCCGGCAGCATGCACATCAGTACCGAGGCGGCGATCAGTTTCTTCAGCTTCATGTTCGTTACCCTTTAATCGTTAGAATGAAGAGGTCTGTTGGTTGACAGCTAATGAAAAATATTTTTTACATTCAAACAACAATACGGTCGGTGTTATCCCTTTGATACGGCGAATTTACCGCGTTATCGCCGTATCAAGGCCGTTGTAAAAATGGTGATCGATGTCTCAAAACAGATTAAAAACAACCAATTGAAATAAACCCCTGGCACAACAAACGGCGTCCTTACCGCTTTTTTAAATGTTTATTTCATAATTGAGATTATTGAAACTTTTTAACCCAAACAAGCGAAACATGCATTTTGGAATGGCTTATTAACAAAAACATGACACGGATCTAACAAATGAAGTGCAAGCCGCCGGCGAGCGTGCCCCTTTCGTGCGCCGGCAAAAACTGCGAGCGGCCGCGCAGTTTGCGGTTTCCGCGTTTCCCGACCATCCTTACTCGGCAATAATGGACATATCCCTATCTCAAGAGGACCTGACATGCAGCTCAGCAGCAAGGTGCGGATGAACCGCCTGTTCAACAACGGCAAGTGCCTGGACGTGGCGATCGATCACGGCATCGCCAACGAACCGGATTTCTTGATCGGCCTGGAAGATATCGAACGGGTGATGGGCAACCTGATCGCCGCGCGCCCCGACGCCATTCAGGTCAACTACGGCCAGGCGGATCTGCTGCAGCGCGCGCCGCAGCGCGAAAAACCGGCGCTGGTGATGCGCACCGACGTCGGCAACGCCTATAACGCCGCCCGCCACCGCGAGATGTGGGCAGTGCTGCACAATCCGGAGGCGCCAATCCTGGCGGCGCTGCAAATGGACGCCGCCGCGGTGGTGGTCAATCTGTATATGATCCCGGATGAGCCCGGCATTTTCCGCCAGTGCGTGGAGAACATCGGCCGCCTGCGCCACGCCTGCGACCAATACGCCATGCCGCTGATGATCGAACCGCTGGTGATGGCCCCGGCCGGCCAGGGCGCCGCCTACGGCTCGCTCGGCGACGTGGAGAAGATCGTGCCGCTGGTGCGGCTGGCGCGCGAACTGGGTGCCGACATCATCAAGGCCGATCCAACCGAGCGGGTGGAAGATTTTCACCGCGTGGTGGAAGCGGCGCGCTGCCCGACGCTGGTGCGCGGCGGCGGCAAGGGGGAGCTGGGGCCGGTGCTGGAGAAATCCGCCGCGCTGATGGCCCAGGGTGCCTCCGGCATGGTTTACGGCCGCAACGTCTATCAACACAGCAATCCGTCGCAGGTGGTGCGCGCGTTGATGGCAATCATCCATCAGGGCGCCAGCGGCCAACAGGCGCTGGAGATCTACCACCAGCAGTGACCCGCTTTTGTAACTAAAATAAGCCCCCCGCTCCCCGGCAGCATGCTATAACCTGCTGCCGGTAACTGCAGCTTGCCTCATTCCTCGCTAGAATACGCCGTGATATCGCCATTCGGAGAACCGCCATGCCAAAACAACGGGTGCCGCTCAAGCTGAGCACCTCCATCACGCTGATGGTATCCGCCATCATCGCTTCGGTGCTGCTGGTGGTGTTCGCACTGTTTTTCGTGCAGATGAGCCGCGAGGGGCAAGATCAGCTGCAGCAGAAAGCCATCGCCGTCGCCAATACGCTGGCGCTCTCCAGCACCGTGGTTGACGGCCTGCAGCGGCGCGATCAAAGCGGCGCCATTCAACGCTTCGCCGAGCAGGTGCGCCATCAAAACGAGCTGCTGTTCGTGGTGGTGGTGGATATGCAGGGCATCCGCTATTCGCACCCCAAACCCTGGCTGATCGGCCAGCATTTTATCGGCGACGATCTGGCGCCCGCGCTGCAAGGCACCGTCAACAGCGCCATCAACCGCGGCACGCTGGCCCCGGCGCTGCGGGTGTTCGTGCCGGTGTATGACGCGCAGAAACAGCAAATCGGCGTGGTGGCGCTCGGCATCGCGCTGGACACCGTGCAGCGGGTGGTGGCGGAAAGCCGCTGGATCATCTATTGGACCATCGCCTTCGCCGCCCTGGTCGGCAGCCTGGGCACCTTCTTCCTGGTCTCCGCACTCAAGCGCATCATGCTGGGTTTCGAGCCTTACGAAATCTCCAACCTGTTCGAACAGCGCAACGCCATGCTGCAATCGATTAAAGAAGGCGTGATCGCGGTCGATAATGAATCCCGCATCACCATCGTCAACGACGAGGCCAAGCGCCTGCTGCGCCAGAGCGGCCCGGTGGAAAACCTGCTGCTGGAAGCCGCCAGCAAGCATTGGCCGGCGCAGCTGCATCTGGCGGAGGTGCTGGCCAGCGGCAAACCGCTGCGCGATCGGCAGATCGGCTTCAACGGCAGCGAACTGCTGACCAATACCGTCCCGGTGATCGTCAACGGCCAGGTGACCGGCGCCATCGCCACCTTCCGCGACAAGACCGAGGTCAGCCGCCTGCTGCAGCGCCTGAGCGGCATGGCGCACTACGCCGATGCGCTGCGGGTGCAGTCGCACGAATTTATGAACAAGCTGCACGTGATACTCGGCATGCTGCACATGAAGGCCTACCAGCAGTTGGAAAACTACATCATCAATACCGCCAGCAACTATCAGGAAGAGATCGGCGCGCTGCTGCGCAAGATCCACTCGCCGGAAGTGGCGGGCTTCTTCATCGGCAAAATCAGCCGCGCCCACGAAGCCGGTGTTGAGCTGACCATCGAGGAAACCAGCCTGCTGCCGGAAACCGACGATGCGGAAACCACCCACGTGCTGATCAGCGTGCTCGGCAACCTGATCGAAAACGCCATCGACGCCATCGACGGCGTTGAGGGCCACGAGATCGGCCTGAGCTTCCATCATCACGACGATCAATTACACTGTATCGTCAGCGACGACGGCCCCGGCATCGATCCGGCGATCGGCGCGCGCATCTTCGAACACGGATTTTCCACCAAGGGAACCGGACGCGGCATCGGCCTGGCGCTGATCCGCAGCCATCTGGAGAAACTGGGCGGCAACATCGATTTCGAGTCCGAACCGGGCGAGCTGACCCAATTTTTCGTGCACCTTCCCTATCAGGCCAAGAGCAGAACCCATGATTAACGTACTGATTGTCGACGACGACCCGATGGTGGCGGAGCTGAACAAATACTACCTGAGCCAGGTCGGCGGTTTTCACTGCCAGGCGACGGTCGCCACTCTGAGCCAGGCGCGCGCGCTGCTGGCCGATGCCGGCGTCAGCATCGATTTGGTGCTGTTGGATATCTACATGCAGCAGGAGAACGGGCTGGATCTGCTGCCCGGCCTGCGCGAACTGGGCGAGAAGACCGACGTGATCATCATCTCCTCCGCCAGCGACGTGAACACGGTGCAAAAAGCGCTGCACTACGGGGTGGTGGATTATCTGATCAAACCGTTCCAGTTCAGCCGCTTCAAGGAGGCGCTGAGCCACTACCGGCAGCAGTCGCAGCTGTTGGCGCAGCGCGAGTTTTCGCAGGCCGACGTCGACAGCCTGCTGCGCCGCCAGCCCGGCGGCCAGGAGAGCAAAAAGCTGCCGAAGGGGCTGACCAGCATCACCCTGAGCACGGTCTGCGAGTGGATCGAACAGCAGCACGATAACGAGTTTTCCACCGACAATCTGGCCAACGCCATCGGCATTTCGCGGGTGTCCTGCCGCAAGTACCTCATCTATCTGGCGGAGAGCGGTATTCTCGGCACCCGTATTCTGTACGGCGCCACCGGCCGCCCGGTCTATCTGTATCAGCTGAAACCGGACGCGATCGCCATGCTGAAGGAGCATTGCCGCCCGGCCTAAACGACGCCGGGCGCTGATGGCGCCCGGACGATTAATGTTAGAAGCTGTGCGTGTAACACTTCGCCTCGCGGTGAGGATCTTTCGAGTGTCTCCGCAGGCAGCGCTGCTTTTTCTGCTGCTGCTCCAGGTTCCGCTGCTGCCGCTCGGCGGTCTCTGCCGCCTCGCGCTGCTGTTCGCGCGCAATCGCCTGCTCGTTGGCCAGCGTCAGGTTATCGACATTCCACACCTTGTGGCGCAATGCGTCGCGCTTTTTCTGGTACTCCTCGGTGACCTTACTGTCCTTCGGCGGCGCCGCATGGTATTCCAAATCCACCCGCGCCTGCGCGAAGCAGCAGCTACACAAGGCCACGCCGGCCAACACAATCCTTTTCATCAATGACTCCTTTTACATCGCTTGACTCTGCGCGCACGCCGGTTCAACAACCGTTTGGCGATGCCGGCGGCTTTTCCTCTGAACGGGGCGCGCGCTGCCCGCCGGTGACGGGCGCTTTGCCGGGCTCGATACCGCACTCCGCCAAGCGCGCCAACTCCTCCGCATCGCGCTCTGTCGGCGTCGCTTCCTCACTCATTTCCTGCCGCAGATCCTGCGCCAACGCTTTCAGGCGCTTTTGAAACAGCACCGGCGACACGCCTTCGCACGGCCTGTCGTAACGCGCCGCGCCGGCGCTTTGGCTTAGCGGCAATAACAGCAAGAGAAAGATCGCGGCCATCTCCTTCGCCATGGGCAACTCCTTTGATTACGCCGAAATAAACCGGCGGCTCCCTATAAGGAAAACGAATTGTCTGTTAACGCAATGAATGGTTGGGCCACGGCAGAATAACGCAGGAAAGGTAAACCCTCCGACAATATCGGCAGAATGCGCGCATTAATTTGGCTGAATATATTTAGCGGATTAACGATCGAATATTTTCGCCCCATCAAAGGTGCCGCCAATGCCGACGTTTCCTTCATGTAATACCGAGGAGGCGGACTCACCCGCCATGATGCGTTGCCGCTGCTCCCGCGTGGCAGGCTGCGGCTGAGACCAGTCTGGGGACGTCGACGTCGGCTGAATCGCGCTGCAGCCGCTCAACAAAAACAACGATACCGTGGCACAATAACGCCATGTCATAATTTCCTCCTTAAAGGAAATAAAATACCCGCAGCCGGCGGCAAGGGTAAATAAAAAAATGACTTTCTTTAGTTTAATAACCGCCGTTATTTCACCATCCGACTGCCGATGTCAATCACCCGGTTCGTCTGTTAACCCAAAATAAACATTTTCGCTTAGCCACCCGATAATTCGCAGGCAATAAAAAAGGCCGGGCTAACCCGACCTTGTTTGACCGCTCGACGCGCTTAGACCAGCTCGATCACGTCGAAGTTGGCTTCGCCGCTCAGATCGGCGTCGTAGTCAACGCCCTGCAGGCCAAAGCCGAACAGGCGCAGGAATTCCGCCTTGTAGCCCTGGTAATCGGTCAGTTCGTTGATGTTGTTGTCGTTCAGCTGCTGCCAGATGGCACGGCAGGTTTCCTGCACTTCGTCGCGCAGTTCCCAGTCATCCAGACGCAGGCGGTGTTTCTCGTCGGTGTCCGGCGCCGCGCCGCTGTACAGCTTGGTGGCGAACAGACGCTGGATCTGCTCGATGCAGCCTTCGTGAATGCCCTGCTCCTTCATGATTTTGAACACGATGGAGATATACAGCGGCATCACCGGAATGGCAGAGGAAGCCTGAGTCACCACCGACTTGAGCACCGCAACGTAAGCCGCGCCGCCTTTGGCCTGCAGCTTCTGGTTGATGGCGTGCGCCGCGCGATCCAGATCTTCTTTCGCCTTGCCCAGCGTGCCGTGCCAGTAGATTGGCCAGGTCAGATTGGTACCGATGTAGGAGTAAGCGACAGACTGCGCGTTATCCGCCAGCACGCCCGCTTCGTCCAGCGCGTCCATCCACAGCTGCCAGTCCTGGCCGCCCATCACCTTCACGGTGTCGGCGATTTCTTGCTCGTTGGCCGGCTCGACCACGGCTTCAACCAGCACGTCTTTGTTGGTGTCCAGCGCGACGGATTTGTACGGTTCGCCGATCGGCTTCAGTGCGGAACGCACCACTTCGCCGGTTTCCGGCATCTTACGCACCGGCGAAGCCAGCGAGTAAACCACCAGGTCAACCTGACCCAGGTCTTTTTTGATCAGATCGATCACGGTCTGACGGCACTCGTTGGAGAATGCGTCGCCGTTGATGCTTTTCGCGTACAGGCCTTCTTCTTTAGCTGCCTTGTCGAAACCGGCGGAGTTGTACCAACCGGCGGAACCGGTTTTGCCTTCACTGCCAGGCTTCTCGAAAAATACGCCGATGGTGGCCGCACCGCTGCCGAAAGCGGCATTGATGCGCGAGGCCAGACCGTAACCGGTGGATGCACCAATGACCAGCACCTTTTTAGGCCCGTTTTTCAGTTCGCCGCGCGACTTAACGTAGGCGATTTGCTCACGGACGTTGGCTTCACAGCCTGCCGGGTGAGCGGTGGTGCAGATAAAACCACGAATTTTAGGTTTGATAATCATAGTAATTTTTTCTTGGTAGCTAAAAACCGAAGGACAATATACCTGATTTTCTCAATATACTTAAGAAAGTGCGAAAACAAGCGCAGTGAACAGACCAGTCGGCAAGCCCGCCGCCGAGGCATGTCATGATGGTAAAGGGATAATCATGGCAGGCCGGATTGCGATTACCCGGCCTGTCGAGGGTCACGCCTTGTTCTTTTCCAACTGCTCAATCAGCGTGTAACGCAGCGATGAGGCATCGGCCGGCACGTTCTTTACCGGAGTAACGCGCACTTTCAGCCGATACTGATAGCCCGGTTCGAAGGTGAAACCTTCGATGCCGGTATAGAACAACTCCCACGGCTGCTGCGCGGAGCGGCGCACCTGCATGCACTTCATCGGGGCGACGCCCACGCAGTCCACCAGCGCACTGTTCACCAGCAACACTTCCGTTTGGCCGCCTTTCTCGTTTGCGGGCTGATTCATCGAGGTTCCCTCCTGGCTGCAGCCGGCCAGTGCGGCCAACGCAACAAATAACAACGCTTTAATTTTCAATGTACTGCACCAATAGTCATGTAGGTCGGGCGATCCTAACAAATTGGCCGGGTGAATTGAACCTTGCTGCGCGCCGGTGGCGGCGCCATTCATCGTAAAGAACGTCTTGTTAAGCGAAATGACTCACGCAGGAATATCAATCTCCGGCACGCTTATCAGCCTGGTAAATACCTGCAAATAAATCCCCTGTTCTTATCCGAACCGGTAATTATCCCCGCCGTTTTTTCTGTTAAAAACAGCTGGCTTGCGCAAGCTATACGCCATTTAACCGAATCGATAAAGAGGGAGTTTTATGCAAGAGATCGAGGCTAAATATTTTCACCTGATCGCCGGCGCAGGTAACTTTGCCAACAACCGCGGCAGCAATGGACGCGTCAACAACAACGGTGGCAACAAGAACAACAGCAGCAGCACAGCAATAAAGGCGGCAATACCTGCTCACGCTCAGCTGTTTTAACTAATCAGAGCTCCGGCTGAGTCTTTCCGTTCAGTCGGCGCTTTCAGCATTTCGGTGATAACAATGTTTAAACTGTTCCGTACCTTGTGCCTGCTGCTCGGCTTTTGGATCGCCACCCTGCTGCTCAGCGGCGCAGGGGTCTCTTTTACTCACGGCTACGCCGCGCCGAAAAACCTGTCGCATTTCGTCGTCTCGCTGGTGGTGGTCGGCGCCATCCTGCTGTGGACCCATAAATTGCTGCGGTTCTTTTTTGCCGAGAAATTTGAGAAGAAGCCGCGTTAAGCCGTGTTCTCATTTTGGCTGTCGCCCGCAATGGTAAAACCGGCATCGCGAATTGCCGCCTTCACCTGCCTGGCGTCCATCACCGCCGTTTTCACATAGCCAAAGAAGGCTACCCGTGCGCCGGGCAAACGGATTGGCGTCGCCAGTTGGTCATTGAGCTCACGATTGCGCTGCGCCATCAGCTCGGCGCGCGCCTGCCAAAACGCGGCGGGATCGGTTGGGGTTTCAGTCGCGGTTTCGAACAGCGACGCCAATTCGCTTAGCGCCTCCCACTCCGCCAACAGGGCGGCAACCACTTCGGGGTTGGCCATCTGCCCCCAGTCAGAGGGTAAAGCCCCCTCACGCCACGCCTCGAGATAACCGGGCAGCGCCCTCTTCAACTGGCTCAACCGATCGTTCAACACAGGTTTCCTTTTATAACGCCTAATGCCTTGATATTCCCCATAATGCCACTCTCATTTAACCGGTGATGGGAGCAATGACCGGAGCTTATCAGTGCCATAAATGACGTAATGACTTTTGGTGCGGCTAAATTAGCGATATGTGCGGATGGGGAGTGAGGAGCTGAGGTGTTACGACTGGAAAGAGAAACCGAAGTTTTATTGGCGCTTTAAGTGGAATTCCCTTATAAATCAATCACACAAAAAAAGACCGAATACGATTCCTTTATACGAAAGAGAATGAAAATATCCTTTTTTAACAATGTGTTACCAAGCATTTAGTCTTTGCAATCCCTTGCTATACCTTGCATTCCCTGCCTTTAATTTCAAATAGTTACCAGAACCCTCGGAGCAATTCGGAATAATTTAGGTACTAAAACTCTCAATCACAAAGGCTAATATACTCGCGCTCGCGGAAGATCACTCAGCCGTGTCGTGTATGCCGGCGACAGTAGCTCACGTTTCATTGACCACGCCTGGTGCGCCCCTTGACCAGCAAACCACAGTTTCGACCTGCCCGAATTGTTGATCCGATCAATCACGCCCATAAGTTGTTCACTGTTATGCCGTGGTTTGTACTCATCGAACAGCCCTAACTGAGCCACTCCTTGACTATAAAAATCCTGCAGCATCACCCCGCCTTTTTGATACCGATGGCCGGGTTGCCAAATCGCATCAAGGCAACGCATAGCCGCAGCGATAATGTCCCGAGTATCCTGCGTTGGTGTGCTCAATTTTATGCTTGCGGTGTTGCCATAGTATTCCTCATTGATGGCGAATGGGCTGGTTTTGAGCCACGCGCTGACATGCCGACAATACTGGTGCTCTTCCCTCAACTTCTCAGCGGCACGCGTCGCATACATGCAAATTGCCTGATGCATCTGATCATACTCGGTGATCCGGTCACCGAAGCTGCGGCTGCAGATGATCTGTTGTTTTGTCGGCGCAAACTCCTCCAGCTCAAGACAAGGCTGGCCGCGTAACTCTCGCACCGTTCGCTCTATCACAACGCTGAAATGCTTGCGGATCATCGTTGTGCTTGCATCGGCCAGTTGTAGTGCCGTTTCAATCCCCATCATGTTGAGCTTTTTCGATATCCGGCGCCCGATACCCCAGACCTCATCGACAGACACGAGGTCCATCAATTTGCGCTGGCGCCCTTCATTGGACAGATCCACTACTCCGCCAGTCTTGTCCCACTTTTTCGCCGCGAAGTTTGCCAGCTTTGCTAACGTCTTGGTTTGGGCTATGCCAACGCCCACAGTTAGCCCTGTATTGCGAAACACTTTCGCTCTCACCTGGCGGCCAAAAGTATCCAGATCGATACAGTTACGAACGCCAGTCAGATCGAGGAAACTTTCGTCAATTGAATATACTTCTACGCGTGGTGCCATCTCTTCTAAAACAGCCATCACACGCTGAGACATGTCGGCGTATAGCTCATAATTACTGCTAAACGCGATGCCTCCCGCGCGCTCAAATTCACGCTTAATTTTGAAATAGGGCTCTCCCATTTTTAGCCCTAACGCCTTCGCCTCCTTGCTTCTTGCTACGACGCATCCGTCATTATTCGACAGAACGACAACAGGACGCCCTCGCAGATCTGGGCGCCACAACGTTTCACAACTCGCGTAGAAGCTGTTCACATCAGCAAGCGCATACATCACTTGAGCCTCGTTATCGAAGACACAACAACGCCCATCACCTCCAGATCGTCGCCGCCGTCATGGAGCAAGATCGGCTCATACTTCGGGTTCATGGGTTCCAATTGTGCGCGGGGGTGCAAACAGAGGCGCTTCACTGTGAACTCGCCGGCTATGCTGGCAATCACAATATCGCCATGTGCAGGGCTGATGCTACGGTCAACCACAAGCATAGAGCCCTCAGTGATCCCGGCCTCAAGCATTGAATCACCTGTCGCATAGAGAAAATAGGTCGCATTGGGATGGCTAATACAATATTCGTTCAGATCGATGCGCGAACTGACGTAATCTGCCGCAGGACTGGGAAACCCCGCCGGCACCTTATCGGCGAACAGCGGGATTTTGAGCTTGGTTGGGTTTGGTGTTGGATAAAAGAAAGTCATAATGTTGCCTTGTTACTGTGTTTTTATACAGTATATGCGCAAGATTTTGACGGGGGAAAGTTCGGATTTTTGTTAGAACGGTAGGATATTGATCGGTAAAGAAAGATAGTTTCTATGAATAGCCGGGTTTCCACCCGGCCCAGCGTTACATACCCAAGCGTGAAGCAAGAATCGCGTCGGATTCGTCGGCAGTGTGAAGACAAAGCATGTCTTGGAATGCCCCGTAGCACGCGCTGACGATGTTATTCGCCAACTGTGTACCACCGATCAACATCGGCGTAGTGTAGCTGCTCAAATCAGCCAGTTTTCCCGTCGCCGCCGGCGCGGAGGTCGCAAGCAACTTCCCTTTCTCGTACCCCTCAATAACCCCTTGAGCCACTTTGAACAGGCCCGCAGATGGCACGTAGTCAGCATAGATATTCGTTGCGGCATTGAGCGCGCCACCACTACCCGCAGGCCATGCGCTATCGCGTGACCCATATCGCCACGCCTCAGTAACTGCGCTGTTGTTCGTTATCATCGTCCGAAGATACGCCATCGGTAAACCTGTCAGATTGTATCCGGCAGTAATTCCGTTATTGTCGGCACGATTGAGGTCGCTCATGCGGCCTGCAATCAAATAAGTCGAACTTTTCTGGATAACAAGATTCGTGCGGCTTTTGAGATACCAGCCCCCACCCGATGTGACCTGAATGATAACCGCGCGCGCAGTGGCATCGTAGGTCATGGGTAGCGGTGGAGTTCCTTGGGAACCCGCGATCAAATCCCCAGCAGAGCCAAGCAGGTTATAAACGGTTTGGACATTTCCAGCACCATCGACTTTTAAACCAAACGCCGGCGCTGCACAGAACGTCGCTCGACTATACATCCCGTTATTCACAAGGAACTCAAACCGCGTAAGACAACCCGGCTCGTCTGGAATAGAGCCACCATCGGCCACCACGCGAGTTTTATAGGCGCTAAATAGCGCCGACGGATCAAGAATGGAAGCTGATAAGTCCAGGGCTGGGCGGAAACCAGAATAACTTTTCCCAGTATTAATAGCTGCTGTCATTTTTAAAATCCTCCGGAAATAGGCAGGCGATCGAGGCACAGCCAGTTGTAAAGGGGGAAAGGTTCGTTATTTCGGGTGATCTATCGTGATTTAATTGGGGATGAATCACGAAAACACGTCAATGGATAAACATAGCCGCTTGAACTTAGCGCGGTATTAGTAAAGCCGATCAGCATGTAATCGTCAGGCGCGGGAGCTTTATCAAACTCAACGCGAATAATGTTACCGTCGACGACGGTGACGCTCTGAACTGATGCGGAGTTTTTCTCGAGACTAATTCCTTGATTCAAACAATCAGCGATGAAGTTGGTATCAATGACGATCGGCGTATATGGGACATCACAGAGCAAATCAACAATATTTCCTGAGACGGAAAGACTTTTTACTTTCAGCCCAGTCCACGTGCCTTTTTTCTCTGCGTTGTACAGATGCCAGTGAATGGCCTGTGCAGTATATTCCCCCTGTAGCACTTTCCCTTTTGCGTTCAGATGACTGAGCGAGTTGTCGTTATAGAGCCAGTTCAGCATGTATTTAGGGCCGTACATAATCGCCGTGTCGGGGTTTTGGCGCACGTATGCGAGTTGGTCAACCGCTGGAACTGAATACGGTTGAACCACGATGCTTTCGCCCGTCGGGTTACCCTCTTCATCAACGGCTCCAGCTTTGGTGTTGCTGCGACTGCCGACCTGCCCGATAACAATCAGGAAATCGTCTGTCTGGCCGGTAATGCCTTTAAAGTCGATTTGAATGCCGGGGAAATAGACGTTTTCTTTTGCGAGATAGTCTCCCGGATTTCGGCAATCACCATTATCGGAATCAGTTTCTCCATGCTCATGAGACAGAAACTTAAATATATATTGCTTACCGACACCGTCCGCAGCACTCTTAGCCATTCGAACAAATTTCAGGCCGTTTTCATATGGCACAGTCCCCCTGCTGATTTGTATGAATGAGCGACCACCAGCCGCAAATCCAGCATGGATATAAATAATATTTCCAACACCCTTGGACATGAGTTTATTGTACATTGGGAGGATATTACCTTGGCGGTATGATGGGTAACTCATATCGTTAAGGTTTGATACGTCATCATTATTTACAGCATTTACATTCTTACCTTCTGGATTTCCGTTTATACCCGCCAATAAGCGACCACGGAATGATTTATCAATATTAACAATGTTCGAATTAGCAGTATCGAACGCTAGATTAAGAGATTGGCCGCAGGCGCCAGCACCGTGAATCACGGTTGCATCAATAGGCATTTCTCGTATAGATGGAACATACATCACGCCAGCCCCAGAAGTAGCATCACCACCTGGCATATAGCTGAATACAAAGCCGCTTGATGTCAGTTCTTGCGCCGTTAACACAGGACGCTCAGACCACACAATATCACCGCGCCACGCAGCTGCAGGAACGCCGCCGACAGTCGTGATTGATGCCAAAGACTCGCCGAGATTATCTTGAAGCGGGCCATCAATGCCGGGAATATGCACACCGCCATCGTCATCAATAGCGAATATTGCCGACTTCATATCCGATGTGAAAATAACGAACTGGAATCCAGCAACACGGCGAGAAAACGTGGTCGAGCAAATCGCGTTCAATCTGTCTTGCAAAACGTCATCAGTGCCGACGATCCGAATATCGCCGTTATTGTTTATTGTTAGCAGTCCGTCAATGCCGTTTTTTGCCACGATAGCGTATTGCAGATCAACGTATCGATTTGCAATGCTCTTCGGCATGAGCTGTTCGATATAATCTTGAATTGAAGACTTTAACCCAGCCAGCCACAACCCAAAATCGTTATCAAGCGCCATTGCTGTCTCAGAAGCGCCGCCGGCACCCTCAACTAACCACTGCCATTGCTCAGATTGATATTGCCGAAGTGAGGCAGTTCGCCTGTTAGTTTCAATCAGACTCGCCAGCAGCGAAATAACAGAGGCGGCAATCTCATCAACGTATTTCCCGTTACTCAGATAGCGGCCCGTTGGCGTCGCTACACCGTTGACGTTTTCATATTCATCAACCCATTGCGTTGAAATGGTCGAGCGAACAGAGAAATAACGCCGCGTTTCAGTGCCAGCGTCGATCGCGGCTTGTGCAGCAGCGACATCAGGATAAGCATCAGCACCAGATTGCGCGATTTCTGCCGCAGCTTCGGCGCGATCTGCTGCACCCGAAGCAATGACTGCATTTTCAGCCACGCCTTCGGCGGCTTCCGCCGCACCAAGTTCAGCCTGAGTAGCTTTTGCGGCGGAATTAGCCGCTGAAATTGCACTACCTTGGGCTGCCTGGGCGTATGCATCACCTGCTGATGCGCCGGCAGTGCGGCGCTGGCCAAGGGTAACAGAAACCCCTACCACGTCAGTGACTGGCAAACCATTATTTGACATGATTTATTTCTCTCTATTAAGCGGTGCGATACCAGCCCATTAATTTGACGTAAGCATTGGTGATATTAATTGAATTCCCAGAGCCAAGGGTTTCTGTTGAACCACTAACATTATGTGAATGCGTACCAATATTTACCGTGTGTGCGTGTTCACCGTCGTCACTTGTATAAGTAAGCGGCCTATGTGAATCATTATCAGACCCAACTATATAGTCTTGGTATGAAGCACCTGGGCCTGCCATGCCAGACCTATGATTATGTCTGCCCTGGGTATCTGTTTGCCGAGAGCCGAGATCTACTTCATCAGCAGTGCCGCTGACAGATAACGCTATATTTGGCAGGTTTTCCTTACTGATGATTATTTGATCCGCCCCACCGGATTCAAGCAAATCACTCCCATCAGGTTTCGATAACCTGATGGTTTTATTCTCACCAAGGTATACCCACGTAGTACCTGGAAAAATTTCGTTAGGGTTTTTATTTTGAGCAAACCAAGCAACCATGCCGACAGGGTGACTAAAATTAATTATTGGTTTTGATAATGCTTTAATCAGTGATTGTAAAACCTTGCTCGTATCACCATCATCCAACACATCATCACCGGAGTTAATGGAAATGAAATCACCTAATACGGATGACATCACGGATGATTGCCGCCATACCTTGTTAAGTTCTTCACTTTTTGCGACACCAGAGGTAAATCCCGCCCCTACAGCGGGTAGTGATTCATATTCATTCTGTGATAACACGTTCGCATACTCACCGATGGCAAACGGTTTAAATTCATTCTTCGCCATTTATCCCTCCACAACTTCATAATTTACGGCGATCCCCATCGGTTTAATCGAGAGATACCCCTGCCGAATAATTTCTTTCGTGATTGCCGGTATTACGGCCCCTCGAGCTGTGATCGTCATGCTCATGTCGAGATTGTCCGAAAAAGTGATCGTGATACCGCCTTTCGGATAAATAGCCGCCAGAACGGCGGGCAGCGTTTCTACAGTACCGTCCCAGTTGTTGGCGCCGATTTTTGCACGCAGTACCGTTCGATAGGTGTCGTCATCCATATCGATATACTCGTCGCCGTAGTCGTAGCGCCCCTTCCATGTCCCAAGGTCGAAACCCAGATCGGGATCATCGAACGAAAAATAATGGCTCACTGCCGGTGCACGTATGCGACGCCCGCGCCCCACCCACAGGCCGATTACATCGAGCTGGGCGCCAATGGCGCTGTCAAGGTCAAACGCCGGCACGATGCCGCGCGTGCTGTCCTGTTGACGTGCGAACGCCTCAGTGACCGCACTGACGGTGGCGAAGTAGTTGGGGAATTGGCAGTGATAAGCGGGTATTAATGCGGTGTATTTGTTGGTCATCATGCCACCGTGATAATTGCGATATTCTCCGGCGAACAGGTCGCAGACTCGTTAAACAGGATCGGAATGTTGGCCTCGCTCATCGTGACTGCATCTTTTCCAATGCTCACCGTCATCAGGTCATAGGTTTTCCCGCTGGCGGCATTTCCCAGCGTGGCGGGAACATAGAGCCGGGAAAAATAAACGGTGTCACCGATGTAAAGCGTGTTGATGTAGTCAGACACGGCTTTTTTTATGTCTTCGCCGATGTCGCTGGTGTAGCCAGGAAGCACCTTAATTTTGATAGCGGCGTAAATCGGAACTTTGGTCGGCCGGAAAAAATGGATCGGCTTGTCTGTGCCATAGGCATCTTTGACGATCACCGTCGTCGTGCCGAACGTCGGCGCGCCTGGCGATTTTTTCACGGAGATGATTTTGGCAATTTCTTCAGCGTCACCGCCATCCACAACCATCGAAACCGCATGCGCCGGCACGCCGTTGATGTCAGTTTCCGAAGTGTCGTTGTCGTAGCCCTTATAGCGCGTCACGCCGGTGACATTGGCAATGGCGCCTATCAGCCCCTCCATGACCGTTCGTGACGGTAGCGCGACGCTGAGCGCCTGGCGCTGGCGGAGCTCTGCGTCAGTTTCTACCGGCTTACCGGCGGTGGCCGCTTCAGGGTTCGTGACGGATTGCCAGCCGCGCGTAGGTGTGGCGATTTGCGAAACATCGCCGGGCAGCGCGGTGATGGCGCCTGCCTTCTGCGCCGTCGCGGTTACCACCGCCTGGCCGTGAATATCGAGCTCCACCTCTGCAGGTAAATCCCAGAGGTTCCCAGCGCTATCGCGTACTGAGGCATTTCTGATAACTATGCCAACCTGGCCGATCAGCTTCACGTCAACCGTGGAATTTGACGGCGCCTTTCGGCTGATGCCGTTGATTTTGACGTTACTCGCCAACCCCGCGCCGGTGCCGGTCGCCGGGCTAAACGCATTCCAGGTGGTGATCGCCGCATTGTTACCTCCGTGCATCGCGTAGGCGATCAGCGACAACAGCACGCCGTCTTTGCTGTCTGGCTCGATGTAGATGTCATCGCCATAAATGCCGCGAAAAATCGTCTGCCACCCGGTGAGGATGGTCTGGAATTCAGGCGCGCTCATCCCTGCCGCCGTTATTTTTGGCAGCATCGAATCGATAATGTCTTCATACATAGGTGGTTACCGAGGTTTGGCCGAAGGCAGTGTTTAAAGTGGCGGTGATCAAAAGGTCGCGCGTATCGACATCGCGCTGGCTCTGGTACTCGACGATCTCGGTCACGTTCGGCGTGCCGAGGATGCGCTCGCGGATCACGATGTCATAGAGGCCCGACGTGTATTTGCCGAGTATCTGCGTCCAGTCGGTGCCGGCGGTGGTATCGAGGAACCATTCGCCCTTTCGCAGCTGCAGGCGGCTGATCACTGCCATGCCCACAGCCTCGGGCGTGTCAATGAAGAAATCACCCTCGCCGCGCCCGAAGCTGTAATCGCCGTTCTTGTCTTCTTTCCGGTATCTCACTGCGGGCCTCCCGTCTGGCCGCCGCCGATTTCTACACCACCGTGCTTGTGCGTCTGCAGGCTGATGCCCCCGGCGTTGACGTCGTTCGTCACGTTGACCGGCCCCAGCATTGTCGCCGTGCCGCCACCGTCACCCATGCCCTGCGACAGGTTGCCGTTAATCGTCACGTTGCCGTTGAGTACGATCTCGGGGGAGTTGATCTCCGTGCCGCCCTGCGCGCTGGCGGTCAGCTTGCCTGGCGTGGTGACGTTAACGGCATGGCTGCCTGGGTCGAGTTCGATAAATGCGGCGCCATCGTCGGTGCGCAGCTGTGCTGTACTGGTGCTGATGTTTGCTATTTTTTGGGCGCAGGACTGTAAGCCGAGGATCGCAATTCCATCCGCAAGATCATGCATACGGCCGTCTACCGGTTCCTGAACCCCGCCGTTCTGCCACCAAAAATCGATACAGCGGTCTGAAAAAACAAGCAGGCACTCATCCCCCGCCTTAACCGGAAACGTCAGCGTGACGCCGCCGCCACGCGGGAAAATGACTGGGATATCCACCAGCAGCGGCAGGCTGGAGGAATTACCGCCGCCGATACTGTCCGGCTCGTAACCCTTCACTGATGGCAACACGACGCATGTAGGAGCTCTTGTCTCATCTCCCGGGTCAAAGGATTGAATGATGCCGGGGATCGATACGCGCATTCCCGCGTTGATGGCGTCGATCAGCGCCTGGTCGGCCTGCTGCTTATCGCCGATTTGAGATGTAAGGGATACGGGCATGAATTTTCCCCATAAAAAAACCCGCCGAAGCGGGTTGTACGAATGCAAGCACGTTTATTTTTGCCATGTCGAGTTTCCTGTATTGATAAAACAAGGCATAAAGCTTAAATTTCTCTTATTCAAAAAAAAATTAACTTACCTTTGAAATTATTAGAAACACACACTTCAAATTTAATTTCATGGTTCGTAAAACCTCAAAGGAGATAAATATGAGTCTTGTCAAAGTTACAGATAGTTGTGTCATCGACTTCCGGGACCACGGGAACTATTATAGTGGCACAGCCAAAGGAGGAGATGTAATCGGTGACATGGCGGCAATAATTGCCACATCCTTAAATGACCTGATTGAAAAGCTTAAGGGTGTTATGATTGAACCTGTCCCAGACATGGTCTGGGAGAGCATCCGAGACCAATTAACTAAAGATGGATATCGGTAACGGGTTATATTGAATGACAAATAATTCAAATTGATATTGTTTGCCTTGAACTAATTCCTATCAAAACATTATAACCGAATAGGTAACACATGAACATTGACGCACTTGACTACATAGTAAACAACGAGGTTGAAATCATTGAAGACTCGGCAAAGTCAGCCGGGGTAAAAGCTGGCTCTGCGGTCGGAGTATCGAAGCAAGTGGTTGCAGAAAAAACTGATAAAAACCTATCCGATGACCAAAGGTTTGTATTCGAGCGGGCTGTAAGGCCTTTAATTGAAGGTCTTACATGCAACAGAAAAATGCATGATGACAACGAAACAATTCTCTGTGGTGCCAGACTCCCTGACTCGCAGCTATATGACTATTATGCGAATGATGAAACTTATTGCGAAAACTGTCGCTCAGACTTAGATTATCAAGCTTATCGCTGGGATAAAATTAAGGACGAGTAAAGTCGTTCAGTAATCAGAACATCAAATTACGTTCCAAAAATCATCTAAGCGCGTCATTTTTTGACGCGCGTTATATAATAACGCTTAGCAATTATATTCTGCTAATTGATCTTCACACAGTCATACGTCGCATACTGGCGCGGCGCGTCCATGCTGGCCTGAAGTAATTGGGCATTTAAAAATGCTTTACCATCACGCTTGATGTACTCCAGCCCCACCCATTTGCCAGGTTGATTGGACGCAACCCTCCAATCAATTTTGATGTTGTCGTAGTCTTCTTTTGCCTTCAAAAACGTAACTTTTTGCGACTCTGGCTTAGCGTTGTTGATCCTGAACCACCCATCACTAGGCCCCGGAGTGAGTAGAAAAGGCCCGCATTGAGTATCCGCAAGGCAAGATGAAGAGATAAAAACTACGACTGCGGCGAATGCCTTCAACATTTAAACCGTCCTGTTCTTTGCTGAATCAGAAAGAAGATCAGCAGAGCCGAGCGCAAAGCACATCAGATCCATGTACCACGCCTGGCCCCGTGTGTCGCCAGTATAGTCGATCGCTTTCACGATATACACGCCGTCCGTAGCAATGCTGGAGGGCTGCTGCAGGGAACCGGCGACAACTCGATTTCCGTTCTGGTCGGTTTCGCTGATGCGGCCGCTGGATTGGGCAATCTCACTGTCGGATAGCGCTGCGCGGTAAACTGATGCCTGGTCGAGCTGGATCAGGCCATTAATGCGAATATTCGGGTTGATGAGGCAGCGCACGTTAACGCCGGCGCCCATCGTTTGCTGAGGCATGCCGATCAGCCCTGTTTCGCTGTTCAGCACGATAGCCTCGTGAATGTATTTGTTCTCGTTGACCATCTGCAGCTTGCCGTCAATCAGCTGCCAGGTGGCCTTACACATGCCGGCAACGGAGTCCATGACATCGCGCGCGGATTGGAACAGCGCCAGCCCGCGAGGAAAAACCGTATCAGGAAAAGTTCCGGTGATCCCCTGGGTGATGCCGTAGGCGCTGAAGCTTTTCAGGGCGGCATTGTACACGTCAGCCACGGTATAGCCGGCGGCGAGCGTGGTGTTAACCGTCGCATAGAGAAACGCCTCATGATCGCCCACGGCCTGAATCAGCACCCAGGAATCGGTCGGGTTGTCTTTGCCGGTGATCGTGAAGCGCAGATCTCCCTCAAAAATCAGGCCAAAGTTCTGGCCGTCCCGCTGGCCTGATTTCTTCGGGTCCACCGGCCGCGCTACGCCGACCTGAGTGGCGTCTGCATCTGGGGCTATCCCATCATAGCCGGCAATCATGCGGATTTTTGAAAACTCGCTGCCCAGAATCCGGTTTTGGGTATCCGGCGAAAGGTTGTAAATTTTGACGTTGGCGACGCGCGGCCACCGCGTATCGGCCCACTCAATGCGGAAAGTGACTTTAAAATCTGACAGGCTGATGCCGCTGCCCTGCTGGTCCAGCAGCTGCAGCTCAAAATGCCGCATCCAGTTCTGACTCATGCCCTACTCCTGCACAAAATAAAGATGGCTGCCGATCCCGAGGTTGGTTTTCGTCGGTAGCTCTGGTTCGTTGTTGTCGACCATGACGATCAGCGCACCGGTAAACCCCAGGTGCGCATGCTGCGCCAGCAGGTTGGCGCCAGGCACCAGCGGCACACTATTCACCAGCGCGCCGCCGGCGCTGTCCATGAGGTCGAGCAACCAGCCAGCCTCATCGCGCCAAGTCAGCCGCATATTCATCTGCTGGCCGCCCAGCGCGATCCCGAATTGCTGATTGTCCGGCGTCAGCGGAATTTCCTGAATGTTCACCCGAAACCTCCCAGCACTCCCAGCGCGCCGCGCTGCGCCTGGGAGAGCAAACTTTCGTTGACCGGCTTGGCCGATTTCGTGCCGGAGTTCTGCACCGCCGACGTGCTGACGCCGTCGGCCATGTTGGCTTTGTCCGCAACCGAAATGCTCTGCGTGCGGGAAATGATGACATTGCGCAGCGTCAGGACACACATCAGCACGTTTTCACTGGCGCGATCGGTCGTGACATCCAGCGAGCGGATCAGCATGTTCTGATACTGCCGTTTGCCGGTGGTGACGTCGAACGGCAAGCGGCTTTCTTGCAACGCGAGCAACTGCTTATAGACTTCTCGCGGGCCGCTGCTGAGCGTCCGCCCGCTGTTGATGTCGATAAACTGGGTTGTGTCGACGCCATCCAGCAGCGAGCCGCCGCCGGCGAAACCCAGCTCCATCGTCACCTCCGGCGGCCGCTTGTAGGCGTGGTCGCTGACAGGCGCGCCATCCTCGATCGGGTGCTCGGTGATCTCCAGCGTGTCGCTGTGTTTTTCCGAGATTGCCACGCTCGGGATGATGCCGCCGATCTTCCGGGTCTGCTGAGAAAACAGGACGGAGAGAATATCCATTATTGCGGCCTCGCATAGAGTTGCTGGGTCAGGCGGGAGTTCACGCCAGTTTGACGATCGGCGACTTCCATCCCTGCGCGCGCGGGATCGTTAACGCCGTGGATATTGATAACCGTCTGCTGATTCAGGCTGTTCCCGCCGGCGCCTGGCATGTTGCTGAGCACCCTAGGTATGTAGTTGCGCGTCTCCGCCGGCATCAGCCCCATGCCGTGCTTCTGAACGTTGCCGATCCCCCAGTTATAGGACGCCAGCGTTTTTTCCAGATCGCCGCCATTCATGCGCAGCAGCATACCCAGATAGCGAGCAGCGGCCGCCGCTGATTTGGACGGGTCGAAGACGTCATCGCCACGTAGCCCCATGTCCCGGGCGGTGCCAGGCATGAACTGGAACAAGCCTTTCGCGCCGGCACCGGAAACAGCAAACTGATTGCCGCCAGATTCGGTTAGCGCAACGCTGCGCAGCAGGCCCGCCGGCAGGTTGTACATTGCCTCGAGCTGCGTCAGTTTGGGCTGCAGCCATCCCAACAGCGCCGCCCCGGCTTTTGTAGCCTGCGGCCGGCGCACCGACTGGCCATATTGCGTAGGCTCACCACGGCGCCACGGCAGCAGTTTGCGCCCCCATTCGTCGGCCGTGTCACTGCCCGGGAGCTGGTTCAGGAAATTGGCGACGGGGTTGTTGGTCAGCCAGGAGTATTTCCCCTCGAGAGGTTTAACGACAGCCTCTTCGACCGCAAGCAAGCCGCCGATCACGCCGACTTTGCCCAGGCCGCCCATCGCTTTTGACAGGCCACCGACGCTTTTAGTCACGGAGCCGATCGCACTGACCATTTTCGCCGCCCAGGTAACAGCCACGAAACCGGCCAAAATTTCCAGCGCAGTTTTCCAGCCGCCGACGGCGTCTTTCAGTTCGAGCAGCTTGTCACGCAGCCAGATCATCGCGTTCTTGGCCTGGGTGATAGCCGGCTCCCACTTCGCCCAATCGATGAGGCTTTTGCCGCCTTCTTTCCAGGTACGGTAATCGTCCCACAGCAGGCCGATACCCACGATAAGCGCAGTGATCATCCCAATCGGCGACATAAGGAAAGCGCTATTCAACAGCCGCCAGGCAACCAGCAGCGCGCCGAAAATCCCGATCAGTTTGCGCGATTCGGTATCGAGGCTTTTCCACCAGGTGATCAACTGATCGATAGCCTGATAGCCACGGTAAAGCATCCGCCCGAAAACCTCGGCTAACCAGAGAACACCCCGAACAGTTTTGGTGATGAATCCCTCTATCTTCGGAAAATTGTCCATGATGCGCCGGCGCAGCGTATCCAGTGAGCCACTCAGGCCGCCGGCCAGATCTGAGCCGATTTTGTCTTTTGCCATGCCAAGCAGCGCGGTCAGGCTGCGCATGGAAGTCATGAATTTATTGGATTGCTGCGCCGCGCGGTCGGCGTTCAGGCCGGTGGCTTTCAGCATGCTCTGGTAATCGGCAGTAAAACCATTGATGCCGCGGCGCATGGCGAGGAGCGTGTTTTCGTCGATCCCCAGCATCTGCGCATACTGATTCGCTCGGTAATACGGCATGCTGCGCAGCTTATCGCCGACACCGGTAAAAATGGCGGCGGCATCGCGCATCTGGCCGTTCGCACCGCGCGTCTGTACGCCCAGGCGGTTCAGGAAACCTTCGGCACCCGGGTTGTTACGGATGAATCGCGCGAGGCTCTCCAGCGAGCCCTGTGCCGCGGCCGCGTCTGCTCCCATCTGCGAGGCGGCATATCCCAACGCGCGGATGCCCGCCACTGAGGCGCCGGTGCGCTGCGATGCAAAATAGACTTTATCCAGGCCATTGGCGATCTGCGTGGTGAAGCCGACGATCGTCAGCGCAGCCCCTTCTACAGCCGCCCCCATTTTGAGCACGTTCGCCGTGACGCCGGCGACAACAGCCGAGAATTTTCGCTCGCCGGTGGAGTCGATTTCGAATCCCAGAGAAATCAAAAAATCCTTGATGGTTTCAGCGTTCATTGATCCTCTCTCCACCTGGCGATCCGGGCTTCGTTATCCGCTTTCATGTCCAGGTAATCATTCATCAGCGCGACGTCGAACAAATCGAGGCGCCCATCCTTGAGCGCTTCAAAGCTGCACATGCCGGCATCCACCGGGCGTAACAGGTAATCCTCGCCGCCCGGCAGGACGTCCAGCGTCAGGCCGGCGGCTGGTCTTTCGTCTCGCTGTCGGGGAGTTCGGGCAAAAAATTTCCCAACGAGTCCCCGACCACGCGCGCGACGATCTGCAGCATGTCCATCATGTCGATGTCATCGAACATCAGTTGACCGCTGGTAAAGATCGACGTGTAGACGGTGCCATTCTGGCGTGACACCACCGTCAGGCAGGGATGAATAATCGCGTTGCTGTCATCGTCGCTGATGTCCGCCAGCGTTTGGGCGATCACCGGTAGCGCCACTTTGAGCGCATCCTCAATCGAAATCTGCCCGGTTTTCAGCTGGCGCAACACCTTAATTTCCCCCAGTAGGCCGGACAGCAGCGGCAGCAGCTTTCGGGAAACTTTCAACTGCTCGAAAACATTCAGCTTGGCCGCGCGGTATTTTTGGCCCTTAATTTCAAATTCCATGCATTACCCCTTAAAACGTGCCGAGCAGTTGGTCGATCTTGATGCAGTCGAACACCCAGGCGACGGTATTGCCGTCTTTGGCGTTCTGCCAATCCGGCAATTTCTTGAACGCGACGCCGCGCGCCGTGGTCACGTCGTTGCTGGATTTGTTGCGGATCACGATGACGTTGTTGCCCCAGGTCGCAGATGACAGCGACTGCGCGTTATACATCACCGACAGCTTGGCGTTCGTCGGGCTGGTTTTGAGTAGGTTGACGGTGATCGTCCCCGATTTGTCGGCGTGCAGGCTGTGCATCCCCTCACCATCGGCGCCGGTCACCATCGTGTTTTTGTCGCCGCCCATTGCAACGACGATCCCTTCGTCAGACGTCGCCGCACCGTTGCCGAGGTCAATCGAACCGCCGATGCCGGTGATATTGGCGGACACATCCAAAAAGCTATAAGTAGGCATTCCCCGGCTCCTTAGCGGTTAACGTTGATGATGACGTCGCCGAAGTGCACGGCGCCGGCCAGTTTGATTGCCACCTGCATCACCGGGGCTTTGCGGGCTTCGCGCTCCGCTTGCGCCTGCTGTGCAATCGGCGGGGAGTAGACGTAATACCCCTTTGTCAGCGTGTCGCCGGTATTCAGCGCGCCGAAACCGTCGCCACCCCACACGCCAGGCGCGATCAGACCGTTTTCAGCGCCCTGCGCCAGTGATGCTTCGACGTTGGTCAGCAGATCGGTAATGCCCTCATCGGTCTGAGGAACCTTTGTCGAGCTGGTATAGAGGCGGTTGTAGTAGTTGGTCTGAACGTAGTTCTGTAGCCAGTCCAGGCCGTGGCGCTCGTCAAAGAAATCAGCGTTACACATCACGCCTTCTTGCAGGATTGCAGTGTCGTTGTCGTAATTGACGAACACGTTGCAGTTTTTCTGCTGCAGGGTCAGCGCCTGGGTTTGTGTCAGCGTTTCCGCGACGATGCCCGGCTCTTGCTTAAATTTGATAGTGATCGTGGTGCGCCAGCCGGCGAAATTGACCGTAAAGGCACGGCCCAGAATCGATACCGCGGCGTAAGGGCTCTGGCTGGAATACTGCACGCAGGTTGTACCGAACGCGGCCGCCTTCAACCGGCTGGCAATATCCGTGTTGTTGTCCGCATCGAGCACGGCAGTGTTTTGCGCGGTATGGGCGTAGATGCGGGAAACATCATCGGATTGGATCAGGCCGGCAACGGCGAGCACATCATCATCAGAAATCGTTTCGGCGATATACAGGCCATACCATTTCGACGACAGGTCGATAAATTTCGCGACGCATTCAGCGATAGTTTCCGCCGGCTGGCGGGCGATAATTTTCGCGCCGGTGCCTTCAAGAATGCCCATCAGGATGGAGATGTCGGTGCCCGTGGCGTTTGGTGTCGCATAGCCAACGGCGGACGTCTCACCGGTGGTTTTCGACGTCACAACAAAGCGCGCGTTATTCGCATCCCAGACGACGGTCGCCGTGGTCAGCTTTTCCGCCACCCGGGCGGCGACGCCGTTCAGGTTGGTTTCTGCCGACAGGTCAACGCCGGATACCGTTTTTACCGTTCCATCGACGCTGATTTTCATCGCGCCATCGGTCACGGTTGTGAAATTGGTCATCGCCTGCTGCGCAGTATTCAGGATTGCCCCGCGCAACGCGGCGGCCGTGTCCACTTTTACCCAGCGGCCAACGTACAGATCAATAGGCTGCGGGCGCTGCCAGTAGTAAACCTGAGCGGCTAACGCCTCAGGCGCCTGGATGCCGAAGTCAGATTGCACGCCGGTAATGCCGGAATAAGCGCGCATCCGCTCGCTGGCGTCAATCACCGGCGATGCCCCGATAATCAGCAACGAACCAAAGTTTCGAGCCTGCGCCGCGCGCAAGGCCATATTAATCGCAACGCCGACGACGTTACGAACAGGTAACCCCTGCTGAGCCATAATTATTCTCCGAAGAATTTTACCGTTGCCTCTGCGATCGGCTTGATGCCGTACTCGCGGACAACCTTGCGGCGCAGGCGGACGGTAATGTCATACCGGCGCACCCACTGGTTGTTGATGAGTTCAGGGAAAGGAATGATGTCGCCGATGCTGCCGAGCGACAGACCGACGGCGATCAGCTGATCGTTGTTTTGTGACAGGGTCAAACCATCACGAAAAATTGACGCTATGCGCTGGCTATGCGGCCCATAGAACGACGCCAGGCACTCGGTCACCTCGTGGCGCCACAATTCCGCGCTGTCGTCGCTCTGCCGCGTAAACGCTGGATTATCATCACCGATAAAGCCGGAGATCCCCACGGCGCACCAGTCCACATCAGGCGGCATCAATGGTGGCTGTGTGGGTGTCCAGCGCGGCCGCACGTTGCCCGGCGGCAGCCCGGTTATACCGAGCACCCAACGATTTAGCGCACGTTCGAGCGCCTCATCATAATCAGGGCCGGGCGAAATTGGCGTCAGGTAACCGGCCTGCGTGCTGGTGTTATTGCTCAACGGGGATCCCTCCATCGAACGGCAGCAGCTCACAATGCGCCTGAACGAATCCCGCGCCGTAAGCCGTGTAAGGGTCGACAAAGGTCACACGGTAATCACGGTTCTGATAGGTCACGATGTCCGCGTCGCGTGCCGTCTGCCCAGCGGTGAGCCGCTCAGTGGTCACAATCAGGATTGCGCCGGTGACCACTTGCCCCGCTATCATGCGCCGCGCTTCGAGAGACCTATCGACGATAACCACTCCGGCAAACGGCATTTTAACCGGGGCATTGGTGGCGAAGCCGTCATCGTCTACGGTCTGCAGGTTGCGGGTGACAATCAGGGAGGTGTCGCAAAACTCGGGATCGAAAAGCACGTCTGTAACGTCAAGAGTTGGCATTTTTATCCCTCACGAGGTAGGTCATCGCGCGCCGGTATTGCCCCTCATCGATCAGGGGGCGAGCGTTGGCGTTGTCCGGCGCGTTGCCGGCGGCCCGGCTCTGCAATTCTTTAGCCGCACCTTTGCGCCCGCGGCGCGCCCGGGCTTTTAGCGTTGCTGGCGACAGCGGCGTAAAATCGGCGCTGGTCATGTAGCTTTTAACCGCCTGGCTGGCGACCGTGCCGGCCGACTCCAGCGCCGCAGTAGCAGCGCCGGCGCGACCATCAAACACCGCTTGCGCCGCGGCCTTCATTTTCGCGGTGGTCTCGGCATGCACCGATTTCACTCCGGGCTGAAGGTGCGGGCGCGCCGGGATGTTCTGCGCCGGCGATCCGTACTCGTTGATGTAGCCGATCTGTGCGTTTCCTATCCCGGGCTTTTCACCATCCTCCGGCTGTCGTTCTGATGCCGATTCAGGGATCCCGACCAAGACGTCGCGGCGCGCGATTTCATTCAACGCAGAAAAAACGGCCTGCGACCGATCGGCCCGCACCTTCAATCCGCTTTTCATAGCTGCCGCCCTCCCATGCCGAACATCTGGATCAACTGCCAGAATTCGGCGCCATAGCGGGTGTTGTTCCAGAAGCCCGCGTCCGGGTTCATCGTGGCGCTGCTGTCATAGCTCACGCTGACTTTGTCGACCGATTTCGACGACACAACGCCGCTATTCGCCCCGCCGCCACCGATCGCTGCCGCCCGGTTATCCGCCGCCTGGAGCGCCATGTAGTGCGCGACAAAAAGCTCGGCCAGGTATGGGAATACCTCGCCGAAATTGTTTTCATCGAGCAGTTGGTCAGCCAGATTTAAGCGGAATTGAATTTGAGCGTTGGGAAAGGTGACGGCGTTGCCGAACTGCGGGAAATCTTCGCGGAATTTATCGACGGTCGGCAGATGGTTATTTTTTGCCACCTTTCGCGCCCTCAGTCAGCGCCGCCGCCAGTTGCTTCTGCAGGTCGGCGATCGTGTCATCGCATTTGCCGATTGTGGCGACGTGCTCGGCGATGATCTGATCGCGTTCGTCACGTTCCGTCGTCAGATCGGCTACTTTGCTTTTTTCCTCCGCCAGCTGCTTCTGAAGGTCGGCGATCTGCGCCAGCACCTCCGCTGGCGCGCCGGCGTTGTCTGGTTGGCCGTCGTCGAGAATTTCCGCATATTCCTGGATGAACCAGTTTTCGGCTACCTCCGGCGCCACCGAGTGCACACCAACAGCGAACTTCTCCACCTCATAATTCAGGTGCGTGAAAGTGAATGGCGTATGTACGCGGATTTTTACCAGTGATTGCTTCATGTGCTTTTCCTATAAGCCCCTTGCGGGGCTGTTTTTAGATGCCGTCTACGTAAGCCAGAGTTTCGCGATATGGGGACTCAACGGCGCCCAGGCGGCCGTAGTACGTTGTCAGCTGGTAGATGCCGCGATACTGGATCGGGATGTTCTGCAGCGGAACCATTGGGAATCGCACGAACTTTTTGCTGTTGGTATAGGCCACCATGCGATCCTTGCCGGCTGCGCCCGCACCTTTCAGCCATTTCACGGCTCGGATGTTCAGCGGAACGCCGTTCTGGTGATAGGCGATGGTGTTGGTCTGCAGGTAGGTCAGCAGCGACTGGTTACCGGCAGACGACACGATGATGCTGGACAGCAGCGCAAACTGATCCGGCGGTAGCAGCAAATCGCGCGGGCAAATCGTGTAACCCGAGTTTGCCCAGGCGGCCGACAGTACGGAGTTGATCGACTGACGAATTTCGTCAGCGGTTGAGGCCGTCCAGACTTTCGGGGCGTTGGTGGTCAACACGCCGTTGTAGTTCACCAGGCCTTTCACGCCGATCAGCGTATCGCCGCGATAAACCTGCTCGTCGGTGTCCATGTTCCACTTCAGCTGCATGCCTTCGAATTTCTGGGCATCAACCGGGCGGCCGACCTGCTGCGCGGCAGCCAGCTCAACAACAGTCCAGCCAAGTTCCATCCCCCACAGGGTCAGCGGGAAACCGGTTTTGTTGATGTCGAGATTAACGGTCGCGATCTCGGTAGAGTTTTTGCCAATCCAGTTTTTGCCGTTCGGGTTTGGCGTGCCGGAGGCAGCAAGCTCGGTGTTGGTAAAGCTGGAAATGTCGTCAGCGATCGACACGTCCTCGCGCAGCTCAATATCGCGGCTCCACGTATAGCCCACCAGCGGCATATTCAGTTCTTGGTCGAGCCGTTCCAGCTCGCCGATCAGAAATGCGCCGGTGCTGTCTACGGTCGCCTGGTCATAGGTATGAAGTGACATAATCAGCGATTTCCTTAAATGTTGTATTCGATTTCGACGTTGCCAGCGGCATCACCGGGGCCGGTGAAAAATGCGGTCGGCAGGACGACGGTTTCATCAGCCACGGCTGCGGCCACTGGCGCGCCAAGCGGGCTCGTCGCGCTCGGGTTGGCGATGCGGATATTCACCGGCGCGCGCGGTGTGATGCCGGACGCGTCAACGCCGACATTCACGGTCATGTAGCCGCGGCGCAGGCGGTCGCCGGTGAGGTTTTTATCGGTGCCCACCTGGCGGACCAGATCAGGCGTCGAGGTGGTTGGGTACGGGCGAATGTAGAAGCCCAGGATCACGCCGACGGCGTCGCCGGCTTCCAGCGGCACGAAATAGCCGCCTACGTCTTTACCCGCCAGACCGTAAGCGCCGAACGCTTTGGCGTTATTCAGCGCGACAGGCTCTGCAGTGAGGTGATGAGGGCGTGAAACAGCCCCGGCGATGCCCGCAGGCATCCGGTACGTGTAAGCAGTCATCGGCTTTTACCTTATTTTTTCCAGTATTCGGCGAAGGCTTTGTTCAGCGCTGCCGGTGAGTTGCGGTTTTGATGGTCGAAGGTGCGCAGCTGGGTTGCGGGCTGGTTGGCGCGCTTGGCGATTTCGCTGGCCGCGGTAAAGGCGGCATCCAGCGACGCTTTCGGCATGGATTTAAAATCGGGCTTGTCGCCGACCAACGGGACAAGGATCTGTGCGCCTTTTTGCGTGCGGAATGCAGCATCGAGCACCTCGCGTTTAAAGGTCGCCAGCTTTCCACCTTCCGGCAGCTTGATCCCCGGAACCAGCAATTCAGCCCGGGCGATCACCGCCTGCTGATAGCCGGCGTCAGTGGTCGCCTTTTTCTTTTCCTCTTCGTCGTCATCGTCGCCGGGTTCTCCGTCGTTCGTGCCGCCGCCTTCCAATTTATCCAGGCGCGCGAGAATGGCTTGCGCCCAGGCTGGCACGTCCTCCTCGCCATCTTTAGTAATACCCGGGCCGCCGCCCATCTCCGGATCCTTATCCGGTAGTGGGTATTGCGGGCTGATGTTGATGTTGATGGCCTTGGGCAAATCGCCCCCGCCCTCGCCATCATCGGTGGTGAGTTCGGCCGGCGCATTACTCATGGCCTCTTCGATCGCCGCATTGTCTTTGGTTTTCAGCGCGCGGCGCAGCGAATCAAACCACGTTTTTTTAGTTGCCATTGTTCTGCTATCTCCAATTGAACAGCGGATTCCCGCGCGGCCGGCAGGAACCAGCGCGACATGATTGCCGACAATGTCGTATTGCTCGGCTTTTCCCGGGGCCGTCTGCCGATATTCGGCGTCGTACCCGCAGGAGATTTGGTCCACGCCCTGATAAATCGCCTGGATGGCCTCGCTGCTTTTCACAACGAGATCTGCCAGCAACAAATCCGACTGTTCGCCGGTGCCGCGGCGGATATTGGTCGCGTGGCCGTGGGCGTTCTCCCGCCAGTTTGACGGGTTGACCATTTGCTCAGGGTGTAAAACGGTGAACGTCATCCCCTCAAATGAGGCGATCGTCTCTGGGCGGAAAACTTCTTCGGGGGAGCGATAAACGGAAATTTCGCCATCGCTGTCAGGCTCGATCTCGTCGAGTTCTGCGGCGTTGTAGACCTGCCAGCCAACCCGCGCGATCGGTACGGCTTCGCACAATAGGGAGCCGTCGGCTAACTCGTAACGGGTGTTACCGAGCCGGGTATTAAAGAAATATTTCATGGGTTATTTTTCCGGGATGACAACTTCGCAGTAACAGCGGCAGTTAGGCAGCGCGCCGGCGTGGCCGGTCATGCCGTCAAGCGTTGGCGGGTCACCCCAGCGGACGAATTTGCCTTCCATTTTGGCGTGAGAGTGCCTGACGTCGCCGTCGTGTGCCGTTCGCCAGATGTAACCCTCGGAGCCAATAGCGGTCGCTCGGGCTTGCGTCAGCGCCTGCGTGGCGCGGCCTATTTCCGTCCTGGCGATCAGCTTCGCGCGTGACCAGGCAACATCACCGCTTCGGAAAATTTCAGCGGCAAAATCTTTGCTGCGCTCGCCGCTGATCATCGCCTCAATGGCTCGGGCGTGGATCCCGCTCACCCGGTCAGCCGCATGCAGCGGCAGCGACTTCATCAGCTTGATGTTCTCCTCAACGATATTGCGCGCCACCTGGCCTACTGAGGTGCTCTCCATCTGAAAACGCAGCCCGGCAGAAATTTCCTGCGAAATCTGGCGCCACTGCGTCGCCTCTCGGCGCGCGACGGCATCAAACATTTTCAGGGCAACGGATTCCGCCCAGGGGGCGATCAGTTCGGAGTAACGGGTCAAGCGGGTGTTGATGAGGATGACGGAATTATCGGAACCATCGTAAGAAGTCGAGACGATGTCCCCGACCACCTGCGCTATCTTTCGTAGCTGCGTTGCGTACTGGCGGTGTAGCCCCTTCGGCGTCTGGGTCGAGATCGTTGCCCTCGAACGCCGGCGGGTCGATGTCCTGCGCATTTTCGATGTCCTCGTCGGTGATGGTTGAACCTACGCCGGTGATCCGTGACGATTCCTTCAACTGCTGCGCGCCGGCTTTTGGCGTCATCAGCCCGGCGTCGACGGCTTTCACTACCGCATCAACCGTGTTCACGGCCACGCCTGCGCGATCGGGTTCACTCATCTGCCACAGCGGATTAAATTCGAAGGCAAAATCGTCGGGCAGTGGCCGACTGAACAGCGACATGTGCAGCACCTGCATGACTTTATGCAGCGGGCGGCGCAGCCGGCGCTCCTGCTGTGTGCTGACGTTGTCGTAGTAGTTGGAGAGGTCGGTTTCACCGGTCGAGAATCCGGCCGGTGACTGGCCGAACAGGCGCACCAGTGGAATACCTACCGCGCCAGCGACCTGCTGGCCGAACTGCGCCAGAACGTCGGACAGGCCGGCGAACGTGTAGCTGTGGGTCGCGAATTCATCCTCGGCATCCATGACCGTCATCCCTTCGATGCTTTGGTACTGACGGATCATGTCCATGTGGGCCATCAACCCTTTGTATGCCGCGGTGTTCTGTCCCATGCCCAGCACTGAGCGCAGACCTTTTATCGAATAGGTTCGCAGGTGTGCTTTGTAGACCAGCTGCGCGGCGCCGGTGGTGGCGCTATCGAATGCCATCAGACGATCGAAGATGCGCTCAACCACCGATTGCCCCCAATCGTTCTCGGTCAGCATCTGCTGATAAGGCAGCGTGACGCCGTCGAAACGGATGATCCGGCTGTAGTGGATTTTCCACGGGGGGATCCCGGTTGCCGTCGTCACCACCTGATAAAATTTTGGTGTGCCGAAATCCGGCCCCATGTCGGTGACGCGGTCTTGCGTGGTCGGAGTAACCATCCAGCGATCGAGGACCATCACGCCGCGGAACGCGCCCGGGCCGACCGTTTCCATGCGCAGCGGCGAGCTCATGTCCTGCCCGTCAATCAAGATGACGCCGATCGCGCCGCCATAGAGCCGGCCCCACTTAATCGTGTCGTTCAGGCGATCCCAGAGCGCCAATTCCTCCCAGGCGTTATCCAGCTTGGATTTTTCTTCAGGCTTCAAACCGCCAGTGATCGTGATGCCTTTGCGGGTCATGTCATCAGCGACGGCATCCACGGCCACGCCCACCAGCCAGGAACTACGGTATGCGTTCTCGATCTGCAGGCGGTTGCGGCTGGTCCAATTCGGCTGATAGGTGCCGTCGCTGCTCATATTGGGCGTGCGAAGCCCCAGGCGCGCCGTGAAATTCTGGTAACTGTCCCGGAACCACGCGCGCACCCCGTCTTTTTTTTGGCTCATGCGTCTTGTCTACCCAATTGCGCCCAGGTGCCGAGGCCGTCGGAGCTGGTGATATAACCGTCCAGCGAGTAGCGCACCGCATCCCAGCAGTGGTTGTGTTTGTCGAGGACGATCGGTAACACCTCACCCGTGAGGCGGTCTGTTTTGTAGGAATAAAGCCGGGCCTCGTCGATCATGTGCTTGCACCGCTCATGGATGACGATTTCTTCGAAGCCGCGGAGGTAGGTGATCCCGTCCTCAACGCTGCCGGCCCATTTCGTGGCGCCGTCGATGTTGAAGCCTTGCCGCGCCATGTAGCTGATCGTTTCGGGGCGGCTGCAGTCGCCATGAATCGGCCATTTGCGAGCCTCGGGGATCGAATCGTAAAACTGCGGCATTTCGTCCAGCTCAACGCCGACGCCGTAGGCTTCGTATTCGATATAGAGTTTTCGCCCGATGATGAAGCAGCGGATCAGCGTTGAAGGGTCTTGCGAGAAGCCGAAGTCGGCGCCATAAAAAAGCCGGTCGGCCTGCAGATAGAGATCGTCAGGAAATGCCTCGACGCGATATTTCCCGGAGAAAATAACCGCCTCACTGAGCGCCTTCGGCAGCCCTAACCAGATGTGCTCATAGGCTTCATAGTCAACGCGCTTGCAATACTCCATTTCCTGCCGCAGCACGTCCGGGAAAAACGCGTTATCGGGATAATTGACCTGGCGAATGATGACGCCGCCGTCCGGGGGATCGACTTCGTGGCGCTTCATCAGGGTGTATGTCGGGTCGGTGGCTTCCCGCGGGTTGTACGAAACCCAGACCTCGGAATTATTGGCGCGCACCGTCGGGCCGAGAACGTCCCAGCTATCCTGGGAAACGGTCTGTGCTTCCTCCACCCAACAAATTTTGATGCCAAACATCGATTTGATGGATTGCAGGTTGGTGCGCAGCCCTTTGAACGTGAAGCGGGTGCCGTTGCGCCCGGTGATCTCGTTATTTTTTACGGTGTAGAAATGGTTGAGGCCCAAGGCATAAATTTCGGCCTCCAGCAGCGCCAGCACAGAATCGCTGATTGAGTTCTGGAATTCGCGGGCGCAGAGAATGATCATCGGATCGATAGCGCCAAGGATAACCAGCGCGCGAGCAATCTCTACCGATTTACCACCGCCGCGGCCGCCGTAGGTCCAGCGCCAGCGCACGGAACCGATCTGGGTGTCGTACAGGACATCTGTCGCCCAGTCACTGCTGAATGCGTACAGAACGCCGTCAATTATGACTGGGCCGTCGGCTTTCCCTCGCGCAGCTTTTCCATGTGAGCAGCCCACACGTCCGCCGGGCAGTTCGCCGGAGTCACGATGCAAACCTTGCCGTAGCTCAGGCCGGCCAGATCGACATTCACCTCGGTTTTATTCGTGCTCATGTCGATGCCGGTCAGCTGCGCGGCGTTCTTCACGTTCGGCGCGACCTGACCAAATTTTTTATTCTGCAGCGCCAACTGCGCAGATTTATACGACAGCTCCGCCAGGTGGCCGGCGTTGAACGAAACCAACAGCGCAGCGTTATTGCGCAGTTCCTGCACACGGGCTTTTACGTCCGGCCTGCTCATCAGGATTGAGGCTTGCGATTCGGCATTCGTAGGCGCGTAGCCTGCGCAAATCGCGGCCTCTTTCTGCGGCATACCCTGCGCAATGTTCTGCGCAAATTGTTCATGCTGTGGTTTTAAAAGGCTTGGGCTTTCTTTGCCCTTCCCCTCCTCATCACCACCAGCAACTGTAACGCCGGGCGTAATGGGCGCGGGATTTTCTGGAATTTGCGCATCTTGCGCACTGCGCATTTTTTTCTGCGCTTTTTTCTCTTTCCCTTGCGTAGGGATTTTTATATGCCGGCGTGCTGTGGCGTAGTTGTAGCCGTTAGCCTCACACCATTCTTTCGGGGAGATTTTGGTTTTGGCGTATTCGGCGAGGAACAGCTTTTGAATGGCTCCCCAGTCCTGTTTTGCCATAACGTTCTCCGTGAATAAAAAAAGCCACGGGCAACCATGATCTGAGTGATCGGTGGGTGTCGCCTGTGGCTTTGCTTGCGCATTACGCAGCACCTGGATAGATGCTCTGTGATGGACAATAAAAAACCCGCACTTGCGGGTTTATAATTTTTCAATTTATTGCTTCTGTAGTTTCAATTGTCCTAACATTGAGCCGTCAATCTCTTCAATCTTCACTCGTAGTAATCCATCACTCATGCCTATCATCTGGCCATTACCATTTACTATCTCAACATTAGCGAGATGAAGAAAGTTTGTCGGTGGTGGCTCCACGCCTTCAACGATCGAGTATGTTTCGCGACCAAAATCCTCAAAGAAATTTGATACAAGACTTGCCACTTCACCGCTACCAAGAGCGTTAAACTTCTCAGCTATTGCTTTGAAATATTTATCACCTGAAATTAAAGTGCCGGTTAATACAGTCCCTTTAATGAGAAGGGTGATTCCGACACCAATATTCAAATTTGCCATCTTGCATAAAAACGTCAAAGTTTCATCACGCACCTTGACTATTTGCGTAATTGGCAGGCTTTCGATTGAATCATTGATTTCTTCACTCATTATATACACCCTATTGAAAATTATTTAATTGATGATACCTGTTGCCTAATAAACATGGGGTGAAAACCACCAATTTTCAATAGATACATATTATTTGTTTGCCAACTCCCCTGCTGTCACACCGTTTCTTCTACCACGGCTGATGTTTCCGCTATGACCGCCCCCTAGCTCGCGGGGTATTAACCGTTTTTGACTTCTCTCGCCCGTTCGCCGTGAGGAGTTCGGGTCGTGGCTAAGGCAGGAGAACGGTGACGGCTCGGCGCTCAATTCTCAACAGCCTTGTTTCCCACCAGGTGCTAACATGGTGTATTGCAAATTACCGAAGCTGTTACTCCGAGGTGAACATGGAAATCACAACTGTAAATCAACTGATCGCAGCTGGCTCAGGCTTGCTAGGTGTCCTAATCGGGGCTGGCGTTTCTGGCCTTGTCAACTATCGAATTGAACACAGTAAACGTGATTATGAAAAGAAATCGTATACCGCAGGTTTCTTAGCAGAAATCGAGGCCTTACAAATGATTATCAGGGAACGAGGATACTTGGAGGCTTTTTCAAGTCTCTTGGAGTCGCCAGAGATTCAAAGAGGTGAGTTTGTTGGAACTTACTACGTATTGATTCCTGATGACTACGCACGCTTTTACAATGCAAACATGAATAAAGTTGGCGTGCTTGGCCCAGAAAAAACAAAGAAAATCATACAATACCATCAATTATTGCAAGCGATAGTTCAAGATTTCAAACCAGATTCATATGTAAGTCAGTTTGGTTTCACAAAAGAAGCTATAGAAGAAAATCTTCATTTATTGAACTCAGCACTATCCCTTGGTGATGAGATCTTAAATGGTTGAATTTCTACCTCTCGTCTCCATGCGTTCAGCGTGGCAATTCTGCCGGCACAAATTTTCAGTGAGGTTTGTAGCGCCAGCGTATAGCCGACGGCGTCGCCCCATGTGTCGCTGGCCATTGCTGGCTGCTCACATAGAGTGAATACGGATTCAGGGGGAAGGAGGATAAACGGCGCCGGGGGTTGTGCCGGTGGCCGGGCGCAAGAGCTCAAGCACAGCGGCAGGCAGAGGCCGACCAGCGCAGGGATCGTTTTTAATCGCTTCACGGTATTTCCTTTGGGCGGTGTCGTGCTGCATGCGCAGCTGCTGCTCGCGTCGTTGCTGCGCCGCCATCAGTACGCGATTCTGCGCATCTTGCGTCTGCAGCGTGGCTATCAGCCCGGCCTGTTGTGCCAGCGTCTTCTGCTGTTCTACAGTCTGCTGGCGTGCCAGCTCCAACCGGTGCGACAACAGCGAGCTGTAACCGCCAAGAAAGATAGCCACCAGCAGGAGCAACATTCCCCCGCCGGCCAGTTTTGAGAGCCAGCCGCTCATGCCAGTGCCTGGCGCGCACGCTCAAATCGTTCTTTGCGGTCTGCCAGCCCGTTATTGCCGCCGTTGATTAGCAGCGTCACCCGTTCGACGTCGCCGGCGTACTGGCCACAATTCCGTGATTTCCAGAACCAACCGGCGGAGCGCATCGCGTACTCGTCTTTTTCTAGCAGGTCAGGCACCAACAGCAAATCGGTTTTGATGCCGGCGCTGCAGGCGCGATAATTGTCGGCGCCGGTGATCTGGATCAGGCCGCGCCCGCGGTATCTCCAACCATCCCCTGTAGATTTGTTACCCAGGCGGCCGCCGTAGACGAGATTCGCGATCGCAGCCTGGCGGTTCACCGGCACCACCGATTCGCCGCGCTGGCGCCCCAGCATTGTGCATTGCTCCGCAGTTAGCCGCTTGCCAAAGGTCGATTGCAGGCCGGCCACGCTGTAGTTGAAAGATTCCGCGACCGTAGTGAAACTGGCCGACTCATGGCCGACCTGAGCAATGAACATTGCCTGCACCACTGGCGACGTGATACCAAACTCGGCAAACGTCGCTTCCAGATGTGGAAACCAGCGCGCGGCCAGTCCGGCGCCAATGCCGGCCGCCTCTTTGAATTGATCCTGAGTCATGAATTATTCCTGTCGTGGGGAACCGGTGCGGTTGCTTGCGATGCGGCGCAGCATATTTCCGAAATAGTCGACGCCGGCATAGCCGATAAACATGCTGCCGAGATAGGCGTATGTGGAATCCCAGCCGATCGCAGCCAGGCAATCTTTGATGAAATACGCGACCATCGCGCACATGGCGGCGTCAATTAGTCGGCGTGTCCATCCCTGCTGGCCAACATACGCACTGCGCAGTAACGCCATAAGCGCAGCCGTGGCCGCATAGCCGCCGCCCTCCTTGTGAGCGGCAAACCATGCAATCAGTTGCGCCCACAATTCGGGATTTTTATCATGCATTTTCATGTCCTCCCCCTTCCGGGGTTTATTCCCGGCATCGGGTGATGATCAAGGGTTTGCTAGGCGTTTGTGGGGGCAAATCATGCAGGCAACCTTTTGGTGTGATAATCTGTTGATTGTGTGTGTTATATTTTTCACCAATTGAATGCCAGCCGGATATTCATTCAAGTTGACGAACACAACCAAATAAGAAAAAATCGAGGAAACATGAATATATTTGCGACGCAATTTCTAAAAAAAGAAGGCCTAATAATACTCATAATCACATTGCTCGGGTATGGTGTGGCACTGTCCTATGAAATTGGTTATGCAGTTTACTTTTCATTCGATACAGAATATATTCAGGTAGATATTAAATCCATATACACTGGTATACTTGGTGTTTCTTCATTCTTCCTTATCGCTCTAGTTTTCATCACGGTCTTGAAACAAAAGCAGACCAGTGATAGACGGAAGTTAACCCAAATTATAGTGTATGTAGTACTGATCGGACTACTGTCCACACCGACAGCGCCGAAAATAATTTTTGCAAACGTTATAACTGCCATAACTCTATGCACTGGTGTTTCAGTTTTATATATATCCTACTACTACTTATCAAAAAAAGAAATTCTCACAGTACCCGTTCTGATTGGAATTGCTTGTTTGTTTATAATTGCAATGTCAACAACGGTAGGAATATCTCGCGCATCTACTGAGACAAGTTTCAGTGTATTTAAGTATGAAAACGGCGAGTATGCCATCATAAGAATATATAATGGCAGCATTGTTGGCATTAAGGTTGAGAACAATAAACTATCTCACACAGATAAAATCTACATGCCAAGCTCAGAAGTAAAAACATTGCAGACAAGAACAATTCAAGTACCAAGCAAGCCAGGGCTATTAAATTATAAAATAGAATACCCTGAATTCCGAAAGAGGACTTTAGGTGATCTTATACTGAAAGAAAGTGACGAGAAGTAATTTAGTAACTACTTTTGTGTTGATTTCAAAATAAAAAACCCGCTCAAAGGCGGGTTTCTTTTGAATTTGTCGCTGCGGGTACTACTTCGCGAAGCTTATCTCAATATAACCATTTTTCGCGCAAAGTCAACCGTAAAATCTATCAACATTCGAACTAAACGCATCACTCATCGGACGGTAAAGCATGAATTCCGCCGTTTTTACCCACACCGCGACGCGCGTCTCGCAGGTTCGCATGCACCAATCAGGGCGATAATTATGCAGTTCTGCGGCCATCTCCTTCAGGCTTTTTCCTTTCCCGATATAGCGCTGCTGAATGATAAATTTCAGCCCTGGGTAATCCAGCAGAACGGCCCCGATCACCCGATCCATAATCGCCGCCTCCGAATCAGTGCAAAATGCCAGGCTGCTTTTTTGTTTCCCCTCCAGAATGTCGAGCAAATACTGGCGCAATTCTTCCTGCTCACATCCCGCCTTTTTCAGCTGATTGAGCGCCTGGGTGATCGCGGCTTTTGTCACCTTGTTGCTCGTCAGTAGTCGGTTGAACATGTTGCCGGCCCTGCCGAAACTTTCCATCCCAGACCACCGGCCCCACATTTTCAGCCGCCCCTGTATCCAAACGCGCTCCAGTGCACGCAAATGCAGCTCTTTGCCGTCGCCTTTACCGATGTTGTCAGGGTAGATCATAACTTTCCTTCCTTTCTCAAAATTTCTTGCGTGCGCATGACACCTTCGGCGTGCATCAGTCGAGCGTCGTTCGCGTCGATAAGGCGCGTGCGGCGGTCTACTTCATCGTGGCAGGCGCTGCAGGCCCACGCGGCCTGCGTGTCATCTGGCTTTATTGCCGTGCCGCAGGTTCCGGCCAGCCGGTAATGTGCGGCGACGGTTGTTTCTGGGTTTCGGTTACAGATGCCGGGGATCCTGATTTGACAATCACGGCCGCGGGCCTCGTCGGTCAGTTTGCTCATGCTGCATAATCCATTAGCTGAGCCGCGGCGTTCTCTGCCTCGGCGATGGTTGGAAAGGATTTGTTTAAGATGAAGGTCCACAGCACGTTAAGGGCTGCCTGGTACAGGTCGTTAAATTCGAGGTCGTCCATTTTTGCGAATGAGATCGATCGCGGCTCGCGCAGGGTCGAACCGTCGGGGAGTTCAAAAAGGTCATAATGCCCCGCTTCGACGGTCACCCATCGGCGGAAAGCGTGGAAGGATTTTGCAATCGTCAGTCGTTCGGCGCGCTTCTCGGCCACCAGCTGCAGGTACTCATCCGCCAGCGCATAGAACACGCCAGCATCGTCAACATGGCGCGCCAGCCGATTGATATACCCGCGGAGAAATTGGCGCTCAAACGTTGATACTGCGCCGCCAGTCGGCGTCCAGTATTCAAAACCGAGATTCAGGAGCGAGAAAAATTTGCGGTGCAGTCCGGGATTCCGGGCGCGCTTAAACTCGCCAGTGACAACCGCCCCCAGCTTGAGTTTGTTCGTGACGAAATCGACCGTGTCGGGCGTTGCCGGCACGAGGATCCCGCCTTGGGATTTGTAAAACGAATACTGCGCCATTTTCGTCTCCGTGGTGGCGCAGCAGGTGATCAGCTGTTCAGGCTGATGAGAGGATTATATCACTTTCTCCGGACGTCGTAGCCCATACGTCGGAGCAGCACAATCATGAGCTCAGTATCGGCGACGATCTGGCTCTCCTTCAGCGGTAAAACCGCAGTTATGGCCCCGTGGGTCATGTAAACCAGCGCCCGACCATTCTCGGGCAAAACATGAGCAACATCTTGTTTTAAATGCATTATATTTTTCTCCGACATTCTCGGATTACTTCGTGCTCCAATTATTACACCAAAACACTGTACATATAAACAGTAAATGCTTGATATTTTACACAACAGAAAATGAAGGGGTATACATACACATTGGACAAAAAAAAAGCCCTCGGGATTAAACCCAAGGGCTATCTGAGTGTGGGTAGATACTCTACCGGAGAGTCCAATCGGCTGAAATAGCCACTGACTCTCTACTCGTTGTAGCAGGCCTAACACTCCCGCTAGGTTTTAAATCAAATACTTACAGCTTTCATATTAAGTAAAAAAGTCCACTTACTAAACACAGTTTAAGCCTGTTCGGCCACTGCATTAATCAAGGCTGCAGTTGCTACATTATCCCTTAACTACAAGTGCATTTCAATTTTTTTTGAATAAATATTTTAACCGTCGACTACTCAGGAATCTATTGATTTTGTAGGGATTATGTCTATATTGTTTCAGATATATTATACATAAAGCCCTATCATTAATCACACAATAAAAAAATTTCAGCTAGGAACTATTCCCTATGAAAAAACGAGAATCATCACATGACTTTCGTCATGCAACTTAATCTTCCTTATTTATGCTGAGAATCAGCAAGAACTTTTATTAACAAACGTAATTTGGAAATAAATCATGGACTTAATGAAAGTAAGCATCAATAACATAAAAAACATCAAGAGAGCAGACATTGAACTTCCAATAGAAGGAGGCCTATATAGTTTGGTTGGGGGGAATGGATGCGGTAAAAGCACCCTAATGCTAATTATGTCAGTGCTAATGAGTTCCAAACGTTTCAATATGCTTCAAGGTGAAGATTATGATAGTGATTCAACTATAGAGATTTCAATTTCAACTGACCGATATGAAGAAAGCAATCATTGGTTCGTGAAAAAAAGACAAAAAAATGATGAGAATATGTGGTGGTGTTCCAGTAGACCACTTTCCTACAAAGGTGTTTATGAAGGAAGCTTGTTCTATGGAACAAGATTCAGAGACTCAACTATTGTAGATAAATTACTTCGTAATAAACTTATAAAAGACGACCAAATTGTTGATGCTTTTGACTATGTAAAAGATAACCTTAGCTTCATTCTTCATGGTGATTACAATCATTATAAGGACATGAAGAAGATAAAAAACAAAAAGATATCTGAAAATTTCGAATTAAGCAATCTACCATATTTCATGACAACTGCCAAAGGAGACCTTCTTAGTCAGTATAGAATGAGCTCAGGTGAATGCTTGTTGATCTCACTCTTAAACTACATTTACCATACATTGATAAACCAAGGTACAAATAGAAGCGTTACTGACAGAACATTCTTCATTCTTATTGATGAGATAGAGCTGGCTCTTCATCCCATAGCTATTTCCAGGCTAATTGGATATTTAAATAAATTGTTAGAAACATACCCCAAGCTATGTGTTTATTTAACATCACACTCACCTGAAGTCATTCGCGCTCTAAAACCGCAGAATATGTTTTTGATTAATAACAATGATGGAGTGCTGGATCTAATTAATCCATGTTTCCCTAGCTATGCTATCAGGGAGGTCTATCGGCATGATGGATTTGATTATTTAATTCTAGCAGAAGATACTTTAGCCTCGTTAGTTATTGATGGGGTTTTATCTGATAGTGGACTTAAAAATAGCAGATTAATACATATATCTCCTGTAGGTGGGTGGCAAAATGTCTTGAACCTCCACCTGGATTTATTAAGAAACAATGTCATTGGCGTAAATAAGAAAATCATAAGTATTCTAGACGGTGATGTAATCACCGACGTGGATAAAAAGGAAACATATAAGAATTTATCCAAGCTATTTTTACCAATTCAAAGCATTGAGAAATTCATTTTCAACATTGTTTTCAATAATGGTAATGATAAATTAAGGAAAACTATAAATGACAAGTACTTCCCTATTAAATCTTTAGATGACCTCGCATCGGAGCACAACAAACAATATCCTGGAACCCCAAAAAACCCTGACAAACTATTTTATTTCAGAGTAAAAAAAGACCTGGAAGTCAGGAATATAAATGAGTCATACTTCATTAGAAATTTAAGTGAGGATATTAAAAAAGAAGTTGACTTTAGTCCATTTACACAGAATCTTCATAGACTCCTGTCCTCACAATGAATCACAAGCACTTCTCCTAAGCTTAATCAGCTAGGAGAAGTGCTATGAATTATTTCAGCTGTTTATGAAACTACAATCATAACATTAAGCATTTGGGGTTGAACGAACAAGCGCCTGATCAAACATTTTGTGCAAGTGGCAAAACCGCAGTTCTACCGGATTGAAGTGCCACAGCGTTTTGTCCGGCCTGGTTTTCTTCCCTGCCGGCCGGAAATTAACTTCCCCCAGCTCGTAGAAACGCTCATTCACGCCTATCAGGTGATAGCGCGCCTTGTTCCCCTGCCCGGTTCGAATCATGTTCACGTTTGGCGACCGGAGCATAGATTTCAGCCGAATGCAGATCTGCGATCGTGTCATGCTGTTCCCTGGGTGTTTTTCATGCGTTAGGGCGCTGATCTCTGCAGTCGAGAGATTTTTACCCTGGATAAGTTCGACAAACTGCCGTGTTGTGATTCTGGTCATTGGTCATGCCTCGGTTATTTCACGTTGTTGTTACCCATGCTGGCGCGGATCCGTGCCAGCATTTCCATGCCCTTTCGCTGATAGCGGCCGTCAGTGTCGGCGATCTGTGCGTCGCCCAGCGGCCTGTTCTCCAGCGCTTTCGTTTTTCGCACTGGCGGGATGGAGAATCCCATTTCCACCTGCTTTGCCCACTTAGCCAGCAGCCGGCCGGCCAGTGCGGTGAGTTCGTTGTGTCCCAGCTTGCGCTCTACGCCGGTGCGGCGGAGCTCCGGGCAAATCTGGAACAGCACCGGGTGGCGCCAGTCGAAACTATCTGCGCAGTCGAAACGCCAAGATTCGTTGCGCCAGCGGCGGTATTCGGTCATGACGTCGTCCGCCGACAGGCCGAACGGGTTGGCCGTGCACTCGCCGACGATCGCAGTAAATTCCGCGAGATCAGGCGGCCAGTGGTTACCGGCGCTGCAGCGCTCCATGCACCGGCGCGCGGCGTAGGCCAGTTGGTCATCGGAGAATTTCGAAATCGTCTGGCCCCAGATCGTGGATGGTGCCACCCCGTTCTTGGTCACCCAGCGGTTGGCGTAGATCCCCGCCATCGTCTCCCAGAGGAGCCAAGCCCTGTCGCTCCCGTTCTGCGTTTCGAGCGGCCCTGACCTGCTGCTGAGCGGTAGCGGCTGCTGCGGTGTATCTGGTCGCATTTGAACCTCCTGCATGCTGCTTTCGTTTGGCCGCCGCCTGGCGCTCGTAGAGCACGCTGTCGGCGAATTTCTGCTCCCACTGCGTCTGGTTAAATACCCTGCCCTCGGCTTTCCAGTACGCCTGGAAGCTCGCCAGCTCCTGCGGGGTATATCCCGGCGCCGGGCCGTCGATAATTCGGCCCCACAACGCCGCCAATCGCTGGAAATCAACCGTCGGCGCCCAGTTGGCGCTCATCGGAAATTTTCCGCATGGGTTCTCGTCGTCTTGGTCTTCCCAGGGTGTCGGCGGTGATCCCTGTCCATCTGGTGAAATTTCGCCCGCTCCCGATAGAGAGAGGGGGTTATCTTTTAGATCTTCTTCTTCCTCTACTTCTGGTAACGCTTTTTGATACGCATCTGTAACGCTCGCAGCGTTACTAATTGCGTTACCTTTTGCGTTACTCCCGCGTTTCACTTTCCTTGAATTTGCAACGCGATTATTCGTAAGTGCTCGTTTTTTCGATGAATTCCCGTTATGCCTTTCAAAGTTCGGAAAAACCAACGTCTCCCCATCGAGCGCCAGCCAGCCAACGCTGATCAGCGCATCTGCAAAACCGGAAACGAAAGTGATCCGATCAACTGCATTTTTTGTAACGCTCGCAGCGTTACACTTTGCGTTACCGTCAATGGTCTGTTGATCGGCCCACGCCCATAATCTGACCAACTTGCCTAACACGGCGTCCGGGTCCAGATTCAGGATTTCCGACAGCTGGAACACCTCCGGTTTATCCGGGGTTATCACTTCAACCTTGATCCAACTTGCCGCCATATGTGCCTCAACTTTCTGTAATCTGTAACGCCGACAGCGTTACGGTTTGCGTTTCTTAAAAGGTCAGTTCCGCGCCGTCGCGCGTGCTCCCTGCGGCGCTGGCTTCCCTTTCAAACGCTGGCAGTGCTTTGCAAAACTTCGCGCCCAGACCAACAGGTCGGGCAGTTTCATGTTCGGGTTGTGGCGCTGGTGCTGTACGGCAGCCGCCGCCGACGTCGTGGCGACCGCCTCGTCGAACCGTGCCTCGCGCAGCTGCGCAGTGATCTGCTTCTGCAGGAAATCGTCGTGATTAATGGTCATTGGTCATGCCTCGGTTAATGCAGTGCGCTGTAAGCTCGCCGCAGCTCATAGAAGCTGCGCTCTGCCTCGTCGCACTCTCTTTCAAAATCCGCCGGTGATGCGTGCAGCAGCGCGGCGGCGATCGCCTCCTGGTGTTCCTTCAGCGCGCGGATTGCCAGGTATTCGATGCTATTTCCCGCCACCAGCCGGGCGCGCAGCACCGCCGGCAGCGCAGCAAGGATCGCCGGCTGCAGTTCCTGAATTTTCTGGCGGGCGCCAGCACTATCGCTGTCGAGCCAGCGAAAGATCTGCTGCTTGTTGTTGTGCCATGCAGCATCATCAACGCTGCCGTCGGCGCGCTCGATCTGCGCCAGCTGCGGTGCCTGCATTTCCAATTTGAAGTAAGCGCGGGTGATTTCCGCCGCGACCGTGCGCTGAGTGGCCTCCGTGGCCCATCCGCGCAGCGCGTCGCGGATCTGCTCGTGTTTGATTTCCATATATCAATCCTTAAGCTCCAGGTTTGTTATCCTGGGGTTCTGGTGGTAAGCCAGAGGTTGGGTTTGGGTGAATGTCAGGCCGAATTTCATGTGGCGTGACGCCTGTTAGTTCATAAATTTTCAGCAAATGAGCCTCTGGGACACGGCCGTTATATTTCTTTACCCAGCGATTCAGAGAAGAGGGTTTTATCCCTAACATAAGAGCCAAACGACGCTGGTTAACTGCCACCTTGATGGCTTTGTCTAGTCCGGTCATTGCAGACCTCCTTGAAGTTAAAACACAACAAGTGTGAGCATAAAGCTAACACTTGTCAACAACAAGAGAAATTGAGGGGTGTTAGCCGGTGGCTTATACTCACATGATGAAAAATACAGACGACGCCCTGACCTCGCTGGTTACCCAGCGCCTAAATGAATTGATGGAAGCCAAGCATCTTTCAAAAGCTGACTTGGCACGAATTGCTGATGTCAGCAGATCATCAGTTAACGGATGGTTTAAAAGGGGGAGCATCAGTAAAGAGGCTGCTTCCAAGCTTTCGAGCGCTACTGGTGTCTCTATAGCCTGGCTGCTCGGCGACGACACAGAAGGAAGTGCTGATCTCAGCCAAGAAGAAAGAAAGCTTCTCGACTTATATCGCCAATTACCGGGAATTGAGCAGGCTAACATGTTGGCTGCATTTGAAATGCGCCTGAATGAATTAAAAGAATTCTACACTCGGTACGTTTTAAGAAATAAAGAATAATCAATCATATACGTAGATCCCTCTATCGAAGGCCGCTTAACAAGCGGCTTTTTTTACGCCCTCAGAAAATTTTCTAGTTAGCTTAATGTTGACACATGTTAGCTTTTAGCTCACAATTCATTTCATCAAGCAGCAGCGAACAGGCAGGAAGCCCACGAAGTAGCCGCCCGGGGCGCACGAAGACCGGGATGATTCGCTAACGCAGCAGGTGAAAAACGTTCTGACAGCTGGAAAGACAGCACCGAGGCATGACCAACAGACCACACAGCAGAGGGCAACACGATGTTCACATCATACGAAGAGTATTTCGACAGTCTGGCGGAAGGCGAAGAGGCCATGTCAGAAGCAGAATTTAACGCAGCTCTCCAGTAACACTCACCGCGCCCTACGGAGCGCCACCGAGGCAATCATGAGCGACAGAGGTTTCTGGATTGTAATTGTCGTCGGCACCTGCGGCCTGTTCTGGACGGGAGTCATCGTAGCTGCACTGATTTTTAAAGGGGCATGGCAATGAGCAAGATCGTCCCAAACAGCGGTAAGGCCGTCAGCCTCCGCAACACGCGCACCGGCGCACCGTGGGTAGCATCGTTCGATTACATCCGCGGCCGCTATCGGTTCGAACCTGTCGGCAATCTACGGGCCATCAAGCGCCCTTTTGAATCCCTGCGGATCCCGCCGGAATTCGAGCCAGCTGGCACGCACTAAAGCACCACCTGAAACAGCAGTAAAAAATGCCCGAATTAATGGGCAGGACCAAACACGCACTTTAATCAAATGAGGCATGACCATGAAAGTAACTAGCGCAACTTTAGTTTGTGAAAAAATCCACGCAGGTATTCATTCCGTATCTGAAAACGACAATGTCATTGGATATATCGCCAAGACCAAAAACGAAGAATTACCTGTTGGTGCAGTTTTAGCAGACGGAACCGATCTCGGTGAATTTGATTGCCCTGACTGCGCAGTAAAAGAAATTTACCGCAAAGCAAACAATATTACTGACGGGCATTTAATTACCAGCGACGACAAGAAAGAAATGCTTTTGGCCTTCATGATGGCAATGCTTGGCGGCTCAGCAGAACGCACAACCCACTAATTGCTGTGTGTAGTCTTCCCCGCCAGCGATGGCGGGGCTTTTTCAAATATTGAAATGCGTCATGCGTTTCCCTCCCGGGGCGTCAACTCGTAGGGCGCATTTCAATAAATCAAAGAGAGGGTTTATATAATGCAAACTTTCAACACTGAATTAGCAATTGAGGCCCAAAGCCAATATTGCAATGACAACCGCCTTCCGAATTTCTCGCCAATTGACGGGATTTGTTACCGCTGCAACAAAGATGTTTATGTTCCAGTTGAGAATAAATACGGCGACTTTGTCTCCGGAATTTCCGTAGAAAAGGCAGCGAGCACCCACATTATTGATTGTCCGCACTGCCGAATGAGTTATTGCGATTAAAAGTAAAAAGGCCCGCACAAGGCGGGCCAGTCTACCGGCTTAACGTCCCGGTGACGGGCTGCCAGGGGACCAACCCTAACAGCCGAGGCATGACCAATGACCACATCGAGGATGCAGCACCGATCGGGCTGCATTCTACCTAAAACTCAGGAGAATTGCACAATGCAAAACGTCTACGCCTATCACTTAAAGGCAAAGCAAAAGTCAGGGAAACCCTCGCTTTTCATCTGGTTTGAAGCAAAGAACGATGCGCGGGCAAAGCGTGACCTCGAAAACCACATCGAGGACGCCGAGCTGGATCAATCCGCTTACTTCAAGCCGGTGCGCACCAATTACCCCGTTGTTGACGATCTGCCGCCAGAAGCGGCGTTCTGTGATACCTGGTGCCTGCGCTACAAACTGGACGATAACCTGTCGTGGCAGGTCATCCCTGCGGCTGAGCGCGAGCCGCATAAACCTGCAGGTGATGCTGGTGCATCAGAAACCAGCAGCAGCCAAAAGCCACAGATAGACCAGAAGACCAATGACGGCGGGGATCCAGCTCACGGGCAAGAGCCGCGAGCGTACTTCGCAAAAATGAGCGCTGACACGCGGGCTGTCGCCGTCATCCTGCACGGCTTCGAGGTGATCGATACCGTGCTGAGTAAATCGCAGATGACCAATGTCATAAACACCGCATTGAGCGGCGAATCCGCTTATATCGCCGATATGCTGCAGGCTCTACGCCTGCCTGCCGTTTCCTGCATGGATCCCGAGCGCTTCGCGGCTTTCGTTGCCGGGGTCGCGCGTCGCTATGAAGAAACCGATCCTGAATCGACCTTCATCAATATCCGCAAATACGTTGAGCAGCTGCTGAAACCGGCCCCGGAGCCGGAAGCAGAAACGACGAAAACTGTACATAAGCGCGGCTATACCCAAACGCATGACGCCCTTGACCGTGAGATCGCCTGCGCGCTGTGGGTCGGTGATGTCGACTGCCAAAATATCGCCGGTGAGATCGATCGCTGGGCGCAGAAAAAAATAAAAAACGATGACGAAGACTTTAAGCGTTGGTCAATGGCGCTGCGCGCTGCCCCGAACATCCTCAAATACAGCCGTGAGACAATTTTCGGCGTGGTCCGCAATGTTCCATCGTCTGATATGTACCACTTCCCCGCCACACTCCGCGGCTGGATTGAGAAATATTTGTCTGAGCATGGCGTCTATGAATTTGGCGCGGCGCCGGATGCCGTGCAGTTGGCTGCAGAGCCAGAGCCAGAGCCAGAGCCAGAGCCAGAGCCAGAGCCAGAGCCAGAGCCAGAGCTTGTCAGTTTAGGCGGTGGCCGCTTCGACGCATCAAGCCTTTTTGAAGCCTCGCCGCTGGCTGCCGTGCAGGTTGACAATGAACCTTCCGACGACAACGCGCTGCAGCAGCAGATCCCAGCACCGACGCAGGCTGAAGTCTTAATTGACAGTGAAAAAGTGGAAGTAGCGCTGCAGCCGGAAGGTGAGCCTGCAGGAAGTCAACAGCCGGCGTATTTCGAGCCAGGCCGTTACGCTGATATTTCGAATGCTGCCTATCACGCTGCGAACGGCATCAGCAGCACACAGGTGAAGGACGCGCGTATCAGCCTGATGTATTACCACGGGCGCCACGTCATCAAAACGATCGGCCGGGAACGCAGCGACGCGCTGACGTTCGGCTCGCTGGTGCACACGCTGGCGCTTGAGCCAGAGAATCTGGAGCGAGATTTCAACGTAGAGCCGATTATCCCGGACGGCGCTTTCACGAATACCGCCTCAATGCGCGCATTTATTGAACAGCACAACGAAACGCTGCCGAAAATGGCAGATACGGACACTCTGCGCACCGTCATTGATGAACACAACGTGAAGCTGCCAACACCTTACGCGCTGGGCGGTAATGCGGACGAAATAGGCCGAATTTACTCCCTGCTGCCGCCGGAATTCCAGACCATTCCTGACGGCCAGAAATTCACCGCTACAGCCATGAAAGCCTGCATCAAAGAGTACAACAGCACGCTGCCTGAACCGCTTAAGGTCAGCGGTGGCCGCGATGCGCTACTCGAGCAGTTGGCAATCATCGATCCTGAGTTTGCGGCTCGTGAAGTTGCGATCCCGGCTCCGCTGTCGGTCAGCGGGAACAAAGAAGACATGGCGGCGCGCATCAAAACGATTCTGCCAACAGCCATCTTTGCCGACGAACTGCTCGATGCCTGGAAAAACTCTGATGACGGCCGTCAGCTGGTAACCCAGCAGCAAATGCAGCATGCCAAAGCCATTCAGCGTGCGCTGTTTACCCATCCTTCGGCGGGTCCGCTGCTGCAGCATGAGCATCGTGCGGTTGAAGCGAGTTATTTCGGCTTTGATGAGGAAACCGGCCTCGAGGTCCGTGTCCGCCCTGACCTTGAGATCGATCTTAACAGCGTGCGCGTCGGTGTGGATTTGAAATCAGTCAGCATGGGCCGCGTGAAGCAAGACGCGCTGCGCGCCAAGCTGCACCGCGAAATTATCGATCGGGACTACCACCTCAGCGCTGCCATGTATAGCGACATCGCCGCCTTTGACCAGTTCTTCTGGATCTTCGTCAACAAAGACGAGGGCTATCACTGGGTGGCTATCGTCGAGGCTTCTCCTGATCTGCTTGAGCTTGGCCGGCTTGAGTACAAAAAGGCGCTGCGAGACATCAAAAGCGCATTCGACACCGACACCTGGCCGGCGCCGATCACCGAAGAGATCGTCGACGACTTAAACGACTTCGACCAGCGCCGCATGGAAGCGCTGCGCGTTGCATAAGGGGCAAAACATAATGAGCAACATCAGCATTCCTGAAGAAAAAACGGCGTCGGTTACCGACTCAAACATCGCGCTGTTCAACCCGCAGTACCTGACCGCTATCAACCAATTTGCGCAGGTCATGGCGAGCGGTACAGCGACGATCCCCGCCCATCTACGAGGGAATCCTGCCGACTGTATGGCGATCGCCATGCAGGCCGCACAGTGGCAAATGAACCCCTTCGCAGTGGCTCAGAAAACTTTCATCGTGAGCGGAGTTCTCGGCTACGAAGCGCAGCTGGTTAATGCGGTGATTTCCACTCGTGGGCCGCTGGTCGACCGCATCAACTATGACTGGTTCGGTCCGTGGGAAAAGGTGATCGGCAAGTTTGATATTCGCAAGGGTGATAAAGGGGAGTATCGCATTCCTGGCTGGCGCCTGGCTGATGAAGAAGGGATCGGGATCCGCGTCTGGGCAACGCTGAGGGGGGAGGATAAACCGCGGGAGTTGGTGCTCATGCTGGCGCAGGCCCGCACCCGCAACTCTACGCTTTGGGCTGATGATCCGCGCCAACAACTGGCCTACCTGGCAGTAAAGCGCTGGGCGCGCCTGTACTGCCCGGAAGTGATTCTCGGCGTCTACACGATCGACGAGTTGGAAAAGACAGAAGAACGTGAAATCAACCCGCAGCGCGGCGCCTCGCGCGTCAGTGTGAGCCAGCTGGCGGACGGACCTGCCGCCGCACCCGTGCAGCAGAGCGCCCCACCTGTCGATACGGATGATATTGCCGGCGGCATTCGGTCAGCTATCGATCAGGCAGAAACAACAGACCAAGCCTCAAATATTCGCGCACAGGTTGAAGAGTTACGCCAAAAGCTGGGGATCGCCGCTTACACCGAGTTGAAAAACAAAGTGATTAAGCGCCATCGGCAGATCACCGCATGCGGCAGCATCAGCAGCCAACTGAAAGACTGCCGGAGCGCCGAGGAGTTCGCCGCGGTAGAGGCGCTGGTGCGACGGTCAGGGCGAGATCTAAGCGCCGATGACATGGAGCGTTTCCAGCTAGCGCTCGACGATATGCGCCCAGAGTTTCAGGGCTGATTTTGGAAAATCAACGCACAACGCCGGCCACGGCTAATATTGTGGCCGGTTGTGCTTAGTGAGGCATGACCAATGGCTAAATGGATGACTCTCGAAGAATGGCGAGATGATAACTACACCGATAAAAAACCAAGCATTCAGACGCTCTGGAGGTGGGCGCGCAACGGAAACTTTTACCCGCCGGCTGAGAAGCACGGCAAGCAGTACCGGCTGACACCTGGGACTATTTACATCAACCCCAAGGACTTCAACCTGGGGAGGAAAATAAAGGAAGCGCAGAGCCCAAATCCCGCGAGGCTCGCGTTCATGGAGAAAGTGATCAATGGCACGGCGAAGGGAGGGTTATGACATGCGCTTACCGAAAAACCTGACATTTCGCCGAAATCGGAACGCGTTCTACTGGCGCAATCCAGTCACCAAAAAGGAAATCTCTCTCGGCCAGATTTCGCGACGCGAGGCTATAGCCCAAGCGATTGAAGCCAACCACTATATCGAACAAAATTACTCTCCCGTTCTGCTCCTGGAGAAAATTAAGGGCAGCCACGAATACACGCTAAACGCCTGGCTCGATCGGTACGATGTCCTGTTCAAGCGGCGAGAACTGGCCGAGAACACATACAAAGTGCGCGCTGGACAAATTGCCATTATCCGGGAGCGCCTGGGCGACATGGTGCTGACAAAAATCACGACACGCCACATCGCCGAATTTCTCGAGTTTTGGATCGCCCAGAACAAAAAGACAATGGCCGCAACCATGCGATCGGTGCTGTCTGATATTTTCCGCGAGGCGATCGTGGAAGGTCACATCGAAAACAACCCTGTGACCCCTACCCGCGCGGCGAAAGCTGTCGTGATGCGCGAACGTCTGGAGCTGAAGCAATACGGGCCGATTCGAGATGCAGCGGAGACAATGCCGCCGTGGTTCTGCCTGGCGATGGATCTCGCTCTGGTCTCCGGCCAACGCCGCGAGGATCTGACGCAAATGCGCTTTAGCCATATCGTTGACGGACGCCTGCAGGTTGAACAAGGCAAGACGGGGGCTTTGCTCTCCCTCCCCCTTGATCTTGAACTGAAATGTATGGGCCTGCGGCTTGGCACCGTTATCGACCGATGCCGATTGGTCAGCACGACAGACTTCATGATCAGCGCCGGCATCAGGAAAAATAGCCCAGATGGTTCGATCCATCCCGACGGGTTAACGAAAAAATTTGTCGCCGCGCGGAAAGCATCAGGTTTGGAATTTCAGGAAAGCCCGCCGACGTTCCACGAGATCCGAAGCCTGTCCGGCCGCCTGTACGAAAAGCAGAACGACAAGGCATTTGCTCAAAAGCTGCTGGGGCATACAACGGAAATGATGACGCTGAAATATCTTAAAACGAGGGGGAAAGAGTACGTGATGCTGTAAAAGACCGAATATCAAAATTCGGACATATTTCGGACATTTTCGGACAAACAAAAATAAACCCTTTAAAATCAATAACTCAAAAAAAGACCGAATACGATTCCTATATTCGGTCTAGGGAAATGGCTCTTGGGAGAGAGCCGTGCGCTAAAAGTTGGCATTTAATGCAGGGCTTGTTCAGCCGTGCACTTTAAGAGTAGCCTACCGCGCCAGTTTTGCCAGCCGCCCGGCGGCCGCGTGATAGTTTCGTGACGAAATAACTATGCGGCAAATGCGCATCAATCCGCGCGCGCTGGGCAAGGCGTTGGCAAACAAGCGGTTAGTCAGCGCACAGCTTCTCGGCGCGTTCGATAAACGGCGCCAGGCTCATTTTTTTCCCCGGTTCGGCAGGGTCGTCCAGCAGGAGCACCTCCAGCGGCTGCGCACGCTGATGGCCCTTCTTCACCTGCTGCTCCGCTGCGTCGTTGAGCGGGTATTGCATCAGGGTGCTGTTATTCAGCACGAACAGCGCGCCGCCGCTGCGGCACTGCAGCGTCACTTCTTCCTTGGTGAACGCCCACTGTTTGCCGTACTCCAGTTTGGTGATGTTCACCAGTTTGTCTGCCGCCAGCGCGCCGGTCGCGGTTGCCAGCAGCGTAATGCCGAGTAATACCGATTTCATGTGTTGGCCTTAAGGTTGCTATTCACGTCGATTTTCCCGCAGCTTGCCCGGTTGCGGCAAGCCGAAATTCAAACCGGCGCATAGGTTGCAAATAAACTGACCAGCAGCAGCACCGCCACCCCCAGCCCGACTTCGAGCCAGCAGGCCAGCACCACGCCGCGCTGCGCCAGCGCCGGTACGCGGCTCATTGCTGGCACGATGGCGTAGCGATTGGCCAGCGCCACCATCACCATCAGCGCCACCAGCGCGGTTTTAATCAGCAGCAGGCGCTGATAAGGCGAGCTGAGGTTGAGCGGCCAACCGCCGAGAATGATCAGGCTGTTGACGATACCGGTGACGATCACCGCCGCCACCGCCAGGTGTCCCCAGCGCGAGAAACGGATCAGCGTGGTGATGGCGTCGCTGCGCCACTGCGGCGGCTGCAGATAGCGCAGGCAAACCAGCAGCGGCGCCAGGCTGCCGAACCAGTAGCCGGCGGCCAGCAGGTGTACCGCATGGTTGGCGCGGTGCAGCGCGCCCAGCGCGCCTTCGTGCATCGCCGCGTGGCCGATAAACGCCAGGCTCACCAGCAGCAGTACCGAGCACAGCGCCAACGCCTGCGCACGCGGCCGTTCCGGCAGCAGCAGGCTCAGGATCGCCAGCAGCGACAGGCCCAGATGCCAGCGCCACACTTCGCCGAAGGTGGTGCCGAGCACCGCCCACCAGACCTCCAGCCGCCAGGCGTCTTCCCAACCGTCGCCCATTTGCCCGGCCTGAATGGCCAGCAGCGCCACGGCGGAAAGCCCGGCAATCCAGGTGCTGGCAAGCAGCAGCGGGCGCACATCGCGGGAGAGGATCGGGGAGAGGCGCTGCGGTGACAATAAGGCGGTGAACAGACTGATGCCGAACATCAGCATCACCGCCGCAAAGTGCACCAAGCGACACAGAACGAACAGGGTCGCCAGACTCACGATCAGTTTACGGTGAAGCTGTACTGGCCTTTGGTTTTATGCCCGTCGACCGAAACCACATGCCAGCTGACGTTGTATTTGCCCGCGCTCAGCTCGCCTTCGATCGGCACATTGACCTGGGTGTTGTTGTTCGGATCGAGCTGCAGCTTGCCGGTTTTCACCACGGCGTTGTCCGGGCCGGTGATTTTCACGCCGCTGAAGTTCGGTTCGATGCCTTCGGAGAAGCTGAGGGTCAGCGCCTTCGGCGCCGGGCTGACGCTGGCGTCGGCCTTCGGCGTTTCCACTTTCAGGTGGGCGTGCGCCAGCGCTTGCTGCGAAGACAGGCCGACGAACAGGACGAAAACGGTGGAAAGCAGGCGACAAGAGGAACGAATTTTACCGATCACAGTGGTATCCCTTAACAGTAAAAGAGGGTCATAAGGGTTAAGGCCACAGCCAAGGCGATGTATCAGCGGCCCCAACCCACCGCAAATGATTGCGCCACGGGTAAACAGAAAAACGGGTTGTATCGGCTAACCCGCTGTTTTGACTCTACCATCCCTGTAGCGTATCGCGGTAAATCATAACGACCGCGCTGCGGCAAGTCGAGCGCATCACTGGCATTTTGCGATCCGGCAGCACGTATCGCCGCATAACCGCGATAAACGCAGGGTAAAAAAAACCGCGCGTCAGGCTCGCCCACGCGCGGTTTTTCGATATTCTGGTGCGAATTAAGCCTGGCCGTTGCCGCCCTGGCCCATCGCGCCCATTTTCTTCAGATCTTTGTCGATGAAGAACAGGCCTTTGCCGCTGGTGCCCACCAGCGCCAGCTTATCCAGCACGGATTTGAACAGTTTCTCTTCTTCGTGCTGCTCCGCCACGTACCACTGCAGGAAGTTGAAGGTGGAATAATCGTGTGCGGTCATGGCGGCGTGCGCCAGTTCGTTGATCTGACGGGTGATCAGCTGTTCGTGTTCGTAGGTCTGCTGGAACACGTCCGCCAGCGATTCGAACGCCACCGGCGGCGCGGCGATGCTGCCCAGCAGCGGCAAAGAGCCGGTGTCGCTCAGGTAGTCGAACAGGCGTTGCATATGCTGCATCTCTTCCTGAGAGTGCTCTTTAAGAAATGCGGCGGCGCCTTCAAAGCCTTTATCGCTGCACCATGCGCTCATTTGCAGGTACAGGTTGGCGGAGTAGAACTCCAGATTCAGTTGCTCATTCAGCTTTTGAGTCATTTCTTGCGTCAGCATAATGATTCCTTTTATTTTGCAGGTCATGAATTTAATTTCCGCGCATTATGCCCTGCTGCCGTAAAAATAAAAACACCTTATTTACACCCGATCAATATTAATTATTTACTTGATTAAAATCAAATACATAAAAACATATTCAGATTCGCGCTAATTATTATGATAATTATTCCCATCTTTTATTTTAATCAAAAAGCGAATCATTCTTATTTAAAAGAATAAATAGATTGCATTACTCTTTGGAAAATATCGTCCGCCGCGGCGGCGCTACGGGCTTGCCAAGCGTCGCCGGGTGGATTACCTTCTGCGCAGGTTCAATGCGGCAAAGTAAGTAAGGAGCATAGCGTGGGTTATAATCTGGCCGAGCTGTCCAAAGAAGAGATGGACAGGGTGAACGTGGATCTCGCCGCCTCTGGCGTGGCGTACAAAGAGCGCTACAACATGCCGGTGATCCCGGAAGTGGTGGAGCGCGAGCAGCCGGAACCGCTGCGCGACTATTTTCGCGAGCGTGTGGCGCACTACCGCGCGGAATCCCACAAGTTTTCGCGCCTGCCGTACGAGCCGAAGGCCAAATAACAAAACCCGCCGTTACGGCGGGTTTTTTGCGTCACTTGCCGGCGAACCGGTCGGTGGCGATCATCAGCTGGTGCAAGATGCCCGGCTCGTCATACGAATGCCCCGCCCCTTCCACGATATGCAATTCCGCTTCCGGCCAGGCCTTGGCCAGATCCCAGGCGTTCTGCACCTGGCAGGCCATATCATAGCGGCCGTGGACGATCACCGCCGGGATATGGCGGATCAGCGGCACGTTGCGCAGCAGCTGGTCATCGCTCTCCAGGAAGCCCAGATGGGTGAAATAGTGGTTTTCAATGCGGGCGAACGCCAGCGCGAAATCATCCTCGCCGAACGAAGCGGATTCGCGGCTCGGCAACAGCGTGACCGTCTCCCCTTCCCACACGCTCCACAGCTTGGCCGCTTCAAGTTGCACCTGCGGATCGGCCGAGGTCAGCCGCTGCCGGTAGGCGGCGATCACATCTTTACGCTCTTCATCCGACAGAATGGACAGCACGCGCTCCCATTTGTCCGGGAAGAAGCGTGACGCACCGTCCTGGTAATACCAATGCAGCTCCTGCTTGCGCAGGGTGAAGATGCCGCGCAGCACCATTTCACTGACGCGCTCCGGGTGGGTCTGCGCATAGGCGAGCGCCAGCGTCGACCCCCAGGAACCGCCAAACACCAGCCATTGATCGACGCCGGCCATTTCGCGCAGCCGCTCGATATCGGCCACCAAATGCCAGGTGGTGTTGTTGTCCAGGCTGGCGTGCGGACGGGAGCGGCCACAGCCGCGCTGATCGAACAGCAGCACCTTGTAGCGTTCGGGATCGAACAACTGGCGATGATGCGGAGAAATGCCGCCGCCCGGCCCGCCGTGAATGAAGACCGCCGGCTTACCGTTCGGGTTGCCGCTCAGCTCCCAGTAGATCCGGTGGCCATCCCCAGTGTCCAGCCAACCGCTGTCGTATGCCGCTAACGGCGGGTACAAACCTCGTAATTGTTCCATGGCGCTTTCCGTCTCTCTGTGAGTCATGCTTTCATCAAAGCGGAACCCGCCCGGCAGGTCAACGGTAAAACCCGAAAACTAGAACGCGCGCCGAGAACTCGGCGCGCGTTTGCTCAAAATCACAACGACCTGCCTGCAAAATGCCCACAGGCCCTATCGGTTGAGGGGCGCATTCGCCCCCCGGGAACTCAGTTAGCCACCTTTGCGCATATGCGGCTCGCGCATCTCCTGCGCGGTTTTCGCCTCGATGCTCAGTTCCGCCGTCGGGCGCAGCAGCAGGCGCGCCAGCCCGATAGGTTCGCCGGTTTCCCGGCAGTAGCCGTACTCGCCGTTCTGCAACCTTGCCAGCGCCGCATCGATTTTCGGCAGCAGGCGGCTTTCGCGATCCAACTGGCGGAACAGCAGGCGCAGATCCTCTTCGCGCGCCGCCTTGTCGGCTTCATCGCCCGTCGCTTCACCGCCGTCGATCTCTTTTTTCAGCTCATCGATGTGCAGCAGCAGCTTTTGCCGCTCATCTTGCAGCAGCTGGCGGAAAAACGCCCGTTGAACCGAGTTCATATAATCAGAATCCGGCATGGCCAGCAGTTGCTGCGCATCCGGTAACGTCATGACTGTCATTGCGCTCTCCCAACACCAAAAGTGTAACATTATAACATAATATTTATTTTTAGCACCCGGTCATCCAAAAACAAAATTTCACGCACAAACAGCCGGTTAAACACAATTCGCACTTTGTCGCTTGCATCCTGCCGACTTTAGGCGGTTAATGGCTGAGCAAGCCACCCAATCATAGGTAACGAGAGGCCATCATGAGTAAGGGAATGGATAGCAAAAAGAATGCGAAGAAGAAGCCGTTGAAAACCCCAGCTGAGAAACGTGCGGAGAAACGCGCCAAAAAAGCGCATCCGTCTGGTGAGTAAGCGCCCTTCCATCCGTCATTAAACCCGCCAAGGCGGGTTTTTTATTGCCTCACAGGAGAGATGGCCGATGTCCTGCCTCACCCTTGCCGCCGCCCAATACCCCACTGCGGCGGCCAATATCGCCTGCAACCTTGAACGTCACCTTGAATTCGTTGCGCAGGCAGCAGATCAGCAGGTACAACTGTTGGTGTTTCCCGAACTGTCGCTAAGCGGCTATGAGTTGACCGATGCTGCCGAACTGGCGCTCACGTTGGGCGATCCCCATCTGCAACCACTCAGTGCGGCGGCACAATCGCGGCAGATGACAATCATCGTCGGCGCGCCTTTACGCAGTGGCACGGCATTGCATATCGCCGCCTTAATCTTTCGCCCCAACGGCGCATTGAGTAGCTATACCAAACAGCATCTGCACGGCGCGGAACAGCAATACTTCTCGCCCGGTGAGGGCGGCTCGTTGCTGGAACTCCATCACCACAACATCGCACTGGCTATCTGTGCCGATACTTCGGAGCCCGGCCACGCAAGCGCCGCCGCGCTGGCGGGTGCGCACATTTATGCCGCTGGCGTGTTGGTATCTGAAGCCGGCTACGCGAAAGACAGCGCCGCGCTGGCAGGCTATGCCCGACGTTATGGCATGGTCACGCTGATGGCCAACCATGCGGCACCGACCGGTGGCTGGATCCCGGCAGGCCGCAGCGCCATCTGGGATAACACGGGAGAGCTCCTGGTTGCCGCGCCGGATGACACTCCTGGGCTGATCATCGCCGACAAGACTTCCGACGGTTGGCACGGCCGCTTGTGCCAGTTAAGCTGAGGCCTGACGGCAACGCGGAGGAAAGCATGACGTTACGCGTAATAGATACCGAGACCTGCGGGCTGGACGGCGGCGTGGTGGAAGTGGCCTCCCTCGATCTGCTCGACGGCCAATTGACCAACCCGATGAGCGATCTGGTCAGCCCGGATCGCCCCATCAGCCTCGACGCGATGGCGATTCATCACATCACCGAACAAATGGTGGAAGGCAAACCGCGCATTGCGGTGGCGATCGGCCGCTATCAGGGCAGCCCCTACTATGTGGCGCACAACGCCGCTTTCGATCGCGGCGTGCTGCCGGAGATGAACGGCGCCTGGATCTGCACGCTCAAACTAGCGCGCACGCTGTATCCGGACATCAAGTACGGCAACCAATATCTGCGCTACGCGCTGAACCTGGACGTGCAGCTACCAGCAGACGCCACGCTGTACCCACACCGCGCGCTGTACGACTGCTACGTCACCGCCGCGCTGCTGCAACGCATCATCAAGGATTCGGGCTGGACGCCGGAGCAAATGGTGCAGATCACCGAACAACCGGTGCTGCTGAAGAAGTTCAAATTCGGCAAGTATCGCGGACAGGAGATCGATCGCATCGCCCAGGAAGATCCCGGCTATCTGCGCTGGATGCTGAAATCCATCGACGATCTGAGCCCGGACATGAAACACACGCTGAAATACTATCTGATTGGCTAACATGGCGGGCGGCGCAGGCCGCCCGCCGAATGTCGTTACTCCGCCAGCGCCAGAATGAAGGCGTACTCCAGCGCAATATCCTCATAGGCCTTGAAGCGCCCGGACTTGCCGCCGTGGCCGGCATCCATGTCGGTATACAGCAGCAGCTGCCGATCGTCGGTTTTCAGCTCACGCAGCTTGGCCACCCACTTGGCCGGCTCCCAATACTGCACCTGCGAATCGTGCAGGCCGGTGGTCACCAGCAGATGCGGGTATGCCTGCGCCTTCACCTGATCGTACGGGCTGTACTGCTTGATGTAGTCATAATAGGCCTGCTCGTTCGGGTTGCCCCACTCGTCGTATTCGCCGGTGGTCAGCGGGATCGACTCATCCAGCATGGTGGTCACCACGTCGACGAACGGCACCTGCGCCACCACGCCGTGGAACAGCTGAGGCGCCTGGTTGATCACCGCGCCCATCAGCAGGCCGCCGGCGCTGCCGCCCATGGCGAACACCCGCTTGCCGTCGCCGTACCCCTGGGCGACCAGCGTTTCGGTCACGTCGATAAAATCGTTGAAGGTGTTCTGCTTGTTGAACAGCTTGCCGTCTTCATACCACAGCTGCCCCAGTTCGCCGCCGCCGCGAATGTGCGCCAGCGCGAACACGAAACCGCGATCGAGCAGGCTCAGGCGGCTGGCGCTGAACGCCGGATCCATGCTGCTGCCGTAGGAGCCGTAGCCGTACACCATCAACGGGTTGGCGCCGCGCTGGAAGCTGTCCTGGCGATACACCAGCGAGACCGGCACCTCGACGCCGTCGCGTGCCTTCACCCAGACTCGCTCGCTGCGGTAGTTTTCCGGCGTGAAGTTCTTCACTTCCTGCTGTTTGAGCATCGTCCGCTCGCCGCTGTCCATATTCAGCTCGTACAGCGTGGTCGGGGTGGTCATCGACGAATATCCGTAACGCAGCAGCGCGGTTTCCGGATCCGGGTTGTACGCCAGCCAGGTGGTGTAAGTCGGATCGTCGAAGGCGATGCGCTTCTCTTCGCCAGTCTGCCAGTGGATCTGGCGCAGCAGCGTCAGGCCGGCGCTGCGCTCCTCCACCACCAGCCAGTCGCGGAACAGGCTAAAGCCCTCCAGCATCACGTCGGCGCGCGGGGCGATCAGCGTCTGCCACTGCGCTTCGTCCGCCTGTTCGCTTTGGTACAGGCCGAAGTTCTTGCCGTCCTTGTTGGAGCGGATGTAGAAATGCTGGTGATAGTGATCAATGGCGTATTCGTGATCCTTGCGGCGCGGCACGAACAGCTGCGGCTTGGCGTCCGCACGGTCGGCGTCCAGCAGCAGGATCTCCGAGGTGGTGGTGCTGCTCAGGTGGATCAGGATAAAGCGCTCAGAGGTGGTCTTCTCCAGCCCGACGTAGAAGGTATCGTCCAGCTCTTCGTAAATCAGCTCGTCCTGCTGCGGATCGCTGCCCACCACGTGGCGATAAACCTGATACGGCAACAGCGTCTTGGCGTGCTTGCGCACGTAGTACACCGTCGAGGAGTCGTTGGCCCATTCGAAGCTGCCGGAGGTGTTCTCCAGCACTTCGTCCGCCCAACTGCCGTCGGCCAGGTTCTTGAAGCGAATATCATACTGGCGGCGCGACAGGAAATCCTCCGCCACCCCCAGCCGCTGGTTGTCGGGGCTGACGTCCAGCCCGCCCAGGGTGTAAAACTCGTGATTCTCGGCGCGCTGGTTGCCGTCGATAAGCACCTCCCAGCGCTCGCTCTCGGCCTGCGGTTGGCGCACGGAAATCGCGTATTCATTGCCCGGCTCATAGCGCGTCTGATAGCGATAGCCGTGGCGCACGTAAGGCACCGAATGTTCCTGCTGCGGAATACGCGCCACCATCTCTTCGTACAGGGTTTCGCGCAGCGCCTGCTGCGGCTTCAGCATCGCATCGGTGTAGGCGTTCTCCGCCTGCAGGTAGTCCAGCACCTGGCGGTCTGCGCGCTCGTCGTCGCGCAGCCAGTAGTAGTCATCCACGCGCGTGTCGCCGTGGATGGTGATGGGATAAGGGCGTTTTTCCGCTTTCGGTGGGGTCATCATTGCTAAATCATCCGCTTACATAGATTGCGGCAAGAGTGACACGATTCCCCCCGGCTTGCCAAGCGGCGCTACGCCAGCTCGCGCTTTTTCTCGTTGACGTCGCTCTCGATGCCCTGCTTGACGTCCGCCGGGATCTTCAGCGCCTGCGCCAGCGCGTCGAGGTAGCCGCGCTCCATAAAGTGATCGACGTCGATCACCAGGCAGCTCAGATAGTAAACCTCCAGCGCCTCGTCTTCGTTTTGCACGCTGCGGGCGATCAATTCCGGGTTGAGCGGCTGCTCGATCGCTTCCTGCACCCAGCCCTGCGCCTCTTCCCCCACCTGCAGCTGCGCCAGGCTGTGATCGATGGCGCGCTGCTCGTCGGCATCGATATGGCCGTCGCTCTTGGCGGCGAACACCAGCGCCTGCACCAGGCGTTTGGCGCGCAGATCCACCGGCGTGGTTTGCAGGCCGAACTGCGGTTCGTCCTGATGGGTCTCTTTCACCCGCTGCTTATACTTGTTCCACAGCACCGCGCCCACCGCCGCGCTGCCGCCGATAATCAGCGCATTCTTGCCGAACTTGCCCACCAGCTTGCGCGAGGACTTGTTGGCCAACAGCACGCCGACCAAGCCGCCCAGCGCCGTCGGCGCCAGCAGCTTGCCGATGCCTTCCGCCCCGCCCATCGCGCCGGCCTTCTGCCCGATCAACGTTTGAATCTGCTGCATCCAGTTACTTTTCATCATCTGCCCCTTGCGTGAAAAAGCGCGGCGCGCAGGCGCGGCCGAGCCGACGGTAAACCGCCAGATTAAGGGATCTTTTGTCAATTTACGTCTGGGGGATGCAAACCTGTGTTTAGCGGGCCGGGCGGCCCGCCTGGGTAAGCTGCGGCGTTACGCTTCTTCGTCGCCCGCTTCGTCGTCCTGCTCGTACTCCGCCAGCTCGTCGCGCATCGCCTGGATGGCGTCGCGGGTCATCAGCGCCAGCGTGCGGTAAAAACCGGTGGTGGCGTGGGCTTCCACTTTGCCGAGGAAGCGGCCGCACCACGGCAGCAGGAACTCGTCGAACAGGGCGATCTGCGCCTGCGCTTCATCTTCCTGCGATTGATCTTCCAGCCAGGACGCCGCCAGCAGCAGCTGGCCGAAATGATCGGCCGGCGCCTCCGCCAGCGGCATGCCGCGCTGCTGCAGGAAGGTGCGCACATCCGCTTCGCTGGCGCCTTCGACGTAGTCGGAGCGGAACGGCGACACGCTGCATTCGCTGCCGACGAACATCGCGTTGAAGTCGGTCGCCAGCTGGTTGACGTCGCAGCCCTGCTGCAGGCGCTTCAACAGATCATCCTGCTCCAGCGGCCAGTGCTGCTGCAGCTTGCCCTCTTTGATCAGCGCGAACAACGGCACCAGCAGCGGATCCTGCGGCTGGCGGTAGAACAGCGTACCCAGCACGCGGCAGACAATGGAAAACTCATTCATGATAATGCCTTATACAATACGGAAAATTTTGCCGGGACGATGTCACAAATCGGCCAATTCCGCAATCGCCGGCTTGCCGCGCCGCTCGAGAAAGTCCAGCAACCGGCGCGGGCTGACGTTGAGAATACGCGCCTGCGGGAAGCCCACCTCTTCGATAATGCGCTCGCAGTGCTCAAAGTTACCCAGCGAAAAGGCGACGTGCGAATCCGAGCCCAGCGCCAGCCAGCCGCCGGCATCGCGCACCGCGGCGGCGATCGCCCGGCAGTTGGCCTCGCTGCCCTTGCGGGAGTGGGTGAACGACGAGTTATTCAGCTCCAGCGCCACCTCGTATTTGGCCGCCGCCGCCGCAACGGCGGGAATGTCGATCGGGTAGCGCGGGTTGCCGGGGTGGCTGATGATATGCACGTCCCCCTGCGCCATCGCGGCGATCATCGCTTCAGTATTGGACGCTTTATCCTGCGGCGCAAACACCGGCTCATGGAAACCGGCGATGATGACGTCGGTGGCGGTCAACATCGGGCCGGTGCAGTCGATGTCGCCCTGCAGGTTTTTGATGTTGGCTTCGATGCCGCGCAAAATGCCCACGCCGTTCACCAGGCGCGGCCACACGTGCATGTTCATAAAGTGCCAGTAGTGCGGCGCATCGGCCATGTCCGGGCCGTGATCGGTGATGGCGAACAGCTTGATGCCCTTCTGCTGGGCTTCGGCGATGTAATCGTGCAGCGTGCTGTAAGCGTGGGTGCTGGCGACGGTGTGCATATGCAAATCAACGGGGTACATTGTTTCTCCTTCCAGAGGGCCCGCCCGCAAAGGCACGGGCAGGCGCGATGACGATAACAGCTTATCAGCTACCGAACGGCGGCAGAAGGATCAGTACCCCCGTTGCCTGTCGACCACGCCGGCCGGGGCATGCCCCGCCTCCAGCGCGCGGATGTTGGCGGCGATCTGATCCATCGCCTGCTGCGGCAACGTGATGGCAGCAATATGCGGGGTAATGGTGACACGCGGATGACGCCAGAACGGGTGATCCTGCGGCAGCGGCTCGCGGGCGAACACGTCCAGCGTGGCGGCGGCCAGCTGCCCCTGCTCCAGCGCCGCCAGCAGATCGGCTTCCACCAGGTGCGCGCCGCGCGCGATGTTGATGAGATAGGCGCCCGAACTCAGCTGCGCGAACAGCTCGCGGTTGAGGATGCCGACGGTCTCCGGCGTATTGGGCAGCAGGTTGATCAGCAATTTGACGCCGTCGAGGAAAGCGGCGCGCTGCGCCTCCCCGGCGAAGCTTTGCACGCCATCGATCTGTTTGGCGCTGCGGCTCCAGCAGCGCACGCTGAAACCAAACTCGGTCAGCTTGCGCGCCACGCTCTGCCCCAGCACGCCGGCGCCGAGAATACCGATGGTGAAATCATCCAGCGAGTGCGGATCGAGCGGCTGCCACTCCTGCCGCTGCTGCAGCGCCTGATACTCGTCGAAACGGCGGAAATAGCGCAGCACATAGCTCAGCGCGTATTCCTGCATCTGCTGCGCCATGCCGGTATCCTCCAGCCGCAGCAGCGGCACGCCGGCAGGCAGCGTGCCGGGGTGTTTGCGCTCCTGATCGAGGATCGCGTCAACGCCGGCGCCGAGGGCGAACACCGCTTTCAGATCGCGGCGGTTGGCCAGCATCTCGTGCGGCGGGCGCCACACCAGCGCGTAATCGGCCGGCCGCTCGTCGCCGCGCTGCCATTCGCGGATCTCGGCCTGCGGCAGGCGTTGCTTGATGCCGGCCAGCCATTCCTGGGCGTTAAACAAGGGGTGGTAATAAATGATGTTCATACTGCGGGCTCCCGTTTGTTTTTATTGGTTTACCTCCAGCCTTCCGTGATTCGCCGCCGGATGCAAGCGTTAAAGCCCAAAATAAAAACAGCCCCGACCAGTGGGGCTGTTGTGCATGTTAGCCAATCAGGCGGCAGACGGGCCGTCGCGCCGGATAAGGCGCCGCAGCAGCGGAATGAGAATCAGCATCGCCACGCCGACGCCCGTCGCCCCCCAACCCAGCGCGCTGAAGATTTCGCTGTAGCCGGGGTTGGTCTGCAGCGGCGTGCTGCCGCTGTTTTCCGGCATCAGGCCGGAGACGTAGCCCGCCAGCACCGAGGCGACGCCGGTCACCATCATCCAGCAGCCCATCATCACGCCCTGATAGCGCGGCGGCGCCAACTTGCCGATCATGGCGTAGCCGATCGGCGAGATCATCAATTCACCGACGCTTTGCAGCACATAGCTGATGACGATCCATTTAAACGCCACCAGCCCATCGCCGCCCGCCATGCTGATGCCCAGCGGCAGCACCAGCATGCCGAGCCCGATACAGAACAGCGATCCGGAGAACTGCAGCGGAATGTCGATGTTGCAACCGCGAGCGCGCAAGCGGTTGAACCACCAGGCCAGCAGCGGGCCGCCCACCACGATCACCAGCGTGTTGATGTTCTGGATCCACTGCGGCGCCACCTGAATGCCGTAAACGTTCAGGTTGATGTTGTGCTCGGAGAACAGCATCAGCCCCATCGGCGCCAGCTGGTACAGCGCCCAGAACACCAGCGAGCCCAGCGCCAGGATCAGATAGGCCGCCATTCTGCGGCGCTCATCGCGCGGATGATGGCGCAGCGTCACCACGCACAGCATCAGGAAGATCAGCGCGCCGAGCACGATCACGAAGTGGCCGCTGAACTCGGCGTGGGTCAGCATCACGCGGATGATCGGCACCAGCGCCACCAGCACCGCCAGCCCGACCAGCATGCGCCAACGGTATTGGCTGCGGCTGGCGTCGCGCAGCGGGGTATTGAGATCCGCCAGAATGCGCCAGCGGCAGACGGCGACGACGATCGCCGCGGCGTTGCCCAGCGTGGCGAACAGGAACAGCGCGCGGTAGTTTTCCGTCAGTTGGAAATACCCGGCGACGGTAAAGCCGACGAAGAACCCGAGGTTCATGCCGGCATAGTTCCACAGGAACGCCGATTCGCGCCGATCATCGTCCGGCTTGAAACGCTGGGTGAGCATCATATTGATGCAGGTAACGTTGAGGCCGCTGCCGGTCAGGAACATCGCCAGCCCCCAGTACAGCCCCCACACGCCCGCGACGGCGATCAGCGCGCAGCCGATCACCTGCAGCACCATGCCGAGCACGAACAGATTGCGGTTGCTGAGGAAACGGCCGCCGAGGTAGCCGCCGAACATGTGCAGGCCATAGTTGAAGGCACCGAACACGCCCATCATGGCGTTGGCGCTGCTTTCGTTGAAGCCCAATCGCTTGGTGGCGTACAGCACCAGCGTGGAGTAGAGCACGGCGAAGCCCAGCGTGGCGAAGATTTGGATGAAGAACAGCGCCCCCGCACCGGGGGGAATGGCATGGCGCGCTTGCGGCGCCGGTATGGCATCTGAAGGAGTCACAACGAACCTCTACTGCATTATTATGTAATGAGTCTGTCCCTGTCTGCGATATCGCCGGCCTGTCACCCGGCAATCTGCGCGGCGACGTGATGTTCCTTGCCAAAAACGCCGCGCCGACATGATTCCATTTAGCGACACATCTGACTAATAATCCAGTATTAATGCATATAACAGCAAACAACCCAACCTCAATGGCGATATATTGAGCTACCTGTACAGAAAAAGTTCAAGCGATCGTCTTTCATGGATTCTTACCGCTGCCTGCCCTGCCCGCTGGCGGCCGCGAGTGGGAATATCGTTCGGTAAATCAGCAAATTGCTGCAAGTTTGGCTAAACAGTCATGAGAATGAAATAAGAGGGTTGACGCTGAGATCAGATTCTCCTACATTAGCGCCCGTCGACAGCGCAAAGCGTTTTCGACAACAAAACGGTGAGGTGTCTGAGTGGCTGAAGGAGCACGCCTGGAAAGTGTGTATACGCGAAAGTGTATCGAGGGTTCGAACCCCTCTCTCACCGCCAAATTCAAAGAGAAAGCCTGGATTCGCGTCCAGGCTTTTTTTTGCATGGTGCACCGCCGAGAGGGGCGAGAAGCCTCGACAGGGTTCGACAAAACGCCTGCGTTTTGGACCGTGTAAGCATCCCGGCTTCAGTTCCACGCACTTTTTGAGAGTTCCGC